>NZ_JARXWB010000002.1:532500-535344 GCF_029892425.1 Bradyrhizobium sp. BR13661 | reverse complement strand
GGGCTTCAAAGCCCTAGGATGAAGCGGTCTCCCGTCCGTCACCATATCGGCCAATCTAGCCGATCCAGCGTGTCGTGACTTACAAGGATGAGGCTGAGCAGCATCGGTGCTCGTCGAAGCCAGGGCCGCACACTCTGTCCTCATCCTGAGGGCCCGCCAACGGCGGGCGTCTCGAAGGATGGCCGCAGGGGACTGGCTGCCATATTTGCGGGCGATCTTCTTTAGCGCGCCAACAATGCCGCCGCGTGGTCCATCGGTCCGGCACCCGGGACAGATTGATTTGAACGCTCAAAGACGAACCGAGACGTCACGGGCACCTCCGCCTGGGGTCCGCCGTCTTGAGCGATCAGGATCAATCCAGCACCGCCATTGGCGACACTCAGAATCATCGGTTCGCCGCCCCATGTCTTGATCGGCTCCATGCCGATCGCGAGAAATTCGCCCATGGGCTGGTCGACATATTGGATGCGCAGCTGCGGAGCGATCTCGGGCCTTGCGAGTGCGATGCCAATTTGTCGCGCGCGGGCGTAGAGATTGGCCAGTGTCACGGTATCGGTTGTAAATCCCAGTTGCAGCGGCGTCACCAGAACCAGCTCCGCCTGCTCCCTGTGGGAAGCAAGGGTGAACGTCGGTCGCGCAAGGATTTCGCCGGCTTGGCCGCCAACACTGCAACCCAGATCATCCAGGTGATTGCGCAGCTCGAGCGAACTGGCGAAAGTGCCGATCGCAATCGCCTTCCAGGTCTCGACATCGCGCTCGGACTTGATCGCCTGCCGGGGCGCGACCATGTGCTGGCTGGAGGTGAGCTTGTTCGCCAGGACATCGTGGGCCGAGCATCGAGCCAGAGCCGCAGAACCCGGGAATCCAATGACTGCGAGAGCACATGCCAGCACAATGAGGTGGCAGATACGGCGCGCTGCGTTGGGACAATTGATTGCGCGGCGTCGCGCATCTGGTGCGAAAAGAGACATGTTTGAAATCGATGGCTGTTAAGGCACCGCAAAAAAGACTCCTCCGAATCGATGAGACGAACGGAGGGATACATGTGCAAAAAACATTGCCCGGCCGACGTCTGGAATATGTCGGGAGGCGGGGCCGAATGGAGAACTTAAACGGGTGTAGAGTTTTTCAAAAAGTTCCGATGGATTGAAATATATCCGAGGACGCACATGGTTGGTTGGAAAACTTTGCGCGCATTCAAATGCAGCTTACCGCCGCCTTGTCGCATCTGACGCGCGGCGTAAGATCGGGTCGCACAAATCATGGGTCGGATTGCGCCATGTGGACACGGAGAGACGCGATCATCGGCATCATTTCGGCAGCCGCCACCGTCTGGACGCACGCCCGAGCAGGAGCACAAATGCCATCATCTGCCAGCGCATTGGCTCCGACCGGCAAACTGCGCGCCGCCGTGATCGCTTCCAACCCTGTTTTGGTCACGCGACAACCTGACGGCACACTGGGCGGCGTTTCGGTTGCAATGGTCCAAGCGCTTGCTGCGCAACTTGCCGTTCCGATAGAGCTCCGGCCTTACGACAACCCTGCACAATACAATGAGAGCCTTGCGACCGACGACTGGGACATCGGGCTTGCGGCGCGGGACCCATCTCGTGCCGAGTACCTGACTTTCAGCAAAACGTTCATGGAGGTCGACAACGGCTATGTTGCGCGCGCAGGGGCGGCCCCGACGAGCGCCGGCGATGTCGATCGTGCGGGTGTGAAAATCGCTGTGGCAAAGGGCAGCGCACCTCACAATGTCTTGCAGCGTCTGATCAAGAATGCCGAGATCGTGCCGGTGCCAGGTGGCTTCGAAGCAGCACGCGACGCGCTGGCGACGGGAAAGGCCGACGTCTACGGCGAAAACCTGCACCTTGCCCATCGCATCGCCGATGCCCTGCCCGGCGCACGCGTTCTGCCGGGGCAATTCAATGTCGTGCAAATGGCGATTGGGGTTCGCAAGAGAGCCGCTGACGCCCTTCCGATGATCGACGCATTCGTCAGCAAAGCGCGGACTGACGGGACCGTCCAGAAAGCCATCAACGAAGCCGGGTTGCGCGGCGTTCGGGTCCCGCAACCTGCGTAATCAAACCGCGATGAGCGGCGGATCAAGTCCGCTATCCCGACATAGCGCTCCGAGCTAGAGCGTGATGAGATCAGGTCTCATGTGCCGCGAAGGGAGGTTCGCTCCCTCCCCCGCTCTTGTCTCGCCGAACAGCACGAAAAACGGGACCGTGCCTGCGAAGGCCAGAGGCAAATCGGAAACGGTCAGCTTGAGCGCGCTGTGATGGAATTTGACTGACGATATGCCGGCGATGGCGACTGCGAACAAACCGGAAAGCAGGATCGCTCGCTCGGCATCGCCGAGAAACACCAGAAGCAGATCGGCATTGAAGAGAAGAGCTGCAACTGCAAATGGCAGATGTTCCTCACTCCGTTCCGTCAATGCAACGGCGGTAATAGCCGCGACAAGAATCAATATTGAAATCATGCGACCAGAATGCCCCGAGCGTTGAAATTTTTCAATTTGGGGCGGGCCGCCTTGCGCATGGCGGGGCCGTCGATGGCGGCCATTGGTTTCTGCAACGCAACAAGCGGGGTGTCTTCTTTGTCGAGACAGCCTCTCCCCGGCCCCTACCCCGCTTATGGTGCTGCGAGCGGGAGGAGATAGCGCACCTTCCTCCGGATGCCATCTGCGCTTCCGCGACACTGCGGCATAGGCGCCGGGAAGCGGCATCAGGCTTGATTCCCGCGAGGCGGCCGGTCATCCTCGCCTGCGGAACCGCAACGATCGGAATTCCAGCAACAAGGCCCCCTAAGGGACCATTCGGAAACGCCAACAAGTCT
>NZ_JARXWB010000002.1:0-527500 GCF_029892425.1 Bradyrhizobium sp. BR13661 | reverse complement strand
GTTCACTATCGGTCGCTGAGGAGTACTTAGGCTTGGAGGGTGGTCCCCCCATGTTCAGACAGGATTGCACGTGTCCCGCCTTACTCGTGGATACATCATCGCATTACTCGTACGGGGCTATCACCCTCTGAGGCCCAGCTTTCCTGACTGGTTCCGATTGTCTTTGATGTATCACTGGCCTGGTCCGCGTTCGCTCGCCACTACTAACGGAGTCTCTGTTGATGTCCTTTCCTCCAGGTACTTAGATGTTTCAGTTCCCTGGGTTTGCTTGAAACCTCCTATGTATTCAGAAGTCTCATACCTTCTCTTGATAACCGGAAATCCAAAACCTCTGAGGTCATGGTCCCGATCATTTCTGGTCGAACACCAAGACACAAGGTCTTGGAGTTCCGGCTATCGAAGGTGGGTTTCCCCATTCGGAAATCCGCGGATCAAAGCTTCTTCGCAGCTCCCCACGGCTTATCGCAGCGTAGCACGTCCTTCATCGCCTCTCAGCGCCAAGGCATCCACCGAACACCCTTAAGGCACTTGATTGCTCTCATTATCAATGTCCACACACTCGGCAGAATGTTGTCTGTACGATTGCCTTTCGGCACGCGCCCTCGATGAACGCTACGTACAGCCGGACAATGATTAGAAAGACCAGCTTGCTTCGTAAGATCGTTCCGATAGCGAGGCGGTCAAGCTTCGCTAAAAGGATCATTTTACAACTCACTCGTTCTTCAGATGCAGCCTTGTGAGCCACACCAGAAAAGCGCGTGAGCGCCGAAAATGATCCGGAGATAATGAAGGATTCGCGCAACAATCTGCTGCACGACCCAACTCGGATCGATCTCCTCTTTACGATGTCAGAAAACACGCATCTTGCTGTCTATCCAGACTAGCAGGATGCGAAGTGATGTTTCGCGGACGACGGTGCACGATCTCGGTGATCAAACCATCTGGTGGAGCCAGACGGGATCGAACCGACGACCTCATGCTTGCAAAGCACGCGCTCTCCCAGCTGAGCTATGGCCCCGTAACCAGAAGACGAATGCTCACTCGATGAGTGTGGTGGGCCTGGGAAGACTTGAACTTCCGACCTCACGCTTATCAAGCGCGCGCTCTAACCAACTGAGCTACAAGCCCCTAACGCATATCCAGTCAAGGACCAGGGATCTGCAAGGTTGCAGCCCCAGCGCGTGTTCGTCCGCGAAGAAAGAGAAACGTAGACGGCGAAATCCCGCCAATGCAGCTCAACGATCCTGACGACCGTTGGCCACTGATGTTTCTAAAACGATCCGATAGTGAGCCGAAGCTCGCTGAAGGATCATCCTTAGAAAGGAGGTGATCCAGCCGCAGGTTCCCCTACGGCTACCTTGTTACGACTTCACCCCAGTCGCTGACCCTACCGTGGCCGGCTGCCTCCTTGCGGTTAGCGCACCGTCTTCAGGTAAAACCAACTCCCATGGTGTGACGGGCGGTGTGTACAAGGCCCGGGAACGTATTCACCGTGGCGTGCTGATCCACGATTACTAGCGATTCCAACTTCATGGGCTCGAGTTGCAGAGCCCAATCCGAACTGAGACGGCTTTTTGAGATTTGCGAAGGGTCGCCCCTTAGCATCCCATTGTCACCGCCATTGTAGCACGTGTGTAGCCCAGCCCGTAAGGGCCATGAGGACTTGACGTCATCCCCACCTTCCTCGCGGCTTATCACCGGCAGTCTCCTTAGAGTGCTCAACTAAATGGTAGCAACTAAGGACGGGGGTTGCGCTCGTTGCGGGACTTAACCCAACATCTCACGACACGAGCTGACGACAGCCATGCAGCACCTGTGTTCCAGGCTCCGAAGAGAAGGTCACATCTCTGCGACCGGTCCTGGACATGTCAAGGGCTGGTAAGGTTCTGCGCGTTGCGTCGAATTAAACCACATGCTCCACCGCTTGTGCGGGCCCCCGTCAATTCCTTTGAGTTTTAATCTTGCGACCGTACTCCCCAGGCGGAATGCTTAAAGCGTTAGCTGCGCCACTAGTGAGTAAACCCACTAACGGCTGGCATTCATCGTTTACGGCGTGGACTACCAGGGTATCTAATCCTGTTTGCTCCCCACGCTTTCGTGCCTCAGCGTCAGTACCGGGCCAGTGAGCCGCCTTCGCCACTGGTGTTCTTGCGAATATCTACGAATTTCACCTCTACACTCGCAGTTCCACTCACCTCTCCCGGACTCAAGATCTTCAGTATCAAAGGCAGTTCTGGAGTTGAGCTCCAGGATTTCACCCCTGACTTAAAAACCCGCCTACGCACCCTTTACGCCCAGTGATTCCGAGCAACGCTAGCCCCCTTCGTATTACCGCGGCTGCTGGCACGAAGTTAGCCGGGGCTTATTCTTGCGGTACCGTCATTATCTTCCCGCACAAAAGAGCTTTACAACCCTAGGGCCTTCATCACTCACGCGGCATGGCTGGATCAGGGTTGCCCCCATTGTCCAATATTCCCCACTGCTGCCTCCCGTAGGAGTTTGGGCCGTGTCTCAGTCCCAATGTGGCTGATCATCCTCTCAGACCAGCTACTGATCGTCGCCTTGGTAGGCCATTACCCTACCAACTAGCTAATCAGACGCGGGCCGATCTTTCGGCGATAAATCTTTCCCCGTAAGGGCTTATCCGGTATTAGCACAAGTTTCCCTGTGTTGTTCCGAACCAAAAGGTACGTTCCCACGCGTTACTCACCCGTCTGCCGCTGACGTATTGCTACGCCCGCTCGACTTGCATGTGTTAAGCCTGCCGCCAGCGTTCGCTCTGAGCCAGGATCAAACTCTCAAGTTGGACTTGAACTTTGAACCGGCTGATCACAACGTTTGACGAGGTCCCACCATTGTCGACCGAAATCGACTTGCTGCCTGCGATTCACATCGCTGGCAACGATGGTGTTTCCTTTGAAACGTGTACCGCCGAAGTCTTTCGTCCTCTCTCAGAACTCAAAAGCCGAAGCTCTCAAGTATTCCGAGAGGCGCAAGGACTCCGCCGTCCACGTTTCTCTTTCTTCATCTTCACTTGTCAAACAGCCCGGGACCGTGGAGGCCCCAACCTTCCAGAGTGGAAGGGTTCCGACACCCTTACCGACGTCGAATGACTCCAACCGATGGTGTCGGCTGTTGTGTCACTCAACAAGGTGAGGAGCATCAGTGGCGCGTTCGCTCGCCTTGGTCAGTGACCCGGCGGCGCCGCGCTCAGTGGTTGGGGTTATAGGCCCCACCTTCCGGGCTGTCAACGCCAATCGTCAACAAATCGTCGCACAGTGGATTGTCGAAAAAAATCGAGCGATTCCAATCGATTAGGAGGCCCGTGAATGCACGGAACGAGTTCTCACGGTAAAAAATCTGAAAAAAAGTTTGGGCCTCAGGAGGCTCGGCAGGGGGCTCGGGAGGGGACCTGGATGGGGCACGGAGGGACCCCGGACGCGGGCTGGGGCGCCTCTCCTGCCGCCCGGCCCTAAGCCCCCTGCGCCTAGCCGTTCAGGAATCTTTTTCCATCTGAGGCGCCGTACTAGAGCCACAATCCCGCGGCGTTCTGGTATGACACAAACTTGAATCGCGGGGACGCCAGTGGGGGCTGCCAGCGATTTTCGTGGGGTTCAGAGGAAGGCGATCTGACGATGACGCGGCCTTCTTCGGACATTCGAAAGACACCGAGCGACCTTCACCTGCCTTGCTGTTCGTAATTTCGGCCGGGCCCTGTCTCGGGGCCTTCTGAGCGCGAGCACCTGTGCGGTATGACTTCTCCTGCGATGCCCCTGCAAGAGGGCGACCGGGAAAGGTTTGAGGCGAAGGGCTCGGGTCGTTGATTGGGGGACTTGGGTTGAACCAGAGGACGTCACGCGGCGCTTACGGGCGTGAGACCGGGATCATCGATCTCGGCCACGAGCCGCCGCTGTCCGTCGATGGTTCGGAAGCTGCCGTCATCGATCGCCGTCGCGTCTCGGTGCAATGGTTCAGCGGAACAATTCTGACCGGACTCTGCGGCGCAGCCCTGATCGGCGGCGCCGTTTTCGCGTCTCTCGACGGCGAAATGACCTTCGCCAAGGTTCCCGAGCGGGTCGAGGGCGCGCTGCGTGGTGCCTTCGGCGCGGCCGATCGCACGGCGACGCTGCACAAGAGCGATCGTCTGCCGCCGCCGAACGACTCGACCGCATCGCGCAACATCGTGCGCGTCTCGACGGTCGCCCGCGTCGGCAACCGCGATGTGATGCGCGTGCGCCCCTTCGTCCGGATCGCCGGCAATCTGTCGATGACGACGAGCGATCTGTCGGCGAAGATTCCGCCGTTCAACGCGCAGCGTATGCTGACCGACGTCGGCTCCGATCCGAAGACCGCGACCGACGATCCCAACAATCCCGAGGCCGTCGAGCCCGATGCCGAGGTGTCCTTCGTCACCAAGGATCTCTCGCCGGTGCTGCCGAAAGCCAAGATTTCTGCGGTGGTGGCGCTCGACGACATCCTGATGCGGGTGCGCGATGCCGCCAATTGGCGCGGCAATGGCGGGGTGCGCTACGCCTCGCTCGCCAATGCGACCGCTGACGTCTCCGGCGCGACCGGCAGGTCCGATCCTAACAGGTCCGAGATGAAGATGGCCTACGCCACCGAGGCGTCGCCGTCTGATCCGTACGCAGGCTTCGAGACGCGCGTGGTGCCGGAAAACGTCACGCTGCTGCCGAAGACCAAGGAGCAGATCACCGGCGGCAATCCCAACGGCGAGCGCGTCCACGTCGTCAAGAAGGGCGACTCGGTCTCCTCCGTGCTGCGCGATCTCGGCGCCACGCCTGATGAAATCAAATCGATCGCCGCAACACTCGGTCCGCGCGGCCGCGACGGCGGCCTGAAGGAAGGCGAAAAGCTTCGCATCCTGATGGCGCCCGCAAGCCCCGGCGCAAGGCTGCAGCCCTACCGCGTGGTCGTCGCTAACGACACCGTGGTCGAGGCGATCGCGGCGCTGTCCGATCTCGGCAAATACGTCGCGGTCGACGTCTCCAGCATGAACACCGTCGCCGACGCCACGGCCAACACCAGCAGCGAAGACGATGACGATGATGACGGCAGCGGCGTGCGGCTCTACCAGAGCATCTACGAGACCGCGATGCGCAACAAAGTGCCGATGCCGGTCATCGACGACATGATCAAGATCTACTCGTACGACGTCGATTTCCAGCGCAAGGTCGCGCCGGGCGACTCGTTCGACGTGTTCTACGCCGGTGAAGAGGAAGGCACGACGGCGACCGACAAGAGCGAAGTGCTGTTCGCCTCGCTCACGGTCGGCGGCGAAACCAAGAAATATTATCGCTATCAGAGCCCCGACGACGGCGTCGTCGACTACTATGACGAGACCGGCAAGAGCGCGAAGAAGTTCCTGGTCCGCAAGCCCGTCAACAGCGCCATCATGCGCTCCGGCTTCGGCGGCCGCCGCCATCCGATCCTCGGCTATGTGAAGATGCACACCGGCGTCGACTGGGCCACAACCTACGGCACGCCGATCTTCGCCGCCGGCAACGGCGTGATCGAGAAGGCCCAGCTCGAAGGCGGCTACGGCAAATACGTCCGCATCAAGCACAACAACGGCTACGAGACCGCCTACGGCCATATGTCGGCCTTCGCCAAGGGCATGGAGCCCGGCAAGAAGGTGCGGCAGGGCCAGGTCATCGGCTTTGTCGGCTCGACCGGCCAGTCGACCGGCCCGCACGTCCACTACGAAATCCTGGTCAACGGCCGCTTCGTCGACCCGATGCGCGTGAAACTGCCGCGCGGCCGTTCGCTGGAAGGCCCGATGCTCGCCGGCTTCGAGAAGGAGCGCGACCGTCTCGACGGCATGATGAGCGGCCGCAACGGTGCGATTGCAAGGATGTCGGACGCGACGGGCGGGCCGTTGCAGGTAAGCAATCGCTAGTCTTCGAGCCCCGAAGGCAAAAAATTAGCCCCGGAGAGGACATCTCTCCGGGGCTTTTTCGTTTCGACGTGAGCGATGATCAGTTCAGCTTTCGCTTCGTCACCGGCGCCTCGAACTGCGTGATTTCCGCGGTCTGCGGCGCCTTGCCGTTGAAGGTCAGCACGTTGCCTTCCGACGAGATCGCGACCGTGTCGCCATCCCTGACATCGCCGGCCAGGATCATCTCGGCGAGCGGGTCCTGGAGGTAGCGCTGGATCACCCGCTTCAGCGGCCGGGCGCCGTAGGCGGGATCCCAGCCCTTGGCAGCCAGCCAGTCGCGCCCTGCGGCATCGAGCGTCAGCACGATCTTGCGATCGGTCAAGAGCTTCTGAAGCCGCGCGAACTGGATCTCAACGATCCGGCCCATCTCGCTCCGCTGCAGGCGATGGAACAGGATGATCTCGTCGACGCGGTTGAGGAATTCGGGGCGGAAATGTCCCCGCACCATCCCCATCACCTGGTCACGCACGGCTGAGGTGTCCTCGCCCTCGGGTTGATTCACCAGATACTCGGAACCGAGGTTCGAGGTCATGATGATCAGCGTGTTGCGGAAATCGACGGTACGGCCCTGGCCATCGGTCAGTCGGCCGTCGTCGAGCACCTGCAACAGGACGTTGAAGACGTCAGGATGCGCTTTCTCGATCTCGTCGAATAGTACGACCTGGTAAGGCCGGCGCCGCACCGCTTCGGTGAGCGCACCGCCCTCGTCATAACCGACATAGCCCGGAGGCGCGCCGATCAGCCGCGAGACCGAATGCTTCTCCATGTACTCGGACATGTCGAGGCGGACCATCGCGGTCTCGTCATTGAAGAGGTACTCCGCAAGAGCTTTCGTCAGCTCGGTCTTGCCGACGCCGGTGGGGCCCAGGAACATGAACGAGCCGGTCGGCCGGTGCGGATCCTGCAGGCCCGCGCGCGAACGACGCACGGCGGTTGCGACCGCACGCACGGCCTCAGCCTGGCCGACGACGCGCTGTCCGAGCTGCTCCTCCATCTTCAGGAGCTTCTCTTTCTCGCCCTCCAGCATCTTGTCGACCGGCACGCCGGTCCAGCGCGAGACCACCTGCGCGATGTGGTTGGCGGTCACCGCCTCCTCCATCATCTCACTGGTGCCTTCGCGCGCCTCGATATCGGCGAGCTGCTTCTCCAGCTGCGGGATCCGGCCATAGGCCAGCTCGCCCGCCTTCTGGAATTCGCCGCGCCGCTGCGCGTCGGCCAGGTCGACGCGGAGAGCGTCGAGCTCCGACTTCAGCTTCTGGGCGTTGGAGAGCTTGTTCTTCTCCGCGCTCCAGCGCGCCGTCAGTGCCGCAGACTTCTCCTCGAGCTCGGCGAGCTCCTTCTGGAGCGTCTCGAGACGGGACTTGGACCCGAGGTCGCTTTCCTTCTTGAGCGCTTCCTGCTCGATCTTGAGCCGGATGATCTCACGGTCGAGCGAATCCAGCTCTTCCGGCTTGGAATCTACCTGCATTTTCAGCCGCGCCGCGGCCTCGTCCATCAGGTCGATCGCCTTGTCGGGCAGGAAGCGGTCGGTGATGTAGCGGTTGGACAGGGTCGTGGCGGCCACGAGCGCAGAATCGGTGATCCGTACGCCATGGTGCTGCTCGTACTTGTCCTTGAGGCCGCGCAGGATCGAGATCGTGTCCTCGACCGAGGGCTCGCTGACGAAGATCGGCTGGAAACGCCGGGCCAGCGCCGCATCCTTCTCGACGTGCTTCTGATATTCGTCGAGCGTGGTCGCGCCGATGCAGTGGAGCTCGCCGCGGGCCAGCGCCGGCTTGAGCAGGTTGGACGCGTCCATCGCGCCGTCGCCCTTGCCCGCGCCGATCAACGTGTGCATCTCGTCGATGAACAGGATGAAATTGCCTTCGCTCGCGGTGACCTCCTGAAGCACGGCCTTCAGCCGCTCCTCGAACTCGCCGCGGTATTTCGCGCCCGCGATCAGTGCGCCCAAATCGAGCGAGAGCAGCTTCTTGTCCTTGAGGCTCTCCGGCACGTCGCCATTGACGATGCGCAACGCCAACCCTTCGGCGATGGCGGTCTTGCCGACGCCGGGCTCACCGATCAGGACAGGATTGTTCTTGGTCCGGCGCGACAGCACCTGGATCGTGCGGCGGATCTCCTCGTCGCGGCCGATGACCGGGTCGAGCTTGCCGTCGCGCGCAGCCTGGGTCAGGTCACGGGCATATTTCTTCAGCGCGTCATAGGCGTTCTCGGCGGTCGCAGAGTCCGCGGTGCGGCCCTTGCGCAGCGCCTCGATCGCGGCGTTGAGATTTTGCGCCGTGACGCCGCCCTTGGCGAGGATGCTGCCTGCCTCGCTGGTCTTCTCCAGCGTGAGGCCGAGCAGCAGCCGCTCGACCGTGACGAAGCTGTCGCCGGCCTTCTCGCCGGCCTTTTCAGCGGCGTCGAAGGTACGTGCGAGCTCGGGCGCAAGATAAATCTGCCCGGCGCCGCCGCCACTAACCTTCGGCACCTTGTTCAGGGCCTCTTCGGTCGCCTTCAGAATTGCACGGGAATTGCCGCCGGCGCGGTCAATGAGACCGGAAGCCAGCCCCTCATTGTCGTCGAGCAGCACCTTCAACATGTGAAGGGTCGAGAACTGCTGATGCCCCTCGCGCACCGCGAGCGACTGAGCGGACTGGATGAAGCCCCTGGAGCGTTCGGTATATTTGTCGATATTCATGTCTTGTCTGTCCCTCGGCCTGCCACCGGGGCCCTTTAAGGCACCCCAAACGGCATCTTCATTGGGTTTCCGCGTGATGCGTTGACGTTCCTCAACCAAAAGCGGTCGTTATCAACCGACGCTGGCGCCGGCCTGATCCAGATGTGGGAAGCATGCCCTCGGATCGAAAGAGGCGGGTTCACAATTTCGTGCGCTGATCGCCGGCTTGGCGGGAGCGGCCGGAATCCCCTAAGTAGGCCCATGAACTCAAAGACATCCAGCCAGACCGCCGAAATCACCGGCCTTTACCGCTACCCGATCAAGGGCCTGACGCCGGAACCACTTCCTCGGGTTCCGCTGCGGTCAGGCCAGACCCTGCCGGCCGACCGCCGCTATGCGATCGAGAACGGCCCGAGCGGGTTCGATCCGGAAGCCCCCGAGTGGAAGCCGAAGATCCAGTTCCTGATGCTGGCCCGGAACGAGCGGTTGGCCTCGCTTGACAGTCGTTTCGAGGACGCGACCAACTGCCTGACCATCCGCAAGGACGGCCAGATCGTCGCCAGCGGCGACTTGGAAACCGCGGCCGGGCGCGCCGCGATCGAGGGCTTCTTCACCGAGAATTTTCAGCCGGAGCTGAAGGGCCCGCCCAAAGTGCTGTCCGGCCGCGACCACAGCTTTTCAGACGTCGCCCGCAAGGTCGTGTCGATCATCAATATCGAGAGCGTTCGCGCCATCGAGACCATGCTTGGCGGCGTTGCCGTCAATCCGCTGCGCTTCCGCGCCAATCTCTACGTCAAGGGCTGGCCGGCCTGGTCCGAGCTCGAACTGGTCGGCCAGACCCTCGCGATCGGGCAAGCGCGGCTGAAAGTGGTCAAGCGCATCGTCCGCTGCCCAGCCACGAATGTGGATCCGGTGACGGCGAAGCGCGATCTCGAAATACCGCCGACGCTCTCGCGCCATCTCGGCCATATGGACTGCGGCATCTACGCCGAAGTGGTGGCGGACGGCGAGATCCGCGTGGGCGATGCGGTTGCGGTGGAGGAGCCGAGATTGGTGTGAGCCGCGAGGCTCGTCTCATTTTGCGGATTGTTCCCGTCCCGGTCGTCTAACGTTGAGAACCCAATCGATGTCGGCCAACGGTGCGCATGCCTTCTTCGTACCTGCGAGTCTGCAAGACCACTGCCACGCCGACCAGGATTCGGTCGCGGCGCTGGCAATTCGCGCTTGCCGTCGGGCTGCTGGCATTGAGCCGGCTGTCGTGCTTGCCGTCTTGGGCGCAGGATGCCGGCAAGGCCGCGCCTGACGATGACCTGCCGCCACCGCCGGCGATCGGCAAACCTCTCGCCGACGAACCTGGCCATCGGCCTGCCGACGAGCCACCACCGCTCAACTTCGGCGGTTCGGAAAATCCGGCTCAATCCGATACGCACAAATTGAACGGCACCCGCTGGGCAGCCTATGCAAATGCAGTTCAGAGCGCTCTCGAGGCCGCGATGAGAGCGAACGCCAGGACTCGCGACAAACCCTTTGAGGTCCGGTGCGAGATATGGGTCGATCCGAAGGGACACGTCACCCGGGTTCAGCTGACCAAACCATCCGGCGACGCCGACCTCGACGCCGCCTTGCGTAACGAGGTCCTGCCCAGACTGACGCTGCCAGCACCGGCAAGCGACATGCCGATGCCTGTCAAAGGCCACATCACTGCACGCCTTCAACAATAGCAGTTGCATCATTCGGCAGGCGGGCACGGCGCTTCGCCCTCTGCCCGCCTGCGGCTCCGTCGTTAGTTCGGCATCACATACGCATAGATCCGGCCGCGCGAGATCGGCGCCTCGCGAACGCGGTTGCCGTTGTTGCCGGAGATCATGATCGGATTCCCCTGCGCGTCGATGCCGGTGATGATGCCGACATGACCGCCGCGGCCGCCGCGCGACATTACTGCGATGGCGCCGACCTGCGGGCCGGAAACGCGCGTGCCGTAACGCGCAAACGAGTTCGCCATGTCGGAGCCGGTGCCTTGGTGACCGGTCTTCTCCAGCACCATGTTCATGAAGCGCGCGCACCACAGGCTGCCGCGCCCGGTCGGGTTGCCACCGAGATAACGGCGCGCCTCCGACACGAGGCCCGATCCACCACCGAAGCCGCCGCTCATGCTCGCACCGGCATTGGCGCTCGGATCATAGCTGGCCTGCGTGTTGGCGAATCCACCCGCCCGCAACGCCACTGCGCTGCGCTCGAAGCGCGAGCTGCGGTCCGTGTGTCGGTAGTGATGATATCTGCTGGCGTGATGCACGTAAGCGTGCCGCTCTGCGCTTTGACGATGATGCGGCCGCGCTGAGGCCGGAGAAACGAACGCGGCAAAAGCCGCGAAGAAGAACGCCAGCGCGATAACACAACGCGACAGGCGAGACGCAAACAACTCAACCATTCTTCATCCTTCGTTGACACCCCCACTTCCAATCGGCCCGTGCGGTGGCCGACATCCGTCGGGCCGTTAAGCCGTCCGATGTGGCGAGAAAAAGACGCGGTGGAGGCGAATAGCTGCAATGATTTTGCGGCAAGGCTGGTTCGATGCTGCCTCATTGCGGACATCAGCATTAACTGCGATCCTCTGCACGCGGCTCGAAGAGAGGGAAACAGTTAATGCCCCACGCCACAACGAATGACGACGTCCGCATCTATTTCGAAGAAGCGGGTCAGGGAACACCGATCATTTTTCTGCACGAGTTCGCGGCCGACTACACCAATTGGGAGCCGCAGATGCGCTACTTCTCGCGCGGCCACCGTTGCATCACCTATTCCGCGCGCGGCTACACGCCGTCTGATGTGCCTGATGGCGACGTTTACAGCTACGCACACTTCTACACCGACGCGCTTGCCGTGCTCGATCATCTCAAGATCGAACGCGCGCATCTCGTTGGCCTCTCGATGGGCGCCTACTCATCGCTGCAGATCGGACTGAACGCGCCGCAGCGCGCGCTGTCGATGACACTCGCCGGCGTCGGCTCGGGATCCGAGCTCGAGAACCTGGAAGCCTGGCGCAAGCAATGCCGCGCCAATGCCGAGCAGTTCGAGACGCTGGGCGCCGCCGAAGTCGCAAAGGTCACGCGCGAGGCGCCGAGCCGGATTCCCTTCCTTGTGAAGGACCCGCGCGGCCACGCTGATTTCTATGCCGCGTTGGCGCGGCACGATTCCAGGGGATCGGCGAACACGATGCGCGGCTTCCAGGGCGGTCGTCCTTCGATCTACACGCTGACGGACGCGATCAAGGGCGTGGCGACGCCGGCATTGATCATCTGCGGCGATGAGGATGATCCGTGCATCGGAGCGAGCCTGTTCCTGAAGAAGCATCTGCCGGCCGCGGGCCTCGTGATGTTTCCGAAGTCGGGCCACGTGCTTAATCTCGAAGAACCGGCGCTGTTCAACGAGAGCGTGGAGCGGTTCGTGACGCTGGTGGAAGCGGGACGGTGGCCAGTGCGGGATGCGCGGTCGCTGGCGGCGCATTGACTTGTCATTCCGGGATGCGCCGAAGGCGCAGGCCCGGAATCCATCAAGCGGCAGAGACTGAGGCAAAATGGATTCCGGGTTCGCGCTTTGCGCGCCCCGGAATGACGGAGAAACTACTTCCCCCCGCCCCGGCTCAGCAAAAATACACCCTGCTCGCCGAACAGATTCCACACCCACCATGGCAAGCGTAGCCGCAGCGGGCGGCCGTAGAGATCGAGTGCTTCGGCGCGTTCCATCTTGACCCCGATGGCCTCGCAGAGCTCGACGAAATCCTTGATGGTGCAGAAATGGATGTTGGCGGTGTCGTACCAGCTCGCCGGCAGATTCTCCGTGCGCGGCATGTGACCGCCGACCAGGAGCTGCAGCCGCATTCGCCAGAAGCCGAAATTGGGGAACGAGACGATGGCGCGCCGGCCGATGCGCAGGAGATTCTCCAGCACGACCTTGGGCTGGCGTGTCGCCTGAAGCGTCTGCGACAGGATCACATAGTCGAAGGCATCATCGGGATAATTGACGAGGTCGGTGTCGGCGTCACCCTGCACCACCGCAAGGCCCTTGGCCACGCAGCGGTTGACGCCCTCCCGCGACAGCTCGATGCCGCGGCCGTCGATGCCGCGGGTCTCCAGCAGTTGAAGCAGATCCCCCTCGCCACAGCCGACGTCGAGCACTTTCGAGCCGGGCTTGACCATTTCGGCGACCAGCAAATGGTCGGCGCGATAGTTTCCCGATTGCGTGGTCACGATACCGTTGAACGGCAGCACTTCTTGCGCGGACATGTCAGCCGTCCTTGGAGGTGAGCCCGCGCGCCTTGCCCGCCGATTGCAGGAAGGCGCGGGAGATGTCGAAGAATTCGGGCACGTCGAGCAGGAAGGCGTCGTGGCCGCGATCGGTCTCGATCTCGGCGAACGACACCCGCGCGCTTGACGCGTTCAGTGCGTGCACCAGCGCGCGCGATTCCGAGGTCGGGAACAGCCAGTCGCTGGTGAAGGAGACCACGCAGAAGCGAGTCTGAATATCCGCGAACGCTTTCGCGAGCACGCCACCATGGTCCGCGGCGATGTCGAAATAGTCCATCGCGCGGGTGAGGTAGAGATAGGAATTGGCGTCGAAGCGCTCGACGAAGGACGAGCCCTGGTAGCGGAGATAGGACTCGACCTGGAAATCAGCATCGAACGAGAAGGTCGGCAGTTCGCGGTCCTGCATGCGGCGCCCGAACTTGCGATGCAGCGCGGCGTCCGACAGATAGGTGATGTGCGCCGCCATGCGCGCGACCGCGAGACCGCGATGCGGATGGATGCCCTGATCAGCATAGGCGCCATTGTGCCAGTCGGGATCGGCCATCACGGCCTGACGGCCGAGCTCATGGAAGGCGATGTTCTGCGCCGAGTGCCGCGTCGAACAGGCAATCGCCAGTGCGGAATAGACGCGCGCAGGGTACGCCGCTGTCCATTGCAGCACCTGCATGCCGCCCATCGAGCCGCCGACGACGGCAAACAGCGTGTCGATGCCGAGCCGGTCGATCAGCATCGCCTGCGCGCGCACCATGTCGGGGATGGTGATGACGGGGAAATCCAGGCCCCACACCTTGCCGGTGGCGGGATTGATCGAGGCAGGACCGGTCGAGCCCATGCAGCCGCCGATCACGTTGGAGCAGATGATGAAGTACCTGTCAGGATCGAGCGGACGGCCGGGGCCGACCAACGTCTCCCACCAGCCGGACTTGCCGGTGACGGGATGCACATTCGCGACATGCTGGTCGCCGGTCAGCGCATGACAAATCAGCACCGCGTTGGAGCGATCGGCGTTGAGCTCGCCATAGGTCTTGTAGGCGATCTGGAACGGGGTGAGATCGACGCCGCAGTCGAGCCGCAGCGGCTGGTCGGCGCCGAAACGCGCGACCTCCGAACTCGGATGATCGACCTCATGCGACCGGTCATCGGCACTGATCGCGGGACTGGGTACGGACTTGACGCCAACCATCTCTGACCATCGACCTCGTTTGCGATCGGACTTCAGATCGCGACTGACATCAGGCCATGAAAAACCCGGCCTGAACGATAGGTTCGGCCGGGATCGAAAGCGTCCCCGGCCTGTTTAGCGAGTTTTTTAACGTGGCTGCAAGCCGGCCGGCTCAAATGACCACGGAACAGGCAAAAATCTACCGGCTTGGGCTGATTTCGTCAAGTCGCGGTCCGGATTAACCAAAATGGTCCCCCGCCCGGCAGCATTGCAGGCCATCGTTTCTCTTTGCTTTCGCCGGCCTGACTGCCTAATCAGGACATTCCCCGCAGCCTCACAACAGCTCCTGCCAGATATGTCCAAACGTCCGCCCGCGCCACCATCGCTCCAGGAATTGCGCAACGAGATCGACGCAATCGACGCGGACATGCATCGCCTCCTGATGCAGCGCGGCGACATCATCGACCGCCTGATCCAGGTAAAGCAGACCCAGGAGGTCGGCTCGGCGTTCCGGCCGGCGCGCGAGGCCTCGATGATGCGCGAGATCGTGCAGCGCCATCGCGGCATCCTGCCGCTCGACACGGTCGAGAGCATCTGGCGCGTCATCATCTCGACCTTCACCTATGTCCAGGCGCCGTTCTCCGTGCATGCCGACATCTCGGTGAGCGAACCTGCCATGCGCGATTCCGTGCGCTTCCATTTCGGTTTCACCGTGCCTTACGTCGCGCATTTCAGCGCGCAGGCCGCGGTCGAGGCGGTGGCGAAATCCAAGGGCGATCTGGCGCTGGTCTCGGCGACATCGAGCCGCACGCCGTGGTGGCTGGAGCTCGAAGCCCACGGCGCGCCGAAGATCATCGCGCGCCTGCCTTTCGTCGAGCGCGCCGACCATCCGGCGGCGCTGCCGGTGTTCGCGATCTCGCGCGTCGCCGACAGCGCCGTGGTGACGGAGGTCGAAACCTTCAGCGTGCGTGTGTCGGGCTGGAACGCCGATGTCGCACGAACACTGTCGCCGCTCGCCGACATCGTGGCGGTGCCCGATACCGCCTTCGATGGCGCTGCATTGCTGGTCTCGGTCACATCAGCCACCAGCATCGACAAAATCAGGGCTGCCCTGATCGAAGCGGGGGCCTCGGTGCGCTCCACGGCCCTCGTCGGCAGCCACGCAACGCGCTATACGGTGCCCCCGACCGGGCAAAAATCGTAAATCGCGTACCGCCTGAGCCCCTATCCGGAGTTGAAGATGTCCCGCCCCGTGCCGAATCCCGGCATTCTCGATATTGCGCCCTACACGCCCGGCAAGACTCCGGTCGCCGAGCCGGGCCGCAAGGTGTTCAAGCTCTCGGCCAACGAGACGCCGTTCGGACCCTCGCCCAAGGCGATCGAGGCCTTCAAGCACGTGGCGGATCATCTGGAAGATTATCCGGAGGGAACCTCGCGCGTGCTGCGTGAGGCGATCGGCCGCCACTACGGCCTCGATCCCAACCGCATCATCTGCGGCGCCGGCTCGGACGAGATCCTCAACCTTCTCGCCCACACTTATCTCAGCCACGGCGATGAGGCGATCTCGACCACACACGGGTTCCTGGTCTACCCGATCGCGACCATGGCGGTTGGCGCCAAGAATGTGGTCGCCGCGGAAAAGAACCTGACCTGCGACGTCGACGCGATCCTGAAAGCGGTGACGCCGAAGACGAAGCTGGTCTGGCTCGCCAACCCCAACAACCCGACCGGCACCTATATCCCGTTCGACGAGGTCAAGCGCCTGCGCGCCGGACTGCCCTCGCACGTGCTGCTGGTGCTGGACGCCGCCTATTGCGACTACGTCTCACGCAACGACTATGAGATGGGGATCGAGCTGGTCGCCACCACCGAGAATACGGTGGTGACGCACACCTTCTCCAAGATCCACGGACTTGCGGCGCTGCGCGTCGGCTGGATGTTCGGGCCCGAGCACATCATCGACGCCGTCAACCGCATCCGCGGTCCCTTCAACGTGTCGACGCCGGCGATGTACGCCGCGGTCGCCGCGATCGAGGACACCGCGCACCAGGCGATGTCGAAGCAGTTCACCGAGACCTGGCGCAACTGGCTCACGGAAGAGATCACCAAGCTCGGTCTGAAGGTGACGCCTGGCGTCGCCAATTTCGTGCTGATCCACTTCGCAGAAACCGGCAAGACCTCGGACGCGGCAGACGCCTATCTTACCAAGCGTGGCCTCGTGCTGCGCGCGCTCAAGAACTATGGCCTGCACCACCAGCTGCGCATGACCATCGGCACCGAGGAGGCCAACCGCCTCGTCGTCGAGGCCCTGCGCGACTTCATGGCCGGCAAATGAGCGTGGACCCGCACTTCCAGCGCGTCGCGTTGATCGGCTTCGGTCTGATCGGCGGCTCGATCGCACGCGCAGCGAAGCTTCAAGGCTTGGCTGGCGAGATCGTCACCACCGCGCGCTCCGAAAAGACGCGCGCGCGCGTGCTCGAGCTCGGCATCGTCGACAAGGTCGTGGCGACCAATGTGGAAGCGGTGAAGGATGCCGATCTCGTCATCCTCTGCATTCCCGTCGGCGCCTGCGGCCCGGTGGCACAGGAGATTGCGGCGCATCTGAAGCCCGGCGCCGTCATCTCCGACGTCGGCTCGGTCAAGGGCGCGGTGGTCAAGGACATGGCGCCGCATCTGCCGAAGAACGTTCACTTCGTGCCGGCGCACCCCGTGGCGGGCACCGAGCATTCGGGCCCGGATTCGGGCTTCGCGGAGCTCTTCATCAATCGCTGGTGCATTTTGACGCCGCCGGAAGGCGTTGATGCCGACGCTGTCGCGCATTTGCGCGCCTTCTGGGCGGCGATGGGCGCCAAGGTCGAGGTGATGACGCCGGATCATCATGATCTCGTGCTCGCGATCACCAGCCATTTGCCGCATCTGATCGCCTACACCATCGTCGGCACCGCCGACGAGCTGCAGCAGGTGACGGAGTCCGAAGTCATCAAATTCTCCGCCGGCGGCTTCCGCGACTTCACCCGCATCGCAGCCTCCGATCCGACGATGTGGCGCGATGTCTTCCTCGCCAACAAGGATGCCGTGCTGGAGATGCTCGGCACCTTCACCGAGGATCTCGCCAAGCTCACCCGCGCGATCCGCCGCGGTGATGGCGAAGCGCTGTTCGACCACTTCACCCGCACCCGCGCCATCCGCCGCGGCATCGTCGAGATCGGCCAGGACTCGGCTGCTGCGGACTTCGGCCGCCAGCACGGGCAACTCGACAAGAAGTCGAGCTAGCCGTCTTTGACCTGCGTGATGCGGCGCCGGCCTACAAGACCGGCGCCGATCTGCATACACACGCCCAGCATCCAGGTTGCGCCGAACAACAGATTGCCGGCGGCATCGGACGTTTCATCCAGCACGAAGGCATAGAGCGCGAGCAAGCCCGCGCCGGCCGCGAGGAACGTGCCGGTCGCGCTGGCAAGACCGATCACTTGCGATCGATGCACAGGCCCTGCCTGAAGCTGCGGCCAGCGCGAGACGTCGATCCCGAGATAGGCGCCGATCATTCCGAGCACGATCAGAACAACGGTGAATTCGACCGTGTCGAACCAGGGCAGCTCGGCCCGCATCAGCAAGGCGGCAACAAAGGTGGCGCCGACCGCACCCGTCATCGCCAGGCCAAGCCTGGCGACGATGTGCGCGAGCCGAAGGATCAGGACACCGTCGGACAATTGCCACCCACGATGAACTAGAACGGGTAGTAGCGGATCTGCGTCATGACGATGTTGTCGTCGGTTTTGGGGGCCCCGCCGACACCGGCGAAGGCGAAGCGCTGCGTGTAGGAATACTGCACGCCGGCTTTGAGCGTGCCGTAATTGCCCTGGTAGATGGTGTCGTAGATGCCGGCGGTGATCTGCCGCACTTCCCTGGTGTTGCCGTTGCAGGTCGCAGCCGGCGTGTTCTCGGTGAAGCAGCCGGTGTTGTTGTAGAGCGGATTGCCGTAACCGAACGGCACTGTGCCGACATTGGCGAAATTGGCCTTGGCCTTTTCCAACCCTGCGTAGCTATAGACATCGAGTTCAGGCGTTGCGTGCCAGATCAGACCGACCGCGGCCGCCGTGATCGTCAGCGGCAGCACCGTGCCGTCCTGCGCCACAGCCGCATCGGGGAACGGCGTCGCCGTGAAGCGACCGAGCACGCCATGCGCGCCATAGAGCTGCAGGTCGAGGGTCTTCGGAATCAGCTCCGCGAAGATGTGACCGCCGAAGCTTCCGGTGTCGTAGGTGTGATTGGCACCGTTGAAGCGATCAAGCAGCTGACGATAGAGCGCCCAGGCTTCGACATGCAGCTTGTAGGGCCCGAGCCGCGGATCCCACGCCGCTTTCGCGGTAAAGTCAGGCACCTGGTTCAAGCTGACATTGTTGAGGTTGTTGAAGAAGCTGCCGCCCGGCCCGGTCAGATTGACCTGGAGGTTCGGGTTGAGCACGCCTTGCGGGCCGACCGCAGGCGTGCCGACCGTCGGCGTGTTGCCGCCGAAGAAGGCGGTCTGCGGATTTTCGACCGACGCCGCGATCTTGAACTCGGGCCCGATATCCTGCCAGACACGCAAGCCGGGCTGCCGCGCCGCCAAAAATCCCGGAACGGATTCGAAGTCGATCACACCAGGCGCGTCGACACCGCGGGGATCGATGCCGGCCTTGGTCGGCGCATTCAGCGACCAGGATTGGCCGGCCAGGAAGTGCAGGCCGAGATCGGTTCGATCGAGCTCGAGGCTCAACTGCCGCATCCGCGGATTGAACGAGTTGGTGGCAACGGAGCTTGCCGTCTGCGCCGCGCCCTCGAAATCGATTTCGCCGTAGCCGGCGAGATGCGTATCGGGATTGGCGTTGCCTTCTGCGAGCACGGAGAACCGGCTCTGGCGCGCGGAGAATCGTGTCTCCGGGATATAGAAATTGTGGGCCTGCTGGTAGGGGATGAAATTGTAGACCGAGCCGGTGTCGGAGGCGATGTTGCGCGACCGGTAGATGCCGGTGAGATCGACCCAGCCGCCGAATGTCAGCGTGATGCCCTTGTAGCAGATCTTGCCTGACGCTGACGCACAGGGATCGACGGGCAGCGCCTTGTAGCTTGCCGGCAGGGCGACGACCCTCGACTGCGCCGCCTCGACCTGGCGCGTCTTACGCGCCTCCGAATCCACCTTCTGCTGCAACTCCTTCAGCTTCGCCTTCAGCGCCTGGATTTCCGACGCGACACTGTCGTCCGCACGCGCCTGTCCCGAACAGGCAGCGAGTAGTCCCAGCATGAGTCCGTAATTGATGATCCGCACGTAAGCCTCCCTCCACTCGGGAAGCAGGTGCTGTTGGTTGCGCCCCCGGCGCGTGCATGCTTCCCTGGTGTGGAGTGATGCGAATGGGGCTGTGGTTATTCGCCGGCTCTTGCATCTTCTGCATCACGTTTTCCTGACGATCATGTTCGGAATATTTTGCTGGCTTTTCGTATCCGCACGCGCGCGATTGCGGCGCGCCCGATGCAACGCGCATTGGGCCCGACC
Organism: Bradyrhizobium sp. BR13661; assembly: GCF_029892425.1. GTDB lineage: Bacteria > Pseudomonadota > Alphaproteobacteria > Rhizobiales > Xanthobacteraceae > Bradyrhizobium. The sequence continues at coordinate 507,889 of NZ_JARXWB010000002.1, read as the reverse complement.
GGGACATGGCCGGGCCCAACTCCGCGACGCGCAACATCTCAAGGGGGATGGCGGCTAATTGCCCTTGGTCGTGCGGTTCACCGTGGGGCCCGGTGATGTCGCGGAAGACGCAACGGCGATGGCGGCAAAGAGCAGCTTGGGCATCGTCATGATAGGCTCTCCCGGGCGGCCCGTGTCATCGGGCGGCTGACATGGAGAGAGAGCGGAGTTTGCAGCTCCGCATTCCCGGCAGGCAATCACGATCCAGCGAAGGGATCGTGAGTCAATTCCGTGACCCGGATTTCGCTTCGCTCGATCCGGGCTACGAAAGACAGCTAGTACAGCGGCGGAATCTGGCCGACCTTGATCGGACCAAGCAGCACCGCGCCGTCGACAAATTTCAGCGGGAAGGCTCTCGCCTTCTTGCCCTCGAGCGTGCTCTCGGTGCCGATCGAGTTGATGCCGGCGGCAACGCCGGCATTGGCATTCTGCTTGATGACCTTGCCGAGGCCGGGAACGGCGCGATCGAGCGCGCCAAAGAGATTGTTGAGGTCCTTTGATTTCACGCCGGGGGCAACACGATCGAGCGTTGCCTGAGGCACGCCTTCTTCAAGCATCTTCTCGATGCCGAGCGCCGGGATCACGCGCTCGAGGCCGGTCACGGTCATCTGCAATTCGCCGTCCAGTCGGCCATTGGCCGAGAGGCCGAGCGTACCGGCCGCGACCGCGATCATCTCGCCCTGCTGGATTCGCGACTGCACGATCTCGATATGACCGCCGGCAGCCTGGATCTCACGGAAACGCTGCGGCCACGGCTTTGGCGTGAGATCGGAGAGCCCTGTGATCCTCGCGCGCGTATCCGCCTCGAACGGCTCGGCGAGCAGCGGATGGACGCCCAGGATGCTGGCTTGCGAGACCTGGAGCACGGTTTCGATCACGGGATGATCGGCCGGTGATCCATCGGCGAGACGTCCGTGCAGCTCGATCTGCCTGGCACGTGCAAGCGGCACCTGCACGGAGCCATCGACCCTGTTGAGGCTGGGATCGTCGAACACGATCGAGGCGCGCTCCGGGATGGCCGGCAGGCCGATCACGCTGCTGCGGCCCTTGCTCCAGTTCACCACGAAGGTGTCTTGCGTGACGCCGTCGACGAGGGTTGCCGGCGCGGAAAACTCGGCGATGACGTGCTTGGGATCGTAGACCTGCACCACAACGAGAATATTGTCGAGCCGCGCCGTGAACGGCGTCTTGCTCGCATTCTGCGAGACCAGCGCGACGCTGGCGCCGGAGCACTGGACCTCGAAACGGAACGGGAAGCCCGCGATCGAGCGCTTGGCGCAATCATAGATGCGGCCAGACTTGGCCTCCTGCGCGCGCCAGGCATCGACCGCGATTTCGGCCTGCGAGGCCGCATAGAACCAGAAGCCGCTCCAGGCGGCCGCGAGGATCAGGAGGAGGACGGGGGCAATGAAGAGCCCCCAACGGGAGCGCCGGCCTGCGGCGATGGTCATATCGGACATGCGGCGACCCTTTGGCCCCAGATTTTGTCAAATGTAAGCGGGGTTTGCCCCCAACAAAAGGCGGAGAATTCACTTCGCTTGGAGGCGCGGTTCTGGTAGCCGTGCCCGAAATGTCGGAAATCACCCTCCCCAACGTTACCACCGCCAAGGGCGACCTCTGGGTGTTCGGCTACGGATCGCTGATGTGGCGACCGGGCTTCGCATTCGAGGAGCGCGTCCCTGCCCGCCTCGTTGGCGAGCATCGCGCGCTCTGTGTGTATTCCTTCGTGCACCGCGGCACGCCGGAGCAACCGGGCCTGGTGCTGGGGCTCGACCGCGGCGGCGCCTGCCGCGGCATCGCCTTCCGCGTCGCCGAGAAGAACCGCGCCGACGTGGTCGCCTATCTGCGGGCGCGCGAACAGGTCACGTCGGTCTATCGCGAGGTGATGCGCTCGGTGTGGCTGGAGAACGAGGCGCGCGAGCGCGTCTCGGCGCTCGCCTACGTCGTCGACCGCGGTCATGTTCAATATGCCGGCCGGCTGTCGCTCGCCGAGCAGCACCGCCATGTGCTGCAGGGCCACGGCCAGTCCGGAGCCAACAGGGACTATGTGACGGCGACTGTGAAGGCGATCGAGGCCGAAGGCTTTCGCGACACGCAATTGCATCAGCTTGCGACGATGCTGCATGGCGATGCGCATTCGCTGCACGGCCAGGCTCCCGACGAGAACAGGGATAGCCGCTAGCTGCCAGACGGAGCGTAGCTCGGCGCGGAGCCGATCAACTGCTCCTGCTCTTTCCGTCCTGCTTCGACAATGCGGCCGGTCGCACCCTCGATCGCCGTCTGCACGCGCGTCAGAAACTCGTCCTTGGGCAGGCCCGGCGGCAGCGGATCGAGGAACTCCACCACCAGCGTGCCGGGATAGCGCATGAAGGTGCGACGTGGCCAGAACAGGCCGGAATTGAGCGCGATCGGCAGGCACTGCACACCGCAGGATGAATAGATCTGCGCAAAGCCGGTCTTGTAGTCTGGCGGCGCCCCGGGCGCGCGGCGCGTGCCTTCCGGGAAAATGACGAGCTGACTGCCGCCACGCACGGCCTCCCGTGCGCGGCGCGTCATGTCGAGCAGCGCCTTCACGCCGGCTTTGCGGTCGATCGCAATCATGCCCGTCTTGACCAGGAGCTGACCGAACACCGGAATCTGCATCAGCTGACGCTTGAGGATGAAGATCGGGTGGTTGAAGAAGCCCGGCAACACGAACGTCTCCCAGAACGACTGGTGTTTCGCAACGATCACCAGCGGCCCCTGCGGAATCTTCTCGACGCCGCGGAATTCCACCTTGATGTTGCAGATCACGCGCATCAGGACCAGCGTGACGTTCGCCCACCATTTCGCGACCGTCAGCGTGGTGCGCGGTGGCAATGCGAAGGTCGGCAGGGCCACGATGATCAGGCACACCAGCACGGCGTAGAACAGCACGTTGAAGACCAGCGAACGCAGGAAAATCAGGAACATCGAAAATCCGATCAATTGGCCTGCGCCGTCGCAGGCCGCCTGGATTGCAGACCTGCTGGCTGCTCCGACATCTCGGGAGAAAGGTCAATCCCGAAATCTTCCAGCCGCACCCTGAGCTCGGCGGCGATGTACTTGACATATTCCGACAAGAGCAGCCGCAGCGTCGAGGCCGAGGTCCACCATGGCTCCTCGCGCCATTTGTCGCCGACCACGGCGAACGGGATCAGCGCGGTCTCCGGCATCGCGTGCGAGAATTCCACCAGAGCGCGCGGCATGTGATAGTTCGAGGTGACCACGATCAGCGATTTGAAGCCGCGCCCCTCGGCCCAGCGTCGCGCCTCTGCGGCGTTGCCGCGGGTGGTGAGCGCAGTGCGGTCGAGATCGACGCAGCAGGTCATGAAGGACTGGTTCTCCGGTAGCGTGCGGGAAATATCGTTCGCGGTCGAGGTCGGGTGCACGCCCGAGATCAGCAGCCTTTTGCCGTATCCCGCGGCCAGCAGCTCCATCGCATCCGACACCCGCGAGGAGCCGCCGGTCAGCACCACGATTCCGTCGGCCTTGCGATCCGGCGCGGTCTCGGCGCCACGCAATTGCGTCAGGAACGCAACGAAACCCGCCGCCGCGCCGACAAAGGCGAACGCAATCGTCGACACGACGGTCGCGCGGAGCCAGCCGCGCGGCAGTTTCGGCGATCGATCGTCGGTCGGCGAGGTCATATGATGTCGGTGATCCCTTCCCCGGATTATTTTAGGACGTTTTGAGGCGAAGTGGAGTCCGGTTTATCCGGCTCAATCCACATCATTCAACGTCGCAAACAGCGTCTGGCGCGAGGCGACTGCGGTGATCCCACCGATCAGCACCGCCTGCACCGCGAGCACGACATAGCCTGAGGCACGCAGCGAGAAGGTGCCGAGCAGGGCCGCGAACTGATCGCCGACCGGGGTGCCGGAGAACCAGCCGGCGATCGACTCGGAGAAGCCGAACAGCAGCATGGCGGCGCCGCCGCCGATGACGCCGCCTTCGAGGCCGAGCCTGAGGAAGTGCCGCAGGAAGTGATTGGCGATGTAGCGGTCGCCGGCGCCGACGAAATGCAGCACTTCGACGATCGGGCGGTTCGCAGCCATGGCGCCGCGCGTTGCGAACGAAACCGAAATGATCGTCGCGACGATGACGAGCGCGAGAATGCCGATGCCGGAAAGCACGGTGGCATTGGTCATCGAGCGCATCCGTTCGATCCAGGCGCGGTGATCGTCGACGCTGGCGCTCGGCGCCACTTGCGTCACGCGCGCGCGCAAGCTGCCGAGGTCGAGCGCCGTTCCCGGCTGGACGCGCGCGATGATCATGCGTGGCACCGGCAGATCGTCCATCGACAGGCCGGTGCCGAGCCACGGCTCGAGCAGCTTGCCGCTCTCCTCCTTGGTGAAGGGCTTGACCTCGACGATGCCGGCCTGCGCGCGCATCGCCTCGGTGACGGCGGCCGTATCGCGCTCGATGTCGCGGCCGGATTGCGGGCGGACCTGGATGGTGATCTCGCTCGCGACATCCGATTGCCATTCCGCAGCCGAGGCGCTCACGAGCAGCACCGTGCCCGTCGTCATCGAGGCGAGGAAGGTCATGATGGCGACGACGGCGACCAGCGCACGACCGTGGATCGAGGCGCGCGGCACGATCGGCGACATGTTGCGCGCCCGCGCGGGGAGCTGCGGGCGCTCCTGTCCGAGATCGACCAATACGCCGCGCTCGTCGGTTCTACTCATAGACGTGCAACCGGCCCTGATGCAGCACGAAGCGGCGCGCTTCGTACTGGTCCATCAGCGCGATGTCGTGGGTTGCGATGATGACGGCGGTGCCTGACTTGTTGAGCTCGATGAACAGCCGCAGCAGGCGTCGCCCGAGCGTCGGATCGACGCTGCCGGTCGGCTCGTCCGCGAGCAGCAGTTGCGGTCGCGAGATCACCGCGCGCGCGATCGCCGCGCGCTGCTTCTCGCCGCCCGACAGGATCGGTGGCAGCGCATCCATGCGGTCGCCGAGGCCGACCCAGCGCAGGAGGTCGATGACCTCCTTGCGATAGCTCGATTCGCTGCGACCCATGACGCGGAACGGCAGCGCCACGTTCTCGTAGGTCGTCATGTGGTCGAGCAGGCGGAAATCCTGCAGCACGATGCCGATGCGCTTGCGCAGGTCGGCGATCTCGTCCTTGCCGAGCCGGGAGATGTCGTGGCCGAACAGATTGACGAGGCCGCGCGTCGGCCGATGCGACAGGAACAACAGGCGCAACAGCGACGTCTTGCCGGCGCCCGACGGGCCGGTAAGGAACTGGAAGGAATGCGCCGGGATCTGGAAACTGAGGTCGCGCAGGATCTCCGGTCCCAGACCGTACCGCAATCCGACATTTTCGAACCGAACCAAGTTCAGCTCCGTTCGAGGGGACGTCAACCGCACCGCCAGCGAGGTTTCGCCGCATGCGATCAGGGGGTTGTGCGACCGTTATGGTTTCCGGTTCGTTAACGGTCGCCCTGTAGCATCCCCGGCAGCATCCTTAGAAGTACTCTTCTTCGGAGGAGTAACCCTTCTCGGAAGAAACCCTTGGCGCCCGGTTCCGCGCGGCAAGGTCATCGTCGAGGCCGTCCATGCATATCGTCTGCCCCCATTGTACGACATCCTACGCCATCAAGCTTGCGAGCCTTGGGGCTAACGGCCGGACGGTCCGCTGCTCCCGCTGCAAGGAGACGTGGATGGCGCATCCCGAGGATGCCATCGAGGAGGCGGCCGTTCCGGCCTTGGCCGCGACCAGCCAGGCCGATGACCAGTCCGACCTCGCCACGCAGTGGAACTCCTACGCCAAGGACGATGCCGCCGAGGCCCCGGTGGTCGAAAGCCCCTCGATCGCCAGCGACTGGCCGACAGAGGATGCTGCCGAGCCAGAAGACGAATGGTCAGCGGCGGCCCGGGCTGCAGAAGAGGAAGTCGTCGGCGCCCAGCACCAATCCTGGTTCCGTGACCTGTTCAGCCGTCGCGGGGCCAAGGTGAGCAGGCCCAAGCCTGCCGTCGCCTCGCGCAAATCCTATTACGGCCTGCCGACCGCCTGCGCCGCCATGGGCGCGCTGGTTCTGGCGCTGGTGATCTGGCGCGGCGACATGGTTCGCCTGCTGCCTCAGACCGCGGCGTTCTACAAGATGGTCGGGCTGGAGGTGAACCTGCGCGGGCTCTCCTTCAAGGACGTCAAGCTCTCGACCGAGACCGTGGACGGTAAGCAGGTGCTGGTGATCGAGGGCGTGATCGTCGGCCAGGGCAAGAAGCCGCTCGATATTCCCAGGCTCCGTTTTGCGGTGCGCGACGCGCAAGGCGCCGAGATCTATGCTTGGAATTCGGTGCTGGAGCAGACCGTGCTGCAACCCGGCGAACGCGCCTTCTTCCGCTCACGCCTCGCCTCGCCGCCCCCGGAAGGCCGCAATATCGACGTTCGCTTCTTCAACCGGCGCGACATTGCCGGCGGTAGCGTATAATCACACGTCGTAGAGTTCGCACGGGGGTTTGTCCCATGCCAAAAGTCTTGATCGCCGATGACGAGGATTCGATGCGCCAGCTGGTGGCGCGCGCCATCGCCATGGACGGCCACGAGACCGTGACCGCACAGGACGGTGCCGAGGCGCTTGAGATCCTGACCCGCGAGGACGGCGCGTTCGACCTGTTGCTCACCGACATCCAGATGCCAGTCATGGACGGCATTGCGCTCGCGCTTTCCGCCGCGCGCGACTTTCCCCAGCTGACCATCTTGCTGATGACGGGTTTTGCCGATCAGCGCGAACGCGCCTCGAATTTGAATGCGCTGGTGCATGATGTCGTGACCAAGCCGTTCTCGGTGGCGGATATCCGCACGGCGGTCGCCGATGCGCTGGCGGCGAAGAAGGGATAGCGGCGGCCAGTGCCGCTGTGACGCAATCGTCGCTCCTCGCAAACGGTGTCGTCCTGGCGAAAGCCAGGACCCATACCGCGAGGTCTATCCATAGAGTTCGCTGGCAGTACCGGACGACGAGTCTTCGCCAAGCATCTCCCTGGGGTAATGGATCCTGGCTTTCGCCAGGACGACATCGGAGAGATAGTCGTCCCTCAAAAATCCTTCAGCAGCCGCTCGATGTAGTCGAGCTCGATCTGCGGGCGCGAGGGGTCGCCGAGGCGGCGGCGGAGTTCTTCGAGGATGCGGCGAACACGCTGCACGTCGATCTCGCCCGGAATCTTCACCGTGTAATCGTCGCCGAACTCGCGGCCGTGCAGCGGACGGCCGAGCGGGTCGGTCTGGTTGCCGCCGCTCTGCTGGCGGCCGGCGCGATTGCCGGGGCCATCGCCCTGACCGTCGCCGTCACCCTGCTGCATGGCCTCGGCCATCTTCTGGGCACCCTTGCGCATCGCCTCCAGCGCCTTGCCCTGGGAGTCCACCGCACCGTCGGCATTGCCGTCGCCGAGCTTGGAGCCCGCATCGCCCATGGCGTTGTCGGCGGAATCAAGCCCGCCTTCATCATCACCCTGGTCGGCGTCCTGATCGCCGTCCTGGCCCGGGTCGCCTGGCTGGCCCTTCTGCCCCTTCTGTCCTTGTTGCCCCTTCTGACTCTTCTGCGCGAGGCCGCGCTTGGCCATTTCGTCCTGGAGCTTCTTCAGCCGGTCGCGCAGCGCCTGCTGGTCCTGCTGCAGGTCCGACATCGACTGATCGCCCGGCTGCTGCTTGCCGCGCATGCGGTCGCGCCGGGAGTCCTGGCCCTGCTTGTAGGTCTTGTCGCGCAATTGCTGCTGCTTGCGGATCATGTCGCCGAGCTCGTTGAGCGCCTGCTCCATGTCGCTCTCGCCGGACTGTCCGGGCTGCGCCATCTGCAGGCCCTCCAGCATCTGCTGGAGCTGGTCGAGCAGCTGCTTGGCCGCATCCTTGTCGCCGGAGCGCGACAGGCGCTCCATGCGGTCGATCATGTTCTGCAGGTCCTGCTGGCGCAGGATTTTCGTGTTCGGATCGAGCGGCCGCGCGAGATTTTGCGCGTCCTTGTTGTTGCGGAACTGCTCGGCGAGCTGGCGCATGAAATTGTCGAGCGCCGCACGCAGATCCTGCGTGAGCTTCTTGATCTCGTCGTCACTGGCACCGCGCTCCAGCGCCTGCTTCAGCGCATCCTGCGCCGCGCGCAGCGCCTTCTCGACGTCGGAGATGTTGCCATCCTCGATCGTCACCGCGAGGGCCCACAGGCTCGCCACAACCTCGCGCAGCGCATCGTCGGTGCGCGCCGCCTCGAGCTGGCGCGCGACGCTGTAGAGGCCGAGATATTGCCCGGTCTCCTGCGTGAACAGTTCGGGCGCGATCATCAGCGCGTCGAGCGCAGTGTAGACGTCGGAATTCTTGTTGGCGTCGAGCGCGAGGATGCGGCGCTGCTCGATCAGTGCGCGTGCGAGCGGCTTGGTGAAGAGCCGCTCGGGCAGGCGCATGTTGAAAGGCTCGCTTCGAGCCTCGTTGCCGGCCTCGTCCCTGGCGGCGAGCGTCAGCGTGACGTCGGCGCCGGCATAGGGATCCTCGCTGAGATCCTTCACTGTCTGACCGACGCCGTTGCGGGTGCGCGCGTTCGGCAGCACCAGCGGGAATTGCGGCGGCTGGAACAGCGGCCGCGCCGCGGTTCTGGCATCGCCGGCCTTGCCGGCATCATTGCTGCGCGCGGCAACCTGCGCCTCGGCGCCGGTGACGCCGTAATCGTCCTCGATCTTGTAGACGAGCTGGAGCGCACCGCGGGCCTGGCGCTCCGGATCCTTGGCGAGCGCGATCGTCGGCGGACGATCCGGCGTCGCTGCAAACGCCCATTGCGGCTGACCCGAGGGCGCACGGACATGCGCAGTGCCGTCGCCTGTGATGGTGAAATGCTTCTCGTTGGTGCCCTTCGGCGCAGCTTCCTTGGGCTCGGCCTCCTTGAGGCCACCGGACACCACGACATCCAGGATGCCGCCGGAGGAGCGCACGATCAGGGTCGAGCCGGCGGGAACGGAGAGCGGGCCGGAGGACGGAAGTGCTGCGGCTTCCTTGTTGGCTGCCGACAGGATCACCGGCGGCTTCCCGGTGTAGAGCGGCGGCGTGACCCAGGCATCGACGCGGATGTTGGTCGGCGCCAGCACCCCGTTCCAGTCGAAGGCTGCGCCCAGCCGCATCGCGCGCTCGTCGCCGGCGGCAAAGAAGGTTGCGACCAGCATGATCATGACCAGCGCACGCAACGCCCAGGGGTCGTGGAGGGCGAGGCGCGGGTGCGGCAAGCCGGCGCGGATGCGCTTGAGCGAGGCCAGCGTGCGCTCGCGCTGGGCCTGCCAGAGCGCTTGCGCGATCGGGTCCTGCGAGGTCAGCGTGTCCGTGAGTGTCGTGGCCGGGCGGTGACGAATGCCCGAACCGCGATCAAGCCGGGCGAGCGCCTCTGGGCGGCTCGGCCAGCGAAACCGAATCAGCGGGAACAGGGCGGCGGCCGCAAGACCTGCGAAGATGACGAGGCCGATGGCACGCGCGACAGAGGGAAGCGCCAGCCAGAGGCCGGCCCAGGACACCACCAAAAACAGGCCGATAAGCGTGAGAACACGCGCCAGACCGGGCCAGGCACGCTCCCACGCGATGGCATAGGTGGACCGCTCGAGGGCCTGCGCCAGCTTCAGCCGCGACGAAGCATCGCCATCGCGAATCGGGTCTGACGGGTCGGGTGTGACGCCGTTCAATCAACTCTCCAGGTTACCCGGCAGAGAGAAGCGTACCACAACGGCAGCACTGAGGCATCCGTTCCTGTACGGGAGTGCCCCCTTTTCCCGCATAACACGAGGACGTGACTGGCGAGGGGCAACCCCGTAATTTCCGCGGCGCCATCCTAAGAGAATACCCGAGGGGAATAAGGAAACGCCATGGACAAGAAGATGCACGACAAGGGCCTGGAAGTCCGCAAAGCGGTGCTGGGGGAAGCCTATGTCAACAATGCGCTGAAGAACGTCGACGACTTCAACCGTCCGTTCCAGGAGATGCTCAACGAATATTGCTGGGGCACGGTGTGGGGCCGCGAGGAGCTGCCGCGCAAGACCCGCAGCATGCTCAACATCGCGATGATCGCGATCCTCAACCGCCAGCACGAGTTCCGCGCGCATCTGAAGGGCGCGCTGACCAACGGCGTCAGCCGCGACGAGATCCGCGAGATCCTGATGCAGGTCGCGATCTATGGCGGCATGCCGGCCGCCGTCGACAGCTTCCGCATCGCGCGCGAGGTATTCGCGGAGATCGACGGGAAGGCGTGAGGCGGTTTGCGTGAGGGAGGCAGCACTCCTCCCCGCCGTCGTCCTGGCGAAAGCCAGGACCCATAACCACCGTCGGATGTGATGCGAAGACTGGTGGTGACATCGCTCGTGGCGACTGCTTCTTGGGGTAATGGGTCCTGGCTTTCGCCAGGACGACACCGAGTATGTTGCGCGCAGCTCCGCCAAAACAACGAATAACCAAGACAAGGAAACACCATGGACATCGGATTCATCGGCCTCGGAAACATGGGTTTCCCGATGGCGCGACGGCTGGTCGAGGCGGGGCACAAGCTCGTCGTGTTCGACACCCGCAAGGAGGCCGTCGACAAGCTGGTCGCGCGCGGCGCGACCGCTGCGACGTCGCCGAAGGACGTTGCAGACAAGGTCGAGACCGTGATGGCGAGCCTGCCGTCGCTGCAGGCCTCGCTCGAGGTGGCCACGGGCGCGAACGGCGTGATCGAGGGCAGAAGCGCCAAACGCTTCATCGATCTCTCCACCGTCGGCTCGGCGATGGCGACAAAAATTCACGACCTGCTGGCCAAGCGCAACATCGTGCAGATCGACTGCCCGGTCTCGGGGGGCGTCGGCGGCGCCGAGAAGGGCACGCTGGCAGTGATGGTCTCAGGACCGAAGACGGAGTTCGAGCTGCTCAAGCCCGCGCTCGACGTGATCGGAAAGGTGTTCTTCATCGGCGAGAAGCCGGGTGCGGCGCAGACCATGAAGCTCGCCAACAACTTCCTCTCGGCCACTGCAATCGTGGCGACGTCGGAAGCGGTGGTGATGGGCGTGAAGGCCGGGCTCGATCCGGCCGTCATGATCGACGTCATCAATTCCGGCTCCGGCATGAACACTGCGAGCCGCGACAAGTTTCCCCGCTCGGTGCTGCCGCGGACCTTCGACTTCGGCTTCGCCACCGGATTGATGGTGAAGGACGTCCGGCTGGCGCTGGAGGAGATGAAACAGCTCGGCCTGTCGATGGAGGTTGCGGATGCCGTTGGTCGTCTGTGGGAGACCGTGATCGCTGCGGAAGGCGCCGGGTCCGATTTCACTGCAGCGATCAAGCCGATCGAGCGGAAGGCGGGGGTCGTCGTGGGCGGAACCAGGTAGCGCTCTCGACGAGAGCGCTACCACTGCGGATTTGCGAGGCTTATCAAGCAGTTTTGCCGGACCACCCCGTGTCAGGCGGACAACCCCAAGGCTACTGTGCATGGGGTTGTTTTCGGGGTTCGAGTTGTCCGCGCGAACTGGCGCGGTGCCGGCTCACAGCCACGGCGCCGGCGTATCCATCGCAATGAGCTGTTCGACCTCGATGCGCGGGCGCACGACCGCGTATTGATCACCCTTCACCAGCACCTCAGGCACCAGCGGCCGGGTGTTGTAGGTACCGGCCTGCACGGCGCCATAGGCGCCCGCGGTCATGATGGCGATGAGATCGCCGGGCTTCGGCGTCGGCAGCGTGCGGTCGAGCGCGAGGTAGTCGCCGGTCTCGCAGACGGGACCAACAACGTCGGCCACGATGGTGGCCGCGCCCTTGGCCGGCTGCGTCACCGGCAGGATGTCATGATGCGCCTCGTACAGCGTCGGACGAATGAGGTCGTTCATCGCAGCGTCGATGATGACGAAGTTCTTGCCGTCGCCATGCTTCACGTAGATCACCTTGGCAACGAGGATGCCGGCATTGCCGACGATCATGCGGCCCGGCTCGAACATCAGCGTGCAGCCGAGATTGTGGCTGACGCGCTTGACCATCGCGGCATAGGCATCCGGCGCCGGCGGCGCCTCGCGGTCCATGTAGTAGGGAATGCCGAGCCCGCCGCCGAAATCGACGTGGCTGATGTTGTGGCCGTCGGCGCGCAGCGCCTGCACGAATTCGGAGAGGATGCGGAACGCCGTCTCCATCTTGGACAGATCGGTGATCTGGCTGCCGATGTGAACGTCGGTGCCTGTCACCTCGATGCCCGGCAGCTTCGCGGCGCGCGCATAAACCTCGCGCGCATGCACGATCGGGATGCCGAACTTGTTCTCTGACTTGCCGGTGGAGATCTTGGCGTGCGTGCCGGCATCGACATCGGGATTGACGCGCACGGAGATCCGCGCGGTCTTGCCCATCTCGGTCGCAAGGCGCGACAGCAATTCGAGCTCGGGCTCGGATTCGACGTTGAGGCAGAGGATGTCGGCGGCGAGCGCCGCGCGCAGCTCGGTCTCGGTCTTGCCGACGCCGGAGAACACGATCTTGTCGGCGGGAATACCGGCGGCGAGCGCGCGCTTCAATTCACCGCCCGAGACGACGTCGGCGCCCGCACCAAGCTTGGCAAGCGTGCGCAGCACCGACTGGTTAGAGTTCGCCTTCATGGCGTAGCAGACCAGCACCTTCTCGCCGGCAAAGGCATCAACGAAGACGCGGTAATGCCGCTCCAGCGTCGCGGTCGAATAGCAATAGAACGGCGTGCCGACGGACGCGGCCAGCTCGGACAGGTTCACCGCCTCGGCGTGCAGCACGCCGTTGCGATAGTCGAAATGGTTCATGGCGTTTGGCTCAGTTGCCCCAGCCTATCGGCTGGGCTTTTCGTCCAGGAGCGGATCGAGGATAAACGGTTTTTTCCGGCCTTTGGTCGCCGCCGGCGGCGCGTCCGCGCCATAGGTCGGATTGAACACGCTCGGCGTCTTCTGGGCTTCGGTCTCGGTGTCGGCGGGCGCGGCGATATTGGCCGTGGACGCGTTGGAGGCGGTCGGCGGCAGATCCAGCGGGCCCTTGCGGCCGCAGCCGGCGAGCGCAAGTGCGCTCAGGCTCAAGACAATGATGGCCCACCCCGAGCCGGCCGGGCGAAACTTTGACGTCACGACGAAATCCCCACTACGCGGGGCGCACCATACAGAGATTGGCGCGCTCTGGCGAGAGCCGGATGACCATGAAACATAAGCGAAATTTTGCCCTCAGCCCAATTTTCGCTCTTTTTCCAACCGCTTCACCCAGCTCTTTGCCTGCGACGCCACGTTCTTCGGCGCGGTGCCGCCGAAGCTGGTGCGGCTCTTGACCGACGATTCGACCGAGAGCACGCCGAGCACGTCCTTCGTGATCTTCGGCTCGATCGCCTGCATCTCCTTGAGCGGCAGTTCGTGCAGCGCCACGCCGCCCTCGGCCGCCTTGGCGACGATGCGGCCGGTGACGTGGTGGGCCTCGCGGAACGGCATCTTCAGCGTCCGCACCAGCCAGTCGGCGAGATCGGTTGCGGTCGCGTAGCCTTCACCGGCAGCCGCCTTCATCCTGGCCTCGTCAGGCACGAGGTCGCGGACCATGCCGGTCATGGCGCGGATCGCCAGCGACAGCGCAGCAAAGCCCTCCATGGCGCCCTGCTTGTCCTCCTGCATGTCCTTTTGATAGGCAAGCGGCAGGCCCTTCATCACGATCAACAGACCGTTGAGCGCGCCGATGACGCGGCCAGTCTTGGCGCGCACCAGCTCGGCGGCATCAGGATTGCGCTTCTGCGGCATGATCGAGGAGCCGGTGGTGAACTTGTCGCTGAGGCGGATCATGCCGACAAGCGGCGAGGTCCAGATCACGATTTCTTCCGCAAAGCGCGACATGTGCACGGCGCAGATCGAGGCGGCCGATAGCGTCTCCAGCACGAAGTCGCGATCGGAGACGGCGTCGAGCGAGTTCGCCATCGGACGATCGAAGGCCAGCGCCTTCGCGGTGGCGTGACGGTCGATCGGGAACGAGGTGCCGGCGAGCGCGGCAGCACCGAGCGGAGATTCATTGAGCCGCTTGCGCGCATCCTGGAAACGGCCGCGATCGCGCGCGGCCATCTCGACATAGGCGAGCAGATGGTGGCCGAAGGTGACGGGCTGCGCGGTCTGCAGATGCGTGAAGCCGGGCATGACAGTGCCGGCATGCTCCAGCGCGCGTTCCACCAGCGCCTGCTGGAACGCGGCGAGCGCCGCGTCGGTCTCGTCGACGATGTCGCGGACATAGAGACGGAAATCGGTCGCAACCTGGTCGTTGCGCGAGCGTGCGGTGTGCAGCCGGCCGGCGGCGGGGCCGATCAGCTCCGACAGACGGCTTTCGACATTCATATGAATGTCCTCGAGCGCGCGCTTGAACTCGAAGCCGCCCTTGCCGATCTCTGACAAAATCGTGTCTAGACCCTTGCCGATATTTTTCGCATCAGAGGCCGTGATGATGCCGTTCGCGGCAAGCATCGCGGCGTGGGCCTTGGACGCGGCAATGTCCTGGGCGTAGAGGTGACGATCGACGTCGATGGAGACGTTGATCTCTTCCATGATCTCGTCGGGACGTTCCGAGAACCGGCCGCCCCACATCTTGTTGCTCATGATCCCCTGCTCACGCCTTGCTTTGCCGCATGTTTGCTGGCGGAGGCCAGCCGTATTAAGAGGCCCCTGATAGCCATATCTGCGACCGGATGACAAACGATATGCTCGACCCGAAGCCCTCCGCCACGCGCCGGATCCCCGTCGTCATCGCCACCGTGGTGGTCGGCGGGCTGGCCGGCTTCGCCGCGCTCTACGGACTCGGCCTGAGCCGGGCCCCGTCGGGCGATCCGGCCTGCCGGGCGGCGGTCGCGACCGCGCAGAAGATCGCCCCGCTCGCGCATGGCGAGGTGGCGGCGCTGACGATGGCCAGTGCACCCCTGAAGCTGCCGGATCTGACCTTTGAGGACGCCGAGGGCAAGCCGAAGAAGCTGTCCGATTTCCGCGGCAAGACCCTGCTGGTCAACCTCTGGGCCACCTGGTGCGTGCCCTGTCGAAAAGAGATGCCGGCGCTGGACCAGCTCCAGGCCAAGCTGTCGGGCCCTGATTTCGAGGTGGTGGCGATCAATATCGACACCCGAGACCCCGAGAAGCCGAAGACCTTCCTGAAAGACGCCAATCTGACCCGGCTTGGCTATTTCACCGACCAGAAAGCCAAGGTTTTCCAGGATCTTAAGGCCATAGGCCGGGCCTTGGGCATGCCGACCTCGGTGCTGGTCGACCCGCAGGGCTGCGAGATCGCGACCATCGCGGGCCCGGCCGAATGGGCGAGCGAGGACGCGCTGAAGCTGATAAGGGCCGCGGTGAAGCCGGCGACGGCGTCGTATTAGGCGGAGATATTGAGGTTGCCGCCGACCCCTGGGCCGACATTGGCGAGCGAGGGCTGACCGGCGCCGAGCAGCGTCAGGACGGCGGATTTCTCCGCATCCGCGTTCTGCTTCATCAGCGTCGCCGAGATGTTCGACTGCAGCGCGCCCTGCTGTGAGGCCAGCATGGTGCTGACCATCGCCATCGTGTCCATTACGCAACCCTCTTGCCAGCCGAAACCTAGGCCTGGTCGGTTAACGGGACATGAATCGTCACGGAGCAGTACGGCAAGCGTGTCCCGGACAAGGGGCGGCACGCAAGTGACGCACCGCAGAGCCGGGACCCAGCCTTCAGCGCGCACGCGGCTTCTGGGCCCCGGCTCTGCAGCGCACCGCTAACGCGCTGCGCAGCGTCCGGGGCACGAGACCTTCTTACCGCGTCGGAACCGGCTTGGCGCCGCGGTAGTCGTAGAAGCCGCGCTGTGTCTTGCGGCCGAGCCAGCCGGCCTCGACATATTTCACAAGTAGCGGGCACGGACGGTACTTGGAGTCGGCGAGCCCCTCATGCAGCACCTGCATGATCGACAAGCAAGTATCGAGGCCGATGAAATCGGCAAGCTCCAGCGGGCCCATCGGATGGTGAGCGCCGAGCTTCATCGCCGCGTCGATGGCCTCGACGTTGCCGACGCCTTCATACAGCGTGTAGATCGCCTCGTTGATCATCGGCAGCAAAATGCGGTTGACGATGAAGGCCGGGA
The DNA here is from genome assembly GCF_029892425.1 of Bradyrhizobium sp. BR13661. Classification (GTDB taxonomy): domain Bacteria; phylum Pseudomonadota; class Alphaproteobacteria; order Rhizobiales; family Xanthobacteraceae; genus Bradyrhizobium. The sequence continues at coordinate 491,781 of NZ_JARXWB010000002.1, read as the reverse complement.
AATCCTCGGAGACAGCGACCTGCTTGCCGAGCTTGGCGACGAATTCCTTGGACGCCTCGAATGTCGAATCGTCGGTGGCGATGCCGCGGATCAACTCGACCAGCTCCATCAGCGGCACCGGATTCATGAAGTGAATGCCGATGAAGCGCTCGGGCCGGTCGGTGGCGGCGGCAAGGCGGGTGATCGAGATCGAGGACGTGTCGGAGGCAACGATCGCCTCGGGCTTCAGCACCGCGCAGAGCTCGTGGAAGATCTTGCGCTTGACCTCTTCCTTCTCGACCGCGGTCTCGATCACGAGGTCGCAATCGGCGAGGTCGTCGAGCTTCTCGGCCAGCGAGATGCGCGCCATCGCCTTGTTCTTGTCGTCCTCGGAGACGGCCTTCTTGGAGACCTGGCGCGCCAGATTGCCGTTGATGGTGGCCATGCCCGACTTGAGGCGGTCCGCCGAGATGTCGTTGAGCACCACATCGAAGCCGGCCAGGGCCGCGACATGCGCGATGCCATTGCCCATTTGACCCGCGCCGATCACGCCGACCTTCTTGATCACTGCCGCCATAATGTCATCCACCGGAACGGCGCGCATATCGCGCCCTGCCTAATCCCTGAGCCGGGAGGTCTGATTTAATCAGAAACCCGATTAGATCAGAATCCTGGCTCGAAACCTAGATTGGATCGCTTCCAAGGCGCGCCCCACGCCAAAGAAAACGCCTCAGAAATGCAACACCGGCCGGAGTTTATACCTCCGGCCGGTGTTTTGAACGCGTTTTACTTGCCGAGCTTGCCGAGCTCGGCCGTCAGCTCCGGAACCGCCTGGTAGAGGTCGGCGACCAGGCCGTAATCGGCCACCTGGAAGATCGGCGCGTCCTCGTCCTTGTTGATCGCGACGATCACCTTGGAGTCCTTCATGCCGGCCAGATGCTGGATGGCGCCGGAAATGCCCACCGCGACATAGAGCTCGGGGGCCACGACCTTGCCGGTCTGGCCGACCTGCCAATCGTTCGGCGCATAGCCGGCGTCCACCGCCGCGCGCGAGGCACCGACGCCGGCACCGAGCTTGTCGGCCAGCGGCTCGATATATTTGGCGAAGTTCTCGCGGCTCTGCATGGCGCGGCCACCGGAGACGATGATCTTGGCCGAGGTCAGCTCGGGACGGTCGCTCTTGGCGACTTCCTCGCCGACGAAGGACGACAGGCCGGGATCTGCCGCAGCCGCAACGCTCTCGACGCTCGCGCTGCCGCCTTCGCCCGCGGCGGCGAAGGTGGAGGTACGGACCGTGATGACCTTCTTGGCGTCCTTCGACTTCACCGTCTGGATGGCGTTGCCGGCATAGATCGGACGCTCATAGGTGTCGGGAGCGACGACCTTGATGATCTCCGAGACCTGCATGACGTCGAGGAGAGCTGCGACGCGCGGCATCACGTTCTTGAAGCGCGAGGTCGCAGGCGCGACGATCGCGTCGTAGGACGGCGCAAGCGAGACGATCAGTGCGGCCAGCGGCTCGGCGAGATCGTGCGCATAGAGTGCGCCGTCGGCGAGCAGCACCTTCTTCACCCCGGCGAGCTTGGCAGCGGCATCGGCCGCAGCCCTGGCGTTCTCGCCAGCCACCAGCACGTCGACATCCGCACCGAGCGCAGCAGCCGCGGTCAGGGCCTTGTTGGTCGCATCCTTGAGCGACGCATTGTCGTGTTCGGCAATCAGCAGCGTCGTCATCAGAGCACCCCGGCTTCGTTCTTGAGTTTCGAGACCAGCTCGGCGACGTCCTTGACCTTGACGCCAGCCTTGCGGCCTGCCGGTTCAGTCGTCTTGAGAACCTCGAGACGCGCGGTGACGTCGACGCCGTAATCGGCGACGGTCTTGTCCGCGATCGGCTTCTTCTTCGCCTTCATGATGTTGGGCAGCGAGGCATAGCGCGGCTCGTTGAGACGGAGGTCGGTGGTGACGATCGCCGGTCCCTTGAGCTTGACGGTCTGCAGGCCGCCGTCGACCTCGCGGGTGACCTTGAAGTCCGAACCTTCGACCTCGAGCTTCGAAGCGAACGTCGCCTGCGACCAGCCGAGCAGCGCGGCCAGCATCTGGCCGGTCTGGTTGCTGTCGTCGTCGATCGCCTGCTTGCCGAGGATGATCAGGCCGGGCTGCTCTTCTTCAGCCACCTTCTTCAGGATCTTGGCGACCGCGAGCGGCTCGACGGTGCCCTCGGTCTTCACCAGGATGCCGCGATCGGCACCCATGGCAAGACCAGTGCGGATCGTCTCCGATGCCTGCGCAGGTCCAATGGAGACCACAACGACCTCGGTCGCCTTGCCCGCTTCCTTCAGACGCAGCGCTTCCTCGACCGCGATTTCGTCGAACGGGTTCATCGACATCTTGACGTTGGCGAGTTCAACGCCCGATCCATCGCCCTTGACGCGGACCTTGACGTTGTAATCGACCACCCGCTTTACCGGCACTAAGACCTTCATCGATCCTCTTTCACTCAATCTAGGAGGGGGGTTATTCAACTGGCGCGGAACCTAAAGGCCTGATCCGGCCCGGTCAACGCGCGAAGGAGCCTAATTTTAGCCCCGGGAAATGCTGACCTCAATGGGTCAGCGATTCTGGCCCGGAACCCAGAGCACATCACCGGCACCGTTATGGTTAGCCGCACGGCTGGCCACGAAAAGGAAGTCCGACAGCCGATTCATATACTGGATGCCAGCAGCGCCAACGGGCTCGCCGGGCTGGGCTGCCAGTTCCACCATCACGCGTTCCGCCCTGCGGCAAATCGTGCGGGCGACGTGGAGGCAGGCAGCGGCCGGCGTGCCGCCCGGGAGCACGAAGGAGGTGAGCGGCGCGAGCTTGTCGTTGAGCGCGTCGATGTCGTGCTCGAGCCGCTCGACCTGACTTGCCACCACCCGCAGCCGTTCGGCTTTGCCTTCTCGTTCCGGCACCGCAAGATCGGCGCCGAGATCGAACAGATCGTTCTGGATGCGGCCGAGCATCGCATCGAGCTCCCCGGCGTCCTTGGTGTGAAGGCGTACCACGCCGATCGCGGCATTGGTCTCGTCGACGGTGCCATAGGCCGTGATACGCAGATCGTATTTCGGACGACGCTCGCCGGTTCCGAGCGCTGTCGTGCCGTCGTCACCAGTCTTCGTATAAATGCGGTTGAGCACGACCATGTTAGCGCCCCATCGCCCAGACCGCGATCATGGCGATGACGATCGCGATGAACTGCAGCAGCACGCGCCAGCGCATCAATTTCTGCGAGGTGTTGGGTGAACCGCCACGCATCATGTTGACGAGACCGAGCAGCAAGACAATCGCCACGGCGCCGGCTGCCACCGGCAGGATGAAAGTACTCAGGAGAGATGCCATTTGGGGGTGATAACACCGAGCGCGGCGCTCCGCCATCTCCCCGCCCGTCATTCCGGGGCGCTTGGCGATCTGGCTTTTGGGACAAGAATATCAGAAGCTAGCGATATGATTTCGGACTTGTTTGCATTGCCGACTTTCTTCGCCTCTCCCCGCGCGCGGGGAGAGGCCGGAATGCGCGCGCGGCGCGGATTCCGGGTGAGGGGGACTCTCCGCGAGTCCCCCTGTCACCGTCCCCGCGGAGAGTCCCCCTCACCCCAACCCTCTCCCCGCACGCGGGGAGAGGGAGTAGCGGCAGCGGTGCAGGTGCTGTGAAAGCGATCCGATACGTCTATATCGTCGTGGAGGACGCCTTCTACACGTTCCTGGCCGACGACGGCTGGGCGATCGCGAGCCACATCGCGCTGTCGACGCTGATGGCGCTGTTCCCGTTCCTGATCGTGCTGACGTCGCTAGCCGGCTTCTTCGGCTCCAAGGAACTGGCGGACCAGGCTGCGGGGCTGATGCTGCAGGTCTGGCCGAAGCAAGTGGCGGACTCGCTGTCGGGCGAGATCCACGACGTGCTGACGACCACCCGCTCCGGCGTGCTGACGATCGGCGCGGTACTGTCGGTCTACTTTGCTTCGAACGGCGTCGAAGCGCTGCGGGTCGCGCTGAACCGCGCCTATGCAGTGGTGGAGATGCGGCGCTGGTACTGGCTGCGGCTAGAATCGATCGGCTATACGCTGGTTGCGGCCTTCACCGCGCTCGCCATGGCATTCCTGATCGTGCTCGGCCCGCTTTTCATTGAGGCCGCGCGACGCCATATTCCGCTATTCGTCGAGTCCAACGAGAGCATTCTCACCTGGGTGCGCTATGGCATCACCATCGGCGCGCTGGTGGTGGCGCTGCTCATCCTGCATGCGTGGCTGCCGGCGGGGCGGCGTGGTTTCCTCCAGATCCTGCCCGGCATCGTCTTCACGATGGTGGCGTCCCTGATCTCGGGCATCGTGTTCGGCCAGTATCTGGCGCGCTTCGCCAATAACTACGTCACGATGTATGCGGGACTCGCCTCGGTGATCATCGCCCTGGTATTCCTGTATTTCATTGCCGCGATCTTTGTTTTCGGCGGCGAGCTCAACGCTGCGATCATCAAGTCGCGGCTTCCTCACGGCGTTTCGCTTCAAGCAGCGCAGTCGCTAAAGCCCGCGGGGACACAGGCTTGACCAGGAAGGCATCGGCGCCGGCCTCGCGCGAGGCCGCCTCGTCCTCGCCGCGGCCGGACACGCCGATGATCGGGATCCGAGCCAGCGGCGCCTGCATCGTCCTGATACGCCTGATGGCCTCGACCCCGTCGATGCCGGGCAGCACCATGTCCATCAGCACCGCATCGAAGCCGCCCTGCGCGAGCCTGTTCACCGCGTCCTCGCCGCGCCCGATGAACTCGGCATGATGGCCGAGTTCGGTCAGGATCGTGTTGAGCACGACGCGGCCGAATGGATTGTCCTCGACGCTGAGCACGCGCAGGGGAGCGACGGCATCGGCTTCCGCTTCGCCACCTTCGGGCTTGCGCGACCTGGCCGGCCCCGCTGCATCGAGCGTGACCGTCAGGGTGAAGGTGGCGCCGCCTCCGCGCCGCGGCGCGACGGCAATGTCGCCACCCATCGCGCGCGCCAGTTGCTTCACCGAAGACAGACCGAGCCCAGCGCCGCCGAAGCGCGAGGCGATGGTGACATTGGCCTGGGTGAACGGGCGGAATAGCCGCTTGATCTCGGCCATGGTCAGGCCGATGCCGCTGTCGGAGATCGAGAAGGCGACACCAACCCGGCGCTTGTCCCTCTCTTTGCCCCTTCCGCCTGCCTTGCCCTTGGCGGAACGCCAGGGCGCGGCCGAGATCGCCACGCCGCCCTGCTCGGTGAACTTCACCGCATTGTCGATCAGGTTCTCGAGCGCGGCACGGAGGCGCACGGGGTCTCCGACCACGAGGCCCGGGAGCTTGTCGGAGATGTTGACTTCAGCCTTTAGACCTTTGGCAGCGGCGCGGCCGGCGAGCGAATCACCGGTGCTGCGGGCGAGCGCCCGCAGATCGAACAAATCCTGCCGTAGCGTGCCGCCGCCCTTTCCCTTGCCGGTCTTGGCGGCATCGACGAACAGCGTGGCGAGATTGGCCAGATGCTCGGCGCCGGCCTTGATGGTGTCGGCCCAGCGACGCTCCCGCTCGCCGAGATCAGAGGTCGAGAGCAGGTCGCTGATCGCCAGAATGCCGGTCAGAGGCGTGCGGACCTCGTGGGCAAAGGCAGCGAGCGCCGCCTGGATCACGTCGGGTGCGACGACCTTGGTGCTGCGCTTGCGCAACCTCCCGACCGCCCCGGACCGCTTCCGAGGCGGCTGCCTCGACTTTCGCGTGGTGCGCGCTCCGCGCGTTTTCGCCGCCATAAATCCCCTTCGAAGTACCGCTTCGAACCCCGGGCTCAAAGGCGAGCATGGCACGGCGAAACCCCCGGAGTCACGGCGGCGTTTTGCTAACCCCCAGAGAAACTTAGCCTAATCCCACGGACGTGCGGATACCGGCGGGCGTGCGACCCGCGACGCGCAACTCCCGAAGGCCAGTCGCGCGATCTGACTTCGATAGCTTTCGGCCATCCACGCCGAGAATCAGAGCGTGGTGACGGTAAGCGGGCTCCGGCAGGTCGAGCAGAGTCTGGAGCAGGCGGTGGACAGAGCTGGCGTAAAACAGGTCCTGGCCACGCACGATCTCGGTCACACGCTGGAGCGCGTCGTCGACCACTACGGACAGATGGTAGCTGGTCGGGGTCTCCTTGCGGGCCAGGATCACGTCCCCCCAGGCCTCGGGCCGTGCAGTGACCAGGCCGCGCTCGCCAGCGGGCCCCTCGCCTAACTCGTTCCAGCTGAGGCCGGAGACCCGCCGGCAGGCCGCCGCCATGTCGAGCCGCAGCGCGTAGGGCAAGCCGGACTCGATCAAACGCGACCTCTCGTCGTAAGGCAGCGATTTCGCATTGCCGGGATAGAGCGGCGCCCCATCGGGATCACGCGGCCATGGCCCATCAGCCTCGCGCGTGGCCACGAGCCTTGCGATCTCGGCGCGGCTTTCGAAGGCGGGATAGACGAGACCGAGCGCGGAGAGCTTGTCCAGCGCGGCGCGATAACAGGCGAGATGCTCGGATTGTCGCCGTACCGGCGTCTCCCATTTAATCCCGAGCCAGGCGAGGTCTTCGTAGATCGCTGCCTCAAACTCCGGCCGGCAGCGCGTCGCGTCGATGTCCTCGATGCGCAGCAACAGCCGCCCGCCGGTTTCCTGCGCGCGATCGAAGTTCAGCAGCGCGGAATAGGCGTGGCCGAGATGCAGGTGGCCGTTGGGGCTCGGGGCAAATCGGAAAACGGGTGGCGGCATCAGTTGAAACTCGTCATGGCCGGGCTTGTCCCGGCCATCCACGTTCTTCGGTGCGACTTGCCAACCGTGTCAAGGTCGCGAATGAACACGATTTCCGCGCTCATGCTAATAATGACGCGCGGTTAGAAAGACGTGGATGGCCGGGTCAAGCCCGGCCATGACGTGGAAAGAGTTCGCCGGTGTCACCATGACCATCCACCTCGAAACCCAGTCCGACCTCGAAGAGGCTGTTCACACGCTGGTCAAGCGCGATCCGCGCCTCAAGCGTGTGCTCGAAATCGCGGGCATGCCGGCGTTGCGGCGGCGCGAGCCGGGCTTTGCAGGCCTGGCCCACATCGTTTGCGGTCAGCAGCTTTCGACCGCGAGCGCGGCGGCGATCTGGGGACGGCTGTCGGCGGCGTTCGATCCGTTCGACCATGAGGCGGTCCGCCGCGCCCGCACCGACCGGCTGGGACGACTTGGTCTCTCCGCGGCCAAGATCAAGACGCTGAAGCATCTGGCGCGCGAGATCATCGCGGAGCGGCTGAACCTCGACGTCCTCGGCGAAGAAGACGCCGATGCCGCGCATCACACGCTGATCTCGCTGCCCGGCATCGGACCATGGACGGCCGATGTCTATCTGCTGTTCTGCCTCGGCCATGGCGATGCCTGGCCCGCCGGCGATCTCGCAGTGCAGGAGGGCATCAAGATCGGCCTCGGCCTGAAGGCGCGGCCGACGGAAAAGCAGATGGCGCCGCTGGCCGAACCCTGGCGCCCGCTGCGTGGCGCAGCCGCACATCTGTGGTGGAGCTACTACCGCGCGGTGAAGAAGCGCGAAGGTGTGCTTGCGGGATCAAATTAACCGCGCAGCAAAGCGCGATCGACCCGGGCACATTCGGCGACGAAGTCGATCACGGCGCGCACCGCCGGCAACTCGACGAGATCGGGATGCGCCAGCAGCCAGAGATCGGCCACGCTAGCGAGCTTGTGCGGGGCGACCCGCACGAGGTCGGAATAGGTTTCGGCAACGAAGCACGACAGCGCCGAGATTCCGATGCCGGCGCGGACTGCTGCCAGCATGTCGCCCTGGGACGAGCAGCGCATCACCACCTTGGCCTGCCCCGTGATGACGTCGCTCCACCGTGCCAGCTGCGCATTGGAGTCCCGGTCGGCAAAACCGATGACGCTGTGCTCCTTCCAGTCGCTGCGCCGTTCCGGCAGGGGCCTGCTGGCGGCATAGCTGCGCGAGGCATAGAACCCGGTACCGAGACGGCCGATCTTGCGGCCAACCAGATTCTCCTCGCCGCTGTCGAACGGACGCAGCACCACGTCCGCCTCCCGCCGGCGCACGCTCGCCGGAAACGGATGGGTGATGACCTCGAGCTGGATGTGATCGTGCGCGCGCAGGAAGGCCGGCAGGCGCGGCATCAGCCAATGCGAGGCCAACGTCGCGCCGATCGACAGCTTGACGGTGCCGCGCGCCTTGTGCCCGCCCGCCGCGACCGCGCTCTCCGCCCGCAACGCCGCGGCCGCCATCGCCTCGGCGTGCTCGCGCAAGGTCCGCCCTTCCGCCGTCAGTGCCAGGCCGTCGGCCGCGCGCGCCACCAATCGGGTGCCGAGCTGGGTCTCGAGCGCCGCGATCTTGCGGCTGACCGTCGGATGGCTGGTGCGCAGCCGGCGCGCCGCCGCGGTGAAGCTGCGGGTGTCGGCGACCGCGACAAAGGTCTTGCAAAGGTCCCAGTCCATAGCGGCGGCTTTGTTGTTCAAATCTGAATAGTTAACCGTTCAATATTGAACGCCCCGGGCGCGCTGTCCAGCCATTATGATGGCGGCAAATCCGCAAAGGACGCGGCGAGCCCCGCCCGTGCGGCAAATCAACAGGAAACGCTTCGCCATCCGCCTCCCGGGCGCGATCGCGTGGTCCGGGAGGACATGATGGCATTGCCTACTCTCTTGAAGGATTCGCTCGAGCTGCCCGTGGTCGGCTCGCCACTGTTCATCGTCTCCGGCCCGGAGCTGGTGATCGCCCAGTGCAAGGCCGGCGTGGTCGGCTCGTTTCCGGCGCTCAACGCCCGACCGGTCGAGAAGCTCGACGAATGGCTGAGCCGGATCGAGGACGAACTCGGAGAGTATCGCGCGCTCAACCCGGGTAAGAAGGTCGCGCCTTACGCAGTCAACCAGATCTGCCATGCCTCCAACGACCGCCTGATGCAGGACATGGAGACCTGCGTGAAGCACCGCGTGCCCATCATCATCACCTCGCTGCGGCCGCCGGCCGAGATCGTCGACGCCGCGCATTCCTATGGCGGGCTGGTGTTCCACGACGTCATCAACGTCAAGCACGCTCGCAAGGCGGCTGAACAGGGCGTCGATGGTCTGATCCTGGTCTGCGCCGGCGCCGGCGGGCATGCCGGCACGCTCTCGCCTTTCGCGCTGGTGCGCGAAGTCAAGCAATGGTTCGGCGGCACGATCCTGCTCTCGGGTGCGATCAGCGACGGCTTTGCCATTGCCTCGGCGCTGACGTTGGGCGCCGATCTCGCCTATATGGGCACGCGCTTCATCGCGACCAAAGAGGCCAATGCCGCCGAGACCTATAAATCCGCGCTGACGCAGCATGCCGCGCACGACATTGTCTACACCAACCTGTTCACGGGCGTGCACGGCAATTATCTCGGCCCCTCCATCGCCGCTGCGGGCCTGGATCCGGACAATCTGCCCGTTGCCGACAAGACCAGGATGAATTTCGGCTCCGGCGGCAACATGAAGTCCAAGGCCTGGCGCGACATCTGGGGGTCCGGCCAGGGCATCGGCCAGATCACCGACGTGCCTGATGTCGCGGAGCTCGTCGGGCGGATGAAGGCGGAGTTCCATCAGGCGCGGCAGGACTTCCTGATGCGCGCCAGCGCCTGACGTTCCGAAGGGACCAGAAAGAAAAGAACGGGAGGACATCATGAAGTTGGCAGCCGCACTGATCGCCCTGTCTCTGTTGACGCTCGCCGCGCCGAGGGTTCGTGCCGAAGGCAGCGACGAGATCCGGATCGGGCAGACCTTGCCCTATAGCGGGCCGGCGTCCGGCTTCGGCGCGATCGGAAGGACCCAGGAGGCGTTCTTCGAGAAGGTCAATGCCGAAGGCGGCATCAACGGCCGCAAGGTCAAGTTCATCACGCTGGATGACTCCTATTCGCCGCCGAAGACCGTCGAACAGACCCGCAAGCTGGTGGAGCAGGACGAGGTGCTGATGATGTTCGGCTCACTCGGCACCGCCACCAACAGCGCCGTGCAGCGCTATCTCAACGGCAAGAAGGTGCCGCAGCTGTTCGTGCTCTCCGGCGCCACGAAATGGGCCGATCCGCAGAAATACCCATGGACCATGCCGGGCATGGCCGCCTACGAGTCCGAGGGCGTGGTCTATGCCAAGCACGTGCTGCGGACCAAGCCGGACGCGAAAATCGCGATCCTGTCCCAGAACGACGATTTCGGCCGCGACTATGTCGCCGGCTTCAAGCGGGCGCTCGGCGACAAGGCCGCGAGCATGATTGTCGCCGAGCAGACCTACGAGACCAGCGCGCCGACGATCAGTTCGCAGCTCTCGACGCTGAAAGCCTCCGGCGCCAACGTGCTGTTCGGGGTCGTGCTCGGTAAGTTCACATCGCAACTGGTCAAGGGCGTCGCCGAGATCGGCTGGAAGCCCGAGCTGTTCTTCGTGCCGACCTCGGCCTCGTCAATCTCGTTCCTGGAGCCGGCCGGGCTCGACAATGCGATCGGCCTGATCTCGTCGAGCAACCAGAAGGACACGATGGACCCGCAATGGGCCGACGATCCCGGCGTGAAGGAATATTTCGCCTTCATGAAGCAGTACATGCCGAATGCGGATCTCTCCAACTCCAACTACGCTGCCGGCTACCATTACGCGACGTTGCTGATGGCGGTGCTGAGAGCCTGCAAGGACGACGTCGGCCGCGACAACATCATGCGCCAGGCGGCTTCACTCAAAGATCTGAAGCTGCCGGGCATGAGCGTAACAACCGGTCCGGACGACTATCTGCCGTTCCAGCAGCTTCAGCTGCGCCGCTTCAACGGCAAGAGCTGGGTCGGCTTCGGCGACGTGCTCGACGACCGCTAAGCCGACACTGGAAACAGGACACGCCATGATCATTAGCGGCGATCGCCGGATCGGCTACGACGAGATCCAGCCGCGCATCAAACGGGCGATGAGTGGATTCCGGGCCCTTGGTCTTACCGAGGGCACGCCGGTCGCCATGATGCTGCGCAACGATTTTGCGCTGTTCGAGGTGGTCGCCGCCTCCGCTGCGCTGGGCAGCCCGGTGGTGCCCATCAACTGGCATCTCAAGGCCGACGAGGTCCGCTACATCCTGTCCGACAGCGGCGCGAAGATTTTGGTCTGCCATGCCGACTTGCTGCCGCAGATCCGCTCGGGCATTCCGGCGGACGTTCGCCTCCTCGTCGTGGCGACACCGCCCGAGCTCGCGGCGACCTTCGAGATTCCTGCTGAGCTCACCGAGGTCCCGGCGGGATTGACCGATTGGGACCGCTGGCGTGACGAGCATGCGGAAAGCCGGGAGCCGCCCCGGCGCGCCGCGGCGATGATCTACACGTCGGGCACAACAGGCATGCCGAAGGGCGTGCGGCGCATGCCGATGCAGCCCGAGCAGGCGGCGGCCTCCGAACGGGTCGGCGCGATCGCCTACGGCATCAAGTCGCGCGAGCAGCAGGTCGTGCTGATCAACGGCCCGATGTATCACTCGGCGCCGCACTCCTACGGCATGCTGGCGTTCCGCAGCTTCTGCACCATCATCCTGCAGCCGCGATTCGACCCCGAAGAGCTGCTGGTGCTGATCGAGCGTCACCGCGTCACGCACATCCACATGGTGCCGACGATGTTCGTCCGCCTGCTGCGGCTGCCCGAGCCGGTGAGACAGCGCTACGATCTCTCCTCGCTGCGCTTCGTCGTGCATGGCGCTGCGCCCTGCCCGCCCGAGGTGAAGCGCGCCATGATCGAGTGGTGGGGGCCGGTCATCAACGAATATTTCGGCTCGACCGAGACCGGAATCCCGGTGTGGCACTCGGCCGAGGAGGCATTGAAGAAGCCCGGCACGGTCGGCCGCGCCATCGAAGGCGGCATCGTCAAGATCTTTCGCGACAACGGCACCCCCTGCGGCGTGAACGAGGTCGGCGAGATCTACATGCGCCAAACCGCGGTGCCGGATTTCGACTATCACGGCAAGGCGCAGGCGCGGGCCGAGGCCGGCCGCGACGGCCTCGTCAGCGTCGGCGATGTCGGCTATCTCGACGAAGACGGCTATTTGTTCCTGTGCGACCGCAAGCGCGACATGGTGATCTCGGGCGGCGTCAACATCTATCCGGCAGAGATCGAGAACGTGCTGATCGGAATGGAAGGGGTCCGCGACTGCGCGGTGTTCGGCATCCCTGACGCCGAATATGGCGAGCGGCTGTGCGCCTGCATCGAGCCCGAACTCGGCGCGCAACTCTCCGCTACGGACGTGCAGGCCTGGCTGCGCGAGCGGCTAGCCAATTTCAAGGTACCGAAACAGATCCAGTTCATGGACACGCTGCCACGCGAGGCGACCGGGAAGATCTTCAAGCGCAAGCTGCGCGATCCCTATTGGGCGAACGGTTCAAAAGGCGAGCCTGGCGAAACGCGAGCGAACGGCGTTTAAAACTATGTTGCGGTTGCAAACGGCCCGCACATGTCCCATGAGGTGCCGGCGCGGACCGGAGGATCGACAACATGACAGCCACTGACTTCATCGTTGCACGAGACGATCTGGAAAATTGCAAGACGATCGCGACCACGCTTCCCGCAGCCGACGCGCTGCCACAGGATGTGCTGCTCGTGCGAGTCGATCGCTTCGCCTTCACTGCCAACAACATCACCTATGCCGTGCTCGGCGACGAGCTGAAATACTGGCAGCTGTTTCCCGCGCCAAGCGGCTTCGGCAACGTTCCGGTGTGGGGCTTCGGCGAGGTGATCGCCTCGAAACACCCCGGTGTCGCCGTGGGCGAGCGCCTGTTCGGCTATTTCCCGATGGCGACGCATCTCGTGATCGAGGCCACCGACGTCAGCAAGCGCGGCCTGCGCGACGGCGCCGCGCACCGACAAGGCGTAGCGCCGGTCTACAATGCCTATGCGCGCGTCAGCGGCGATCCTGCCTATGCCGGCAGGCAGGGCGACTACCAGGCGCTGCTGCGGCCGCTGTTCATGCTGTCGTTCCTGGTCGATGATTTCCTCGCCGAGAATGACGATTTCGGCGCACGCGCAGTGCTGCTGTCGAGCGCCTCGAGCAAGACGGCATTCGGGCTCAGCCATCTCCTGCATACGCGCGGCAGGAAGGTGATTGGACTGACCTCTGCCGGCAACACCGCTTTCGTCACCTCGCTCGGCTGCTATGACGAGGTCGTCACCTATGATCGCATCCAATCGCTGCCGGCGGATGCACCGGTCGCTTTCGTCGATATGGCCGGCAACAGCGCGCTCCGCGCCGGACTGCACCAGCATTTTGGCGACCAGATGAAATGCTCCGTGCGCGTCGGATTGACGCATCGCGCGACTGACGCGGATGAAGGCGTGCTGCCCGGCGCAAAGCCGCGCTGGTTCTTTGCCCCCGACCAGATCCGCAAGCGCGCCAAGGAATGGGGCCCGGGTGGCATCGAGCAGCGCTTCGGCGCGGCATGGTCGAGCTTCGCCCCGATGCTGGAGCGATGCCTGAGCGTGGTCGAGAGCTGCGGCCCCGACGCCGTGCGGCAGGTCTATCTCGACACGCTGAAGGGGCGCATTCCGCCTGAGCAGGGCCACATGCTCACGCTGCTCGGGTAAAGCGCTTTTGACATGGCCGGATCCAGTATAGCGTTCTTCTCAAGGGAGGTTGCGCATGCTGGATCGCACGAAGGATATCGCTGTCTCCGCGCAGGCCTGGCTCGATGAATTCGAGGGCTCGCTGAGCAAGCCTGTTGGCGCTGCGCTGGACCGCCTCTTCCTCACCGACAGCTTTTGGCGCGATGTGCTGGCGCTGAGCTGGAACCTGCAGACATTTGCGGGCCGCGATACAGTCGTGCAAGCGCTGATCGCGCTCGCGCCAAAGGCGGTGCCGACGAATTTCAAGATCGCGCCCAACCGCGCGGCGCCGCGCTGGGTCACGCGGGCTGGCACCAACACCATCGAAGCGATCTTCAGTTTCGAAACCGCGCTCGGCCGTGGCAGCGGCATTGTACGGCTCGCGCCTGACACCGCCGACGGTGACAGGCTGAAGGCCTGGACACTGCTGACAGCGCTCGAAGAGCTCAAAGGGTTCGAAGAGCAGCTCGGCACCTCACGGCCGCGGGGGCAGGCTTATTCGCGCGACTTCCGCGGACCAAACTGGCTCGATTTGCGTAACGCCTCGCGCGACTATGCCGATCGCGATCCTACAGTGCTTGTGGTCGGCGGCGGCCAGGCCGGGCTTGCGATCGCTGCACGGCTGAAGCAGCTGCAGATCGACACGCTGATTGTCGATCGCGGAGCGCGGATCGGCGACGTCTGGCGCAAGCGCTATCACGCGCTGACCCTGCACAACCAGGTGCAGGTCAATCACATGCCCTACATGCCGTTCCCGCCGAGCTGGCCGACCTACATCCCCAAGGACAAGCTCGCGAACTGGTTCGAAGCCTATGTCGACGCCATGGAGCTGAACTTCTGGACCGGCACCGAGTTCCAAGGCGGCGCCTATGACGAGGCCAAGCGCCAATGGACGGTGACACTGCGCCGTGCCGACGGGAACAAGCGCACGCTGCATCCGCGCCATGTGATCATGGCGACCGGCGTCAGCGGCATCGCCAACATCCCCGACATTCCGACGCTCGATCGTTTCAGGGGCACGCTCGTGCACTCGAGCCGCTACGAGGACGGCGAGAACTGGACCGGCAAGCGCGCGATCGTCATCGGCACCGGCAATAGCGGCCACGACATCGCGCAGGATCTCTATTCCAGCGGCGCCGAAGTGACGCTGGTGCAACGCTCGCCGACGCTGGTCACCAATATCGAACCGTCGGCACAGCTGGCCTACGCGACCTACAATGAGGGCACGCTGGAAGACAACGATCTGATCGCAGCCTCGATGCCGACGCCGCTCGCGAAGAAGACCCATGTGATGCTGACGGAGCAGTCGAAAGAGCTCGACAAGGAGCTGCTCGACGGCCTCCGCCGCGTCGGCTTCAAGCTCGACTTCGGCGAGGCGGGCACCGGCTGGCAGTTCAAATATCTCACCCGCGGCGGCGGTTATTATTTCAACGTCGGCTGCTCCAACCTGATCGTCGAGGGCGCAATCAAGCTGAAGCAGTTCGAGGACATCGAAAGCTTCGCGGCCGACGGGGCGCGAATGAAGGACGGCACGAGCATCGCCGCCGATCTGATCGTGCTCGCCACAGGCTACAAGCCGCAGGAATACCTCGTGCGAAAGCTGTTCGGCGAGGCCATCGCCGACCGCGTCGGCCCGGTCTGGGGCTTTGGCAACGGCTATGAGCTACGCAACATGTACGTTCGGACCAAGCAACCCGGCCTGTGGTTCATCGCCGGCAGCCTCGCACAGTGCCGGATCAACTCGAAATTCCTCGCGCTTCAGATCAAGGCGATCGAGGAAGGGATTTTGGGGCGTGATGTGGGAACAGCGTGACCACAGTCGTCATTCCGGGGCGCGCACAGCGCGAACCCGGAATCCATCGATCCACTGGTTATGCCGTACAATGGATTTCGGGCTCGCGACTGCGTCGCGCCCCGGGATGACAAGAGGAGAGACCATCCATGCCAGCCATTCTCGGCACCGGCGAGCACCGCTACCGTGTCGTCGAAAACTTCGCAAAGCTTCCCGACGGCTGGCAGCTCACCGACGTCGCCTCTGTCGCGGTCGACAGCAAGGACCGCGTCTATGTCTTCAACCGCGGCGAACACCCGATGGTGGTGCTCGACCGCGAGGGCAATTTCCTGCGCAGTTTCGGCGAAGGTCTGTTTTCGCGTGCGCACGGCCTGCACATCGATGCCGACGATAATCTCTACTGCACCGACGACGGCGACCATACCGTGCGCAAATGCACCACCGACGGCAAGGTGCTGCTGACGATCGGTATCCCCAGGAAGCCTGCGCCGTTCATGAGCGGCGAACCCTTTCACCGCTGCACCCACACCGCGCTGTCGCCGAAAGGCGAGATCTACGTCTCCGACGGCTATGGCAATGCGCGCGTGCATAAATACACGCCGGACGGCAAGCTGATCAAAAGCTGGGGCGAGCCCGGCACCGATCCGGGCCAGTTCAACATCGTGCACAACATCGCTACCGATGCCGACGGCTGGGTCTACGTCGCAGACCGTGAGAACCATCGCGTGCAGGTGTTCAACGGCGAGGGCAAATACGAGACCCAGTGGAACAATCTGCACCGGCCCTGCGCGCTGTGCTGTTGTGGCGGAGCCAAAAGTCCGACCTTCGTGATCGGCGAGCTCGGCCCCGGCCTCGACATCAACCGCAATGTGCCTAACCTCGGCCCGAGGCTCTCGATCGTCGATGCGCAAGGCAAGCGCATCGCCCGGCTCGGCGGCGAAGCGGGTCCGGGCGTTGCAGCCGGCAAGTTCCTGGCGCCGCACGGCCTCGCGCTGGATTCGCGGGGCGACATCTATGTCGGCGAAGTCGGCGTCACCAATTGGACGACCAGCTTCCCCAATGAGGAGATGCCGGCCGTGGTGCGCGCGACGCGGTGCTTGCAGAAGCTGGAGCGGGTGCGGGAATAGTTGAGCCGGCAAGGTCCACATCCGCTATTGGAGCGGCGCCTGGGCCCGCAGGTGCCCCGCCCCATTTCGAGCTCCCAAATCGCGGCGTTTTTGAGCGTTTGCCACCCCGCCGCCGTATTGCTTGCGTCTGAATAAGTCGCTCAACGGGCTTCACAATCCCGTCACGCTGCATGTAGTATGTCAATGCTTGCTGCTTCGCAGCGTATATTGGAGGCCGGGAGCGTTACTTGAACGCACATGTCTCGCAAGGCAGTTGGCCGGTGCTGGTCCTGAACGCGGACTTCCGGCCGCTGAGTTACTACCCACTGTCTCTGTGGTCGTGGCAGGACGCGATCAAGGCGGTGTTCCTCGATCGCGTCAATATCGTCGCGCATTACGATCAGGCGGTTCACAGTCCGACGCTGCAAATGCAGCTGCCGAGCGTGGTCTCGCTCAAATCCTTCGTGAAGCCGACCACCCACCCCGCCTTCACCCGATTCAACGTCTTCCTGCGCGATCGATTCGCCTGCCAATATTGCGGCTCGCCTGAAGACCTCACCTTCGATCACATCATCCCGCGCAGCAAGGGCGGCCAGACCACCTGGGAGAACGTGGTCGCGGCCTGTTCGCCCTGCAACTTGCGCAAGGGCAATCTCACGCCCGCGCAGGCCAAGATGTTTCCACGCCAGAGCGCCTTCGCGCCGACCGTGCACCAGCTCCACCGCAACGGCCGCCTGTTTCCACCGAACTATCTGCACGACAGCTGGCTGGACTACCTCTACTGGGATACGGAGCTGGACCCGTAGGGGCTGGCGCGAATCACACGCCGATCGCGTTCCTTGCCACCACGTCGCGATAGAACGCCGCGCTCAGCTTCGGCACCCGTGCCTGCGTTTCGAAATCGACCCGGTACAGGCCGAAGCGCTTGCCGTAGCCGAAAATCCACTCGAAATTGTCCATCAGGCTCCACAGGAAGTAGCCGCGGATCGGCACGCCTTCAGCGATCGCGCGCTGCATCTGGGTCAGGTAGTTGCGCAGGAACATGATGCGATCGAGGTCGTAGACTTGGCCGTCGGCGGCGATCTTGTCTTCGGACGAAGTGCCGTTCTCGCTGATATAGATGGTCTCGATGTTCCAGATTTTTGCGGCGATGCGCGGCGCCCAGTAGATCACCTCCGGGCCGATCCGCAGCCATTCCGAATTCATGTGCGGGAACGAGGTCGGGAACGGCAGCACGTGAAAGCCCGGCGCCTTGTCGGAGGCGGTGACGTAGAACTGCGGCGCGTAGATGTTCAGCCCGACGAAATCGTTCGGCGTGGCGATGATCTTCAATTCCTCAGGCGTGAACTTCGGTGCGTCTGCGCCGGCATAGGCGAGAAAGCCGTCGGTGTATTTGCCTTCGAGCACCACCCCGAGAAAACCGGCATTGAGCTCACGGGTCGCGATTTCGGCGGCGCGGATGTTCTCGGGCGTGGCAATCGCCGGCACACAGGCCGCAATGTTCTCGGCCGCGCCGACGCGGGTACCGGCGCGCCCTGAGGCGCGCACCGCCTGCACGGCAAGACCGTGCGCGAGCGCAACGTGATGGCGAGCCTGATTCAGCTGTGCGGCCGGGAGCTTGAGACCAGGTGCGTCGATACCCCAGCCATAGCCGAAATTCACAAAACGCCCGACCTCGTTCACGGTGAAGATATTCTTCACCCGATCGGTCAAGCGCTCCGCGACATAGGCGGCGTAGTCGCCAAGAGCTTTTGACGTGTCGCTCGACTGCCAGCCACCGACGCGGTCCTGGAGCGCCTGCGGCAGGTCCCAATGATAGAGCGTGGCATAGGGCTCAATGCCGTTCGCGAGCAACTCGTCAATGAGGCGGTTGTAAAAATCGAGGCCCTTTGGATTGGGCTGGCCCACCCCGTCCGGAAACACCCGCGGCCACGCGATCGAGAAGCGGTAGGCCTTGACACCGAGCGCCTTGATCAGCGCGACGTCGTCCTTGTAGCGGTGAAAGTGCTCAACGGCGCGATCGCCCGTAGAGCCGTCCTCGATCTTGCCGGGGGTGTGGCTGAAAGTATCCCAGATCGACCTGCCTCGGCCGTCCTCGGCGACGGCACCTTCGATCTGATAGGACGAGGTCGCCGTACCCCACAGAAAATCCTTCGGAAACGGCGCGGATCCAACCGCCGTGCTTTCGGCCGCGTCGGCGTGCGTCGTCAGGCCGAGCGCCGCAACGCCGGCGAGCTTGCCAAAGGAACGGCGCGAGAGAGAAGCCGGCACCATCACCTCCGCGCCTGTTCCAGATCGATCTGATAGGCGGAAATCCGGTCGATCTCGAACGCAACGCTCGGCGGCGATTCCGCATCGACGGGGCCGACGCCGATGAAGAATTTCGAGCCGATCGCGAGATTGACGATCATATACATGGGATCGTCGAAGCCGATCGGTACCTTGATGTCGGACACGGGCCTGCGGTCGATGAAATAGACCAGACGATCCGGCTCCCACAGCACACCGTAATCGTGAAACGTCGACGAGGCGTCGCCGACCGCAAAATCAAAGCCGCAGGACTCGATCTTCTGGGTCGACGGAATCCGCCAATGCGTCGTCATCACCATGTCGCCGGGCCGCTCGCCGCGGCCTTCCAGCACATCCACCTCGGGCGGCCAGCCGCCATCGTCCGCCAGCATCCAGAACGCCGGCCACACCGCATGACCGACCGGAAGCTTGGCGCGAATCTCGAAATAGCCGTGCTTTTGCGAGAAAGTGCCCTGCGTGGTGAGGACGCCAGAGATGTACTCGTTGTTGAACAGCACCGGTTTCAAATCCGGCGGGGTGCGGCTTGCGACGATCGACAGAACGCCGTTCTTCACCTTGAACGGATCGAGTCCGAGTGGCGTCCCCGCATTCCCGGCATAGCGCGGATCGACATAAATCTGCTGCTCGCCGTTTGCACTGGTCTTGCGCTTGAAGTCGGAGCCGGCGCCTCCCCAATAGCGTGCTTCGGGCCAGGCCGCGCCGCCCGCGTAATGCGGCACCCAGCGCCCGTTCGATAGCGGATGCTCGTCGAAATCCTCGTTGAATGTCCGCCGCAGCGGCAGGGAGATCAGCGAGGTGGGATTGACGGTCTCGAGCCTGCGGCATTCGATTGTGGACGGATCGGTTGTCACTTGCAGCGACATCGTGCCGGGCGCGTCACCGAGGTCGTCCCGCGCGACACCTGGGGCTGATGCCGCGAGCAATCCGATCCCGACCAAAGCGCTCCTCGTCCAACGGTCGATCATCACCGCACATTCGATTCCGGGAAACGCAGAGAAGTTAACCGCTCCGCTTTCGGGCGGGCAAGCCCGATGGCCCGCCCCCTGGCCATTTCCGGATTTCAGCCGTGCGAATCCGAAAAACCCAGGGGAACCGCCGCCGCCCAAATCGTTGTGCGTTCGTTACCGTCCTTTAAGGCTCGCTCGGCAATCTGGGCGGCAGAGGCGCAGGCCACTATCTCGGTCCCAAGGTCGTCACCAATGCTCACCGCAACCCTGGAGCAGATCCAGGCCTCGCCGAAAAAGCGCACGATCTATGTCTGCGTCATTCTCCTGCTACTGCTGGCCATTCTCGGCTTCAAGACCTTCCGCTTCTTCGAAGGCGGTCTCTGGTACGGCGGCCAGACCGCGGATTTCTCTGCCTTCCATATTGTCGCGCAGCGGATCTGGCTCGGCGATCTCGACCTGACTTACCAGTTCGCCGCGTTCACGAAGATGCAGATGGCAGCGGCCGGCGGGACGACCGGCGTCATGCCCTGGACCTACCCGCCGCAATTCGATCTGCTGCTTTCGCCATTCGCATTCCTGCCGGGCTGGACCGCCTATTTTCTCTTCACGGCGGTCACGCTGGTTGCCTATCTGATGACGCTGCGCGCCATCGCCGGAAACAACTTTGCGCTGGTGCTCGTCGTCTTCTTTCCGGCGATCGCGATCACGATCAGCATCGGCCAGAACGGCCTCCTGACCGGTGCGCTGATCGGCCTGATCTGCATCAATGCGGAACGACGCCCGGTGCTATCGGGCGCAGCGCTCGGCATCATGGTCATCAAGCCGCATCTGGCGGTTGCCGCCGGCATCTACATGTTGTTGACCCGCCGATGGCCGGCGGTGTTGAGCGCTGCGATCGTTGTGGTCGCGAGCTCGCTCGTCTGCACGCTCGCTTTCGGCCCACCGATCTGGATGGCTTGGCTCGGTAGCATCCGCGAAGCCGCGAGCTATCTGGAGGACGGCCGCTATCAGCTGTTTCGGATGATCTCGGCCTATGCCGCCTTGTTCAATGCGGGCCTCCCCCCGGCCGGAGCGTTCTGGGGACAGATGGCGATGGCAACGTCGGCGCTTGTCGCCGTCGCACTCGCGATTGTCCGCGGACCGTCCCCCCGCTTCGCGCTCGGCGTCGTCGCGGTCGCCTCCGTGATGATCAGCCCCTACGCCTACGACTATGACTTGCCGGTCGTCGGGATCGGCCTCGCGCTGCTGCTTCCCGACCTTGTCACCCTCGCAAGCCCGCGTGAGCGCAGCGCGATCTACGCCCTCCTGCTGCTGGCCAACGCCTATGGGCTGCTGCAATCAGCGCGGCTGTCCGCGGAGAGCGTCGGCGCGAGCGGTCTGGACCGCTATGTGACGCCGGCGGTCGGCGGCTTCGCGCTCATGGCCGTGCTCGCGATGCTGCTCTGGATCTTGCTGCGCGAGGTCAGGCCTGCCGGGGTCCGCCTGCGCGGTGAACCCGCATAGTTGTACGGGCCCGCACGTAATCCACCGAAAGCACCCAGCAGGAGGACGCTATCCGCCGCATCGCGACGGGCGCATACTGGCCATGGCGGACGACGGAACCGGATGGAGCCGGCGCCCGTTCTGTTCACAGTCCACGCGGCGGCAAACGCCACGACGCAACCGAGGGAGGCCCACCATGCCCGCAGCCGAGAAGGACCATGTCTACAAGATCCTGGAACTGGTCGGATCGTCCGATACCTCGATCGAGGACGCGATCAAGAATGCGGTCAGCCGCGCGTCCAAGACCATCCGCGAGATGAAATGGTTCGAGGTGGTGCAGACGCGCGGCCACATCGAGAACGGCGCCGTGCGTCACTACCAGGTGACGCTGCGTGTCGGGTTCACGCTGGAAGGCTAGTGTAGGGATCGCATAGAGCCACTACGCCAGATGACACGCCACGAAATGCCCGCCCGCACCTTCCAGCAGCTCCGGCGCGCTCTCCGCGCAGCGCGGCTGGGCGATTGGGCAGCGGGTGTGGAAGTGACAGCCTGACGGTGGTTTCATCGGGCTCGGCACATCCCCCTTGAGGCGTATGCGGTTGCGCTTCAGCTTGGGATCCGGCACCGGCACCGCGGAGAGCAGCGCCTTGGTATAGGGGTGCTGCGGATTGCGATAGAGGTCGCTCGCCTTGGCAAGCTCGACGATGCGGCCGAGATACATCACGGCGACGCGGTCGGAGATGTGCTCGACCACCGAGAGGTCGTGCGCGACGAAAAGATAGGTGAGATTCAGCTCGGCCTGCAGGTCTTCCAGCAGGTTGATCACCTGTGCCTGGATCGAGACGTCGAGCGCGGAGACCGGCTCGTCGCAGACTATCAGCTTGGGCTCCACCGCGAGCGCGCGGGCGATCACGATGCGCTGCCGCTGCCCGCCGGAGAATTCATGCGGATAGCGGCGCATGTGTTCGGCCTTGAGGCCGACTTTCACGAGCAGCCCGGCCACGCGCTCCTCGCGCTCCTTGGCGTTGGATGCGAGGTTATGGATGGTGAAGGCTTCGCCGAGGATGGAGCCGATCGTCATGCGCGGATTGAGCGAGGCGAACGGATCCTGGAACACGAGCTGCATGTTCCGCCGCATCGCGCGCAAATCGTTGCCGCCGAGCTTGCGCACGTCCTGCCCGTCGAACACGACCTCGCCGTCGGTCGGCTCGATCAGGCGCAGCACGCAGCGCCCGGTGGTCGACTTGCCGCAACCGGATTCGCCGACGAGGCCGAGCGTCTCGCCCCGATTGACCGAGAATGACACGCCGTCGACCGCGTAGACGCTGCCGACCTGGCGCGACAACAGGCCGCCGAGCACGGGGAAATATTTCTTCAGGCCACTGACGCGGAGCAAGGGCTCGCTCATGCCGCGCCTCCCAGTTGGGTATCGCCGAGATGACAGGCCATGCGGTGGCCCGGCGCGATCTCGCGCAGCAGCGGCTCCTTCGCAGCGCAGACGTCCATGGCGAACTTGCAGCGCGGCGCGAAGCGGCAGCCGACCGGCGGATTGATCAGGATCGGCACCGAGCCACCGATCGCCTCAAGCCGCGTCTTGTGTTCGCTGTCCAGATCGATGCGCGGGATCGAGCGGATCAGGCCCTGCGTATAGGGATGGCGTGGATCGGCGAAGAGCGCATCGACGTCAGCTTCCTCCACCACTTTGCCGGCATACATGACGACGACACGCTGCGCGGTTTCGGCGACGACGCCCATGGCATGGGTGATCAGCATCACCGCCATGCCGAAGCGCTCCTTCATGTCCTGGAGCAGATCGAGGATCTGCGCCTGAATGGTCACGTCGAGCGCTGTGGTCGGCTCGTCGGCGATGATCAGCTTGGGCTTGCAGGCGAGCGCCATGGCGATCATCACGCGCTGGCGCATGCCGCCGGAGAACTGGTGCGGATAGTTGTGCACGCGGCCTTCGGCGTTGGGGATCTGCACCAGCTTCAGCATCTCGATGGTACGCTCGAGCGCCTGCCTCTTGGTCACAGCCTCGTGCCGGCGCAGGCTCTCGGCGATCTGCTCGCCGACCGTAAGCACGGGATTGAGCGAGGTCATCGGCTCCTGAAAAATGAAGCCGATCTCCTTGGCGCGGATTTCGTCGAGCTGGTTGCTCGTCAAAGGCACCAGGTCGCGCCCCTCGAAGATGATCTCGCCGGCCGCGATGCGGCCCGGCGGCATCGCGATCAGCTTCAGGATCGACATGGCGGTGACGGTCTTGCCGCAGCCGGACTCGCCGACAACGCAGAGCGTCTCGCCCTTGTTGATGGTGATGTCGACGCCGTCGACGGCCTGCAGGATGCCGTCGTCGGTGGAGAAGTGGGTCTTGAGACCCTTGATCTCGAGCAGCGGCGCCATCAGATCACCCGCCGCGCATCGAGCGCGTCACGCAGACCGTCGCCGATGAAGTTGATGGCGACCACCGCGATGAAGATGGCAGCGCCGGGAAACAGCGCCCAATGCGGGCCGATGTCGAGAAAATCCTTGGCGTCGTAGAGGATGCGACCCCAGGTCGGCGTATCTGGTGGGAAGCCAAGCCCAAGGAACGACAGCGTCGATTCCGCGATGATCGCAGCCGCGACGTCGATGGTGCCGGCGATGATGACGGGCCCGAGCGCGTTGGGCAGGATATGCCGTACCACCTGTCGCACCGGGCTCGCGCCGAGCGCACGCGCCGCTTCGACGAACTCCTTTTCACGCAACGACAGGAATTGCGCACGCACCAGGCGCGCAACCGGCATCCAGCGCAAGCCACCGATCACGAGCACGATCAGGATGAAGATGCCGCCCTCCGGGCCGAACACTTGCTTCAGCCCATCGCGGAACAAATAGATCAGCAGCAACAACAGCGGCAATTGCGGCAACGACAAAAACAGATCGGTCAGCCACATCAGGGCGTGCCCGAGCGCACCGCGCGACATGCCGGCGAGCGCCCCGATCAGCGTCCCGATCACGACCGACACCAGCATCGCGGCAAGACCGACGGCCAGTGAGATGCGACCGCCATAGATCATGCGCGCCAGGATATCCTGGCCTAGATCGTCCGTGCCGAAGGGATGGGTGAGCGATGGCCCCTGAAGGCCCGCCACGATGTCGATGTCGTTGATCTTGACACGCCAGAGGAAGGGTCCGACCACAACCGCCAAGATCAGCACGAGAAGCAGGAAGGCGCTGACGACGGCGAGCTTGTGGCGGCTGTAACGCCGCCACGTCTCGCGCCAGGGCGAATAGGCCCGCCGCTCAGCGGAAGGAGATGCGAGGGTCAAGCCAGCCATAGAGGACATCTGCGATCAGGTTGAAGAGCACCACGAGACACGCGAACACGAAGGTCACGGACATGATGACGGGCGTGTCGTTGGCGAGGATGGAGGAAATCAGCAGCGAGCCGATGCCCGGAATGCGGAAGATCTGCTCAGTGACGATGGCACCGCCGAACACCGCCGGCATCTGCAGCGCGATCAGCGTGACCACCGGGATCATCGCATTGCGCATGACGTGCTTGATGATCACCTTTCTCTGGCCGAGGCCCTTGGCCCGCGCGGTGGTGACGTAATCGAGCCGGATGACGTCGAGCATCGCCGAGCGCACGAAACGGGTCATCGAGGCCGCCTGGAACAGGCCGAGCACCATCACCGGCATGATGGCCTGCCTGATCTGCGCAAGCACCCAATAAATGCCGGTGCCCTTGATGTCGGTGGTGTAGACGAACGGCAGCCAGTCGAGCTTCACCGAGAAGACCAGGATGAAGAGGATACCGGTGAAGAAGGTCGGCAGCGAGAAGCCGACGAAAGCGAAGGTGTTGGCGACCTGGTCGAAGATCGAATAGGGCCGTGTCGCGGCGAACACGCCGACCGGGATTGCGACCAACAACGCCAGCAATTGCGATGAGCCGACCACATAGAGCGTGGCGGGAAGGCGCTGCAGGATCAGCTTGTCGACGTCTACCCGGCTGACGAAGGAGAAGCCCCAATCGCCGTGCACCATCGCCGCCAGCCAGCGCAGGTAGCGGAGATAGATCGGGTCGTCGAGCCCAAACTGGGTACGGAGCGCAGCCTGCACCTCGGGCGGCACGTTCGGATTGGTTGCCAACTCCGAAAACGGGTCGCCGGGTGCGAGCGCCAGGACGACGAACAGCACGAGAGAGATGCCGAGCAAGCTCGGCACCGCAATCAAGAGCCGACGCAGGATATATTGACCCATGAGTGAGCGATCCGTTCGGCGGTGTCGTCAGGCCTCCCGATACCAGTCCTGTATGTTGTCGAGATCGTTGGCCCAGCCGCTGATCACAGGGTGCAAATTGGTGGCAACCGCTCCGACCTTGAGGCGATGCATGACGGCGATCATGACGGTATCCTGCCACATCAGATCATTGCACTTGATGTAGAGGGCCGCGCGCTTGAGCGGATCGATCTCGACCTCGGCGGCATCGACCGCATCGTCATAGTCCTTATTGACCCAACGCGGAAAGTTGTTGCCCTGCCACTTGTTCTCCTTGGTCGCGACATAGCGCGAATGGTAGCGGCGCATCGAGAGAGCCGGATCCGGCTGGGTCATCGGGATCTGGAACATCTCGAGGTCGGCATAGAAATGGGCATAGGTGTCGGGGTTGGCGACGTCGGAGGAGAAGAACACGGAAGCGACGACCGATTTCAGCTCCATGTCGATCCCGGCCTTCTGGCAGGCCTGCTTGACGATCGCCTGTGTCTTCTGCCGCGGTCCGTTGATCGAAGTCTGGTACAGCAGTTTCAGCTTCTTGCCGTCCTTCTCACGAATGCCATCCGCACCGACTTTCCAGCCGGCCTCATCAAGCAGAGCGCTGGCCTTTTCGATCGAGAACTCCCACTTTGTGTTCTTGGAGACGAACTGCTCGGGGCCGTTCAGGTAATTGGCGGTGGTGCGACCGGCGCGGCCGTAGATCGCCTTCTTGACCGAGTCGCGGTCGACCAGCAGCGCCAGCGCCTGGCGCACGCGCGGATCGGACAGGATCGGATGCTTGGTCTTCATCGACGAGCGCTCGCCGTCGACCTCGGTGTTGGGATCGGTGAAGTTGATGGCGATAAACTCGATGTCGCCGCCGACCGCATAAATGGTCTTGCCCTTGCCGCCCTTCTCGAGACGCAGCAGGACCTCGTCCTCAACCTGCATGTTCCAGGCATAGTCATATTCGCCGGTCTGGATGATGGCGCGCGCCGCGGAGACCGCGTCGCCGCCGCCCTTTAGCTCGATCGTGTCGAAGCAGGGCCGGTTGGCCATATGGTAGTCGGGATTGATCTCGCCGCGAACGAGGTCACCCGGCTTGAACTCGACGAACTTGTAAGCGCCGGTGCCCACCGGTTTCAGATTGTTCGGCGCCTCGCGCGACTTGCTGCCCTTGTATTCCGCGAACAGATGTTTCGGGATGATGCAGCCATAGGCCCCGACGAAGGCGTTGGCCCAGAATGGGGTCACCTTCTTGAACAGGATACGAACCGTGAGGTCGTCGACCTTCTCCATCTTGTCGACGTCGCCATAGATGCTGCCGCTCACGGCCGCGGTCGCGGGATCCGTCGCGTACTCCCAGTTGAAGATGAGGTCCTCGGCTGTAACTGGCTTGCCGTCATGCCATTTGAGGCCTGGCTTGAGCTTCCACGTCACCGATTTGGCATCAGCTGGAAGTCCTCCGTTCTGGAGCGAGGGGATTTCGGCAGCGAGGATCGGATTGAGGTGGCCCTCGAGATCCCAGCTCGCGAGCGGCTCGTAGAAAATG
The DNA here is from genome assembly GCF_029892425.1 of Bradyrhizobium sp. BR13661. Classification (GTDB taxonomy): domain Bacteria; phylum Pseudomonadota; class Alphaproteobacteria; order Rhizobiales; family Xanthobacteraceae; genus Bradyrhizobium. The sequence continues at coordinate 464,761 of NZ_JARXWB010000002.1, read as the reverse complement.
CGCGAGGCGTCCTGATCTTTGGTGCCCGTGGCGAAGTGCGGATTGAGCAGGGTCGGCGCCTGCCACCACAACAATTTGAGCGGACCGCCGCCACCGCGCTTGGTCGGCGGATAGGGGGACGGGCTCTGGGCCATGGCGACGCCGCCGATGGCGAGGATCTGGTTAGCCATGGGGGCGGTGAGGCCGACAGCGGCCAGGCGCTGGATGAAGGCGCGGCGATCCATCCGCCCGTCCTTCACATCACCGATCATCGAACGCAGTTCTTTGTCCAGCATGGTTGTCCCCCGTCTGGTTCCCATATGTACGCGGGCGGCCGCAGAACGGCCGCCTAATTTTGGCTGGCGGTAGATGGCACACTGAATAGGCCGCGCGTCAACTGCGACCGTGCGTATGCAAACGGTCTTCTGGCTGTCTGTTGAGCAAAATCGCGTTCCGCAGCCCAAGGGTTCGGCATTCCGGCGTCAAAATCCGCCCGAAACCAAGTTGCACTGCGAAAAATTTGTTCTCTGGATCAGACGAAGTATCGAGATGGAATTCTACGCCACGGACATATTGAGCGGCGGCTCCACATGATCCGGCAGCGGGCAGACGTAAGGTGTCTTGGTCGTCCGCTTCGTGAGATCCGCCTTCGCGGCTTTGATCAGCTCCGGCTCCGTCAACGCCTTGATGCCGAGACCAGCCATGGCCTTGGCCGCCTGCACCATGGCCTTGTGGGCGTGCGGACTCTTGCCCTGCGCCACAACCTGCCAGGTGTGGAACGGCGTGCCGATTGCAACCGTTGGTGCGTGAACCTGTACGGTCGGCACCACCCAGCTGACATCGCCCACATCGGTCGATCCGACCAGCGGGTTACGCTTGGCATCGAGCGGCACCAGGAAGTCGGCTAGCGGCCGATCGGTCGGCTCCATGCCGATTGCGTAATAGACCGACGCGATGTCCTTGTCGGTCAGCGTCGAACGGATCTGGCTGGCAAAGCCCTTGTCGGTGTCGTCGAAATGCGGCGGTCCGAGCTCTTCCATGACCCGATGCAGCGCCTGCTCCAGCGGCGTGTTCGGCAGGATGTTGGAGACGGCCGAGATGATCTTCATCTCGACCTTGGTCTCAGTCATCAAGGCCGCGCCTTCCGCGATCTTGCTGACACGGCCGACCAATTCGTTCATGCCGGGAAGGTCGCGGGCGCGAATGGAATAGCGCACGCGGGCATGAGCCTGCACCACGTTCGGCGCAATGCCGCCGGTGTCGAGCAGCGCGTAGTGAACACGCGCGTCGCTCGGCATGTGCTCGCGCATGTAGTTCACGCCGACATTCATCAGTTCCACGGCATCGAGCGCGGAACGGCCGAGATGGGGCGACGCCGCCGCATGTGAGGTGCGGCCGGTGAAGATGAAGTCGGCGCGGGTGTTGGCGAGCGACGGCGTCACCGCGACTTCCCAGAAACTATGCGGGTGCCAGGTGATGGCGATATCGGCATCCTCGAACGCGCCCGAGCGCACCATGAAGGCCTTGGCCGCGCCGCCCTCTTCCGCTGGGCAACCGTAATAGCGCACGCGACCGGGCACCTTGTTCTCGGCAAGCCAGTCCTTGACCGCCGTTGCGGCCAGCAGCGCCGCGGACCCGAGCAGATTGTGACCACAGCCATGACCATGACCGCCGGTCTCGACCGGACGGTGCTCGGCAACTCCAGCCTCCTGGCTGAGGCCTGGCAGCGCGTCGTATTCACCCATGAAGGCGATGACCGGACCGCCCTCGCCCCATTCGCCCATGACGGCCGTCGGAATGCCCGCCACCTTCTCAGTGATACGGAAACCCTGGTGGCGCAGTTCGGCGAGATGTTCGGCGGCGGAGCGCGCCTCGGTGTAGCAGACTTCCGGCATGCCCCAGACCTTGTCGCTAAGGTCGATGAAACGCCCCTTGATCGTGTCGATGCCACGCCAGATGTCGCTGCGGTTGTCCATGGTACGGTCCGTGATCTCTTGGTCAAACGAAGCGCCAATGGTTAGCAGCTTCATCGAAGCCCGCCTAGCGCCTCGCGGGACACCAGCCATGCGACCGCTGCCGAATCGGGCAACCGTTGCCGGCTTCAGGCGAACAATTTCTGTCATCTTCGGAATTTGGCGTCACGAGATCTGGAATAGTTGCGGTCAACTCTTTCAAGACGGCCTCCTCCGGCCTAAATTATGCTTGCCTCGCGCGTCGTTCCGCAGCCACGGCGGGGCGATGCTGTCAGCCAGGAGAACTCCATGCCCGCTCTGACCGAATGGAGGGTGCCGCCGGCCAATCAGCCGCGTGCGAGCGACTACGGCTTCGACCTTGACCGTGCACTCGCCTCCGTCGTCGGCCTGCACGCCATCATCCCGCCTGATGCCTTCAGTGCCGAAACGCTCGGCACCGAGCGCGCCGGCAACGGCGTCGTGATCGATGACGGGCTGGTGCTCACGATCGGCTATCTCATCACCGAGGCGGAATCGGTTTGGCTTCATCTCGGCGACGGACGCGTGGTGGAAGGGCATGTGCTCGGCTTCGACGCCGTTACCGGCTTCGGCCTGGTGCAGTCGCTCGGCCGGCTCGACATCGAGCCGCTGCCGCTCGGCTCGTCGGCCGATACCAGGCTCGGCGACCGCGTCGTGGTCGGCGGCGCCGGGGGGCGGACGCGATCGGTCGCGAGCCAGATCGTCGCCAAGCAGGAATTCGCCGGCTACTGGGAATATCTGCTCGACGAAGCCCTGTTCACTTATCCCGCCCATCCGAATTGGGGTGGCACGGGACTGATCAACGAGCGCGGTGAGCTGATCGGCATCGGCTCACTCCAACTCGAGCGCGAACGCGACGGCAAAGCCGAGCACGTCAACATGATCGTGCCGATCGACCTGCTGAAGCCGATCCTCGACGACCTCCGCAAGTTCGGCCGCGTCAACAAACCGGCACGGCCTTGGCTTGGGCTCTATTCGACCGAGATCGACAATCGCGTGGTGGTGATCGGGATCTCCGCCAACGGCCCGGCGGCCCGCGCGGAACTCAAGACCGGCGACGTAATCCTTGCAGTGGACGGCGAGAAGGTCACGAGCCAGACGGCGTTCTACAAGAAGATGTGGGGGCTCGGGGCCGCCGGCGTCGACGTGCCGCTCACCGTGCATCATCAAGGCAGCGCGCATCATGAGGGCGTCACCTTCGACGTCACGGTGACCTCGACCGACCGCTTCAAGCTTCTGAAGGCGCCGAAGTTGCACTGACTCAGTCAAAGGAAGCGGCAATGACCGAGGCCGTCGTTGACGACATCGTGGCCGTGCTGCCGCCGCTGCTCAATGCGCTGGAAGCGCTCGGCTACTTTGCCCGGCACTTGCATCCGCCGGCTTTCGGCTCAGTCATGAACGCGATCGGCGCGCCGGACGAAGCGCTGCAAACGGCGCACGCTGCGATTGGAGAATGGCCAGAGCAATTCGCCGGACTGCGAGAGCGGCTCGATCTCGCCTGCAACGAGACGCTGTCAGCCTTTGCTGGCATCCGCGATGTCGAGCGGGGCAATGGCGATCTCGTCGCGGTGTTCCGCGCGCTCCGACATGTGCCGCGTGCGCAAGAGGCGCTTTATCCGCTGTCGGTGCAGTTTCCACCGGTCAGCAACTTCTTCCTCAATGCCGCAAATCGCGAGAATGAGGAACTGCTGTCACGGCTCGAAGTCGGCGCAAGCGAAGCCACCGGCATCTTCCACGATCACAACGAACCCGGCAGCCGCGGCGGCTTCTCGGTCTATGTGCCCGAATATTACACGCCCGATCGCAGCTGGCCGCTAGTGATGGCGCTGCATGGCGGCAGCGGCAATGGCCGCGGTTTTCTGTGGAGCTGGCTACGCGATGCCCGCAGCGTCGGTGCGATCCTGGTGGCGCCGACCGCGACCGGACAGACCTGGGCACTCATGGGCGACGACACCGACACGCCGAACCTTGCGCGCATCCTCGAAACCGTGCGTGGCCGCTGGAGCATCGATGCCTCGCGCATGTTGCTATCAGGCATGAGCGACGGCGGCACCTTCTGCTACGTCAGTGGGCTCGACGGCGCCTCGCCCTTCACCCGTCTCGCGCCGGTGTCGGCAACCTTCCATCCGCTGATGGCGGAGATGGCCGACGCCACGCGGCTGCAGGGCCTTCCTGTCTTCATTACGCACGGCAAGCTCGACTGGATGTTTCCGGTGCAGACCGCGCGGCAGACGCAAGCAACACTGACCGCCGCCGGCGCCGATGTCACCTACCGCGAGATCGACGATCTCAGTCACACCTATCCGCGCGAGATCAACGCGGAGCTGCTGCAATGGCTGAACGGGGCGTGAACGAGCCGACCTTACCTGCGCCGCACTGTCGCGGAACCATTCGCTCCGGGCCGACGTTATCCGCCCGACACACCGGAGGGTTCCCCATGCAGACTTTTTTCGGAATGATCCTGGGCGCGCTGCTGCTCGGTTGCGGCGTCTATGTCTATGACTCCATGCAGACGTCGTCCGTCGCCAATGGCGAGGTTGCAACCAGCAATCGCACCATCGTGAACTGGGACGTCGCGAAGGCCGATTGGGACCTGTTGCGCGATCGCGCGCACAAGGACTGGGTCCGCATCTCGTCGAAGTAATCTCGATTGACCAGACGTGAACAAGGCGCCGTCGCGGGACCGCGGCGGCGCCTTCGTCTTGAGCCTGACCAGTGTCGAACGCGCGTCAGTTCATCTTGGCCTTGCGGGCGTCGGCGATGACCTGCTCGAACTCGGCCATGCTGAGCACGCCCGGCACGCGGTATTTGCCGACGATGAAGGACGGCGTGCCGTTGAAGCCAAAAGCCTCGGCCTGCTCGTTGTTGCGCTTAAGGATCGCGTCGATGTCCTTGCCGCGCGTATCGAGGTCGCCCTTGAGACGATCCATGTCGACGCCGGCGGACGCAAGCAGCTCATTGATGCGCGACTCGGTCAGGCGCGAGCTGACGCCCATCATGGCGTCATGGGCCTTGTGGTACTTGTCCTGGTACTTCGCCGCGAGGGCGATCCGCGCGGCCGTCACCGAAACCGGCCCGAGGATCGGCCAGTCCTTCAACACCAGCCTGACCTTGCCGTCGTCCTGGATGACCTGGCGCAGCTCCGGCTCGAGCTTACGGCAATAGGGACAATTGTAGTCGGACCACTCAATGATACTGATGTTGCCATCCGGATTGCCGGCAACGGGGACAGCGGGATCGCGCAGCACCTTGGCTTCGGTCAGCACTTCTTCTTCACCGGTGGCTGCGCGCGCCAAAGTCACGCCACCGGCCGCGAGGGCGCCGGCCCCAATCAAAGTCAGAGCTGCACGGCGCGTCGGCACTAAGCCCTTAGTCCTGAATCCAGCCATATCTCGCCCCATTTCGGTCCCATCTCGGCAAATACGCTCGGGAACCGCGAATTGTTACAGGTCATATAGAGTGTCGCGGCGGCGATGTCATCGCACCAGCAAGGTGACCACCAAAGGGACCAGGAACGAGGTCACCAAAGCGTTCAGGCTCATGGCGATGCCGGAGAACACACCGGCGATCTCGTCAACCTGGAACGCACGAGCGGTGCCGATGCCGTGTGCGGCGAGCCCGGCCGCAAAGCCGCGGGCGCGGAAATCGGTCACTCCAGTGCGGTTCATCAGCGGCGTGACGATGATCGCGCCCATGATGCCGGTGAGGATGACCGCGACCGCCGCCAGCGAAGGATCCGCGTGCAGGGATTCCGCGATGCCCATGGCAACACCCGCCGTGACCGATTTCGGCGCCAGCGACAAGATCACGTCGCGCGGGAGCCCAGCGAGTTCGGCGAGCAGCACGATCGACACCACCGCCGTGACCGACCCGGCAACCAGCGCCACCAGCATAGGCACAATGGAGGTGACCACACGCTTGCGGTTCTCATAGAGGGGCGCGGCAAGCGCGACGGTCGCCGGCCCCAGCAGGAAGTGCACGAATTGCGCGCCGGCGAAATAGGTGGCGTAGGACGTGCCTGTGACGAGCAGGAATGCGCCGATGATCCACATCGCATGCAGCACGGGATTGGCAAGCGGATGGCGACGAGTCGCCAGCGACACCGCGTCCGTGGTCGCATAGACGAGCAGCGTCACCGTCAGCCAGAGCAGCGGAGATTGCGAAAGATAGACCCAGAGCGAGAACGGATTGTCCTTCATTGCGCGTCCTGCTGCTTCAACAGGCGGCTGACCAGGCGGAAGGTCAGGACGGTCGCAAGCAAGGTGATGACCACCGAGAGCGCAAGGATCAGGATGATGGCAATGCCGTGGGAGGCGAGCAGATCGAGTTTCTGCACGACGCCGACGCCGGCGGGCACGAACAGCAGCGAGAGGTGAGCCAGCAGCCCCCTGCTCGTGGTCTCCACGCGCTCATTGCGCAGCGGTCCCCGCACGAGCAAGGCAAAGCGGTCGCGGGCCAGCAGCAGGATCAGAAGCAACAGCAACCCGAGCACAGGTCCCGGCAGCGGCAGGCCGAGCCCGCGGACCACGGCCTCGCCGATCAATTGGCAGAGCAGGATGAGGCTGAGACTTGCAAGCATGACGCATCAAGGGATGCGCCGCAGGGCTTTGTCAATTGCCGCTAAGCGCCGGACACACGCGGTTCGTGCGACGCCGCAACGCGCGGCAGCATCGCCATCAGCGTGCCGGTCATGGTGGCGATCGGCGTGGTCTTGCCGCCTCGCTCGGCAAACGCCCGGGCTTCGCAGAAGGTGAGCGTACGGCCAGGCTTGACCACCTCGGCCTTGAACACAAAACGCTCGCCGCGGGCAGGTGCGAGCAGCGTGGTCTTGAACTCGACGGTGAGGATATCGGCCTCGGAGGGCATCAGCGTGAACGCTGCCACACCGCAGGCGTTGTCGAGCCCTGCGGTGATGATGCCGGCATGGACAAAGCCGTTCTGCTGGGTGAATCCAGGCGAATGCAGCATGGCCAGTTCGACCTCGCCCGGCGCCAGGCGAACGATGACGATGCCGAGCGTGCGCATCGCCGGCTGTGCCTCGAACATCGCGATCGCTGCGGCTCGATAGCCCGGGTTTTTCGGCTCGTACGCGGCCATGGCTCAGGCCTCGACCGGTTCGGCGAGATATTTCAGCGCGATCTCGCGGATGGCATCAGTGAAGGCTGCGGATTTGCGCAAGCTGCGATCCATGTGCACGCCGGTGATCTCGCAAGTTGCAGCGATCTCACCGGTTTCGGCATTGGTCATGTCGTGCCGGAACCGGATCGATTTGTCGCGAATCTCCAGCAAATGGCTGTTAATCTTGACGATGTCGCCGGCGAGCAGCTCGCGCTTGTAGGTGATGTTCTGCTGGACCGCCGCCATGCCGCGGCCGGACGCGCGCAGATAGCTTGGCGTCAGCCCGAGCCGGGCAAACAGATTCCAGTTGGCCTCATCGAATTTGCCGACATACCACATGATGTTCATGTGGCCGACATGATCGCATTGCCAGGGATAGACCGTGCCGCGATAGGTCGCCTCCTGCTCCATCGTCATTCCCTTGCCCGTATCCGTCTTTTAGTTTTGATACGGTAGCGTATCAACTCCTTCCCGCGTTAGCAATACGGCACCGTATCAAGAACTGGTGAGACCTTCTTCATGAACGACGGCAAGGGCGATGTCTGGGTCGAGGCAGGGTTCAATGAGCTGGCCCGCACCGGCGTCGAGGGCGTGCGGGTCGAGGTGCTCGCCAAGAATCTGGGCGTCACCAAAGGCGGCTTCTACCGCCGCTTCGCCGATCGCGCCGCGCTGCTCGAGGCCATGCTGCTGCACTGGCGGGAGGGACGTTCGGCGTCAATCGCAGAGCAAACCAGCCTCGACGGCCAAGACCCCCGCGAGCGGCTCAAGGCGGTGATCCAGCTCTATTCGGAACGGCTCAATCCGGAGGGCATGGCGATCGAGCTCGCGATCCGGCAATGGGCCCGCTCCGACGAAAGAGCGGCCGCGGCGGTCGCGAACGTGGATGCGGCGCGGCTCAAGCACGTCGCCGAGCTTTATCGCGCGACCGGCCTCGCCGCCGAGGAGGCCGAGGCGCAGGCCTTCCTGTTCTACTGCTTCATCTTCGGCCAGAGCCTGTTGTTCGTCGAGCGAGGTCCGCGCAAGCGGTCACAGCTCGTAGCGAAATCGGCCGAGAAACTATTGGATTAAAGCAAAATGGCCGGAGCTTTACTCCGGCCATCGCATCAGATCGAAGCTCAGGCGGCGCCCTTCAGCTTCTTGTTGCATTCGCTGTAATAGCCGCCGCCCTTCTCGATCCACTTCATGCCGCCATTGCCGTTGGTGGTCTTGTTGGCATTGTACTGGTCGACACAGGTGTGCAGGCGCGCCTTGCCGGCGCTCTCCTTGGCATATTTCGCATCGACCGCGTTCGGGAAGATCGCCGGGCCGGCCGGCAGGGTCGGTGCCGGAGCAGCAGCGGGGGCTGCCTCCTTTTTCGCTGTCGCGGTCGGCGCAGGGGCAGGCGGAGGCGCAGCTGGCGCTGCTGCGGTCGGCGCAGCGGCAGGCGTCGCATCGGCGCCGCACTGGGCCTTGCGGAAGTCATTCCACTTCATGGTGCCGAGCGAGCCGTCCTTCTTGGCGGCCTGATATTTCGAGCTGCACTCCTGCGAGGTCAGCGCCTGGGCCGGTGCGCTCGCCACCAGCGCGGCAACGCCCGATACCGCAATTGCACACAACAATTTGGCTTGAATGGTCATCCTTGGTCTCCCTCAGGGAAGCAAAACGAGGATTGCTATCCTAGCGTGCCGGCGACTTACGACAAGAAAGCGATGCCGGTTGGAGCAAAAATATAGTGATCCCGCCGTTCAGATTATTCATGTCGCGTTCAGCAACGCAGGCCGAGGTTTGCGCCCCTTCGCAATTCTCGCAAGAAGAGTGCAACATCATGACCCTCGCCTCCCGCCTCGCTGTCGTCGCTATTGCCTCCCTGTTCGCCACCGGCACCGCCTTCGCGCAAACCGCCGCGCCGGCCGCCAAGGCTGATACCAAGACTGATGCAACCACGACCGCCGACAAGAAGGCGCCGAAGGAGCACTCGGCCGAATCGCTCGAATGCTCGAAGCAGGCGGACGCCAAGGGCCTGCACGGCAAGGAGCGCAAGAAATTCCGCTCCGAGTGCATCAAGACCGCGAAGGGCGGGGCTGCGCCGGCCCCTGCCGCTGCTGACAAGAAGTAAATCCGTCACAATTCTCCCCTCGCCTTTGGCGGGAGGTGCACGCATTGCGGCATGACGAGCCTGCAATTGTGCGCCTCTCGCCGATTTGCAATAAGGTGGCGTGAAGCAAATCTCCGCCTCCCTTCCCTTTGAATGGCCGAGCCGTGCCAAGGTCTTGAGCACCGCGGAGACGCTCGTCATCGGCGCAGCCGGCGGCCTGGCGTTCCTGGCTGTGGGCCTGCCGGGCGGGTTGATCTCGGGATCGATGATCGCGGTCGGGATCGCCGCGATCGCCGGACGCAAGCTTTCGGTCCCGCCACTCCTGACCCAGACCGTGCTGGTGCTGCTTGGTATTTCGCTGGGCTCCGTCGTTTCGCGCCATTTGATCGAGCAGGTCAGCGCCTATCCGCTCACGATCGGGCTGCTGGCACTCGCCACCTTCTGCTCGACCTTCGGCTCGAGCTATTATCTCCAGCGCGTCCATGGTTGGGACCGCACCTCGGCCTTCCTTGCCGGTAGTCCCGGCGCATTGTCGCAGATCTCGATTTTGGCGGTCGAGCGCGGCGCCGACCTGCCGGGCATCGCCGTGGTGCAAACGATGCGCGTCATCATCCTCACCGCGGCGCTGCCGATGGTTCTGGCAATCGCAGGCGTCGCGCCTTCCGTTGCACCTTCGCTGACGACGGCGATTGCCTCGCCGCTCGACCTTCTGGAACTCGTCGCCGCCTCGCTGGCGGCATCGCTGGTGCTGCGGCTGATCAAGTTTCCGGCGAGCTGGATGTTCGGCGCAATGATCGCCTCCAGCGTGATGCACGGCGCAGGCTGGGTCGAAGGCGGCCTGCCGAACTGGGTGCGCGGCGTGGCGCTGGTTGGCATCGGTGCACTGATCGGCAGCCGCTTTGCCCGGATGCGGATCAAGACGCTGGCGGGCCACATCAATGCCGCGCTGGGCTCCTTTGCCGTGGCCATCGCCGTCTCCGCGATCTTCGTCGGCATCGTCGCGCTCAGCACGCAGGTGAGAATCTCCGACGTCGTCGTCGCCTTTGCGCCCGGCGCGATGGACGCGATGCTGGCGCTGGCGCTCACGCTCCACATCGACCCGATCTTCGTCGGCGCCCATCACCTCTCGCGCTTCGTGTTCGTGACCATCGCGACGCCCGGGATCGTGCACCTGTTCGGTCGCACGCAGGACGACGTCGACGACTAGCCCTGTTCCGGAGCCGCTTGCCCGTTCAGTGTGGCCACTTGAGCCTCGAGCTCTGCGATCCGCTGATCTCTTGCAGCCAGCGCCGCCGCCACATCCGGAGCGTCGAACTTCTGCGGTATGTGCTGCGGGCAGTTGGTGTCCCAGGCGGCGATCTTGAACAGGATCACCTGCTCGGGCCGCGCCCGGTAGCCCTTCGGCATGAGTGCGTCCATCAGCGCATCGTCGTCCTCGACCACACGCGCCTCGCCCCAGATCTTCACGCGGCGGCGATGGGCGTAGTCCATCACGAAGATGTAGGCTTTGGCATTCTCCGACAGGTTTCCCTGCGTCAAATATTGCTGGTTGCCGGCATAGTCGGCGAAGGCAAGCGTCTGCTTGTCCAGCACCTTCAGAAAGCCCTTCGGGCCACCGCGGTGCTGAATATAAGGCTGTCCGTCTGCCGAGGCGGTGGCAAAATAGAAGCTGTTGGCATCTGCGAGGAAGGCTTCGAGGTTCTCATCGACCTCGGTGCGCCAGCCGCGCTGCTCGACGCGGCCATAGGCCTCGCGCGAGCCCTTGCGCGCCTGGATCGCCTTCACCGCGGGGGTGAAGGCGACGTCGCTGGCATAGGTGTGAACTGCGGTCATCGGACCATCTCCTGAAAATTCCGGCGCATTGCTGCGTCTTTTCGACGGTTAAAATGGACCTTCCAGAGGTTAAAACAATCAGCCTACTTGACACTTCATCATTGCAATATATGCAATAATGAAATGGACCGCCTCGAAGCCATGCATGTCTTCGTCACCGTCGCCGATTTGCGCGGCTTTGCGCCAGCAGCGCGAAAGCTGCGGCTGTCACCTTCGGCGGTAACGCGACTGATCGCTGCGCTGGAGGAGCATCTCGGCGCGCGGCTGCTACAACGGACCACAAGGCAGGTGAGGCTGACCGACGTCGGCACGCGGTATCTCGAGCGCGCCCGGCGGATCCTCGCCGACGTTGACGAGGCCGATGGCTCGGCGCGGGAAGAGCGCAACCGGCCGAGCGGACGTCTCGTGGTGTCGGCGCCGGTCGGCTTCGGCCGGCTGCATGTCGGCCCTGTCATGACCGACTATCTCAAGCGCTACCCCGAAGTCACCTGCGAACTCAGGTTGTCAGACAACCTCGTCAACCTCGTGGAGGACGCCGTCGATGCCGCGGTGCGGATCGGCCATCTCGCCGACTCTTCCTTGGTCGCGCGCCAGGTCGGCGAGATGCGACGGATCACGGTGGCAGCGCCAGGCTATTTGAAGCGCCATGCCGAGCCGAAGACGCCGGAGGCGCTGGCCGAGCATCAGACGATCCTGTTCGGTCCCGCGACAGCGTGGCGCTTCGCGCAGGACGGACGCGATGTCGACGTGACGCCGTCTCCGCGCTTCACCAGCAACAGCGCCGACGCCGCCCTGCAATATGCCGAGGCCGGCGGCGGCATCACGCGCGTGCTGGCCTATCAGGCCGCCGAAGGCCTGAAGCGCGGGCGGCTGAAGATCCTGCTGGCGAAATACGAGCAGCCGGCCCTGCCGATCCACATCCTCTATCCGACCTCGCGCCTGCTCTCGGCCAAGGTGCGCGCGTTCATTGATCTCGTGGTGGAGACGACGCAGTGGAGGTTCGCGTAGGCTCAGCCTTCTTGGGCACCACGCGGAACGTGCCGCTGGCCCGCGCGATCACGACACCGTCGGCCTTGATCAGGCTCTGCGCGAAGCAGATCGTCTTGCCGGTTTTGATCACGTCGCTCTCGATCGAACACCACTGCCCGATCCCGGCCGAGCCGACGAAATCGATCGACAAAGAGACGGTGACGAACGAAGTGGTCCAGCCCGTCGCCTGGGCGCAGCTATAGCCCATGGCGTTGTCGGCGAGCGCGGTGATCAGGCCACCATGGATCAAGCCACGGCCGTTAGTGTGCGGCCGTGCCAGCCACAGGCCAATAGTGACGGCGCGGTCGGTTTTCTTCGCGTAGAGCGGCTCCCACGGTTCGGTCATGGGGCTCTTGCGGGACAACGGCTCGAAGCCTTCGGGGATGCCGGCACTGGTCATGAGTGTCTCACGTCCGCTGCAATGATTGTCGCCATTGAACGCGATGGTCATGACGGACGCATCAATTACAAAGTTTTAAACGGAATTTGCGCGGGTGTTTGAAACGGGCGGCGCTCCAACGACAGAGCCGTAGGGTGGGTTACGCCCTGCGGCACCTTCCTAGAACGGCAGCCCCACGTAGTTCTCCGACAGCGACGTCATCGCCGCCTGCGATTGCGTGACGTAATCAAGTTCGGCGACCTGGATACGCGCGCCGATGCTGCCATTGTCAGGGAATTTGTGCAGCATCGAGGTCATCCACCAGGAGAAGCGCACGGCCTTCCAGACCCGCGCCAGCGCCTTGGCGGAATAGGCATCGATGCCGGCGCTGGATTTCTCGTCGTAGAATTCACGAAGCGCGCTCGACAGATAATGCGCATCGCTCGCAGCAAGATTCAGCCCCTTGGCACCGGTTGGCGGCACGATGTGGGCGGCATCGCCGCACAGGAACAGCTTGCCGAAGCGCATCGGCTCGGCGACGAAGCTGCGCAACGGCGCAATGCTCTTCTCGATCGAGGGCCCGGTGATGAGGGTGTCGGCGGCCTCCTGATCGAGCCGCCGCTTCAGTTCGTCCCAGAAACGGTCGTCAGGCCACTGGTCGACATGGTCGTCGAGCGAACATTGTACGTAATGCCGGCTGCGCTTCATCGAGCGCATCGTGCACAGCGCAAAGCCGCGGGCGTGGTTGGAATAGATCAGCTCGTGGCTCACCGGCGGAGTCTCGGACAGGATGCCGAGCCAGCCGAACGGATAGACCCGCTCGAACTCCTCGATAGCCGAAGCCGGCACGCTGGCGCGGCTGACGCCGTGGAAACCGTCGCAGCCGGCGATGAAGTCGCAATCGAGCGTGTGGGTGACACCGTCCTTGACCCAGGTTACGCGCGGGTGACTGCCGCCGAAATCATGCGGCTGCACATCCTTGGCTTCATAGACGGTGGTGAGACCGGCAGCCTTGCGCGCATTCATCAGGTCGAGCGTGACCTCGGTCTGGCCGTAGATCATGACCGTCTTGCCGGTGGCAGACTTCATGTCGATGCGATGACGGCGGCCGTCAAAGGCGAGTTCGATGCCTTCATGGACCAGCCCTTCGGCATGGGCCCGTGCGCCGGCGCCGATCTGATCGAGCAGTCCGACCGTTCCTTCCTCCAGCAGGCCGGCGCGAATGCGGCCGAGCACGTAATCCGGGCTCTGCCGCTCGAGAATGAAATTATCGATGCCGTATTTGTGCAGAAGTTGCCCAAGCAACAATCCGGCCGGCCCGGCCCCGATGATTGCGACTTTTGTCCGCAATACTTGCTCCTCCCGATCCTGTAGGCTTTCGTCGCGGCGCGCTTGTCGCGCTGATCCGCACACGATAATTATAACATATAACGGTTGGGCAAAAAGGGAGGTCGGTCGCCGGGCAGCGACAAATCCATGCAACATCACTGACGTAGATGACGTACCAGTTCCGGCTTGAACACGCCGGCCAATTATATAACATGTTAAATAATGAGACCGGGCCGTCGAAGCCCGCAGTCACAACGAGGGAGAGACGCGTGATGAGAAGAGCCTGTCTGGCTTTGCTGCTGGCAGCAAGCGTGACGCCTGCGTTTGCGCAGGACAAGACCTTCGATTTGAAGGTCTCGCACTGGGTACCGGCATCGCACCCGCTGCAAAAATCCCTGGAAGACTGGGTGGCCGCGGTGAACAAGGATTCCGGCGGCACCATCACGGGCAAGGTGTTTCCGGCCCAGCAGCTCGGCAAGGCCTTCGACCATTACGACATGGCGCGCGACGGCATCGCCGACGTTACTTACGTCAATCCCGGCTACCAGCCCGGCCGCTTCCCGATCATCGGCGCAGGCGAATTGCCGTTCCTGATCTCGGATGCCAAAGGCGGCTCGATGGGGCTGGATGCCTGGTATCGCAAATATGCCGAGAAGGAGATGAAGGACGTCAAATACTGCCTCGCCTTCGTCCACTCGCCCTCCTCCTTCCATTCCAAGAGCAAGAAGATCGTGATGCCGGAAGACGTGAAGGGCATGAAGATACGCCCGGCACACGCCACGATGGCGAACTTCGTCACCTCGCTCGGCGGCACCAATGTGCAGTCGTCCGCGCCCGAAGTGCGCGACATCATCGAGCGCGGCGTCGCCGACGGCGTCACCTTCCCCTGGGGCTCGCTGGTGCTGTTCGGCATCGACAAGGTGACCAAGTTCCATATGGAGGCGCCGCTTTACGTCACGACCTTCGTGTTCGTGATGAACAAGGACAAATACGATGCGATGTCCGACAAGCAGAAGGCCGCGATCGACAAGAACTGCTCGACCGAAATGGCGGGTGTGGTCGGCGAGCACTGGGGCAAGTTCGAGGATGCCGGCATCGACAAGGTGAAGGCGGAAGAAGGTCACGAGGTCTACAAGCTGACACCGGACCAGACCGCGGCCTGGAAGAAGGCGGCCGAGCCGCTGGTCAAGACCTGGGGTGACGGCGCCAAGAAGTCCGGCGCCGATCCGGACGCCGCGCTTGCGGATCTGAAGACGTCGCTGAAGAAGTACAACGCGCTGGCGGAATAGTTTTCACCGAAACAGAAGCGGCGGCGGAAATCCTTCCGCCGCCGTTTTCCTGCAAACTTGAGGACCCTCCACCCATGAAGCGCTCCTGGATGGACCGCGTCATCGATTCGATCGAATGGATCGCGGCCGCCTTCGTCGGCATCGTGGCGCTCGACATCTTCCTGTCGGTGCTGCTGCGCAACACGCTGAACTATTCGATCCCCGATAGCTTCGACATCGGCCGCATGCTGCTCGGCATCCTCATCTTCTGGGGCATCGCCGCGACTTCCTATCGCGGCACCCACATCACCGTCGACCTCGTCTGGGGTAA
The DNA here is from genome assembly GCF_029892425.1 of Bradyrhizobium sp. BR13661. GTDB lineage: Bacteria > Pseudomonadota > Alphaproteobacteria > Rhizobiales > Xanthobacteraceae > Bradyrhizobium. Next base: position 449,430 of record NZ_JARXWB010000002.1, on the reverse strand, counting down.
TGTCGGTCCGCGCTATCAACGCTGGATCGACGTGTTCGCAACCCTGGTGCTGCTGTTCGTCGTCACCGTGCAGACCTGGACGCTGTTCGACAAGGTGCGCGGCACCTACAAGGACAATGTGCAGACGTTCGACATGCACATGCCGACATGGCCGTTCTTCGCGATCGCCTGGATCGGCGACGTCTCAGCCGTGCTGCTGATCGCGATCCGCACTTACAGATTGATCTTCCATCCCGAAGACATGCACGACCCCAAGCTGAAGGCGACGGAGTAATCATGAGCACAGATGCCGTCGCCGTCATCGGCTTCATCTCCCTGTTCGCGCTGATGTTGCTGCGCGTGCCCGTCGGCATGGCGATGGGCCTCGTCGGCGTGTCCGGTTTCTCCTATCTAGTCGGCGCAACGCCGGCGCTGAAGCTGGTCGGTCAGACCTCGATGCGCACGGTCACCGACTACACGTTCGGCGTCATCCCGATGTTCCTGCTGATGGGCTCCTTCGTCAGCAATTCCGGCATGAGCCGCGAGTTGTTCCGTGCCGCCAACGGCTTTGTCGGACATTTGCGCGGCGGGCTTGGCATCGCGACCGTCGGCGCCTGCGGCGGCTTTGCCGCGATCTGCGGCTCGTCGGTTGCGACCGCCGCGACCTTCTCCGCCGTCGCCTATCCCGAGATGCGCCGCTTCGGCTATCCGCAGTCGTTTGCGACCGGCGTGATCGCGGCCGGCGGCACGCTGGGGGCGATGCTGCCGCCGTCGACCGTGCTTGCGGTCTACGGCATCATCACCGAGCAGGACATCGGGAAACTCTTCATCGCCGGCATCATTCCGGGCCTGCTGGCGATGACCATGTACATGATCACGATCTTCCTGATCGGCTATTTCCGCCCCGACTTCCTGCCCAAGGGCAAGGTGCTGCCGTGGCGCGAGCGCTTTGCCGGCCTGAAAGACATCTGGGCGCCAGTGCTGCTGTTCGTGTTCGTGATCGGCGGCCTTTACGGCCTGCCGTTCCTGCCGCGCTTCACGCCGACCGAGGCCGGCGGCGTCGGCGCCGCCGGTGCGTTCATCATCGGCGTCGTCACCGGCCGGCTCGATCGCGAGAAAATCCTGGCGTCGCTGCTCCAGGCGACGCGCACCGCGGCCGCTGTCTTTACCGTGCTGATCGGCGCGCTGATCTTCGGCTATTTCCTGACGGTGACGCAGACGCCGCAGAAGGTGACGGAATTCCTCACCGGCCTCGGCCTTGGCCCCTACGGCGTGCTGGCCTTGATCATGGTGATGTATCTGGTGCTCGGCTGCCTGATGGACGCGATGGCGATGATCATCCTGACCGTGCCGATCATCTTTCCTGTCATCACGCATTTGGGTTTCGACCCGATCTGGTTCGGCGTCATCATCGTGATGACGGTCGAACTCGGCCTGATCCATCCGCCTGTCGGCATGAACGTCTTTGTCATCAAGAGCGTGGTGAAGGACGTCTCCTTCTCCACGATCTTCAAGGGCGTGATCCCGTTCGTGGCAACCGACCTGGTGCGCCTCGTGATCCTGATCGCCTTCCCGTTGCTGGCGACATGGCTGCCGACGCGGATGATGGCGCACTAAAGAGGTAAAGCGATGACCACACCGGTGCTCGAGACAAAATACACCTTCACCATCACCGCGAAAATCGGCGACGTCATCACTGCCGGCGAAACCGGCATCGGCGTCCGCCGCATCATCCCGATCATCGGCGGCGAGGTGAAGGGCGGGATATCAGGCAAGGTGCTGCCGTTCGGCGCCGACTTCCAGACCATCCGCCCCAACGAGCTGATTGACCTCGAGGCCAAATACGCCTTCGAGACCGATGACGGCGCGATCGTCTATGTCGAGAACAAGGGTATGCGCTTCGGCCCCGTCGAGCTGTTGCAGAAGCTCAAGCGCGGCGAGCCTGTCGATCCCAAGCTGATCTATTTCCGGACCGTGCCGAAATTCGAGACCGGACACGAGAGGTATCGCTGGCTGATGGAGCACATCTTTGTTGGGTCGGCCGCGCGGCACGCAGACCGGGTCGTGATCGACGTGCATCAGGTGGTGTAACGCCCACATTGACAGGGACTATCGATGTGTATAAATACACACGATGAATAGCCGGGAGATTATCTCGGCTCTCCAAAGGGATGGCTGGGTCCAAGTGGCTCAAAAAGGCAGCCATATCCAATTCAAGCATCCGACGAAAATGGGCCGCGTGACCGTCCCTCATCCGAAGCGGGACATCCCGCTCGGGACGTTGAAGAGCATCGAAAGGCAATCCGGCCTGAAGCTGAGGTGAGTGCGGTGCGTCATTATATCGGTCTGATCCACAAGGACGCCAACAGCGATTTCGGGGTGTCGTTTCCCGATCTGCCAGGAGTCGTAACCGCAGGAACCACACTCGACGAAGCACGCGACATGGCCGAGGAAGCGCTGGCACTTCATCTGGAAGGCATGGCTGAGGACGGGGAAGCGATCCCGGAGCCTTCATCACTTGAAGCGATCATGTCGAATCCCGAGAACCGCGCGGGCGTGGCCATTCTGGTGTCGGTGAAAGAGGGCCAGCCAAAGATCGTACGCGTCAATGTCACTCTGCCTAGCGACGTCCTGGAGCAGATCGACAAATATGCAGAAGCGCACGGATATACGCGCTCAGGCCTGCTTGCGCAGGCTGCAAAGAAATTGATGACCGACGCCGTTTGAGGCCCATCCGCATATGATGCGGTAGCCGTCCAATTGCCCCGATGCCTTCCGCGTCACGACGGAGCCTTTCTTCCGTCGCGAGACATGCCCATATTGACTCCTCCAGAATTCGTTATACAACATAACTATTCTGACAAGGACGCAAATGACACAGGGAAACGCCGAAACCGCTGCCGCGGGCGCCTCCGGGCTGCTTCAGATCGAGAGGGTGGACCGGGTTCTGACCGTGGGCCTGAACCGGCCGGCCAAGCGCAATGCGCTCAACGACGGCATCATCCTGGAAATCGGCGAATGCTTTGCGTCCCTGCCTGACGACATCGGCGCGGTCGTCATTCACGGCATTGGCGATCATTTCTCCAGCGGTCTCGACCTTTCGGAGCTGCAGGATCACGACGCCACCGGCGGGCTCCTCCACTCCCAGATGTGGCACCGGGTGTTCGACCGCATCCAGTACAGCCGCGTGCCGGTCATTGCCGCACTGAAGGGCGCCGTGATCGGCGGCGGGCTGGAGCTGGCCTGTGCTGCGCATATCCGCGTTGCCGAACCCTCGACCTATTTTGCTCTGCCCGAGGGCCAGCGCGGCATTTTCGTCGGCGGCGGCGGTTCGGTGCGACTGCCGCGCCTGATCGGCGTGGCGCGCATGATGGACATGATGCTGACCGGGCGCGTCTATAGCGCGACCGAGGGCGCATCCTACGGATTTGCACAATATGTGACGGAGGCAGGTAACGGCTTGCCTAAGGCGCTCGAGCTCGCGACCAAGATCGCGTCCAATGCACCGCTGACGAATTTCGCCGTGCTCCAGGCGCTGCCGATGATCGCAGAGGCCAATCCGCAAACCGGTCTCCTCATGGAATCGTTGATGGCCACAGTCGCGCAGAGCGACAAGGAGGCAAAACGCAGGATCCGCGAATTCCTCGAGCACAAGACAGCCAAGGTAAAGCCGAAGTCATGAGTGCACAGCCGTCCTCTTCCAGCACAGAGCGCGGCGCGAGCAATTCTCCGCTGCGGCCGATCTCGTTCGGCGATCCCGCCGTCGACATCGAACGCCGTGCCGACGGCACGATCTATCTGCGGCCGAAGCAGCCGCTCGGCGACTATCCCGTCCGCATCACGGACCGCTTGCATCACTGGGCCGCGGCGACGCCGGATCGCGTGTTCATGGCGGAGCGCGAAGGCGGCCGCGGCTGGCGCAAGATCACCTATGCGGAGCTGCTCACCGCGAGCCGGCATATCGCCTCCGGGCTGATCCGGCGCGGGCTGTCGGCGGAGCGGCCAGTCGTCATCCTCTCCGGCAATTCGATCGATCACGCGTTACTGGCCTTTGGCGCGTTCTATGCCGGCATTCCGTTCTGTCCGGTGTCGCCGGCCTATTCGCTGGTGTCGAGGGATTACGGCAAGCTGTCCTATCTGATGAAGCTGCTGACGCCGGGCCTCGTCTTCGCCGAGGACGCCGACAAATTCGCCGACGCGCTCGCTGCCAATGTCTCACTCGGCACCGAGATTGCCGCGTCCTATGGCCGCGTGCCCGGCCGCGACGTGACCCTGCTCGCCGACCTCATGGCAACGCCTGTTCATGACGACCTCGACGCGGTGCATGGGAAAATCGGCCCCGACACGATCGCAAAATTCCTGCTGACCTCGGGCTCGACCGGCAATCCCAAGGCCGTCATCAACACCCAGCGCATGATCTGCGCCAATCAGGTGATGCTGCGCGAGACGCTCGCCTTCCTGAAGGACGAGCCGCCCGTCATCATCGACTGGCTGCCCTGGAACCACACTTTCGGCGGCAATCACAATATCGGGCTGACGCTCTATAATGGCGGCTCGATGTATCTCGATGCCGGCAAGCCGATGCCAGGGGGCATCGAGGAGACCGTGCGCAATCTCCAGGAGATTTCGCCGACGGTCTATTTCAACGTGCCGAAGGGCTACGAGTCGCTGCTGCCTTACTTGCGCGACGACCAGGGCCTGCGTGCCAAATTTTTCGACCGGCTGCATGCGATGTTCTTCTCGGGCGCGGCGCTGTCGCCCTTCGTCTGGAACAGCCTCGACGAGCTCGCGATCAAGGAAAAAGGCTATCGCGTGCCGATGCTGACCGGCCTTGGCGCGACCGAAACGGCGCCGTTCTTCATGTCGGTCAATCCGCACACCAGCCGTTCCGGTCATGTCGGCCTGCCGGTCTCGGGCAACGACGCGAAGCTCGTACCCAATAACGGCAAGCTCGAAGTTCGTGCCAAGGGCCCGAACGTGATGCCCGGCTACTGGCGCCAGCCCGACATCACCGCGAAATCCTTCGACGAGGAAGGATTTTACAAGATGGGCGATGCGCTCAAGCCCGCCGACCCCGACGATTTCAACGCCGGCTTCGATTTCGACGGCCGCGTCAGCGAGGACTTCAAGCTCGCGAGCGGTACCTGGGTCAGCGTCGGCCCGCTGCGCGCGCGCCTCACTGCGGCTTGCGCGCCGCTGGTGCGCGATGTCGTCATTGCCGGCATCAACCGTGACGAGGTCTCCGCGCTCGTCGTCCTCGATCTCGACGGCTGCCGCCTGGTCAACCCCACGCTCCCGGCCGACAATCTCACCGTCACCGCGCGAGACCGCCTGGTGCGGGAGGCTTTTCGCGAGCGCCTGACGCGCTTCCTCGGCCAGGCCACCGGCTCCTCGACGCGGGTCACGCGCGCGATCCTGATGGATACGCCGCTGTCGATCGACAAGGGCGAGGTCACCGATAAGGGCTCGATCAACCAGCGCGCCGTGCTGGAGCATCGCACCGCGTTGATCGACGAGCTCTACGCTGCCAATCCATCGGACCGTGTGATATCGGTCGGCTAAAGAAACTAAGGAGAACGCCATGTTGTTGAAGGATCAGGCAGCCATCGTCACCGGCGGCGCATCGGGACTGGGCGCCGCAACCGCGCGCAAACTGGCGGCGCAGGGCGCCAAGGTCGCGGTTTTCGATCTCAATGCCAAGCTTGCGGAAACCGTAGCCGCAGAGATCAAGGGTGTGGCGGTGACCTGCGACGTATCGGATGCAGCCTCCGCTGAAGCCGCGATCGCGCAGTCGACGAAGGCCCATGGCCCGGCGCGCGTGCTGGTCAACTGCGCCGGCATCGGCGTCGCAAAACGCGTCGTCGGCCGCGACGGCCCGATGGCGCTCGCCGATTTCGACAAGGTGATCAAGGTGAACCTGATCGGCACCTTCAACATGCTGCGCCTTGCCGCGACCGAGATGTCCAAGCTCGAGCCACAGGCATCAGGCGAGCGCGGCGTCATCATCAACACGGCTTCCGTTGCCGCCTATGACGGCCAGATCGGCCAGTCCGCCTATTCGGCCTCGAAGGGCGGCATCGTCGGCATGACGCTGCCGATCGCGCGCGAGCTCGCCCAGTTCGGCGTTCGCGTCCTCACGATTGCGCCCGGCCTGTTCCTCACACCCCTGCTCGCCAATCTGCCGCAGGAAGCCCAGGACTCGCTGGCCGCCGCGATCCCCTTCCCGCGCCGCCTCGGTCACGCCGACGAATTCGCCGCACTCGCGCTGCACATGGTCGAGAATTCCTATCTGAACGGCGAAGTGGTTCGCCTCGACGGCTCGCTGCGCATGGCGCCCAAGTAACCTTGTAGAGCAAGGCGCTCAACATATGTTCGTGAACCGGCGCGACGTCCAGATCCAGTGGGGTGACTGCGACCCCGCCAACATCGTCTACTACCCACGCTATTTCGCGATGTTCGACGATTCGACGTCGACCCTGTTCGAGGTCGCCGGGTTCTCCAAGCAGGATCTGGTCCGCAAATATGGCCTCGTAGGCATTCCCATGGTCGACACGCGGTCCAAGTTCTACATTCCCTCGACCTATGGCGACTGGATCACCATCGAGACGAAGATCGAGAGCATCAAGCGCTCGAGCTTCGAGGTGAAGCACAACGTCTACAAGGGCGAGGCGCTGGCAATCGAAGGTTTTGAGACCCGCGTCCTCGTCGGCCGCGATCCTGACAACCCCGACAGACTGAAATCGGCACCATTCCCTCCGGAAATGGTAGCGAAATTCACTGGAAATTAGAGTCCGGAGCTAAATCGCCGCATCGCCAAAAGACGGGGCTGAATTCATCCCCGATTTCTGCTTTCAACGAAAAACGCCAAGGGAGGAATTTAATGAAACGCTTTCACCTGACCGTTGCCATCGCGGCGGCGACGCTGGCGCTGCCGGCCTTGCCGGCGCTGGCCCAGACCGCTGAAATCACCATCGGCATCACCACCACCACGACCGGCCCGGGCGCCGCGCTCGGCATCCCCGAGCGCAATGCGCTGGAATTCGTGCCAAAGGAGATCGGCGGCGTGCCGCTGAAGGTGATCGTGCTCGACGACGGCGGCGATCCGACCACTGCGACCACCAACGCCCGCCGCTTTGTGACCGAATCCAAGGCCGACATCATCATGGGCTCGGCGCTCACGCCGCCGACCATCGCGGTCTCCAACGTCGCCAACGAAGCCGGCATTCCGCATTTCGGCCTCGCGCCGTTCCCGATCACGCCGGAACGCATGAAGTGGTCGGTGGCGATGCCTCAGCCGATTCCGATCATGGGCAAGGTGCTCTATGAGCACATGAAGGCGCATAACGTGAAAACGGTCGGCTATATCGGCTACTCCGATTCCTATGGCGACCTCTGGTTCAACGACTTCAAGGCCCAGGGCGTACCGATGGGCCTCGCTCTCGCGGATGAGGAGCGGTTTGCGCGTCCCGACACCTCCGTGACCGGGCAGGTGCTGAAGCTCGTCGCAGCCAATCCCGACGCGATCCTGGTCGGCGCGTCCGGCACCGCCGCCGCGCTGCCGCAAACCGAGCTGCGCGAGCGCGGCTACCAGGGCCTGATCTACCAGACCCATGGTGCCGCCAGCATGGACTTCATCCGCATCGCCGGCAAAGCGGCCGAAGGTGTGCTGATGGCGTCGGGCCCGGTCATGGACCCCGAGGACCAGCCGGACGAAGCCGCCACCAAGAAGCCGGGTCTTGCGCTGAACTCAGCCTATGAAGCCAAATACGGTCCGAACAGCCGCAGCCAGTTCGCCGGCCACTCCTACGATGCCTTCGAGATCCTCAAGCGCATCATCCCGACGGCGCTGAAGACCGCGAAACCCGGCACGCCGGAATTCCGCGAAGCGATCCGCCAGGCCCTGCTGTCCGAGAAGGAGCTCGCCGCAAGCCAGGGTGTCTACAACTTCACCGAAAAGGACCGCTACGGCCTCGACGAGCGCTCGCGCATCCTGCTCACCGTGAAGAACGGCAAGTACGCGCTGGTGAAGTAGAGCGCGGCGAGAGTGCTGAGACGACGAGAGCCGGCCTGATGGCCGGCTCTTTTCTTTTTATGGGTCCCGTGCGCTTGCGTCAGGCGGCCTGCCGCAGCGGTGTCCAGGCGAACTCCGGGTAGTATGTGTCCATCATCCGGTCGACATAGGCTGTGAGGTTTGAAAACCCTTCCGCGCGCTCGCGCAGGCTGGATTCGAAGAACGGCGTCAAAATGCCGGCGAGCGCGCCGAACGCGGTCGCATCGACACCACTGGGCTTGTTGCCCATCAGATAGGACTTGTCGCCGAGCTGCACTGAAAGGGCAAACAGCGAACGTACCGCGAGATCGACGTCGTCATCCGGTCCATGGCGACCAAGACCGGAGAGCAGATAGTTCTCGGCGACGCGGAATTGCGCATCCTCGCGCAGCTTCTCGCGATTATGCTCGGGTGCGCCGTCGAAGAAATGCGCCGGTCCTTTGGCGAAATTGGCAGCATCGACCCAGCGCGCGCCGATCAACGCCCAATAGACGTGATGCTCGATCATGCGCTCAAATGCCCAGGCCTGCGCACGCTCCTGCAGGGACAGGCCGGCGTCGAAGTCGAAGCCGTAACGGCGCTCGATATGGGCGCGGATGAAGGTGGAATCGGCCACTGCCTCTCCGCCATCATCGATGAACGGCAGTTGCCCCTTGGGCGATGCCGGCGGCATCGCGCGTTCCTTCCGGTAGGGCAGTCCCGCCATCTTGAGCTGCACCTCCGTCTTGGTGACGAAGGGGCTGATTTCCGGCAGGCCGAAGCCGGCGCCAAAGCCGTAAAGCGTGATCATGAAAGCTCTCCTGAACGACCCAAAGAGTTGACGGAACCTAGTGACGGGCTGCTGCCACCATGGTGGCAGCAGCCGTGATATCTTCTGCGAAACGGGCCCCCCGCCAGGCGCGGCCCATGACACTACGAACCACATGGCGGACCAGCGCGTCCGCAGCCTGGATCAGCGAGTTTGTCAGCATGGTCGCGAGCGCAACGCGGAGGTCGACGACGGTGAGATCGAGAAACGTCAGGCGGCTGAAGGCCCGGACATACAGCAAGGCATGCAACGAGGCCTGTGCCCGCCACAACGGGCCGGCCGGACCGAGATGGGTTGGAATGATCATGGACAAATCCTCTTCAGTCGATGTGTTGTCCCGGTATAGAACTCCCCTGCTGCCAACATCCTGTCAGCAGCCAAGCGCCGTTTTCTGACCTGCCCCCGATGAGAGAATTGTCATGAGACGCGCCGACCGGCTGTTTCAGATCATCCAGGTGCTGAGGCGCACCCGTAAGCCGCTGACGGCGGATGCGATTGCGGCCGAGCTCGAGACATCGAAGCGCACCATCTATCGCGATATCGCAACGCTGATGGGCCAGCGCGTGCCGATCCGTGGCGAAGCCGGCATGGGCTACATTCTGGAAAAGGGCTTTGACCTGCCGCCCTTGATGCTGACACCCGACGAGATCGAGGCCGCCGTGCTGGGCGCACAATGGGTCGCGGGCCACGCCGATTCCGCGCTGGCGCGCGCGGCGGAAGATCTGATGGCCAAGATCGCCGACACCGTGCCTGAGCGGCTGCGCCCCTTCGTGCTGGAGCCGGCGAGCCGCGCGCGTCCGAGCTGGAACAGGGAGCCTGACCGTCTCGACATGGCGCGCACGCGCACGCAGATTCACGAGGGCAAGAAGATCATGCTGCACTATCGCGACGAGCAGGGCCGCCTCAGCGAGCGCATGATCTGGCCGATCTCGGTCGGTTATCTCGAAGCCGTGCGCCTGCTCGCGGCCTGGTGCGAACTGCGCAGCGACTTCCGCAGCTTCCGCACCGACCGCGTCGTCGATGCGACTTATCTCGACGAAAGATATCCTGAAAGGCGCGACGTGCTGCGCGCGAAATGGCGGCAAAGCCTGGTCTGGGGCCCGCCGAAGGACACATGACGTTGATGGAAGGGATCGATCTCTCGAGCTGCTGTCAGAGCTGCGGCGCCTGCTGCGGCTATTCGCAGAACTGGCCGCGCTTCTCGATCGAGAGCGACGAGGAGCTTGCGTTGATCCCGGAGACGCTCGTCAACGAGCGCCAATCCGGCATGCGCTGCGAGGGCGATCGCTGTTCTGCGTTGCAAGGGGAGATTGGCAAGGCAACCGCGTGCGGCATCTATGCCGTGCGGCCGGAGGTGTGCCGCACCTGCATGCCTGGAGACGCCGAATGCGCGATGGCACGCCGGAAGTTCGGGCTGCCGACGATAGAGACCGCTTAGGCCGGGATGGCTTCGCTGATCTCGTCGTCGATTTCGTCGTCCAGCGGTGCGAGCACCGAGAGCGGCTTGGTCGACAGCGTGATCGGCTTGCGGCCACCCGGCAGCGAAGGCGAAGATTTGGTCGAGTTCTCGCGCGACAGCGCATAGAGCGTCGACCCGACACGGCCCCCGTTCTCGATCAGGTCGCGTTCGCTGCAACTGGCTGCGATCGCAACGGCCAGCGAATGAAGATGGCTGCGGCGATAGCAGAACAGCGCCAGCCTGGCGCGGGCATCAGGGGAAACACTCTCAACCAGCCTCGGCAGGCCGCTCTCGCTGGCGCGATACATCTCGCCAAGGAGCTCGTCGCGAACCGGGCAGAAATCGCTTTCGTAAGCGTCGCGGCTTGAAAACATTGCAGTTCTCCCTCGTGTCGGGAAGATGCCGCGTAATTCTCTAATGAAAGGTTAACCACGGCGGGCGGTAGTCACCCGGTGTCCTTGCCCTTATGCCGCGAATCGGAGCCCGGCCCTACCGGGTTGAATACAGCGTTGGCGGTGCCTCGCGGCCGTCCTTCGAGACGACTGCCTTTGGCAGGCTCCTCGGGATGGGGTCCAGGTGGCCTTAGTTCGCCGCCATGAAGATGGAGAGACCGAAGCCGGTCAGGTGGTGCAATGCCTGATCGACGCCGATCAAGGTCCAGAACCACGGGTGCTCCTGGTTGACGCCCAAATTGGCCGAGACCAAACCCTTGGCGCGATCGATCGTGATGTGGATGACGAAGTCAATCAGCGCCACGAACCAGAATTTCGGCGCCACGATCAGGATCAGCGGCAACGCAACCGCAAAGTGAATGAGGCAATGGACCAGGAGTGGCAAAGCCCAGCCGTGCTTCTGGTCCTTGCCATGTGCCATCCAGGCAGTCTGCAAAACGAAATCGGCGATGATGTGCTTGAAAGTGAGCAACAACATCCAGCCAATGAGCGCTTCGACCGGAACTGCCGATGACATGGGTGGAAACGACAAAGCCGACGCCCTCGTTGACTCGAAAAGAAAAAATGGAGCGTTCAGCGCAACTTCTTCTTGGACCCGTCAGATCATCGGGACCGATGATTTATGACATCTCCCGCGCCGGAATGCAGCCGGGGGAACCGGAAAATCGCCAAGTGTGGCCAAACGGTGATAGGATGGCCACCACGGGTGGTCGGCTTGAGTAAGGTTACCTCCGGCGCGGAATTTGCTTTCCAGCACTGGAGGGCTATCATCCTGAGGTAGAGGATTATCGTTCTTTTTTCAGACGCTTACAAAATTTTCGCGGGCCGCCGGCGATGGTCGTGCCGCCCGCCATCCAACGAATAAGGCCAGGTTCTGCCATGAGTGCTGAAGGCCCGACCTCGTCGACCGAATTCCCGCCGCCACGGCGCCCAAAGGTGATCAAGACCAATCAGCAGCAGGTCCTGCTGTATGTCGTCCTGACCCTGCTGCTGTCGCTGGCGACCGTCTGGGCCGGCCGCACCTGGTTGCACAATTCGGAGACGCTGACCTTTGCCGTTGGCACTCCCAACAGCGACGAGGCGCTGTTCGCAAGCAAGCTCGCCACGCTGCTGAAGAACAACGGCTCGCGTTTCCGGATCAAGATCGTCAACAACCCGGACAGCGCCAAGGCGATCGCGCAATTCGACCGCAAGCAGGCCGATCTTGTCATCCTGCGCACCGACGCCAAGGTGCCATTGCGAGCGCGCTCGCTGGCGCTGCTGGAGCACGATCTCGTGCTCCTGCTCGGCCCCGGCAACAAGAAGATCAAGTCGCTGGCCGAGCTGAAGAAGAAAAAAGTTGCGGTTCTCGCCGACAGCGATGCCTCGCTCGCCTTCGTCCGCAATCTCCTCGATATCGCACCTGACAGCCCCGACGCAGCGAAGATCCTGATGGCGCCGCAGGGCACGACCCTGGACAAGCTGTTCGCGCCGGCCAGCGGCTTCAATGCGGTGATCGCCATCGTCCACGCCTCCAAGGCCGTGCGCGACAAGGCCTATGAGCAGGTCGCCAAGCGCGGCGGCTTCACCCTAAATGCGATCGACGAAGCCAAGGCGCTGACGCGCAAATTCCCCGGCATATCCGACGAGACGCTGACAGCCGGCACGCTGTCCGCTTCCCCCGAAATTCCCGACGATGACCTCGATACGATCGGTCTCGAATGGCTGCTGGTCGCGCAATCCAAGATGTCGGCGACCACCGCCGGCGATATCGCGCGCATCGTCTACGAGAACAAATCCGCGCTCGGACTCGACAGCGGTTTTGCGACCCATATCGAGCCGGCCTCCGTCGAGAAGGACGCCTACGTGATGGCGCACCAGGGCGCTGCCGACTACATCAACGACGACACCAAGTCGTTCATGGATAAATACAGCGACATGATGTATCTGGGCGCCGCCGCGCTCAGCGTCATCGGCTCCATCTTCGCCGCGATCTACGCCAAGATCACCCGCGTCGCGCCGGAAAAGGCTAGCGAACTCTCCACCGCCATCCTCTGCATCGGCGAAAGGATCGAACATGCCAGTTCGCTGGACCAGCTCGAATGTCTCCAGGACGAGCTCGAGAGCATCTTGCGGGGCGCGGTGATCGGCTTGCGCGACGGCACCATCAGTACCGACGGACTTGATACGTTCAAGCTTGGCTACGAATTTGTCCGTGACGACATCGGAATGCGCCGTGACTACCTGAAGCGGCATGCCAGCGAAATCGAGAAGACGACCTACCAGGCCCTTCCGCCCCCGCAGGACGACACCAACGTCGTGGTGGTGAAGACAGCTCAGAGTGCCTGACCTATCGATTCGTGCCTTGGGCCCCAATAGGCTTGTGATTCTAGCAGATCGCCGCCGGTCGCCTGTGGAACCGTGTCCCGGAGCAACCGTTGGTTACCGGCACAACCGGAGAGCGCACCATGCGTATACTCCTTCTCATCATCCTGCTGGGAATGCTGGTTGCGGTCGGTTACTTCGCCTATTCGGCCATGGCTGTCAGTGGCGAGCCCATCCCGCCGGAAGGTTACGTGGCACTGGCGCTCGGCGCGGGGTTCTCCGTGGTCGTCGGCATCGGCTTGATGATGCTACTGTTTTTGAGCAGCCGCCGGGGCTATGACGAGCCCCCACATTTCAAGTGACGGCCTCGCCGGCCCCGAAATTACCCACCTGAAACGAAGGCCAACACCTGTCGTTGACGGCCTCGGTACGGGCATGCACTTTGGCGCGCAAGTCCCAACCTGGGACCGCAAGAGCCCAGACCGAGCCATCATCCCGCATGTCCAAGCCGATGTTTCCCGCTCTGGCCCGGTTCGTGGCCGCGACCGCCGGCCGCAACATGACCAAGGCGGCCTATGTGGCCGTGACTGTCGGCGTGCTCAGCATGGTGCTGCTGACGCTCAATCCGGCCTATGAGACGGGTCACCGCTGGGTCGATTTCCTGCTTTGGGCGAGCCTCGTCTATTTCGTGTTCGAATGGGTGGTCCGGCTGCGCCATATGGCGCGACAAGGACGACTGGCGCTCTATGTGTCCTCCTCCGCCGGGCTGGTCGACACAGTCGGAGCGCTGGCCGTACCGGCCGCGCTGGTGCTCGGCGCCGAGCCCAAGACGGCGTGGTTGTTGAGCGTCCTCTGGGTGTTGAAGGTCGTGCCGGGCATTCCCGGCCTGCGCCAGCTCCGCCGCGTTCTCGTGCTGGAATCGGGGCCGCTGCTCAGCGTGCTCGTGATTTTCCTGATGGTCGTCTTCCTCGCCTCCGTCGCCGAATATTTCCTGGAGCGGGATGTTCAGCCGCAAACGTTCGGCAGCGTGCCTGCCGCGCTATGGTGGGCGGTCGTCACGCTGACCACGACAGGCTATGGCGACGTCGTGCCGGTCACGCCACTCGGCCGCATGGTGGCTGCGCTGGTGATGATCTCCGGCCTTGGCGTGTTCGGCCTCTGGACCGGTATTCTCGCGACCGGCTTCGCTGCGGAGACGCGGCGCGACAATTTCCTCAAGACCTGGGAATCCGTCAGCAAGGTGCCATTCTTTGCAGCGCTGGGCCCTGCCGCCATCGCCGACGTCACCCACATGCTGCGCACCATGGAGCTGCCGGCACGCACCATGATCATCCGCAAGGGTACGCAGGGGGACTGCATGTATTTCATCGCCGCCGGCGAGGTCGAGGTCGACCTGCCCGGCAAGAAGGTGCAGCTCGGCGAAGGCGCTTTCTTCGGCGAGATGGCGCTGCTCGGCAACAACATGCGCGGCGCCAACGTCTCGACCACGAAGGTATCGCGGCTGCTGGTGCTCGACCTCGTCGACTTCCGCGTGTTGATGGCACGGCACCCTGACCTCGCCGAAACCATCGATGCGGAAGCAAAGCGCCGCACGCTTGAAAACAAGTAACTGGAGACAAGAATGTCGGACACAGCCGACGCTGCAAGCAGCCCCGTGCTCGAAATCATCAGCGCGCGCGCCACCATCCGCCTCAACCGGCCGCAGCATCTCAACCGGCTCCAGGCGGAGGATCTCGGCGAGATGCTAAAACTGTTTGACCGGGTCGAGGCCGATCCGGCCATCCGCGTGCTGGTGCTGACAGGCACGGGACGCGCGTTCTCCGCCGGCTACGATCTCAATTCGGTCGCTGAGCGCGCGGTGAGCGCCAACGAGCAGCAGAGCGCGGGCTCGGCATTCGAAATCGTCGTCAACCGCCTCGAGGATCTCGGCGTGCCGACGATCTGCCGGCTCAATGGCGGCGTTTACGGCGGGTCGACCGACCTCGCGCTCGCCTGCGATTTCCGGATCGGCGTCGATACCGCCGAGATGTTCATGCCCGCGGCTCGGCTCGGGCTGCACTATTACAGGAGCGGCATCAAACGCTACGTGACGCGGCTCGGCGCTGACAACGCCAAGAAGCTGTTCCTGACCGCGCAGAAGATCACCGCGCCGGAGATGCTGCGGATCGGCTATCTCACCGCCATGGTGCCGGTCGAGACACTCGACGAGGAAGTCGACAAGCTCGCGGACATCCTCGCCGGCAACGCGCCGAACGCGATGCGCGGCATGAAGCGCGCGATCAACGAATTCGCCCGCGGCGAACTCGACGAGCGAGCTGCCGATCAGCGCCACCGCGACAGCATGCGCGGCGACGAGATCAAGGAAGGCATCAAGGCCTTCGCGGAGAAGCGGCCACCGCGCTTTTGAGGATCACCGTCGCTTCGACCGCATCGCGCGCGTCTGCGTGAGCTTTGAATCGCGTGACAGCGCCTGATAGCGTTTGCTGTCGACGGCGTAGATCGCGATGCGGCCCTCGCTGTCGGCGTGCACACCCCAGCCGTAGCGCTTGCCGAGGCTCGAGGCACGCATGCAGGCCTGTCCGCGCGAGAAGAAAGCCGCGCGGGCAGCGCTCCTCTCGGACTTGGTCGCCTTGGCTCCGAGGTCGCGCCCAGGCACCGAGGTCGCAAATATCACGTCGTCTGACGTGAACTTGTAAGGCGCATGCGCGATCATCTCGTATTGCAGGCCTGCCACTGTCGATTGCCCTGCCCTTGGTGGCGGCTCCTCACCGGAGCGCGCCGGGCAGTCCTCCGCAACCCGGATGAAGGTGTCGAAACAGTTGGTCGTATGGACCGGCTTGCTCATATACGACTCGCCCACCTCAGCCCCCAACGGCCTTGGCATGCTGCGCAGCCATTTCATCATCAGCCGCGCTGATGCGCTGGTATGTCGGCCGCGAGGTGATGCGCTCGGAATAGCGGACGAACACGTCCTTCTTGGGCACGATACCGAACATCATCGTCCAGCTGAACGCGACACCCCAAAGAATATCCGCGGCCGTCATCCGTTCGCCGAGCAGATACGGCCCTTTCGACAACTGCGCTTCGAGTGCGCCCAGCATGGTGTCATAGTCCGCATACGGCGACTGCGTGATCGGTGCAGGCTCGCGCTTCATGAACTTGTCGATCAGCGCGGGCTCAAAGGACGAGCCGTAGTAGGCGATCCAGCGCAGATAAGGACCTCGCAGCGGATTGTTGAGCGCCGGCGTGAGCCCCGCCTGGGGGAACAGATCGGCGAGATAGATGAAAATTGCGACCTGCTCGGTCACAAGCGCCTTGCCGTGCCTAACGGCCGGCACCTTGCCGAGCGGATTGATGGCGAGATAGGCCGGCTGCCGCTGTTCCCCGGCCTTCATGTTGAGGACGTGAAGATCGTAGGGCGCCCCGAGTTCCTCCAGCAACAGCCGCGTGCCCATGGCCCGGCTCTGCGGCGAATAATACAGCGTGATGCGGTTGGGATCGGTCATCGTGGGTCTCCATCTGGCCAGCTGGCGGTGGCACATCTTGTAGCGGACCATACCTGACATCTTGTGTCAGGTATGGTTTAAGGGAGCATGCGCGCGAGCCGGATGCTGTCGATCCTCACCACCCTCCAGGCCAAGGGACAGGTCACTGCGCCCGAGCTTGCGGAGGCCTGCGAGGTCTCGGTCCGCACCATCTATCGCGACATCGACGCGCTCGCAGCATCCGGCGTCCCCGTCTATGCCGACCGTGGCGCAGAGGGCGGTTACCGTCTGCTCGACGGCTATCGCGTGCGGTTGAACGGACTGTCGCAGAGCGAAGCGGGAGCGCTGTTCCTGGCCGGATTGCCGGGCCCGGCGGCAGCACTGGGGCTGGATGCGGCGATGATCGCCGCACAGAACAAGCTGATGGCGGCGCTTCCACCGAACCTGCGCGAAGATGCCGGCCGGATGCAAGAACGCTTTCACCTGGACGCGCCGGGCTGGTTCGGCGAGGTCGAGGAACCAAAACATCTGCGCGCCATCGCCAGCGCCGCCCTGCGCGGGACACTGATCAAGATCCGCTATCAGAGCTGGCGCGCCGAGAAGCAGCGCCGTGTCGCTCCGCTCGGCCTCGTGCTGAAAGGCGGCGGCTGGTATCTCGCCGGGCAGGTCGACGGCAGCGTGCGCACCTATCGCATCGCGCGCGTGCTCGACTGCACGGCGCTCGACGATCGCTTCGATCGTCCCGCTAACTTCGATCTCGCCGCCTATTGGCAAGACGCGACGCTGCGCTTAGAGGCCGAGATGCATCCTAACGTCGCGATCGTGCGGCTGTCGCCGCTCGGCGTAAAACTGCTCGATGCGCTGAGCCAGCCCTACGTCAGGGCGCGCACGCGGATCGAAGAAATCGCCGATGCGGACGGCTGGCGCATTGCCAGAGTGCCGACTGGCAAGACCTCGTGGCACGCCGCGTCCGAGTTGCTCAGGTTAGGCGCCGAAGCCGAAGTGCTGGAGCCTGCCGATCTCCGCGAGAAGATGGCGGAGATGACGCAAGCGATGGCGGCGCGCTATCGCGCGGCGCGTAAAGCAGGATAGCGGCGCATCCTGCCGCGACCCGCGAAACAATCCTGAAACACGATTCTTCAGCGTCTGTGTGAACGCAATCACGCTTCGACCCGACCGAGAAGCAGGGACACAACAACGGCTTCGCGCCACACTGGAGAATGAGAATGTTTCGTAAGCTTGCACTTGGTCTGATCGCTGCCGGTTCGCTCGGCGTTGCCGCTCTGGCACCCACCGCCGCGTCGGCCCACGGCTTCCACCACTATTGGGGTCCGGGCTGGGGCTTTGGCGGCATCTACGTCAACACCGGCATCAACAATTGCTACCAGGAGCGCGTCGTCCAGACCCGTCACGGCCTGCGCGTCCGCGTCGTGAATGTCTGCGGGTACACCGTCTACTGAACACGACGGCCTCGATTGGCGTAACCCCGGCTGCTCCGCGGCCGGGGTTCGTCGTCCTAGCTCGCAAGCGCGGCCGGCGCTACGGATAAGGCCCGGTCGTCTGCACTTGAATTTCGCTGCGATATCCATCGCTCGGCGCGCGAACGCCGCAACGACGGTGCAAAGAAGAAACCCTGGGCGACGTCACAGCCGATGCGGCGTATGATTTCGAGCGCTTCTGGACTTTCGACTCCTTCGGCCACGACCTTCATGTTGAACGCCTTTGCCAGCGCGACTGACGCGTCGACGATCTTCATCATGTCCTCGTCGAATTCACAGCCTTTGATGAACGACTGATCGATCTTGAGCTCGCTGAAGGGCAACCGCGCCAGCGCCGCAAGCGATGAATAGCCCGTGCCGAAATCATCGATGGCCGTGCCGATCTTCTTGATCCGCAGCCGCACCAGAATATCGTTGGCGCGATCGACGTCGGCCATCGCCGTAGTCTCGGTGATCTCCACCGTCAGCGCCGACGGAGGGATATTTTCGCGGCGCAAGATCTCCTCGATCCGCTCAGGCAATGTCAGGTCCGACATCAAGGAGCCCGATATGTTGACGGCGATGGTGAAGCCTGGATTGCGCTCGATCAGCTTGCGTCCCTGCGACATCGCCGACGACAGCACACAGTCGGTCACCTCGCGCATCAGGCCGGCTTGCTCGGCAATCGGAATGAACACCAATGGCGAGACCATGCCGAATTCTGCGGTTCGCCAGCGCGCGAGCGCTTCCGCGCCGATGACCTTTCCAGTCTGAAGCGCGATCTTCGGCTGGAATTCCACGAAGAACTCACCATCGGCGAGGCCGCGCGCGATTCGGTCGGGCGTGATCTGAAGCAAGGGCGAGGCAGACGTTGCGGCCGGCGGCGAGCGCTGCGGCAATTCGAGCGCAGTCCGTAGGCGGTTGAGGTCGAGCGGCTTGGTCAGGCAGCCTCCAATCGGTAGCTTCAGGCCGTTCGCGACCCGGCGGGTCGCCTTCATGATGCGATCGTCGCAGCCGCTGATGATAACGATCGACATTGCCTGGAGGTTTCGCTCGGCGACGAAGCGCAGCAGCTCAACGCCATCCCGCTCGCCGAGCGACAGGTCGAGCGCCATGACCTCGAAAGTATCGCGCGCCAGAAGCTCGGTAGCAGCCTCGAAGGACGGAGCGACGACAGTATCATAGCCGAGCTTCGCTCCGATCTTGCTGATCAGAACCCGCTGGACCAGATCGTCATCGACCACCAAAAGACGGCTTCTCGTCGTGCTCATTGCCAATCTCTCCTGTCGTCGACGGCGCTGATCCTTCGAAGCTAGAACAGCCGGCTCACCTCGCCGTGAATACAAGACCACTAAAACTTTCTGGATTGGGAGGGACTTGTTAACCACGTTTCGCCGAGCGCCAAGCGACTGATTTCAATCGAGTTTTTCACGACGCTCGACGCGGATCGGCTGCACGGTACTGGCGTGATTTCCGGAATCGGCACGTGCGATGAACACACGGTAAAGCGCCCTATCGAAAGCCGGCAAACGCACGATGGACTCAAAAAAAACGGCTACTCGAGCACGTTTCGCGAGTCGTCCTACCGCTGCCGGCGAAACCAGGCCCATGTCTCAATTGTCGTCCTGACATAGCCACGACCGCGATAGACGATCTCGCCGTCGACGATCTCGTTCAGCTTCGGCAATGCGTGAAACGGGATCGAGGGATAGGCGTGGTGCTCGACGTGGTAGGGCATGTTCCAGGCGATCCATTTGACGAGCGCGCCGGTATAGGTGGTGCGGGTGTTCTGGAACGCGCTGCGGGTGCTCTCGCAACCGGTATGCTCGGCATAGAGATAGGGCCGCAGAAAGAATTGCCCTGTTATCAGCGGCACGATCCAGACCCACAACAACAGAGCCGAGGAAGACCACAGCGAGAGTGCGAGCAGTAAAGCATACAGCGCGACATAAACCCGTGCCTCGGTCACGATGATGGCGCGTTTGCTCTCGGGGATCCAGGGCACCACGACCTTACCGGTGACGGCATGGCCAAGCATCAGCCGGAGGCGGCCGGCAACCTGGAGCAGCCCGCTATAGGCAATGGCGAGCTGCGTGTCGGATTTCGGTTTCACGCCCACGATCAGCTCCGGATCCTTGTAGGGATCCTGCGTGTAACGGTGATGGTCCCAGTGAAACAGGCAGTAATATTCGTAAGGCAATCCGATGATGAAGGCCGAGAGATAGCCGACGGCGAGATTGAGGCCACGGCTCTTGAACGCCGTCTTGTGCGCGGTCTCATGCACCGCCATGAAGAGGAAGGCTACAAGATATCCCTGCACCGCCATCAACGGCAGCGCCCAGAGGATTCCATAGCTCCGCGATACCGTCCAGATCAGCGCCCCGATCAGTATAATCAGGCCGTAATGGCCAAGGCTCTGCGCCGCACCCCTGACGTCGGAGCGTACCGACAATTCGCGCAGCATGGCCGAGCTGAGTGGCTTCAGGCGATGGCCGGGCTCTGAGACGGTCGCGTCAGTCATATTAGAATTCCTGCCCTATTTGCTGAGAAGCGCCGCGACCTCGGCCTTGAGAAAGGCCTGGTCGGGCGGATTGTTGACGGGGTTGCCGGCGCGATGGCCGTGCAGCGACGGGATCGGATGCAGCGCTGCCGATTTCGCGTTGGTCAGCTTGCCGAGTTCGTCCTCGTTGTCGCGGACGTCGAAATAGCGATCGGTCGCGCCCGGCATGAGCAGGATATGCGCCTTGATCGTCGCCAGCGCGCGATCGAGATCGCCGCCGAAGGTTTCGCAGCGACTGATATCGCCGCGCTGCCAGATGCCCACCTGCGCCAGCAGATCATTGGCATCGCGCCGGGCGAAGGCCCCGTCCCAAGCGCGGACGAGATAGTCCTCCAGCGAGGTAAAGCCGGCCTCGCGCCAGAGCTCGTCGCGATAGAAACCGTGCGACATCGCCCAGCCGGCATAGACGCGGCCCATGGCACGATAGCCGGCGGTTGGCTTCTCAACGAAGCGGCCGTCGCGGAAGGCGGGATCGCCGGTGAGTGCGGATTTTACGGCTTCGAGGAACACATGATTATAGGGCGCGCACCGCGCGCTGCCGCAGACCACTGCGGCGCGCTCGACCATCTCTGGATGGAGCGCTGCCCAGTGATAGGCCTGCGCGCCGCCCATGGACCAGCCATAAACCAGCGCAAGCCTTGTGATGCCAAGGCGCTCGACGAGCAACCGGCGCTGGATGGCAATCGCGTCGTGATAAGTCAGCCCCGGGAATGCGGCATCGCCGGAGTTCGAGGGCGACGACGACAGGCCATTGCCAAACAGGTTCGGGATGATGATGAAATAACGCGTGGGATTGAGCACGCCATCGGGCCCGATCAGCCATTCGGTGTCGAAGTGTTGCGCGCTGAACGAGGTCGGATAGAGGATGACGTTGTCCTTCGCCGGACTCAGCTTGCCGTAAGTCTGGTAGACCAGCTTCATCGCAGGGAACACTGCGCCGGATTGAAGCGTGACGTCGCCAGCCTCGAATATCTCGTAGTCGCGCTGCCTGGTCATGCGTCCAACTCCCGCTCACGTCGCCACACAACGCGCCCGCCACGACGATGCATCGATCGTGCCGGACCGGCAAACGCATCATTGCGCCGCGCCTAATAACTGTACTTATAGTACAGTTATTAATTTAAGGCAACAGGATTCCGGCCGTCAGGCGATCGCCGCGATGTACCGCCGCACAGACGCCGCGAAGGCCGCCTTGGCGCCTGAGGCGATATTGCGATCCCACCAGGCACCATAGATGCGATCGAAGGCCAGCGGCTCGACCGTGGCCGCGATCCGCCGCACCGCGGCGGCATTGAGCGGCATGTAGTTCGGGTAGGAATACATGAAGCTGACGAAGCGGCGATCCATCGTCACTTGCGCGATATCGCCGGTCAGCAGCGCGCCCTTGCCGCCCGCGCCACGCGCATCGTGAAGCATGGTGGCCCCGGCGAAATGGCCGCCGGTGCGCAGAAGGTGCACATCATCCGAGATGCGATGGCTGTCTCCAGTCCAGTGCACGATCGAAGGATGCGGCCGCGTCACCCATTCGCGATCATCCGCATGCAGATACACCGGAATGCCGCCAAACGCTTCGCTCCAATCCGCGAGCGCGCCGTAGTAGTGAGGATGCGAGATCGCGATCGCCTTCAATCCGCCGAGCGAGCGGAGATGTGCCACCGCCTCCGATGTGGCGAGCGGAATGCAGTCCCACATCAGGTGGCCGTCGCCCAACGGCAGCAGCAGCGCACGCTGGCCGATGGCAAAGCTTGGGTCGAGCGCAATACCCGTCAAGCCAAGATCGTCACGCCAGCTCAAGCGGTGCTCGTCCGCCAACGCCTCTCGCGTGAGAAAAGCTTGCCCCTTCCAGCCCACATACTGCCGTTCGTCTTCGCAGATCGAGCAAGACGCCGGCGGCTTCTCGCTGTGCGGGAATTGCGCGCCGCAGGTTTCGCAGGTCCAGAGGGGCATGGTCGAGACTCCATCGCGGGATGCAGCACCCTATTGTCTCAAGCCCGTCGTTGCGAGCACCTCGACGCAACCCAGCGATGCAGCCAACGCCCTACGGAAACTCCACCACGATCTTGCCAAAGTGTCCGCCCCGCTGCATCAGCCGCAGCGCGCCAGGCACCGCATCGAAACCGAACACGCGATCGATCACCTGCTTCATGGCATTACGCCCGATCGCTGCGGTCATGCCCTCGAACATGTGCCGGCTGCCAACGGAGAGGCCAATGACATGCAAATTCTTGGAGAACAAGGTCGGCATCGCGATCTGCTGAGTGAGACCGGCGCAGGGCAACGTAACCGTTTCCGGAAACGACAGGTGCGAAGAAATACGGCCTCAGGCGCCAAAACTCTTCTGGACGGCTTTGTCGATTGTATCAGCCCCGACGAAGCGCTGGCGCAGCTCGCGCTTAAGCAGCTTGCCGCTCGGATTCTTCGGCAGGCTATCGACGAAGATCACGCGCTTCGGCACCTTGAAATGTGCCATCTGACCAGCGCAATGCTTGATGACGGACCCCTCGTCGAGCGTCTCGCCGGTCTTGACTACGACAATGGCCGTCACCGCCTCGATCCAGCGCGGATCAGGTAGGCCGACGACGGCGACCTCCGAGACCGCGGGAATGCGATAGACCATCTCCTCGACCTCGCGGCTGGCAACATTCTCGCCGCCCGTCTTGATCATGTCCTTGACCCGATCGACCACGGTGATGTGCCCCTCCTCATCGACGGTCGCGAGGTCGCCGGAATGAAACCACCCACCGGTGAACGCGGCCGCGGTCTTCACGGGGTCGTTGTAGTAACCGGAGAGCAAATGCGGCGAGCGGTGCACGATCTCGCCGACGTCACCGACCTTCACATCCTCCATCGACGTATTGACCACGCGCGTCTCGACATTGAGCACGGGCTTGCCGGCCGAGCCGGCCTTGCGCAGTTGATCTTCCGGCCGCAGCACGGTCGCGAGCGGCGCGATTTCGGTCTGGCCGTAAAAATTCCAAAACTTGACGTTTGGCAGACGGCGCTGCAATTCGAGCAGCACCTCCACCGGCATGATCGAGGCGCCGTAATAGCCTTTCTGCAAAGTCGACAGATCGGTCTCGTCGAAAGACGGCGAGCGCAGCATCGCGATCCAGATCGTGGGCGGCGCAAAGAACGAGGTGATCTTGTGGGCCTGGATCAGCGCCAGAATGTTGTCGGCGGTCGGCTTGCCCGTGATCACGCCGGAGGCGCCGAGATAGATTTGCGGCCCCAGGAAAACGTCGAGCTGGGCGCAGTGATAGAGCGGCAGTGCGTGCAGAAACTTGTCGTCGACGCTCATGCCGCCGTCGATGATGCAGCTGACATACTGCCACATCACCGCTTCATGGGTCAGCATGGCACCCTTTGGCAGGGATTCCGTTCCGCTGGTGTAGACGATCTGCGCGAGATCGCGGCTGTCGACGGAGGCGTCGAGGTACGAGCCGTCGGCGTCGAGGAGATCGTCGAAGGTGGTGAGTCCTGCGGGCGCCGTGGCGGGATCTTCGCCCGGCAGCCAGATCATCTTCCCGACGGCGCAATCCTTGGCGCTGGCGGCCTTCGCGGGCTCGACGAAGTCGGGCCCGGTCGCGAGCAGCTTGGCGCCGGAGCTCTTCAGGATGAAATTGATCTCGTCCGGATTGAGCATGAAGTTGATAGGCACCAGCACCGCGCCGATCCGCGCCACAGCGAAACGCAGCGCGGCGAAGGCGTGCGAGTTGCGCGACAGCACGGCGAGGCGATCCCCCTTCTTCACGCCAAGGCCCAGCAGGCCGCGGCCAAGACGGTTGCAGATCGCGTCCATCTCGGCAAAGGTCCAGCTCACGCGACCGCAGCTCACCGCAAGCTTGCTCGGCTCGCGCGCCGCCGATCGGCGCAGCAGATCGCCGATGGAGTGCTCGCGCGCCTTCGAGATGGTGGCTCCGATATCGCCGGTCATGGTGTGCTCTCCCTGATACTGCTCATGTCTTGATTGCTTGAACGGAGCATTGCTTGCGTGAGGCCGCTATCGGCGCCGGGCGGCCCGCGCGGTGTCGGATGGCATCGAGCAGGTGGCCTAACGCCGGCGCAGGTCGGACGGGCTGTGTCCGAACTTCTTGCGAAACGCCGTGCTGAAATAGGACGAACTGCTGAATCCCAGCTGATAGGCCACTTCCGTGATCGACAGGGACAGCAACTCTGGCCGCGTCAGCACGTCGTAACAGCGCTGAAGACGGCGATCCAGGATCCATTCCGACACCGACACATCCGTGAGTCTGAAGAGATAGTGCAGATGTCTGAGCGACACGCCATTGCTCTTGGCAATCTTCTCAAGCGACAGGTCCGCATCCGTAAGGTGCGCCTCGATCCAGGCCTTGACGGAGCGCAAGCGGGCCCGTTGGGCGGACGCATCTTCTGCGAATTCGTCCCGGTCGCCCATATCGAGCGCGAGCGCCAGCACGTCCATCAGCTCGCCGCCCAGCCGGCTCCTTGCGGTCTCGTCCAGCGGCGCGCCCTCCTGCGCCAGCGTCGCGCAGAACTCGGCGGCGATCCGGCCCAGGCCACGACTCGTCGTCAACGTGGTGATGACAGGCAGTCGCCCGTCGCTGAAGCGCTCGGCGAACTCCGCGCGGGGTATTTCAAGGTAGAGCGATCGTACCCTACCGATACATTCGAGGTCATAGGCCTCGGAAGCCGAAAAGATCGTGCTCATCCCGGCGTTCGAATGCAGGGTCTGGCCGGCCTGAAGAACGTTGATCCGGCCCTGCTGGATGAATTCGAGGTAGTAGCAATCCTTGTCGAGTTTTGCGATGTGGCGCTCGCGCCGTGATATGCGCTGCTCTGACAACAGCACGTCGGTCATGGTGATCGCGCCAAATTGCGCCTCGCGGATAAAGCCGTGGTAGTCGGAGCGCTGTTCGGCGTTGACGTCGACATGGACATAGACGTCGCAAATGGCGCCTTGCCAAGCCGCGTAACGTTTCGACGGCTCCAGATCGTCTGTCGAAAATACCAGGTTCATCGTCCGCCCACCCGTCGCAAGGCCAGGATGAACAATGTTTGTGCGCCGCACAAGCTGGCCAAGCGCCGGGATTCTAGATTGCCGCCGCCTGCACGCAAGACTTGTTTGCGCGCACAAGCAAAAGCTTTGCGCTGCGAAGCAAGCCGCGTCCCGTCGGGTGGCCTATGAACAACAAGAAACGATCAACAAGATAGGCAGGAAACGTTCGCTTGCATCAGGCCAAGCCAACTGTCGTCCATGGTGATCCGCCGCTCGAAAGGCGGCGCCTGTGAGCAGTCGCCTGCCTCCGCCGATCACCACGCGGTTTACCCGGCCTGTGGTGACCATTGCCGATATCGAGGCGCTGGAGCGGCAGCCCTACGACGCCCTCATTCCAGCCCGCAATCTCCATCACCTTTTTGAAGCGACGGCGCGGCTGCATCCAGACAGACCTGCCCTCACCGTTCTGACCAAGGGCTCACGCGAAGCAGGCGATGCCACGCTGACCCACCGGCAGTTGCTTGCCGAGATTTCCCGTGCTGCAAATTTGTTCAGGTCGCACGGGATCAAGGAGAGCGGTGGCACCGTCGCGTTTCTCTGTCCGATCCTGCAGCCTCTCTTCCCGGCCTTGCTCGGCGCACAGGTCGCTGGCGTTGCCAGCTCGATCAACTACCTCCTGAGCGAAGACGCTATTGCCGACCTGCTCCAGGCGCAGAACGCAACGGCTCTGGTCGTCGCGTCGGAAAGTGCCGATCCCGCGATCTGGGCCAAGGCCAACAATGTCGCGAAGCGCGTTCCAGCGCTCGAGACAATCTTCGTGATCGGCGCGAAGGGTCACCTGTCCGGACGCTTCGAGAACTACGACGAAACGATTGCTGCTGCACACGACGCATTGGAATTCGAGCCCTCGACGGATCGCGACGCGATCTGCGCGCTCTTCCACACCGGCGGGACAACGGGTCGGCCAAAGCTCGTTCGCCTGACGCATGGCAACCAGATCCACGCGGCGTGGGCCTTTGCACAGGTTCACGGGCTGGACGAAACCGACGCGGCCGTAAACGGTTTTCCGCTGTTTCACGTCGGCGGCACAATGACGCTGGGTCTGTCGATCCTCGCCGCCGGCGGCCACGTGATTATCCCGTCGCCCTACAGCCTCAGAAGCCCCGATGCCATCAGGGACTATTGGCATACTGTCGAACGGTTTCGCGCGACCATCGTCAGCGGCGTGCCGACGTCGATTGCCGCGCTTGCAGAGGTCCCGATCGGCTCCTCCGATATCAGCACGGCCCGGATGGCCATCACCGGCGGCGCCGTATGTCCCAAGGCCGTCAGCGAGAGATTCCGGGCGCGTACCGGGATCACGCTATACGAGACCTATGGGATGACGGAGACCGCGGCGGCGATCGCGTTCAATCCCGGCCGCGGCACCCCGGTACAAGGCAGCGTCGGCTTCAGGGCGCCGTTTGCGCGGACGAAAATTGCCTCGCTCGGCGATGCCAGCCTGGCAACGGAATGCCCGCCGCTCACCAGCGGTCTCGTGCTCGTTAGCGGACCGCAGGTGTTTCCCGGATATCTCGACCCCCAGCACAGCAAGGGCGTGCTGACCGACGATCACTGGATCGTCACCGGCGACGTCGGCTACTTGACGGCGGATCAGCGGCTGGTGCTGACCGGCCGCGAGAAGGACCTCATCGTACGCAGCGGTCACAACATCGACCCCGCCGCGATCGAGGACGTCGCAAATGCCTTCCCCGGCGTGCAGATGAGCTCGGCCGTCGGCATGCCGGATGCCTATGCCGGCGAGGTACCCATTCTCTTCGTGGTGCCGTCGCCCGGGCAGACCATCGATATGGCCGGCTTGCGCGAGCACCTCGAACGCAACGTCAATGAGCCGCCCGCCAGGCCGAAGCGGGTCGTGCTGCTTGACGCGCTCCCGGTCACTGCCGTCGGCAAGATCTTCAAGCCGACGTTGCGCGATCTCGCTGTTCAGGAGAAGGTCCGGTTCGAGATCGACCGGATCTTCGGCGCGGAGACCGCAGCCGAGATTCTCGTCGAGAAGGACGACAGGCTGAACACGGTCGTCAGTATCCTGCTCAAGTCCAGTGATGAGACACGAATCAAGGTGCTCGCCGAAAGTCTGGTGACGCTGCCACAGACCTACCGCATCGAGACCCGATCGACTTGACGGTCGGACGCCAACCGAAGTCCAAGAAAGACAAGACGAATGAAGCGCTTCCGGTTCAACCAGCAGGAGATCGTGTTTGCGGTTTTCGCGCTCCTGTTCCTGGTCTTCTCGATCTTCCTGAATGGCTTCCTGACGGCCGAGAATATGCTGACGCTGCTCCAGAACGTGGCGGTGCTCGGTATCCTTGGCCTCGCCATGGCGATCGTCGTGATCGGCCGCGGCATCGACATCTCCCTGATTGCGGCCCTCGCGGTGCCGCCGGGGCTCGTGCTGCAGATGGTGCAGAACGGACATTCGCTGCCGGCCTCGCTCACCGTTGCCTTCCTGATCGCGATCGCCTTTGGCCTCTTCAATGGCTGGCTGATCGCCTACGCAGAAGTGCCCTCACTGTTCGCGACGCTTGCGACCGGTCTCCTGCTCGCAGGCCTTGGCCAAGCGGCACTATTCCAGCTCGACGTCGTGCAGTGGAGTTCTGGCATGGACGGCTTTGAGCGATTGGGCCAGGGTACCATCCTCGGCATTCCCACCGCGATCGTGATGTTCGCGATCGCCTGCCTCGTGGTGGCGTTCCTGCTGCGGCGGACGCGCTGGGGCGCCTATATCTACGCCATCGGCGACAACCCCTACGCCGCGCGCGTCACCGGCATCCCGACGCGCCCCATCATCGTCCTGCAATATGTCATCGCCGCGCTGATCGGCTGCTTCGCCGGCCTCGTGCTGGCCGCCTCCGTCAATTCGATGCCGACGCGCATCTTCAACTCGACGCTGATCTACGACGTCGTGCTCGTCGTCGTGCTCGGCGGCATCGGTCTGTCCGGCGGGCGCGGCGGCGTCCTCAACGTCATCATCGGCACGCTCCTGATCGGCACCATGCTCAACGGCATGACCATCATGGACATCTCCTACGCCGGCCAAAATCTCATCAAGGGCGTGGTCCTGCTGCTCGCCGTCATCACGGACTCTTTCCTGAATCCGCGCAACGAAGAAACGGCACAGCAGGGCGATATCTGAACGACCGAAGAACGACAACGACAACCAAGGAGGAAGCAATGAAGACCAACCCGACAAAAGCAACCCTCGCCGCACTGACGCTCGCCGCACTGACCGGACCGGCTCTGGCCCAGCAGGGCCTGGACGAGCCGTTCCAGAAACCGTTCAAGGAAGCCCTCGCCGGCAAGACTGTCGCCTACGTGCCGGTGGCGATGAATTTCGACCTCACCGAGGGCTGGTATGCGGGCCTCAAGAAGGAGCTCGAGCCATACGGCGTCAAGTTCGTGATCCGCGACGCCAACTGGAACACCAATGCCGGCGCGCAGGCTGTGACCTCGCTGATCTCGGAAAAGCCGGCGGTGATGGTGGTCCATAATCCCGACGTGCAGACCTACGCAAAACTGCTGCAGCGCGCCGAGAACGAAGGCATCTACGTCATCCAGATCAACATGGGCTCGGCCTATCGCAGCTCCGCCTTCGTCGGCGCCAACTGGGTCGAGATCGGCGAGCGCCAGACCGAAGGCGTGGTCAAGGCCTGCGAGGGCAAGTCGAACAAGATCGCCATCATCCAGGGCGCGCTGTCTGCCGCCGCGAGCGCCTACACGCTCAAGGGCGTCGAGAACGTGCTTGCCAAGCATCCTGAGATCAAGGTGGTGTCGAGCCAGGCCGCCGATTGGGATGCTGCCAAGGCCAAGGCGATCACGCAGACGGTGCTGAAGCAGAATCCCGATCTCTGCGGCATCGTCGGCTTCTGGGACGGCATGGACATCGGCACGGCTGCTGCCGTGAAGGAAGCTGGCCTTACCGGCAAGGTGTTCCTCGCGACATCGGGCGGCGGCGAACGCAAGGGTGCCTGCGAGCTGGTGAAGTCAGGCGCGTTCGATCTCAACATGAGCTACGACGTGCCGACCCAGGCTACGCAAATGGCCGGTACGATCAAGTGGCTGCTGTCCTCGGGTGCCAAGCCTGGCTCCATCAAGGGTTCGGAATACACCACGCTGGTTCCGATCACCAAGGAGAACGCTGACAGCCAGACGACGTGCTGGAATCTCAGCGACCTCAAAAAATAATCGCGCCGACGCTCGTGGTCCCCGGGGGACAAAGTCCCGGGGGCCTCGCTCTCAATAGTATCCATGCCCAGCTGGAATGCCGATGCGCGACACAATCACAAGCCTGCGTTACCGCTACTGGCCCGATCATCTGCTCGGTGAGATCCTGTCCAAGCGATGGACCGAGACAGCCATCCCCGTCATCCTTCTCCTGATCGTCGGCATCGCGTTCAGCCGCTCCATCGACAATTTCCTGTCGCCGGCGAGCCTCGCCGACACAGCGCGCCAGGCCGGAGAGATCGGCTTCATCGCGCTCGGGCTCGCGCTGGTGGTCATCGTCGGCGGCATCGATCTGTCAGTCGGATCGATCTTCGCGCTGACGGATTTTTGCGCCCTCTATCTGCTTGACGTTGCGGGCTGGCCGGTTCCGGCGGTCGTGGTCGCCACGCTGCTTTGTGGCGCGATGCTCGGCGCCGTCAACGGCATCCTGGTCGGATATCTGCGGCTGCGCGCCTTCATCACCACGCTGATCACGCTGATCATCTACCGCTCGGCCTACGATCTCCTGATCCAGCGTTACTCCAACGCGATCGCCTCGGCCTTCCCCGATATCCCGTCATGGGATTTCATCGGCGCGGGCTCTGTCCTGGGCATTCCGACCGTGGCGCTCGCCTATATCGTCATCGCCATCTTCGGGCATGTCTTCATGACGCGACTGCGCCCGGGCTGGCACATCACCGCCATCGGCGGCTCGCGTCGATCAGCGTACAATTCGGGCATTCCCGTCCGGCGCACGATTGCGCTGTGCTACGTCGCGAGCGGCGTGCTGACCAGCATTGCCGCGCTGTTCTTCGCCTCGCGGCTCGGCACTGTCGGCGGCGACATCGGCGTCGGATTGGAAGTGATCGTACTGACCGCGACCGTGCTCGGCGGCATCACGCTCGGCGGCGGCAAAGGCTCGGTCGCCAAATCGGCGGTGGGTGTACTGATCGTGCTCCTGATCACCAACGGTCTCACCACCATGAACGCGCGCGGCGGCGTCAACCGCATGGCGCTCGCCGGCATCCTGCTCGTCGCCGCCATGGTCGATATCCGCTGGCAGAAGAACCGGACCCGCATCATCAGCAAGGTTTATGTCGCGCCGACCTATCACGAGCTGCCGCCACCGCCGCCCACCGAAATCGGACAGGGCGGCCCATTCGAGCAGAACGACAAGCTGCGCGACGTCGAGGCGATCGGCCTTGGCCGCATCGAGGCGCCGGAAGACGTCATCCTCGATCGTCATGACAATCTCTATGCCGGCTCGCGCCATGGCGACATCATGCGCTTCCTCGCGCCCGACTACCAGAAGATGGAAGTGTTCGCCCATATCGGCGGCCAGCCGCTCGGCATGGCCTTCGATCGCGAGGACAATCTCTATGTCTGCATCGGCGGCATGGGGCTCTATCGCGTCAAGCCTGACGGCACGGTGGAAAAGGCGACCGACGAAACCAACCGCAGCATGCGTTCGGTCAACGACGACAGCCGCCTGCGCCTCGCAGACGACCTCGACATCACCGACGACGGCCTGATCTTCTTCTCGGAAGCGACGGTCCGCTACGAGATGGACGAATGGCCAATCGACGGACTGGAAGCGCGCGGCAACGGCCGCATCATCTCCTACGACACCAAGACCGGCACGACGCGCACCGAACTGCGCGGCCTCAAATTCCCCAACGGCATCTGCGTGGCCAGTGACGGCCAATCGATCCTGTTCGCCGAAACATTTGGCTGCTCGATCAAGCGCTACTGGTTCGCGGGACCGAAGAAGGGCGCGGTCGAAGTGGTGATGGATAATCTCCCAGGCTACCCCGACAACATCAATCTCGCTTCCGACGGCAATTACTGGCTGGCGCTGGTCGGCATGCGCAGCCCCTCGCTCGACCTCGCCTGGAAGATGCCGGGCTTCCGCCGCCGCATGGCCAAGCGCGTGCCGGTCGATGAATGGCTATTCCCCAACATCAACACGGGCTGTGTGGTCAAGTTCAACGAGCAGGGCAAGATCGTCGAATCGTTCTGGGACCTGCACGGCGAGAACCATCCGATGATCACCTCGATGCGCGAGCATCGCGGCTATCTCTATCTCGGCGGCATCCTCAACAACCGGATCGGCCGCTACAAGCTCGACAAGGCCGATCCGAACTTCGTCCAATATGACAAGCGGTGGGGGAAGCAGTCGTGATCGCTGCCGTCAGGGACTTCGCCAACCGCTTTCTCGGACGCGGCGAGGCCACCATCACCGTGCCGTCCTTCGACGGCGCATTGAAGCCCAACCAGAAGCTGGAATCGGCCGAGACCTTATTGACATGCGAGGCGCCGGAAGACCTCGCGACCGATGGAAGCAACCTCTTTATCGCGGACGGCCCACGGCTGATGTGCCTGAACGGCGCCACGGCATCGCAGGTGCGCAGCTTCGAGCGGCCGATATCAGCGCTCTGTGCCCTTCCCGGCGGCGGCCTTGCCGTCGCGCTGGGGGGACGCGAGGTGCGTGTTTACGCGAGCCCCTCGGCGGAGCAGCCGAGCATGACATTCACTGACGTAGCGTTCAACGCCGTCAACGCACTCGCACTGGCGGGCGACGATACGCTCATCGCAACGGATGGCTCAGCGACGTCAGGCGTCGACGATTGGGCGCGCGACTTGCTCGAGCTGAATCGCACCGGCCGCGTGTTCAAACTCGATCCCAGCGCCAAGACCGTGACGCGCTTGGCCCAGGGGCTCGGCTATGCCTTCGGCGCCTGCGCCCATGGCAGCGCCGTGCTGGTCAGCGAGAGCTGGCGCCATCGTCTCGTTCTCGTCGCGCCCGGCGCGTCGCCAAAGGTCGTGCTTGCGCATCTCCCCGTCTATCCATCGCGGCTGTCGAAGGCTTCCGGCGGTGGCTACTGGCTCACCGCTTTCACTGCACGAACCCAGTTGGTCGAGTTCGTGTTACGCGAGCCCGGCTATCGGCGTCGCATGATGGCCGAGATCGATCCGGCCTATTGGGTGGCACCGCGCCTGCGCTCCGGGCGCTCGTTCAAGGAGCCGATGCAGGGCGCGCACATCAAGACCATGGGCGTCATCAAGCCGTGGGCGCCGCCGCGTTCCTATGGCCTCGTCATCCGTCTCGATGCCGACGGCCAGCCGCTCTATTCGCTGCACAGCCGGGTCGACGGCATCAACCATGGCGTCGTCGCAGCTGGCGAGCTGGGCGGCGATCTCATCCTGATTGCCAAGGGGCCGGGCCGTGTCCTGCGACTGCCGCTTGCCGGCCTTGCCGAGGAGTTTCGGACATGAGCGACATCGCACTCTCGCTGCGCAAGGCGACAAAGCTCTATGCGGGTGTGCCCGCGATCGACGGAGTGGACTTCGACCTCCGCCGCGGCGAGATCCACGCACTGGTCGGCGAGAACGGGGCCGGCAAGTCCACCCTCACCAAGGTGATGGCGGGCGTGGTGACGCTGACCTCGGGGACCATGACGGTCGACGGCGCGGACGTTACGCCGAAGACGCCTCTGGAGGCGCGCAACCTCGGCATCGCCATGGTCTTCCAGGAAAACAGCCTGGTACCGACGATGACGGTCGCGCAAAACCTGTTTCTCGGGCAGGAGAAGTTCTACAACCGATTGCGCGGCATCTACATCGCCGCACAGCAATTCCTGCAATCGCTCAATTTCGACGTCACGCCGACCGCGACCGTCAGCGGCCTTGGCGCGGCCAAGAAGCAGATGGTGGAGATCGCACGCGCGGTCCTGCACCGCGCCAAGGTCATCATCTTCGACGAGCCGACGGCGTCGCTGACGCCGGAGGAGAAGAAATACTTCTTCGACCTTGTCCGCGACCTGAAGAAGCGCGGCGTCTCCATCGTGTTCATCTCGCATGCCCTGGAAGAGGCTCTGCTACTGGCCGACCGCATCACGGTGCTGCGCGACGGCAAGCATGTCGTGACCGATGATGTCGCCAGGTTCGATCGCGCCGCGATCGTGCAGGCCATGGTCGGGCGCGACCTCTCCAACACGCTCTATGGCGCGCGCAAGAGCACTGTGCGACCAGCCGGCACGCGGGTACTCACGGTGCAAAATTTAAAGATGGCGCCGATGGTGAAGAACAATTCGCTGTCGGTATTCGCAGGCCAGATCACCGGCGTGTTCGGCCTCGTCGGTGCGGGCCGCACCGAGACCTTCAAGATCGTCGCCGGTGTGCTCAAGCGTGACTTCTTTCATGGCGGCGAGATCCTGCTGCACGACCAGCCGGTGCGCTACCGCGTGCCGGCGCCCGCGGTGAAGGCCGGCATCGCCTATGTCACCGAGGACCGCAAGGTCGAGGGCTTCTTCGAGACGGCCTCGATCGCGCGCAATATCTATCTCGGTCTGCTGTCGAAGTTTCCGCGGGGCCGCATGATGCTGTCGCGGCGGGAGACCGATGCGGTCGGCAAGACCTGGATCGAGCGGCTGAAGGTTCGCGCCATCAGCAACGATGGCAAGGTGGTCGAGCTGTCAGGCGGCAATCAGCAGAAGGTCGTGATCGCCAAGTCGCTGGTGCAGGAACCCGACTTGATCATTTTCGACGAACCGACCCGCGGCGTCGACGTCGGCGCCATCGTCGAGATCCACGAGCTCATCAACCGGCTCGCCGACGAGGGCAAGGCCGTCGTGGTGATCTCGTCCTATCTGCCGGAGATCATGGCGCTGTCGGACCGCATCCTGGTCTCACGCCAGGGCAAGGTCGTCGAGGAATTCTCCGCGCTGGAGGCGACGGAGGAAAAGATCATGTACGCGGCGATCCACTGACCGCGTCTACAGCTTGTGCCCCTTCTTGCAGCGCCTCGATCAGGCGCTGCTTCAATTTACCGACTGAGGCGAAAACAACCCCATGCACAGTAGCTAAGTCTTTGCAGGGCCTCCAAGACTTGTTCGACCCGTCGGGCAAAGGAGCGGCGGACGCGACTTCGCCCGTCAGGTCGGCCGATCGCTCCCGGCGAGCATCCCGTTCAGCGCGGCGGCCGACCCATGTGTTCGATCATGTCTTCGATCATGCCAAGGTCGAGGGGTAGAACAAAAATGGCCCGCGTGATGCGGGCCATTGTCTCGTCCGAAGCCGTGAAGTCCGGACCTCGCCGTCGGCGACGTCGCGCTCGCTAGCGAAGGCCGCCGGTGACGTGAAGCGTCTCGCCGGTGACGTAGGACGCATCGTCCGATGCGAAGAAGGCCACCGCGGCGGCGATCTCCTCGACGTTGCCGATGCGGCCGAGCGGGGTGGTGGATTCGATCCACTTGCGCATGTCGCCCTCGTGCAGGCCGGCCGACACCACGCCTTCGGTGGCGATCATGCCTGGATTGACGGCGTTGACGCGAATCTTGCGCGGCGCGAGCTCCTTCGCCAGCACGGCGGAGATGGCATCCACCGAGGCTTTGGTCGCGGTGTAAACGGCAGTGTTCGCCGGTGCGATGGTCGAGACGCCGGAGGAGATGTTGATGATGCTTCCGCCTTTGCCGTTGAAGTGCTTCGCCGCCTCACCCGAGACCAACAGCAGGCCAAGCACATTGAGGTCGAAATGCTTGTGGAAGTGCTCGGGCGTGATGGCCTCGAGCGGGGCGAACTCGTAGACGCCCGCGTTGTTGACGAGGATGTCGATCGCGCCGAGCGCCTTCACGGTCTCCGCGACGACGTTTTTCACGTCCCTAGCATCGGCCAGATTGCCATGGACCGCAACGGCTTTGCCGCCCTTGGCGACGATGGCGGCGACCACGCGGTCGGCGGCCTGCTTGCTGGAGCTGTAATTGACGGCAACCGCTGCGCCCTCGGATGCAAGCCGGGCGGCGATTTCGGCACCAATGCCTTTGGATGCGCCGGTCACCAGCGCAACTTTACCTTCGAGTCTCTTGGTCATCGCATGTCTTCCACTGTTCGGCGGAATGCCGATATTCAATAGTTCAATACTAGTGAACTATTGAATGAGTTCAAGGGGCATGCTATATTTTGGGCATGGTGCAGTTCGTTCACCCGTCGCGGGATGAGATTACGCTGGCTGGAGTGCTCGGAGCCCTCGCGGATCCCATGCGGCTGCGTATCGTCAAGAGCCTGGTCGCGCAGAACGCCTGCATGTCGTGCACCGAGGCGGCGCCCTGCCCCGACATGGCGAAATCGACCCTGTCGAACCATTTTCGGATTCTGCGGGAGGCCGGCCTGATCCGGACGTCGAAGCAAGGCGTCCAGCACCGCAATGTCCTGCGCGAAGAGGACATCAATGCGCGATTTCCGAAGCTTTTGAAACTGATCCTGAGCTTTCCCGACTGAGGGCATTCATCCCCGAGAGCCAAGTGCGTCAAATCGCGCACCTGGCTCTCCGTTTGCTGCTCATTTGCTGTGCCAGATCGACGCTGGGTACGATCGGCCATTTGCCGCGAGGTTTGACATGAACGTTGCCGTCTTCGCCAGGCAGGATGGTGTCTGGCTGAATGAGCCGAAACGATGGACTACCCAGGGCGACAGCCTCGAGCTCGTCACCGACAAGGCCACCGATTTCTGGCAAAAGACGCACTATGGGTTCTGCCGCGACAGCGGCCACTTTCTGGGTTTTCGGACTGCGGAAGCATTCACGGCCGAGCTGCGCGTCCAGTGCAATTTTCAAGATCTCTACGATCAAGCCGGCATCATGGTGCGCATCGACGCGGAGCACTGGATCAAGGCCGGAATCGAGTTTTCGGACGGACGTGCCATGCTGTCGAGCGTTCTGACCAATGGGCAGTCGGATTGGGCAACAGCTCCCTATGAGCACGATGCAAGCGATTTCCGGATGCGCGTCACCGTCGCAGACGGCGTTGTTCGATTGCAGACGTCGGCTGATGGCAAGATCTGGCCACTCGTTCGATTGGCGCCTTTCACCAAAGCGCAATCGTACCGCGTCGGGCCGATGGCTTGCACGCCCGAACGCGAGGGACTGCCGGTGAGGTTCACGGAATTTTCCCTGAAGCCACCGCTCGGCAAGGATTTGCACGATCTCAGCTAGCTAGAGGCGGACGGCAATCGCCTCGCGCGTTGAAGGCACAAGTCAAGCACCTTCTCTGCGCGCGCGGCCAAAGCTACAAGACATGCTGCTCCGCGCGCGTGACAGAGCCGCCCAACAGGCAGCCCACGGGACGGCTGTCAGCGAAGCCGAGGCGCACCTGTATCTCGGACAACGCGCCCATCGCGCGGCCCTGCATGATCGTGATCTGCTTGCTATTGCGCTCGACAAGTTCGTTCTTGAGCAGTCCGAACGCAAGGGCCGCAGCGGCAATACCGGTGGCCGCATCTTCCGGATAGCCCGACGATTTCGGAAACTGCCGCGCCTCGAAACGTCGTTCGGCTTGATGGTCGATGGCGTAAGGGTAAAGGCCGGTCGATCCGATCCTGCCACAGCACGCCTCGATTGGCGACGGATCCGGCACCAGCGCATTGAGTTCACGGACTCCCTTCATCGGGATCAGCGTTTTTACGCGTGACGTGACGGCGTTCTGAATGGGCAGGTCGAGCAGGTCGCGGCGCGATAGCTTAAGTGTCGAGAGAACGTCTTCCTCGTCGGCGCGCGAGAGATCAACGACCTTACCGACAGGCTGACTGATCTCGACGGACGGATCACCCGAGCCCGCACGATCGACGTAGCCGGTCACAGATCCACTGCGCGTCTCGATGCGGACCTGTTCGCCGGCCAAGCGTCCTTTGGTAGCGAGAACCCAGAGCGCGCCGATCGTCGCGTGACCGCACATCTCCATCTCATGTCGCGGAACCCAGAACCGGAAAACGTAGTCGGAATCTAGCCCTGGCGACGGCAGAACGAAGCCCGACTCATGCCCAAATCGCTCGGCCACCGACTGCATCCCCTCAGCCTGAAGGCTGGATGCATCTATGACAATTGGACAGGGATTGCCGCCCCGTCCCATGTGAGTGAATACGTTGACAAGCTCGACTTCGGTCATCGGATAGCTCACTTCATGGATCCTGCGAGCTCTACCGGGCTGCTCCAGCCCGCGACAAGCCTTTACGTCTCCACACCACCGTCCCGCCTGGCGATCCACAGCGTAAAGGACGTCTGCGCGTCGCCAACTTCGACAACGCGCGTTCCGTGCAAGAGGACGCCGAGACCGTGCTCTTCATCCCACGTGCAGCCAAATTCATACCCGACATATGGAATGCCGTCCTTCAGCACCTGGAGGACATGCACATTCTGAAGCCCGATCAATTGGCGAAAATCCTCGCTCGACGATACGTCGGGCATCAACGCTTCCCGGTCCGCCTGCTCATAATCATAAAGTCGTTGAAGCCTGGGATACTCAGCCAGAAGACCTTCCAGAACGGCCGATGCCACCGCGGCTTCATGATCGAGCAACCACTGTACGCTGGCACGGTCTTGCTCGGTCGGTGGGGATTCGTTGCGGTCCGGCGCGTAAATTTTTACCAGGCCGTCGGACGGACTGTGCGAACTGATCGAGCCATAGGGGCCATTGCGCGTTTGATAGCCCGCCCAACTGGGGAGTTGCGCTTCGGTCGTCCAGAAAGGTCCGTCCCGCTGAAAATCGAGCATACTTTATTCCTACCCCGACCGCTGGCATTTCAAGCTCATACAGCATCGCTACGACTACAGGTAGCTGATTTGGCCGACCGCGCGCCGGTCGCCATGTCAAAAAAATCAAAGGCCGCCCAGGGAGCGGCCCTTGATTTGCTGGATCGCAGCACCAAGCTTGGTTGCTGCTAACTCTCCAAAATCGCAACCGCCCGTGTCCATCCCGCCGAGGCGCGCTCGATCTTCACGGGGAAGCATGACACCTTGAAGCCGGTTGACGGCAGCTGCTCGAGATTGTGCAGCTTCTCGAGATGGCAATAGCCGATATGGCGGCCCGCCTTGTGGCCTTCCCAGATCAGGCTGGCGTCCTTGGTCTCGGCGTATTTCTTCGCGGTGTGAACGAACGGCGCGTCCCAGCTCCAGCCGTCGATGCCGGTCAGGCGCACACCGCGCTCGAGCAGGTACATGGTTGCTTCATAGCCCATGCCGCAGCCGGAGGTGACGTAGTCCTGCCGGCCATACTTCGCGCCGGCGCTGGTGTTGACCACGACGATCTCGAGCGGCTTCAGCTCATGGCCGATGCGCTTGAGCTCGGCCTCGACGTCCTTGGCCGTTGCGACATAGCCGTCGGGCAAATGGCGGAAGTCGAGCTTTACGCCTGACTGAAAGCACCATTCCAGCGGCACCTCGTCGATGGTCCAGGACCGCTCGCCGCGATTCATGGTCGGGTGAAAATGCCAGGGCGCGTCGAGATGCGTGCCGTTGTGGGTGGAGAGGGTGACCTGTTCCACCGCCCAGCCCTGCCCGTCAGGCAGATCCTCGGCCTTCAGCCCGTCGAAGAACTGCAGCATGCGCGGCAGGCCCTGCTGGTGATTGATGTACTGGATGGTCGGATGATTGCCGGGCGGGTCGGCCGGCACGTCGTTCTGCAGCGGGACGGAGATATCGATCAGCCTGGTCGTCATGGCGCTTCCTCGTTGATTGTTATCGTTGGCGGCCGTCAGCGTCGCTTCAGATGCCGCTTCAGGCTTCTTGCCGCTCGACGCGGTTCTTCAAGATACCGATGTTCTCGACCTCGAGCTCGATCGTATCGCCGTGCTCGAGATACCATCCGAGCTCGAGGCCGCAGCCATTGCCGACCGTGCCGGAGCCGATGAATTCGCCGGGCATCAGCGTCTCGTCCTGGGTGACGTGGGCGATGATCTCCTCGAAGGAGAACAGCATGCCCTCGCTCATGCCTTTCGAACGGGTCTCGCCGTTGACGCGCGCTTCCATCTTCAGACGATAGGGATCGCCGATCTCATCCGGCGTCACGATCCAGGGACCCATCACGTTGCCGCCGTCGAAACTCTTGCCCTTGGCCGGGCCGAGCCGTCCCTCCATCTCGATGCGCTGGGCATCGCGCGCGGAGAAATCGTTGAAGATGGTGTAGCCGAAGATGTGATCTTTGGCCTTCGCGGCGGAGATATTGGCGCCTCTGTTTTTGGTGATGATCCCGAACTCGAGCTCGTAATCCATCACCTTGCTGTAGCGCGGCCATTTCACCGTGGTGTTGGTGCCGCGGACGCTGAAGCGGTTGGTGATGTAGAAGATCGGCTGCTTGCGATAGACCTCGGGCAGCTCGCCGAGCGGCTCGGCATCGATGCGCGCCAATTCCGCCATGTCGCCCCTGGCGCGCGCGGCGAGCTTTTGCTGCCCGCGCGGCGCTTGCAGGATGTGCAGCGGAAACGACATGCCGTCGCGCATTTGCCTCGGCTCCGGCACTGGCGCGAGGATGTCGACGGCACTGACGTCAGCCGACAGCGTCGCGTCCTTGCCGTGCTTGTCGAAGATGGCTCGCGCCCGATCGAGCGCGCGCGGCCCGGCATCGATCAGTGCCAGCATCGAGGCGAAGGCCGGTTCGGCGGCGCCGTCCCGCACGGCGGCGGCGGCGAGATCGAACACCTTGATGTCGTTGGCGTGGACGGCGCCGATCTTCTCCTGACCGGCCGATCTGAATGTTGCGAGCTTCACCTTGGGCACCCCTTGCTATCGTTTGGAATATATGATCAGATAAAATATCGATAAACAAGACAGAAAAATACAAATCGGGAGAGCGCGGTGAGGCAGACGCAGGTAATTGCGATATTGGCGGGTCTCGTGCTCGGGATGTCCATTGTCTCGACGGCATCAGCGCTGGCGCAGGCGAAAATCCAGATCGGCTGCACCGCGACCTCCGATTGCGCCTCGGCGATGGTCGCGGTCGACGAAGGCATCTTCAAAAAGCACGGGCTGGACGTCGAGATGACGCCGATCGCGATCAACTCCAACATTCCGGCGGCGATCCTGTCGAACTCGATTCAAATCGGCGGCCCCACCTCAACCGTCTTCCTCCAGGCCGTCGACGGCGGTCTTGACCTCGTCGCGATCGCCGGCGCTTCGGTCATGAACCCGACCTCAAACACCGCGATCGCCGCCTTCGTCCGCAACGGCCTCACCATCAAGGAGCCCAAGGATTTCGTCGGCAAGAAGGTCGGCGCGCCCGGCCTCAACGCCTTTCTCCATGTCTTGTTCGTGAAATGGTTGGTGGAAAAAGGCGTCGATCCCAAGAGCGTCAACTTCGTCGAGGTCACCTTCCCGACCATGGCCGACATCATCAAGTCGGGCGGTGTCGATGCCGTGCTTACTGCCGAGCCGTTCGTCACGCGCATGACCAATGCGGGGCTCGGCTCGGTCGGCGCGCGCTACGGCGCCGAGCTCGGCCGCACCGATCCGATCATCTTCTACGCCGCGTCCCGCGACTGGGCGGAGAAAAACGCGGCGACCGTGACAAAATTCCGCGAGGCCATCGCGGAGGCCGCTGTTGTCGTCAACGGCGATCGCGAGAAGGCCTCCGCGGCGATCGCCAAATTCACCAAGCAGCCGCTCGAGCTCGTCAAGGCGACGCCGCCGAACCAGTCCGAGCCGAACCTCAAGCCTGAGAATCTCAGCTGGTGGATCGAGGTGATGTCGTCGCAGAAGATGCTGCAATCGAAGCTCGACACATCGAAACTCGTGCTGAATTAAAGGACATCAGCGATGCCTGCTCCCGAGCGCACTCTCGAACGCCCGCCGACTGAAGCCGGCACCTTGAGCGAGCGCGCCGCAAGCCTGATCGAGCAGGACATTCTCGCCGGACATCTCGCGCCGGGATCGCGACTGGGCATCGTCGATCTCGTGCAGCGCTACGACATCGGCGCCACGCCCTTGCGCGAAGGCCTGTCGCGGCTGATGTCGCGCGGCCTGATCGTCGGCATCGGCCAGCGCGGTTTTCGCGTTGCCGAGGTCAGCCGCGAGGATCTCGCCGACATCACCTGCATGCGGACGGCGGTCGAGATCGAGGCGGTCAGGCTTGCCATCCTCCACGGCGACGTCGCCTGGGAGGCCGGCATCGTCAGCGCGCTGCATCAGATGCGCCGGCATATCGAGCGCACCGGCAATGAATTCCGCGAAGGCGCGGCCGATTTCGACCGGCTGCACAAGGGTTTTCACACCGCGCTGCTCGCCGCCTGCGGCTCGCAGCGCATGCTGGCCGCGCATTCCGACCTCTATGACCAGGCCTATCGCTACCGCCGGGTGATGATGGGCGCCATCGACAGCGGCGAGGGATTCATCCGCAGTCACCAGATGCTCGCCGACCACGTGCTCGCCCGCGACCTCGCCGCTGCGCAGAAAATGCTGGCGGCGCATCTGCACTCCACCATCGATATCGTCTATCCGCCAGAAAGCCGGGAGCAATCATGAGCGTCGTTGCGAGGCTCGACGAGGCGCGCGCCGCGCGGCAGCAGAAAACGCTGATCGCGTTCAACGCCGCGACGCTGCGGCTCGGCGGCAAGACCATCATCGAGAATCTCGATC
Organism: Bradyrhizobium sp. BR13661; assembly: GCF_029892425.1. Taxonomy (GTDB): domain Bacteria; phylum Pseudomonadota; class Alphaproteobacteria; order Rhizobiales; family Xanthobacteraceae; genus Bradyrhizobium. The sequence continues at coordinate 407,220 of NZ_JARXWB010000002.1, read as the reverse complement.
TCGAGGTGCGGCCCGGCGAATTCCTCTGCATCGTCGGCGCCTCCGGCTGCGGCAAGACCACGGCGCTGCGGCTCGCCGCGGGCCTCTATCGCCCCACCAGCGGCGCCGTGACCTTCAACGGCGAGCCCATCACCGAGCCGCGCCGCGAGGTCGCGATCGTGTTCCAGGATTACGGTAAGGCGCTGTTGCCGTGGCGAACCGCCGCCGGAAACATCTCGCTGGCGCTGGAAGCCTCGCATGTACCGGCGCGCGAGCGCAGCGCGCGCATCGAGGCGCTGCTGCGCAAGGTCGGCCTGCCCGGCCATGCCGACAAATATCCAACCGAAATGTCCGGCGGCATGCAGCAGCGCCTGCAGATCGCGCGCTCCCTTGCGCAGGAGCCGACGACGCTGCTGATGGACGAGCCGTTCGGCGCGCTGGACGCGATGACACGCCAGGGCCTGCAGGACGAAGTGCTGTCGCTGACGCGGGCAAGCCAGACGACCGTGATCTTCGTGACCCACGATCTCGACGAGGCGATCTATCTCGGCGACCGCGTCATCGGCCTGTTGCCGCATCCGGGCCGCATCGGGATCGAGCTCAATGTCGACCTGCCGCGCCCGCGCGACCAGCTCGCCACCCGCGAGCATCCGGAATTCCTGCGGCTGCGCCGGCAATTGTTCGACTTCATCAAGGGATGCGAACATTGAGCCTCGACCGCACCAGGCCCTTGCTGTTGCCACTGGCGCTGATGCTGGCGTTCGAAGCCTGGGCGCGCCTCACCCATCTGCAGAGCGACAGCCTGGCACCGCCGAGCGCGATCCTCGCGGCGCTGGGCGCGGCGCTTGCCGATCTCTCGATTCCCATCGCGACCCGCGACACGCTGTTCGCCGCCTTTGCAGGATTGGCGATCGGCAGTGCAATAGGCCTGTCGCTCGGCATCGCCTTCGGCATCTCGCGTCCGCTCGATCGATTGATGGAGGTGACGGTCGAAGCAATTCGTCCAATTCCCTCGATCGCGCTGCTGCCGATCGCGCTGATCGCGCTCGGCTTCGGCTACCGGATGGAGATCGTGATCGTGGCGTTCGCCTGCGTCTGGCCGATGCTGATCATGACGCGCAGCGCGGTGCGCAGCATCGAGCCGCGCTTGATGGAGGTGTCGCGCGCGCTGCGGCTGAGCGCGACGCAGCGGATCACTGAGATCGTGATCCCGGCCGCACTGCCGCGGATCTTCGTCGCCTTCCGCCTGTCGGCCGGCATCGCCCTGATCGTCGCCGTCACCGTCGAGATCGCGATCAATCCGATCGGCCTGGGTGCCGGCATCATGCTGGCGCAGCAGGCGCTGCGCGCCGATTTGATGCTGGCCTATCTCGTGTGGATTGGCGTGATCGGCTACGCGCTGAACATCCTGTTGATCGCAGCCCAGCGCCGCCTGTTCGGCCGCGCGGCGCTCGCCGGAGACAATTCATGAACCGCGCAGCGATGCTCTGGCGTGCCGCAAGCATCCTGGTCGCGGCCGGCTTCATCGCGGCGTGGCAGCTCGTCGCCAATCTGCGACTGGTCTCGCCGGTGTTCCTGCCGGGCCCCGACCGGGCCTGGGCCGCCCTGGTGCGCGGCTTCTCGAGCGGCGATCTCGCGGGCAAGCTGATCGGCACGATCGAGCACATGGCCTATGGCTGGCTCGCCGCCTCGATCGCCGGCATTGCGCTCGGCGCGCTGATCGGATCGTCGAGGATGATGCGTGCCTATGTCGCGCCGTCGCTGGAATTCCTGCGGCCGCTGCCGGTCTCGGCGATCATCCCGGTCGCGATCGCGATGCTCGGGCTGACGCAAGGCATGGCGCTGTTCGTCATCGCCTTCGGCGCGATCTGGCCGATCATGCTGGCCACCATTCACGGCTTTGCCGCGGTAGAGCCGCGGCTCTACGAGGTCGCCCGCTCGCTGCAGATGTCGCGCGCCGCAATCATCGCCAAGATCGCTTTACCTTCGGCCTTGCCCGACATCCTCGCCGGCATGCGGCTCAGCCTGACGGTCGCGCTGATCCTCTCGGTGGTCTGCGAAATCCTGGCCGGCCTCGACGGCCTCGGTCAGTGGGTCCTGCTCTCGGCCCGCGCGTTCCGATCCGCCGACCTCTTCGCCGGCGTCATCCTGCTCGGCGCGACCGGCTATCTGACGTCGATTGCGATGTCGCTCGTCGAGCAGCGACTGCTGGCCTGGCAGACTGCAGCGAGGTAGGGCGGTGTTAGCTGTCGAGGGCATCACGGACCGCCCGCGCCAGCTCGGCCTTGTGATATGGCTTGACCAACAATTCGGTCTTGGGATCAAGCCGTCCATTGTGAACCAGCACGTCCTCTGCATATCCTGATGTGTAGAGAACCTTGACGGACGGGCGGCGCCTGATCACCTCCTCGGCGAGCTGACGACCGTTCAAGCCCCCTGGCATCAGCACGTCGGTGAACAGCAGCGCAAACTCGTTGCCGGCGTCAACAACAGCGAGAGCCTCTCGGCCGTCGCATGCCTGCAGCACCTTGTAGCCGAGACTTTGCAGCCCAGCGCTGGTCGATTTGCGGACGAGTTCGTCGTCCTCGACGACCAGGATCGTCTCAATGCCGCCCACCACCGTCACCGGCGGGTGATCTGTGAGCGCGACGGCGCGTTCGGTGCTCCGCGGAAGGTAGATTCGAACCGCCGTACCTTGACCTTCGCAGCTCGCGATCTCGATGTGTCCTTGCGATTGCTTGATGAACCCGTAGACCATGCTCAAGCCCAGGCCGGTGCCCTTGCCGGGCTGCTTGGTGGTGAAGAACGGTTCGAACACCTTGCTGCGGAACGCTGCGGGAATGCCGGTACCCGTATCAGTCATGGTAATCTTCACATAGTCCCCGGGCAGCAGGTCCGCGGCCTCCGCATCGGATCCGTCAACGACAATGTTCTCGGTCGTGAACGTAATTCTCCCACCATCGGGCATGGCGTCACGAGCGTTGAGAGCCAGGTTGAGCATCGCTGTGCAAAATTGCGTTGGATCGACCAGCGCCAACCAGATGTCGTCGCCGAGCGTCGATTCGATCTGAACGTGCCCGCCAAGCACCGGTCGCAACAGCCCGATGGTGTCGGCGATCAAGGCATTGACGTCGCTTTCGCGAGGCCGCAGGGGCTGACGCCGCGCGAAAGCGAGAAGCTGCTGCGTCAGCGCGGCGCCGCGAGTTGCCGCATCATCGATCATCTTGGCGATTGCGAGCAACGAACGATCTTTCAGGCCCGCGACCAGCATTTCGCTGGCCCCGGTAATCACCGTGAGAATGTTGTTGAAATCGTGCGCGATCCCTCCGGTGAGCTGTCCGATCGCCTCCATCTTCTGCAGCTCTTGCAGCTTGTGTTCCGTTGCCCTGATGTTGGTCAGGTCTCGGGCGATCACGACAGCACCCCCTACACGGCCTGCGCTGTCCAGAAGCGGCCGCGCGTTGGCGATGAACGAAACCCACCTCCCGTCGTCACCGGGGAAGCGCATGACCATTTCTTCGTTGTCGACGTCCTCCCCGTGCAGGGCGCGGATGAGCGGACGCCGGCCAAGGTCGACGGGTGAAACGCCGTCGGGAGCGTAGCACTTCGCGACCGTCTTCCAATCGTCGGACCCGACCCTGCAATTGCGCTCGCCGAGCTTGGCTCTCGCCGCGGCGTTGACGAACAGCAGCCGCTCTTTCCCGTCGACGACCACGACGATGTCATCCATGCCGTCCATGGTCTTGTTGAGCAACTCGGCACCGCGCCGGGCTGCGGCCTCGCTTTCGGCGAGGGCAATCTCGGCGCGCTTCTGCTCGGAGATATTCTCGGCGAACAGCACGATACCGCCCACCACGTTCGGTGCTTCATACCAAGGCTGGATTTCCCATCGATACCACTCCTCCCTCCCATTCGCACGGACCCACGCGTCAGCCTCGCTGCGTTCCGTCGCTCCGGCGAGACAGCGGCGATGAATGTCTCGCCAACGCTCCGGAATTTCCGGGAAGACATCATAGTGGCTGCGACCGATGAGATCCTGGTCGTCGAGGTCGAGAGCCTCGCGGAACGGCTGATTGAGTGCGAGATAGTGCATGCCGCTGTCAAACACGGCGACGCCCAACGGCGGGCGATTCAGGAAAAGGCGCAATAGCTCGGAGCGCCATGGCTGCTCCCGCTCGGCAACGCTTCCCTTGCTCCACATCACCATGAGTTTTGATAATTCGAAGGGGAAGCCACCAACTTGACGTATATCAAGACGCTGGTCCGGGCAGCTTACTGCACGGCTCGTAGTGACGTCAGGACTCGCAAGACCCGAAAACAAAAATGGCCCGCATCAAGCGGGCCATTTTCGTATCGGAACCGGCGAAGTCCGAATTTGGTTGCGGGGATAGGATTTGAACCTATGACCTTCAGGTTATGAGCCTGACGAGCTACCGGGCTGCTCCACCCCGCGTTAAACATTTGCGCGCCTTCGTTTAAAGGCCGGGGACGGTGGATTGAGGGCCGACGCTGTTCGCGTGGCTTGCTTCTCCCGTCCCGAAGGCTTCCTTGGAAGGCAACCCCGGGCAAAAGCCCGTCGGGTGCGGGGGGGTATGTACCAACCCGGACTGCCTTTGGAAAGGGCTGGGGCGCGTTTTTTTCGACTTTGTGACAGGCTGCGGAGGGCGGATTCCGGCCGATTTGCCACATACTTGCCAGAAGTTCCACAAACCGCCAGCTTGCGGCAACAAAACAGACGGCGAAACGCCTGATGGGGAGGACCCAGCTTGGACAATTCCTTGGACAACACTTTGCAGCGCCCCCGTGCGGCTGCCTCACCGCTGGCCGCGCTCACGGGCAGCTTCCAGGCCATGGTTGCGCGCTCACGGGCTGAGCCTGCGCCTGATTGCGCCGGACGGCTCGACCGGCTTGCGCGGCTGCGCGCCGTGGTCGCCGACAACGAGGAGCGTTTCCGGCAGGCGATCTCGGCCGATTTCGGCCACCGCTCCGCGGTGGAGACCACCATCGCCGAGATGATGCTGGTTTACTCCGAGATCCGCCACGCGACAAAACACCTGAAAAACTGGATGGCGCCGCAGCGCGTGGCGACGGCGCTGCAATTCCTGCCCGCGCGCAACCGGTTGATTCCGCAGCCGCTCGGCGTCGTCGGCATCATCGCGCCCTGGAACTATCCGCTGCAGCTGACGCTCGCGCCGGCGATCGGCGCCATTGCGGCCGGCAATCGTGTCATCATCAAACCAAGTGAGCTGGTGCCGCACTTTGCGGCGCTGCTGAAGGAGACGATCGCCGAGAGGTTCGATGCGACGGAGTTGCTCGTCACCGGCGTCGAGGACGAGGTCGCAAAGGGTTTTGCTAGCTTGCCGTTCGATCATCTCGTCTTCACGGGCTCGACGCGGGTCGGGCGATTGGTGGCGGAAGCCGCCGGACGCAATCTCACGCCGGTGACCCTCGAACTCGGCGGCAAGTCGCCTGTTATCATCGATGCCTCAGCCGATCTCGACGAGGCGGCCGAGCGCATCGCCTACGGCAAACTGCTCAATGCCGGGCAGACCTGCATCGCGCCCGATTACGTGCTGGTGCCGGAGGGCTCGTTGCAGGCGTTCGCCGAAAAGGTCCGCGCGCAGATGCGACGCATGTTCGGCACCGATCCCGCCAACAAGGATTACACCTCGGTCATTTCCGATCGCCACTATGCGCGGCTCGAGAGCCTGGTTGCGGATGCCGCGCAGCGCGGGGCCAAGATCCTGCAGCCGGCCGAGGCTGATGATCCCAACTGGAAGGCCCACCGCAAATTCCCGCCGACGCTGATCGTTGGCGCAACCGAAGATATGGCTGCGATGCAGGAGGAGATCTTTGGCCCGGTGCTGCCGGTGCTGGGCTTTCGCGATCCGGCGGAAGCAATTGCGTTCATTAACCGCCGCGACCGTCCGCTCGCACTCTATTGGTTCGGCAAGGATCGTGAGGCGTGCGACGAGGTCCTGGCGCGCACCGTCTCGGGCGGCGTCACCATCAATGACTGCCTGTTTCATTTTGCGCAAACCAACCAGCCGATGGGCGGCGTCGGCGCCTCCGGTACCGGCGCCTATCACGGCGAATGGGGATTCAAGACGTTCAGCAAGCTGAAGCCGGTGTTCTATCGCTCGAAATTCAACCGCCTCGCCGATCTCTATCCGCCCTATGGCGGCAAGATCGCGCGGCTGGAGAAGATGATGCGGTTCATGTCGTAGGGACGGTCGTTCCGGGGCGCGAAGCGAACCCGGAACCTCGATATCCCGGGTTCGATGCTACGCATCGCCCCGGAATGACAATAAGGGGGAAACACAAGTGACTGATACATTCGATTTCATCGTCGTCGGCGCGGGCTCCGGCGGCTGCGCGGTGGCAGGGCGGCTGTCGGAGGATGCGGCGACATCGGTGGCGCTGCTCGATGCCGGGGGCAGGAACGACAGCTGGCGGATCACCACGCCGTTCGGGCTCGCTCTGCCATACCAGGCGGCCAACTGGGCCTTCGATACGGTGCCGCAGAAGGGATTGAACGGCCGTATCGGCTATCAGCCGCGCGGCAAGGGCCTCGGCGGCTCGTCGGCGATCAACGCCATGGTCTACATCCGCGGCCACAAATGGGATTACGACCATTGGGCTTCGCTCGGCAATGAAGGCTGGTCGTACGCCGACGTGCTGCCCTATTTCAAACGGTCCGAGAACAATTCCGATTTCGACGGCGAGTATCACGGCAAGGGCGGCCCGCTGCATGTCAACAAACTGCGCTCGGATAATCCGATCCATGACGTCTTCCACCAGGCCGCGCGCGAGGCGCAGTTCCGCATCCGCGAGGACTTCAATGAAGAAGACCACGAAGGCCTCGGCAGCTATCAGGTGACGCAGCACAAGGGCGAGCGCTGGAGCGCAGCCCGCGCCTATGTGAATCCCCACCTGGACAAGCGCACCAATCTGCGCGTCGAGACGGGAGCGCACGCGACAAAAATCCTGTTCGAAGGCGGACGCGCGGTCGGCATCGAATATGAGCAGGGCAGGCAGAAAAAGCAGATGCGCGCGCGCCGCGAGGTGATCCTCGCGGGCGGCGCCTTCCAGTCACCGCAATTGCTGATGCTGTCGGGCGTCGGCGATGGCGATGCGCTGGGCAAGCACGGCATCGGCGTCACGCATCATCTGCCGGGCGTCGGTCGCAATCTGCAGGACCACCCGGACTTCGTGTTCGTCTACGCCTCCGACTATCCGCACTTCGTTCACGCCTCGCTCGGTCGGTTGCCGTCCCTGCTCCGCGCCATCCAGCGATACCGCAAGGAGAGGCGCGGCCTGATGACCACCAATTTCGCCGAGTGCGGCGGCTTCCTGAAGACGCGGCCCGATCTCGACGTGCCGGACATTCAACTGCACTTCGTCATCGCGATGCTCGACGACCACGGCCGCAAGAAGCACAAGGAGGCGGGCTTCTCGTGCCATGTCTGCCTGCTCAGGCCGAAGAGCCGCGGCAGCGTCTGGCTGAAGAGCGCGGACCCGCTCGCTGCTCCCATGATCGATCCGAACTTCTTAGGTGAGGATGAGGATCTCGAGTCGATGGTCGCGGGCTTCAAGACCACGCGACGGCTGATGGAGACGCCCGCGCTGCGCGCGCTGCAGAAGAAGGACATGTTCACGTCAGGCGTGAAAACCGACGACGACATCCGCAACATCCTGCGCAATCGCGTCGACACCGTCTATCACCCCATCGGCACCTGCAAGATGGGCACCGATGCGATGGCCGTGGTCGATCCCAAGCTGAAGGTTCATGGTGTGGAAGCCTTGCGCATCGTCGACGCCTCGATCATGCCGACGCTGATCGGAGGCAACACCAATGCACCTGTTATCATGATCGGGGAGAAGGCGGCGGACATGATCAAGGGAGAGATGCGGGCAAGCTAGCGGCGCTATCTCCACATCGTCGTCCCGGCGAAGGCCGGGACCCATAACCACCGAGCCTGGTTTGGCGAAGATTGGCAATGACCATCTTGCGCAAAACCGCTGCTGCGGCGTATGGGTCCCGGCCTTCGCCGGGACGACAACCAAGGTGTTTTCTTTACTAACGTTGGATAGTCATAGAACGAGCGCAGTATCCGAGCCTGGAGCCACAAAAAATACAGACGATTTTAGCGATCCGAAACCGAATGACCGGTTCGCCGTTCATTCGTTCCAAGGCAGGGTTCCGCTCATGAACAGTTTCGATCTCGCCGTCTATGCCGCGCTCGCGATTGCAATCGGCTTCGGTTTCAGGACCGGCCTGCTGCGCAGCGCCATGACCATTCTTGCCTATCTGCTCGCGGCCCCCATCGCAGTTTCGCTGATGCCGATGATCGCGCCGCAGATCACGGGCAATCCGAATGCGCCGCTGGTCCAGAACTGGATCTGGTTCTTCGGCATCTTCCTGGTGATCGGCATGTTGCTCGGATATATCGGCCGCTTCGTGCTGGACGACACCATCCGCGAGGCCGGGATCGGCGACCGCCTCGGCGGCGCCGCGCTCGGCGCCATCAGGGTCTGCCTCGTCGCGACCACGCTGGTGCTGGTGTTCGACCAGATCGTGCCGGCCAACCGCCAGCCGCCCTTCCTCGCCGGCTCACATCTGCGGCCGCTGTTCTCGATGGTCGGCCAGATGGGCTTCCAATCGCTGCCGCCGGAGGCCGCCGCCGCGATCGACCGCCTCAAGCAGGAGCGGCGCATCTAGCGCGCATTTGCATCGCACTGCCGCGCGCCATGCATTTTGACGCGGGCACCTCCCTTATCAGGGCGGCCGAGGTTGGCTAGAGTGCGGCCCGTCCAAAACCAGCCTGCTATTTTCGGGAGTGAAACTGTGGATCTTGGGATCAAAGGTCGCCGCGCCATCGTCTGCGCATCCAGCAAGGGCCTCGGCCGCGCTTGCGCCTTCTCGCTGGCGGAAGCCGGCGTCGACGTCACGCTGACCGCGCGCGGCGCTGAGGCGCTGAAGAAGACGGCCGACGAAATCCGCAAAGCCTATCCTGGTGTGAAGGTCACCGAGATCGTCGGCGACATCACGACGCCGGCCGGCCGCGAAGCCGTGCTGAAGGCCTGCCCCGAACCTGACATTCTCATCAACAATGCCGGTGGGCCGCCCCCCGGCGATTTCCGCAACTGGACCCGTGACGACTGGATCAAGGCGATCGACGCCAACATGCTGACCCCGATCGAGCTGATCAAGTCGACCGTGGACGGCATGATGGCGCGCAAGTTCGGCCGCATCGTCAACATCACCTCGGCCGCGGTGAAGGCCCCGATCGACATTCTCGGCCTCTCCAACGGCGCGCGCGCCGGCCTCACCGGCTTCATCGCCGGCCTGTCACGCAAGACCGTGATCAACAACGTCACCATCAACGGCCTGTTGCCGGGCCCGTTCGAGACCGACCGCCTGCGCAGCACCGCGAAGGGTGAAGCCGACAAGCGTGGCGTCACGCCCGACCAGATCCTGGCCGAACGCGCCAAGCTCAACCCCGCCGGCCGCTTCGGCGATCCCGACGAGTTCGGCTATGCCTGTGCCTTCCTGTGCGGCGCCAAGGCCGGCTTCATCACCGGCCAGAACATCCTGCTCGACGGCGGTGCGTTCCCGGGAACGCTGTGAAAGCCGTCTGGTACGAGCAAACAGGACCGGCTGTCGACGTTCTCACCTATGGTGAGATGGCGACGCCGGTCGCTAGCTCCGGCGAAGTTCGCATTCGCCTGGAAGCCTCCGGCGTCAACCCGGCCGATGTCGGCCGGCGCGGCGGCTCCTATCGCGCGATGGACTATCCGCGCGTCATTCCGAACAGCGACGGCGCTGGCTTTGTCGACCAGATCGGCGACGGCGTGACGCGGTTCAAGATTGGCGACCGCGTCTGGCTGTTCAACGGCCAGCGCAACGGCCGCGCCTTCGGTACGGCTGCTGAACATATCGCGCTCGCCGAACAGCTGGTGACGCCGCTGCCGGACAATCTCTCCTTTGCGGAAGGCGCAACGCTCGGCATCCCCGCGATGACGGCGTGGTGCTCGCTGTTTGCGGATGGGCCTGTTGTCGGCAAGACCGTGCTCGTCACCGGCGGCGCCGGCGCGGTCGGGCACTATGCGGTGCAACTGGCAAAGTGGGGTGGCGCGCAGGTGATCGCCACCGTCAGCTCGGCGAGGAAGGGCGAACAGGCGCGGCAAGCGGGCGCCGATCTCGTGGTCAATTACAGGGACGAGGACGTCGTCGGCAAGGCGATGGCGTTCACCGGTGGCCGCGGTGTCGATCGCGTCGTCGATGTCGATTTCGGCGGCAATATCGCCACGACGCTGAAGCTGATGGCTGTGAACTCGACCATCGCGGTCTACGCCACCAACGGCAACCGCACGCCTGTTTTGCCTATGCGTGAACTGATGGAAAAGTGCATTTCGCTGCGCGCGCTGGTGCTGTTCGCGTTGCCACCGGCATTGCTCGCGGCGGCACAAGCCGATATCACAAAGTGGCTGGCGGCGGGGCCGCGGATCCACAATGTCGCGGCGCAATTCGCGCTGTCGGACACGGCGCAAGCGCACCTCGCCGTCGAGAGGGGCGACAAGCTAGGCACCGTGATCGTCGACTGCGCGCGGTAAGACGACGAATTCAAGCTCGATTGTCGCCAAGCAGAAGGTGCACTCCCTCCCCCGCAAGCGGGAGAGGTTGCACCGTGACTGCCGCCTGATCGATTTGACCCAACACGCTTTACGCCACGGGCGTCGTCCGCTCGTCGCTCCAGTCGATGCCGAGCTCGTCCATGCCGTCGGCAAGCAGATCGCCCAGCATCGGCTCACCCAACAGATATTTCACGGTCTCGCGCCGGGGTGCCTTGTATTCGGCGCGCGCCTCGACGGCGCGGGCGCGCAGATCGTCCCACTCATCCACGTCGCCATCGCCGCGGCCGAGCCACATCAGCGTGACCAGATCGAGCTGCTCGTCCTCGTTCAGCGCCCCGATGAAGCCGGCAAGCTCGGCTGCGACCGGATCGGAATTGGTATCTTCCAGCACGTCGATCTCGTCGTCATCGGACGGATTGGAGCCGGAATCCGGATCGGATGCCCCTTCCTTGACGTCGAATTCGCGCGCCTTTTCGATGATGAAGGCGACCTTGTCGGCGGAAATCGCAAGCTCTGGCATGGGCTCCCCCTTTCGATCTCGATGGGTTCCTCACATAACGCAACATCACGACAGATGATCCATTGCGCTTGGCGGCGGAAAGTGTGCATCTTTCGGCGCCAAACAAAGAAAATGGGGGCACGCCCGATGCAGTGGAAGGTCGGCCAGGTCAAAATCACCAAGGTCGTCGAAATGGAGACGGTCGGCTCGACCCGCTTCATCCTCCCGGCCGCGACCCATGACGAAATCCGGAAGCTGCCGTGGCTGATCCCGCATTTCGCCACCGAGGAGGGCCGGCTGAAAATGTCGATCCATTCGCTGGTGGTGGAGACGCCGGCGCGCCGCATCGTCGTCGACACCGGCCTCGGCAATGACAAGCAGGGCCGCGGCGTCCCGGTCTGGAATAACCGCAACACGCCGTTCCTGGAGATGATGACGGCCGCGGGCTTTCCGCCTGAAAGCATCGACACCGTGCTGTGCACGCATCTTCACGTCGATCATGTCGGCTGGAATACGAAGCTGTTCGACGGCAAATGGGTACCGACCTTCCCCAATGCGCGCTATCTGTTCGGCAAGACAGAATATGACTATTGGCGCAAGTACACGGCCGAGCCGGACAAGGTCGCGGTGTTCGACGATTCCGTGAAGCCCATCGTCGATGCGGGCCTCGCCGAGACGATCCCGGGCGATCACCGGCTTTGCGAGGAGGTCAGCGTCATCCCGACTCCCGGCCATAGCCCGGGGCACATGAGCGTCCTGATCGAATCCGGCGGCGAGCAGGCACTGCTCAGCGGCGACGTCGCCCATCACCCCTGCCAGATGGCGCATCTTGACTGGTGCTCGGTCGTCGATACCGACATCGCCCAATCGGCAGCAAGCCGGCACAAGGTGTTCTCGCGCTTTGCCGACACGGCGACTCTGGTGATCGGCGGGCATTTCTCGGCCGGGCACATCAAACGGGACGGCGACGCGTTCAGGTTCGAGGCGCAGCAATCGTAGCGGGCGGGGCGCGGCACCCCGCGAATGAAGGGCTGCAATGCATCCCTTTTCGGCGGTTGAATTTCCCGCCGCCCTGTTCCATGAAGCTATTTAACCGATCAGTCCATCCCAAGGGAGAAACGAAAATGAAGCTAGTTCGTTATGGCGACAAGGGTGCAGAAAAGCCCGGCCTGATCGACAAATCCGGCCAGTTGCGCGACCTGTCGGCGCATGTGAAGGACCTCACCGGCGAGGCCTATTCGCCTGAAAGCCTCAAGAAGCTGGCTGCCATCGACCCCTCCTCGTTGCCCGCCGTTTCCGGCAAGCCGCGCTTCGGCGCGCCCGTCACCGGCATCTCGAAATTCGTCGCCATCGGCCTCAACTACAGCGACCACGCCAAGGAGACCGGCGCCGCCATCCCGACCGAGCCGATCATCTTCATGAAGGCCAACACCTCGCTGTGCGGCCCGAACGACAATGTCGAGAAGCCGCGCGGCTCGACCAAGCTCGACTGGGAGGTCGAGATCGCCGCGATCATCGGCACCCGCGCTAAGTACATCTCGGAAGCCGACGCGCTGAACTACGTTGCCGGCTATTGCGTCTGCAACGACGTCTCCGAGCGCAACTTCCAGACCGAGCGCCTGGGTCAGTGGACCAAGGGCAAGTCGCACGACACCTTCGGCCCGGTCGGCCCGTGGCTCGCCACCAAGGACGAGATCAAGGACGTGCAGAACCTGTCGATGTGGCTCGACGTCAACGGTCAGCGCCGGCAGACCGGCTCGACCAAGACCATGATCTTCTCGATGGCCAAGTGCATCTCCTACGTCTCGCAGTTCATGACCCTGCTGCCGGGCGACATCATCACCACAGGGACCCCGCCCGGCGTCGGCCTCGGCATGAAGCCGCCGACCTTCCTCAATGTCGGCGACGTCGTGACGCTCGGCATCGAAGGCCTCGGCGAGCAGCGCCAGGAGATCGTGGCGGCGTAAGCTGCGCGCAAGTCGCACTCCGACGTCATGCCAGGGCAGAAGCGCGAAGCGCGTCTTCGCGCTAGATGACCCGGGCATCCACGTCTTACGGTGGCGGATTGCGGAAAGACGTGGATGGCCGGGTCAAGCCCGGCCATGACGGATGAGAGAACTGTCGTTAAGTCATCGTAGGATCGTTCCATGAAACTCTCCTTCTCCGCCGCCTCGCCCTTTGCCCGCAAGGTGCGCATCGCCGCGATCGAGCTCGGGCTGATCGACAAGATCGAGTTCACGCCGGCAACGGTCGCGCCGGGCACGGTCAACGAGGACTATTCGAAGATCACGCCGCTGAAGAAGCTGCCGGTGCTGATCACTGATGACGGCGACGTCATCCTGGATTCCTACGTCATCGTCGAATATCTCAACGAGATGGCCGGCGGCAGCCTGATCCCGGATTACGGTCCGCGGCGCTGGAAGGCCAAGACCAATCACTCGCTGATCAACGGCATGCTCGATTCCATGCTGCTGTGCCGCTACGAGAAGATGGTGCGGCCGCAGGGCCTGCAATGGCAGGCGTGGTCGGACGACCACTGGAACCGGGCCTGGAGCGGCATGGCGCGCTTCGAGAACATGCCTGACGTGCTGAACGGGCCGTTCGACATCTCGCAGATCGGCCTTGTTTGCGTGCTCGGCTATGCCGACTTCCGCTTTGCCGATTGCGGCTGGCGCAAGGCGTATCCAAAACTCGACGCCTTCCATCAGAAGATGCTCGAGCGGCCCTCGGTGAAGATCTCGGTGCCGCCGGCGGCTTAGCGGGACATACCGGGAGAATGACGATGCGCGATCGATTCTCCCGGCTCACAGATCTCAGTGCGAGCCTCGTGCTCGTGCTGTCAGTTTCCGCCACCAGCCTGCGGGCCGAGACCACGCCGCCTGGACAACAAGGCCAGGCCTGCGGATCGCCTGTAGCGATCGACGATGGCTGGGAGATCGCCTCGCCAGACAGTGTCGGCATCGACGGCGCAAAGCTGTGCACCATCGCCACGCGGCTCGCGCTGAGGACAACCGCGGTCCATTCGGTCGTCGTCGTCAGGCATGGCAAGCTCGTCTTCGAGCAATATTTTGCCGGCTATGACGAGCCCTGGGGACAGCCAGACGGCCAGTACGAATTCAGTGCAACGACCAAGCACGACATGCGCTCGGTAACCAAGAGCGTGACTTCGCTGCTGGTTGGAATCGCGATCGACCGCAAGCTCATTGCCGGCGTCGATGAGCCCGTCCTGAAATTTTTCCCCGACTATGCGGCGGTGAAGCAGCCGGGATGGGACGCCATCACGCTGCGCCATCTGCTGACGATGTCCTCGGGATTCAAATGGGACGAGGCGCGGGCCTGGACCGATCCGAAGAACGACGAGCCGCATCTCCTCACCGAACCGGATCCGCTGGGCTATGTGCTGTCACGACCAATCGCAGCACCGCCCGATGCACTATGGACGTATAGCGGCGGCGGCACGGAGCTGCTCGGCAACATCGTCGAGCAGGTCTCGAAACAACCGCTGGAGGCATTCGCGCGCGAGGCGCTGTTCCAGCCGCTCGGCATCACCGATGTCGAATGGAAGAACTACAAGAACGGCAAGATCGCAGCGGCCGCGGGCCTGCGCTTGCGGCCGCGCGATGCGGCAAAGATCGGCCAGCTCGTGCTCAATCGCGGCCAGTGGAACGGTCGGCAAATTGTCCCGGCCGACTGGATCGCACAATCGATCACACCGCGCTTCCAGGCGGTCGGCTATTTCGGCGGCACGCTGTTCTACGGCTATCAATGGTGGATGGGCCGCTCGCTGGCCGGCGACAGAGAGATCAAATGGGTTGCCGCCTTCGGCTGGGGCGGCCAGCGCATCTTCATCGTTCCCGAGCTTGACCTCGTCATGATGACGACGGCCGCGCAATACGGCCAACCCAAGGAAGGCGCGGCCGCGATCGACATTCTCTCCAATATCGTCATTCCGTCCGTGCGTGACTCACGCTGATCACAAGGGAAAACGAGCATGAGCCTGAAATTTTCGGTTGGCGACCTCACCATCGATCGCGTCATCGAGCAGGAAACCTCGTTCGTGCCGGCGCTCGACATGCTGCCGGGGCTGACGGCCGAGGTCCTGGCCGAGAACCGCATGTGGATGCGGCAGGCCAAGGCGCTGGACGATCAGGACGTGTTGATGCTGGCGTTCCAGTCCTACGTGGTGAAGACGCCGCACCACACTATTTTGATCGACAGCTGCATCGGCAATGACAAGCCGCGCCCCAACCGGCCCAAATGGAACATGAAGACCGACGACACCTATCTGCGCGCGCTCAATGCCGCGGGCGTTTCGGTCGATGACATCGACTTCGTGATGTGCACGCATCTGCATGTCGATCACGTCGGCTGGAACACGCGGCTGGAGAACGGTCGCTGGGTGCCGACCTTCCCGAAGGCACGCTATGTCTTCGGCAAGCAGGAATACGACCATTGGTTCGCAGAGAATGCGAAGACGGCGATCCCGCCCTTCGTCGACAGCGTGCTGCCTGTCGTCGAGGCCAACAGGCACGAGCTGATCGGCAACGACCACCAGATCGGGGACCACGTCCGCATCGTGCCGACGCCGGGCCATACCCCGGGCCATATCGCCATCGCGGTGGGCCGCGGCAAGGACGACGCGGTGTTCTCCGGCGACCTCATGCACTCGCCGTTGCAGACGCTCTATCCGGAGCTGTCGATCAAGTTCGACGTCGATCCAGCCAAGGCGGCAACCACGCGTCGGAGTTTCCTCGAGCGTTATTGCGACACCGACACGCTGTGCTGCACCGCGCATTTCCCCTCGCCATCAGTCGGGAAGATCAAGCGCAAGGGCAATGGGTTCGTGTGTGCGGCGGTGTAACGCGGCCCCCCATCTTAACGTCATGCCCGGGCTTGTCCCGGGCATCCACGTTTTTACTATCCATCCCTAACGAAGAGCGTGGATGGCCGGGACAAGCCCGGCCATGACGAGGAAACAGAAATGCCCGATCTCCCCGACATTCCCCTCCCCGCCGGCATTCGCTCGCGCTATGTCGAGGGGATCAATGGCCTGCGCATGCATGTGCTCGAGGCCGGTTTCGAAACCAAGGGACGTCCATGCATCCTGCTGCTGCACGGCTTTCCCGAACTCGCCTTCTCCTGGCGCAAGGTGATGCCAGCGCTCGCCGCGGCCGGCTATCACGTGCTGGCGCCGGACCAGCGCGGCTATGGCCGGACCACCGGATGGACCGCCGATTACGACGGCGATCTGACGCCGTTTTCGCTGCTCAACCTCGTGCGAGACGCGCTCTCGCTGGTGTCGGCGTTCGGCTACGGGCAGGTCGACCTCGCCGGCCATGATTTCGGCAGCCCCGTCGCGGCCTGGTGCGCGCTGATCCGCCCCGATGTGTTCCGCTCGGTGACGTTGATGAGCGCACCCTTCGGCGGAGCCCCGCCGATGCCCTTCAACACGGCCGATGCGCCGGCCAAGCCCGCGGTCGAAGACTCCGTGCATCGCGAGCTCGCCGCACTGCCGCGCCCGCGCATCCACTATCAATGGTACTATGCGACACGCGCGGCCAATGGCGACATGCTCAACGCGCCGCAAGGCGTGCATGATTTCCTGCGCGCCTACTATCATCACAAGAGTGCGGACTGGATCGACAACAAGCCTTATCCGCTGAACTCGTGGTCGGCGGGAGAGCTGGCAAAGCTGCCGACCTATTACGTGATGGACCTCGGCGAAACGATGCCCGAGACCGTGGCGAAGGAGATGCCTTCGGCTGCCGCGATCGCCGCCAATCAATGGCTGCCGGACAGCGACCTTGCTTTTTACAGCGCCGAATATCGCCGCACTGGATTCCAGGGCGGGCTGCAATGGTATCGCTACGGCACGACGGGCATGCTTAACAGCGAGATGCAGCTGTTTGCAGGGCGCAGCATCGACGTGCCCTCGTGCTTCATCTCGGGCAAGCAGGATTGGGGCACCTATCAGCGCCCAGGCGTGTTCGAGGCGATGCAGGGGGATGGCTGCACGAAGATGCTCGGCTGCCATCTCGTCGATGGCGCCGGCCATTGGGTGCAGCAGGAGCAGCCTGCCGAGGTCAGCCGGCTGCTGCTCGACTTTCTGCGTCGCAGCACCACGTCGGGGCGATGAAGTTGTTTCACATTCCGGTCACAGGGCATTAATCCGCGGTTCAGGGAACTTTCGGCAATATCTGATGTTGCGGAATACCGGAGTCGCGTCCGGCGACCATGGAGAACGATAATGGAAAAGAAGATCGCTGGACTATTGGGAGCGGTCGCCGCGCTCGGTACACTCGGCTCCGCCCAGGCGGCTCCGGCGCCCGCCGACGTGCTGCAAGCGAACTCATATGCCGAGCTGCTCGAGCCGATCCCGAACGCAGGGGCTCTGCTGCAGGCGATCGATGAAGCCGCGCCGCCGAAGGCTGACTCCAACGTTCAGCTCGCCCAGTTCTACTATCATCACCATCACCACCATCATCATCACCACGCCTTCTATCCCCGCTATCGTTATTACGACGATGCCCCGGTCGTGGTGGTGCCGCGATATCGGCGGTATTATCACCACCATCATCACCATCACCACCACCATCATCACAGCTTCTATCGTCGCGACTATTAACGCGCCGACGTCACAGGCGAGATTGAACAGGACCTTCGGGTCCTGTTTGCTTTTTGTCGGCAACAAGCCGGGGACAGCGATCCGGCTACTCGTTTCGCGCCTTGTCCTTCGCCGCGCGGTGCAGATGCCGATAGGTGCCGTCGAACACCGTGTCGGTCGAGGACGTCCACTCGGTGCCGGCGGCCAGCT
The DNA here is from genome assembly GCF_029892425.1 of Bradyrhizobium sp. BR13661. Classification (GTDB taxonomy): domain Bacteria; phylum Pseudomonadota; class Alphaproteobacteria; order Rhizobiales; family Xanthobacteraceae; genus Bradyrhizobium. The sequence goes on along the minus strand of NZ_JARXWB010000002.1, from coordinate 389,290 downwards.
TCGGCCGGCTGTTGTAAATCCGCCGTGCCTGCAGCTCGCGCTCAGCCGCTTCCTCTTCGCCCATCGGCTCGAGTTCGAAGATGGCTTCCTCGGGAATCACGATAATTTGCGCGAACGGCTCGTTCGGCCGGAAGATGTGAGTACGCCCCTCGGCCGGCGCCTTGAAGACGCAGAAGAACATCATCGGCCACCAATTGCGGATCAGCGCGGGCACGGCAATCGGCACCGTGTCGGTTCGATCCGTGTAGAAGCGCGGATGCGGCTCGGTGCGGACAGCCATGCCCTTCGCAACCTTGAGATCGAGCAGGATCTGGTAGGTGTAAAAGCTGTCGCCGAACCTTCGAAAGGGCGGCCATTCCGCACCGCCTGGCGGCGGCTCACCCCAATCGGCATCGAGGACCAGGCGGCCATCCCTGGTCGTGACGTGAAGCTCGAAATCATAGGGGTAAAACAGCTCGATGCCGTACTGGGCGCCTTCCGAAAACGGCACGCAATGCCACACCTGCTCATGCGAACCGTCGGCACGCGGCTCGCGGTTGCCGGCCCAGCCGGGAATTTCGAGCTTGGTACGCCGAGGCGCCAGCCGCGGATCGTTCAGCCGGTATTTGACCTTGTTCATTGCTTACCCCGTCACTTGCTGATGCGAACCTGACGCAATACGGCACATGCGATTCCGATCCGTACTCGCGCACACAAGGGATCGAATTTTTCCGGTGAATTGACCCTGAACGATTTGCAGCCTATATCGCTTTAGAACTATTCTAAACTGATAGCAGGGCCACCCGTGAAGAACTTTGCCGATCTGACCGAGCGCGAGGTGCTTGCGGTCGCGATCTCCTCCGAGGAGGAGGACAGCCGCATCTATATGAGCTTCGCCGAGGATCTGAAGGAGCGCTATCCGGATTCCGCCAAGATTTTTGAGGAGATGGCCGAGGAAGAGCGCGGACATCGCCACATGCTGCTGGAAACCTACGAGCAGCGTTTCGGTCCGCACCTGCCGCCCATTCGCCGCGAGGACGTCAAGGGCTTCCTGCGTCGCCGCCCGGTCTGGCTCACCAAGAACCTGCCGCTCGACACCATCCGGAGGGAGGTCGAGACGATGGAAATGCAGGCCGAGCGCTTTTACGTGAAAGCCGCCGAACAGGCGCAGGATGTCGGGGTGCGCCGCCTGCTCGGCGATCTCGCCGAAGCCGAGAAAGGCCACGAAACGATGGCCGCGAAGCTGACGGACCAGATCCTGAGCTCCGACGTGCGCGCCGAGGAAGACCGGACCAGCCGTCGGATGTTCGTGCTGCAATATGTGCAGCCGGGCCTTGCCGGGTTGATGGACGGCTCGGTCTCGACACTGGCGCCGCTGTTTGCGGCGGCCTTCGCCACGCATCAGAACTGGCAAACTTTTCTCGTCGGCCTTGCCGCCTCGATCGGCGCCGGCATCAGCATGGGCTTTGCGGAGGCGCTGTCGGACGATGGTTCGCTGACGGGGCGCGGCTCGCCATGGCTGCGCGGCATCACCTGCGGCGCAATGACAACGCTCGGCGGGCTTGGACACACCATGCCCTATCTCGTGCCCGACAGCTGGGCCAACGCATTCTGGATCGCGACTGCCATCGCCGGCATCGTCGTGTTCTTCGAACTCTGGGCAATCGCCTTCATCCGCGCGCGTTATATGGATACGCCGTTCCTGCAGGCCGTATTCCAGATCGTGCTCGGCGGCGCGATCGTGCTGGCCGTCGGCATCCTGATCGGGGCGGCATAGGTGACGGCGATGAAGCTGATACGTTCAACCATCGCGGTCGCGAGCCTCGCCGGTGTAATGGTTCTGCTTGCGTCGAACGCACATGCCACCGACGAGATCCAAGTCTACAATGCCGGCATTGCCGAGATCGGCCAATTCACGATTCAGCAGCATCTGAACTACGTCGCGCTCGGCCAGAAGAATCCGCCCTTTCCCGGGGGACTCGCGTCAAATCACAGCCTGAACGGCACCCCGGAATTCGCCTACGGCGTGACCGACTGGTGGGAGGTCGGACTCTACCTGCCGTTCTCAATTCAGGACGAGCGCTTCTATTCTGACGCCTTCAAGCTGCGAACGCTGTTTGTTTCGCCGCATGCCGAACAGCGCAATTTTTTCTACGGCGTGAACTTCGAATTCAGCAACGAGACACCGCCATTCTCCCAATCCCGCTTCTCGATGGAGATTCGTCCCATCATCGGGGTGCGAAACAGCGACTACGAGTTCATCGTCAATCCGATCGTCGATATCCATTTCGGCAGATTTGCTGAACAGCATTTCACTCCGGCCGCTCGCATTGCGCGGAAGTTCGGCGACGACCTGTTCGCAGGATTCGAGTACTACAGCGATCTCGGCCAGATCGGGCACTTCGACAGGTTCTCCGACCAGCAGCACACGCTGTTTGCCGTCACCGATTTCAAGGCCGGCGTGTTCGACGTGAATTTCGGCGTCGGCTACGGACTGACGCCAGCGTCTGATCGGTTCGTGGTCAAGACCATCATCGGTTACGCCTTTCCTGTGCCCGGTCAGAAGCCGGATACACGCATGAGCAGCGGGCCGGTCAATCCGTTCACCCACGCCGCAGCGCGAGCCTTCCAGCCCTGACCAGCGCGGCATTCAACGGCAGCATCTTCATGACCACCCGTCTTCAATACGGCACGCCTGCCAAGATCTTCCACTGGCTCATCGTCGCGCTGCTGGCCGTGCAATATCCGATCGGCTGGCTGATGCCGGATATCCATCCGGACATGAGCCCAGGCGCCAGCATGAACTTTCATATCTCGGTCGGAATCACGATCCTGGTGCTGACAGCTCTCCGTCTGTTCTGGCGCGTCACCCATCCGGTGGCGCCCGAAAGCGCGCTCCCCGCCTGGCAGCGCGTCTCATCGGAGGTCGTCCACTGGCTGCTCTACGCGCTGGTGCTGGCGGCGACGCTCTCCGGCTGGCTGTTTGCGTCCTTCCGCGGCTGGTCCGTTTCGTTGTTCTACCTCGTGCCGCTGCCGATGCTGGCGTCCGCCAACGCAGCCGCCGGCCGGGCCATCGAGGGCCTCCACCAGGCGATGGAATTGGCGCTGCTCATCACCCTCCTCGTTCACATCGGTGCCGCGCTCACACACGCCTTCGTCTATCGCGATCGCGTAATGCAACGAATGTTGCCGGGGTAACATCCCAAGCAGATCAACTGCGATCAAACGACGGTTGCGGCATCGGCTAAAACTGCGCATCATCCCTCGAGTGGAAGCGCAGGAGCATGTCGTGGCCAAATCGGAATGGAGTTTCAAGAGCGCGGTCGAGCTGTCGGCCGCATTGACGGCGAAGAAGGTCTCCGCCGTCGAGCTCACACAGGATGCGATCGATCGCATCGAACGTCACGATGGCAAGGTCAACGCGATCTGCGTCCGGGATTTCGACCGCGCACTGAGCGCCGCGCGCGAGGCGGACGCCGCATTGGCCCGCGGTGAGCGAAAGCCGCTGCTCGGCCTGCCGATGACGGTGAAGGAATCCTACAATATCGCCGGCCTGCCCACGACCTGGGGTAATCCCGCGCAAAGAGACTTCATCGCCAAGGAAGATTCGCTGCCGGTGACACGGGTGAAGGACGCCGGCACCGTCGTGATCGGCAAGACCAACGTGCCGCTCGCCCTCGCAGACTGGCAGAGCTACAACGACATCTACGGAACCACCAACAATCCCTACGATCTCGGCCGAACCCCTGGCGGCTCGTCGGGCGGCTCCTCGGCGGCGCTTGCGGCGGGCTATGGCCCGCTGTCGATCGGCTCCGATATCGGCGGCAGCTTGCGCGTGCCGGCGTTCCATTGCGGCGTCTATGCGCACAAACCGACCTTCAACCTCGTAGCGATGCGCGGGCACACGCCGCCACCGCTGCCGGCCTTGCCGTTCGAGCGCGATCTTTCGGTGATCGGCCCGATGGCGCGCAGCGCTGCCGATTTGTCGCTGTTGCTCGACGTCATGGCTGGACCTGATCCGATCGATGCGGGCCTCGCCTATCGGCTCGAATTGCCGGCGGCACGGCACAGCGCGTTCAGGGATTTCCGGGTGCTAGTGGTCGACACAGATCCGGTGCTGCCGACCGACACCGCCGTGCGCGGCACCATCAACGCGCTGGCCGACAACCTCACCAAGGCGGGCGTGAAGATCGAGCGCAGCAGTCCGCTGCTGCCGGATTTCGCGGCATCGTCGCGGCTCTACATGCGCATGCTGCTGTCGTTCCTCGGCGCGGGTTTCCCGCCTGACGTGTATGCGGGCGCGAAGAAAGCGGCTGAGGCTCTGCCGGACAGCGACACCAGCCTCGCAGCCGAGCGGCTGCGCGGCATCGCACTCAGTCATCGCGACTGGCAAATGGCGAACGGCGGACGCACGCGGCTTCGCGCGCAATGGCGCGAGCTGTTCAAGACGTTCGACGCCGTGATCTGCCCGGTGATGCCGATTGCGGCCTATCCGCATGACCATTCGCCGGACCAGGAGCAGCGCCGCATCACGATCGATGGCAAGGCACACGTCTACACTGACCAGCTCGCCTGGCCTGGCATCGCCACCCTCCCCGGCCTGCCCTCGACCGCGATCCCGACCGGCTTTGCGCCTGACGGATTGCCGGTCGGCGTGCAAATCGTCGGCCCGTGGCTGGAGGACCGCACGCCGCTAAAGCTCGCCGAGCTGATCGAGCGTGAGTTCGGCGGGTTCGTGCCGCCGAAGATGTTTGACGATTAGCGGCGCCTCGTCATTGCGCAGGTCTCGTGGCCCGGAGGGAGCGCAGCGAAATCCGGGCTACACGCCACCGTTGCTCAGCTATCGAACACAATCACGCTGCGCAGCGTCTTGCCGGCCTTCATGTTGGCAAAGCCCTCGTTGATCTCGCTGAGCTTGAGCTTGGCCGAGATCCAGTCCTCCAGATGCAGCCGGCCGCGCAGGTAGAAATCGACCAGGCGCGGCATGTCGACGCGGAAATGATTGGAGCCCATCGACGAGCCCTGGATCCGGCGCTCGCGCAAAAAGTCGAAGCCGTGCAGCTCGATCTTCTGGCCGAACGGGATCATGCCGACGATGGTGGCGGTGCCGCCGGAGGCGAGCATGGCGAACGCCTGCTCGGCGGTTTCCTTGCGGCCCAGCACCTCGAAGGAATGATGCACGCCGCCATTGGTGAGATCGCGCACCTGCTTCACCACGTCGCCGTCGGCGGGGTTGATGATGTCGGTCGCGCCCAGCTTGGTCGCAAGCTGGAGTTTTGCGGGATTGGTGTCGATGGCGATGATACGGCCGGCGCCGGCAATCTGCGCGCCGTTGATCGCGGCCATGCCGACGCCGCCGCAGCCGATCACGGCCACGGTCTCGCCCGCGGTCACCTTCGCGGTGTTCACCACCGCGCCATAGCCGGTGATGACGCCGCAGCCGATCAGCGCAGCGAGATCGAGCGGCATTTCTTTCCTGATTTTGACGATAGCGTTCTCGTGCACCAGCATCTGCTCGGCGAAGGACGAGAGGTTGAGGAACTGGTGCAGTTTCTCCGGCTTCGACCATTGCATGCGGTTCGAGACGCCAGGCAGCAACTTCACCGTGGTGTCGGTGCAGAGCACGGTGCGGCCGGTGGTGCAATTGTCGCAGGTGCCGCAAAACACGGAAAGACACGTGACGACGTGATCGCCGGGCTTCACGTAAGTGACATCAGAGCCGACCTGCTCGACGATGCCGGCGGACTCATGCCCGAGCACCGCTGGCAGCGGGTGCGGGTAAAGGCCCTCCATGAAGTGCAAGTCGGAGTGGCAGAGGCCGGCGACCGCAGTGCGGATCAGGACCTCGCGCGGCCCCGGCTTCGGCAGGCTGACATCCTCGATGACCAGCGGCTTGTTCACTTCATAGAGGACGGCGGCCTTCATCGAGCACTCCCTGTCGCGTTTTTTGTTTGATCGTGGCGTGCAGCCTACGCTGCCAGAACCAGTTCGCCAACCTCGCTCATCGCAGCATCGCGATCGCCGAGCAGCAGCGCGGCGATCTTCGCTTGCGCGGCATTTTCCGTCAGCCGGAACGGATCGGCCGGCGCGACCCGGTGGTCGATCACGAGGCGCGACAGCAGCAGTCGACGCGCATCGCCGCGCATGTCGTGGATGCGGTGGGCTTCCCAGGCGAGCACGACGGCGCTTGCGACGTGATAGAGCAGGCTGGTGGCGCGGCGCGCATCGGCCTCGTTCTCGGACTTGCTCGCGACCTCACGCGCAAAGCCGACCGCACGGTCGACGAAGCCGCGCAAATTGTCGCGCCAGGCCTGCGGCACCGAGGCGCTGTCGTCGAGCCGCGCGTGCAGATCGGCTGAGAGCGCAGACTCGGCACCATGGCGGCCGACCGCGCGCCTGAGCGCATCGATGGCGACGATGTTGCCGGTGCCTTCCCAGACCGAGCCGAGATGCGCATCGCGCAGCAGGCGCGGCGTCGCGAATTCCTCGATATAGCCGATGCCGCCGCGCATCTCGAGGGCATCGCCGCAAACCTTGCGCGCATCGCGGGTTGCTCGGAATTTCAGGGTCGGTGTCAGAATGCGCAGCAGCGCCGCCGCATCCTGACTGCCGGCTTCTGCGCGGTCGAGCGCATCGGCGGTGAGGAAGCTCATCGACAGCGCCTGCTCGACCGGCAGCATGATCTTCAGCATCTGGCGACGGCCGAGCGGCAGATCGATGATGCGGTTGCCGAACACCACGCGATTCGCCGCCACGGCAAGCGCGTCATGATAGGCGCGGCGCATCAGCGCGGCGGATTTCACGCCGTTCGACAGCCGCGAGGAGTTCACCATCTCGGCCATCTGCACAAAACCGCGATCGAGCTTGCCGACGGCATAGGCGATCGCGCCTTCAAGCTTGATCTCCCCCGAGGCCATCGAGCGGGTGCCGAGCTTGTCCTTGAGGCGCACGATCCGGTAGTGGTTCTGCGAGCCGTCGTCGAGGAAGCGCGGCATCAGGAACAGGCCGACGCCGCGCGTTCCGGGGCCGGCGCCTTCGGGACGCGCCAGCAACATCACGACCTTGGCATCGGCATTCGAGCAGAACCATTTCTCGCCATGGAGGCGCCAATGATCGCCCTCCTGCACCGCCGTCGTCGTGAGCGTGCCGACGTCGGAGCCGCCTTCCTTCTCGGTCATGAACTGGCCGCCCTGCGTCAGCTTGCTCATGTCGGTCGAGGTCAGGCCGTCCAGATATTTCGCCTTCAGCGCCTCGCTGCCGAAATTCGCCAGCAGTTTTGCGCAACCGTCAGTGACGTTGATCGGGCAGCCCATGCCGAATTCGGTCTGGTTGAACAGAAACGTAAAGGCGTGCTTGGCGACGACAGGATATTTGTCCGGCCATCCCATGATGCCCTTAGCGAGCGAGAGCGCGTGGATACCGAATTCGCCGAACGCGGCGTTCTCCAGCTCGCGATAGGCCGGGTGATATTCGATCCACTGCACGTCGCGGCCAAACTTGTCGCGCTGGTGCAGGATCGGCGTGTGCCGGTCGGCAAGCCGTGCGCATTCGTCGAGATGACCGCCAGCGAGCTCGCCGAGCCGATCGAGATGCGGCTCGATGTGGCGGAACAGCGTATCAGGCAGATGGATGCGCAAGAGATCCGTCAGCGCCTGATCGGCGCGATAGAAATTCATCCCCGTGGTATCGGGCGCCAGCAGGCCGGCCTGCCCGGCCGCGACATTTTTCGGCTGCCCCGTGACCGGCTTGTGCATGATCGTCCTCTTCGTTTCCGCCCGGCGGCAATTCTGAGCGCTCATTTGGCGCTTGCCGCTTGAGATGATGTCGATCATGCTCCCATCGCGACAGGCGATAAAGCTGCAAATTGTCAGGGAGGCATGATCGCCGTGAAGGATCAATTCGCTCTGCGGAATTGTGATCGGCGCGGCTGGCCGTCCGCATTGCGGATACATAGATCAGCGGCGTCCTGTCCCCGAAAGATCACGCCAGAGACCACATCATGGAACATCCGAAATACAAGATCGCCCTCATCGTCGGCGCCGGCGAAGGCCTGAGCGCCTCGCTGGCACGGCTGCTGTCCGCGCAAGGCATCCGCGTCGGGCTGGCCGCGCGCAAGATCGAGAAGCTTGGCGCGCTCTGCAGCCAGACGGGTGCGAAGGCCTATGCCTGCAACGCCACCGAGCCTGAGGAGGTCGAGCGGCTGTTTGGCCTGGTCGAGCGCGAGATCGGCACGCCCGACCTCGTCGTCTACAATGCGAGCGGCCGCGCGCGTGGGCCGTTCGTCGATCTGGTGCCGGCCGACGTTGCGAACGCGATCGCCGTCAGCGCCTATGGCGGCTTCCTGGTGGCGCAACAGGCCGCAAAGCGCATGCTGCCGAACCAGCATGGTGCGATCCTGTTCACCGGTGCCTCCGCCAGCGTCAAGGGCTATGCGCAGTCGGCGCCGTTCGCGATGGGCAAGTTCGCACTGCGCGGGCTCGCACAGAGCATGGCGCGCGAATTGTCGCCGCAAGGCATCCATGTCGCGCATTTCGTCATCGACGGCGGCATCCGCAGCGCGGCGCGGACCGAGCCGGCCGACAAGTCGGATTCGATGCTCGATCCCGATGCGATCGCGGAGAGCTATTGGAACGTGCTGCAGCAGCCGCGCAGCGCCTGGAGCTGGGAGCTGGAGCTGCGGCCCTGGGTGGAGAAGTTTTGAAGGAGGAATCATGACCACGGAAACCACCATCGACACCGGCACCAACGAACTCCTCTGCGTCATCCGCGATCGCGTCGCTGTCATCACGCTGAACCGCCCCGAGGTGCGGAACGCGCTGTCGGACAATCTGACGCCGGCACTGCGGACGATGATCCGGACATGCGGCGAGAGTCCCGATGTCGGCGCACTGCTGATCACCGGTGCGGGCGAGGCGTTCTGTGCCGGCGGCAACGTCAAGGGCATGGGCGCGCATCGCGATCCCAAGAAGCTGGAGATGTCGCTGGAAGAGCGCATCGCCGATCTGCAGGAGCGGCAGCGGCTGCTGACCGGCGCGCTGGTGTCGGTGCGCAAGCCGACCATTGCGGCGCTCCCCGGCCCTGCGGTCGGCGCCGGACTTGCCCTCGCCATGGCCTGCGACATCCGCATCGCCGCGCAATCGGCTTTCGTCGCGACCGGCTATGCCCGCATCGCGCTGTCGGGCGATTACGGCATCGCCTGGCTGCTGACGCGCCTGGTCGGCACCGCGCGGGCGCGTGAGCTGCTGTTCACCGGCGACCGCGTCGATGCGGCACGTGCCGAGACAATCGGCCTCGTCAACCGCGTCGTGCCCGATGACAAGCTTCAGGCCGAGGCTTTCGCTTTGGCAAAATCGCTCGCCGAAGGTCCGCGCCTCGCGCTGCGCTACATGAAGGACAATCTGGACGAGGCCCTGTTGTTCGATTTCGAAACCGCCAGGGATCACGAAGCCGAACGGCTGATCCGCCTGACCACGACCGCCGATCACAAGGAGGCCGTGCAGGCCTTCATCGAGAAGCGCAAGGCGGTGTTCACGGGGAAGTAGGCGCCGCGGTCGACTCCGGGTACCGTCATTCCGGGGCGATGCGAAGCATCGAGCCCGGAATCCATCGGGCGACAACATCCGTGGTGAAATGGATTCCGGGCTCGCGCTATGCGCGCCCCGGAATGACGACAGAGAGATGGGACACAAAAAAACCCGGCTCTGGCTTCGCCAGGCCGGGCTCGGAGTGGTGTCAGGCCGAGGCTGAGGGGCTATCGGCTTGACGGGAAAGCGCGGCGAGTCGCCAGCTGGCACAGGGAATGTCCTTTGGCGCGACGTCGATCTCCTTGTCGAAGCGGACCAGCTTCCAGTCATCAGGATGGTTGACGAAGGCGAAGCCGGATTTGCGCGCGAGCGAGATCATGGTCTGGTTGGAGCGTAGCGTGTCGCCAAAGATATGCTCGGCGCCGAGCGCGGCGGCACGGCATTCGAGATTCTTCAAGAGCGCGGTCGCAATGCCGTGGCCCTGCCAGCGGTCGTCGACCGAGAGCCCGAACTCCAGCGTCGAGGTCTCGCCATGAAAAGCGTAGCGAGCCTCCGCAACGATGGTCTCGAAACCGTCGACCATCATGGTGGCGACGACCGTAAAACGCTCACGTTCGCCGACCTGAAGGAATTCGTTCAGCAGCCCCTTCGGCAGCTCGCTGAGCGCGCCGAAGAAACGGTTGTAGCGGGAGCGCGTCGAGAGCGAACGGAAATAGTGCTTGATCTCGTCGGTGTCGCCAGGCTCGATGAAACGCACGTTGAACGCCTCACCCTGACGGGTACGCAGCGTGTCCGAATATTGCTTCAGATCTTCCAGGCGATAGCTGCTCATGACACGTGTCCTCGAAAGAGGGACCGCCGGCGCCCCTGTCATCAGGCGGCGCCGGCCTGGCGGCCTATCAGGCCCGCCAGAAGGGTTTCTCGGCTTCAGAGGCGATATCGCTCCAGGACAGGCCGACGTCGTGGAGATCGCGAGCGGTCCAGTTGGAGAGCTCATGCCGGGTCCGGTAGCGCTCGTGCCAGATGTGGAGGGTCTCGCCGATCTGGGCGATCAGGCCGGGTGCATGATGATTTGTCATCGAATGATCGGTGCAAGTAGACATTTTCAGCTCCTTGAGCTAACTTGGCGGCTAATATCTGCCTGCGCGCGCGATCCGACAAACGACAATATGTACCTCTTCGCATGAAATAAGCTCATGCATCATGCTGCCAAATGACTGCCAGATTGCCTTCCCTGAACGGATTGCGGGCTTTTGAGGCCGCCGCGCGCCATCTCAGCTTCACGCTGGCGGCCTCCGAGCTGAACGTGACCCAGACCGCGATCAGCCATCAGATCCGCCGGCTGGAGGAGGAGCTCGGCATCCGCCTGTTCATCCGGCAGAACCGCGCGCTGGCGCTGACGCCTGAGGCGCGCGATTACCTGCCCGGCGTCCGCGCCGCCTTCAACGACCTCCGCCTTGCGACCGACCGGCTGCTCCGCAAGGACGACGACAAGGTGCTGACGGTCTCGACCCTGGCCTCGCTCGCCGCCAAATGGCTGCTGCCGCGGCTGGCCGATTTCCAGGAGGCCCATCCCGACATCGATGTTCGCATCACCACCTCGACCAGCCTCGTCGATTTCCAGCGCGACGATGTCGATACAGCAATCCGCTATGGCCGCGGCCAATGGCCGGGCCTGCGCGCCGACTGGCTGATGGCGGACGAACTATTCCCGGTGTGCAGCCCCTCGCTGCTGTGCGTCGACCAGCCGCTGCGCAATCCGGAGGATCTCCGCCACTATCCGTTGCTGCACACCTCCAACACCAACAGCGACGATTGGCGGCTGTGGCTGACGGCGGCGGGCCTGCCCGCCGATATTGCCAAGCAACCCGGCATCACCTTCGACATGATCTTCATGACCATCCAGGCCGCGATCGACGGCATCGGCGTGGCGATGGGGCGAACCTCCTATGTGCAGGACGACATCGCCAAGGGCCGGCTCGTGGTTCCCTTCAAGATCGCGTTGCCGGCCGATGCCGGCTTCTACCTGGTTTCGCCGGAGAGCCGTCGCGAGGCGCCGAAACTCACAGCGTTCCGCCAATGGATGATCGCTGCAGCGCAGAATAAAGCCTGAAAAATCATCAGCTTCTGCAGTGAAATGGGTTGACTCGCAGGGCCTCGCGCGAGAGGGGTTAGTCAGATTGTCACAGCAACAATCTGTCGCCTTGCCGTGAAAATGAGTTCCGGTCCGGCCGCGTCTAGGGGAGTAACGTCTATGGCTGGACCAGCAGCATCAACCAATCCGCCCGAGATCAAGTCGCGCATCGGCGCGATCCTGCGCGCAACATCAGGCAATTTCCTCGAGCAGTTCGACTTCTTCCTGTTCGGCTTCTATGCCGCCGCGATCGGCAAGGCGTTCTTCCCCTCGACCAACGAGACCGCATCGCTGCTCAACACCTTCGGTGTGTTCTGGCTTGGCGCCCTGATGCGCCCGGTCGGCGCCATCGTGCTCGGCGCCTACATCGACCGCATCGGCCGCCGTCAGGGCCTGATCGTCACGCTTGGCATCATGGCGGTCGGCACCGTCGTGATCGCGTTCTGTCCGAGCTACGCCACGATCGGCATCGCGGCGCCCATCATCGTTCTGATCGGCCGCCTGCTGCAGGGCTTCTCCGCCGGCGTCGAGCTCGGCGGTGTGTCGGTCTATCTCTCGGAAATCTCGACGCCCGGCAACCGCGGCTTCTACACCTCGTTCCAATCGTCGAGCCAGCAGGTCGCGATCTTCGTTGCCTCGATCCTCGGCTTCATCCTCTCCGAAGTGATGCCGGCCGATACCGTCGCCGCCTGGGGCTGGCGCATTCCCTTCTTCGTCGGCTGCATGATCATTCCGCTGATCTTCTTCCTGCGGCGCACGCTGGAAGAGACACCCGCCTTCCTCGCCATGAAGAAGCATCCAACCGCGAACGAAGTGTTTGCCTCCGCGCTCGCCAACTGGCGCATCGTCATTCTCGGCATGATGATCGCAATCCTGACCACAACGACGTTCTACTTCGTCACCGTGTACACGCCGACCTTCGGCAAGGCCGTGTTGAAACTGTCGACGCAGGATGCGCTGCTGGTGACGCTGCTCGTCGCCGTCACCAACTTCTTCTGGAATCCGGTCGGTGGCGCGCTGTCCGACCGGATCGGCCGCAAGCCGGTGCTGATCGGCATCGCGACATTGGCGCTGCTCACCGCCTATCCGGCGCTGAGCTGGCTGGTGGCCGCGCCGACCTTCGGCAAGCTGCTCGCGGTCGAGATGATGTTCTCGTTCTATTTCGGCGTGTACAGCGGCACCATGCTCGGCGCGCTGGTCGAGATCGTACCAGCACATGTGCGCACGACCTGCTTCTCGCTGGCCTTCGCACTGGCGGCCGCGCTGTTCGGTACCTTCACGCCGTTCGCCTCGACCTGGTTGATCGAGCAAACCGGCAACAAGGCCATGCCCGGTGCGTGGCTGATGTTCGCGGCCGCGCTCGGCATCATCGCAGCCTCGATCGTCTATCGCGGCGGCGGCAAGGCGGTGCCGATCTATGATACGGCGGTGGAGCCGGCGACGGGGCGTTAGCTGCCCGGGCGTGCCTTTCTTCACCTCTCCCCGTAAGAACGGGGCGAGGGAGTAGAGTCCCGGCGCGGCAAGACTTACAGCTCCACCACCACGTAATCACTCTCGACCTTCACGGGAATCGTTTCCGCCACATACGGCCCCTTCACCACGCTCGCACCCGGCTCGACATGGGCCGGATACGCCTTGACGCGAAAGCGGCGGGGGTCGCAATAGGATTGGCCGGTGCGGATGTCGAATTCCCAGCCGTGCCAGGGGCAGCGGATGATCTCGCCTAGCTTGGTGTATTCGATCTCGCCGGGATCGCTCGACTGCGCGAGCCCGATCAGCGGCCCCTCGCACAAGGCCGCACCCTGATGCGGGCAGCGGTTCATCAGGCCGAAATACTCGCCCTTGATGTTGAAGACCGCGATCGGCCGTCCATCGATCTCCAGAAATTTTCGAGTGCCGGGCGGAAGCTCATCGACCGGGGCAATCACATGACGCGCCATCAAGCTATTCCATAAAGCTTCTTGGCATTGCCGAGATAGAACGCCTCGCGATCGGCTTCGCTGACGCCCGCGGGCAGCACGCGCGACGGCTCGTCATAGTCCCAATGCGGATAGTCGGTCGCGAACAACAGCCGGTCCCAGCCGATCCATTTGATGACGTCGAACAGATCCTCCCGCCGCTCCGGATCCTCCATCGGCTGCGTGGTCCACCACACCTGCTCGCGGATATATTCCGACGGTGGGCGCTTCACGTGAGGCACCTCGCTGCGCAGCCGCTGCCAGACCTTGTCGAGCCGCCACGCCAGCGACGGCGCCCAGCCGAAACCGGCCTCGATCATCACCATCTTCAACTTCGGGAAGCGCTCGAACACGCCTTCGAGCACGAGGCTTGCGAGCGCCGATTGCTGGCACTGCGAATGACCCACCATCTCCTCGATGTAATAGGACGGCCAGCCCGACGGCGTGATCGGATTGCCGCCGAAGCCGAAGGCGTGGACGCCAACCGGCAGCCCCGCCTCTTCCGCGGCCTGATAGATCGGCCAATAGCGGCGCTGGCCGAGCGGCTCGACATTGCGGCTGAGCAGCAGCACCTGCACGAAGTTCCTGTCGCCGGCGCGCTCACGGATTTCAGCCGCGGCTGACAGACCATCCTCATTGCCGACGACGATCGAGGCCTTCAGCCGGTGGTCCTTGCTGGTCCATTTGTCGATCTGCCAGTCATTGATCGCCGAGCACAACGCGGCCGAGAGCTCGTGGTTGCGGATACCCTGCCCGGTGTTGAGCGGATTGAGCACGCCAAGCTGCACGTTGTTGGGATCGAGCAGCTGCTTCTGCATGAAGGAGAGCGAAGAGCCCTGCGGGCCGCCCTCCGGCGGATAGGCATCGCGGCGCGAGGCGTTGGGCTGGGCCTTCGGATAGGGCGGGCCTTCCATCATGCCCTGATAGGCATGGACGCCATAGACCTCAAGATGATGCTGCCAGCGTTTGGCCAGATAGGGATAAAGCTCGGTGCGCGTGGCGCGTGCCGGATGGATATCGCAGTCCGCAATTGCGGTCTTCGCAGTGAGGGTAGAAGCGGCCTCTAGGCCTTCGCGGAACTGGATATTCATCGCCTTGCCTCCTTTGGCAGCGGGCTAGATCAGGCGGGGATAGGTGGCATGCGGATTATCGATCATGATCTTGCGCACGAGATCGGGGGTGAGACCCTCGGGCAGCACGTCCTGGCCGTCGAACTGCCAGTGCGGATAGTCCGTGGAGAATAGGACCAATTCGTCGGACTGCATATGATCAAACAGGCGAATTAATGTCGCCTCGTCCGGCGGCGCATCAAATGGCTGTAACGAGAAGCGGATGTTGCTGCGCACAATTTCGAGCGGCGCGCGATCGACCCAGGGCGTCTCCATCCGCACCCCGCGCCAGAATTTGTGGAGGCGCCAGAGATAGGGTGAGATCCAGGAAACGCCGGATTCGAGCATCACCATCTTCAGCCGCGGATATTTAGCGAATACGCCCTCAACAATGAGGCTGGTGAGCTGGGTCTGGAACGCCTGGGCCTGACCGACATAGTCCTCGATGTGGTAGGAACCCCATCCCACTGCGGTCGGCGGATTGTGATAGGCGGAACCGGCATGGATGCCGACCGGCAGGCCGAGCCGTTCCGCGGCCTCGTAGATCGGCCACAGCGCGCGCTTGCCGAGCGGCGTGTCGCCCATGACCAGCATCAGGACCTGCACGAAGCGCTTGTCCGCTGCGCAACGCTCGATCTCCGCGACAGATTTCTCGACGCTTTGCGTCGGGATCACGATCGAGCCGCGCAGCCGCGTGTCGCGATCGAGCCATTCCTTCGCAAGCCACTCGTTCAGCGCGCGGCAGAAGGCGGCCTGCATATCCTCGGAAAATACCATCTGCACGCCATAGAGCGGATTACAGATGGCGAACTCGAGCCGGAAGGGATCGAGCACATGGCGTTGCATGTCCTCGAGGCTCTCGCCCGGCTTGCCGGTTTCTGGACGCCAGTCGGGCCGCGCCACGATCGGCGAGTTCTTCGGATAGGATTGCGAGACGAGATCGACCATGCCGCGCGTCGTCACCTGGTCGCGCCAATAGTCGCTCAGGTACGGCAGCAGGCTGGTCAGATGCGGCACGGCGGGATGCACGTCGCAATCGACACCGCCGGCGATCAGGGACGCCATAACGTCTCCCTTTTCACGTTTCCTCGCAAAGTCTTTTCTTCCACCATTCAAGCAGGCCTGCTCTCCGCCCGCAACTCGGCCAAGGCTTCTGTCATATGCTAGGAAGGATGAGCTCGGTTGCGAAGGAATAAGGGGTGACACAGATGAAAGAACTGGTCGGCATCGCGGAACAGGTCGCAGCAGGATTGATCGCGCGCAAACAGACCATTGCGGTCGCGGAATCCTCGACCGGCGGCCTGATCGCGGCGAGCCTGCTCGCGGTCCCCGGCGCCTCCGCCTATTTCCTCGGCGGTGCGGTGGTCTACACCCGCGATGCCCGACGCGTGCTGATGGATATTTCGGACGAAGGAATGAAGGGCTTTCGCTCCTCATCGGAGCCCTACGCGAAACTGCTCGCCGAACAGATGCGCGGACGTTTCAGATCAGACTGGGGACTGTCCGAAACCGGCGCAGCCGGCCCGACCGGCAACCGCTATGGCGATGCCGCCGGCCATAGCTGCATGGCGGTCTCAGGGCCCGCCGCGGAGGTGATGACGCTGGAGACCGGGAGCAACGACCGCTTCGCCAACATGCAGGTGTTTGCGGCGACGGCGCTGAAGCTGTTGCTGAAGAAGTTGGAGGGGTGACGGTGAGAGGTCTGTGTTCGCTGGACGACCGATCTCACCTCCCCAGATGCCGAACGAAAATCCTGACAACATAGCCCTTGAACCGCGGCGCCTCGTCGTAGAGGTCCGACGCGATCCGCTCGATGGTCTCGCGCAGCGAGGCGAATTGCGCCTGGCGCGCGCTGCTTTCGGTGCCCTGCATGCCGGCGAGTTCGTCCATCGCGGCATCGCTGATTTGGCATTGCACGGCCTCACCATCGTTCAGCATGGTGAAGCGGAAGGCCAGCCGTTCGAGGTCATGGCCGATGATCCTGTCGCGCAAAAGCGGCATGCAATTGTCCCGTTCGCGCCCCCCGAACGGAACAATGCTGAAAATCGTGTGACTTGTCACCCCGCGGGTGTCCGGCGTTTCACAGCCGGCCTTCCCGGGCGGCTTCAGTACGCGAGCGCTGCTCCAGTGGGCTTGTCCAACGCCGCTGCGAGTGACTTGTACTCATCGCAATCCATCCCGCAAATGGCCGCGATCCGGCTGAGATGAAACATCGCTTGCTCGCGATTGCCCTGCTCGAGCTGCCATAGACCATAATATTGCCAGGTCAGCACGTGGTTCGGGTCGATCTTCAGCGCGTGCTCGTACCAGACCTGCGATTGCTTGTAGTCTCCGAGCTTGCGGTAGGAGTAACCGATCAGGTTCGCGACATTCGCATAGTCGTCGTGGCCGAGGGCCTTCAACTGCGCGATCGCAGTAGTGTAGTCGTTATGCTCGTAGATGGTGTCGTAAGCGACGCGGTAGCCTGCGGCAAAAGCCGGATCGTCGATGCTCGACTGGTTGTTGGTTTTCTTGCCCTTCTGGGTGGCTTTGGTGCCGGTGCGCGCCGGATAGGTCGGAGCCGGCGTGCTTTGGCTTGTCGTGGGGTGTGCGAAGGGGTCCATACCGCCACCACCACCACCGCCGCCACCTCCTCCTCCGCCGCCTGCCGCCAGGACGGGTGCAAATCCGGCAGCCGCAACGAACGCCGCAAGATACGCGCCGCGAACGGCAAGCTTAATGATCGGATTGACCATTGTGGTCTCCTGATGTCTGCTGGTCCGCGCCCCGGACGAGATGATAACCCTGCCTCGGCTGGGTTATTCCCGGAACAGCTCCGCAAGCACATCAGGAGTTCGGCACGACAGGCGTACTGCCATTGTTCGGGCAGCTATGGCCTGACTACTGGAATGCGACCTCGGCAAAGCTGCGGAGCTTGCGCGAATGCAGCCGCTCCGATTCCTGCTGCTTGAGCTGTTCCAGCGCCTTCAGTCCGATCTCGAGGTGCTGGCCGACGCGGCGGCGGTAGAATTCGCTCGCCATGCCGGCGAGCTTGATCTCCCCGTGCAACGGTTTGTCGGAGACGCAGAGCAGCGTGCCGTAGGGGACGCGGAAGCGGTAGCCGTTGGCGGCGATCGCGGCCGACTCCATGTCGAGCGCGACCGCACGGGATTGTGACAGGCGGCGGATCACCTCGGGTCCCGAGATCTCCCAATTGCGGTTGTCGACGCTGGCGACCGTGCCGGTGCGCATCAGACGCTTGAGCTCGAACCCCTCAAGCCCGGTGACGTCCTCGACCGCCTGCTCGACGGCGACTTGCATCTCGGCCAGCGCCGGGATCGGCACCCACAACGGCAACTCGCGGTCAAGCACATGGTCCTCGCGCACATAGCCATGCGCGAGCACATAGTCGCCGAGCCGCTGCGTGTTGCGCAAGCCGGCGCAATGGCCGAGCATCAGCCAGGCATGCGGCCGCAGCACCGCAACGTGATCGGTGACGTTGCGCGCGTTGGAGGGACCGGTGCCGATGTTGATCAGCGTGATGCCGCGATAGCCGGGTGCGACCAGGTGGAAGGCCGGCATGTTCGGTGTGCGTGCAGGCGCTGTTCCTGTCGTGCTTCCGTCGTTGCGCGTGATGACGTTGCCGGGCGCAACGAATGCGTCAAGCCCGGCTTCGCCGGACTGGAGCCGTTGCTGGCAGAGCTCCGCGAACGCATCGACATAGAACTGGTAGTTGGTGAAGATCACAAAATTCTGGAAATGCTCGGGATCGGTTCCGGTGTAGTGGTAGAGCCGGCGCAGCGAGTAATCGACGCGGGCGGCGCGAAACAGCGACAGCGGCTCCGGCGCGCCCGGCTGCAGCTGGAAGGTGCCGTCGGCAATTGCGTCGTCCATGGTGGCGAGATCCGGCACGTCGAACGCATCACGCAGCGATCGCGTAACAAGTGAATTCTCGCTGGTGGTGATGGCGGCTTCGATGTTGATGTCGCGGCGATAGGCGAAGTGGATCGGGATCGGCTCGTTGGATTCGCCGATCTCGACGGGAACGCCGTGGTTCTGGATCAGCAGACCGATCTGCTCGGTCAGGTAGGCACGGAACAGATCCGGCCGCGTCACGCTGGTCTCGTGCACGCCGGGTCCCGCGACAAAGCCGTAAGAGAGGCGCGAGTCGAGCCGCGCATGCGTTGCGGTGGTGAGGCGGACGAAAGGATAATAGGCCCGCACCCGCGTCGTGATCGCCTCACCCGAAACATAGGCCTCGAACCGGTCGCGCAGGAACTTGGTGTTGCGCTCGTAGATTTTTTCGAGCCGGGCAACGGCCGCGGACGCATCAGAGAAGGATTTGGTGGCGATGGAGGGTGGGGACTGCATTGTTCGGCGCCGGGTTTCGAGGACCTGAGTCGAACTATAGCAAGAAGGAGGTCTCGTAGGTTGGGTTAGCGCAGCGTAACCCACCACTTCCGCTTCCGCGGAGAGATAAGGGTGGGTTACGGCTTCGCCTAACCCACCCTACGAAACCGAGTTTGCTGCATGCGTCACTTCTCGCGGAACGCTCGCATGAACTGGTCGTGCAGAGGCTTCAGCAGGTAGGACAGCATGGTGCGGTCACCAGTCTGGACGAAGGCTTCCACCGGCATGCCGGGGATCAGCTTGGAATCACCGAGCTTGGCGACCTCGTCCGCCGGCATCGAGACGCGGATGGTGTAATAGCTCTGGCCCGTGCGCTGGTCCGTGGTGACGTCGGGCGAGACGCGGGTGACGACACCGTTGAGCTCGGGCGTGGTGCGCTGGTTGAAGGCGGAGAGACGCAGCAGCGTCTTCTGACCGATCTGGAGCTTGTCGATATCGACCGGATTGACCTTGGCCTCGACCTGGAGATCGTCGGCCTGCGGCACGATCAGCATGAGCGCATCGCCGGCGGTGACGACGCCACCGACGGTATGCACCGTCGATTGCAACACCATACCGTCCTGCGGTGCACGGATGTCGACGCGGCGAAGCTGGTCCTCGGCCGCGACCTTGCGTTCGATCAGCTCGCCGATCTTGTCATTGGTCTCGCGCAGATCCTTGGAGACCTCGCTGACCATGTCCTTGTCGACCTGGATGATCTGCAGCTCGGTCTCGGTGATCTTTCCCTTGGCCTGCGCCCGCGAGGCGACGTACTGCGCACGTTCGCCATTGAGACGGGCACTGTCGCGCTCGAGTGTGGTCAGGCGCGAGATCTGCACCAGATGCTTGTCATAGAGATCACGCACGCCGGTCAGCTCCTGCTGCACCAGCGCGATCTCCTTGTCCTTGGCTCTTTCCTGCGCCTGGAGGCCTTCGATCTCCTCATTGAGCTGCAGGATGCGTTCACGCAGCTGGGCCTTCTGGCCGGCGCGGCCGTTGACGCGGACGTCGAACAGCTTGGTCTCGCTGTCGAGCAAGACCTTGACATCAGGGTCGCCGGCGCGCTCGAGCAGTGCTTGCGGAAACACGATCTTGTCGAGACCGCGCTGCTCGGCCTGAAGCCGCGCCGCGCGCGCCTGCGCGGCGTCGAGATTCTTGACGACGATGGCGAGGTTGGCCTTGGTGACGGTGTCGTCGAGCCGCACCACGATGTCGCCGGCCTTGACCACGTCGCCGTCATGGGCACGCACCTCGCCGACCACGCCGCCGGTCGGGTGCTGCACCTTCTTGACGTTGGATTCGACCACGATCTGGCCCGGCGCGATCAGCGCGCCCGAGATCAGTACCGTCGAGGCCCAGCCGCCGAGGCCGGCGGCCAACAACGCCACGATTCCAAGGCCGAGAAACAGGTGAAAGCGGATCGACTGCCGCACGGTCCCGTTCGCGGCGGGTTTTGTTGCACCAACCGTCATCGTGCTCATGGTTTGGCCACTCCGCCTTCGCTGACGATCTTGATCGGCGCCGGCGGCGCGACGCGGGGCTGGAGCACCTGGGCGAGCACCTGCTCCTTCGGACCGAAGGCCTGCATGCGTCCATCGCGCAGCACCAGGATCTGGTCGACCGCCTCGACGCCGATCGGCCGGTGCGCCACCACGATCACGATGGCGCCGCGCTCGCGCGCGCTGCGGATCGCGCGGGTCAATGCCTCGTCGCCTTCGGTATCGAGATTGGAATTGGGTTCGTCCAGCACGATCAGGAACGGATTGCCATAGAGCGCGCGCGCGAGCGCCACACGCTGGGCCTGGCCGGCGGAGAGCGAGGCGCCCTGCTCGCCGACTTGCGTGTTGTAGCCCTCGCGCATCTTGATGATCATCTCGTGCACGCCGGCTTCCTTGGCCGCCGAGATGATGCCGTCGGAAGTTGCTCGAGGATCAAAACGGCTGATGTTCTGCGCGATGGTGCCGCCGAATAATTCGACGTCCTGCGGCAGATAGCCGATGTAGCGGCCGAGCACGTCGGACGACCATTGGTCGAGCGCCGCGCCGTCGAGCCGGACCTTGCCGCGGACCGGCTGCCAGACACCGACCAGCGCGCGGATCAGCGAGGATTTTCCGGAGCCGCTCGGCCCGATCACGCCAAGGCCGTTGCCGGCTTCGAGCGCAAAATTGACGTCCTGGACAATGAGGCGCTGGTCGCCCGGCGCCACCATGGCAACGCCCTCGACCGAGAGTCGGCTGGTGGGCGCCTGCAGCTGCGTCGGGATTGCCTGCGCCGGCATCTGTTCAAGGAGGCGGCTGAGGCGGTGCCAGCTCTGGCGGGCCGCGACGAAGGATTTCCAGTGCGCGATCGCAAGATCGACCGGCGCCAGCGCGCGGGCCGAGAGGATCGAGCCGGCAATGATGATGCCGGCGGTCGCCTCCTGATGGATGACGAGGGTGGCGCCGACCGCGAGCACGGCGGATTGCAGCATCATGCGCAGCACCTTCGCGATCGCGCCGAGACCGCCGGCGACGTCGCTCGCACGCTGATTGCCGGCGAGGTATTTTTCGTTGGTCTCGCTCCAACGCTGGTTGAGCCGGCCGGCCATGCCCATCGACACCAGCACTTCGGCGTTGCGGCGGCTCGACTGGGCGAGGTCGTTGCGCTGGGCGGCAAGGCCCATCGCATCCTTCGCCGGCTGGCGGGACATGAACTCGGTGACCAGCGTCAGGCCAACCAGGATGACGGCGCCGACCAGCGCGGTCACGCCGATCCAGACGTGGAAGGCGAAACAGATGCCCAGATAGAGCGGCAGCCAGGGCAGGTCGAAGAACGCGCTCGGACCCATGCCGCCGAGGAAGGAGCGGACATTGTCGAGATCGCGCAGCGGCTGCAGCCCCTCGTTGCGGTTGCCGACCAGCAGCGGCAGCCGCACGATGGTGTCGAAAACGCGCTTGTTCAGGGCTTCGTCGAGCGCGGTGCCGACCCGCCCGAGGATGCGGCTGCGGATCATGTCGAGCACGCCCTGCGCCATATAGAGGCCGCTGGCGAGGACGATCAGGCCGACCAGGGTCGGAATGCTGCGGCTCGGCAGCACCCGGTCGTAGACCTCCAGCATGAAGATCGACCCGGTCAGATAGAGCAGGTTGATCATGCAGCTCATCAAGCCGACACCGACGAACGCCGTGCGGCAGGCACGCAGCGCGTCACCGAGCTCTGAACGGCGGAGGCCGGGAACGGCTGCCATCAGTCTGATCTCTTTCGGGTGAGGGGCAAGGCCCCTGAATTCAAAGGCAAATCGAGGCGTACTCGCCCCGGATTAATATCGGGTTCTCCCCGCGTGCAACACAGTCGAATTAATCCAGGCCCAGCCACATCTACCCGCGGAGGCCTGATCCGCAAGTCCGGTACTTCACAGTCTTTGCGGCTTTTTATAGCAGATACAAGCGCCTCCCCCCAGCGCTGGGGGGAGGCTTGAGGTTCCGATCGATCGAACCCGCTAGAGCCGTCCGCCGCCGCGCACCAGCCGGACCACCAGCAGCAGGATGACGGCGCCGATGGCGGAATAGATGATCTCTGAGACCATCCCGACGCCGATATGGATGCCGAGCTTCGGGAACAGGAAGCTCGCGACGAACGCACCGGCGATGCCGATCACGATATCGCCGATGATGCCGAACCCGGCCCCCCGCACGACCTTGCCGGCGAGCCAGCCGGCCACGAGGCCGACGAACAGGATGACGATGAGGCTTTGGCCAGAAATATACATAAGATGAAGTCCCTCTCCGTGAACGGGGGCATGGAAGCGGAACCGGGATGAATGGGGTCTGAATGGTGGTTCCGGAGGGACCGCCCGGACACAAATCGCGAAAACAACCCCATGCACAGTAGAAATGGCCCGGCCGGGTCAGGCGGGGTGGATTGCGACAAGAGCATGCTGCCGCAGGGGATTCTCGCCACGGGGCGAAGGGGCACCCGTTACGTCGCCGCCGCCGGCTCGGCCAGCACGCATCGCGCCGCTCTGCCCGGGCCGACCTCGACATTCGGCGGCAGCTGCTCCAGGCAGCGGGGCTCGGCGAGCTTGCAGCGGGGGGCGAAGGAGCAGTTATGGGGTTTTTCGGCCAGCGACGGTGGCGTGCCGGGGATGGTTTCGAGGCGGGCGCCCCGTTTGGCGCCATGGATGGTCGAGGCGAGCAGGCCCTTGGCATAGGGATGCACCGGGGTCCGGACGATGTCGCGGAGGGTCCCCTGCTCCACGATCTGGCCGGCATACATCACCGCGACGCGGTCGCAGATCTCGATGGCGACGCCGATGTCGTGGGTGACGAAGATGACGGACATGCCGAATTCGCGCTGCAACTCGCGCAGCAGCAGCAGGATCTGGATCTGCACGGTGGCATCAAGCGCCGTGGTCGGCTCGTCCGCGAGCAAGATCTTCGGACGGCAGGCCAGCGCCAACGCGATCATCGCGCGCTGGCGCATGCCGCCGGACATTTCGTGCGGATAGGCATCCAGCCGCCGCTTGGCCGAGGGGATGCGCACGACATCGAGCATCTCGAGTGCCCGCGCCCTCCCCTCGGCAAAACTCTTGCCTTCGTGGCGCACGACGCTTTCGGCGATCTGCGCCCCGATGGTGTAGACGGGATCGAGCGCGAGCGCCGGCTCCTGGAAGATCATCGACACGGTCTGGCCGCGGAACGACGACAGCTCCTCGTCGTTCATGGCGAGCACGTCGCGTTCCATCACGTTGACCTTGCCTGATATCTCCGTGCGCTTCTTCGGCAGCAGCCGCATCAGCGCCCGCAGGGTCACGCTCTTGCCCGAACCGGATTCGCCGAGCAGGCCCAGCACCTCGCTGTTGCCGAGCGAGAGATTGAGATCGTTCACGGCATAGACCGTGCGCTCGCCGGTGAAGCGGATGTTGAGGCCTGAGATATCGACGAGCTTTGTCATGACGGCAGTTTTGGCAATCGATCGTGATAATCGGTGACGCGCTGGAACGCGGCGCCGATGGTGAGGAGCGTCGCTTCATCGAAGGACCGGCCGATCAGCTGCATGCCGACCGGCAGACCGCTCTTGGTGAAGCCGGATGGTATGGTGAGCGACGGCAGGCCGAGGAAATTCACGGGACGGGTGAACAGCGTCAGCCGCTGCAACAGCGCCGGTGCGTTGGGTCCGCCGCCGACATCGCTCTCCTCGATCGTCGGCGCCGGGATCGGCGAGGCCGGCGCGATGATCGCGTCGACACCTGACGTCGCCGCGTTGTGCGCGGCGAGTGCCGGGCCACGCCAGCGCACCGCCTCGAGGTAGGTGATGGCGGGAACGGCGAGGCCGTTCTGAAGCCGCATCAAGGTCTGCGCGCCGTAGTCCTGGGGACGCTCGATCATCCAGCGCTTGTGGAAGGCGGCCGCTTCCGCGGCGAGCACGAGCTGGCTCGCTGCCTGCAATTGCCGCTGGTCCGGCAGCTCGACCTTGACGATGTCGGCGCCCTCGCGCTTGAGCACCGCGATGGTCTCGTCCAGCACGCGCGCGACCTCGCTGTCGAGATCGTCGACATAGAAGGACGCGGGCACGCCGATCTTCAAGCCCTTCAGCGAGCCCCTGGTTGCTGCAACGTAATCCGACAGCGGCTCGTGGCTACACGTCGGATCCTCCGGATCGGGGCCGGCCATCAGCGCCAGCAGCAGCGCGCAATCTTCCGCGGTGCGCGCCAGCGGGCCAACCGTGTCGAGCGACTGCGACAGCGGCATCGCGCCGGCGCGGCTGACGCGGCCGACCGTGGTCTTCAATCCCGTGACGCCGCAGAAATGCGCGGGCATGCGGATCGAACCTCCGGTGTCCGAGCCAAGCGCCGCATAGGTCAGGCGCGCTGCGACCGACGAGCCGGAGCCCGAAGACGAACCGCCGGTGATATGCGCGACATTCCAGGGATTGCGCACCGGGCCGTAATGGGCGTTGTGACCGGTCGGGCCATAGGCGAATTCGGCCAGATGCAGCGTGCCGAGGCGGACCTGGCCGGCATCCTTCAACCGCTGCAGCGCAGTTGACGTCACCGTCGGTATGAAGTCGCGGCGGATCAGCGAGCCGCAGGTGGCGACATGGCCGGCATCGTAATACATGTCCTTGTGGGCGAGCGGCACGCCATGCAGGGGTCCACGGATCTTGCCCTTGGCAAGCTCGGCGTCGGCGGCATCGGCTGCCTTCAGCGCGGCTTCGGACTCGACGGACATGAAGGCGTTGAGATGCGGCTGCCACTGCGCAATGCGATGCAGCAGCGCGCGCGTCACCTCATGCGAGGACACCTGTTTCACCGCGATCGCGCGCGCGACCTCGGTGAGCGTCATCAACGCGGGCTCAGTGCTCATGTCGAGACCTTCGCGGCTTGCGCAAGCGGATAGTGCGCGGGCTCGAGGTCGAACGGTAGCGTGCCGGCGATGACCGCAAAGCCTTCGAACGCAGGTCCGATGGAGTTGGAAATGCGCGTCGCGATCTCGTCGTTCACGGGAATGCCGGCGATCTGCGCCGTCGCCTGGATTTCTTTTGTCGTTGGTCTCGTCATGCGGTTTCCTCTCTCGGCGCACGGCTATGGCCAGATCCCGGAACGGCCATGTAGCAGGCAGCCTCGTGGCCCATTCTATCCAGCGCGGTGAGCTTTGGTGTCGCATTTGCGCAGAGCGGCTCCGCAAACGGGCAACGGGTGTGGAAGCGACAGCCCGACGGCGGGTCGATCGGATTGGGCGGATCGCCCGAGATCGGCGGCTTCTCGGTGCGCCTGTCCGGATCGGAGGACGGCATCGCCGCCAGAAGTGCCCGCGTATAGGGATGCGCGGGGCTGTCCCAGACCTGGTCGACCGGGCCGAGCTCGACGACTTCGCCGAGATACATCACCAGCACGCGGTCGCTGATGTAGCGCACGACGTTGAGGTCGTGGCTGATGAAGAGATAGGTCAGGCCGAACTCGCGCTTGAGGTCGGCAAGCAAATTCAGCACCTGCGCCTCGACTGATTTGTCGAGCGCGGAGACGGCTTCATCCAGGATCACCAGCCGCGGCGACAGCGCCAGCGCACGCGCGATGTTGACGCGCTGGCGCTGGCCACCGGAGATCTCGTGCGGATAGCGATTGGCGAAATTTTCAGGTCGCAAGCCGACCTTGCCGAGCAGCTCCCGCGCCAGCATGCGTGCCGTGCCGTCAGCCATGCCGTGGACCTTGGGGCCGAAGGCGATGGACTCCTCGATCGTCAGGCGCGGATTGAGCGAGGCATAGGAATCCTGGAACACCATCTGCATGCCGCGGCGCAACTCGCGCAAGCTCAGCGATTGCCCGACGCTCATGCCGTCATAGATGATGTCGCCGGTATCGCGCGGCATCAGATGCATCAGGAGGCGCGCAGTGGTGGACTTGCCGCAACCGGATTCGCCGACGATGCCGACGGTCTCGCCCTTGGCGACGGAGAAGGAGACATTGTCGACGGCCCGCACGGTGCGCTTTGCCGCAAACAGCCCGCCGCGAACCGGAAAGTGTTTTGTCAGGCCGTTGACCTGAAGCAGCGGCTGCGCGACGCCGCCGACGTCCTCGACCGGCTCCAGCATGGCGACAGAGGTGTTGGTCTCGCTCATGGGCACGGCCTCCCACCTCTCCCCGCCGGGGAGAGGTCGCGCCGAAGGCGCGGGTGAGGGGGCGCGGCAAACTCGATGCAGCGAAACCCCTCACCCGGATTGCATCTTGCGATGCAATCCGACCTCTCCCTATGGGAGAGGTGATTCACCGCCGACGCCGCAACAATCTGCGCTTCACTCATCATTACTCAATTCCTGATGTCCATGGCGCTGCGCAGGCCGTCCGAGAGCAGATTGAAGCAAATCGAGACGGCGAAGATCATCGCGCCCGGCAAGGCTGCGACCCAGGGATTGACGTAGATCGCGGTGCGCAGGGTGTTGAGCATCAGGCCCCATTCCGGCTCCGGCGGTTTTGTCCCCAGGCCGAGGAAGGAGAGACCGGCGGCCAGGATCATCGAGACCGAAATGAGGCTGGTGGCATAGACGAAGATCGCGCCCAGCACGTTGCCGAGAATGTGCACGCGCATGATCGTGAACGGCCCGGCACCCGAGGCGCGCGCGGCTTCGACGAAATCCATGTTGCGCACGCCGGTGGTGACGCTTTCGGCCACGCGGGTGATCTGCGGCACGAACACGATGGTGAGCGCCACGATGGAGTTGAGGATGCCGGCGCCGAGCGCGCCCGAGATCGCGATCGCCAGCAGCACGGAGGGAAAGGCGTAGAACACATCGACCGTGCGCATGATCGCGGTGTTGAGCTTGCCGCCGACATAGCCGGCAATGATGCCGAGCGAGGTGCCGATGCAGAAGGCGAGGATCACAGGCAAGATGCCGATGACCAGCGACAGCCGCCCGCCATAGATCAGCCGCGCCAGCATATCGCGGCCGAGCTCGTCGGTGCCGAGCGGGTAGCCAACCGTGCCGATGTGGCGGAGACGGCGGATCATCGAGCCCTTGTAGGGATCTTCAAGCCCGAGCCATGGCGCCAGGATCGCAGAGACGAAGATCAACAGCAGCACGATGGCGCAGGCCATGCTGACCTTGTCGCGCAGGATGCGGCGGCCGACCGTCGCCCAATAGCCGCGCGCCTTGGAGGCGGGCGCGGCCTGAAGCGCGGCATCGGCGGTGGCGGACAACGGGAGCTCGCTCATCGGCTAGCCCCGCTTGATGCGTGGATCGATCGCGGCTTGGGCGATGTCGACCAGCAGGTTGAGGACAACGAAGAACAGTGCCAGCACCAGGATCGTGCCCTGCAGCAGCGGCAGGTCGCGCTGGAAGATCGCGGAGTTGAGCAGGAAGCCCGAACCCGGCCAGGAGAACACGGTCTCGATCAGGATCGAGCCGCCAAGCATGTAACCGAGTTGCAGCCCCATCACCGCAAGCGCGGTCGGCGCGGCATTCTTGATGACGTGGCGGAACACCCCTCGCTCGTGCAGGCCCTTGGCGCGCAACGCCTCGACGAAATCCTGGCTGAGGATGTCGCCGGTGAGCGCGCGCACGGTGCGGGTGACGATGCCCATCGGGATCACCGACGTCGTGATCGCCGGCAGCACGAGATATTTAAGGTGGTCCCAGTCCCAGGCCCATGCGGCGGAGCCGCCGGGACCGGCGCCGACCGCGGGCAGCCAGTTCAGCTCCACCGAGAAGATGATGACGAGCACCATGCCGAGCCAGTAATGCGGCACCGAGACGCCGGCGATGGCGAACGACGTCGCGAGCTTGTCGATCCAGGTCTCGCGGAAATAGCCGGCGATCAGGCCGAGCAGGATGCCCATGGTGAAGCCGATGATGGCAGCGGCAATCGCCAGCGTCACGGTGTTGCCGACGGCGCGCAGGACTTCGGCGAGCACAGGGCGACCGGTGGCAATGGAATTGCCGAGATCGCCGTGAAGGGCACGGAGCAGCCAAAGCCCGAACTGCACCGGCAACGGCCGGTCAAACCCATAGGCGGCGCGAAGCTGCGCCGCGAGCTCCTGCGAGGCATCTGCGGGGAGCACCGCGACCAGCGGATCGCCGGGCGTGATATGCACGAGCAGAAAGCACACCAGCGCCACGCTGATGACGATCGGGATGACATAGACGATGCGTCTGGCGATGTAGGCGAGCACGTCGGGTTCTTTCTTCCCTTCTCCCCTTGCGGGAGAAGGTGGCGCGCAAGCGCCGGATGAGGGGTTCTATCCGCGGATGCGATCATTCCAAAGGAGAGAGGTCACTCGCGGATAGAGACCCCTCACCCGGCTTCGCTTCGCGAAGCCACCCTCTCCCGCAAGGGGAGAGGGTGCAGCGAGTTCGTTGCTACAGTTACGGCGTCATCGCGATCGGCGAGAAATCGATGAACCAGCTCTTCGGCTGGATCACGCCTGTCACCTTCGGGCTCATGGCGCGCGGGCCAACGTCGTGGGCGACGTAGAGGAAGGCTGCGTCGTCGACGGAGGCCGCGTGAAGCTCGGCGAGCGCAGCGTCACGCGCGGCGGGATCGAAGGTCTGCCGCGCCTTCTTCACGAGCTCGTCGAACTTGGGGTTGTTGATGTAGCCCCAATTGTTCGAGACCGGCGGCGCCATGGTCGATTGCAGGAAGCGCACCAGCGCGAAGAACGGGTCCATCGCCGCATAGGTGACGTTGGTCGCATTGGCGCCGTTGGCGGAGGGGTCCTTGGCGCCGCGGCGCCAATTGGTGAACAGCGTATTCCACTCGATGACATCAAGCTGCACGTCGAAATAACATTCGGCGAGCGCCTGCTGGAGATATTCGTTCATCGGCAGCGGCTGCATCTGGCCTGACCCTGAAGCAGACGTCTGGATCTTCACGGTCAGCTTCCTGTTCGGACCGAAGCCCGCTTCCTGCATCAGTTTTTGCGCAGCAGCCTTGTCGTATTTGATCTCGAAGGTCGGCTTGCCCCGCCAGGGATGGCCGGGCTCGAACGTGCCTGACGCGGGCACCATCAGGCCGGCGAGCAGGCCGTCCTTGAGGCCTTCGCGATCGACGCAGAGATTGGCGGCCTTGCGCACGCGGATATCGTTCCAGGGCGAGCCTTCGACGCGCGAGAACTGCCAGGGCCAGACATGCGGCTGCTCGTTGGCGTAGAGCTTGAAGCCGCGCTGCTTGAGCTCAGGCAGCGCATCCGGCGCCGGCGCCTCGACCCAATCGACCTGTCCCGACAGCAGCGCCGCGGTGCGCGCATTGGCTTCCGGCATCGGCACCAGCACCATCTTGTCGATCTTGGGCACGCGGGCCTTGTCCCAGTAGTCCGCATTCTTGACGAGCTCGAGCCGCTCGCGCGGCGTGAAGCTCGCCATCTTCCACGGGCCGGTGCCCGCGGCGTCCTTGGCAAAGGCGGTCCAGGCGGCCTGCGACTTCGCCTTGGCATCAGCGCCTTCAGCCTTGTCATAGAAGTGCTGCCACTTCGCCGGGCTCGCCATGAAGAGGTTGGTGAGGTTGATCGGCAGGAAGCTGTCGGGCTCCTTGGTGGTGAGCTCGACCGTCATGTCGTCGATCTTCTTCGCAGAAGTCAGCGTCGGCATGCGCGTCGCGGTGACGCCGACCTGGCTCGGATCGAACTGCGGCGCGTCCTGCTTCAAGACCTTCTCGACGTTCCACACCACAGCATCGGCGTTGAACGGGGTGCCGTCGTGGAAGGTCACGCCGGGACGCAGCTTGAAGGTCCATTTGGTCTTGTCGCCATCATCGACCTTCCACTCGGCCGCCAGCCCCGGAATCACCACGCTGGCCTTGTCGGCGGACGACAGGTCCCAGCCGGTCAGCGCGTCATACATGGTGACGCCGGTGAAGCGGTTGCCTTCAAAACCCTGGTCGGGCTGGCCGAGCGTGCGCGGAATATCGGCAGCCGTCATGCCGATGCGCAGCACCGTTTCCGCGCCGGCCGCGCGCGGCCATGCCGCCGCAGTCGTCAAGGCGAGTGCAGCGACCAGTACTGCACGCGCGGTTATCTTGATAAGCATCGCCTCAATCCTTTTCCTGATATCGATGATTAATTTTGATGCAAACGTATGCAATGGCTATGCCAATGGGGAAACTTATTCTGCAAATTGCCCCTGCGACGACAAGTTCTTGTGATCGCGTGGATGCAGAGGCGCCGCGCTGCCTATTCTGGCATCAAGATTGCAGGTTTGGCCCCAACGTCTTCCTGGGAGCTTTGGGCCATGCGTATTCGTCTATCGACCTGTCTCGCCGTACTTGCGCTGGGACTATCCGCAATCTCGGCGCGCGCTGAAACGGTGGTGCGCTACGGCATCTCGATGGCGGATATCCCGCTGACGACGGGCCAGCCCGATCGCGGCGCCGGCGCCTACCAGTTCACGGCCTACACGATCTACGATCCGCTGGTGGCGTGGGAAATGGACGTCGCCGATCGCCCGGGCAAGCTGGTGCCAGGACTTGCCACCGAATGGAAGGTCGACGACACAGACAAGACCAAGTGGCGCTTCACGCTTCGCAAGGGCGTGAAGTTTCACGACGGCAGCGAGTTCAACGCCGATGCGGTGATCTGGAATCTCGACAAGGTGTTGAACGACAAGGCGCCGCAATTCGACAAGCGCCAGAGCGCGCAGGTGAAGACCCGCCTGCCCTCCGTCGCCGGCTACGCCAAGATCGATGATTTCACCGTGGAGATCACGACCAAGACGGTGGACTCCTTCTTCCCGTATCAAATGCTGTGGTTCCTGGTGTCGAGCCCGGCGCAATATGAGAAGCTCGGCAAGGATTGGGACAAGTTCGCGAGCCAGCCTTCCGGCACTGGGCCGTTCAAGCTGACGAAACTGGTGCCGCGCGAGCTCGCCGAGCTCAGCAAGAACCCGGACTATTGGAACGCCAAGCGTATTCCGAAGGTCGACAAGATCGTGCTGGTACCGATGCCGGAGGCGTTGACGCGCACCAATGCGCTGCTCGCAGGGCAAGTCGACCTGATCGAGACGCCGGCGCCCGATGCCGTGCCGCAGCTCAAGGCCGCCGGCATGAAGATCGTCGACAACGTCACGCCGCATGTCTGGAATTATCATCTGAGCGTCCTGCCGGGCTCGCCCTGGACCGACATCCGCCTGCGCAAGGCGCTGAACCTCGCCATCAACCGTGACGAGGTCGTCGGCCTGATGAACGGGCTGGCAAAGCCGGCGAAGGGCCAGGTCGATCCGTCGAGCCCCTGGTTCGGCAAGCCGAGTTTCGAGATCAAGTATGATCTCGCCGCTGCCAAGAAGCTGGTCGAGGAAGCCGGCTATTCAAAAGCAAAGCCGCTGAAGACAACCTTCATCATCGCGCAGGGCGGCACCGGCCAGATGCTGTCGCTGCCGATGAACGAATTCCTGCAGCAGAGTTTCAAGGAGATCGGCATCGACATCGACTTCAAGGTGGTCGAGCTCGAGACGCTCTATACCCATTGGCGCAAGGGCGCCGCCGACGAGATCAACGCCGGCATCACCGCCAACAACATCGCCTATGTCACGTCCGATCCGCTCTACGCCATCGTCCGCTTCTTCGCTTCCGACCAGATCGCGCCTGTCGGCGTCAACTGGGGCGGCTACAAGAACCCCGAGGTCGACGCGCTGATCAACAAGGCCAAGCAGACGTTCGACACGGCCAAGCAGGACGAGCTGATCGCGCAGGCGCATGCATTGATCGTCGACGATGCGGTGCTGGTCTGGGTCGTCCACGATACCAACCCGCATGCGCTGTCGCCGAAAGTGAAGCAGTTCGTGCAGGCGCAGCATTGGTTCCAGGACTTGACGACGATCGGGGTGGAGTGAAGGCGTTGATGCGGCCACGGTGGTGCGTCAAACACGCTGTCGTCCCGGCGTAGGCCGGGACCCATACTCCGCAGCAGACGTTGTTACGCGAGATCTGAGTTAGCAGTCTTCACCAAATTACATCTTGTGGTTATGGGTCCCGGCCTGCGCCGGGACGACACTATTTGTGAGGCGCTAGCTCGCCTCACATGCGCCCTACTTCGTCAGCAGAGCATATGCGCCCGTCCAGCCTTCCGGCGGCGGGTTCACTCTAAACTCCTTGATGCGCGCTTCGTAGAGCTTGAACAGCTTTTCCAGCGTGTCGGCATCCTCGCTGCGGCGGCCGCGCTCGATGGCGTCGAGTGCGCCCTGCCAGTCGCGACCGCGGTAGCAGGAGAGCATCTCGATGGTGACGTTGCGCAGGCGCTGGAACGCCGCCGAATGCATCACGTCCTCGCGGCCGGCGATGGCATAGATCACCTCCGGCTCGGTCTTGCCCTTGACCATGATGAAGTCGAGCTCGAGGATCGCGAACTTGTCCTTGACGGCGAGCGCCGTGCGGGAGCCGACGATGATCGGGAAGCCGTATTCCTTGGTCTGCCCTTCCAGGCGTGAGGCCAGGTTGACGCTGTCGCCGAGCACCGAATAGTTCTTCTTGAGGTCGGAGCCCATGTTGCCGACCACGCCGATGCCGGTGTTGAGGCCGATGCCGACATTGAGCGGAATGTAGACGTGGCCGCCATCGGCGGCCTCCTGCTCGCGCTCCTTGTTGACCACGTCGATCTTCTCGAGCATCTGGATGGCGGCCTCGCAGGCATTGAGCTGGTGCCTGGCATCGTCGAGCGGTGCGTTCCAGAACGCCATGATGGCGTCGCCCATGTATTTGTCGACGTAGCCCTTCTGCTCGATGATCACGTCCGTGAGCGGCGTCAGGAAGCGGTTCATCAGCGTGATCAGGCCTTGCGGATCGTGCTTGTAGCTCTCCGAGATCGTGGTGAAGCCGCGCACGTCGGAGAACATGATCGTCATCTCGCGCTCCTCGCCGCCGAGCACGACCTTCTCCGGCGATTGCGCGAGCTGTTCGACCAGCACGGGCGACATGTATTGCGCGAAGATGCCGCGGATCTGCACGCGCTGACGCTGCTCGCGCACGAAGCTCGAGAAGATGAAGGTGAGGTAGATCGCGGTGGTCGACAGCAACGGATAGGTGAAGTCGATGAGGTAGCGGTACTGCGCGTAATAGAACCAGGACGTGCCGACCAGGACCGCGGCAAACATCGCGCCGGCCAGCACCAGCCGGACCGGGCCGAGATTCGGCGTGAAGATGATGACGAGGATGCCGATGATGAGCGCGGCGATCAATTCGACGCCGAGCGCGTAGTTCGGCTGCGAGATGACGGCGCGGCTCAGCACACTTTCGAGCACCTGGGCATGGATCTCGACGCCGGGCATGGTCGAGGACACCGGCGTGGTCTTGATGTCGTTCAGTCCGGCCGCGGATGTGCCGATCAACACCAGCTTGCCGTTGATCTTGGTCGGCGAGACGGTGTTGTCGAGCACGTCGGCCGCCGAGACGTAAATCGAGGGATCTTGCCTGGCGTAGTGCACCCAGAGCTGGCCGTTCTTGTCGGTCGGAATCTCGAAGCCCTTGAGGCGGATGGCGCGGATGCCGGTCTTGTCGGTGCGGACCAGCAGCGTCGGTGTTCCCGTGATCACCCGCAGGATCTCCAGGCTGAGCGAGGGCATGATCATGTTGCCCTGGGTGCGCATGATCATCGGCACGCGGCGGATCAGGCCGTCACGCTCGGTCTTGATCGAGAACAGGCCACGGCCGGCGGCGACCTTCTCGATGACGGGCACGTTGCGGAGCAGGCCGGGGAATTCGAACAGGAATTTCTCGGCATTCTCCTCGCCGACGGTCGCGACGCCGGTGAAGGGCAGCGTCTTGTCGAGCTCGGACTCGACCGCCGGCAGGCCGGTCTCGCCGAGGACGACGTGCGAGCGCCTGATCGCGTCGGAAAGAATCTGGTCGTTGCTCGGCAGCTCGCGCAGCCTGGCGCGGGTGGCGTCGTCGAGATAGCGCATCTGGCCGGCGACCAGATCCGGATTGAGCCGATCGGGCTCCGAGAACACGACGTCGAAGCCGATCGCAACCGCACCGTTATTGGTGAGGTTGCCGATCATGTCCGCGATCCGCGTGCGCGGCCACGGCCATTGGCCGAACTTGGCGAGGCTCTTGTCGTCGATGTCGATGATGGTGACCGGCCGCACCGTTTTTTGACGGGGATCAATCAGCTGGAAGATGTCGAAGGTGCGCAGCCGCAGCTCCTGCACCGGCGGCGGATCCCAGACGCGCAAGGCCGCAAACACGACCAGCAACCCAAGGCACAGCAGCCGCGCAAAGCCGAACTTTCGCGCAAACCACCGGCGCAGGATCTTGAGACGTTTCATTCCCGCTCGATATCACGCCACGTGCGGATCAGCACAGATTTGTTTGGACGACAGATCAAGTCACCGACGCTCCGGAACGGCGATCAGGCGCCTCCCGCCGGCAGGATGAAGTCGTGGGCGTGCAAGCCGCCGACCGACGCGTTCTTGAGCAGAATAGTGTCCTTGCCGTCATGATTGAGGTCGATCAGCAGATCGGAGCCGCTATTGACTGCAGCGACGTGGGCGCCATACCAGGCGTTGAAGCTGCCGGGATCGTTCACGTCGAACGCGGCAACGTCCAGCCGGAGATGATCCTGGCCCGAGACGAAATCGCCAATGGTGTCGTGACCGATCCCGCCGACGGTCTTGAACACGAAAGTATCCTGGCCGCCATTGCCCATGAAGAGATTGTCGTGGCTGTCGCCGGTGAGGATGTCGTTGAAATGCGACCCGGAGAGATTGGCGATGTTCGTGAGCGTATCGACGCCGGCACCCTTGGTGTCCTGTGCAACCGTGATCGACAGATCGACGGTGACGCCGGCAGCTGCGTGCTCATAGCTCGCAGTGTCGCTCTGGCCCGCCTGTCCGATCAGATTGTTGTGGCCGAGTCCGCCCTCCAGCACGCTGGCGCCGTTGCCGGTCAGGGTGTCGTCGTGGTCCGAACCGCGCAGGGCCTGGATGTTGACCAGCGTGTCGATGCCCGCCCCGATCGTATCTTGCGGCCCGACCGCGGCCAGGCTGACGGTGACGCCGGTGCTGGCGTGCGCGTAGCTCGCGGTGTTGAAGCCGGCGCCGCCGTCGATGACATCGTTGCCGCCGCCGCCTTCGAGCACGTTGTCGTTGCCGTCGCCGGTCAGCGTATCGCCGAAGGATGAACCGCGGAGATTCTCGATCGAAATGAACACGTCGCCTGCAGCACTGCCGGCAGTCGCACCCGTCAGCAGGTTGACGGACACCGCGCCCGGCGCGTTGGAGTAGTCGACGGTGTCCTGACCATGATCAAGCGGGCCGGACGGACCGGAGAGACCATTGAACACATCGGCATTGTTGCCGCCGACGAACGTATCGGCGCCGAGGTGCTGGCGGCCGAACTCGTCGTAAGCTCCGACACTGCCCACATAGCTGTAGATGGCCGAGCCGAAAATGTTGTCGAGCGCGAGCTTTCCGGTCGCATGCGTGGACGGATCGAGACTGCCATATTGCCCGAGCGCGGCGAAGAAGTTGGTGGCGTTGATGCTCCAGCCGTTCGAATTCACCAGGACATGGTCCTGTGTGGTCTGGGCGGGATCTGTCCCGTTCAAGATGTCGATCTCGGTGATCGTCCCGCCGGTCACCTTATGGGTGGTCGAATCGTAGTTGAACGAGGACCCGATCAGCTCGAAGGTTATGCCTCTGGCACTGTCGACGGCAAAGATGTGGTCTATCGTGTTCGCGGCAGTGGCCAGCGTGCTCACGGACATATCGGTGTAGAGCGTGCTGAAATCGTAGCCGTCGGGCGTCTGCACGGTGACTGCAACCGAGTCATGAGTCGCCGAATGCAGGATGAAGTCACTGGCCTTGAGGCTGGCCTTCGAGACGCCGAGCAGCACGAGCTCAGTCGTGTCGTCACCACCGAATGTGATGGTGGTTTTGAGCGTCGGCCCGGATCCGGTCTCGAGGGCATTGGCGAGTATCTGACTGAAGCTCGTCAGATTCGTCAGCGACCGCAGGTCGATGCGGTCGCCTTCGCCGGAGTTGAAGTCGGTGATCGTATCGATGCCGCCGGTGCCGGTACCGTGGCCGGTGCTGCCATTGCCGAACCGGTCGTAGACGAAGATGTCCGCGCCCGTGCCGCCGGTCAGCGTGTCATTGCCCGCCATGCCGCGCAGAACGTCGTTGCCGCCGCGACCTTCGAGCACGTTATTGCCGCCGTTGCCGACGATGATGTCGTTGAATTCCGAACCGCGGACCGCGTTCACACCGCCCGTGAAGTGATCGTGCCCGACCGAAGAGTCGCCATAGGCGTCCCCCGAGCCCGAGCTGCCGAGCGTGACGGTGACACCGCTGTTGGCGTGAACGTAGGTGACGCGGGTATTGCCGTTGCCGATCACGGTGTCGCTGCCGCCGCCGCCCTCGAACTCGTTGAACGCCGCGCCGCTGCCGTTCGCACCGGCGCTGCCCGCGTTCGTGGACGAGGCGGTAAACCCGGCCGCGTTGTAGGTGTCGTCGTAATTCGTGCCCCAGATCGCCTCGACCGACCTCAGCGTGTCGGTGCCGGTGTCGGAGCCGCCGGACACGGTGCCATCAGCCAAATTGACGAGAATGCCGACACCGTCCACGGCGCCGTCGTATCGCGCGCGATCGAAGCCGCCGCCGCCGTCGATCAGGTCGTTACCGCCCCTTCCCTCGAACTCCTCGGCCGAGCCGGACGGATTGTTGCTGCCGTGGAAAGTATCGGCATAGCTGGAACCGCGAACGGAGAAGACGCCGGTAAAGGTATCGGTTCCGGTCGACATGTCTCCGGTCGCAGTGCCCGAACCGCCGCTCGAGCTGCTGGTCCAGCTGTCGGCATGGAAGGTGACAGTGACACCGGACGTCGCGTGCGCATAGGATATGCGCGTCACGCCGTTTCCGGTGATCGTATCGTCACCACCACGTCCCTCGAACTCGTTGAACATACCGGCCGTGTTCGCCGTGATGATGCTGCCGGCGTTGTCGCTGGTAGAGCTAAACCCTCTCGCATCGAAGACGTCGTTGAAGTTGGTACCCGTCACCAGCTCGATCGACTTCAGAGTATCCCTTCCGACCGACGCATCGCCGGTGACGATGCCGGCCGCGAGATGGACGTCGATCGGTCCGGTTGCATTGCCATAGTTGGCGCGATCATAACCGTAGCTGCCGTCGAGGCTGTCGTCGCCACCGTTGCCGGTGAAGACGTCGTTCAACGCATTGGCCCCGACGTTGTCCGCCCCGGCATTGCCGATGACGTTGAACGCCCAGGACTTGGTCAAAGCGTCCATCAAGCTCTTGTCACCATGCGCCTGGGCTGCGGTGCCATTCATCCAGTCGGTCGCGGAGACATAGAGCGTCAGCGTGAGAAGCGGTGCTGACGTGTCATGGGTCAGCTCCTCGATTGAGGTAATCGTACCGCCGGTGAGGTGGAGATCATCCCCCGTGCCGGCAAAGGCGAGACCCACCCCCTTGACGATGAAGTCGCGATTGGCTGCGAGGTTCGCGACCGTGAACGTGGTGGGCGGATGGGATTCCTGAATCCGCCCGGCTCCGAAGGTCCCAATCGGATCGTCCTGATCGAAGTCGAACCCGGCTCCCGTCTTGATTGCAATCTGCGCGTCCACGATGTTGACGCCGACCGTCGCGGTCGGCGTGACTGGCCGCGCGATGCCGTCGGACAAGGTGACCGTGAAGTTCGCTCCGCCGACATAGGTGGGGTCGTCGGCCACGAAGACCACGTGTCCGTTGTCGATATCGGCCTGGGTGAAGCTGGTAATGGCCGGACCGTCCAGCGCGTTCGCCAGATGACCGTGGTTCGCGTGGGTCACCGTGTAGACGAGATGGTCTGCGGTCGTGCCGGGATCGATAGCCAGCAGATCCGCTGCCGCCCCGGCACCGAGCCCGGTCAACTTCACGGAATTGCCCTTGACCACTGCGGTGGCGAGGTCGCCGGTGATCTCGGGGCCCGCGATGAAATCAGTGGCGTGCAGATCGCCCACCTTCACGTGCTTCAGCAGAATCGAATCGTCTGCCGAGAGATGAATGAGGACGTCAGAACCGACGGTTTCAAACACGCCGGGAGTTGCTTTCCAGGTGTCGAGGTTGGCCTCGCTAAAGGAGCCGTTTCCGCCGAGCGGAATACCCGCAAAGCCGTTGAGCGCGATCTTGTCGGTTCCCGGCGTGAAATCGAGGATGGTGTCGTGCCCCGAGCCGGGCGCGAAGACGAACGTGTCCGCTCCGTCGAGCCCGATCAGGAGATCGTCGCCACCCAAGCCGTCGATGGTGTCGTTGCCGGCAGTCCCGTACAACGCATTGCTGCCATCCGTAGCAACGTTCGTCGTCGTGAGATACGTGACCTGGACGTGGTCTCCAGCCGCGATGGTGCCGATCGCATCGGTCAGGGAGATCGCAACATCGGCCAACGATCCGTTCGGATCGATGGGATTGTCGTAGGCGTAGAAATCATACGGATCGGTATTGGTGAAGCCGAACACGGATCCGCGCCAGGTGTCATCGAGACCAACGAGAGCGACGTCGACGCCGGAGTAAGGACCGGTCGCGGAAACGATCGCCAGATGGTGCAGCGTATCCGGATTCTGCACCACGTCATTGTAAGTGCTGAACGTTCCGCGATTGATATCCTGATCCGGATCGAACGTGCGCATGAACCTGACATCGGTCAGGTCGGAGGCGCTGCCGTTCTTGATGTCGACCGTGGTGGTGAAGAAATTGGCGTCGGCACCCAGCGAGACAGCCTGAGTCAGTGTGACGCCGTTGGCCGCGTCGAGCTTGGTCGTGACCATCGAGCCGGTGGCGGTCGAGGAGAAGACGGAGCTGATTGGAGTGAAGTCGTGCCAGCCTTCCATGGGGTCGGCGTTCAGCACGGTGGTGCTGCGCCCCTGGACATAGCCGAGCACGATGCGGTCTTCCGGCGTGCCAGGCGTTGTGACGTTGTTGGCCCCCGGGAAGACGAAGCCGCTGGTTGCCCCGTATGGGGAAACCAGGATGCTGACGCCCGCCGTTGAGGTCAGCGTGTGGTCGGCCAGCGCCGGCGTGAAATTGATGTTGGCCTCGACCGTCGACCCATCGAGGATTCCGTCATTGGCGGTCACCGAGAAGGTGGGAGCCGAAGCATCGCCATCATCCACGAAATGCACGCGACCGGCGCCGACGTCATCCGACGTGAAGGAATCCGCGACATCGGACTTTCCGTCGTGGTCCAGCACGAAGTAGCCGTGGGTCACGTTCGACACGGTGTAGGTGACGAAGCCGTTCGGACCGTCGGGGTCGGCATAGTTCAGGTCGGCGGTCGACAAGGTGGTGGTGCCGCCTTGCGACACGGCGAGGCTGGCTTGCGTGACAACCGGCGCATCGTTCGCGCCGGTAACGTCCACGGTGAACGTCGCGGTGCCGGTGGCACCGTTCGCATCGGTGGTCTGCACCGTGAACGTATCGGCATAGGACCCCGCCGACAGCGCATTGATCGCCGCAGCGTCGGGCAGGTAGTCGTAGCTGCCGTCGGAATGGACTGTCAGCGAGCCATAGTGGCCCGCGACCGTCGTCGTCGCATTGCTCTCGGCATCCAGCACGGCATAGGTCAGCGTTGCCGTCTCGCCGGTGTCGGCGTCGGTCCCGACCAGCTGGCCGGTGAGGTCCGAGAAGGTGTCGGCCGCGGCCGTATCCACCAGCGGCCCTGTGGTCACCGCAGCCACTGTCGGCGCATCGTTCGCCCCGGTAACGTCCACGGTGAACGTCGCGGTGCCGGTGGCACCGTGCGCATCCGTGGTCTGCACCGTGAACGTGTCGGTGTAGGAGCCCGCCGGCAGCGCATTGATCGCGTTGGCATCGGGCGTGTAGTCGTAGGTGCCGTTGGCGTTGACCGTGAGCGAACCGTAGTGGCCCGCGACCGTCGTCGTCGCGTTGCTCTCGGCATCCAGCACGGCATAGGTCAGCGTCGCCGTCTCGCCGGTGTCGGCGTCATGCCCGACCAGCTGGCCGGTGAGGTCCGAGAAGGTGTCGGCCGCGGCCGTATCCACCAGCGGCCCCGTGGTCACCGCAGCCACTGTCGGCGCATCGTTCGCCCCGGTAACGTCCACGGTGAACGTCGCGGTGCCGGTGGCACCGTGCGCATCCGTGGTCTGCACCGTGAACGTATCGGCATAGGAGCCCGCCGACAGCGCATTGATCGCGTTGGCATCGGGCGTGTAGTCGTAGGTGCCGTTGGCGTTGACCGTGAGCGAACCGTAGTGGCCCGCGACCGTCGTCGTCGCGTTGCTCTCGGCATCCAGCACGGCATAGGTCAGCGTCGCCGTCTCGCCGGTGTCGGCGTCATGCCCGACCAGCTTGCCGGTGAGGTCCGAGAAGGTGTCGGCCGCGGCCGTATCCACCAGCGGCCCCGTGGTCACCGCAGCCACTGTCGGCGCGTCGTTCGCGCCGGTAACGTCCACGGTGAACGTCGCGGTGCCGGTGGCACCGTGCGCATCGGTGGTCTGCACCGTGAACGTGTCGGTGTAGGAGCCCGCCGACAGCGCGTTGATCGCGTTGGCATCGGGTGTGTAGTCGTAGGTGCCATTGGCGTTGACCGTCAGCGAGCCGTAGTGGCCCGCGACCGTCGTCGTTGCGTTGCTCTCGGCATCGAGCACGGCATAGGTCAGTGTTGCCGTCTCGCCGGTGTCGGCATCGGTCCCGACCAGCTGGCCGGTGAGGTCCGAGAAGGTGTCGGCCGCGGCCGTATCCAACAGCGGCCCCGTGGTCACTGCAGCCAGTGTCGGCGCATCGTTCGCGCCCGAAATCGTGACGGTGACCTGCGCCGTGTCGGTACCGCCGCGGTGGTCGTCGAGCGTGATGGTGGAGACCACCGTCGCGGTCTGGCCCTGCCCGAGGAAATCAAGGGAGCTGTCGGCGATCGAATAGCTCCAGCCGATGGTGCCGTTGTTCTTGTTGCCGGTCTGCTGCAGCGTCAGCGCGTGTTCGAGCGCGGAGATCTCGTCCGGCGTCAACGTCAGAGCCGTGGTGTGGTCGGCGGCGAGCCAAGTCACGTCCTGGTGGGTGATCTTCGCGGTCGGCCGCTCGGTCAGATCGATGTCGGTGAAATCGATGGTGCCGGTGCCGCCCGACGCCGGGTCTGTTGTGCCGTCGCCGGTTTTGTTATCAAGTTCGGCGAAGCTCACGCTCGGCGACGTCTCGGCGGCATTAAAGGCCGGAGCGTCGTCGGCGGCATTGAGCGTGATCAGCGTGCCGCCATGGCCGTCGCTGCTGCCGGCGAAATGCGCGTGGCTGTAGTCCTCACCGGTGAGCTTCACCGTGACGCTGTGGCCGTAGGCATCGCTGACGACGAGATCGCCGGTCTCGGAATCGTAGGTCGCGGAGGTACCGCCGTCGAACTTGATGGTCGACAGGTCGAGCTTGTCGGTGGAAGCAAAGCCTGCGATCGACCCGCCAAAGCTCGACGTGTCGATCCGGAGCTCGGCGCCGCCGCCGTTGAAGGTGATCGTCTGCGACACCGCGGCGTCGACATCGAGCGTCGCATTGGCATCGATGGTGACCGAGCCGGATCCGGATAGCGAACCGAACAGAGACAGGATCCCGTCGGTATGGATCTCGATCGTGTTGGTATTGGTGATATTGCCCGTGATCGAGCTGGTCCCCCAGCTCTCGATCTCGCCGGAATTGGTGATGCCAATGATCGCCCCGCTCGCACCCAAGACCGAAGCGCCGTCGTGGAGATCGATTTCGCCGGCATTGTCGATGTTGGACAAATTGCCGAACACGCTGGTGCCGGAAATGGTCCAGGTGCCGCCCAACTCGTTGTTGAAGGTCGCGGTGGCAACCGAG
Organism: Bradyrhizobium sp. BR13661; assembly: GCF_029892425.1. GTDB lineage: Bacteria > Pseudomonadota > Alphaproteobacteria > Rhizobiales > Xanthobacteraceae > Bradyrhizobium. The sequence goes on along the minus strand of NZ_JARXWB010000002.1, from coordinate 346,971 downwards.
ATGTTGCCGTTGATGTGACCGGTGTTGTTGATGGTGATGGCGCCGCCGGCCTCGAAGATGGCGTAAGTCGTCGCGACGACGGTCGATGCATCATCGGGCCCGATCGTGCCGGAATTGTCGATCAGAACCGTGGCCAAACTGCCGGCATTCACGGCGATCGCCGGCAAGCCGCTCGCGCCGGTAACATGTCCGTCCGCATCGTTGGTGATGTGAACCTGGCCCGTCGCGTTAAGCGCTTGGGTCACGCCGATGCCGACGCCACTCGTGCCGGTGATGTGACCGTCATTGGCGATGGTGATGTTGCCGGCGCCATAGCCGGAAGCCGTGAGGCCGCTTGCACCGGTGGCGGAGCCGTCATTGGTGACGTTGATGTCACCGCCGCCGAGATCGAACACGTTGATCGCAGTGCCTGCGGCCGCGATCGAGGAATCCGCGCCGGTCGTCACCGTAACCGTGCCAACGCCGGCAGTGAAAGCCGCAATGCCTGAGCCCGCATCGGTGGTGATAGTGGCATGGCTCTCGACCGTGACGTCGCCATGAACCGCGCCGTTGAAGCCGCTGCCACCGCCGGTATAACCGGCCATGATGCCGGCCGGCGCATGGTTGCTGTTCGTGTTGGTCGGGCCGGAGTGGATGGTTCCGCGAGCACTGACGAAGATCGTGCTGTGTACGTCGCCGCCAATCGCGGTCGCCTCGTTGACGGCGTCAATACCCACGCTGCCCGACTTGAGCACGTCGCCATCCGACATCACGACGCTGATGTTGCCGGCATTGAGGCTGTACGCATCAATGCCGTAGCCTGACGTTCCCGTGACCTGAGCATTGGCACCGACGTTGACGCTCACATCGCCCGTACCGCCGCCGACTGCCGACGCCTTGATGCCCGCCACCGCGCCGGTCACAGCGGTGCCCGCGCCGTCATTCACCGTCACATCGCCATTGCCGTAGTTGTAGGCATGGATGCCATGGCCGCCAGAGGTGATGTTGGCGTGATTGTTGATGACGACGCTGCCGTTCACATCCGTGTTGGCTGCCGAACCAGTGATCGCTCCATTGTAGCCGGCCTGGATACCGGCTGGCGTATTGCCGCTCTGGTTCAGGCTGCTACCGGAGTTGATGGTGCCGTAAGCATTGACGGTGATGGTGCTGCCGTCAGATTTGTCGATCGAGGTCGCGCGATTAACGGCGACAATGCCGGAGCTGCCCGAGGTCACGACGCTCCCCGCCTCGGTCGTGACCGTTATGTCGCCGCTGCCATAGCTGCGCGCCCGGATGGCGTAGGTCGAGCTGCCGGTGATGTTGCTGCCGGCGTCGATAGTCACATCACCATTGCCGTGGGTCGTCGCATCGATGCCGAAGGCGCCGCCGACCGCGCCACCGAGCTGGGTGATCGAAATGTCGCCGGCGTTGGCGGCATTCAGGTTCTCGACGAGAATGCCTTCCGAATTTGCGCCTGTTCCGGTCGCAATGCCCGTGACATTGTCGATCGTGATGGCGCCAACGCCGGTTGCGCTGTCGCGCAGCGTGATGCCGTTGCCGGCAAGGCCGGTGATGTTCCCGGTCATCGTCAGCACGATGTTGGCGGGCTTGATCGATGTGCCACCCGACGCGGTGAAGTCGAGTCCGTCGCCGCTCGATGCCGTGATGTCGGCCGCGCCGGTCACGGTAAACGTACCGCCCTTCGACGACTGCCCCGTGATGGTGCCGGTAAAGCTCTGGCCCACGACCTTGTCGAGCTGCAGCGTATCGGCGCCGCCCGCGAAGGTAACCGTCTGCGCGGTTGCTCCCGCGAGCTCCAGCGTTGCGCCGTCATCGATGACCAGCGCGCCGGCGCCCGCAAGACCGCCGGAGAGGTTCAGTGTCCCCGCCTGCACCTCGATCGTGCCGGTGCTGGTGATAGCGGCCGAGATCGTGTTCAGACCGGAAACGCCGTAGAGATTGCCGGAGTTGCTGAGGCTGCCGCCATTGATCGAAGCCGCCGTCAGATAGAGCTTCGAGGTGCCATCGACCGTGACTGTACCGCCGTCATTGGTCACGCCGAGTTTCGACAGCTTCAGAATGCCGCCATCAATCGCCTTGATATCGGCGGTGTTGACGATCTGCTCGCCGGAGATGTCGAGTTCACCGCCTTTGGCCTGGAGCAGCTGGTGGTTGGTGAGGGTATGGATGACGACGGGATCGATCGTCAGCGCGCCGTTGGTGACCGTGATCGTGCCGGTGTTGGTGATGTCTGCGCTGGTGATGGCGCTCGTGCCGGTGGATTCCAGCGTGCCCGAAATCGTCAGCGTGCCGCCGTCGACGGTTGCGCCGGAAAGATCGAGCGTCGAGCCCGACTCGATCGACACCGCGCCGCCGCTGTTGGTCACCTTCGTCGAGATCAGCTTCAGCGTGCCGTCGTTGATCGCAGCCATCGTGCCGTTGTTGGTGACGGCCTCGGTGTTGATGTCGAGCTCGGCATTGTTGGCGCGGATCGTGCCGCCGTCATTGGTGATCACCGGGGTGGACGTCGTCGCCACCAATGTCAGCAGCCCGCCGAGCGTCGACTCCAGCAGATAGAGGTTGGAGATGTTGGCGTCGGTAATCGTGGTGATGCCTGATGAGGTGAGCGTCCCGGCGATGGCGAGCGCGCCGCCTGTCAGGCTGGCACCGGCGAGCGTCAGCTTCTTGTCGGCTTCGACCTTGACGGTGCCGCTATTGGTGATCTTGCTCGCCGACACCGTCGCATCGCCGAATGTCAGCGTAACGTCGCTCACAACAGTCACAGCGCCGTTGTTCAGCGTCGCGCTGCTGTCGATCGTGCTGTCACCCGTGACGCTGATCGTGCCGCCCGACAGGCCGCTGTAGATATTGATGGTGCCGCCTGATATCTCGGTGCCCGACAGCGTCAGGATCTTGCCGTCATCGACCTGCACCGCGCCGACGTTGGCGACGACGTCGTTGAGCAGCGTCGCAGGACCGGCGATCTCCAGTGTACCGTTGTTGGTGACCACACCCTTGACGACTGCCGAAGTGCCCTGGATCTTGGCACCGCCCTTTAGTGTCACGGTAGCGTCGAGCTCGACACTGCCCTTGTCGGTGATGGTCGCGCCGTCGACCGTCATTGCATCGAGCATCAAAGCCTGGAGGCTCTCGACCGTGACGAAGCTGGTGCTCAGCGTCGCCCCGCCGTCAATCGCGCTGCCGCCCGTGATATCGATCGTCCCGGCGCCTGCGATCGAGCCGCCGCTGATCTCCGTGCCCGACAGCGTCAGCGTCTGGCCGACGTCGACCGTCACCGTGCCATGATTGGTCACGATGTCGTCGAGCAGCGTTGCGGGACCCTCGATCTTGAGCGTGCCGTTGTTGATGATCGGGCCACTTCCGCCAAAGGAGGCATTTTCGGAGAACTGGACCGGGCCGATGGCAAAATCGTTCGGCGAATATGTCGCGCTGGTCAGCAAGAATTTGACCATAGCGACGTCAGCGCTGCTGCTGACGAAGTCGATGAAGATCGCCGAACCGTCGCCGCTGGACGTGCTAACGCCGTCTGCACTGACCGTGCCGATCACGTTGCCGCCGAGATCATAGGCGATGATCTCGGCGGTAAAGCCGCCGAAATAGTCGGCCTGGATCTGCGCGCCCGCCGATGAGACCGGCGCCGCGAATTTGATCGTAATGTCGGGCCCGGCCCCACTATCCCACAGCAGATGGGTGCCAGTCGCGAAATTCCCGGCCCAGCCCGAACCTTGATCACGCAGCTGGAAGACGCCGCCGGCGGAGGAGACCGTGCCGCCTCGGCCGTCGGTCGCGACGACCTGTTGCGGACTGCCGAGGACCGTGAATGACGTGCCGAGCTGCCCCCAGTTGAATTCCACCGTGGCAGGGCTTCCACCCTTCGGGGCGAAGACGCTCGAACCACCCTTGATCACCGCACCGCCGGTGAGCTTCACGGTGCCGTCGACTGTAATGCTGCCCTTATCCGAGATCGTCGTGCCATCGACCGTGGCGGTATCGAGCGTCAGGGTGGTGCCCGCCTCGACCGTCACCGCGCTCGTGCTCAGCGTCGCGCCGCCATCGATCTTGCTGTTACCGGTGACGTCGATCGTGCCGGTGCCGTTGATGGCGCCGCTGGATATCTCCGTGCCTGACAATGTCAGCGTCTGGCCGCCGTCGACCTTGACCGTGCCGTTGTTGGTCACGACGTCATTGAGCAGCGTCGCAGGACCGGCGACTTCAAGAGTGCCGTTGTTGGTAACCGGGCCACCCTTGATCTCGGCGCCGTCCTGGAGCTTGACGGTGTTGTCGAGCTCGATGCTGGCATTGTCGGTAATCGTCGAACCCGACACCGTGACACCGTCCAGCGTCAGCTTGGCGTCGGCGGTCACCGTCGCGACGCTCAATGTGGCGCCGCTATCGATGGTGCTGTCGCCGGTGACGTCGATCGTGCCGGTGCCCTTGACGGCGCCGCCATTGATCGTGGCGTCGTTCAGGATCATCTCCGCATGGGCGTCAACAATGAGGTTGCCCGAATTGTTGATGATCGAGCCTTTGTCGACCGTCAGCGTTGCATCCGCAAAGACTTCGATCTTGCCGAGAGACGAATTGCTGACGGTCTCGTTCGCAAACTCGACCGCACCCTCGACGTTGACCGCGCCGGAATTGTTCAGCGTGCCGTTCTCGATCAGGCTGGTGCCGTCGAGCTCCAGAGTGCCGAGAATGGCGAGGGTGCCGCCGTCGATCGTCACGGCGTCGGCAACCAGCGTCGCGACGGAATCGACCTGCACGGTACCGCCGGCATTGGCAATGCCGGTGTCCAGCGTCAGCGTGCCGCCTGACAGCTCGATCAAACCGGAATTGGCGATGGTGGTCAGGGTGTCGATCTTGCCGCCTGCGGCCAGCGTGAGCGTGCCCGCATTGTTGATTGCACTGGTGTTGGTGACGACCTGGCCGGATTTCCTGGTGATCGTCTCGACATCGATCGCGCCACCGACGGAGATTTGCCCACCGGCGAGGTTTGTCAGCTTCGCATCGGCATTGAGCGTAAGCGTGCCAGAAATCGTCAACGTGCTCTTGTTGATCACCTCCGGCGCCGTATGGTGCACCGTGGTGTCATAATCGTCCATCGTCAGCGAATTGGCATAGGCTGCCGCATCGATCGTGACCGGATAGGACGGTGTGAGACCGTGCAGCTGATCGGTGATGACGATGACGTCGTCGCTGCTGGTCGGGACCGTGCCGGTTTCCCAGTTCGCGGCGTCCTTCCAGAAACCGCCCGAGGGCTGGTTCGTCGCGATCCAAACCACCGCCGGGGCATCGGTGCCCGTGATCGTGACGGTGATGGTCTGCGTCGAGGTCGCATTGTGCTCGTCCGCAACCGTAACGGTGTAGACCAGCGTCAGCACTTCGCCCTTGGGGATGAAGTCGGCGAGGTAGACGGGCAGATCGGCCAGCGACCAGCTAATCGTGCCGGTCCCGCTGCCGGTTGCGTCGGCACCATTTGCGATCGCGACCGACATCGCCTTTTCAAATGCAGCAAGCGGGGTCGGCGGCACAACCGTGCCGTCCGGCAGAGTGGCGCTTGTCAACACCACGGACACTGTGTGCGTGTCGGTGAGATCGACATCCGTGAACGTAAGCTTACCCGAGGTCGGCACATCAGTGGTGAGCGGGCCACCCGGCACGCTGGTGCCGCCCGAGAACGTGATGGTCGGGACGCTGGTGGAGATGACCGGCTTGTCGTTGGAGCCCACGATCGTGATGGTGATCGGGAAGGTGTTGGTTTCGGGATTGACCGAGAAATTGTTATCGACGCTGACGAGATAGGTCAGCGTCAGCGATTCGCCTTCAGCCAGGAAATCGAAGACATGGTCCGGGACCGTGTAGGTCCAGGTCGCCGAACCATTGTTGGTGTTGCCGCCGTCGGCAACGACGTTGAGCTTGATCTCGGTCGCCGCGATGTCCTGCTTCTGCAAGGCGGTGAGCGAGCCGGTGACATCGTGCTGGCCGGCGTCCTGATAGACGAAGTTCGGCGCACCGGCGAGGCTGATCGCCACCGTCGGCCGGTCGCCGAGATTGAAATCGAGGAACGTGATCTGGCCGGACACCGAGAGCGGCCCCACGGCCTCGCCGACATGGCCAGCCTTGGTCGAGTGATCCGCGGTCGCGTCCGCATGCTCTTTCAGCGAGAACGACCTCGTGGCATTGCCTTTGGAATCGAGGCTCGCCGCTTGGGGCGCGCCCGGAATCCGGTCGATTCCCCCGCCCGGCGTCCCGCCCGGGGCCGGACCACTCGGCGGGGGGGCAGGTGTGGTGAACTTTGCCTCCGCCTTCGTGCCGTCCGGCGTCGTGATCGTGACGATGTTGCCGGTCTGCGTGATGCTGTCGGTGGAGTTGTTGGTGAGCTTGGTGTTGGTGCCGTTGTCCGTGAACTTCAGCGTGAACACATCGGTGATCAGCTTCTGCACGTCAGGCGACAGCAGCGCGTTGGTGATCGAGACGTTGCCGCCGCTGATCTGGATCATCTGGCCGGCCTGGTTGACCGTCGCGATCGGCAGCAGCGTCAGCTTGTCGAACAGGATGTAGGAGCCGGTGGTGCCGTTCGGCTCGACCAGCACCTGGAAGTTCGCCTGCGGCTGTGGGTCGCCGCCGCCGGAGGGCACGATGAAATTGATCTCGGTCAGCACCGCCGTGCCGCGAATGCCCATGGTGGCGACCGGCGTGTCGATCTTCATATCGCCGTGCTTGGCGGTCTCGCCGGCGACGAAGGTGATGGTGCCCGCGACCAGGCTGAGCAGCGAGGAATTGTTCGACCCGTTGGGGTCGTAGACCATCTCGTTCAGCACCATCCGCGCGTTGGAGGACAGGCCGAACACGGTGCCGTCGATGAAGGTGACGCCGAGCGTCGAGTCCGAACCGGTCGAGACCACGTCGCCCTTCTCGACGTTGTCGCCGTTGTTCAGGATGACCGAGACGCCGTTGCGGATCGCGGTCGCGCTGCCGGTCAGCTTGGTGACATGGCCGATGACCTGCGCCGCAGCCGCGCCGGCCCCGGCCTGCGCGACCTGAACATAACCCGTGAGCGCGCTGACGATATCGCCGGTGAGATGCGCGCCGTCAGGCGAGGCGATCGCCGCGCGCTTGTCGCCCCTAAAATAATCGTGAACGACGAACTCGTGGCCGTCATGCGAGAGCACGAGATCGAGACCCGCGCGCTTGAAGTCGCCGTGAAAGATCAGATTCGGATCTTCGATCACCACCGCGCCCTGCGGCACGTGGCCATGCGCTTTTGCGGTGAAGGAATCGATATGGTCGGAGGCGGGCGAGCGGAGACCCTGGCCATCCAATGAGAGCGCGGCGTCAAATTTGCCAGCGTAATTCAATCGGGCACCGAAAAAGGGTTAATATTTATGAAAGTATCGACCGCTTAAGCTTGCATATCATTACCAAGTCCTTAGCGAAACCATCTATTGCTTGTGTGATTTAGCGTGACTTGGCTGCCGGCGACTATGCCTACAGCGACATCCATAGATAAGCCAAAGTAATTCAGGCCGGATCGGCAAGTATAGCTTTGTGTATTTGAACGCATTTCCCGCCATCCCCTGTATTCAAAAGTATAAATTCGAGAGCAGATACTCGTGTCATCTTCTCTTCGTAGTGCCCCACAACATACTGCGGCAAATACGGAGTTAAATCTGTGACCCAACTAACAGAACCCGTGAAATAGCGGGTCATTAGCCATAGGCGCAGATTCGACCTGCCGACAACCACTGCCTGCAATTGGTGCCATTTCGCGGCATCCCGGCCTCTCGTGGCGCCCGATCCGTAAAATTTTACGGACCTCAGGCATGCCCGCTTCAGCCTGCCCCGCGGTTTTGGGACCCAGCCTCCGCGCGTTAAGCAGAACAAAACCGCCCGCCTCGCACTATCTCCGCGAAAGCAACAAGCCCGGCACGTCGAGGTCGAGGGGGACCTGACGAAGCCGGAAAGGGGATTGTCAGATGGAGACCGCTGCTCGCTCGCGCGCATGGCGCGCTATCCTTGTCCTGTGTGGATTGATCCTGCTCGGATCAGCCGCCGAGCTTCGTGCCGGCACATTGCTGTCGCCGGGCGCAGGTGTGCTCGTGCGCAAATCCGCCGAGCCGTTCGGCGTGTTCGCCTTCGCCATGTCAGGCGGAAGCCTGCGGCAGAAATGGTTCGCACTGAAGGACAGGCTCGACGACGACATGGTGCAGCTTGCGCTGTGCGACGGCGACCGCGACAATTGCGCCTCGCCGGCGGCGCTGAAGCTGCTCGCCATCGTCGACCAGGCCCGCACGCGCGACGGCCGCGCGCGCCTCGGCGAAACCAACCGCGCCATCAACCTTGCCATCCGCGCCGCCGACGACGGTGCCGATGACGTCTGGAGTTCGCCGCTCGCGACCTTCGCGCGTGGCGCCGGCGATTGCGAGGACTATGCCATCGCCAAGCTCGCCGCGCTGCGGCTCGCCGGCGTCGCCGCGGACGACCTCCGCATCGTCGTGGTGCGCGATGTCAGGGCCGGCGAAGAGCACGCGGTTGTCGCCGCCAGGCTCGACGGCCACTGGCTGATGCTCGACAACCGCCGCATGGCGATGGTCGAGGACGACAACGCACGCAGCTACCAGCCGCTGTTCGTGCTCTATCAGTCCGCCGTGCTGAAATATGTCGCCGAGCCTGTGCAGTACTCGATGGCGGTGCCCGAAGCGCATTGACCCTGGTTTGCGCCGCGTGATCCCGGACGCTAGCATGGCCATGCCAACAAGAATGCGGTCGGGGACTTGGAATGCGGTTGACGGTGCTGACCATGCTTGCGTTGCTGGCGTTGCCGGCTGCACCAGGCTTTGCGCAATCCAGCCCGTCCGAGCGCTCCATCGCCGACAGGCTGCCGCTGTTCACCCGGAACAACTGCCAGCAGATCCGCGATCCCGGCAATCAACTGTTCTGCGGCGATAGCGAGCTGTCGGCCGCCGCCGAGAAGCTCTCCACCGCCACCGAGGCCCGGCTCGCCCGCCTGCCCGACCGGCTGCCCGCGATCGAGGAGAACGCGATCTGGAATCGCCAGCGCAATCTCGGCTGCGGCATTGTCGGCCAGAGCGCAATCCGCTCTGACGATTTCGACCGGGTCAAGGCCTGCCTTCTGAAGGTGACCGAGGAGCGCGCCGCGATCGTGCGCGACCCGGATTTCGACTGCCTCGCCGCCAACACCGCCGCCGGCGCGCTGATCTGCGCGGACCCGTCGCTGGCGCTCACCGAAACCGAGCTCAACAGCCGGGTGCTCGGCCTGATCGGCAAGCTGGACCCGACCGCCGCACGCTTTGCCTTCGCCGAATACGGCCGCTGGACGCGCGAGCGCGATCGCAAGTGCAATCTGGTCGGCAAGGAGAACGTACCGATCGAGGAGCTCGGCTCGGCGGAAGACTGTCTCGCCGATTATCTGAAGCACAAGACCGACGACATCGCCGCCGCCAAGGGCGATCCGAAGAAAGTGTTTGGCCGGCAGGTCTCGGCCAGGGAGCCCGACACCGACGCCGTCGACTTCTGCGCCGCGCGGATTCACGCCGCCAATTCGTGCGGCAGCTTCCTCCGCATCAACCGCGTCTACGCGCTCGACAGCCAGGTGAATGATCAGGAGGCGCAAGTCACCGGCGAGATCGAGATGGTCGTGCTGGCGCCGTTCACGACCTGCAGCAAGGTCGCCTCCACCTGCACCGGCACCTGCTGGGACGCCTCCACCGGCCGTCCACAGCCGGGCGCCGCCAACACGGAGCGCGGCGCAGCCGCCTTCAACGTCACGCGACGCCTGAGGATTCAGCGGACGTTCGCGTTCGTGAAAGCGGCCGATGGCTGGCGCTGCCGCGAAGACGAGCTGGCGCCGGTGAGCTCGGGGACGGCGGGCGGGGGATCGTAGAGGCTCACCCTCTCATGGTGGGGGAGGGTGAGCTAGCCTTCAATCAAAACATCAGATTGTCCTTCACCAGAACCCAGCGGCCGCCCTTGACCTGCTGCACCTGGGTAATGGTGTTGGCGAGGTGGTTGGTCTTGGAGAAGGTCGTCGGCGGCGAGTTGAAGATGTCGAGGAACTTGTCGCCGGACTCCAGCGCCTCGAGCATCTTCTGCCCGGTCAACTCCTTGCCCGCCTTTTGCGCATAGAAAGCGAAGGTCATCACGGCATTGTATCCGATGATGGCCTGGGAGTTGGCATCGGTGCCGAACATCTTCTTGTAGTTGACCAGCCAGTCCTTGACCTTGCCCTTGGCCGTATCCTCGTAGGGAATCTCGAAGGCGCTGGCCGAATAGAGGCCTTCGACCGCATCCTTGCCGAGCATGGGCACTTCCATCACGTTGACGGGCGTCGCGCCAAGGAAAGTGACGTCCCAGCCGAGCTTCTTCGCCTCGCTCATGGCGCCGATCGGCTCACGCAAGACCGCGCCGAGCATGACGAGGTCGCAGCCGTCGGATTTCATCTTGGCGACCTGCGCGCTGAAGTCGGAGGCGCCGCGCTTGTAGCTCGTGGTCGAGGCCGCCTGCATCTTCATCGCGGTCAGCTGCTGGGTGAAGCCGTCGAGCACGTTTTTGCCGTACTCGTCATCCTGATACATGATGCAGGGCTTTTGGAAGTTCTTCCACTCCATCATGTATTTCAGCGCCGCGCGCGTGCTCTCGACATAGGGCAGCAGGTTGTTGAACTTCAGTCGCTCCTGCGGCTTGGCCGGATCGAATTTGAAGGTGAACTCGGCCGCCGTCAGCGGGAACAGCTGGAGCACGCCGGCGTCGAGCAGGATGTCCTGCGCGGCAAGCACCGTCGGCGATCCCATAGGCCCGACCATTGCAAAGATTTTGTCGCGCTCGATCAGTTTCTGCGAAGCCAGCACGGCCTTTTTCGGATCGTAGCCGCTGTCCTCGACGACCAGTCGGATCTTGCGGCCGTTGACGCCGCCGGCGGCGTTGACCTCCTCGACGGCCATCTTCATGCCGTTGGACACCGGCACGCCCCAGCCCTTGATCGGACCCGACAAGTCCTGATGGGTGCCAATGACAATCTCGGTGGCCGAGATGCCTTCATTGGTGACCTTGGTTTGCGCTCCAGCCGGCAAACAAGTGAGTGCTATCGCACCCACAGCAAGGCCGAACGCTTTCAACGATTTCGACATTGACGTCTCCTCCTTGGGCCCATGTTGCACGAAGGGCGTGGCCATGGCTCCTTCGCTGTTCTCAAGCGACCGCGCGCTGCCGATACATTGCGTCAATTTCCGCCGCGTAACGCTTGTTCACGAAATTGCGCTTCAGCTTCATGGTCGGCGTCAACTCCTCGTCCTCCGGCGTGAGCTGGCGTTCGATCAGGTGGAACTTCTTGATGGTCTCGACGCGGGCGAAGTTGCCGTTGACCACCTCGATCTCATGCCAGATCAGGTCCTGGATTTCGCTCGCGCGGCACAGGCTGGCGTAATTGGTGAAGGGGATATCGTGATCCTGCGCGAATTTCTCGACGTTCTCCTGGTCGATCATCACGAGGCAGGTCAGGTACGGCCGCTTGTCGCCGATCACGACGGCGTCCGAGATGTAGGGCGAGAATTTGAGCTGGTTCTCGATCTCCGACGGCGTGATGTTCTTGCCACCCGATGTGATGATGATGTCCTTCATGCGGTCGGTGATGCGGACGAAGCCCTCGTTGTCGATGGTGCCGACGTCGCCGGTGTGCAGCCAGCCGCTGTGATCGATGGTCTCCGCCGTCTTCTCGGGCTGGTTCAGATAGCCCATGAACAGGAAGTCACCCTTGATCAGGATCTCGCCGTCGGGCGAGAGCGCGACCTCGCCCCAGGGCACCGCCGTGCCGACCGAGCCGAGCTTGACGCGATCTCCCGGCATCATGGTCGCGACGCCGCAATTCTCGGTCTGACCGTAGACCTCGTGCACGTCGATGCCGAGCGCGAGATACCAGCGGATCAGATCCGGCGCGATCGGCGCAGCGCCCGTGAAGGCGATGCGGCAGCGGTCGAGCCCGATCATGCGGCGGATGTTGCGGAATGCGAGCCGGTAAGCGAACCGGTTAGCGATGCGCAGCGCCAGCGGCGGTATCTTGCCCTCGATCCGGTAATCCGTCATGCGCAGGCCGACGTCGATGGCGCGGCGATAGACCCATTGCTGGAACGGCGTCGCATCCTTCAGCGCGATGGTAATGGCGGAATAGAATTTCTCCCAGATGCGCGGCACCGCGAAGAAGACGGTCGGCTGCACCTCGCGCAGATTATCCGGCACGGTTTCCGGGCTCTCGGCGAAATTCATCACCGAGCCAAGCGCGACCGAGATGTAATAGCCGGCGACCCGCTCGGCGACGTGGCAGAGCGGCAGGAAGATCAGCCGGTCCTCGTCCTCGCGAGCCGGGATGAAATCGTTGGCGTGCCGCATCTGGTGCGTGACGCTGCGGTTGGCGTGCATGGCGCCCTTGGGCGGACCCGTCGTGCCTGAGGTGTAGACGAGCACGGCAAGATCGCCGGCGCTGCGGCTGTCGATCATCTCCTGCCACAGCGCCTCGCGGCCGACCATGTGGTTGCGGCCAAGCGCGCGAAATTCGTCGAGCGACATCACCATGTCGTCGGAAAAGCCGCTGAGGCCCTCCATGTCGAACACGACGATCCGCTGCAGGTTGGGACAGCGCGCGCGGCAAGCCAGAATCTTGTCGAGCTGCTCCTCGTCCTCGGCGAAGATCACCCGCGTCGTGGAATCGTTGATGAGATATTCGACCTGGGCCGCCGCATCGGTCGGGTAGATGCCGGAGGAGACGCCGCCGGCGCAGAGGATGCCCATGTCGGCGTAGATCCATTCGGGCACGGCGTTGGCGATGATCGAGGCAACGTCGCCGGGCCTGAAGCCGATGGCGTGAAGGCCGTAGGCGATTTCCCTGGAGATCTGCAGCCATTCACGCCAGCTGGTCGGCTGCCAGATGCCGAATGTCTTCTCGCGGATCGCAGGCCTGTCGCCGCGCAGCTCTGCCGCGCGCAAAAAGCTCTTCGCGATCGTATCAGCGACCGTCAGCACCGCCGGCCGGGTCATGCGCCTCTCCTCGTTGCCGCCTTAACTCGTCATCGCCAAGTTCTCATCTCCACGTCTTCTTCCTTTTCCAGCGCCGTTCGCCTCGCGCGCCCTGTTCCTTGGCGCCAAGGTAGAATTCCTGGATGTCCTTCGAATGCATCAGGCGGTCGCAGCTGTCGTTCATGACAACGCGACCGATCTCCAACACATAGCCGTAATGCGCCGTCTCCAGCGCCACACGTGCATTTTGCTCGACCAGCAGGATCGACATGCCCTGCTCCTCGTTGACCCGGCGGATGATGGTGAATATCTCCTTCACCAGGATCGGCGACAGGCCTAGCGAGGGCTCGTCGAGCAGCAACAATGTCGGCCGGTTCATCAGCGCGCGACCTATCGCGAGCATCTGCTGCTCGCCGCCGGAGAGCTGTCCGGCCGGCTGGTTGATGCGCTCCCTCAGCCGCGGGAAATAGCCGTAGACCCGCTCCAGATCGTCCGCGACGCCGTCGCGATCGCTGCGCGGATAGGCGCCCATCATCAGATTCTCACGCACCGAGAGGAACGGGAACACCTCACGCCCTTCGGGCACATGGCTGAGACCGAGCCGCACGATCCTGTCAGCCTCCATGCGCTGGATCGGCTTGCCCATGAACTCGATCGAACCCTTTTGCGGATCGAGAATGCCCGAGATCGTCTTCAGCACCGTCGTCTTGCCGGCGCCGTTGGCGCCCAGCAGCGTGACGATGCGCCCGCGCGGCACCTCCAGCGAGATGCCGCGGATCGCCATGATCGGCCCGTAATAGCTCTCGATGTTCGAGAGTTTCAGGATGATGTCGGGCGCCATAGTCGCATCCATGCATCAGGCTCCCAGATACGCGGCGACGACGTCAGGATGCTGCTGCACTTCAGCGGGCGAGCCCATCGCCAGCACCCGGCCGTAGTTCAGCGCAATCACACGATCGGAGACGCGATTGACCAGCGACATGTCGTGCTCGACCATCAGCACAGTGACGCCGAGCTCGCTCTTCATGTCGCGGATCCAGAATGACATGTCGTCGGTCTCCTCCACATTGAGCCCCGAGGACGGCTCGTCGAGCAGGATCAGCTTCGGTTCCGAACAGAGCGCGCGCGCGAGCTCGATCACCTTGCGCACGCCGTAGGGCAGGCCCGAGATCAGCTTGTCGCGATAGGGCTCGAGGTCGAGGAATTCGATCACCTGCTCGACCCTGCGGCGGTGCAGCTTCTCGTGGGCGCGCACGCTCGGCAGAAACAGCAATTCCTGCCAGAGTTGCGTGGTCGAATGGCGGTGGCGTCCGACCAGGAGGTTGGACAGCACGGTCGCATTCTCGAACAGCTCGATGTTCTGGAAGGTGCGGGCGATGCCGAGCCTGGCGATGTCGTAGGGCGGCTGTTCCGTGATGTCCTGATCCTCGAAGAAGATGCGACCCGAGGTCGGCCGGTAGATCCGCGAGATCAGATTGAAGATCGAGCTCTTGCCCGCGCCATTCGGCCCGATGATCGAGAGGATCTCGCCCTTCTCGACCGCAAACGACACCGCATCGACAGCCTTGAGGCCCCCGAAATGCAGCGAGAGATTTTCAGCGCGGAAATAGCTCATCGGTTCCGCTCCGACTTCACGTAGATTTTCTGCCGCTTGAAGGTCGATCGCTTGTAGAGCGGGAACAGTTGGAAGAACAGCTTGATCTTGAGCCAGCGGCCATAGATGCCGAGCGGTTCGAACAGAACGAACATCATGATGATGATGCCGTAGATCGCGCCCTTGAGACCGTTCAGCGAGGCAAAGGCTGCGACCTTGGACTGGATGTTTCCCGCAGCCGCCGTGCCGGCTCCGAACGTCGCCGCGACACCGGCGATGATGCCGGGCATGTCGTCTTTGAGATAGGTCAGGAACGGATCGATCATCACGATGAAGATCGAGCCCAGCACCGCGCCGTGCAGGCTGAACGTGCCGCCGATCAGGATCACGATGATGAACTCGATCGAGAGCTGCAGCGTGAACATTTCCGGCGAGATGAAGGAGAGCTTGTGCGCGAACAACACGCCGGCAAAGCCGGTGATCGCGGCCGAGATCGCAAAGGACTTCACCTTGTAGAGCGCGACATTGACGCCCATGCTGCGCGCCGCTGTCTCGCTGTCGCGGATCGCGACGAAGGCGCGGCCCGTCGGCGAGCGCAGCAAATTGAGCGTGCCGACGATGGTCAACACCAGCACCGCAAGACAGAGGAAATAGAACGTCGGACTGTCGCGCGAGACTGTCACGCCGAGCAGCGACAGCGCCTTGACCCGCAGACCCTCATTGCCGTTGGTGACACTCTCCCAGCGCGCCAAGATCTCCTCGACGATGAAGGCGAAGGAGATGGTGGCGATGACGAGGTAGATGCCCTGCAGCCGCAGCGCGGGGAAGCCGACCAGTGCGCCGATGCAGCCAGCCAGGGCGCCTGCGGCAAGGAAATAGACGGGAAACGGCACATTGTATTTCTGCAGGTATGCGGCCGTGTAGGCGCCGATCGCAAGGAACGCCGCATGCCCCAGCGACGCCTGCCCCGTGAAGCCCGTCAGAATCATCAGCGCCACGCCCACCGTGGCATAGATGCAGACGAAGACGAGCTGGCTCATCAGATAGCTCGAGAGCACGTAGGGCGCGATCAGCAGCACCGCGAACAGGAGACCATAGGAGACGACATAGCCTGAATGCGGGAACAGCCTGATGTCGTCCTCATAGTCGGTCTTGAACAGGAAGCGCATGCGTTCAGACCTTCTTGCGGGCGTGAAGGCCGAACAGGCCTTCGGGCTTCAGCAGCAGCACGGCCAGCAGCACGATGTAGGGGGCGACGTCCTTCCAGCCCTCCGGCAGATAGAACCCGGCCATGCTTTCGATCACGCCGATCAGGACGCCGCCGACGACCGCGCCGGGAATCGAGCCGAAGCCGCCGAGCACCGCCGCAGGAAATGCTTTCAGCCCGAGCACGAGGCCGACATTGGAGTGAATGAAAGTGATCGGCGCCAGCAGCACGCCGGCGCAGGTTGCGACCGCAGCGCTGATCGCCCAGACGATCGACACCACGCGCTTGACCGGGATGCCCATGTAGTACGCCGCCAGCATGTTCTCGGAACTGGCGCGCATCGCGGTGCCGATCGTGGTCTTGTTGAAGAACAGCCAGAGCAGCGCGCAGAGGATGATCGTTGCCGCGATCACCGAGAGCTTGTCGTGGGCGAGCACCAGCGAGCCGATGCGCAGCACGCCCTGGCTGAACGGCGTCTCGATCTTGAAATCGTCGGTGCCCCAGATCATGCCGGAAACCGAGCGCAGGAAATAGCCGAGGCCGATGGTCGCCATGATGATGGAGAATTGCGGATAGCCGAGGATCGGCCGCACCACGATCCGTTCGGCAAGCATGCCAAACAGCGCCATCGCGGCCACCGCACCGGCAAAGCCGATCCAGTAATTCAGCCCCATCATGCCGATGAAGGTGAAGGCGAAAAAGCCACCCAGCATCATCAGATCGCCCTGGGCGAAATTGACGACCTCGGTGGCCTTGTAGACGAGCACGAAGCCGAGTGCGATCAGGCCGTAAACACAGCCGAGCGCAACACCGCTGACCAGCTGCTGAACGAAATCCAGCATCGCCGCGTCCTCCCGATACGACCAGCGGCTCTTGACGACCGCCTTGCCGTATCTTGTGTCCAGCCGCTACGCAGTCGTTTCGCCGCGTCAGCGCCATTTGTCCCTGATGCAATTCAGCCTGAACCATCAGGCACTGTCAACAAACGGTGACTTGTCAGGTATCTTGCCTTTAGTCCAACGCGCATGCCGTCATTTGCGGCAACGCGATTCACGGTGCCGAAACATCTTCAGGTCATGGTCGCAACCGATACAAAACCGGATGGTGTGGCCGTCATGAAGCTGGACAGCTCGGCGCTGGAAGTCCGAGGGTTAACGAAGCGTTTTGACCGTTTGGCGGTCGATAGCCTCGATCTCACCATCCATGCCGGTGAATTCTACGCGCTGGTCGGCCCCAACGGTGCCGGCAAGACCACCACTTTGCGCATGGTTGCCGGCCTGCTCAGGCCCGACGCCGGCGGCGTCTCGATCTTCGGAATCGATGCGCTCCGCGATCCCGTTGCCGCCAAGCAGGTGATGGCGTGGGTCTCCGACGAGCCCATGATTTATGACAAGCTCACCCCGCTCGAATATCTCGAATTCGTCGCCGGCCTCTGGGGCATCGCGCCTTCCGTTGCGAAGCCGGTCGCCGAGGAACTCGTGAGCTCGCTCGGGCTCGAGCCGCATCGGCACGAGCGCTGCGAAGGTTTCTCCAAGGGCATGCGCCAGAAAGTGGCGCTCGCCGGCGCGCTGGTTCACGACCCGCGCCTCATCATCCTCGACGAGCCGCTGACCGGCCTCGATGCCGTCTCGGCCCGTCATGTGAAGGGATTGCTGGGGATGCGCGTCCGCGCCGGCTGCACCGTCATCATGACCACGCATATTCTCGAGGTGGCGGAACGCATGGCCGACCGCATCGGCGTGATCGCCTCGGGCCGCCTTGTTGCCGAGGGCACGCTGACCGAGCTGCGTCAGCAGAACGGCCATGCCGACACCAGCCTGGAAGATCTCTTCATCGCCCTGGTGACGCTTCAGGAAGCCGCATGAGCTCGGCGACCGCTCTGTCGTGGTTTGCCCGTCACGAGCTCAGGCTCGCCTGGCGCGAATGGTTTGCCATGATGACGGGCGGCCGGCGCCGGCGTGCCCGCGCCGCGGTGATTGGCCTCCTCTTCTTTGCCGCACTGCTGCATGTGCCGGCCTGGGCGGTGATCGGCCGCTTCGCCAATCTGCAATTGCCGCTCGACAAATCCTCGCTGATCGTGATCTCGGCGACGATCTTTCTCGCCTGGACCTTGATGCTGTCGCAGGCGATCGAGTCGGTTACGCGGGTGTTTTACGCGCGCGCCGATCTCGATCTCATCATGTCCTCGCCGGCGACACTGGCCAATCTGTTCTCGGTGCGCATCGCCGCGATCGCGCTCACCGTCACGGTGATGGCGCTGCTGTTCTCGACGCCCTTCGTCGACGTGCTGGTGATCGGCGGCGGCGCGCGGTGGCTTGCGGCTTTCGGTGTGGTCGTCGCGATGGGCCTGTCGGCGGCGGCGATCGCGATTGCGGTCACCATCCTGCTGTTTCGCCTGATCGGCCCGGCGCGGACGCGTTTTGTGGCCCAGATCCTGGCTGCGATCATTGGCGCCGGTTTCGTGATCGCGCTTCAGGTTGCCGCGATCATTTCCTATGGCACGCTGTCACGCTTCACGATTCTGACCTCGGGCACCCTGGCCGCGCACGCACCCGACGTCGACAGCATCTGGTGGTGGCCGGCACGGGCGGCCATGGGCGACAGCGAGGCGCTGCTGCTGCTCCTGGCCCTTGGGCTGATCTTGCTCGGCTGCGTGATGGCGATCTTCTCGGGCCGCTTCGCCGACACCGCGATCGACGCCGCCGCCTATGGTGCATCCAGCCGCAAGCGCACGAAGGAACGCCCGTTCCGCGGCGGATCGCGGCAGCAGGCGCTGCGGCGCAAGGAATTCGTGCTGCTCTGCCGCGATCCCTGGCTAATCTCGCAGACCCTGATGCAGCTGCTCTATCTGGTGCCACCGGCGCTGCTGCTCTGGCGCAGCTTCGGCGACAGCTCAGCGGCACTGACGCTGATCACGCCTGTCATCGTGATGGCCGCGGGCCAGCTCGCCGGCGGGCTCTCCTGGCTGACGATCTCAGGCGAGGACGCGCCCGATCTGGTTGCGACCGCGCCATTGACGCCCACCAGCGTCATCCGCGCCAAGATCGAGGTGGTGCTGATCGCAATAGCCGCGATCTTCAGCCCGCTGGTTGCCGCGCTGGTTCTTGCTTCGCCTTTCCAGGCTGCGATCACGGCAGCCATGATCATCATCGGTGCCACCTCCGCCACCGCGATCCAGCTCTGGTTCCGTGTGCAGGCCCGCCGCAGCCAGTTCCGCCGCCGCCAGACCTCGTCGCGGCTTGCCACCTTCGCCGAAGCCTTCTCCTCGATCGGCTGGGCCGCCACCGCCGCGCTGCTGCTCACGCTTCCGGTCGCGGGCATCGTCTGCGGCCTGATCACTGCGGGCCTGGTGGCGATGACCTGGAAGTTCAGCCCCAGGCGGGAGTAAGGACGGGAATGAGGGTGCGACACTGACGCGCTGTTGATCGCGTCCCGTTGGCCATGCGCTGCGTGGCACGCTAGACTTTCCCCGACATCACGGGGACTGGATATGTGGCGACTTGTTTCGGCGGCATTTGCGCTGTTGAGCGCATGTCTCTCACCTGCCCTCGCCCAGCAGCAGCAGCCTCAGCGCAGCGAATGCCTGGCGATGGCCAACGCCACACCCCGGGTCATACCCGCCGCCTTCCGGCAGGCAGCAGCCGCGTCCGAGGTCGAGATCACCTATGCCGGCCATTCCACCTATTTCATCGACACGCCGGGCGGCGTACGCATCGCGACCGATTACAGCGGCGCCTATCAGGTCGGCCGGCTGCCCGACGTCGTCACCATGAACCGGGCCCACAGCACCCATTATTCGCTCAATCCCGACAAGCGCATTCCCCATGTGCTGCATGGCTGGGGCGAGGACGGCAAGCCGGCCGTCGTGTCGGAGCGCATTGGCGACACCTTCATCCGCAACGTCACCACCGACATCCGCCGCTACTTCGGCGACGATTCCGGCGCCGACATGATCCGCGATGGCAATTCGATCTTCATCTTCGAGGTCGCGGGCCTGTGCATCGGCCATCTCGGCCATCTGCACCACAAGCTCGACGACAGCCATTTTGCCCAGATCGGGCGGCTCGACGTCGTGATGGTGCCGATCGACGGCACCTACACGATGTCGCTCGACGGCGTCTCCGAGATCACCAAGCGGCTGCGTGCCTCCGTGGTGTTGCCCATGCACCGCTTCGCCACCCCGCTCGACGAGTTCATGCAGCGCATCGGCAAGCAGTTCGAGATCGACCGCCGCACCGAACGCTCCTTGCGGATCTCGCGGGATTCGCTGCCGACGACGCCGACCGTGATCATTCTCGACGGGGTCTGACGCGCAGTTCCTGATACGAGCGCCAAAGCTTCCACAGCGTCATGGCCGGGCTTGTCCCGGCCATCCACGGCCTTCTTTATAGCCGCAAAGAACGTGGAGGCCCGGGACAAGCCCGGGCATGACGACCTCTTGGAACACTTGATACACGGTCTGCTCGCGGCGGCGGGCGCGGTTGCGTAGGGCGCGCTGCTGCATGACGAGACGAACTGCTAAGCTCCCACCACAAAAAACATAAGGGAGCGAATTTCGATGGCTGCAAGCGGTCTTCCCGCCAACACCAGCGGGCTCTTCGTCGAGCCGCGCGAGGAATGGCTCGCGCAACACCACGAAGACATCATCGATCCCCTCAGGCCGATCGTCGATCCGCATCACCATCTCTGGAATCGTGGCCATCGCTACCTGATCGAGGAGATGGCCGCCGACATCGCCTCCGGCCACAACATCATCGCCACCGTTTATGTCGATTGCCGCTCGATGTACCGCGCGCAGGGGCCCGAGGCATTCCGCCCCGTCGGCGAGGTCGAGTTTGCCAACGGCGTTGCCGCGATGAGTGCGAGCGGCGGATATGGCAAGGCTGCGATCTGCGCCGGGATCGTCAGCCATGTGAACCTGCTGCTAGGCGATGCGGCCAAGCCGGTGCTGGAGGCGGAGATCGCCGCCGGCAACGGCCGCTTCCGCGGCATCCGGCATTCGTCAGCCTGGGACCAGGACCCTGTCGTCGCCGGCATGTATGCGAACCGGCCGAAGGGACTGTTGCAGGATCCAACCTTCCGCAAGGGGTTTGCCTGCCTCGCGCCGCTGAACCTCAGCTTCGATGCGTGGCTGTTTCATCCGCAGATCGGCGAGCTGACCGAGCTCGCGCGCGCCTTCCCCGACACCAAAATCGTGCTCGATCATTGTGGCGGGCCGGCCGGTGTCGGACGCTTTGCAGGACGGCGCGAAGAGGTGTTCGCGCAGTGGCGCGCCTCGATCCTGGAGATCGCTCGTTGCGAGAACGTGGTGGTGAAGCTCGGCGGGCTCGCGATGTGCCTACTCGGCTACGACTTCCATCTGCGCGACAGGCCGCCGTCATCGGAGGAGCTTGCCGCTGCGTGGAAGCCTTATGTCGAGACCTGCATCGAGGCGTTCGGGCCGCAGCGCGCGATGTTCGAAAGCAATTTTCCGCCGGACAAGGGCCAGTGCAGCTATCAGGTGATCTTCAACGCCTTCAAGCGCATCGCGGCACCGATGAGCGACGCCGAGAAGACGGCGCTGTTCTCGCAGACCGCGACCGAATTCTACCGGCTTGAGCTGCCATCATAACACGAAAAGAGGGGCCGGGATGTTGATCCCGCCCCCTCTTCCCTCGTGGCCGCTGGGAAGCGCCCGTAAAAAGGATTAGCCGGCCCCCATCAGGGTCGCGGGACGGCGCTCGCCGGCCGAGAAGAACATCCGCTTCAGCTTGTTGACGACGCGGATCATGAAGCCGATGACAGCCGGGTTGGTCTTGCGGCAGAACGCGATCTTCTTGACGTGGCCTTCGACATGCCATTTGGCATGCGCGCCATCGCGGAAGAAGATGACATCGCCGACGCCGTAGCGCTTCGGCGGCATGCCGTCGCTCTCCAGTACGATCGATCCTTCCAGGATCATGATCGTCTCGTCGAAATCATAGTACCAGTTGAAGCGGCCTTCGGTGCAGGACCAGATGATGGTCGAGGCGGTGCCGTCCGAGCTGGTGGAGAGAATGTGCGAGCGCGAGACGGGGTTGCCCTCGATGATCCAGGCCGGCTCGATCGGCCGCAGCTCCAGATCCGCATTACAACTCCCGATTTCAATTAATGCGCGCGACATCTGCTTCCCCAGGAGATATAACAAATATGGCCGGGTCCAGGCCCGGATTGTTTCGAAAGATGTCGGAACGCTAGTAGCGGGTTTTTAATTCTTTCTTACGCAGGCACCCAAAATCCACCGCAAGTTGCAGACGCGAAGCTGATAACGCCGCGATTCCCCTGCAAATTCGCGCACATGAACCCATCTTTTCCGGGGTGCGACAAAGTGCGGCGGAATGACTGAGAAGGACCCCATCGATGCCCCTGACCCCGGAGGTTCTGGCAGCCCAGGGCGAGGTCGTCGCCTGGCTCGGCAGCCTCGACATCTCGTTTGCACCGGACGAGGAGCTCTGGTTCACGATCGACGGCGTCGAAGACCCCCGGCAGATCGGAAGTGACGGCTCTGGCGGCGCCTTCGTGCTGCTGCCGTCGCTGAACGTGCTCTACGTCTCATCGGAAGGTCGCGCGGGCATCATCGCCGCAAGTTTCGAGGCATTCATCCAGCTCGTCGTGGCCCGCCCCTATTGGCTCGACATCCTCAAATTCTCGGCCGGCGGCGACCTCCAGGAGATGCGGCGTGCCGTAGATGCGCTTGAAGCGACACTCGAGGACGAGGACGACGTCAACGAGGCGCGAGAGGAAATCCGTGCTGCGCTCGGCCTGCCGGAGGCAGATGATCCGGTCGGCGCGCTCTACGAGGCCGTTGCAGCCTCTGACGCCATCGTGCGGGCCACCGACGGCAGCCCGTTCACGACGCTGTTCAACCGCTTCAGCATCGACAACAACCCGATGCTGCGCAACGCGGCGGCGTGAAAGCGCTTGACCCTAGCGATGAGACCCGAAGTGTTCACGCCCGTCATGGCCGGGCTTGTCCCGGCCATCCACGCCTTGCCGAACGAAGAACGTGGATGCCCGGGACAAGCCCGGGCATGACGAGTAGCGAGCTTACTTCGCCCACTCGCCCTTGCGGAATACCGGCACCTTGCTGCCGTCGGCCAGGATGCCGTCGATGTCGGTCTCGGCCGAGCCGATCATCCAGTCGATATGGATCAGGCTCTGGTTGCCGCCTTGCGCGGCGATCTGCTGCGGCGTGAGCTGAGCGCCGTTGACGAAGCACTTCGAATAGCATTGGCCGAGCGCGATGTGCGACGCCGCATTCTCGTCGAACAGCGTGTTGTAGAACAACAGCCCGCTCTGCGAGATCGGCGAGGAATGCGGCACCAGCGCCACCTCGCCGAGGCGACGTGCGCCCTCGTCGGTGTCGAGCACCTTGTTCAGCACTTCCGCTCCGCGCGAGGCCTTGGCGTCGACGATCTTGCCGTCCTCGAAACGCACCGCAATGTTGTCGATCAGCGTGCCCTGGTAGGACAGCGGCTTCGAACTCACGACATGGCCATAGACCCGCCGGCAATGCGGCGTGGTGAAGACCTCTTCGGTCGGGATGTTGGCGTTGCAGCTGATGCCGTTCTTGGCGGACGAGGCCCCACCTTCCCACTCGTGGCCGTCCGCAAGCCCGATGGTGAGGTCGGTGCCGGGACCCGAATATTGCAGCGCGCGGAAACGCAGGCCGTTGAGCCAGTTGGTGCGCTCGCGCAAGACCGCATTGTGGCTCGCCCAATTCGAAATCGCATCCCCACGGTCGACGCGAGACGCCGCAAAGATCGCATCCGCGAGCTTGCCGATCGCGACGTCTTCCGAATCGTTCGGGAAGACCTGCTTGGCCCAGGACGGGCTCGGATAGGCGATGATGTTCCAGTTGGTGTCGAAATTGACGATCTTTTCCAGCGCCGGCTGATAGGCCATGGAATTCGCCTTGCTGGCGCGCGCGACCTTGGACGGATCCTCTTCCGACAGCAGCATCGGATTGTCGCCGACAATGGCAAGACGCGCGGTGTTCTCGGAGAACGCCTTGGCCATGCCCTCGTAGAGCCAGTTGGCGGCGCGATCGAAACTGTTGTCGTGGCCGTAGCGATAGCGCGCCAGTGTCATCTCCTCGTCGGAGAGGATCGGCGTCACGATACCGGCGCCGGCCTTGTAGGCGTGCGCGGCGATCCGGCGCACCAGCGGCAATGCGATCGCGGGCGCCGTCAAGAGCAGGTCCTGTCCCGGCCGCAAGCCCAGTCCCACCTTCACCGCCACCTCGGCCAGCCGGTCGAGCTTCACGGGATCGATGGAAGTGGCGGAATTGCGTTGATCGGTCATGCCGGGCCCTCTGTCGGAATCTCTCATTCAATCTAAGCCTAGCATCACGAGACACAAGTGTGCGAGCCTCTTGCAAGACCTGAAAGATACGCAATTTCACGCAGTTTGGTTTTCAACGCGTTGCCGATTTCAGCACCCGGTCGACCATTTCGGGCGCAAGGCCGAGGTAATTTTTCGGTGAAGTCAGGGCCTCGATCGTGACGCGATCGATCCGGCTCGAGACGCGGCTGTCGGACGAGAGCGCATCGGCAAGCGTCAGGCCCTTCTCGTTGGCGAGCCTGCAGGCGTCGTAAACCACGTCGTGCGCATCCTGCCGGCCAAGCTGCGGCGCGAGCCCCATCATGACCGCTTCGGCCACAATCAGACCACGACTAAGGGCGAGGTTATCGTTCATCTTCGTCTCGTCCACGATGAGGCCGGCGAGCGCGAACTTCGCCTGGTGCAGCGCGCCTGCGGTCAGCACGAAGCTTTCGGGAATCGCCATCCATTCGGCGTGCCAGGGACCTGTGGCGCGCTCGAAATCCTGCACCATGGCGTCCAGCATCAGGCCAGCCTGCTGGCGAACGGCCTTGGACGCTGCGAGCATCAGCTCCGAGGAGATCGGATTGCGCTTCTGCGGCATGGTCGAGGAGGCTCCGCGGCCCTTGACGAAGGGCTCGTAGACCTCGGCGAACTCTGTCGAGGCCATGATCATGATGTCGAGCGCGATCTTGCCGAGCGAACCGGTGACGAGCGCAAGGAAATTCACCGCTTCGGCAAAGCCGTCGCGCGCGACGTGCCAGGTCGAGGCGGGAACGCCGAGCTTCAGCTCGGCACAGAGCGCCTCCTGCACCTCGAACCCCTTGTCGCCGAGCGAGGCCAGTGTGCCGGCCGCACCGGCGAATTGCCCGACCAGGACGCGCGGCTTCAGTTGAACCAGACGCTCGGCGTGGCGATCGAACATCGCAAGCCAGATCGCGGTCTTGTAGCCGAACGTCACCGGCAGCGCCTGCTGGAGATGGGTGCGGCCGGCCATCGGCGTGTCGCGATGGCGCCGCGAAAGATCGGCGAGGATTTTTCGCAGCTCCGCGATATCGCGCTCGATGATCTCGAAGCCGGCGCGCAGTTGCAGCACCACGGCGGTGTCCATGATGTCCTGCGTGGTCGCGCCCCAATGCACGTAGCGACCGGCCTCGCCGCATTGCTTCACCATCTGATGCACCAGGGGCAAGATGGGATAGCCGACGATATCGGTCTCCTGTCGCAACAGATCGAAGTCGAGCGATGTGACGTCGGTCCGCGCCGCAATCTCATCGGCGGCCTCCCGCGGAATCACACCGCATCGCGCCTCCGCCCTCGCCAGCGCCACCTCGACCTCCGCGTAGCGCGCGACCAGCGCGACATCGGAAAACACCTCACGCATCGCCGGCGTGCCGAAGGCATCGCGGAACAGCATTGAATCGAGCACGGTGGTGGAGGCGGAAAAGGAGGGCATGGGCGTTTCTTTTGTGGCTGTTGTTGTGTGTGAGGCAGTTTACGCGGGCGGCGGTGTTCGGCAATGGACATTCACCGGTCGGCACGCACCAATGTCGGGTTGGCGAAAGCCAGAACGACCACGTGGAGATTGTGCGCCGCCACCTCGACCGATTTCTAATTCGAGTTGTATTCCTCCGCGCAAATGACATAGCAGCCATCCGGCCGTTGCGGTGAACCGGATCGACCTCCGGGCGGACTCACAGGCTTCAAGCCGAAATCCCATTTTGATTTCATCATTGCCTGAAGTCGCCGTGAGGTCCGAGTTTTCGACGTGCAGTTTCTGTTCCGGGACCACCTTCTCGACACCGACTTGCGCGAACTGAGCCGCGAGCAGGTTCCCGTTGCCGTGGAACCGCAGGTTTTCGACCTCGTGGTCCACCTCATGGAGAACCGCGACCGGGTCGTCAGCAAGCACGAGCTGATCGACAAGATCTGGCACGGCCGCAGCGTCTCCGAATCGACCTTGGCCAGCCGGATCAACGCCGCGCGCAAGGCGATCGGCGACAGCGGCGCGAACCAATCGCTGATCCGCACCATTTCGCGAAAAGGCTTTCGCTTCGTCGGCAACGTCGAGACCAAGTCCGGAGGCGCGACCGTGGAAGCGCGCGGCAGCGTCAGGGCGTCGCACGCGACGCCTGCGCTACCCGACCGTCCGGCGATTGCCGTGCTGCCCTTCACCAATATGAGCGGTGACCGCGATCAGGACTATTTCTCCGACGGCATCAGCGAAGACATCATCACCGCGTTGTCGAAACTACGCTGGTTCTTCGTCGTCGCCCGCAACTCGTCCTTCGTCTACAAGGGCCGGGCCGTGCATCTCAACGAGGTCGCGCGCGAGCTCGGCGTGCGTTACGTGCTCGAGGGCAGCGTGCGGCGAAGCGGTGGCCGCGTCCGCATCTCCGCCCAGCTCAACGACGTCTCGACCGGCGGTCATCTCTGGGCCGAGCGCTACGACCGCGAGCTCGCCGACATCTTTGCCGTGCAGGACGAGATCACCGACGCCATCGTCGCCGCGATCGAGCCGCAGCTTTACGCCGCGGAAAATTTTCGCGCGCAGCAGAAGCTGCCGGGCAGCCTCGATGCCTGGGACTTCGTGATGCGCGCGCTGTCGCATTACTGGCGCATCACGCGCGAGGACAATGCGTCGGCGCAGGCGCTGCTCGAGCAGGCGATCGCGATTGATCCCGCCTACGGCAAGGCGCTCGGTCTGCTCGCGACTAGCCACATCTTCGGCGCGCATATGGGCTGGGCCGATATGGGCGCGACCGTCCCCGTCGCGGAAGCCGCGGCGCTCGCCGCGGTGGCGGCCGATCGCGACGATGCCTGGGCCCATCACGGGCTCGCCTACACTTATCTGTTCCGCCGCCGCTTCGACGATGCGCTGGCGGAATTCGAGCTGTCGCTGGCGCTCAATCCGAACTTCGCGATGGCGCACGCCTCCCACGGCGTCACCCTGTGTTACACCGGGCGATGGCAGGACGGCGATGCCGCGGCACGCCGCGCGCTGCAGCTCAGCCCGAGGGATCCACTCGCGGCGGTCTATTGCGGTGTTGCGGGCTATGCCCAGTTCATCGGCCACAATTACGAGGACGCCGTGCACATGGCGCGGGAATCGATGCGGCAGCGCGCCGATTTCGTTGGCGCGCATCGCGTACTGACGGCGGCCGCCGGCATGCTCGGCGATCCCGCACTTGCCGCTTCCGCGCTGGAGGGATTACGCCGCGCCCAGCCCGGCATTTCACTCGCCTGGCTCGCGCAGGAATTGCCGATGCTGCGCCAGGAGGACCGCGCGCATTATCTCGAAGGATTTCGGCGCGCGGGGATGAGGTGAACGATCTCCCTCTCCCCGCTTGCAGGGAAAGGGAGATGAACTCTCCTAGTCCTGCATCATCTCGCCGCTGCCGCCGAACTCGGCGGGAAAATCCTTCAGCTTGGGCAGGCCATCGCGCATCGGCAGCACCGTCTCGGAATAGTTGACGTGGACGCCGGGCGTGAAGGCAAGTGTGGGGATGGTCGCCGTGAACACGTCGATCAGATCGAGCGGCGGATGATTGGTCATGAGATGACCGCCGCACGTCCTGCAATATTTGCGCTGGCTGAGCGGCGTCTTGGCGAAGGTCTCGACGTTCTGCGCGCCTTCGGTGATGCGCACGGCTTCAGGCTTCCACAGGCTGAAAGCGTTCACCGGCCCGCCGGACCACGACCGGCAGGACCGGCAATGGCAGTAGCCCATCGCCTCCGGCGCGCCCGTGACCTCGATGGTGACCGCGCCGCAGAAGCAGTGTCCGACATGTTTCATCTTGTTTTCTCCTGAGATCGATTGTGATGGAAATTCTTGCGTTGGAACTCTTGCGTTTAAAATGAAGTCCGGCCCGCGTCCTCCGTTCGGCGGACGCGCGGCGACAGACACAACGGCTAGACTGACCGGCGCCAGGGAATAAGCATCGACACCCGTTGTTTGTATTGCCGGTATTCGTCGCCGAAGAGATCGATGAGATCGTGCTCCTCCAACGCGATGCCGACGAAGATGTAAGCCGTGGTTACGGCTGCGAACAGCAGATGGCCAGCGGTCATGGTCGGCGCCGCCCAGAAGGCGATGATGAAGCCGAGATAGATCGGATGACGGACGAACTTGTAGAGCAGCGGCGTCTTGAACCGCGGCGGCGCGACCTCCTTGCCGACGAGATGGTTGGTCACCTGATGCAATCCGAACAATTCGAAATGATTGATGATGAAGGTCGAGGTGAACACGAGGATCCAGCCCGCGAACGACAGCGTGACCAGCGTCACGGCAAGATCCGGATTGGCGACGTCCCATACGACCGACGGCAACGGACGCCACTGCCAGAACAGGAGGAGCAATGACAGGCTCGCGAACAGCACATAGGTCGAGCGCTCGACCGGCTTGGGTACGAATTGCGTCCACCACGCCTTGAAGTGCTGGCGTGCCATCACGCTATGTTGAACGGCGAACAGCGCCATCAGCAGCAGATTGATGATCACGGCCTCAGCGGCCGGCGTGTCGGCTCCGGTATCGATGGTCTTCGGTACCACGAGCCCCATCACGAAGCCGATCGCGTAGACAATCGTAACGAAGAACACGAGATACGCCGCAATTCCGTAAAGAAAGGCGATGAACTTGAAAATGCGTGAGC
Source organism: Bradyrhizobium sp. BR13661 (assembly GCF_029892425.1). GTDB lineage: Bacteria > Pseudomonadota > Alphaproteobacteria > Rhizobiales > Xanthobacteraceae > Bradyrhizobium. The sequence continues at coordinate 318,152 of NZ_JARXWB010000002.1, read as the reverse complement.
CCGCAACCTCCGGGCCGATGGAATGAACCTGATGATCGAGTTGGGTCATAGAAAGCTCCGTTGTGCCGAGGCATCGACACTGTTTGGTCTCTGCACCATGCCGGACCGGACTGCGGAAGACTTTCGCGGACGGTTGATTTTCGCCTGAGACGACTTTGATTTTTGCTTGAGACGACAAAAGCGTGCGATTTCTCTTTGAAAACAACGTGCTCGACGGCGACCTGCGCGAACTGACCTGCGCCGGGACCACCGTGCCGCTACAGCCGCAGGTGTTCGATCTCTTGCTCTACCTCGTCGCGGAGCGCGCCCGCGTCGTCAGCAAGGACGATCTGATCAGCCAGATCTGGAGCGATCGCATCGTCTCGGACTCGGCGCTGAACAGCCGGATCAATGCCGCGCGCAAGGCGCTCGGCGACGACGGCGCGACGCAGCGGCTGATCAAGACGATTCCGCGGAAGGGCTTTCGTTTCATCGGCGATGTCCGGGAAGAAGTGGTAACCAGGCCGGTACCGGCCGAGGCAGCGCCCGGTTCCCCGCGCATCGCGACCGACCGTCCGGGCATCGCCGTCCTCGCCTTCGAGAACATGAGCGGCGATCCCGCCCAGGACTATTTCGGCGATGGGATCAGCGAAGACATCCTCACCGCGCTGTCGAAGCAGCGCTGGTTCATCGTGATCGCCCGCAACTCGTCCTTCACCTACAAGGGACGCGCGGTCCACATCAAGCAGATCGCCGAAGAGCTCGGCGTCCGCTACATCGTCGAGGGCAGCGTGCGCAAGGTGGGCAACCGCGTGCGCATCACCGCACAGCTCAACGACGCCACCACCGGCGGCCATCTCTGGGCCGAGCGCTACGACCGCGAGCTGGTCGACGTCTTCGCCGTGCAGGACGAGATCACCGAGCGGATCGTCGCGGCGATCGAGCCGCAGATCCACGCCGCGGAGAATTATCGTACGCATCGCAAGCTCCCGTCGAGCCTGGATGCCTGGGACCTCCTGATGCAAGCGTTGTCGCACTACTGGCGGATCACGCCGCAGGACCACGCCGCTGCGCAAAAGCTGCTCGAGCGCGCGCTCGCGATCGATCCGGATTACGGCCAGGCGCTGGCCGTGCTGGCGGCGAGCCACATGTTCGGCGTGCATCTGGGCTGGGCGGAGCTTGCCGCCACGGCACCGATCGCGGAGAACGCCGCGCTCGCCGCGATGCGTTGCGATCATGAGAATGCCTGGGCCCATGCCGCACTCGGCAGCGTCTGCTTCTCGACCAGCCGGCTGGCGGACGCGCTCTCCGAGTTCGAACAGGCGCTCGCGCTCAACCCGAACTTCTCGCTCGCGCAAGGCTATTACGCGCTGGCGCTGTCCTATGCCGGACGATCCAGCGATTCGTTCGAGGCGGCGCAGAAGGCGATCAGGCTGTCGCCCCGCGATCCGTCGCTGGCGATCTATTACGGCATCGCTGGCTATGCGCGCTTCACCGAGCGGCACTATGACGAGGCCATCGCGCTCGCGCGCGAGGCGATCCGCCATCGGGGCGATCTCACCGGCGCTTATCGCGTGCTCGCCGTCTCCGCCGGTATGACCGGCGACAGCGCGCTGGCGGAATTGGCGGTGCGAGAGCTCCGACGCACCCAACCTGGCATCTCGCTGCATTGGGTCGCGACACAGCTACCATGGGCGAGCGATGCCGACCGCGAGCACTATCTGGAAGGATTCCGACGGGCCGGGCTGACGTGAGGCGCTCGCAATTGTGGCGCCGTGCCCCTACTTCGCCTTAGCCTGCATCGGCTTCAGCGGCGGCACTTGCGCCCATTCCTTGTCGGCGCGGGGGCCGTTGAGATCGCCGGTCAGGCCGACGAGCTGGCCGGGCTGGACGTCGAGGGTCTGCTGCCAGGTCTGAGTCTGGCACAACAGCCTGATCAGGCATCCCTTGAGCTTGAGGCGGTCGGCGGATTCGCGCCACAGCGAGATCGAATAGAGCTTGCCGTCCTCGGCATTATAGATGTCGCCGGCGAACCGGCCCTCGGGCGTCGCCTGCAGGCCCATGATCAACTGGTGGCCGAGCAGCGCGCGGGCGCGCTTGTCGGGATCAGGATTTTCCTTGTCACGATAGGGCTGACCGCGCTTGTCGGCAGGCTCCTTCATCCAGACGATGAAGCCGCAGATGCGGTCGCGCGCAGGACCACAGCGTTCGAGCCGAACGCGGGCGCGACCATCCTCGACGAGCCAGGTGCCGCTGGGATCGACGGGCATCGTTGCACCGGCGCGGCCGCCAAAGATCATCATCACGATGGTGATCGCGATACGCAGCACAAAACGAAGAAGAAGATTCATCGGCGACACCTTTCGTTGGAGAGATTACAGCGTCAGTTCAGTTGCGCGATTAGCGCATCGGCGCCCTTGTCGATCCCGGCATTGGCGGCCGCGAGTGCGCCGACGCTCGCCTTGATGTCGTAGGCGCCGGGGTATTGCTTGGTGAGGTAGGCGGCGAGCAGCCGCGCGGTCGAAGCGTCAAAAATCTCGACGCCGTAGATGACCGAGCCGGTCAACATGCCCTCGCCGTCGCGCGCGGCCTGCACGCCGTTGTAGACTGCGCCTGCCATGTCGAACCGTGACAGCGTACCGAGCACCGGCGTGTTGGTGACGGCGCCGGTGAGCGTGAGCCTGATCCGCAGTGTCTCGGGTCCGCGCTCGCGGACGAGGGTGAAGCGGCTGCGCAGCCGTTCGACGAAGCGGGCCTGCATGTAAGTTGCGAGCGCCGTCTTGTCCTTGTCGGGCATGTCGCCGAACTGGTGATCCTTGCCGCGGTAGACCACGACGGGTTCGAGGATGACTTTATTATAGGAGCGCCAGTCGACCGACGTGGAATAGCGGTAGGGCGTGCGGCCGGAGGCGTCCGACTTGTCGGGCGCCATGTAGGCAGACGACGCCATCTCCGAATAGGGCACGGGCGCGACCGAGGCGCAGCCTGCTACGGCCGCGCCAAGCATCAGCGTTCCCAGACCGCGCAGGGCGATCGAGCGATCCATTCCAGAACTCCTCTTGCGACGCGTCGAAAGGCAAGAGCGATCGCAGCCGCGTACGGGACCAGACGCGGCTGCGACGCTCGCCTTTGCCAACCCAGGGCCTCGTCCGGGGCCGTGTCAGACGCCTTGGGTCGCCTCAGTGCTTCCGCTTATAAAACCGACCAGTTGGTTTGTAAATAGCGAAGGTGACGTCCTGGCACATTTGGCCGCAGGCGCGACTTTGGGCAGCGATCGGCAGGAGTTCGTTAACGATGACTCAGGCGCGCTTGCGCGGGCTTGCAGCCTTTGCCGGCGCGACTGCGGATTTGGCGGGACGCTTCGCGGCCGGCTGTTCGAGCCGGGTCCATTGCGCATCGTCGACCAGGCGCGAGAACAATCGCTTGTGCTCGTCCTTGCTAAGCGGCGACATCCCGAACAGCGAGCTTAGCAGAAGCCCCATCGCGCCGGCCCAACGCAGCATTGCGAGATCCGGGTCAGTGGCCTCTTCCCTGATCGCCGCCATCCGCTCCGTCTCGCGCTCACGCGGCAGCGCCATCAGGCTCGGGTTCTCGACCATGGCCGCGACCAGGGCCAGTGCGGCGGAATTCGGCGAGGTCGCCGCTTCCCGGATCGTGGCAAGTTGAGTCGCCAGATTGGGATTGGCCGAGCTCGCGCCCACCTTCGCCATAAAAGCTGTCGAGAATTCCTCGAAATGCGCCATCTGCCGCTCGAGAAGCGCCTTCAGCACCGCTTCCTTGGTACGGAATTGGTGCATCACGCCGCCCTTGCTCAGCCCGCTCTCGCGCGCGATCGCATCGAGCGTCAGCCGGCCGGGCCCATCGCGCGCGATGATCGCGATGGCCGCTTCGAGCGCAGCATTGCGCGACCGTTCGGAGCGTCTGGCGTTGTCCATGGGCCGACTTGTCTCCGTGACAGGACAATGAATCAAGTGAAAACAGGACGCGCTGTACATTTTTTGTGCTGACACTGTCGAGACTTTCATCTTGCGGCGCGGAACGGGACCTGTGAGCCTCCCGCCCGGATGGGGACTGGGATGGGCCGGCCGTCGCTTCGCGGGCGAGGACGTCGCGAAGCGTTTTCGGCTGGCCTCGCTTGAGAAAGATACGAGATGTCGAAACGAGTGTTGCTTGGTCTCCTCCTGGCTTGCGGCCTCACGGCCTCGGCGCTGGCGCAAGAGCCGAAGACTGGGGGCGTGATCAATGCGGTGATCCAGCCCGAGCCGCCCGGCCTGATGCTCGCGATGGTCCAGAACGGTCCGACCCAGATGGTATCGGGCAATATTTTCGAGGGCCTGCTGCGCTATAGTCCGAAGCTCGAGCCGCTTCCGGAGCTCGCCGAGAGCTGGAGCGTCAGCGAGGACGCCAAGACCTACACGTTCAAGCTCCGCAAGGGCGTCACCTGGCATGACGGCAAGCCCTTCACCGCGGCCGACGTGCTGTTCTCGATGGAGATGCTCAAGCAGACCCACGCCCGCGCCCGCACCAACCTCGCACAGGTCGATAAGGTCGAGGCGCCCGACGATTATACAGTCGTCTTCACGCTGAAGCAGCCGTTCGGTCCATTCCTCGGCATTTTCGAGGTCGGCTCGATGCCGATAGTGCCGAAGCATCTCTATGAAGGCACCGACTGGAAGACCAATCCCTACAACAACGCACCTGTGGGCACCGGCCCCTTCATGTTCAAGGAATGGCAGAAGGGCTCGTTCATCCGGCTGGTCAAGAATCCGAACTACTACGAGAAGGGCAAGCCCTACATCGACGAGATCTACTGGCAGATCATCCCCGACGCAGCCGCGCGCTCGGTGGCCTATGAGACCGGCAAGATCGACGTGCTGCCCGGCGGCTCGGTCGAGAACTTCGACGTGCCGCGCCTGTCCAAGCTGAAGAACACCTGCGTCACCGGCGCCGGCTGGGAGTTCTTCTCGCCGCTGGCCTGGCTGTGGCTCAACAACCGCCAGGGCCCGCTCGCGGACAAGCGGGTGCGGCAGGCGGTCATGTATGCGATCGACCGCGATTTCGCCAAGGACGTGATCTGGAATGGGCTCGGCAAGGTCGCGACCGGTCCCTCGGCCTCGACCATCAAGTACTACACCGACGACGTGCCGAAATACGCTTACGATCCGGCCAAGGCCAAGGCGCTGCTGAAGGAAGCCGGCTACAAGGGCGAGAAGATCCGCATCCTGCCGCTTGCCTATGGCGAGACCTGGCAGCGCTGGGGTGAAGCCGTGAAGCAGAACCTCATGGACGTCGGCATGAACATCGAGACCATCTCGACCGACGTTGCCGGCGGCAACCAGAAGATCGGCGACTGGGATTACGACATCGCCTTCACCTACCTCTATCAGTACGGCGATCCCGCACTCGGCGTCGGCCGCAACTACATCTCCAGCAACATTGCCAAGGGCCAGGTGTTCAACAATGTCGAGGGGTACTCCAACCCCGAAATTGACAAACTCTTTGCCGACGGCGCCGTCGCAACACCGGATTCCAAGCGCAAGGAGATCTACGAGAAGGCGCAGAAGATCCTGGTCGAGGACGTGCCGGTGGCCTGGATGCTCGAGCTGCAATTCCCGACCATCATGAGCTGCAAGGTCAAAAACCTGATCACCACGGGGATCGGGGTCAATGACGGCTTCAAGGACGCATGGCTCGACAAGTGAGCCCTGCTCTCTCCTTCACCTCTCCCCGCATGCGGGGAGAGGTCGAATGTGCGCATAGCGCACATTCGGGTGAGGGGGAGTCTCCACGAGTCCAACTGCTGATACCCTCGCGGAGAGCCCCCCTTACCCCGACCCTCTCCCCGCAAGCGGGGCGAGGGAGCCCACCGTCACCGTGGCTCCTGCTACAAGATATGACTCTCTAAAATGCTCTCCTTCGTCGCCCAGCGTGTCCTCAAGGGCGTGATCGTCCTGCTCGCGATCGTTGTCCTCAATTTCTTCCTGATCCGGCTTGCGCCCGGCGACCCCGCTGTCGTGATGGCCGGCGAGGCCGGCGCCAGCGACCAGGTCTTCGTCCAGCAGCTCCGCGAAAAGTTCGGCCTCGACAAGCCGCTCCCCGAGCAGCTCTTCATCTACGTCAAGGGCATCGCGACCCTCGACCTCGGCTTCTCCTTCCGCCAGCAGGCACCGGTGGCCAAGCTGATCGCGGAACGGCTGCCGGCGACGCTGCTGTTGACGCTGACGGCGTTCGCAATCTCGCTCGCGCTCGGCGTTCTCTTCGGCACCTTCGCCGCACGCTTTGCCGGGACGTTCCTCGACACCGGCATCACGATCTTTGCGCTCGTCTTCTACGCCATGCCGATCTTCTGGGTGGCGCTGATGGGCATCCTGCTGTTCTCGGTCACGGTCGATTGGCTGCCGAGCTTCGGTTACGAGACCGTCGGCGCCAACCTCGCCGGCCTTGCCCACGTGGTCGACGTCGCAAAGCACCTGATCATGCCGGCGATGACGCTCGGCCTGTTCTTCATGGCGACCTACACGCGCATGACGCGCGCCTCGATGCTGGAGGTGAAGCGGCTCGACTTCGTCAAGACCGCGCGCGCCAAGGGTCTTTCCGACTCTGTGATCCAGCGCCGCCATGTGTTGCGCAACGCGCTGCTGCCCGTCGTGACGCTCGCCGGCGTCCATGCCGGAACGCTGATCGGCGGCGCCGTCATCACCGAGACCGTGTTCGCCTGGCCCGGCATCGGGCGGCTGATGTACGACGCACTGTTGCAGCGCGACTACAATCTGCTGCTCGGCGTCTTCGTGACCTGCTCGGTCATGGTGCTGATCTTCAACCTCATCACCGACCTCGTCTATCGACTGGTCGACCCGCGCATCGAATTCGCCGCATGAAACAGTTCTGGAAATCCATGCTGAGGAGCCCGAGCGGCGTCATCGGGATCATCATCCTGCTGCTCGCGATCTCGATCGCGGTGTTCGGACCGCTGCTGTTCCCGAACTCGCCCTGGCGCATGGTGCAGCGGCCATTCCTGCCGCCCTTCACGCTCTCGACCGTGCCGCTCGGCACCGACGCGCTCGGCCGCGACGTCTTCGCAGGCATGATCTTTGGTGCCCGCGTGTCGCTGCTGGTCGGCCTCGTCTCGACGCTGGTGGCGCTCATCGTCGGCGTTCCCATTGGCGCGATGGCCGGCTATTTCGGCGGCAAGGTCGACGACGCGCTGATGCGCTTCACCGAATTCTTCCAAACCATTCCGAGCTTTGCGCTGGCGATCGTGCTGGTCGCAATCCTGCAGCCCTCGATCTATTCGATCGTGGCCTCGATCGCGGTGGTGAGCTGGCCGCCCGTCGCCCGCCTCGTCCGCGGCGAGGTGCTGTCGCTGCGCACGCGCGAATATGTCCAGGCCGCCGTGGTGACCGGACAGAGCAACAGCTGGATCATCCTGCGCGAGATCCTGCCCAATGCGCTGTCGCCGGTGATCGTGCTGGCCTCGCTGATGGTGGCGACCGCGATCCTGCTGGAATCCTCGCTGTCCTTCCTTGGCCTCGGCGATCCCAATCTGATCTCCTGGGGCTACATGGTTGGCGCCGGCCGCACCGTCATCCGCCAGGCCTGGTGGATCACCGTATTTCCCGGCGTCGCCATCCTGATCTCGGTGCTCGGCTTGAACCTGATCGGCGAAGGCCTCAACGACGCGCTCAATCCGCGCCTGTCGCGGGAGGGACGCTGATGATGACCGCCCCGCCCGCCGTTTCGATCAAGAATCTGCGGATCGCGCTGCCGAAGGGCGCCGAGCGTCCGTTCGCCGTCGACGGCGTCTCGCTCGACCTTCGGCCCGGCAAGATCGTCTGTGTCGTCGGCGAATCCGGCTCCGGCAAGTCGATGTGCGCGCATGCGCTGATGGGCCTGCTGCCGGATACTGTCAGCGTCACCTCCGGCGAGATCCAGTTCGAAGGCCGCGACCTGCTCAGGCTCGACGACGACGGCTGGCGCGATCTGCGCGGCCGCCGGCTCGCGATGATTTTCCAGGAGCCGATGACAGCGCTCAATCCGTTGATGCGGATCGGCGACCAGATGGCGGAGATGTTCGAAGCTCACGGCCTGCTGACGCCGAAGGAGCGGCGCGCAAAGGCGCTGTCGCTGGCGCGCGAGGTCGGCCTGCCCGACCCTGAGCGTATCGTCCGCGCCTATCCGCACCAGCTCTCCGGCGGCCAGCGGCAGCGCGCCATGATCGCGATGGCGCTCGCGCTCGAGCCGGCCGTGCTGGTCGCGGATGAGCCGACCACCGCGCTCGACGTCACCACGCAGGCGCAGATCCTGAAGCTGATCCGCAATCTCCAGCGCAACCACAACATGGCGGTGATGTTCATCACCCATGATTTCGGCGTGGTCGCCGACATTGCCGACCAGGTCGTGGTGCTCCGCCATGGCAACGTCGTCGAGGAGGGCCCCGCTAGCGCTGTCTTCAACGAACCGCAGCACGACTACACCAAGGCACTGCTCGCCGCAGTTCCGTCGATGCACCCGCCGGCGCGCGCGCCGCTCGACGATCAGACCAGGGCGGTCGAGGTGATCGGGCTGGACAAGACTTACGTCACGTCCGGCGGATGGTTTCGCGAAGATCGCCGCGTCGATGCCGCCCGCGCAGTAAACTTTAACATCCTCAAGGGCGAGACGCTCGGCCTCGTCGGCGAATCCGGCTCTGGCAAATCCTCGGTCGCGCGCCTCGTGATGCGGCTGATCCAGGCCGACCGCGGCACCGTGCGGATCGGCGATACCGATCTGACGCAACTCTCGGGCAAGGCGCTGCGCGCCGAGCGCCATCGCATCCAGATGATCTTCCAGGATCCATTCGCCTCGCTCAATCCGCGCCGCAAGATCGGCCACATCATCGCCGACGGCCCGATCGCGGCCGGCACCGATCCCAAGGTCGCATTCGATCGCGCCCGCGATTTGCTGAAGATGGTCGGCCTCGACAGCGGCGCCCTCGAACGTTATCCACACGAATTCTCCGGCGGCCAGCGCCAGCGCATCGGCATTGCGCGCGCCCTCGCGCTCGAACCCGAGATCATCGTCGCGGACGAAGCGGTCTCCGCACTCGACGTCTCCGTGCAGGCGCAGGTGCTGAAGTTGCTCGAAGACCTCAAGGCGCGTCTTGGGCTCTCGATGCTGTTCATCACTCACGATTTACGCGTTGCCGCGCAAATCTGCGACCGCATCGCAGTGATGCAGCGTGGCGCCATCGTCGAACTGAAGCCGACGGCGCAGCTGTTCGCGTCGCCCGAGCATCCCTACACGCGCGAACTGCTCGCGGCGGTGCCGGGGCAGAAGGAACGCGGACCGGCGGCGTGAAGCGCGGTTCCCTCCGGTATCCCGATCCCACCTAGGAACGGATTGGTCACGGGCTTTTTATCCCTTGTGACCGCGTGCACGGCTGCAAAGACGACGCCGGCATCCCACATCTGCATGGAATGATTTCCATCATATGATGATGGATGTGACATCTATTGGAGGCGATATGGGCCAGATTATTCAGTTTGTTTCGAAATCCGAACGCGAGCGTCTTCGCCTCATCCAGGAGGCACGCGCGATCTATGACAGCATCTTCCCGCCGGCGGACCCGGCCGGCGAACAATCGAGCGAAGCCAAAGCGCGCCAGAGCGACAGGGGCAACCTCGCATGATCAAGATCATTGCCGTGCTCTGCAGCCTCGCCTCCCCATCGAATTGTCACGAGCAGCTCGTCACCAGCTCCGACTTTGCAGAGGTCTCGGTACAATCCTGCCTGATGGGCGCGCCGCAACTCGCTGAATGGATGAACCAGCATCCGGCCGAACGTCTCGCGGCCTGGCGCTGCGTGATCGGTCGGCAGAACGGCCGCGGAATTTAGTGCACAGCGGCGCTTTGACTCGTCTGCGCCCGAGGCGTCGCGCCGTCACGCCTGATTCTCACTTCGGATTGGTGTTGCTCCAGGTCGGAACCGCGTTGGTGACCCCGACCGACGGCCAATTATATGTTCCGATCGATGGCGCCGTCACCGTGCCGACCGTCTGTCCTGACGACCCGTAGGTCGGCCTCGGCTGGGTCGCGGTCGCGGTCGCGGTCGCGCCAGAGCTTCCATAGGTCGGAGCCAGCACGCTCGTGCTTTGGTACCTGTGCGACCGGTACTTCCTCGCTTCAGCCGCGAAAGGCGCCATGACGAACCCGGTCGCGACGAGCGCGGCAATGACGAGCCTGGTCGTTGTCATGGCAGATCCCTTCTTCGTTGGCTGCGGGCCTCTTGTCGCATGTGTTCATCCGCCAGCGATTTTCCCATAGGCTCTCGTTCATAACTCCGTGCGCGGAAATGTGCCGGGACGTCGTGACGATCAGCGCCGCTTCGGGCGGTACGCCGTGCTGGCGCGGCCATGGCGCTCCTTCACGGTCGCCACCGAATGCATCAACTCCTTGAACGCGGCGATTGCCTTGTTGTCTCCGAGCGCTTGTCCAGGATGTGCTTCGAGATGTTCGATGACCACAAGCAGCGCATCCGCAACCTGGCCGATCTGCTTGCCGTAGCTTCCGACGTCCGACAGCACGTCCTTCTCGACATCAGGCGCAGAGGATTGCCCGATCGTGATGTTGATGAGGCCGTACTGGCCGCCGGTCGGGCTGAAGAATGACGTGATCGGGTTGATGGACTGCACGACGTCCCCCGACAAGGGCAATTTGAACACAGGCATCCGACACCCTCCTGATGTGTGTTTTGACTAGGTCGCCCGGCAATTGGGAACCTAGCACAACCTGTCCGTGCCTGGGACGGCCACGCTACCAGCTCGACTGTCCCGAAAATGAACCCGCCATTCGCCTTCGCTTAACCCTGTCCGCGGATGGCAAGGTCAACGGACGCCATCCCGATACATTGCGCAATCTGCCGCAACCTTTGCTTACCCTTCCGCCCCCTACCGTGACAGGCGGAGGGGAAGTTCCAGATGACGACGATCGAGTTGCCCGCGGCCTCGCCGCCTCAAGCCGCCGCGACGGCACGCATCCGAATCCTCCGCATCCTGTTCTTTTTTTCCGGCTTTCCGGCCTTGATCTACCAGCTCACCTGGCAGCGCAGCCTGTTCCGGATTTTCGGCGTCAACACGGAATCGGTGACCATCGTGGTCACTGCCTTCATGCTCGGGCTTGGCCTTGGCAGCCTTGCCGGCGGCTGGCTATCGAAGCGTGACGGCATCAAGCCGCTGCTGCTGCTCGGGATCATCGAGCTCGCGACCGCCGCCTTTGGCCTGGTGTCACTGTCGATCTTCGACCTGGTCGGCCACCTCACGGCCGACATGTCGCTGCCGGCCATCGCGATCATCAACCTGTTGCTGGTGCTGGTTCCGACGCTGTTGATGGGGGCGACGCTTCCGATCCTGGTCTCTTTCCTGGTCCGGATGTCCGGCCAGATCGGCAGCGCGGTCGGCGCGCTCTATTTCGTCAATACGCTCGGCGCAGGCGCAGCCTGTCTGGTCTCGGCGGTGCTGGTCTTTCCCTTCCTCGGCATGCACGGCGCGATCATGATCGCAGCCGGGATCAACACCGTCGTCGGCGCCGGCGCCATCGCGGCACACATGCTGAGCCGCGCGCCGGCCGCATCAGGACCTGAAGCTGCGGTCCATCGGACCGTAATGCCGGTGCTGGGCATGGGCTTCGTCGCCGCGCTTGCGGCCGCCGGCGGCTTCATCTCGCTGTCCTACGAGATCTACCTGTTCCGCACCATTTCCTTTGCCTCGGGCTCGAGCTCGCTCGCCTTTGCCATCACGCTCGGCAGTTTCCTGATCGGCATCGCGGTCGGCGCACAACGGGCCGGGCAGATCTGCGAGACCCGTTCGGCCAGGGACGCGATGGCGAGCGCGGCGATGGATCTGGTCTGGGCCAATGGCTTCGCCGCGGCATTCCTGCCGTTGATGACGCAGCTGGCCGCCAACGTCGTCGCCATGCTGGTCGTCGCCGTGATCGCGACCTACCTGATCGCCCGGCAATGGGGCGCGCTGCTGCCCTATCTCTCGCAATTCGGCATCGCCGTCGACGCCCGCGCCGGTCAGCGGACCGCGCTGCTCTATTTCTCCAACATCATCGGCTGCGCCGCTGGTGCCGTATTGACCGGCTTCGTGCTGACCGATCATTTCGGCCTGAAGCAGATGGCGGTGTTGCTGCTGGTGGCGGGAACGGTGTGTGCACTCGTGCTCGCTTTTGCCACTCCGGCCGCGACGCGCCGGGAGCGGCTGCGCTTCGGCGCCATCGCAGCAGCCGTCCTCGTGCTCGGTATCGCCGCCAATGCGCTGTTCGCGCAGCGGCTGCTGGAAAATCTCCAGAGCAAGTCGATCGCCAACCATGATTTTGCCGAGGTCGTGGAAAACCACAGCGGCATCATCACCGTCGACACCGACGGCACGGTGTTCGGCAACGGCATGTATGACGGCGCCTTCAATACCGACGTCAAGCATGACCGCAACGGCATCATCCGACCCTATACGCTGAGCCTGTTCCACGCAGCCCCGCGCGAAGTACTGATGATCGGGCTCGCCTCGGGCTCGTGGGCCCAGGTCATCGCCAACAACCCCGACGTCGCCTCGCTGACCATCGTCGAGATCAACCGCGGCTATCTCGAGATCATCGCGGGGCAAGACAACGTCAAATCCGTTCTCGCCAATCCCAAGGTGAAGATCATCGAGGACGATGGCCGGCGGTGGCTGAGCCATCATCCCGAGGCGCATTTCGACGCCGTGGTCGTCAACACCACATGGCACTTCCGCGCCAACGCGTCCAACCTGCTGTCATCCGAATTCATGGAGCTAGTGAAGCGACATCTCAACGACGGCGGCATCTACCTCTATAACACCACCAATTCGCGGCGTGCCCAGCGCACCGCCTGCACTGCTTACGCCTATGGCGCCCATTTCCTCAACCACATGGTGGTGTCGCAGTCGCCGATCGACTGGAACTACGCCCGCTGGCGTCGGACGCTCGAAGCCTACAGCATCGACGGCAAGGCCGAATTCGCCGCCGGCAACGCGGCCGACCAGGCCGTGCTCGACCGGTTGATGACCGACTACCGCAAGGACGGCCCGATGTTCGAGCAATGCCCGCAGCTTCTCGCCGCGACCGCAGGCAAGACGCCGATCACCGACGACAATATGGGCACCGAGTGGCGCTACTTCCTCGACCTGGAATAATTGAAGGACAATACGCGTGCTGTCATCGCCACAGGATCAACCCGAATCAGGCCTAGCGCGTTCCGCTCAACGCATTCTCGGAACGAACAGCATGACCGGTGCCGAACTGAAGCAACTCCGTGACGACCTCTCCGACGCGATCGAGCGCAAGCTCACTGCGGCCGACATGGCGAGGCTGTGTGCGTTGCCGGAGAAGGGCGGCGCCGACACGATCCGGCGCTGGGAGGTGCGCGGTCCGACACCAGCCGCAACCAAGGTGTTGCGCGTGCTCGCGATGGCGAGCGAGCGCTATCCGATCCTGGAGAAGTTCGACATCTTCGACCGCCACGACGTCCGCGAGGAAGACCGGCCGGCAAAGCGCGCTGCCTTCCGCGCGCAGATGCGCGATGAAGTGCGGCGGCGTCTTGGTTAACGGAAGACGCGCGCAGGTTACCGGACGAGACTCGAATTAAGTCTTCCTTCACCACTTCTTAAGCCGACATTAAGCACGAAAATCATTTGCAGCCCAATAAGTTAGGTTGGGCGCCGCTGTGCCACGCATGTGACAGCATTTTCGTCAAAAGCAAGCTATCTGCAAAACCAACGCAGCGCGGACTGACGCGCTTGCCGGGGACCTTAGTGCTGGAGTGAGGACGATGAAGAAGATTCTGTTTGCGACCGTTGCGCTGCTCGCGGTGAGCGCGGCTGTGCCGGCGTTCGGTGCCGATCTCGGCGCCCGCCCCTATTACAACAAGGCGCCGGCCTATGCCGCCCCGATCTACAACTGGACCGGTTTCTACATCGGTGCGCATCTCGGCGGCGCGTTCTCCAGCGACAGCAATTTCAACGGCCTCTCGACCGGTAACAACGGCAACGGCCGTTTCCTCGGCGGCCTGCAGGCCGGTGCGGACTGGCAGGTCAATCCGAACTTCGTGGTCGGCGCCGAAGCCCAATATTCCTGGCTCTCCGGCAATGTCGGTGCAGTGTTCCCGGGCGGCGTAGCCTACACCAACAACCAGCGCGGTCTCGGCTCGATCACCGGCCGCGTCGGCTACACCTGGGGCCCGGGCCTGGTCTACGTGAAGGGCGGTTACGCCTATTCGGACAACAATGAGAAGGTGACGATCGGCGGCGTGCCGGCCGCCTTCATCATCACGGGCGATCACAGCAACGGCTACACCATCGGTGCCGGCCTCGAATACATGTTCGCTCCGAACTGGTCGGCCAAAGCCGAGTACCAGTACTATAATTTCGGCGACGCGCGCTTCACCGCGGGTCCGCTGGTCGGCACCGGTAACTTCACCACCGACGACCACACCTTCAAGGCCGGCGTCAATTACCGCTTCAACTGGGCGAGCCCGGTCGTCGCGCGCTACTGATCGCGCCTGAAATAATCCTTCGAGATCAAGGGCCGGCAGTGATGCCGGCCCTTTCCTTTTTTCGCTCTGCGGAACTGCCAAGCATTTGTGCAACTTGCGATTTTTTAACCCGGCCCGAGGATACTGCGCGGCGAAAATACAAAGATTACGCGTGTGGGGGAATTTTCGATGGCGATCCGTCTGGGCGTTGGCAGTGTCCTTGGCCGTTTCAAGCCGCGCTTCAAAATGCCGAAATGGGGCCTGCGTGGCAGCCTGATTGCGGCCTTCGCCGTGATTGCGGGCATGGGCCTCGTGATCGCCGCCGGCGCCGGCTTCGTCTTCAACCATCTGGGCTCGACCATGATGGACCTAAGCGGCCGCGACATCCCGCGCCTCTCCGCCAGCCTTCAGCTCGCCTCGCAGAGCGCGACGCTCGCAGCGCAAGGCCCGGGCCTGCTGGCTTCTCCCAGCGACGATGCGCTGAGCGAGCGCACCAAGAACGTGAAGGACATCCAGCAGCAGGCGATGGCAAAGCTCGGTGAGATTATCGAACTCGGCGCCGACCAGCAGACCGCGGCCGCGCTGCGCGACACCGCCAAGAGCATCGACGAGGCCACGCAGAGCCTGGTCTCGGCGGCCCGCGAACGGCTCGACACCGGCGCGCTGCACGAGAAGCAATATGAAGCGCTGCGCAAGGCGCAGATCGTGTTCGTCGGCGCCGCCGGCCCCGCGATGCTGGACGCACAGACGCGCCTGAACGCGATCCTCGGTTCGGCGGAAGTGTCGGCCGACGATGCCACCGAAGCCGCCCGCACCGTCGCCCAGGTCTCGACCATCTCCGCCAACGGCAATCTGATGGCCGCCGACATGATGGCGGCACTCTCGGCCAACAGCAGTGACACGCTCGAGGCGATCGAGAAGGAATTCAAGACGATCCGAGAGCGCGTCAAGTCCAACCTCGAGGACCTCCCGAATATTCCCTCGATGCAGGCCGTGCGCGGAGCCGTGGAGAAGCTGTTCGCCTTCGGCGAAGGCAAGACCGGCGTGTTCAAGATCCGCCAGAAGGAGCTCGATTCCATCGACTACGGCCAGACCATCCTGGACGAGACCCGCAAGCTCAATGTCGGCCTCGGCATCAGCGTGCAGGCGCTCGTCGACGGCGTGCAGAAGGAGACCAACGCGTCGACCTTCCAGGCGCGCCAGGAGATCTCGCTCGCCACGACCGCAATGCTGGCGCTGGGCGGCCTCACCTTGATCGGCTCGGCGCTGTTCGTCTGGCTCTATGTCGGCCGCAACATCCTGCGCCGCATCCGCGAGCTTCAGCGTGCGATGCAGCTGCTCTCGGCCGGCGACCTCGACACCGAGATCGTCCGCTCGCGCCAGAACGACGAGATCGGCGCGATGAAGGAGACGCTGACGGTATTCCGCGACAGCATGATCGAAGCCCGGGCGCTTGCGGGTGAACAGGACAAGGATCGTGTCGCCAAGGCCGAGCGTGCCGCGCATATGGAGGCGAAGATCGCGGAGTTCGAGGGCACGGTGCGCAGCGCGCTCGACAATCTGGCGCAATCGGCCAATTCGATGCAGGCGACGGCGCAGAGCATGTCGACCACCGCCGACCAGTCCAACGCGCTGGTGAACGCGGTCGCTTCCGCCGCCGAGGAGACCTCGGTCAACGTGCAGACGGTGTCGTCGGGCACCGAGCAGCTGTCGTCCTCCATCGAGGAGATCAGCAAGCAGGTCGTCACCTCGGCCGCGATCGCCAAGAAGGCGGTGGACGAGGCCGGCGCCACCGACGCCACGGTGCAGAGTCTCGCCGACAGCGCCAGCCGCATCAGTGTCGTGGTCGACCTGATCCAGACGATCGCATCGCAGACCAATCTGCTCGCGCTCAACGCCACCATCGAGGCGGCGCGCGCGGGCGAGGCCGGCCGCGGCTTTGCGGTCGTGGCGTCCGAGGTAAAGAGCCTCGCCAGCCAGACGGCGAAGGCGACGGAAGAGATCCGAACCCAGATCGCCAGCATGCAGCAGGTCACGACCTCGGCTGTCGGCGCCATCCAGGGCATCGGCCGGATTATCGGCGAGATCGACAACGTCACCACCACGATCGCAGCCGCGGTCGAGGAACAGGGGGCAGCGACCCGCGAGATCGCCCGCAACATTCAGCATGCGGCCGGCGGCACCAGCGAAGTCTCCAGCAACATCGTCGGCGTCTCCACGGCTTCGGCTGAAGCCGGCACTGCGGCCAACGAAGTGCTGAGCGCGTCCGACGCGCTGCGCCGCGAGGCCGACATGCTGCGCGGGGAAATCGACGCGTTCCTCAACAACATGCGGGCAGCGTAAGCCCCTGTCCCGCGGCCCGGATTGAGTAAATCCGGGCCGCGGAAAACAGCCTGGAATGACCGCTATGCGCGCTCGCTTCGCGTCCTTTTTCGGCTGGCGCGGCGAGCCCGGCAGGTTTAAGCCGGTAGCATGAACGCAAAAACCGACACCGTGCAGTCCTCGGCCGAGGCCCTGCGCTATCCCTGGGAACAGCATCCCGGCCCCGAAGAGATCGTCGAGGTCAGGCCCGGCGTGCTGTGGGCGCGGCTGAAGCTGCCGTTCCGCCTCAACCATGTGAATATCTACCTGCTCGCCGACGGCGACGGCTATGCGATGGTCGATGCCGGCTTCGGCAACGAGGAGACGATCGAGGCCTGGACCAAGCTGTTCGAAGGCCCTCTGAAGGGCGTCAACATTACGCGCCTGATCGTCACGCACTCGCACCCCGACCATGTCGGTCTCGCCGGCTGGATCGTCGAACGGTTCAACTGCCCGCTGGTGATGTCGCAGGTCGAGTATCTGCAATCGGTCTATCACCAGAATCGCGGCACCGAAGAGCGGCGCGAGGCGCAGCGGCTGTTCTTCCGCCGCCACGGCATGGACGAGTCCCTCACCGAGAAGCTGCTCGGCCGCGGCCAGGATTATCTCAAGCGCGTCTCCGTGCTGCCGCCGTCCTACCGCCGTATCTCGCACGGCGACGAGGTCGTGATCGGCACGCGCCGCTTCAAGGTGATCACCGGCGGCGGGCATGCGCTCGACCAGGTGATGCTGTATTGCGCCGACGACAAGCTCTTCCTCTCCGCCGACCAGGTGCTGAGCAAGATCTCGCCCAATGTCAGCGTATGGGCGGTCGAGCCCGACCAGAACTCGCTCGGCGAATACCTGGCTTCGCTTGCGAGCCTCACAACCACCCTGCCCTATGACCTGCTGGTGCTGCCCGGCCACGGCGTCCCGTTCTACGGGCTCAAGACCCGCATCAAGCAGCTCGCCGATCACCACGAGGAACGCTGCCGCCTGATCGCGGAAGCCTGCCGCGAGGTGCCGCAAACCTCGCGCGCGCTGGTGCCCGTCGTGTTCAACAAGCACGTGCTCGACGAGCACCAGATGGGCTTTGCCGCCGGCGAGCTCGTCGCGCATGTGAACTACATGATCGTCGAGGGCCGGCTGACGGCCGAGACGAAGGACGGCGTCCTCCAGTTCAGGACAACGTGAGCGCCGCCGAGCGGCAACTCACTTCATATTCGCGATCGCGTGCAGCGCCGCGATGTAGCCGAACGGCCCGAGCCCGCAGATCACGCCGGTCGCCACGAAGGAGATCTTCGAGTGGCGATGATATTCGTCGCGGGCGTGGATATTGGAGATGTGGACCTCCAGCACCGGACCTTCGAACGTCTTGATCGCGTCCATGATCGAGACCGAGGTGAAGGAGAGGCCGGCCGGATTGATGACGATGGCATCGGCGTCCTGCCGCGCCGACTGGATCAGATCGACCAGCACGCCTTCATGGTTGGACTGGTGAAAGGCAAGCTTGAGCCCGAGCCTGGCGGCCACCTCCTCGCAGCTCGCATTGACCTCTTCGAGCGTCGTGGTGCCGTAGATGTGCGGCTCGCGAATGCCGAGCATATTGAGGTTGGGACCGTTGAGGATCATCACGCGTTTCATGGACACGTCCTTTGAGGAGTTGACCGACGAACCGCCTGGCCGAGCCAGGCCGGCACGCGCAGCACATGTTGCACAGCAGCATCGGAGGCCGTCGCGAACTTGATCGGGATCAAGTTTCAAATCGCACGATAGGGCATTTTGCCCAAATGCCCCTCACGGCCAAATGTGGGATAGCGCATAGACATTGGAGTTGGAAAAGCTCTAAGGATAGGCGCTTCTTTGGTCAGTTCCGTCTCAGGTTGCCCCGATGGATTACGCCCAGTTCTTCAATTCCGCCCTTGATCGCCTCCATACCGAGCGCCGCTATCGCGTGTTCGCCGACCTGGAGCGTACCGCGGGCCGGTTCCCGCATGCGGTCTGGCACTCGCCGAAAGGCAAGCGCGACGTCGTGATCTGGTGCTCCAATGATTATCTCGGCATGGGCCAGCACCCGAAAGTGGTCGGCGCCATGGTCGAGACCGCGACCCGCGTCGGCACCGGCGCGGGCGGCACCCGTAATATTGCGGGCACGCATCATCCGCTGGTGCAGCTCGAGGCCGAACTCGCCGACCTCCACGGCAAGGAAGCGGCGCTGCTGTTCACCTCGGGCTACGTCTCGAACCAGACCGGTATCGCGACCATCGCGAAGCTGATTCCGAACTGCCTGATCCTGTCGGACGAGCTCAACCACAATTCGATGATCGAAGGCATCCGCCAGTCCGGCTGCGAGCGCGTCGTGTTCCGCCACAACGACCTCGCCGATCTCGAAGCGCAGTTGAAGGCCGCGGGTCCGAACCGGCCGAAGCTGATCGCCTGCGAGAGCCTGTATTCGATGGACGGAGACGTCGCCCCGCTTGCCAGGATCTGCGACCTCGCCGAGAAATATAATGCGATGACCTATGTCGACGAGGTCCATGCCGTCGGCATGTACGGCCCGCGCGGCGGCGGCATTGCCGAGCGCGACGGCGTCATGCATCGCATCGACATTCTCGAAGGCACGCTGGCGAAAGCGTTCGGCTGTCTCGGCGGCTACATCGCCGGCAACGGCCATATCATCGACGCCGTGCGCTCTTACGCGCCGGGCTTCATCTTCACCACCGCACTGCCGCCGGCAATCTGCTCGGCCGCGACCGCCGCGATCAAGCATCTGAAGACCTCGAATTGGGAGCGGGAGCGTCACCAGGACCGCGCCGCGCGCGTCAAGGCGATCCTCAACGCCGCCGGCCTCCCCGTCATGTCGAACGACACCCACATCGTGCCGCTGTTCATTGGCGACGCCGAGAAGTGCAAGCAGGCCTCGGACATGCTGCTCGAGGACCACGGCATCTACATCCAGCCGATCAACTATCCGACCGTCGCCAAGGGCACCGAACGCCTGCGCATCACGCCCTCGCCCTATCATGACGACGGCCTGATCGATCAGCTCGCCGAAGCGCTGCTGCAGGTATGGGACCGCCTCGACCTGCCGCTGCGCGAAAAGTCGCTGGCGGCGGAGTAATCCGTCGTCCTGGCGAAGGCCAGGACCCATTACCTCGATTGCTGATTGTTGCGGCTCGCTGTGGCCACTTGCGTGCCATAAACCAATTTCCGTGGCTATGGGTCCTGGCCTTCGCCAGGACGACGTTGGGGTTGGCACCTTAACTTCAACGCCAGTTCCCGCCCGCACCCCGCCATTTCGCTGTCGCCTCTCCTCGTCCAACGCGCTAGATTTGCTGGGAAAATGAGATCGGGCGCGGGTTGTCGCGCCCAGGGAGAGAGCCCCCGACCCATGCTGCACGACTGGGGCGTGATCGTTGCCGCGTTCGGCTATATCGGCTTCCTGTTCCTGGTGGCGAGCCATGGCGACCGCCGCTCGCCGGCCGGACCCGGCCGCGCGTCCGGACTGATCTATCCGCTGTCGCTGGCGATCTACTGCACCTCCTGGACCTTCTTCGGCTCGGTCGGCTTTGCCACCCGCACCTCGACCGACTTCCTCGCAATCTATGTCGGCCCGATCCTGATGATCGGGCTCGGCGCCGGCGTCTTGCGACGCGTGATCCAGCTCGCGAAAGCGCACAACATCACCTCGATTGCCGACTTCATCGGCGCGCGCTACGGCAAGAGCCAGGCGGTGGCGGCGACCGTGGCGCTGATCGCCATCATCGGCTCGGTGCCCTACATCGCGCTCCAGCTCAAGGCGGTGGCCTCCTCGCTCGAAGTCATCCTCAGCGAGGACCAGGCCTTCTCCCACATCCCGATCCTCGGCGACATGGCGCTGATGGTGACGCTGGCGATGGCGGCCTTCGCGGTGCTGTTCGGCACGCGCCAGGCCGACGCCACCGAGCACCAGCACGGCCTGATGCTGGCGGTCGCGACCGAATCCATCATCAAGCTGGTCGCCTTCCTCACCGCCGGCATCTTCGTCACCTTCTGGATGTTCTCGCCGCATGAACTGATCGAGCGCGCGATGAAGACGCCGGAGGCGGTACGCGCCATCGACTACTCGCCGTCGATCGGCAACTTCCTCACCATGACGCTGCTGTCGCTGTGCGCGATCATGCTGCTGCCGCGGCAGTTTCACGTCAGCGTGGTCGAGAATTCCTCGGATGCCGAGGTCAGCCGCGCGCGCTGGCTGTTCCCGCTCTATCTCGTCGCCATCAACGTGTTCGTGATCCCGATCGCGCTCGCCGGCCTCGTCAGCTTCCCGTTCGGCGCGGTCGACCCCGACATGTACGTGCTGGCGCTGCCGATGGAAGGCGGCGCGGGACTGCTCAGCGTCGCCGTCTTCGTCGGCGGCCTGTCGGCCGCGACCGCGATGGTGATCGTCGAATGCGTCGCGCTGTCGATCATGGTCTCCAACGACCTCGTCGTGCCGCTGGTGCTGCAACGACGGCCCGAGGGCCGCACTGGGGCCACCGATTTTGGCGACTTCCTGCTGCGCTCGCGGCGGCTCGCCATCTTCGCCATCATGGTGATGGCCTATTTCTACTATCGTGCGCTCGGCAACACCCAGCTCGCGGCGATCGGCCTGTTGTCCTTTGCCGCCATCGCGCAGCTCGCACCGAGCTTCTTCGGCGGGTTGTTGTGGCGACGGGCAACGGCGCGCGGCGCCATCGGCGGCATGCTGGTCGGCTTTGCACTGTGGTTCTACACACTGTTCATGCCGAGCTTCATGGACTCTTCGACGGCAGGCATCCTGCTGCTTCAGCACGGCCCGTTCGGCATCGAGGCGCTGCGGCCACAGGCGCTGTTCGGCGCCGATTTGCCGCCGCTGATGCATGGCGTGGTCTGGTCGCTCTCGCTCAACATCCTCACTTACGTGCTGCTGTCGCTGGCACGGCGGCCCTCGTCCATCGAGCTCGTGCAGGCCGATCTGTTCGTACCCGACACGCTCGCCCCGATCGCCCCGAATTTCCGCCGCTGGCGCACCACCATCACCGTGCAGGACATCCAGACCACGGTCGCGCAATATCTCGGGCCTGAGCGCACCCAGCACTCCTTCGAAGCCTTCTCGGCACGACGCAACATGCGGCTGGAGCCGGGAGCACCGGCCGATTTCGAGCTGCTGCAGCACGCCGAGCACCTGATCGCCTCGTCGATCGGAGCGGCGTCCTCGCGGCTCGTGATGTCGCTGCTGCTGCGCAAGCGCACGGTCTCCGCGAAAGCCGCGCTGAAACTGCTCGACGATTCCCATGCGGCACTGCACTTCAACCGCGAAATCCTCCAGACCGCGCTCAACCATGTGCGCCAGGGCATCGCGGTGTTCGACGCCGATTTGCAATTGATCTGCTCCAACAGGCAGTTCGGCGACCTGCTCAACGTGCCCCCGCACTTCATCCAGTTCGGCACGCCCTTGCGTGAAATCCTGGAATTCATGAGCGTGAGCGATCCTGCCGATCAGTCCAACCGCGAGGCGATGATCGAGCAGCGGCTCGTGGCCTATACCACCGACGGCGAGCCCTACCTCGAACGACTTCCCGAACGGCATATGGTGATCGAGGTGCTCACCAACCGCATGCCCGGCGGCGGCTTCGTCATCACCTTCACCGACGTCACGCCGACCTTCGAGGCGGCCGAAGCGCTGGAGCGCGCCAATGCGACGCTGGAGAAGCGCGTGCGCGACCGTACCGAGGAGCTGACGCGGCTGAACTCGGAGCTGGCGCTGGCCAAGAGCAGCGCGGAGGACGCCAGCATCTCCAAGACGCGGTTCCTCGCGGCCGCCAGCCACGACATTTTGCAGCCGCTGAACGCGGCGCGGCTCTATGTCACGAGCCTCGTCGAACGCCAGCACAATGGCGAGGAGACGCGGCTGGTCGAAAACATCGACGAGTCGCTGCAGGCGATCGAGGAGATCCTCGGCGCGCTGCTCGACATCTCCAGGCTCGATGCCGGCGCCATGGCAACCTCGATCTCGAGCTTCAAGATGGCCGACCTGATGCGCTCGCTGGAGATCGAGTTCGCGCCGATCGCACGCGCCAAGGGCCTCGACCTCACCTTCGTGCCCTGCTCGCTGCCGGTCGAATCCGACCGGCTGCTGCTGCGGCGGCTGCTGCAGAATCTGATCTCGAACGCGATCAAGTACACGCCGCGCGGGCGCGTGCTGGTCGGCTGCCGCCGCCGCGGCGCCTCGCTCAAGATCTGCGTCTACGACACCGGCGTCGGTATCCCCGCGGTCAAGCGCGGCGAGATCTTCAAGGAGTTCCATCGCCTCGAGCAGGGCGCGCGGATCGCGCGCGGACTGGGGCTGGGCCTCTCGATCGTCGAGCGGCTGGCGCGCGTGCTCAACCACGGCATCGCCATCGACGCCAATGCGAGCGGCGGATCGCTGTTCTCCGTGACGGTGCCGACGGCGAAGGCCGTGACGCTGACCGCGGCGGTGACCAGCGCAACGCCGCTGGCGCGCACGCCGATCTCGGGCGCGCTGATCGTCTGCATCGAGAACGACGCCGCGATCCTCGACGGCATGCGGACGCTGCTGAAGGCCTGGGATGCCGAGGTGATCGCGGTCGCCGATCCCGAGGGCGCGATCTCCGCGATCGAGGCGGCCGGCAAGCGCGTCACCGGGCTGCTGGTCGACTATCACCTCGACCGCGGCAACGGCATCGCCGCCATTCGCGACATCCGCCGCCGCTTCGGCGACACCATCCCGGCGATCCTGATCACCGCCGATCGCAGCCCCGCGGTGCAAATGGCAGCGCGCGACGAGAGGATCGCGGTGCTGAACAAGCCGGTGAAGCCGGCTTCGCTGCGTGCCCTGCTCGGGCAATGGCGGACGCAGCAGATGGTGGCGGCGGAATAAGACAGGCCGCCGCCATCGACAATTCTCAGGCGCCGCCGTCGACATCGATGACGGCCTTGGCGAAGGCCTGCGGTGCCTCCTGCGGCAGATTGTGACCGATGCCGCCGGTGATCAGGCGGAAGTCATAACGGCCGGAGAACTTCCTGGCATAGGCGCTGGGATCGGGGTGCGGCGCGCCGTTGGCGTCGCCTTCCATCGTGATGGCAGGCACACTGATGACGGGACCAGCCGCAAGCTTCTTTTCGATCTCCTCGTACTTCGCCTCACCCTTTTCGAGCCCGATCCGCCAGCGGTAATTGTGGATCGAGATCGCGACATGGTCCTTGTTCTCGAAGGCCTTGGCGCTGCGATCGAAGGTGGCGTCGTCGAACTTCCACTGCGGCGAGGCCAGCTTCCAGATCAGCTTTGCGAAATCATGCGTGTACTTCCCGTAGCCGGCGCGGCCGCGCTCGGTGGCGAAATAGAACTGGTACCACCATTGCAACTCGGCGGCCGGCGGCAGCGGCGCGCTGCCCGCGGCCTGGCTGGAGATCAGATAGCCGCTGACCGACACCAGAGCGCGGCAACGCTCCGGCCACAGCGCCGCGATGATATCGGCCGTGCGCGCGCCCCAGTCGAAGCCGGCCAGCACAGCCTTCTTGATGTCGAGCGCGTCCATCAATGCGACGATGTCCGCCGCCAGCGCGCCGGGCTCGCCGTTACGCAGCGTCTCGCCGGAGAGGAAGTTGGTCGAACCGTAGCCGCGCAAATAGGGAATGATGACGCGATAGCCGGCCTGGGTGAGGATCGGCGCGACGTCGACGAAGGCATGAATGTCGTAGGGCCAGCCGTGCAGCAAGATCGCGACCGGGCCGGTCGCTGGGCCCGCTTCCGCGTAGCCGACATCAAGCACGCCGGCGTTGATCTGCTTGATCGTGCCGAAGGAGGCATTCGACGCGAGGGATGGCGCGGTTGCCGTTTCGGCGCGCGCGAGGTCGATCGCGCCGAGACTCAATGCAACAGTCCCGGCTGCGACGCCGAGGAACTGACGGCGATGCTGATCGATCATCTCTGTCATGGTCTTGGTCCTTTGATCGTTACTGACGTCGCCGCCGCCGGGCATGTATTTTGGCTGATGAGCGCCGCGTTGCAGTTACGCAACTGACTACCAGCCTGTTACGCAGGACGCCCGTTTGGACTTGTGAGATGTTGTGAGGCAGGCATGGAACTCGTTTGCAGGAGCTGCATAGGCTTGCGGAGGGGAACCCGCGTCAATGCACGCCCCTGTGAGTTTACTGAGCCGCTGCTGCACGACATCGTCATTGCGATCCTCCAATGGGCATTTCGATTCGCAGACACGCCTTCGCGCTCCCGCGGCGCATTCGCCCGAGTTTTGCTTCACGCTCGCTCCCTCTGAAAGACAAAGGGCGCAGGGAAGGCCGGGTGCTGACCTGGCACCCACGGTCTGCTGCGCGAAGATGTAGCGCAAAGAGACCGCACAGCAGCATACAGGTGTGGCCGAACACACGGCCTTCCCTGCGCGATGGTCGGACGGCTTATGCCGTGCTCTCCCGGGAGCCGAATTCCTTCTGGCCTCCCTCGTGCTTGCGGAAGGTACCGGCACCGCGCCGGTTGGCGCGAATGCCGCATCCACAAGGCTTGGCCGTAGCGACGACGGCCGGGACCACACGGTTTTGCCGTACGCGAGCACACCCTGCTTCGCCAAGAGGCTTCGCAGGGCTTCGGCGCCGTTCGTACAACGCGGCTTGCGAGACGCTCACGGGGTTCGGCTCAATCCATCGCCCGGCCCTGCGCTCACATCCGCGACGACGCTGCCCACGTCCACCGCGACCCGATCCGCGGCTCGTGACGACGTACGACCGCCCCTTTTCGCCGGATCAGGATGGGCGATACATACGACAAATCCGAATTTCGGTAAAGTGGAATATTTTGGATCGTGGGGGTTGACCGAGGCTTTGCTGTTTTGCCGGACCAGCGCCCCCAGACCTTGTGGTTTTGCGCCCGCTGGCCGGGGCTCTTGCGCCGGAAGCGCCTCAGTCATTTCCGGTCCAGGATCTCGCGCACCTTCAGCGCGAGTCTTGCCTGAGTAACAGGCTTTTCCAGCAGGTCTACGCCCTCGTCGAGCCGCCCCTGGTGAACGACTGCGTTGCGCGAATACCCCGTCATGTAGAGAATGCTGAGATGCGGCCTGATCTGCTGCGCGCGCCTTCCCAACTCGCGACCGTTGATGCCGGGCATGACCACATCGGTCAGAAGCAGATCGACGTGCTGTTCTTCCTGCAGCAGGATGGTCAAGGCGGCTTGTGCGCTGCCAGCAGACAAGACCCGGTAATTGAGATCTCGCAACACGTCCGAAATGTAGGCCCGGAGATCGGCATCATCTTCAACGACAAGAATGGTCTCGACGGAGGCGCCTTCCGATATGAACTCGTCCACATCATCCGAAGCAGGATGCGCAATGCCGACATAGCGGGCGAAATACATTTTGATGCTGGTCCCCTCCCCCACCTCGCTGTAGATCTTCACGTGGCCGCCGGACTGTTTGACGAAGCCATAGACCTGGCTGAGACCGAGTCCGGTTCCGTGCCCTGGCTCTTTCGTCGTAAAGAAGGGTTCGAACGCATGATTTAGGACCTCTGGCGTCATGCCGGAGCCCGTATCACTCACGCTGATCACGACGTACTGGCCTGCGGTGACTTCCGGATTGGAGCGCGAATAATCGTCGTCCGCGGAGACATTGGTCGCCTCGATCGTCAGCTTTCCGCCGTTCGGCATCGCGTCGCGGGCATTGATCGCCAAGTTGACGATCGTCGATTCCAAATGGTTCACGTCCACCTCGATCTGCCAGAGGCCAGCGCCACCGACTGTCTGCACCTCGATACGTTCACCGAGCGTGCGCTGCAGGAATTCCTGCAGGCCGCTCAGGAAGCCGTTGAGGTTGATCGGCTTGGGATCGAGCGCCTGGCGGCGCGAAAACGCCAGCAACCGGCTTGTCAGCGCAGCAGCGCGCTGAGCGCCACGTTTCGCATTCGCCAGCGCGCGGTGCAGGTTTGGCCCTCCGACGTTTCGGCTGTTGCGTTCGGCGTTTTCGAGGTTTCCCAAAACGATCATGAGCAGGTTATTGAAGTCGTGCGCGATGCCGCCGCTCAGCTGTCCGACCGCTTCGAGCTTCTGCGATGCGACGAGCTGTTCCTGGACGCGCTGAAGTTCGTCCTGCGCCTGCTTGCGCTCGGTCAGGTCACGCGTAACTTTTGCAAAGCCGATGATCGCGCCGCTCTCATCGGTAATGCGGTCGATGACAACGGAGGCCCAGAAGCGCGTGCCATCCTTGCGTACGCGCCAACCCTCGGCTTCAAACCTGCCTTTTTCGGCAGCCTCCGCCAGTGCGGTCCCTGGCACCCCGTTGTCACGGTCCTCAGGCGTGTAAAAGGTGCTGAAATGTCGGCCGATGATTTCTTCCGGCGAGTAACCCTTGATCCGCCGAGCACCGGGATTCCAGGTTGCCACGTTGCCGGAGGGATCGAGCTGAAAAATAGCGTAATCGACCACGGCTTCCACGAGCCGGCGGTAGCGTCTCTCGCTTTCCAGGAGATCGTTCTGAGCCTGCTGTCGTTCGGTGATGTCGCGCGTCACCTTCGCATAGCCGATCAGCCTGTTGTTCTCGTCGCGAATTGCGTCGAGCACGACGAGGGCCCAGAATCGGCTGCCATCCTTTCTGACACGCCAGCCCTCCGAAGCGAGGCGACCGGTATCTGCGGCTGTTGCCAGCGCTCTACCGGGCAGACCTTTGTCCCGATCTTCAGGCGTGTAGAAGATCGAGAAGGATTGTCCGATGATCTCGTGAGCCGAATATCCCTTGAGGCGTTCCGCGCCCTTGTTCCAGGTCCGGATGGCGCCGTCGGGATCAAGCATGAAGATGGCGTAATCAACGATCCCGTTGATCAATAACTCAAGATCTCGGGAATCCGCGGCTGCGTTTGTTTTCATTGATTGCGACTCGAAGGGCGGAAGGCGGATAACCTCAAATTTCGTCGAGAGTTCCAGCGAGAACAACCGTGGACGCGGTTCCGTCCTGTTGGCTGGATCGGCCGCACGATTCAACCTGATCAGCCCTTGCACCGTGATCCAAAGCCGCCTGGCCGTCGTATTGGCCATGGTGGACAAAAAATGAAGCTGGACAACATTGTGCAATTTCCTTCTCCCGACCCCAATCGGTCGGCAGAGGACGCTGCTGCGGAGATCACGAACCTGTCGGACGAACTGGCTTCGGTGCTCTCCAAAGATGAATCGGGCGGGCTCGGCGAGCAGTTGAGCCGTGTTGAGAAAGCGACTTTCCTGTTGGACAGAATTAGCCAGCTCGTCTCGCGGGGAAGCGATCGGTTGCGCGCAAATGAGACGGCCAAACGGATCGCTCATTCAATTGCCGAGCTACGAAGGGACTATGTGAACCGCCTGGAGCAAAAGCCCGCATCCAACGACCAGCCAGGTGAAGCTGGGTAAAGCCCCGGTAAAACGCAGCGGATATCCGAGCGGCAACGAGTAAGCGCCCTACCCCGTCGGCGTGCCCTGCTTCCACTGGCCGCCGGCGATCTTGGCGGCGGCGATCACGGCCTGGGTGCGGCTTTCGACGCCGAGCTTTTGCAGGATGGCCGAGACATGCGCCTTGATGGTCGCTTCGGAGACGCCGAGCTCGTAGGCGATCTGCTTGTTCAGCAATCCCTCCGACAGCATCATCAGCACCCGCACCTGCTGCGGCGTCAGCGTCACCAGGCGGTCGCGCAGCTTGGTCATGTCGGGGTCGGCGGCGGCGGACAGATCCGTGTCGGCGGGAACCCAGACGTCACCTTCCATCACCTTGAGGATGGCATCGCGCAGCGTCTCGACGCCGAACCGCTTCGGGATGAAGCCGGAGGCGCCGAAATCGAGCGAGCGGCGGATCGTGGCGCTGTCGTCGGAGGCCGAGACGATCACGACCGGAATCGCCGGATATTGCGCGCGCAGATAGATCAGGCCGGAAAAGCCGGAGATGCCGGGCATCGAGAGGTCGAGCAGGACCAGATCGACGTCGGAGGTCTGTTCCAAGAGCTTGGTCAGATCCTCGAACGATCCGGCCTCGTCGATCTTCGCCGTAGAGAGGACGCCCGCCACCGCCTGCCGCAGCGCATCGCGGAACAGCGGATGGTCATCGGCAATGACGAGATGGGTGGTGGGAGCGTTCATCGATCTCTTGCTGTCGTTCGTCGCCGGGCCAGTAATCCGGACCGGCGCGATGGTCAATTCTTCCCCGGCCGGCCGTGGCATGCAAGGGCACATTATTCCTTTGCAAGAAGGGGGTTAATCCGCAAGCCACCTGCGACCGCGCAGCACTATAAGTCAGCACCGTCAGTAGCGCGTCAGTGCGAAAGGCCGAAAGTCGTATTGGGACAGCTTTCACGCCGATGTTACCTTAGGGGCAAGACCTGGGTTGATCCGGCATGCCCGGACAGCTGGGACGCGAGGAAACGAGATACGGGGAGCGCATTCACGATGTCCACATTGGCTGCAACGTCGGCACGATCGACCGGCATGACGAACGATGAGCGGTTCGTCATCCTCGCGTCGTCGCTGGGTACCGTCTTCGAGTGGTACGACTTCTATCTCTACGGATCGCTGGCCGGCATCATCGGCGCGCAGTTCTTCTCAGCCTATCCGCCGGCGACCCGCGACATCTTCGCGCTGCTGGCCTTTGCCGCAGGCTTTCTGGTTCGCCCCTTCGGCGCAATCGTATTCGGCCGCATCGGCGACATCGTCGGCCGCAAATACACCTTCCTCGTCACCATCCTGATCATGGGTCTTTCGACCTTCATCGTCGGCCTGCTGCCGAGCGCCGCGACCATCGGCTTTGCCGCTCCGGTGATCCTGATCGCGCTGCGCCTGTTGCAGGGCCTTGCGCTCGGCGGTGAATATGGTGGCGCCGCGACCTATGTCGCCGAGCATGCCCCGAACGGCAAGCGCGGCTACTATACCTCATTCATCCAGACCACGGCGACAATGGGCCTGTTCCTGTCGCTGCTGGTCATCCTGTTCACCCGCACTGCAACCGGCGAAGCCGACTTTGCGGCCTGGGGCTGGCGCATCCCGTTCCTGGTCTCGGTGCTGCTGCTCGGCGTCTCGGTCTGGATCCGGCTGCGGCTGAATGAATCGCCGATCTTCCAGAAGATGAAGGATGAAGGAAAGAGCTCGAAGGCCCCGCTCACGGAAGCCTTTGCCAACTGGCAGAATGGCAAGCTCGTGCTGCTGGCGCTGCTCGGCGGCACCATGGGCCAGGGCGTGGTCTGGTACACCGGCCAGTTCTATGCGCTGTTCTTCCTGCAATCGATTCTGAAGGTCGATGGCTATACCGCCAACCTGCTGATCGCCTGGTCGTTGCTGTTCGGCACCGGCTTCTTCATCGTGTTCGGCGTGCTTTCCGACAAGATCGGCCGCAAGCCGATCATCCTGGGTGGCTGCCTGATCGCAGCACTCACCTTCATCCCGATCTTCAAGATGATCTCCTCCAACGCCAACCCCGCGCTGGAAAAGGCAATCGAGGCGACCAAGGTCGAGGTGGTGGCGGATCCCGCGGGCTGCGGCGACCTGTTCAACCCGGTCGGCACCCGCGTCTTCAGCGCGCCTTGCGACACCGCACGCGCCTTCCTCGCCGCCTCGTCGGTCAAGTACTCGACGAGCTCCGGCGCGGCCGGCTCCGGCGTGAAGGTCGTGATCAACGGCAAGGACATTCCCTACACCGACGCCAAGGCCGGCAATCCGGCGGTCACGGCGGCAATCGCGGCGGCGGGCTATCCCAAGGCGGGCGACCCCGGCATCGTGAAGATGTCGAATCCGTTCGACATCTTCCGTCCGCAGGTCGCAGCCATCATTGGCCTGCTGTTCATCCTGGTGATCTTCGTCACCATGGTCTACGGGCCGATCGCGGCGATGCTGGTCGAATTGTTCCCGACCAAGATCCGCTACACCTCGATGTCGCTGCCCTACCACATCGGCAACGGCTGGTTCGGCGGCCTGCTGCCGGCGACCGCATTCGCGATCGTGGCCTCGACAGGCGACATCTATGCGGGCCTCTGGTACCCGATCATCTTTGCGTCGATTACCGCAGTGATCGGCTTCCTGTTCCTGCCCGAGACCAAGGACGTCGATATCAAGTCGACCTGATCGCGGAAAACCGGCGCCCAGCGCCCGGGTTCTGCCAACAACAAACCGGCCGCGGACATCCGCGGCCGGTTTTGTTTTGCTAGCCGCTGCTGCCGATGAATTGCAGCACGATTTCGCGACGGTGCGGATGGGTGCGATGCTCGATCAGATAGATCGCCTGCCAGGTGCCGAGGGCGAGATTGCCGTCGAGCACCGGCACCTGCAGCGATGTCTGCGTCAGCATCGTCTTGACATGCGCGGGCATATCGTCCGGCCCCTCGGTGTCGTGGGTCCAGCCCGCATCCTCATCGTCCGGCGCGAGCCGCGCCAGCACCGCGGCGAGATCGACCAGCACGGAAGGATCGGCATTCTCCTGAATTGTCAGCGACGCCGAGGTGTGGCGGATGAACAGCGTGAGCGCGCCTTCCCGCGCATGAACGTCGGCGATGAACCGTGCGGCCTCGGCCGTGAGATCGATGAAGCCGCAGCCTGAGGTCTGCACAGTCAGCGTCGCGGTGCTGACGCTCGTGGTGCGCGCCGTCGATGGTGTGGAGCGCGTCGATCTGGTTGAGGTCATCAAGGCAGCTCCCTTGCGTCGCCCCGGCGATCGCCAGAACGACAATTCAAATCCTCCCCGACACGTCCTTCTGCACGCGGTTGGCCATGTCGATCAGCCGGCGCCAGGCCTTTTCCAGGAACGACATCGCGCGGTCGAGATCCTGGTCGCTCGGCAGCGGGATCTCGAGCTTGCGGTCGCCCTCGGCGACCTTCGGTTCTCGTGCTTGGGGCTCCGCTTTCTTGAGCGGGTCGGATTTCGGCAGCGCCTCGTCGATCTTGCCTGAGACCGTCGGCCCGGCAGCGAGCTGCCCCTTCAGCTTCTCGACCTCGGCCTGGAGGCGGCCGATCTCGGCATCGAGCGCGGAGCGTTCGTCGGGCACGGCGTAGCAGGCCCAGCCGGAGCCATTCTTGGAGCAGGTCGAGACCGTGCCGGTGCGGGTATCGAGCCGCAGCACGCCTTCGGGGATCGGCGTCATGCTGTAGCGGCCGTTCTCGCCGTCGGGCGCCGATTGCGCTGCAACCAGGCTGCCGCTGAGCGTCGTCACCACGACGATCGCCGCAGCACACCATGATGTTGGGGACGGTCTTGCCGGTTTCATCGGGCCCTCCGCCACATCGCGCAGGTGGCACATGGTTGAATTCTACACCCCGGCGGGCAGCGGCGCATCGCCAGTCCGCGCAAATCCGCCGTCAAAAACCGCATCCACGAGATCAACGACGGCAACGCTCCCTTTGATCCCGAAAAGCGCGGCGAAATGTCGGCCATAACGGCCGATCGCGCGGAGAGCTGCTGCGGTGCGGCGTCACGCTGTGCGCAGCACTGACGAGCAGGCCAATATCCATCATAAAATCAAATAGATAACCGATCACGACGCGATCGTGACTTGGCTTGACTTGATTATGTGCGGTCAGTATGGTCCGCGCGGCTTTTGAGGGTGGCGGGCGCAATTTCCATTCAACCGCAGCGTTTCGGGTCTTCGTGGCATGGCTCAAGACACGGGACACGGCGGGAATGGAGATCGCGATAGATCGTCCGAGGAGGCTGCGCTTTCCGAACGGCTCGGAAATCTTGATCAGCGGTTGTCCGAATTTCGCGACCGCCACGTCAAGGCCGAGCAACCCGCAGGTGACGGTGGAGACGGAGCGGCCAGAGCCTCGGCGATGGCGCTTGGTTTTCGGTTATCCTCCGAGTTGGTCGCCGGTGTCGCTGTCGGAGCGGGGATTGGCTGGGGTTTCGACCGCTTGCTGTCGACGTCGCCTTTCGGATTTATCGTGTTCATGCTGCTGGGCTTCGTGGCCGGCGTGGTGAATGTGGTGAGGTCGGCGGGCGCAGGTCAGAACAGGCGCGGTGGTTCGTAAGGCCAATCCGACAGGAGAGGAATTGTCGCGCCGGTTTCGCCGGTGCGGGCCGGCCCGGCCGGCAGACCGAGACACGCCGGCTCGTCCGGCAGACCAAGAGATGCCGCGCCGATGAAAATCGATCCGATCCACCAGTTCAACATCGAGCCTCTCTTCACGATCGGCCATATCGGCCATCAAACGATCGCCTTCACCAATTCGTCGCTCTACATGCTGGTGGCCGTGGCGATCATCTCGCTCCTGATGCTGGCCAGCGGCGCGCAGCTGGTTCCGGGCCGCCTGCAGTCGGTCGCCGAGATTTCCTACGAATTCGTCGCCTCGACCATCCGTTCGACCGCCGGCGTGGAGGGCATGAAGTTCTTCCCGCTGATCTTCTCGCTGTTCATGTTCATCTGCGTCTCGAACCTGGTCGGCATCATCCCCTATACCTTCACGATCTCGAGCCATTTGATCGTCACCGTCGGACTGGCGCTGCTGGTCTTCTTCACCGTGCTGATCTACGGCGTCGCCAAGAACGGCCTGAAGTTCTTCTCGATTTTCGTTCCCCACGGCGTCCCGGGCTACATCCTGCCGCTGGTCATGTTCATCGAGATCCTGTCGTTCTTCCTGCGGCCGGTCTCGCACAGCATTCGTCTGTTCGCCAACATGCTGGCCGGCCACATCGCGCTGAAGGTGTTCGCGGGCTTCGTCGCCATGCTCGGCTTCTCGCTCGGCGCCATCGGCTGGGTCGGCGGCGTGCTGCCGCTGGCGCTCACGGTCGCGCTGTACGCGCTCGAAATTCTGGTCGCGTTCCTGCAAGCCTATGTGTTTGCGATCCTGACCTGCATCTACCTCAACGACGCCATTCATCCGGGACACTAAGCGGTCCGGGGAATTTCCACCCAAAACCCAATCTTTCTTCCAAGGAGTCTAAAATGGATCCGGCAGCAGCAAAACTTATCGGCGCGGGCATCGCATGCATCGGCATGGGCGGCGCGGGCGTCGGCGTGGGCGTGATCTTCGGCAACTATCTCGCCGCAGCCGTCCGCAACCCCTCGGCCGCTCAGGGCCAGTTCGGCAATTTGATCTTCGGCTTCGCCGTGACCGAAGCGCTCGGCATCTTCTCGCTGCTGATCGCGCTGCTTCTGCTGTTCGTTTTCTAAGGAACGCCCTTTCGCGCCGCTTCATCCGAAGCGGCGCGTGACAGCAACGGGAGTACTCCATGGCCGAGAGTCATGGCGGGGCGAAAAGTCCGGCGGCGGGCGCCCACACCGAGGCCGAAGGCGGTCACGGTGGTGGCTTTCCACCGTTCGAGAGCAGCACCTTTGCTTCGCAGCTGGTGTCGCTCGCGATCTTCTTCGTCGTGCTTTATGTGATCGTGTCCAAGCTCGCTCTGCCGAAGGTCGGCGGTGCGATCGAGGCGCGTCAGAACAAGATCGAGGGTGATCTGGCCGAAGCGCAGACGCTGAAGGACCAGTCCGAGGCGGCGCTGAAGGCCTATGAGAGCGAGCTCGCTTCGGCGCGCTCGCGGGCGCAGGCGATCGGCAACGAATCCCGCGACAAGGCCAATGCGCAGGCCGATGCCGAGCGCAAGGCCCTGGAAGAGCAGCTGGCGGCCAAGCTCGCCGAGGCGGAGAAGACCATCGCCTCGACACGCACGACCGCCATGAGCAACGTCCGCGGCATCGCGGCCGATGCGGCAGGCACCATCGTGCAGCAGCTCACCGGCGTGGTTCCG
Organism: Bradyrhizobium sp. BR13661; assembly: GCF_029892425.1. Classification (GTDB taxonomy): domain Bacteria; phylum Pseudomonadota; class Alphaproteobacteria; order Rhizobiales; family Xanthobacteraceae; genus Bradyrhizobium. The sequence continues at coordinate 283,605 of NZ_JARXWB010000002.1, read as the reverse complement.
GATGCGGCGTCGGTCAATGCCGCCGTTGATGCGTCCTTGAAGGGTTAGTCGATATGTTCTTCGATCCTGAAACCTGGGTCGCCGTCGCCTTCGTGATCCTGATGGTCGTGTTCGGCTATCTCGGGGTGTTCAAGTCGGCGATGTCGGCGCTCGACAAGCGCGCCGAGCGCATCAAGGCCGAACTCGACGACGCGACCCGCCTCAAGCAGGAAGCCGCCAAGGTGCTGGCCGACTACAAGGCGCGCAGCGCCTCGGCCGAGCGCGAGGCCGCCGACATCATCGCCAACGCCAGGTCCGAAGCCGAGCGCATCGCGACCGAGGCCAAGGCGAAGATGGAAGACTTCGTCGCCCGCCGCACCAAGACCGCGGAGAGCAAGATTGCGCTCGCCGAGGCCCAGGCGCTGGCCGATGTTCGCGCCGCAGCCGCAGAAGCCGCCGTCCAGGCCGCCTCCACGATCCTGTCGCAGTCGGTCAAGGGCCAGGTCGCCGACGATTTGCTCGCCAAGGGCATCACCGAGGTTCGGCAGAAGCTGAACTGAGGGTCAAGAGCCTCACCAATCAAAAAGCCGGCGCTATCAGCGCCGGCTTTTTTTGTTTGGCTGGATATCTCATCGTCGTCATGGCCGGGCTTGTCCCGGCCATCCACGTTCTCTTCCGGTCGTGGTCAAGACGTCGATGCCCGGGACAAGCCCGGGCATGACGGCCTTCGCAAATTCGAGCGCTACTTCTTCTTCCCGCGCGCCTTCGGTTCGGGCGCGAGCGCCTGCGGGTCGAAGCCGACATAGAAGATGTAGGAATCGGCGACCGCGGCCGTCGGCACCGGATAGAGCAAATCCTCGGCGACGAAGGTAAAGGGCACGCTGCCGCCTTGCGACATATCAACCGTAGTCCGGTAGGCCTTCGAGGCGATCACCTTCTCGCCGACACCGCCCTGCACCACCGCGATGCGCAGCGGGACCTCGACCGAGGGAGGCGCGCCGGCGGGGCCCGCGATGACGCGGCCCTGGATGCCGATGCGCGCCGTGATCTCGCCGCCATTGCGGGCGCATTCGCGCGCCATCTTGGTGATCGAGGCCTGGAAACGCACGTCGTTGCCGACGGCGGGCTTGCCCGTCGCGCCGACCCCATAGGTGGAGGCGCCGGCGCGCACCGTGACCTGCGGGCATTCGAGCTCGTCATCAGCCGCCGGCTGGCCCGGCGCAGGCGCCGGCTTGGGCTGCTCGTCGGATTTCCCGCCGAACAGGCTCTTGAAGCGGTCGGTCAGCGATTGCGCCGCGACCGGCGAGACGGCCGCCAGTGACACCGACAGCGCCAGCGCGATCACCGGGCCCCGCCGCAGCGCATTCCGCAATGATCGAAGCTCATTCATGAACGACACCACTCCATGGACAACATCCCGGCTGATCGCCGGCTGGTGCGGGTTATATCGCCAAAATCGGCGATCCCAAGGCGGGAAAGCAAGGCAGGAAGGCAAGGCAGGAAAAGGTTGGGTTCGGCGTGCGCGCCAGCTCGGCTCAGCCGCGGAAATCCTCGTGCAGCAGGCCGAACAGCAGATGGTCCTGCCAGACCCCGTTGATGCAGAGATAGCGGCGCGCCAGCCCCTCGCGCGAGAAGCCGCACTTCTCCAGCACCCGGATCGACGGCGAATTGGTGGGGATGCAGGCGGCCTCGACCCGATGCAGATTGAGCTCACCGAACAATGTCGGCAGCAGCACCCGCAGCGCCGCGGTCATGTAGCCGCGATGGGCATGCGGCTGGCCGACCCAATAGCCGATGGTGCCGGCCTGGACGATGCCGCGCCGGACATTGGCGAGCGTGATGCCGCCGACCATGGCACCGTCGAGCTCGCGGAAGATCAGAAAGGGATAGGAGCGGTCCGCGGCGATATCCTCGGAATAGCGGCGCAGGCGGCGGCGGAAGCCTGAACGCGTGAGATCGTCCGACGGCCAGATTGGCTCCCACGGCGTCAAATAATCGCGGCTGGTCTCGCGCAAATGCGCCCACTGCAGGAAGTCCGACATCTGCGGGGCGCGCAGCAACAGGCCGTTGCCGCGGGGGGCGAGAGCAGCAGGTCCACTGGATGGCAGGCGAAACAGGGCCATGGTGATGCTTCCCGGGGCGATCGTGCGCGGTTCCTCGTGCAACCGCGCCTTTAGTGTAGCCGAGCTTTGGCGCGTGCCCGGGTCAATCCTTCCGCAAAAGACACCGCCGTGTCCAGACCCCTGCCACTGCCCAATGCGACAACCGCTGGGCGGCTGCGCGAAAGCAGCGCACGCGCCGCATCGCGGGTCGATTCGACGCTGACGGCGTCGATCCGGGCCACCAGTTCCTGCACCGTCTGCGGCCGTCCGTAGGCTAGCACGTGCCGGGCCAGTTGCTCTGCGCGCGAGGAGCAGCTCTCCAACGCCATCAGCAGGCCCGCCTTCATCTGCGCCTTGGCGCGGGCGATCTCGGCCTCGGTCAGGGTCTCGACCGAATCATTCATGATGTCGACCACGACTTCCATCATTTCCGGCGCGTCGGCGGGATCGGTGCCGGTATAGAGGCCGAAGAAGCCGGTGTCGGTATAGGGCGCGTGGAAGGAGTAGATCGAATAGCAGAGGCCGCGCTTCTCGCGGACCTCCTGGAACAGGCGCGACGACATTCCGCCGCCGAGGATGTTGGTGAAGACCTGGAGCGAGAACAGCGACAGATCGGTCTGCGGCACGCCCTCCAGCGCCAGCGTCAGATGCGCCTGCTCGAGCTCGCGGTGCACGACTTTGGCACCGCCCTTGCCGAACATGGCCGCCTGCGGCTTCGGCCCCGGCGTGGCGTCGAAACTTGAAAAACGCCTCTCGGCCTCGGCGACCACCTGCTGGTGATCGACGGCGCCCGCCGCCGCCACCACCATGTCGGGCCCGCGGTAATGCGTCGAGAGGTAGCTGCGGAGCGAGTCGCGATTGAAGCTTTTCAGCGTCTTGGCGGTACCGAGCAGCGAACGCCCCATCGGCTGGTCGGGATAGCAGAGCTCGTTGAGGTGCTCGAACACGACGTCGTCGGGCGTGTCCTGGGCCGCGCCGATCTCCTGCACGATGACGTTCTTCTCGCGCTCGAGCTCGTCGGGCTCGAAGGCGGGATTGGCCAGGATGTCGGCGAGCACGTCGAGCGCCAGCGGCACGTCGGCCTTCATCACGCGGGCATAATAGGAGGTCGTCTCGGTCGAGGTGCCGGCATTGAGGTCGCCGCCGACCGCCTCGATCTCCTCCACGATCTCGCGCGAGGAGCGCCCGGTGGTGCCCTTGAACGCCATATGTTCCAGAAGATGCGAGATGCCATGCTCGTTCGGCTTCTCGTCGCGGCCGCCGACGCCGGCCCAGACGCCGAGCGCGGCGGTCTCCAGATGCGGCATGTTGTCGGTGACGACGGTCAGGCCGGAGGCAAGCTTGGAGATCTCGACGCTCATCCGGCAACTCCCTGTTTGGCGGCACGGCTGACCGACAGCACGAATCGCTCCACCTCGCTCTGATCGTTCTTCATCACCTTCATATGTTCGGATTTGGTCATGAGGCCGTCGAGCCAGGCCGGCAGAAGCGGCCGCTGGCCACAGGCGGCCTCCACAGCATCAGGGAATTTGGCGGGATGCGCGGTCGAGAGCACGATGTTGGGCACGGTCGTGTCGGTGGTGTCGCGATCGGCAACCGCAAGCGCCACGGCGGTGTGCGGATCGACCAGCTCGCCGGCCTCGCGCCAGGCGGCGCGGATCGCAGCGGCGGTTTCGGTCTCATCGGCGCGGCCGGCGTCGAACTCCTCGCGGATCGCGGCGAGCGTCGCATCCGGCAGCACGAAGCGGCCCGACTGTTTCAGCTGCTCCATCAACCGGCGCACGGCGGGCGCATCGCGCTTGCTTGCTTCGAACAGCAGCCGCTCGAAATTCGACGAGATCTGGATATCCATCGACGGAGAGGCGGTCGCGTGCACCTCGCGCACCTCGTAGATGCCGGTCTTGAGCGTGCGGGCGAGGATGTCGTTGACGTTGGCGGCAATTCGCAGGGTGCGCACTGGAAGTCCCATGCGCTTGGCGACGTAGCCCGCAAAAATGTCGCCGAAATTGCCTGTCGGCACGATGAAGTCGACCGCGCGCGCCGGCGCGCCGGCAGCAACCGCGGAGGTAAAATAGTAGACCACCTGGGCGACGATGCGCGCCCAGTTGATGGAATTGACGCCGGACAGCGAGGTCGCATCGCGGAAGCGATGGTTGTTGAACATCGCCTTCACCAGCGCCTGGCAGTCGTCGAAGGTGCCCTCGATGGCGAGCGCATGCACATTGGCCGCGCCCATCGTCGTCATCATGCGCTGCTGCACCTCGGAGATGCGCTTGTGCGGAAACAGCACGATGAGGTCGACATTCTCAAGCCCCGCGAACGCCTCGACCGCGGCGCCGCCGGTGTCGCCCGACGTCGCGACCACGATGGTGGTGCGCTGGCCGCGCTTGGCGAGCACATGGTCCATCAGCCGCGAGATCAACTGCATCGCCACGTCCTTGAACGCGAGCGTCGGACCGTGGAACAGCTCCAGCACGAATTGATGCGGCGACATCTGGCGCAGCGGCACCACGGCCGGATGACGGAAGGTGGCATAGGCCTCGTTCGCCATACGGCCGAGATCGGCGTCCGAAATCTCACCGCCGACGAACGGACGGATGATGTCGACCGCGACCTCCCAATAAGGGCGCCCGAAGAAGCCTGCGATGGTCTCAGTCGACAGCTGAGGCCAGGTGGCCGGCACATACAGGCCGCCGTCGCGGGCAAGCCCGGTCAGCATCACGTCGCAGAAGCCAAGCTCGGGGGCCTCGCCCCGGGTCGAGATATAACGAGTCAAACTGCCCTCCAAAGGCTGTCCCTTCCCGAATCCGGGCCGTAAGCCTTTGATTTCACGATGTTCCTAGTTCTTGAGCCAGAGGCTTCCGGCACCATAGAGGGTTTTGGGGGACCGCACCATGCCCCACAAAAAAGGGCTGCGGCGATGCCGCAGCCCCCTCTTGGAAGGTCTGTCGTTGATATGTGCAGACCCGGTTTTCGTCGTTGGGACGCCTGCCCCGAAAATCGTTCCTTCGAGCTATCGTCACCTGTCACGGAATCGTCAAGAAGAAAAACGGCGCGCGACGCCAAATGTTCCTGTTTTTCCCGGTAGGGCCTGGCCGTGGCGGCGACCGCAGCGCACGAGACATCGCAGGTATTGCTTCTTTTTCCCGAATTATGCGCCGAACCGGGAACGAACGCTTCGCCGGCCGATTGTGTCGGCGGAGGGTTCAGCCTTCGTCCACACATTGCCCGGACGCGGCGGCGCCGATCCGTTGACCGAACCGGCTGCGTCCTGGAGCAGCCGGTTCGGTCGCTGACGGCTCAGTTCATCCCGATTTCCACCGCGATCCGGATCAGGTCCGAATGGTTCTTGGCGCCAAGCTTCTGCTTGAGCAGGGAGGTTGTATTGGCCACGGTCTTGTAGGAGATGCCGAGTGCCTCGGCGACCTCGACGATCTTGTTGCCTCGCCCGAGCAGGCGGAGAATTTCGAGCTCTCGCGGCGTCATTTGCGAGGCCGGATTGGCCTTGATCGCGGCGCCCGAGAACGTTACGGCCTCGGCGAGATGGGGCGAGATGAAATTGTCGCCTGCAACGACCTTGCGCACGGCCTTGAGCAGGATGCGGGGATCGTCGCCCTTGGAGACATAGCCCTGTGCCCCGAGCTCGACCGCCCGCACCACGAAAGCAGGATCGTCATTCATGCTGAACATGATGATCTTGGCGTCCGGGTCGTCCTTGCGAATCCGGCGCATCAGCTCGAAGCCGGAGACGTCGGGCAGGCTGATGTCGATGACGGTGACGTCCGGCCGCTTGCTGATATAGGCCTTGTGTCCGGATTTGGCGTCGCTCGCCTCGTCGATGCGGATCGAATGATCGGAGGCAAACAGGGTGCGACAACCTGACAGCACAACGGGGTGGTCGTCGACGATCAGGACCTTGGTCGCCAGTTTGGCAATATCTTGCATCGCGCACTCTTTTGTTTTGAGGACTCATAGACTGGCGGGAACAAATGGAAAGAGAGAATCCTGCCAAGGCGCGTTAGAATTGACCTAATGTGGCAACGACTGTCTTTCAGAACCCAGTTATTCCTCCCACTCGGCGTGAGCTTTGTCGCGGCGCTGGCCATGGCCGGCGTGCTGCTCCAGATTTTCGCAGCCGGCCAACTGGCCGACGAGAACGAGCCCGCTCGACGATCGAGCCGGACCGTCGCTATCGCGCTCAACAGCGCCCTGAGCGCGTCAGACAATCCGCGGAAGATGCTTGACGCCTTTGTCAGTTCTTTGGGCACCTCCTCTGATATCCAATTCCATCGTGTGGAAGCAGGTCCCTCGCCGTCCGTCAGGGACGGTCTGCGGGATGTGCATGGCGTACCGCGATGGTTCGTGGACCTGATTGCCTTCCCGGACATGGACGCGGCATCTCCTGTCATCATCGACGGCAGGCGCGTCGGCGACATCGTGTTCGTGCCGGATCTGTCGGCCGACGTGTTCGAAAAATGGATCGGCTTTCTGGCCCTGACCAGTCTCGTCGCGGTGCTGATGGTGCTGACCGGAACGATCGCCTATCTCATTGCAGGATCCGCGCTGCGGCCCCTGGAAAATCTCGGCGCGGGCCTCACCCGCATCCGGCGCGGCGATTATACAACGCCGATTCCGGTCGCGGGGCCGCCTGAAATCCGGCAGGGCTGCGAGGAGGCCAATGCGCTGGCCGCGACGCTCGCGCAATTGAGCCAGGACAATCGCGATCTCTTGCACCGGCTGGTCTCGCTCCAGGACAATGAGCGGCGCGATCTGGCCCGTGAGCTGCATGACGAGCTCGGCCCGCTGCTGTTCAGCATCCGCGCCGGCACCATCGCGCTGAGCGAAGCCTCGCCGCAGATGGGACATTTCGGCAACTCTGTGCACGAGCTGATGCGATCCGTCGAGGCGCTCCAGCAGACCAATCGCCGCATCCTCGACCGGTTGCGGCCGCTCTATATCGAGGAACTGGGGCTGGAAGCCAGCGTGCAGACGCTGCTTCGCAACTTTCGCCGACAGGCGCCGCAGATCGACCTTACCGCGACGATCGATCCCGCACTCAACGGGATCGACGGGCCGCTGGCGCAGACCGTCTACCGCGTGATCCAGGAGGCCCTGACCAACGTGCTGCGCCACGCCGCCGCGCGCGAAGCTCATGTGGAGGCGGCGATATCAGGCGATGCGCTCACGGTGGAAGTCTCCGATGACGGCGCCGGCTTTCCCGCCGACAACGTCTTCGGCCGCGGCCTGACCGGCATGCACGAGCGCGTACGTGCGCTCAGCGGATCGCTGTCACTGCTGCGCGCAGACGAACGCACCTATGTGCGGTGCCGCCTTCCACTCGGGGAGCTCAGGGACGAACCGGTCTCAGGTTAGCACGCGCAGCAATCGTGCGAGCCCTGCTGCGCCGGTTCGCACAGCGTGCTGTAGATCTTGCCTTCCGCACTGAAGCGAAACGAGGCGCGGACCCGCAGCGCGCCCGCGACGGAATATTCGAGATCGATGCCGTTCGGCGCCGGATGAATCTCCTCCAGGCCAAAGCCGGCCGAGGAGAAAGCGTTGAGCTTTGGCCCCCAATAGGTCTCGAGCTCGCGCCGGCCACGATAACGCTGCGTGCCGTTGCACGAGCATTCCACCTCGCCATCGTCGGCATAGAGGTCGAGCAGTGTCGCAAGGTCGCCCTTGCGGCAGGCATCCACCCAATCGACGACGAGTCCCATGTGATCGAAATCGCTCAACGCCAGCAATCCTGTCTGCCGCGGAAAATCCGAGTGGCGGCTTAGGGTCACACTCGTGGATATGCGCTGAATAAGAAAGCCCGGGCGATACCGGGTTCCTACGGGAACCTACGAACTCGTGCCCGTGTGCCGCCGCCCCCTCAGCCAGACGGCAAAGGCAATGAGCACGGCGCCGGCGAGCGCGAACCACGTGATGGCGTATTGCAGATGGTCATCCTTCAGATGCACGTCGAGCGGACCGGGGCGCGGAATGCCGTTCTCGGGCACCGGCTGCTCGAGATCGACGTAGAACGGCGCAACCGCGCCCCAGTGAAGCGCGCTTGCGATCGCCAGGTGATCGCGCACGAACCATAGCCGCTTGTCGCGGTTCCCGGCCGGCGTGAGCCAGCCTGGCTCCTCCGGGAAACGCAGATAGCCCGTGAGTGCGACGGGCGCGCCGGTGACGAGCTTCTTCACCGCCCGGTCCTCGACGCTGCGCTCCTGCATCGTGTTCTCGACGAAGCCGGCATCGATCACCACGATCCCGCCGCCCGGCAGTTGCGCCGGCAGGAAGGCCCAGGTGCCGGGGCCGGAGGCATCCTTGCGCACCGCGGAGCCGGAGGAATAGACCATCGCATCCGGCGCAGCCGCATAGGTCGCGGTGAAGCTGACGCGGCGGAATTCGTCGCGCGCGGGCGTCAGCGCGGTCCATTGCGCGGGTGGCGGCAGCGCGACAGGTGCGGCTGCGAGGCGCTCGGTGAGCGCAGCGATCAGCTCGTGCTTGGCGGTGCGGCGCTGCAATTGCCAGATCCCGAGCGCGACGAAGGCCGCGGTCAGCAAGAGCGTGAACAGCATGAAGCCGGCCACGCCGCGCTTGCTCGAAGTCTCGTTCATTTCGCGCGGTCGATCAGCCGTCCGGGTGCTGCCTTGTGATGGAATTGCAGCGCGATCAGCAGCGACTTCATCGCGCGTAGCGGCAGCAGCGTGGTGGCGAGGATCAGCGGCAGCCACAGCACCGCATGCAGCCAGAATGGCGGCTGATACTTGACCTCGACGACGAGCGCGCAGCCGACCACGATCGCGCCGGCCAGCATGATGATGAAGATCGCCGGACCGTCGCCGGCATCGATGAAGGCGTAGTCGAGGCCGCAGCGGTTGCAGGAGGGCGCGAGCGTCAGGAAGCCCGCGTAAAGCTTGCCCTCACCGCAGCGCGGGCATTTGCAGGCGAGCCCGCGCAACGCGCTTTGCAGGACTGTCACCTGGGGCTGAGGCGTGTCGGCAGTGTCGTTCATGACGCGCAAGCCTATCACAGTTTCGGCTGCGGCCTCGGCCGCTGGAAAACGAAAGGGCGGCCCGCGGCCGCCCTTTGCAGATCGATCCGTCGCGGCTCAGTGCGCGCCGTGGGCCATGGTCTCGGCGCCGTGTCCCCAGACATAGATGCACAGGAACAGGAACAGCCAGACCACGTCGACGAAGTGCCAGTACCAGGCGGCGAACTCGAAGCCGAGGTGCTGCTTCGGCGTGAAGTGGCCGGCATAGGCGCGCGCCAGACACACGATCAGGAAGATGGTGCCAACCAGCACGTGGAAGCCATGGAAGCCGGTCGCCATGAAGAAGGTCGCGCCATAGACGTTGCCGGCGAACGAGAACGCCGCGTGGCTGTACTCATAGGCCTGCACGCAGGTGAAGGTCGCGCCCAGCAGCACGGTGAGGATCAGGCCGTATTTCAGGCCCTGGCGGTCGTTCTCGAGCAGCGCGTGGTGCGCCCAGGTGACCGTGGTGCCCGAGGTGAGCAGGATCAGCGTGTTGAGCAGCGGCAGATGCCAGGGATCGAAGGTCTCGATGCCATGAGGCGGCCAGGTGCCGGGCGCCGAGCAGGCGCCGGCCGCCGTGCCGAGGCCGCAGCCGAACACCGCGTCACGGGTGGCGTGGACGGCATCGGCCGGAAACAGCGCGGAGTTGAAATAGGCCCAGAACCAGGCAACGAAGAACATCACCTCGGAAGCGATGAACAGGATCATGCCGTAGCGATGGCTGATCTGCACGACGCGGGTATGGTCGCCCTTGTACTGGGCTTCCTTGATCACGTCGCCCCACCAGCTCGCCATGGTGTAGAGCACGCCGACGGTGCCGACACCGAACACGATCGGCGCGGCCGAGAACATATGGTGCATCCAGGAGATCGCGCCGACCGCCATGATGAAGGCCGAAACGGAGCCGACCGCCGGCCACGGAGAGGGATCGACCAGATGGTAGTCGTGGTGCTTGCCTTGCGCGGTAGCCATTGCGGTCTGTCTCCTCAATCCCGTGCCTGTCAGGCACTTATCCCCTTGTTCCAACCCCTGAGCGTCAACCCGGCGGCTGGAGATTTCCCTTGCGTTTGTCGTCGTCCCCGGATGCCAGTGGCTTCACCACCGGATCCTTGACCGGATAGAACGTGTAGGACAGCGTGATCGTGTTGAGCCCGTCATTGTCGTGGTCGCTGACGATCGACGGATCGACATAGAACACCACGGGCATCTCGCGCTTCTCGCCGGGCGCCATGGTCTGCTCGGTGAAGCAGAAGCAATTGATCTTCTGGAAATAGGACCCGACGGTCAGCGGCGCGACGTTGTAGGCCGCTTGCCCCGCCGTGGTGCGCGCAGCCTGGTTGGTCACGGTATAGTAGATCGTGGTGACCTGACCGATATTGACCTCGATTTCGGTCTGCTCGGGTACGAACTTCCAGGGCAGGCCGGGCGCGACGTTGGAATCGAAACGCACCGCGATCTTGCGGGCGATCGGGCCGGTGGCGGGCGCCGAGCTGGCGACCTGGGTGGTGCCGTTGAAGCCGGTGGCGCGGCAGAACCAGTTGTAGAACGGCACCGCGGCATAGGACGCGCCGACCATCAGCGCGACCACGCCGCCGCAGATCGAAGCGACCAGAACATCGCGGCTCAAGCCTCCGGAACGGCCCTTCCTGGCCGTTCGGCTCTGATCCTGCGATATCGTCGGCTTCTGATCCATCTCTGTCACATCGGGCGAACGAGAACCGCCGGCCCCTTGACCATGGTGACGGCGAAAAACAGCACCACGAGGACGCCGAGCGCGAGTGCGATCGCGATCGAGCGCTGACGACGGCTCTTCAGCTGCGCCTCGGTGAGGACGATTCCATCTGGCTCGGGTTTGTCCGCCATCGCCGTGATCATGCGCCCCCTACCATCCGAGCAAGCACAGGGAATACGACCTCGGCCAGCAAAGTCGCGAATAGCGCGAACAAATACAGGATCGAGAAGGCAAACAGCTTGCGGGTCGCGCGCAGCGATTGGCTACGCTCGCGGCGGATGTAGACGTTGATCGCGAGCACCAGCATGCCGGCGCCGAGCACCAGCGAGGTCACGCCGTAGATGGCGTCGAAATAGCCGAGCGCCCAGGGCGCGGCGGCGACCGCGATCAGCACGATGGTGTAGAGCAGGATCTGGAGACGGGTCGCGTCCGGGCCGGCCACGTTGGGCAGCATCGGAATGCCGGCGCGGGCGTAGTCGTCCGAACGAAACAGCGCCAGCGCCCAGAAGTGCGGCGGCGTCCAGAAGAAGATGATCGCGAACAGCAGCAGCGGCTCGACGTCGACCGTGCCTGTCACGGACGCCCAGGCCACCACCGGCGGCAGCGCGCCTGCAGCGCCGCCGATCACGATGTTCTGCGCGGTCCAGCGCTTCAGGCCCATCGTGTAGATCACGACGTAGAAGAAGATGGTGAAGGCGAGCAGCGCGCCCGCGATCCAGTTGACGAGGATGCCGAGCGTCATCACCGAGAAGAAGGCGAGCGTCATGCCGAACGCCATCGCCTCGGGTCGGGTGATGCGGCCGCGCGGGATCGGGCGGTTGGCGGTACGCGACATCTTGGAATCGATATCGCCCTCGAGCGCCATATTGAGCGCGCCGGAGGCGCCGGCGCCGACGGCGATGCTGAGCAGCGAGGTGATCGCGAGCACCCAGTGGAAGTGTCCGGGCGCCATCGCCATGCCGACCAGCGCGGTGAAGATCACGAGCGACATCACCCGCGGCTTGAGCAACGCGAGGTAGTCACCAACCTCCGCTTCGGAGATGCGGGGATTGATGTCGATGGCGTTCTGATCGAGGACGGACACTAGTTTGACTCGCTTCGTTATAGAGCCGCGGCGCCCGTCTCGGGCGCCGCGGGAGTTGGCTTACTGCACGCGGGGCAGCACTTCGAACTGATGGAAGGGCGGCGGCGAGGACAGGGTCCACTCCAGCGTGGTGGCGCCCGCACCCCAGGGATTGTCGCCCGCCGGGACCTTCTTCATGAAGGCATCGAGCACGCAGTAGATGAAGATCAGCACGCCGAAGCCGGAGATGTAGGAGCCGATCGACGAGACCAGGTTCCAGCCGGCGAAGGCATCCGGATAGTCGACATAACGGCGCGGCATGCCCGACAGGCCCAGGAAGTGCTGCGGGAAGAACACCAGGTTGACGCCGACGAAGGTGACCCAGAAGTGCGCCTTCGCGACCGCCTCGTTGTACATGTAGCCCGTCATCTTCGGGAACCAGTAGTACCAGCCGGCGAAGATCGCGAACACCGCGCCGAGCGACAGCACGTAGTGGAAGTGCGCGACGACGTAGTAGGTCTCCTGCAGCACGCGGTCGACACCGGCGTTCGCCAGCACGACGCCGGTGACGCCACCGACCGTGAACAGGAAGATGAAGCCCACTGCCCAGATCATCGGGGCGCGGAATTCGATCGAGCCGCCCCACATCGTGGCGATCCAAGAGAAGATCTTCACGCCGGTCGGAACCGCGATCACCATCGTGGCGGCGACGAAATAGGCTTGCGTCGCCGAGGACATACCGACCGTGTACATGTGGTGCGCCCACACCACGAAGCCGATGCCGCCGATCGCGACCATGGCGTAGGCCATACCGAGATAGCCGAACACGGGCTTGCGCGAGAAGGTCGAGACGATCTGGCTGATCATGCCGAAGCCGGGCAGGATCAGGATGTACACCTCGGGGTGACCGAAGAACCAGAACAGATGCTGGAACAGCACGGGATCGCCGCCGCCCTCGGGGTTGAAGAAGGTGGTGCCGAAATTGCGGTCGGTGAGCAGCATGGTGATCGCACCGGCGAGAACCGGCAGCGACAGCAGCAGCAGGAACACCGTCACCAGGATCGACCACACGAACAGCGGCATCTTGTGCAGGGTCATGCCCGGCGCGCGCATGTTGAAGATGGTGGTGATGAAGTTGATGGCGCCGAGGATCGACGAAGCGCCCGCCAGATGCAGCGACAGGATCGCGAAGTCGACCGCCGGGCCCGGATGGCCGGAGGCCGACAGCGGCACATACAGGGTCCAGCCGGCGCCGACACCGTTGGCGCCCGGCTCGCCCTCGACGAAGGTCGAGATCAGCAGCAGCGCGAAGGAGGCCGGCAGCAGCCAGAACGAGATGTTGTTCATGCGCGGGAAGGCCATGTCCGGTGCGCCGATCATCAGCGGCACGAACCAGTTGCCGAAGCCGCCGATCATCGCGGGCATGACCATGAAGAAGATCATGATCAGGCCGTGCGAGGTCACGAACACGTTATAGGTGTGCGTCTCGTGGAATATCTGGACGCCCGGATACATCAACTCGGCACGGATCGCGATCGACATCGCGGCACCGATGATGCCCGCGATGACCGCGAAGACCAGGTACATCGTGCCGATGTCCTTGTGATTGGTCGAATAGACGTAGCGACGCCATCCGGTCGGATGGGCGTGCTCGTGGTCATGTCCGTGGTCTTGCGCGTGATCGTCGTGTGCCGCTGCGCTGGTTGCCATTTTCAAATCCTGCCTTGCGTCCCGTTCGGACCTCTGGAGGTCCCGCCCTTTATGTCGCTTTCAATCCCTCAAGCCGTCGCCCGGCGCTTACTGCGTCGGGCCGGCCGCGGAGGCGAAAGTGCTGGTGCCGCCGCTCGCATATTTCTTCTTCGCCGATTCAACCCAGGAGGCGAACTCCTGGTCGTTCACGACGCGGATCGCGATCGGCATGAAGGCGTGGTCCTTGCCGCAGAGCTCCGAGCACTGGCCGTAGAACATGCCGGTCTTGGTGGCCTTGAACCAGGTCTCGTTCAGCCGACCCGGAATGGCGTCGATCTTGACGCCGAAGGCCGGCAGCGCAAAGGCGTGGATGACGTCGGCGCCGGTGACCTGGACGCGAATCACCTTGTTGACCGGCACCACCATCTCGTTGTCGACGCCGAGCAGCCGGGGCTGCTTGTCCTGGGCCATCAGCGAGTCGAACTCGAACTTGCCGTTATCAGGATAGGCGTAGGACCAGTACCACTGCTTGCCGGTCGCCTTCACGGTCAGGTCCGCCTTCGGCACGTCGAGCTCGAGGAACAGCAGGCGGAACGACGGCACCGCAATGCCGACCAGGATCAGCACCGGAACCAGCGTCCACACCACCTCGATCAGCGTGTTGTGGGTGGTCCGCGACGGCACCGGATTGGCCTTCGCGTTGAACTTCATGACCACGATCACGAGCAGCGCCAGAACGAACAGCGTGATCAGGATGATCAGAACGGACAAGAAGTTGTGGAACCAGACGATATTGTCCATCACCGGGGAACCGGCGCCTTGCAGGTGCCATTCCCACGGCTCCGGCTGCCCAAGCTCGGCAAATGCCGTACCGCCCGTCGCCAGCGTCAGACCCGCCACGGCCAATCCCAGCAAGTGTCGGCCCACCCGGCCCATCGACATCTTCATGCCGTCGCGCTCCCCTTACGAAATCACCCCAAGTGCATTCCCCTATTTTTGGGGAATGCTTATTCGACCCGCCCGTCCGACAAACCGCCGCGCAAGAATACCTCTAAGAGGAATTGGGGCCGGATCGCTCAAACGCCGAAATCAAGCCTCTCAAACCATAATTCTTGATCTATCGCAATGCAGTCTTGAAGCCTCTCTGTCAGCGATCACCCGCAAGATATTTCCCAGTAACATCAGACAAAAATACCGCTTCCCGGGATGCCGCGGCTTGACAGCCGGATTGCCCGCTGTAGGCACAGGCGCAGGGCCCCGCAGGAACCTGATTCGTGGTGGCAATGGCGGCCAAGGCGGCGCGGAATTTGCTTGTGAATTGCCTTCAAGACGCCGTCATTCCCGTATCAGTCCACCAGCGCGAGCGACCCAGGCGAGCAGAGGGACCGACCCCGATGGGGCTTTCGAGAAGCATGGCAGAGCCGGTGATTTGGCCGCTTAATCGCCTCAAGGCCCTCATTGGCCTCTTGGGCCTCTTGGCCACCGGCCTTCTCCTTGCATTGCCGGGTATTGCCCATGCGCAGGGCGCGGTGCGCTCCGTCCATGGCGACTGGCAGATCCGCTGTGACACCCCGCCGGGCGCCCAGGCCGAGCAATGCGCCCTGATCCAGAGCGTGGTGGCGGAAGACCGCTCCAATGCCGGCCTCACCGTGATCGTGCTCAAGACCGCCGACCAGAAAAGCCGCCTGATGCGCGTGGTGGCCCCCCTCGGCGTGCTGCTGCCCTCCGGTCTCGGGCTGAAGCTCGACAATCAGGACGTCGGACGCGCCGGCTTCGTCCGCTGCCTGCCCAATGGCTGCGTCGCCGAGGTCGTCATGGACGACAAGCTGCTCGGCCAGCTCCGCAGCGCCAAGACCGCGACCTTCATCATCTTCGAGACGCCGGAGGAAGGCATCGGCTTTCCGCTCAGCCTGAACGGGCTCGGCGAGGGGTATGACAAGCTGCCGTAGGAAGAGGTCCCGCGGCGAACCTATTGTTTCCGTAATGTGAGGCGGCGCGCCCTCGCGGAACCAATCCAAAACCATTATCTTGCCGCACATCCCCCGATAATGGACGGACGCATGACCAATCCTGCCACAACCTCCCTGCTCGACCGTGCCAATCTCGACCGCGACCAGGTTCGCAACGAGGTCGCGCGCGGGCTCTCCGGTGCCGACGACGGCGAATTGTTCCTGGAATACAGCCAGACCGAAGCGCTGATGTTCGACAATGGGCGGCTGAAGCAGGCGACCTACGATACGTCGCAAGGCTTTGGCCTGCGCGCCGTCAAGGACGACGCGGTCGGCTATGCGCATTCCTCCGACGTGTCGCTGCCGGCGCTGATTCGCGCCGCCGATGCGGTCGCGGCCGTCCGCGGCGGTTATTCCGGAAGCTTTGCTGCCCCGCCGCCGCACACCAATGTGCGGCTCTATGGCGATGACAACCCGCTCGATGCCCCGGGCTTCGAGACGAAGGTCAAATTGCTCGCCGAGATCGACGCGTATTTGCGCGACAAGGATCCGCGGGTGCGGCAGGTCAGCGTCAGCCTGGGAGCCACCTGGCAGGTGGTCGAGATCCTGCGCCCCGACGGCGAGAGCTATCGCGACATCCGCCCGCTGGTCCGCGTCAACATCTCGGTCGTCGCAGGGCAAGGCGACCGCCAGGAGAGCGGCAGCAAGGGCTATGGCGGCCGCGCGGGCTATGCCGAGTTCATCGAGAGCAAGAGCTGGCGCGATGCCGCCGACGGCGCGCTGCGCGAGGCCCTGGTCAATCTGGAATCGATTCCCGCCCCCGCCGGCGAGATGGACGTCGTGTTAGGGGCCGGCTGGCCCGGCGTGATGCTGCATGAAGCCGTCGGCCATGGCCTCGAAGGCGATTTCAACCGCAAGAAGACGTCTGCCTTCGCGGGCCTGATGGGCCAGCAGGTCGCCGCCAAGGGCGTTACTGTCGTCGACGACGGCACCATGGCCTCGCGCCGCGGCTCGCTGTCGATCGACGACGAGGGCACGCCGACCAATCGCACCGTGCTGATCGAGGACGGCATCCTGGTCGGCTACATGCAGGACCGCCAGAACGCGCGGCTGATGAACATGAAGCCGACCGGCAACGGCCGCCGACAGGGCTATGCGCATGTGCCGATGCCGCGCATGACCAACACCTACATGCTCGCGGGCGACCGCGACCCGGCCGAGATTCTCGCGTCGGTGAAGAACGGCGTGTTTGCCGCGAATTTCGGCGGCGGACAGGTCGACATCACCTCGGGCAAATACGTGTTCCAGTGCACCGAGGCCTACAAGATCGAGAACGGCAAGTTAGGGGCGCCGCTGAAGGGCGCCATGCTGATCGGCAACGGGCCGACCGACCTGCATCGCATCCGCATGATCGGCAACGATCTCGCGCTCGATACCGGCATCGGCACCTGCGGCAAGAACGGACAGGGCGTGCCGGTTGGCGTCGGCCAGCCGTCGCTGCTGATGGAACGCATTACGGTGGGTGGAACGGGCGCATGAGCGTTGAGAAAGTGACTGTCAGCACCAAGCCGAAGAGCAGCGGCTGGGCCGGACAATTGGTGCAGCTCGCCGGCATCGTCGCCGCCGTCTTCATCGCCAAGGGCGCGCTGGCCGAGCCGTTCTACGTGCCGTCGGGCTCGATGGAGCCGACGCTGCTGATCGGCGACGCGCTGCTCGCCTCGAAATTCCCTTACGGCTACGGCACCTCGTCGCTGCCGATCCAGATCAACCTGCCCGAGACCGGCCGCGTCTTCGCGGAGACGCCGAAGCAGGGCGACGTCGTGGTGTTCCGCTGGCCCGGTGACCGCTCGCAGGCCTGGGTCAAGCGCGT
Source organism: Bradyrhizobium sp. BR13661 (assembly GCF_029892425.1). Classification (GTDB taxonomy): domain Bacteria; phylum Pseudomonadota; class Alphaproteobacteria; order Rhizobiales; family Xanthobacteraceae; genus Bradyrhizobium. Next base: position 266,194 of record NZ_JARXWB010000002.1, on the reverse strand, counting down.
CGTCGGCCTTCCCGGCGACCGCATCCAGATGCGACAGGGTCAGCTCTTCATCAACGATCGTCCCGCCGAATTGAAGCCGGATGGCCTTGGTGCCGCCGAGGATGACAATGGCGGCAGCGAGCCCGCCTACCGCTACGTCGAGACGCTGCCGAACGGCGTCAAGCACCTGATCTTCAAGATGCGCGACAACGGCCCGCTCGACAACACGCAGGAAGTGAAAGTGCCCGCGGGCCATCTCTTCGTGCTCGGCGACAACAGGGACAACTCCGCCGACAGCCGCGTGCCGCTGCGCTCCGGCGGCGTCGGCCTTTTACCGGTCGACAATCTCGTCGGCCGCGCTGACGCCGTGCTCGGCTCCTGGGATCTCGGCATGCGCGGCCAGCCGGTCTGGACCTGGCTCTCCGGTTTCCGCCTCGCGCGGTTCTTCACCGCCGTGCACTGAGCTGGCCTCATGACCTTCGACGACGTCAGAAAATTTGCGCTGACGTGGCCGGAGGTCGAGGACAGCACCTCTTACGGCACGCCGGCGCTAAAGGTGCGCAAAAAGATGCTGGCGCGCCTGAAAGAGGACGGTGACAGCCTGGTGATGCCGGACGTTCCGATCGACGAGCGCGCTATGCTGGTCGAGACCCAGCCGAAGATTTTTTACTTCACCGATCACTACGCCGACTATCCGATCGTGCTGATCCGCCTCTCCAAGGCCAAGCGCGCGATCGTCGAACCGTTCCTGCGGCGGCGCTGGCGCACGCTGGCCTCGAAGGCGGCGCGGGCGCAATATGATGCGCGCGCAAACGCGTGACACGTAATGGATGAAGCCCGCTTCCTCGCGCTGGCGCTGAAGAACCCGGTGAACGTCGCAATCATCGACGAACTCCATCGACTCTCGCTGCCGGATGCGTGGCTGGTCTCGGGATGCCTGGTGCAAACGGTGTGGAATGTGCTCACAGACCGCCCCGTCGACCACGGTATCGCCGATTACGACATCTTCTACTTCGATCCCGATACCTCCTGGGATGCAGAGGATGCGGTGATCCGCACGCTCCAAGCGCGGCTCGATCATCTCGGCGTCAAGATCGAGACCCGCAACCAGGCCCGCGTGCATCTGTGGTACCCGGCCAAGCACGCCCTGCCCTATCCGCCGCTGTCATGCTCGACAGACGGCATCGACCGTTTCCTGACGCAGAATACGCAAGTGGGTGTAAGGCGAGCCGGCGACGGCTATACGGTCTACGCGCCACACGGCTTCGACGACGTCGCGAGCCTGATTGCGCGCCCCAATCCCGGTCCGAATTTTTCCGCAGCGAACTACGCAGTGAAGGCCACCCGATGGAAGGCGCTGTGGCCGGAGCTTACGGTGATTGCGGCGGAGTGAATAAAACTCCTGGTGTCCCGGACAAGACGCGTCGCGAAGCGATGCGGCGCAGAGCCGGGACCCATCGTGCGAAGGATTGCGACACCGCATGGGCCCCGGTTCAGCAGCGCATCACTTCGTGCTGCGCTGCGCCCGGGGCACGAGTGCGAACATTACCGCACTACGCCCGATGTGAACCCGGCCTTCCGCCGCGGCGGCTTGATGTCCTTCTTCAGGAAACAGCGCGCCTCGCGGCCGGTGTAGCCGGGGCGGGCATAGGTGAAGGCGCGGCACTTGTTGTCGGCCGTGCAGGCGGCCTTGCAGGCATCCTCGTTCTCGTCTTCCTTGAGCTCGAAATTGCGCAAATCGCCGCCGGGCCGGTCGATCGAGGTCTCCACGCCCTCGACGCGCGGTTCGATCACGCCGGCGCCGCGCACCCCGGAGATACAGCAATTGGCAGGCTGTCGCGGCGGCACCGTATTCTTGAGCCAACACACCGCCGCGGCGCCGTCGATATCAGGGTAGCTGAAGCTCCAGGCGCGGCATTTGCGATCGCGCTCGCAAAGCAGCGCGCAATCCGCGGGATCACCCGATGTCACCGGCGTGTTGAAATAGTCGCCGCCGGGCCGGTCGAAAGCCGTCTGGGCGCGCGCGGGCACGCTCGCAAACACGAGCGAGAGCAGCGCGGCGCAGGCCACGACGCGAGCCATGACCTTTGCCATGACGGCCCCAGGCAGGCGGCCCTTCCCCATTGGAACAGCTTTCGAGTTATTGACGACGCTCAGGTTTTTTGGCCGGCCATTTGATCGCCGCAAACCTGTACGGGCGATGAACGGCCCATATAATGATCGTCACAGGTCGAGAGCGGTTTCGAGCGAAATGGGCACCGGTTCGCGTGAAGAAAACGCGTCAAGACATGAATCTAGAACGCGTATTCCGCGTAGGCCGGTTCCACCGAGCCCTTCCAGGCGCCGTTGAATTTCTCGAGCATCTCCTCGGCCGGGGTCCGGCCGGAATCGATGATGCGATCGAGCGGCTCCAGATGCCGCGTTTCATCGCGGCCAATCGAGTCGATGCGGCCGCGGCGGCGCAGGCCCGCATGTGCCAGAACGAGGCATTCCTTGGCGATCTCGAACAAATAGCGGTCCTTGATCCGCGCCTTGAAGCCGAAGCGCGGCACGTCGTCGCGCAAGGCCTGGCGCTCCGGCGCGGTCCAGTGCTTCACCAGGTCCCAGGCGGCATCGAGCGACACGTCGTCATAGAGCAGACCGGCCCAGAATGCCGACAGCGCCGGTAGCCGGCCCCACGGGCCGCCGTCGGAGCCGCGCATCTCGAGGTAGCGCTTGAGCCGCACCTCCGGGAAGATCGTCGAAAGATGGTTGGCCCAGTCCGACAACGTCGGACGCTCGCCGGGGAGGTTGTTGTTGCGGCCGTCGAAGAAGGCGCGGAACGAGGAGCCCGACACGTCGATATACTCTTCGCCACGCTTGACGAAATACATGGGCACGTCGAGCGCGTAGTCGACATAGCGCTCGAACCCCATGCCGTCCTCGAACGCCCACGGCATCATGCCTGACCGCGCATTGTCGGTGTCGCGCCAGATTTCGGAGCGGAAGGACAGGAAGCCATTCGGCTTGCCCTCGGTGAACGGCGAGTTGGCGAACAAGGCGGTCGCGACCGGCTGCAGCGCCAGCGAGACGCGCAGCTTCTTGACCATGTCGGCTTCGGAGGAGAAGTCGAGATTGGTCTGCACCGTGCAGGTCCGGTACATCATGTCGAGGCCGTACTGGCCGACCTTCGGCATGTAGTTGGTCATGATCTTGTAGCGGCCCTTCGGCATCACCGGAATATCCGCGCGCGACCAGGACGGCGTCATGCCGAGGCCAAGGAAACCAATGCCGAGCGGAGTCGCGATCTCGCGCACCTGTGCGAGGTGCGCCATCAGCTCGCTCTGGGTCTGGTGCACGTTCTCGACCGGCGCGCCCGATAGCTCGAACTGTCCACCGGGCTCGAGCGAGATCGCACCGCCACCGGTGACGTCGTATAGGCCGATAATATTGCCCTTCTCCATGATCGGCTCCCAGCCGAGCAGGAGCTTCATGCCTTCGAGCAGCGCACCGATGCCGCGCGCACCCTCGTAAGGCACCGGACGGTGGCCTTCGAGCGTGAACGGCGTCTTCTCGTGCTCGGTGCCCATGCGCCACTCGGACGCCGGCTTGCAGCCGGCCTCGAACCACGCGACGAGTTCGTCGCGCGATTGCAGCGGCGTCATATCGATCTGGTCTCGCGCCATATCAAACTCTAATCAAAAGGGCGCTTCGATCGAAGGCGCGCGGGTGACGGGAATGGTCCGCGAGCCCATGGGGTGCACGGACGAGCTGGTGTGCCGCGCGGTTCATCGCGACGGCGAGGTTTCGTTGACGTTGACGACGGGCGGCAGCTTCATCTCACCGCACGAGCATCCCAGCCGATCGAGCAGACCGCTGAGCTTGACGGCATCGGCATCGGACAATTTCGAACCGACATATTTCTCGATCGCGGCCGAGTAGGCGCCCCACATCCGCTTCTGCAACTCGCGGCCGGCCTCCGTGATCTCCACGAACTGGCCGCGCTTGTCGATCTTGCATTCGCGCCGGCAGGCGAGGCCCTCGTCAACCAGGCGATCAATCAATCGCGAGGTGGAATATTGCGGGATCAGCATCTGCCGCTCGAGTTCCACCGGCCGTAATTCTCCGCTCGGCGCGCGCGACAATTCGAGCAGCGCGTCGTACCATGCCAGCGGCGGGAACCCCGCCTTCTTGAGGTCCTGCTCGACGCAGTCGAGCACGCGGCTCTGCACCCGCATCAGGCGGATCCAGGCACTGGTGGCCTCGGTCGATGGTTTGCGCTTCATGGTCCCGCTCAAGCTTGTCGTCCGCTTCTTACCCCACTCGATGCACCTGCATCAATCTTGACTATTGCATGCAGGCGCATGTAGGCGTTCTTTCGCCGCTACCAAGCCTTAAGAGGAGGAAATTCCATGAAACTGTATTACTCGCCCGGCGCCTGCTCGCTGTCCCCCCATATCGCGCTCCTGGAGGCCGACCTGCCCTATGAGCTGGTCAAGGTCGATATCCGGGCCAAGAAGCTCGAAAACGGTGAAGACTATCTGAAGGTCAATCCGAAGGGTCAGGTCCCCGCGCTGGGCCTCGACAGCGGCGAAATCCTGACCGAAGGCCCGGTCATTGTCCAGATGATCGCCGACAAGGCCCCTGCCAAGGCGCTGGCGCCCGCGCGCGACAGCAACGAGCGCTACAAGCTGCTCGAATGGCTGAACTTCCTCACCTCCGAGGTCCACAAGAGCTTTGGCCCGCTGTTCGCCCCGGCCCTGAACGACGACGCCAAGGCGTTCTTCAAGGACCGCATCATGGGCAAGCTCAAGCACATCGACAGCCAGCTCGCCGGCAAGGACTACCTGATGGGCAAGCAGTTCTCGGTCGCCGACGGCTACCTCTTCACCATGCTGACCTGGGCCGACCGGATGAAATTCGACCTCTCCGCGATGCCGAACCTCTCCGCCTACAAGGCCCGTGTCGCAGCTCGGCCGAAGGTGCAGGAAGCGCTGACGAAGGAAGGACTGGCGCAGGCAAAGTAAGCCCGCACAGGATGCGAACACGCGAAAGGCCGGATCGACGATCCGGCCTTCTTTCGGTTTGCTGCGATCTTGTTGCACACCTTGCAACAACCAATCTTCGTCAAATCACTCCCTGCGGTTATGGATCCCGGATCGGCGCGCGCTTTGGGCGCGCTTGTCCGGGATGACAGCAGAGAGTTACGCCGCCGCCTTCTTCGGCGCGAAGCGGCCGTAGAAGGTTTCGCCCTTCGCCGCCATCTCCTCCAGCAGCTTCGGCGGCGTGAAGCGGGAGCCATACTTGGCCTCCAGCTTGTGGCAGAGCTCGACGAACTTCTTAGGTCCCATGAAGTCGATGTAGGACAGCGTGCCGCCGGTGAACGGCGCGAAGCCGAAACCGAGGATCGAGCCGACATCCGCTTCGCGCGGATCGGTGATGACGTGATCCTCGACCGTGCGCGCGGCTTCCACCGCCTGCACCACCAGGAAGCGCTGCTTCAATTCCTCGACGTCGAGCGTGTCAGGATCGAGCTGCTTCGGCTGCAGGGCCGAGAGGCCCGGCCACAGGCTCTTCTGGCCCTTGCCTTCGGGATAGTCGTAGAAGCCCTTCTTGTTCTTGCGGCCGAGACGGCCCTGCTTCTCGACCATCTCGACCATCAGCTTCTTTTGATCGGGGTTGATGGCGTTCGGGCCGAGATCGGCTTCGGTCGCCTTCATGATCTTGAGGCCGAGGTCGAGCGCGACCTCGTCCGAGAGCGACAGCGGACCGACCGGCATGCCGGCCATCTTGGCGCAGTTCTCGATCATCGCCGGAGGCACGCCTTCCAGGAACATCTCGTTGCCCTCGGCGACATAGCGGCCGACGCAGCGGTTGGCGAAGAAGCCTCTGGAGTCGTTGACGACGATCGGCGTCTTGCCGATCTGCCGGACGTAGTCCAGCGCGGTCGCGAGCGCGAGGTCGCCGGTGTTCTTGCCCTTGATGATCTCGACCAGCATCATCTTCTCGACCGGCGAGAAGAAGTGGATGCCGACGAACTTGCCCTGGTCCTTGAAGCTCTCGGCCAGCGAGGTGATCGGCAGCGTCGAGGTGTTCGAGGCGAAGACCACCTCGGGCTTGAGATATTCCTGCGCCTTGGCAAAGGTGTCGGCCTTGACCTTGCGGTCCTCGAACACCGCCTCAATGACGAGGTCGACGTCCTTCAGCGCAGCATAGTCCGCGGTCGGCGTGATGCGCGCGAGCAGCTTCTCGGCATCATCAGGCTTGGCGCGGCCCTTCTTGATCTGGTCCTCGATCACCTTCTGCGCGTGGGCCTTGCCCTTGTCGGCGCTCTCCTGGTCGCGATCGATCAGGACGACGTCGAGGCCGGCGCGGGCCGAGACGTAACCGACGCTCGCACCCATGAAGCCGGCGCCGATCACGGCGATCTTCTTCACCTTGGTTGCGGGCACATCCTTCGGACGGCGCGCGCCCTTGTTGAGCTCCTGCATCGACAGGAACAGGCTGCGGATCATCGCGGCCGCTTCCTTCGAGCGCAGCACCGAGGTGAAGTAGCGCGACTCGACGCGGAGCGCCGCATCGATCGGCAGCTGCAGGCCCTCATAGACGCAGCTCATGATCGCACGCGCGGCCGGATAATTGTCGTAGGTCTCGCGGCGATAGATCGCGTTGCCGGCCGGGAACATCATCATGCCGGCCTTGGAGAACACCGGACCGCCCGGGAGCTTGAAGCCCTTCTCGTCCCAGGGCGCGACGGCCTTGCCGCCACCCTTGATCCAGTCCTTTGCGGCCTTGATCAGATCCGCGGCCGGAACGATGGCGTGGATCAAATTCAGCGCCTTCGCCTTCTCGATCGTAACAGGATCGCCCTTCAGCAGAATCGTCATCGCATCCTGCGGCGGCACCAGGCGCGGCACGCGCTGCGTGCCACCGGCGCCGGGGAACAGGCCGACCTTGACCTCGGGCAGGCCGAGGCGGGTCTTGGGATTCTCGGCGGCCACGCGATAGTGGCAGCACAACGTGATCTCGAAACCGCCGCCGAGCGCGAGGCCGTTGATCGCGGCCGCCCAGGGCTTGCCTGATGTTTCGATCGAGCGCAGCACCTGCGAGAAGCGGCGGCTCTGGTCGAACAGCATCTGGTTCGCCGCGGTCTCGCCCTGCTCCTTGAGGATCTTGGCGTAGGCCTGGTTCATGCCCTCGAGCATGGACAGGTCGGCGCCGGCGCAGAACGCTTCCTTGGCGGAGGTGATGACGACGCCCTTCACCGCAGCATCCGCGGTCGTCTCCTTGACGATCGCGTCGAGCTCGCTGGTCGAGGTCTCGTCGAGCACGTTCATCGAACGGCCCGGGATATCCCAGGTGACGAGCGCGATGACGTCGGTGTCGGTCTCAACCTTGAAGTTCTTGTAAGCCATGTTGGTTGCTCCCCTAACCCTTACACGCGCTCGATGATGGTCGCGGTGCCCATGCCGCCGCCGATGCACAGCGTGACCAGGGCGGTGGACTTGTTGGTGCGCTCGAGCTCGTCGAGCACGGTGCCGAGGATCATCGCACCGGTGGCGCCGAGCGGATGGCCGAGCGCGATCGCGCCGCCATTGACGTTGATCTTGGCGTTGTCGATGTCGAAGGCCTGGATGTAGCGCAGCACGACCGAGGCGAAGGCCTCGTTGAGCTCGAACAGGTCAATATCAGACTTCTGCATGCCGGAGCGCGCGAACAGCTTTTCGGTGACGTCGACCGGACCGGTCAGCATCATCGCCGGCTCGGAGCCGATATTCGCGAACGCGCGGATCTTTGCGCGCGGCTTCAGGCCGTACTTGCCGCCCGCCTCCTTGCTGCCGAGCAGAACGGCGCCGGCGCCGTCAACAATGCCCGACGAGTTGCCGGCATGGTGCACGTAGTTCACGCGCTCGACTTCGGGGTGCGACTGCACGGCGACACCGTCGAAGCCGCCCATCTGCGCCATCATCGTGAACGACGGCTGCAGCTGCGCCAGCGACTGCATCGTCGTCGAGGGACGCATATGCTCGTCCTTGGCGAGGATGGTGAGACCGTTGATGTCCTTCACCGGCACCACCGACTTGCTGAAGCGGCCCTCGTCCCAGGCCTTCGCCGCGCGCTGCTGGCTCTGCACGGCGTAGGCGTCGACGTCGTCGCGTGAGAAACCGTATTTGGTGGCGATCAGATCGGCCGAGACGCCCTGCGGCATGAAGTAGGCGGGCACCGCCATCGACGGGTCCATCGGCCAGGCGCCGCCGGAGGCGCCGATGCCGACGCGGCTCATCGATTCGGCACCGCCGCCGATCACGAGGTCATGCTGGCCGCTCATCACCTGCGCGGCCGCGAAGTTCACGGCATCGAGGCCGGAAGCGCAGAAGCGGCTGATCTGCACGCCGGGCACGGCGTCGCCGAGACCGGCCTTGAGCGCGGCAAAGCGCGCGATGTCGCTACCGGCTTCGCCGACGGGATCGACCACGCCGAGGATGACGTCGTCGACGGAATCTTCGGGGAGGTTGTTGCGGTCCTTCAGCGCCTTCAGCGGCACGGTGGCGAGCGCCAGCGCAGTGACTTCGTGCAGCGCGCCGTCCGCCTTGCCGCGGCCGCGGGGGGTGCGAACGTGATCGTAGATGAATGCCTCAGGCATGACGCCCTCCTGATCTGTTGTTCGATTTTCGATGTCGCGGAAGCAGGCTCAGAACGCTTCCGCCGGCAGTTCCATGATGGTGGCGCAGCCGGACTGGATGCGCGCGAGATTGGCCGCGGTCTCCGGCAACATCCGCTCCATGAAGAAGCGGCCGGTGACGAGCTTGGTCGAGAGATAGGGCGTCGCGCCGCTGGCGGCAATCTTGGCCTGGGTGACCTTGGCCATCTTCGCCCACATGTAGCCGAGCGCAACGAAGCCGAAGAGATGCAGATAGTCGGTCGCGGCTGCTCCCGCATTGTCGGGCTTCGCCATCGCGTTCTGCATCAGCCAGGTCGTCGCCTGCTGGAGATGACCGAGCGAGGTCGAGAGCGGGGTGATGAACGGCTTGAGCGCCTCGTCGCCGCCATTCTCCTTGGCAAAGGCCATGACCTCGCCGAAGAAGGCGAAGATGGCGCGGCCGCCGTCGCGCGGCAGCTTGCGGCCGACGAGGTCGAGCGCCTGGATACCGTTGGCGCCTTCGTAGATCATGGCGATGCGGGCATCGCGCACGAACTGCTCCATGCCCTGCTCGGCGATATAGCCGTGGCCGCCATACATCTGCTGCGCCTGCACCGCGTTGGCAAAACCGTAGTCGGTAAGGAAGCCCTTCAGCACCGGCGTCATCAGGCCCATGTGGTCGTCAGCGGCCTGGCGGTCCTTCGGGTCCTCGGAGCGGTGGGCGACGTCGCTCTTCAGCGCGGTCCACATCACGAAGGCGCGCGCGGCCTCGTTGAAGGCGCGGATCGAGAGCAGCGTGCGGCGCACATCGGGATGCACGATGATCGGGTCGGCCGGCTTGTCCGGCGCCTTGACGCCGGTGAGCGCGCGGCCCTGGATGCGCTCGCGGGCATAAGCCACCGCGTTCTGATAGGCCACTTCCGACTGTGCGAGCCCCTGCACGGCAACGCCGAGGCGGGCCTCGTTCATCATCACGAACATGCCCTGCATGCCCTTGTTCTCTTCGCCGATCAGCCAGCCGGTGGCGTTGTCGTAGTTCATGACGCAGGTCGAATTGCCGTGGATGCCCATCTTGTGCTCGATCGAGCCGCACACCACGCCATTGCGGGCGCCTACCGAACCGTCGGCATTGACCAGGAATTTCGGCACGACGAACAGCGACACGCCCTTGATGCCGGCCGGTGCGCCCTCGATGCGGGCGAGCACGAGGTGGATGATGTTCGGAGCAAGATCATGCTCACCGGCCGAGATGAAGATCTTGGTGCCCGTGATCTTGAAGGAACCATCGGCCTGGCGCACCGCCTTGGTGCGGAGCATGCCGAGATCCGTGCCGCATTGCGGCTCGGTCAGGTTCATGGTGCCGGTCCACTCGCCGGCGACCATCTTCGACACGTAGGTCTTCTTCTGCTCGGGCGAGCCGTGGACGATCAGCGCCGCAGTCGCACCCATGGTCAGGCCGCCATACATCGAGAACGCCATGTTGGCCGAGCACTGGAATTCGTTGACCGCCTGCGACAGCGTCACCGGCAGGCCCTGGCCGCCGAACTCGGTCGGTGCGGAGAGACCAAGCCAGCCGCCCTCGGCGACCTGCTTGAAGGCCTCTTTGAATCCCTTCGGCGTGGTGACGCTGCCGTCGTCTGCACGCTTGCAGCCTTCGAGATCGCCGACACGATTGAGCGGCTGCAGCACCTCTTCGGCGAGCTTGGCGGCTTCGCCCAAAATCGCCTCGCGCACGTCGCTCGACGCATCGGAGAAGCCGGCGAGGTTGTCGTAGCGGTCGATCTGGAAGACGTCGTTGAGCAGGAAGTTCACGTCTTCGACGGGGGCTTTGTAGATCGGCATGGTGGTCTCCCGGCAAGCCTTGAAGTGATGATGCTGAATTAGGATTGGGCGGCGAGCTGCTCCGCCATCAGGCGGTGCAGCATGTTGATGGCCTTGAGCGGACGTACCATCACCTTGAAATTTGTGATGCGGCCCTCGGCATCGAAGGTGATGATGTCGACGCCGTTGATCTCGATGCCGTCGATCATGGTCTTGAATTCGAGCACGGCGCCGTTGGCGCTTGTCCATTCGCCGACATAAATGAAGCCCGGACCGCCGAGCACCTTCTCGGCGCTGGCGAGATATTTGAAGGTGATGTCGCGGCCGCGCTGCGGCGAGTGCACGACCGGGCTTTCGAACACGGCGTCCGGATGAAGCAGCTCCCACAGCGCCTTGCTGTCATGGGACTTCATGAAGCTGTACCAGGAATCGAGACCGGTCATGGTCAGGGTGCCTCCCTTGAATCGAACGCCTTGGCAAACAGGCGAAAACAACCCCATGCACAGTAGCGAGAAGGTTGATTCCGCTCAGTTATTGCGTCGGTCCGTGGACTCGGCCCTGACGCACCGCATATGCACATTGACGCATATGCGTCGATACGCATAAAGTCAAGCTGGTTGGTCAAGGTCACGGGGAGGCAGGTCACATGGCACTGGGCGACGCAATCCTCGCATGCCTCACGGAACGTCCGATGACGGGCTACGAACTCGCCAAGACGTTCGACTCCTCGGTCGGCTTCTTCTGGAAGGCCGACCACCAGCAAATCTACCGCGAGCTCTCCAAGCTGCGCGACCGCGGCTACATCCAGGGCCGCGAGGTCGTGCAATCAGGCAAGCCCAACAAGCTCATCTATACGCTGACTCCGGAGGGCCGAACAGCGCTGCGGCACTGGGCCGCGCGGCCGAGCACCCCGCCCTCGATCAAGGACGATTTGCTGGTGCGGCTGCACGCCCTCGACAGCATCGACATCGAGCCTGTACGCACCGACCTGATGGACCGCCTGGAGCATCACCGCGACCGGCACGAGAACTATGAGCGAATCCTGAAAAAGCGCTTCCCGGAAGGGACTGCTTCTGGCGTGCTCGACCTCGGCAATCTCCTGCTGCTGCGCCTCGGCGCGCGGCACGAGCAGATGGTGGCCGATTTCTGCGAGGAGGCGCTCGATGCGCTGTCGGCGATGTCAGGCAAGGCCACCGTGGTGCCGCTGGACGACGGCAAGCGGGAGGGCAAGGGTTAGGCGCCGGCGCGGCGCCTAGAACTTCGTGACGACGGGTTTGTTGTCCCAGTTGAAGCGGACGTTGATACCGGCGCGGACGATGTCGTCGGTCAGCCTGACATCGCGGGTAGCAACGGTCGACGTGCCGATCCGGACGGGGGGATCAATGTAACGCTTGCTGCCGAAATCGACATGAACATATTCGAGCTTGAAGCTTACCGCGCCCCAGCTATCGGTCCACGCTGCCCATTCACCGCCAAGGCCGGCCGCGAGACCGGTACGGGTCTTGGATTCAGTAATCTGTGCTGCTGGGAATGAAACGGTGACGCCGGTCCCGGCGAAGGCGACGCCGGCGGTGCCGTAGATCAAAAACTGATCGAGCGCGTAGCCGACGCGGCCGCGGAACATGTCGATCCACTTCTCACGGGTGCTGCTCAGGGCAGCACCATCGAACGGCGGCCGGTCCTGCGCGGAGCCGTGCTTGTTGGTCCAGGACGCGTCGTTCTCGAAGCCGAGCACCGTCTTCTCGACCTGGAAATCGCAGCCGAAAGCTCCTCCCGCGACACCCCCGGTGAGATTGAACGTACCTGTGATCGTAGAACCCGCGGCAGCGCTGGAACGCGCGACATGCTCGCTCTTGCCCCAGGAGCCGCCGCCCTGGACGCCGACATAGCAGCTCGTCCAGTTGAAGCCAGCGGGCGCCGGCGCCTTCTCCACGGGCTTTGCCGCCGGGGCATCGGCGGCAAAGGCGGGCGATACCAAGCCGGCCGCCAGCGCGGCCACGAGCAACCATTTCATATCAGCAACAATCTCAGGCTGAGCGCCGGTCGCGGCACTCACTTACCCCTGAGACGATCCGATCAGGCCCGTGGCGAAATTTTTGTCGGCGTGTCGACGCAGGCAGAAGGTTCCAGCCGCCCAACTTTAAGACACCGGCGACGGCTTCCTTAACCCGTTATTTACCGTAACGGACAAAAGTCTGATTTCGAGGCAGACGACCCGCGCCGAATTCGATTGTCTTGCAGACGGAACGCGTGGGGAGACTGGAGGCGCCGGGTGGGGCGCCGGAGTCGGAACCGGACAGAGTCATGAATTCGCGCGTATCGTGGAGTGTTGACGGCATCGATCCATCCGTCAGGGAGCGGGCCGAAGCTGCTGCGCGCCGTGCCGGCATGTCACTCAACGATTGGCTGAACTCCACGCTCGGCGAGACTGCCCCGCCGAACTTTCGCTCTCCTTACGAGCAGCCGCGTCAGGATCAACGTCCTGATCCGCGCGCTCAGCAGATGCCTAGCCAGGAAAGCCGCGAAGTCGCCGACATCCATCAGCGGCTCGACGCGATCACCCAGCAGATCGAACGGATTTCAAAGCCGGCCGCACCGCGCCAGGACGCCTCACGACAGGACGTGTCGCGCGAGCAGGGTGTCGCCCGCCAGCTCAACGATGCGATCTCGCGGCTCGATGCCCGGCTGTCGCAGATTTCACGGCCCCAGCAGCCTCAAGCGCAGCAATTTCAGGCGCCGCGTCCGGCCCCTGCCCCCTCACCCGTTGAATCGCGCCAGCGCCAGGCCGATGCGGTCGAGCGCGCGGCAGCCCAGGTCTATCGCAACTCGCCTCCCTTGAGCCCCGCCTCGTTCGACGTCGCGGTTGCCGAGATCACCGCGCGGCAGAGCGAGCTCGACGGATTTGCGCCGCGGCAGATGCCGCCGCGCGCGGCGCCGTCGATCGCGCCTTCCGCCGCTCCCTATGCTCCGCCGATGGCGCCGGCCTACGCGCCGCCGCCTCCGCAAGCAGGGCCGGACTTCTCGTCGCTCGAGCGCCATCTGCTCAAGATCACGAGCCAGATCGAGTCGCTGCAGCGTCCCGACAACACCGCGCAGGCCATCAACGCCTTCCGGTCCGAGCTCGCCGAGATCCGCCAGGCCATCACCGAGGCGATGCCGCGCCGCGCGATCGAATCGATCGAGAACGAGATCCGCTCGCTGCACCGGCGCATCGACGAGACCCGCTCCAACGGCACCGACGGCCAGGTTCTGTCCGGCATCGAACGCGCGCTGTCCGACATCAAGCAGGTGCTGCGCACGCTGACCCCGGCCGAGCAGCTCACCGGCTATGACGAGGCGATCCGCAATCTCGGCGGCAAGCTCGACATGATCCTGCGCGCCAATGACGATCCCTCGACGGTGCGCCAGCTCGAAGGCGCGATCGCGGCGCTGCGCGGCATCGTCTCGAACGTCGCTTCCAACGAAGCGCTGGCACGCCTCTCCGAGGACGTGCAGCTGCTGGCGTCCAAGGTCGACCAGGTCAACCGCGCCTCCGACCGCGGCGACAGCTTTGCCGTGCTGGAGCAGCGTATCGCCGCGCTCACCGCGGCGCTGGAAACGCGCGAGCGGCCTCAGCCTGCCGAGAGCACCGAACATCTGGAAGCCGCGATCCGCGCGCTGTCGGATCGTTTCGACCGCATGCAGGTCGGCAACGATTCGGCGTCGACCTTCACGCATCTGGAGCAGCGGGTCTCCTACCTGCTGGAGCGGATCGAGGCCGCCTCGGATCAGCGCGGCGGAAACTTCAGCCGTGTCGAGGACGGGCTGCACGACATCCTGCGGCACCTGGAGCGGCAGCAGGCCACCTATTCCGCGCTCGCCGAGAGCCGCAATTCGGCACCGCCGCCGGATTCCGGCATGGTCGACCTCGTCAAGCGCGAGCTGTCCGACATCCGCTACAGCCAGGCCGAGACCAACCGCAGCACCCAGGATTCGCTGGAGGCCGTGCACAACACGCTCGGCCATGTCGTCGATCGTCTCGCCATGATCGAGGGCGATTTGCGCGCCGTGCGCACCGCGCCGCCCGCGCCTGCTCCTGTTCCTGCCCCTGCACCACAGCCGGTGGCTGCGCCCATGGCGATGGCAGCTGCGGTCGAGTCGGCGGCGATGGCGCACGAGCAATGGCAGCCACAGCCGCCGCAGCCGAAATACGATCCGAAGCCCGAGCTGCCGAATCCCGCCGCTCAGCAGCCGGCGCAGTCCGCCTTCGTGGCCGCGCCGCGCGAATTCCACGCCGCCGCCCCCGCAGCGCCGCCGCCGGTGCCGATGGCACAGCCGGTTCCGCCGCGCGCGATCAGCGAGATCCTCGAGCCACATACGGCGCCGGCGCGCGCTGCCATCGCACCCGAACTGCCGCCGGATCATCCGCTCGAGCCCGGGACGCGTCCGAGCGGTCGCCCCGCCACGCCGTCAGAGCGCATCGCCGCGTCCGAAAGCGCGATCAGCGACATTCCCGCAGCTCCGAAGGAGCCGGTGTCGTCGTCGAGCTTCATCGCGGCCGCGCGCCGCGCCGCTCAAGCGGCCGCCGCGCAGCCGCCCGAGAAGCCCGCCCGTGGCGCCAAGGCTGCCATCGCGGCCCGCGTCAAGGACAAGAGCCAGGGAAAAGGACAGGCCGCAGGCTCGGAAGGCGGATCGACCATCACGTCGAAGATCCGCTCGCTGCTGGTTGGCGCGAGCGTGGTCGTGATCGTGCTCGGCACTTTCAAGATGGCGATGAACCTGCTCGAAGGCGGCAGCACGCAGCCGGCGCCGCAGGCGATGGAAAATACATCAGGCCAGCCCGCGCCACAGGCGCCGGTCGAGATCAAGCCCGCCGCGCCCGAGCAGGTGACGCCGTCGATGACGTCGCCGACGCCGATCGGGAAGCAGTCGCTGAACAATGCCGCGCCGGCGCCGGCCGGCAGCACGGCTTCGGTCGAAATTCCGCCCGCCCCTGCTGCTGCGGCCCCGACCGCGGCGAATAGCGACATCACCGGTGCGCTGTCGGGCACGAGCCGCGCACGACTGAGCGTCGTTCAGGTCCCGCCGAGCGAGAAGCTGCCTGACGGCATCGCCGGTCCCGCCCTTCGCGCCGCTGCGATGAAGGGCGATGCGACCGCGGCCTACGAGATCGGCGTGCGCTTTGCCGAAGGCAAGGGCGTGGCTGCGAATTACGACGAAGCCGCCAAATGGTACGACCGAGCGTCGCAGGCCGGCGTGGTGCCCGCGACCTTCCGCCTCGGCACGCTCTACGAAAAGGGCCTGGGTGTGAAGAAAGACGCCGACATCGCCCGCCGCTACTACACGCAGGCCGCCGAGCGCGGCAACGCCAAGGCGATGCACAATCTCGCGGTGCTCGATGCCGATGGCGGCGGACGCGGCGCCAACTACAAGAGCGCGGCGCAGTGGTTCCGGAAAGCCGCCGATCGCGGCGTCGCCGACAGCCAGTTCAACCTCGGCATCCTCTACGCCCGCGGCATCGGCGTCGAACAGAACCTCGCCGAATCCTATAAGTGGTTCAGCCTTGCTGCCGCCCAGGGCGACGGCGACGCGTCCGGCAAGCGCGACGACGTCGCAAAACGCCTCGACCCGCAATCGCTCGCCGCCGCCAAGCTCGCGATCCAGACTTTCAGCGCCGAGCCGCAGCCCGACGACGCCGTCAATGTGGCGACGCCCGCCGGCGGCTGGGACAGCGCGCCGCAGGCGGCCACCAAGCCCACGCCGAAGCCGGTCGCGACGAAGAAGTCGGCGTCAGCCGCGCATTGATTCAATGATGTCATTCCGGGGCGCGCGCAGCGCGAACCCGGAATCCATCCGTCCGCAGAGTTGATGGCGCGATGGATTCCGGGCTCGACGCTTCGCGCCGCCCCGGAATGACGGTTGAAGCAGCGATGGCCTCCACAGTCGTCGGCACGCCGGGCTCCAGGAGCCGCAGGTGTTTTTAAGAAGCCGCCTTCGCAGGGCGCGTCACCAGGTAAATGCCGAGCGCCACTGGAATGATCCCCAGCAAGTCGCGCGCCTCGACATGCTCGCCGAGCACGATGAAGGCGAACAGCATGCCGAGCGGCGGCATCAAGAAGTGATAGGCACTGGCCGCGGTCGCGCCACACACCTTCAGGAGATGAAACCAGAGCCAGGAGGCGAGGATCGAGCCGCCGAGCACGAGAAAGGCGAAGGCACCGATCAGGCCCGGCGTAAAGTCGATCGCGTGGACATCGGCGAAGGTGAACGCGACTGGCGCGAGCACGATGCCCGCAGCGATGTTCTGCACACCATTGCCGATCCACAACGAGCCCTTCGGCGCGAGCAGCTTGAACAGGATGGTGCCTGATACGATCGAGGCGAGCGAAGCCAGCGTGAAGACGATGCCGTGCGGTGAGTCGGTGCCGACCGAGAGGCGATGCCAGACGATAGCCGTGACGCCGATAATGCCGAGCAGGAGGCCGCTCGCCTTGCGCCATGTCATACCCTCACCGAGCAGCGTTGCGGCGAGCGCGGCCGTGAACACCGGATTGGTCGAAACGATCAGGCCGCCGAGACCGGCGGAGACCGATTGCAGGCCGGTATAGCCGAGCCCGAGATAGAGCGCGTTGTTGGCGATGCCGATCACGCTGAAGACCAGGACGTCGCGCCACGACAACGACCAGTCGCCGCGGATCAGCGTGGCACCGAGGATCAAGATGCCGGCGAGCGAGAAACGGGCGGCGAGCAGGATCAACGGCGGGCAATGGGTGACGCCGATCTTGCCGGCGACGAAGGCATAGCTCCAGAGCAGGCAAAACAGGCCGATGGCGAGCGGCAGCGTGTTGAAGCGGGTGCGGGGAACCGAAATCGAAGGCGCAAGGGACATGAGGCATTCTCCTGAGCCCTCGATCTAAGGACGCCGCTTGCCATTTGGAAATTAAATGATTAACTCTAGGTCAGTGGATTTTCGAATGGAGGCTGATGTGCTCGATCTCGAGCTTCTGCGCAGCTTCGTCTCGGTGGTCGAGGCCGGCGGCTTCACCCGCGCCGGCGAGCGCGTCCACCGCACGCAATCGACCGTGAGCCAGCAGATCAAGCGGCTGGAGGAGGATGTCGGCCAGGTACTGCTGCACCGCGACGGCAAGGACGTGCGCCCGACCGAGGCCGGCGAGCGGCTGCTGTCCTATGCGCGGCGGCTGCTCGCGCTCGCGGAAGAAGCGCGCGACGTGCTGCGGCAGCCGGGCGGCGAAGGCGCGATCCGGCTCGGCATCCCCGAGGATTTCGCGGCCTACCGGCTGACGAAGCTGCTGGGCGCGTTCTCGCGCTCGCATCCGCGGCTACGCCTCGACGTGCGCGCCGACCAGAGCAAGCACCTCGCCCGCGATCTCGAACGCGGCGAGCTCGACCTTGCGCTCTACAAGCGCGAGGCTGGCGCGAAGGGCGCGATCGCGGTGTGGCCGGAGCGAGTGCACTGGGTCACCAGCAAGAGCCATCCGGTCGACGTCGACGTGCCATCAGTGCCGCTGATCGGCTTTCCGCTCGGCTGCGTCTATCGCGCCGGCGCCATCCACGCGCTGGAAAGCACGGGCCGCGCCTGGCACACCGCCTACACCTCATCGAGTCTCTCCGCCATCCAGGCCGCGGTCGCTGCCGGCATGGGGCTGAGCATCCTGTCGGAGATGTCAATCCAATCGGATCACCGCGTGCTGACGGCCAAGGAGGGCTTTGCGCCGATCAACAAGACGGAGGTGGCGCTGATGGCCGCGCCGGATGCGAGCCCGGCAACGCTGCGGCTCGCGGACCGGCTGGCGGAGTTCTGCGACAACGTGCAGGCGAAGGCGGCGTGAGCCGTTTCGGTTGTCGCAATCTGCGGCCGCGATGTCGGTGCGTTCCCTCCCCCCTTGCGGGGGAGGGTTAGGGAGAGGGGTCCACACGGGGATTCTCTCCATTCGGGCGAACGCAGACAGATAAACCTTTTGCTGGGCTACCCCTCTCCCCCGCCCTCCCCCGCAAGGGGGGAGGGAGCGCAGTTGTGCGCATGGAGAGAGTGTTCAATCGAGGCGGAACCCGCTTCAATAACAGCGCGACGCGGCGATCGCGTGGACGCGGCGGTCGCCGAGCAGATGTGCGACAAAACCATTGCTCGGAAAGATCTTCGCGAACGCCGCATCGCGGATGCTGAGGCCGCCGGCATAGGCGCCGAAGGCGGGCATCACGGCGCGTAGGCCGTCGCTGGCGAAACAACGCCGCTCCATCGAACGGCCGCGCGCGGAGACACGGGCCTTGGGATGCAGATGGCCCGCAATCTCGCCATGCGCGCCTGATGGCTCGTGGCGGAAGGTGATCGGGCCGATTGAGACCTCGTCGGCGACGGTGCCGCCGAGATCGCGCGGCAGCATCGGATCGTGATTGCCTGAGATCCAGATCCAGTCGCGGCCGGCCTGGAGTGCTGCGACGGCGTCGCGGTCGTCCGCCGACAGGCGCTCATGCGCGGAACGATCGTGAAAGCTGTCGCCGAGCGCGATGACGGTTTTGGGATCATGGCGGGAGATGACAGCAGCGAGGCGGCTGAGCGTTGCCAGCGTGTCGTAAGGCGGCAGCAGCACGCCGCGCGTGGCGAAGCTGGACCCCTTTTCCAGATGCAGATCGGAGACGACGAGCAGGCGCTGCTCTTCCCAATAGAGGGCGCCGGAGAGATCGGCGTGGAATGAAACACCGGCAACGTCCATTGCCAGCGTTGAAGTAATGGAGAGTGCCCCTTGCGCCGTCATGGCCGGGCTTGTCCCGGCCATCCACGCTCTTGCTGAAGCAAAGACGTGGATGCCCGGGTCAAGCCCGGGCATGACGATATGGATAGGGTTGCGCGCCTCACTGGCAAAATTCTCTACGACATCGCTTCCTTGACCAGCTCGTCGGCGGCTTCGGCCAACAGCTCGTCTGCAGCTTCGCCATAAACTGACTCGCGGCCGATTTCCAGCATCACGGGGACGGCGAGCGGGGAGACGCGGTCGAGTTCCCGGTGGGTGATGTGGCCCTGGATGCGGGCGAGCATGCCGCCGAGACGGCGCAGATCGAGCAGGCCGGTGGCGGCATCGGCACGCGCGGCGCGCAGAAGGACGTGGTCGGCCTGGTGTTTTCGCAAGACATCGTAGACGAGATCGGTCGAGAACAGCACCTGACGGCGGCTCTTGTCTTCGTCGGTGAAGCGGCGCGCGATCAGGCCTGAGATCAGCGCGCAATTACGAAACGTGCGCTTCATCAGCGCGGACTCAGCGAGCCAGGCTTCGAGATCGTCGCCCAGCATATCCGGGTTGAACAGCGCATCGAGATCAAGCTGGCCGTGGCGGATCATGAAGGAGGCATCGCCGAGCCCCCAGATCGCCACTGCATATTCATTGGCGACGAAACCGAGCGGCCGCGCGCGGGCGCGCTCGAGACGACGCGTCAACAGCATGCCGAGCGTCTGATGCGCGAGCCGGCCCTCGAAGGGATAGCAGATGAGGTAGTGCTTGTTGCCGCGGGGAAAGGTCTCGACCAGCAACTCGCGGACGCCGGGCACTCTGCTGACGTCCTTTTGCAGCGACAGCCAGTCGCGCACCTGCTCGGGCAGGCCATTCCAGGCGCTGGCATCATCGAGGATGCGGCGGACGCGCTCGGCGAGATAGGTGGAGAGCGGAAACTTGCCGCCCATGTAGGACGGCACTTTCGGGTCCTTGTCGCTGGCGCGGGAGACGTAGACCTGGTCCTCGGCCAGCGCCTCGTAGCGCACGACTTCGCCGCCGAACACGAAGGTGTCGCCGGCCGTGAGGCCTTCGATGAAATATTCCTCGATCTCCCCCAGCACGCGGCCGCCGCGCGCGATGGCGCCGGTCGAACCGCTGCCGGTGGAACGTCCCCGCACCAGCCGCACCTTCAGCATCGGCTCCTCGACGATGGTGCCGACATTGAGCCGATAGCTCTGCCGCACTTTTGGATTGGCGACGCGCCAGCGGCCCTGCTTGTCCTGCTTGATGCGGGCGAAGCGCTCATAGGTTTTCAGCGCGTAGCCGCCGGTGGCGACGAAATCGACGACGTCGTCGAAATCGTCGCGCGCGAGACCGGCATAGGGCGCGGCCGTACGGACCTCTTCGAAGAGATCATCGCTCAGGAACGGTTCGCCGCAGGCGCAGCCGAGCACGTGCTGGGCCAGCACATCGAGCCCGCCCGTGCGCAAGGGCGGCGTGTCCTGCGCATTCTCGGCGATGGCATCGATCGCGGCGCGGCACTCCAGCACCTCGAAACGGTTCGCCGGCACCAGCACCGCGCGCGATGCTTCATCGAGGCGGTGATTGGCGCGGCCGATGCGCTGCATCAGGCGCGAGGAGCCCTTGGGCGCGCCGATATTGACGACGAGATCGACATCGCCCCAGTCGATGCCGAGATCGAGCGACGAGGTGCAGACAACGCCGCGCAAACGACCCGCCGACATGGCTTCCTCGACCTTGCGGCGCTGGGCGACATCGAGCGAGCCGTGATGCAGCGCGATGGCAAGGCCGTCATCGTTCATGCGCCAGAGATCCTGGAACAGCATCTCGGCCTGGCTGCGGGTGTTGACGAAGACCAGCGTCGTCTTGTTCTGCTTGATCAGCTCGTAGACTTCGGCGAGCGCGTGACGCGCGCCATGGCCGGCCCAGGGCAGCCGCTCGCGCGTATCCAGCATCTCCACCTGCGGCGGCGCGGCGCCGCCGGCGACGACGATGTCGGCCGCAGCTTCGTTGCCGCCGGGTTGCGGCACCAGGAAGCGCGCGAGCTGGTCCGGCTCGGCGACGGTTGCCGATAGGCCGATGGCACGTATCTGCGGCGTCAGCCGCCAGAGTCGCGCAAGGCCCAGCGAGAGCAGATCGCCGCGCTTCGACGTGACGAGCGCGTGCAACTCGTCGAGCACGATGCGCTTGAGCGAGGAGAACAGGAATGGCGCGTCGTCGGAGGAGAGCAGCAGCGCGAGCTGTTCGGGTGTCGTCAGCAGAATATCAGGCGGATAGCGTCGCTGCCGCTGGCGCCGCGACACCGGCGTGTCGCCGGTGCGGGTCTCGACCTTGATCGGCAAGTTCATCTCGGCGATCGGGCGCTCGAGGTTGCGCGCGATGTCGACGGCGAGCGCTTTCAGCGGCGAGATGTAGAGCGTGTGCAGACCGGCGCTGCGCTGAACGGAGCGGCCCGTGGAGACCACGGATTTCGCAGAACCAACGCTCGCAGAGCTCAGCTCGACCAGCGTCGGCAAAAATCCCGCCAGCGTCTTGCCGGCACCGGTCGGCGCGATCAGCAGCGCCGATCGGTCCTCACGCGCCTTCTCCAGAAGCGCCAGCTGATGCTCGCGCGGCGACCAGCCGCGCCCCGCGAACCATTGCTGGAAGCGGTCGGGCAACAGCAGCGCGGCCGGATCAGCCGGGATTTTGAGGATGCGGGGCGGCACGGCATCACAGGTAAGCCGTGGGGGCGGGTTCGTCGAGGGGTGGGTTCTCACCTCGCCCCGCGTGCGGGGAGAGGTCGGAATTTGCGCGCAAGCGCGAATTCCGGGTGAGGGGGGAGTCTCCGCGAGTCCATCTGCTTCCGTCCCCGCGGAGGCTCCCCCTCACCCTACCCTCTCCCCGCAGGCGGGGAGAGGGGAAGAGGCAGCGGAGACTCTACTCCACCACGGGCCCGTCCGAGACGTCCCAGTCCTTGCCGTTGAAGATTTGGGTGAACAGCGTCTTCATCGGTGTGTAGTCGTCGGGGGTGTAGCTGTAAGTGACGCCGTCGAGGAAGAACGGGGAGTGGAAGCCGTTGAGGTTGGAGGCCTGCTTCAGCACATTGGCCCGGGTCAGCTCATCGCCACAGCGGCGCAGGATTTCGCCCATGGTGACGGCCTGGCCGTAGCCGGCATAAGCGATGGTGTTGTCGGGCGCGATGTTCGGCAGATATTTCTTGCGCAGCTCCTCGAACGCCATCGGGCCCGGATCCTTTTCCCAACGGCCAGGCCCGGCATCCTTCGCATAGCTGATCGAGACGATGTCCTTGGCATTTTCGAAGCCGGCGGCGCTGAGAATGGATTTGCCGGTCGAGCCGGCCGAGAGCAGCTGCAGCGGCTTCCAGCCGAGCTCGGCGACCTTGCGGATCGACTGCGACGACGCCTTGCCGGTGGAGATGTTGTAGAAAACGTCCGCGCCCGACTTGGAGAGATTGATCAGCTGGGAATCGACCGTCGGATCGGTGAGGTCGTAGGTCTGCTCCATGATCACCTGCGCGGCGCCGCCGGCATCCGCGAGCACCTTCTTGAAGGGCCCAAGGAAGTCGCGGCCGAAATCGTCGTTCTGATAGAGGATGCCGATCCTGGCGTTCGGCTTCACGGCGAGGACATGCTTGGCGAGGATGCGCGCTTCGGTCGGATACAGCGGCAAGCCCGCCATCGTCCATTTGAACTCCTTCGGGTTGTTCCACTTCGAGGCACCGGTGTTGAGCAGCAGCTGCGGCACGCCCTTGGAATTCAGATATTTGTGCACGGCCGTTTGCGGCGCGGTGCCGAGCGAGCCGTAGAGCGCCAGCACCTCCTCCTGCTCGACCAGGCGCCGCGTCGCCTCGACACATTTCGGCGCGCTGTAGGCATCGTCGAGGGTGAGGAAGTTGACCTTGCGTCCGTTGATGCCGCCGCCTTCATTGAGCATCTGGAAATAGGCCTCGCCGACGCGACCGAGCACGCCATAGAGCGAGCCGGGACCGGAATGCGGCACGGTCTGCCCGATCTTGATCTCGGTGTCGCTGGCGCCGGCATCGTATTTTTTCTCCGCGGCCCAGACGTAAGGCGCGGGCAGGACGGATGCAGCGATGGTGGCGAGCGCGGCGGCGCCGACATCGCGCCGCGATGGATTCTTCGTCATTGTTGTTTCTCTCCCTAATGCGCGCATTGTGCTGGCATCCGCACGGCTCGCAAGTAGGAAGTTCGTCGCCTGATGACGCAGTGACGCTAAATTGCCGCGTGTTTAGCGCCTAGACTCAAGTTTTCTCTTTAAGTTTTCTCGGCGACGATGACGAGACCGCGCACCGGCTCGTTGTTCTCGTTGCGCGGCGAGCACGGCTCCAGCGTCAGCAGCTTCAGCCCGGCCTTCGCAATCGCACCACGCACATATTCCGCCGAATGGGCATAGCGCAGGCCTTCGCCGAGCACGACGCCATCGCCCGCATGCGTCTCCAGCGTGAAGGCGAGCACGCCGCCCGATGCCAGCACGCGCCTGGCCTCGACAAGAACAGGCGCGAGATCGGAGAGATAGACGAAGGCATCCGCGGCAACGACGAGGTTCGCGCTTGTCTCAGGCTTGCCGCGCAAGCCCTCGATCATGTCGGCGACCTCGAGCTCGGCATAAAGCTCCGTCGTCCGCGCCTCCTTGATCATGCCGGGTGAGAGGTCGATGCCGATAAAATGATCGACCTGCTTTGCGAAGGCGGCCGCCGCAAGTCCGGTGCCGCAGCCGAGATCGATGGTGCGTTTGAAGAAGGCCGGCTTCTTCGCAGCCACGCGCGCCGCCACCACCGCCTTGAAGATCAGCGAAGGCGCGCGGTAGTCGAGATCGTTGATCAGGACGTGCTCGAAGCGCGGCGCGTATTGATCGAACAGCGCCTGCACATAGGCTTTTGGCATTTCCGACAATTGCGCGTCGCCGAGCCGGATCAGATGCAAATGGGCGCCATGCTGGTCCTCCGGGTCGGACTCACGCGCTTTGCGGAATGCCGCGATGGCCTTGTCGCGCTCGCCAAGCTGCTGACGGATTTCGCCGAGCGTGAACCAGGCCGAGGTGAAGTCAGGCGCGAGCTCGATGGCCTGCTCGATCAGATCGGCGGCGGCGGGCAGATCGCCCTTGAGCTGCAGGTCGCGTGCGAACTCGAAACGGCGGTCGGCCATGAGATCGCCGGAGGATTGGAACAGGCGGAGAGGCATTGGAGGAACCGATTGTCATTGCCGGGCTTGACCCGGAAATCCATCAAAAGAGACCTCTTTAAGAGGATGGATGCGCGGGTCAAGCCCGCGCATGACGGGTTAATTTGGAGCACGACCTTCCTATATGACGACCATGCGCCCGCAAGACATCCTGCTGCCAACTGCTGACGGCCTGTGCTGCAAGCCGGGCGGCTTCCACATCGATCCCGTCCGGCCCGTGGAGCGGGCCCTGATCACCCACGGCCATTCCGATCATGCCCGCGCCGGCCATGGCGCCGTGCTGGCGACGCAGGAAACGCTCGACATGATGCGGTTGCGCTATGGCGAGAACTTTGCCGGCGCGACGCAAGTGATCAGCTATGGCGAGGAGATCAGGCTCGGCGATGTCACCGCCAAATTCCACCCGGCCGGCCACGTGCTGGGCTCGGCGCAGATCGCCGTGACGTGTGGGGACACTTGCATCGTCGCCTCCGGCGACTACAAGGATGCGCCCGACCCGACCTGCGTCCCGTTCGAGCTGGTGCCCTGCGACGTCTTCATCACCGAGGCCACGTTCGGCCTGCCGGTGTTTCGCCATGGCGATGCAGCGGGCGAGGTGAAGAAGCTGCTGGCCTCGGTCGCGCTGTTTCCGGAACGCGCCCATCTCGTCGGCGCCTATTCGCTCGGCAAGGCCCAGCGCGTGATCGCGCTGCTGCGGCAGGCCGGCTATGACGCGCCGATCTACCTGCATGGCGCGATGGAAAAGATCACCTATTACTACCAGAGCCGCGGCATCGACCTCGGCGAGCTTAGGCCTGTGGCCGGCATGAAGAAGGCTCAGCTCGCCGGCACCATCACGCTGGCACCGCCGTCCGCGACGTCGGATATCTGGGCCCGGCGCTTTCCCGATCCCGTCACCGCCTTCGCCTCGGGCTGGATGCGCGTGCGCGCCCGCGCGCGGCAGGGCGGCATCGAACTGCCGCTGGTGATCTCCGACCACGCCGATTGGGACGGCCTCACCGCGACGATCGCGGCGACCGGCGCCGGCGAGATCTGGGTCACCCACGGCCAGGAAGACGCGCTGGTGCATTGGTGCAAGACGCGACGTCTGCGGGCACGGCCGCTCGATCTCGTCGGCTATGGCGAGGAGGAAGAAAGCGAGCCGGCGGCTCCCGGCGAGGCCGAGGCATGAACCGCTTCGCCGAACTCCTGGACCGCCTCGCCTACGAGCCCGGCCGCAACAACAAGCTGCGGCTGCTCACCGGCTACTTTCGCGACGTCGGCGATCCCGATCGCGGCTACGCGCTGGCCGCACTCACCGGCGCGCTCAGCTTCAAGCACGCCAAGCCCGCGCTGATCCGCGATCTCATTGCCTCGCGCACCGATGAGGTGCTGTTCGGGTTGAGCTACGATTATGTTGGCGATCTCTCGGAGACGGTGGCGCTGATGTGGCCGAAGGCGCAAACCAATTTGCAATCTTTTCCGGGCCACCCCTCTCCCCCACCCTCCCCCGCAAGGGGGGAGGGAGCGCAGTTGCGTGCGGAGCGACAGGCGAGTTCGGCGACTGATAGTGATTCAGCGAGTGATGGACGCACAACTCTCACCGTTCCCTCCCCCCTTGCGGGGGAGGGTCAGGGAGAGGGGTACCGCGGGCGAGACGCCAGTGACGCGCTCCAGCCAAGCAACCACAACAACCCACCTCCGCCGACCCTCACCGAAGTCGTCACCACGCTGCGCACGCTCGGCAAGTCCGAGCTGCCGAGGCAGCTCGAACGCTGGCTCGACGAGCTCGACGAGACCGGCCGCTGGGCGCTGCTGAAACTCGTCACCGGTGCCATGCGCATCGGCATCTCGGCGCGCCTCGCCAAGACCGCAGCCGCCGCGCTCGGCGACAAGGACCCGCATGAGGTCGAGCTGATCTGGCCGGGCCTCAGCCCGCCCTATCTCGACCTGTTCGCGTGGCTGGAAGGTCACGCCGAAAAGCCTGTCAATCGCGATCCCGCGTCGTTCCGCCCGGTGATGCTGGCGCATGCGATCGAAGACAGCGATTTCGCAAGCCTCGATCCCGCCGACTACATCGCCGAATGGAAATGGGACGGCATCCGCGTGCAGGCGGTTGCCGGGCGCGATGATCATGGGCAGATCACCGCGCGGCTCTATTCACGCACGGGCGAGGACATCACGCGGAGCTTTCCCGATCTGGTGCCGTCGCTGCGCCTGCCCGGTGCGATCGACGGCGAACTGCTGATCCTGCGCGAGGGCCGCGTGCAGAGTTTCAACGTCCTGCAGCAGCGGCTCAACCGCAAAATCGTCTCGCCGAAGCTGATCAAGGAATTTCCGATCCACCTGCGCGCCTATGATCTGCTCGGCGACGACGCGAACGATCTGCGCGAGTTGCCGTTCTCGGAACGGCGCGCGCGGCTGGAGACCTTCATCGCAAAGCTTAGCGATCCCCGCATTGATCTCTCGCCCACCGTTCCCTTCGCGAATTGGGACGCCCTCACCGCCGCGCGCGCCGATCCCGCGAGCGCCGGCGCGGGCGAGGATGCCGACGCCGTCGAAGGCGTGATGCTGAAGCGGCGCGATGCACCTTACCTGCCGGGACGGCCGAAGGGCCAATGGTGGAAGTGGAAACGCGACCCGCACATCATCGATGCCGTGCTGATGTATGCGCAGCGCGGCCACGGCAAGCGCTCGTCCTATTATTCCGACTACACCTTTGGCGTCTGGACCGAGACCGAGAACGGTGAGGAGCTGGTGCCGGTCGGCAAAGCCTATTTCGGCTTCACCGACGAGGAGCTGCTCCAGATCGACCGCTTCGTCCGCCGCAACACCACGGAGAAGTTCGGCCCGGTGCGTCATGTCGTGCACGAAGCGGACAAGGGGCTGGTGCTGGAGGTCGCCTTCGAAGGGCTGCAGCGCTCACCGCGGCACAAATCCGGCGTCGCCATGCGCTTTCCCCGTATCAGCCGCCTGCGGTGGGACAAGCCGCCACGGGAGGCCGATCGGCTGGAAACGCTGGAAAAGATGCTGAAGGCGGACGAATCCCTACTAACAATTAAGGTTGCAGCGTCCGCCGACGGCCATTGACGCCGACGAGCGGGTTCCCCATGTGCCCCGCCGTGACCTATAATCGGGGCTAGCCCCCACGAGGAGTTTTCTGCGATGGCCCACGACGTCAGAGATTTGCCGGCCGGCCACAGCGATGGCCTGAACCGCTTTCTCGGCGGCTCGCCGCTGGCGGTCGCGTTTCGCCTGGTGCTGCTCTCGATCCTGGTCGGCGTCGTGCTGGCGGCGATCGGCTTCGACCCCTGGAATATCCTTATCAGCATTCGCCTTCTGTTCCAGCGCATCTGGGATCTCGGATTCGATGCGGTGAACTGGCTGTGGCGCTACTTCCTGCTCGGCGCGGTCATCGTGGTCCCGGTCTGGCTGCTGTCGCGTATCTTCGGCTCGCCGCGGAGGTAAGGCTTTCCAAACTGCGCGGCCGGCGCAAGCACGCCATGCCGGCCGCGATGGTGCATTCGGCGCTGGGGTCGGATACACGCACCTGACATGCACGCACCCGCTCACCCCAAAGTCGGCTCCGGCCAGGTCTTCGCCATCGCCGGCCCCGCGATGATCGCGAACCTGACGACGCCGCTGATCGGCGTGGTCTCGACCACCGCGATCGGACGGCTCGACGATGCCGCCCTGCTCGGCGGCGTCGCGATGGCCTCCGTCATCTTCGACTGCCTGTTCTGGCTGTTCGGCTTCCTGCGCATGAGCACGCTCGCCTTCACCGCACAGGCGCTCGGCGCCGGCGAGACGCGCGAGGAGACCGTGATCCTGGTCCGCGGCTTCATCGTCGCCGGCCTGATCGGCGGCGCACTGATCGTGCTGCAGCTGCCGCTGGCCGGCGTGCTATTCGATCTGATGGGCGGCAGCGCGGGCGTGACGCACGCCGCCAAGACCTATTTCATGATCCGGATCTGGTCGTCGCCGTTCGCGTTCGCCAACTATGTCATCCTCGGCTGGCTGGTGGGACAGGCCCGCGCCAATCCGGCGCTGGCGCTGCAAGTCGTCATCAACCTCATCAACATGGCGGCGACGATTTTGCTGGTGCTGGTCTACGACACCGGCATTGCCGGTGCGGCGATCGCCGCGCTGTTGTCGGAGGGCATCGGCTTCCTGCTCGGCGTCATCGTCTGCCGCCGCTATGCGCATGGCGGCTTTGCCGTTCCCCGCGCCATTCTGTTCGACCGTGCCAAGCTGAT
This sequence comes from Bradyrhizobium sp. BR13661, assembly GCF_029892425.1. GTDB lineage: Bacteria > Pseudomonadota > Alphaproteobacteria > Rhizobiales > Xanthobacteraceae > Bradyrhizobium. The sequence continues at coordinate 237,609 of NZ_JARXWB010000002.1, read as the reverse complement.
GCGGCTGCTGTCGGTGAACACCGACATCCTGATCCGCACCGCGGCGCTGATCACCGTCTTCCTGTTCTTCACCGCCAAGGGCGCGCGCGCCGGCGACGTGACTCTGGCCGCGAACTCGGTGCTCAACAATTTCCTGCTGGTCAGCGCCTTCTTCCTCGACGGCCTCGCCAACGCCGCCCAGCAGCTCTGCGGCCGCACCTTTGGCGCGCGCGACGCCAGGGGCTTTGCGGATTCGACCCGGCTGGTGCTGCTGTGGGGCCTTGGCTTTTCGCTGGTCGTCGCCGTGCTGTTCGCGCTGTTCGGGCCAAACATCATCAACTTCATGACGGCGAGCGAGGATGTCCGCCGCGCGGCGCGCGAGTTCCTGCCGTTCATCGTGATGGCGCCGATCCCCGGCGTTTTCGCCTTCGGCTTCGACGGCATCTATGTCGGCGCCACCTGGGCGCGCGAGATGCGCAATCTGATGCTGGCCTCGCTGGCGATCTTCTTAGGGATGTGGTGGGCGCTGCAATCGTTCGGCAATGCCGGATTGTGGTGTTCGCTGATCGCGTTCTACGTGGCGCGCGGCGGCTTGCAGGGCGCAAGGTATCCGGCGCTGTACAGGGCGACGTTCTCAAAAATCTAGCTCTCGTGTCCCGGACGCGCGAAGCGCGAGCCGGGACCCAGAGTGTGGTGGCATGGGCCCCGGTTCAGCAGCGCATCACGCCGCGAAGACGCGGCGCACTGCGCTGCGCCCGGGGCACGAGACCGTCTTACATCCCCGGCCAGTCTTCCGCCGTCAGCGTCGCCGCATCGGCGCCGACGATCTCGGAGAGCGAATCCCGGCCCGTTCGCAGCAGCGTCGAGGTGAGGTCGCGCTTGATCTCGTCGACGAGGCCGAGGCCCTTGTAGACCAGCGACGAGTAGAGCTGGATCAGGCTCGCACCGGCGCGGATCTTTGTCAGCGCCGCACCGCCGGAGTCGACACCACCGACGCCGATCAGCGGGAACGCGCCTTCGACGCGGACATAGGTCTCCGCAACCATGCGCGTCGAGAGGCGGAACAACGGCCGGCCCGACAGGCCGCCCTGCTCCTTCGCGCGCATTTCCTCGCGCAGCGTGCTCGGGCGCGCGATCGTCGTGTTCGACACGATCATGCCATCCACCTTGCGCGAGCGCGCGACCTGCACGACGTCGTCGAGCTGGGCGAGGCTCAGGTCAGGCGCGATCTTCAGCAGCACCGGCGTGTCGCCGGCCTTCTGCCTGACGCGTTCGCGCGCGTCGATCACGCGTCCGAGCAGCTCGTCGAGCAGCGCGCCCTCCTGAAGATTGCGCAAGCCCGGCGTGTTGGGCGAGGAGACGTTGACGGTGAAATAGCTCGCGACCGGCGCAAAGGTCTCGATCAGCTTGACGTAGTCGGAGACACGATCGGGCGAATCCTTGTTGGCGCCGACATTGACGCCGACGATGCCGCCATTCGCCGCGCGCGCGGCGAGGCGGCGCAGCACCGCTTCCGCGCCGTCATTGTTGAAGCCCATGCGGTTGATGACGGCCTCATCGCGCTCGAGGCGGAACAGCCGCGGCCGCGGATTGCCGGCCTGCGGTTTCGGCGTCACCGAGCCGATCTCGACGAAGCCGAAGCCGAGCCGCAGCAGTGCGTCGGGCACCTCCGCGCTCTTGTCGAAGCCCGCGGCCATGCCGATCGGGTTGGGAAAGTTCAGCCCGAAGGCGCGCACCGCGAGCTTCGGATCATCCGGCCGTGGCTTCACCGGCGGCAGGAAGCGCAGGCCCTGGATCGCCAGCCGGTGCGCGTCCTCCGGATCGAGCCAGCGCAGCACCGGCAGCGAGAAAGCATCGAAGGCGCGAATCACGGGACAAGCTCCGGAACGTCGTGGCCGCCGTCGGATCGCATGTTGAGGTTCATCACCGACAGCACCGCGCCGACATCGAGCTCGCCATAGAGATGCGGAAACAGCTCGTCATTGCGCGAGCGCTCCCAGCGCAACTCGGCACCACACGCGTCGCCGTCGACCTCGACCAGGAACAGCGCGCGCTGGCCGAAATAATGCTTCCGCAAGGTCTCGGGAACCTGGGTGGCAGTCGAGAAATGGATGAATCCGTCGCGCGCGTCATCCGCGCTGCCCCGGTACACGCCCTGCCGTTCCGCCTCGCGCCAGGCCGAGGCCGGACAGATTTTGTAGATCTTGACCACCTGTTCCGGCGTCCTGCTTGCTCTTTGAATCTGTTGAGGTTTTCGGCCCGGATGGGGCGGACCCAAGGCGCGACCGTAAAGGCCGCCCCCTCCGAACTCAAGAGTTAGCCTTCGCCCTTGCGTGAAAAACGGAAAACCGGTTGATTTGAGGATAGTTTTCCTGAGTTGCGACGGGCTGGACCTTCCATGGTCAAACAGGCCAAAGCGCAGAGGATGCTGACCCACGACCAGATCTGGGGCGCGCTGGATCGTCTGGCCGCGCGCGCCGGGCTGTCGCCATCGGGCCTTGCCAAACGCGCCGGACTCGACCCCACCACCTTCAACAAGTCCAAGCGCGTCACCTCCGACGGCCGCGCGCGCTGGCCCTCGACCGAATCAATCGCGAAGGCATTGGCGGCCGCGGAGTCGTCGATCGAAACCTTTGCCAGGCTGACCGAGGACGATGCCGGCGACGGCCGCACCGTGCCGCTGCTCGGCCTTGCACTCGCCAGCGCGACCGGTGCCTTTGACGACAAAGGCCTGCCGTCCGGCAAAGGCTGGAGCGAGATCGCGCTACCGACCGCCGAGGACATCAGCGCCTTTGCGCTGAAGATTTCCGGCGACGCGCTGATGCCGGCCTATCGCGACGGCGATGTCATCCTGGTCTCACCGGATACGCCGGTCCGCAAAGGCGATCGTGTGGTGGTGAAGACGAAAGCGGGCGAGGTGATGGTCGCGACGCTCAAACGCCGCACCGCCAAGGCGATCGAATTGCTGCTGCTCGATGCAGCGCAAAGCGGGCGGACGATGGCGGCGGGCGACGTGAGCTGGATCGCAAGGATCGTGTGGGCAAGCCAGTGATATGCACGACCGGACCATGACACCGTCGGCACCGCGATCAGCATTGCGACTCACCGCGCCTGTCCCCTAGGTTGCGCGCGCATTGCCGATCAAATTCATCAGAGGGAAATCTAATGCATCGTCGTCACGTCCTAAAAGCCCTGGCAGGTCTCGCCCTTTGCCCGCTCTGCAAGCCGGCTTTCGCCGCCGAAGGCGTGCACTGGAGCTATGAGGGCGCCGGTGCTCCCGCCAAATGGGGCGATCTCGACGCGGCCAACAAGGCCTGCGCGGTCGGTCTGCAGCAATCGCCGATCGACATCGAAGCGGCGATCAAATCGCAACTGCCCGCGCTGAAGCTGAGCTGGGGCAAGAGCGCCGACACCATCGTCAACAACGGGCATACGATCCAGCTCAACTTCGCCGAAGGCAGCACGCTTCTCCTCGGCGACGTCAAGTACAAGCTGCTCCAGGTGCATTTCCACCGGCCGAGCGAGCACATGATCGGCGGCAAGAACTTTCCGATGGAGGCGCATTTCGTCCATCGCAACGACGCCGGCGGTCTCGCCGTGGTCGGCGTGCTGATGGCCGAAGGCAAGCCGAACGCGGCGTTCGGCAAGATCGTCAAGACCATGCCGGTGGAGGAAGGCCCGCCGGTGAAGGCCGACGCGACCATCGATCCTCACGCCATGCTGCCAACCAAGCTCAGCTACTTCCGCTATCCCGGCTCTCTGACGACGCCGCCGTGCTCGGAAGTGGTCGAATGGCTGCTGCTCACCGACCCGATCCAGGTGTCGGCTGCCGACGTCGCCGCGTTCGCAAAGCTCTATCCGATGAACGCGCGCCCGGTGCAGAAGGACAACAGGCGTTACGTGCTAAAGTCGATTTGAGCCTGAGATCTGCAAAAGACTGTCGTCCCGGCGAAGGCCGGGACCCATACGCCGCAGCAGAAGTGGTAGTCCCAAGTGGTCACGACCAGCCTTCGCCAAAGCCAATTCGGTGGTTATGGGTCCCGGCCTTCTCCGGGACGACATTGGAGAGAGTTGGGACCTCACGCACTCCTTGCCAGCGCGCCGTCGATCATGTTGACGGCGTTCTGCACGCCGTACACCGCGACGAAGGAGCCGAAGCGCGGGCCCTTCTCCTGGCCGAGCAGCACCTGGTAGAGCATGTTGAACCAGTCGAGCGTGACGCCCGGGCGGCCGTCCTTGCCCTTCTTGACCGGGTCGAGGAACGGCTCGCGGCGGCCGATCTCGTACACGACGTTCTGGATGTCCTCGGCTGACGCATCCGCCGGCAACTGTGACAACGCCTCGCGCAGGTCCTGCAAGGCCGCGCGCTCGGTGTCATTGGGCACGCGGAACTGCTTCGTCGGCGCGACGAAGTCGCGGTAGTAGTTGATGGCGTAGCCGACCATTGCATCCAGCTTCGGATGCGTCTGCGGGCTGACGCCGGGACGATAGCGGCCGATGAAGCCCCACAGCGTCTCGGCGTTCTCCGCATTCGACGACGACACCAGCGTCAGCAGCAGCTGGAACGTCACGGGCATATCGCCCTGCGGCGGATGGCCGTGATGAATGTGCCAGACCGGATTGCCAAGCTGCTGCTTGTCATCCTGCCTGGGAAAGCCGTCGATGAACTGCTGATAGTCGTCGACCTGGCGCGGGATGACGTCGAAGAACAACCGCTTCGCCGCCTTCGGCTCGCGATACATGAACAGCGACAGCGATTCCGGCGAGGCGTAGCGCAGCCATTCGTCGATGGTGAGGCCGTTGCCCTTCGACTTCGAGATCTTCTGGCCCTTCTCGTCGAGGAAGAGCTCGTAGTTGAAACCTTCGGGCGGCGTGGCGCCGAGCGCCCTGGCGATCGCGCCCGACAGCTTGACCGAGTCGATGAGATCCTTGCCGGCCATCTCGTAGTCGACGCCGAGCGCAACCCAGCGCATCGCCCAGTCTGCCTTCCACTGACACTTGACGTTGCCGCCGGTGACAGGCGTTTCGACTTCCTCGTTGGTGTCAGGATCGACATAGGTCACCGTGCCGGCGGCGACGTCGCGGCGAATCATCGGCACCTGCAGCACGACACCGGTGGTCTTGCTGATGGGCAGGAACGGCGAATAGGTCGCGCGGCGATCGGGGCCTAACGTCGGCAGGATGATGTCCATCACCTTGTCGTAGGCGGCGAGCATCTTGAGCAGCGTCGCGTCGAAGCGGCCGGACTTGTAATAGACGGTCGAGCTCGCGAACTCGTAATCAAAGCCGAAATGATCCAGGAACGCGCGCAGGCGCGCGTTGTTGGCGTCACCGAACGACGGATGCTCGTTCGAGAACGGGTCGGGCACCGCGGTGAGCGGGCGGCCGAGATATTGCGCCAGCAGATCCTTGTTCGGCACGTTGTCAGGCACCTTGCGGAATCCGTCCATGTCGTCCGAGAAGGCGAGCAGGCGCGTCTTGATCTTGTCTTCGGTCAGCACGCGGAAGGCATGCCGCACCATCGAGGTGCGCGCGACTTCGCCGAACGTGCCGATATGCGGCAGGCCGGACGGTCCGTAACCGGTCTCGAACAGCACCTCGTCCTTCGGGCTTTTCTTCAGCCGCGCGACAATGGCCTTCGCCTGCTCGAACGGCCAGGCGTTGGATTGTTCGGCGAGCGCACGAAGATCGCTCGGGCTCATGTTCGGATCGATAACGGACATCAAGGGGCCTCCGGGCCGCGGAAAATAGCGATTTTTGCGCGGAATGCAAAAATGGTCTTGATCGTCATTCCGGGGCGATGCGCCAGCATCGAACCCGGAATCTCGCGCCACAATCTCGAGATTCCGGGTTCGCGCTTCGCGCGCCCGGAATGACGGGGTGAATGGCTAAAACGGGCTCACCGAAAAATAGCGCAGCCACAGATCGGTGTAGCGGCCTTTTTCCCAGACGCGGAACAGGGCCCAGTTCAGGGCCTGGCGCAGCACGTCGTTGCCCTTGCGCACGGCGATGCCGATGCCTTCGCCGAAGAAGCGGCTCTCGACGAAGGGACCGCCGGAGAAGGCGCAACAATCGCCCGAATCCGTACCGTTGATCCAGAACGCCAGCGAGATGGCATCGCCGAAGATGAAATCGACTTCACCTTTGCGGAGCGCGGCGCGGAGCGCATCGTCGTTGGGATAGGGGTGCAGCTCGGCGTCCGTGAACATCGCCTTCAGATACGCCTCATGCGCTGAGCCCGCGATGACGCCAACCTTCTTGCCTTCGAGATATTCGGGCCGGATCTCCGGCATCACCGCGTCCTTGCGCGAGGCGAAGCGCGCCGGCACGCGGTAATAGGGATCGGTGAAATCGACGCGGGCGCGCAGTTGCGGGCTCACCGCCATCGAGGCGATGATGGCATCGCCCCGGTTCGAGGTGAGCGCATCGACCAGCGTCTCGAAGCGGCGCATCTGCACGGTGCAGGTGACCTTGATTTCCTCGCAGAGCGAGCGGGCGAGATCGACATTGAAGCCGGCCGGATTGCCGTCGGCGCCGGTGTAGTTGAACGGCGGGTAATCCGTCTCGGTCAGGAAACGGATCACGGTCAGGCGCGACAGGTCCGGCCGCTCCGGGCGCCGCCGCGGGTCCCAGAAGCCGGGCACGGCCTGGGGTGCGGCCTGAACGGGAGCTTGGACGGCGGCTTGGGGCGCGGTTTTCGGCTTGGCCTGAGGCGCGGCGGGGGGCTGCTTGGCCGGGGCTTGGGCGCGGGCGCAAGGCGCACTTGCGAGCAGGCACACGGCAACAGCCAGCCCTGTCAGCAAGCCACGGGCAGATTTGAACGATTTCGCCTGTTGCGATGGAGCCATCGACCGGAAATGAATGAATTTCGTTGGGATCGGAAGGCCTTATAGACCATCCGGCCGGGAACGCGAGTGCGGAATGTGGTTACTCCGCCATCATGGCCGGGCGAGATCGGACGTTTCTTACAGATACTTCTTCAAATCCGTCGCAGCCTCTTCCGGGGTCCGCTTCAGGTTGAACGGCGAGACGAAGCGGCCGTCGCGGTCCATCAGATAGATCAGCGCGGTGTGGTCCATGGTGTAGTCGCCGTCCTTGGTCGGGACCTTCTTGGCATAGACCCGGTAGGAGGTGATCACCTTGGCGGTCTCCGCGGGATCGCCGGACAGGCCTTCGAGATGCGGATCGAAGCTCGAGAGATAGTCCTTCATGGTCGCGGGCGTGTCGCGCTCGGGATCGACCGAGATGAAGACGGCGTTGACCTTGTCGGCGTCCTGGCCCAACGCGCGCAGCACTTCCGACAGCTCGAACAGCGAGGTCGGGCAGACATCAGGGCAATGGGTGTAGCCGAAGAAAATCAGCGTCGGCTTGCCCTTCAGGCTCGCTTCGGTGACCGCCTTGCCGTTCTGGTCGGTGAGCTTAAACGGGCCGCCGATCGCGGCCGGCTGCGCCACCTTGCTGACCCCGCCCATGGCCCAGAACAGCACCAGGAGGCCGACGACGAGGCTTGAGGCGAAGGCGGTTGCGATCACCAGCGGACGGGCAGCGGAGCTCATGAGCGGAAAACTTCCTGTCGCGGGTCAGAAGCAGGCGGCAAAGCCGGTCCTGATCATTTCGAAGAACACCTGGGTGCCGTAGTGGAACCAGAGCGCGAGCGCGCCGATCACCATCAGCGCACCGACGCCCGCGCCGAGCCACAGCAGCACGGATGGCGTACGACCGGCAGTGGACGAATTGTCCTGTAACGGATGTGCCTGTTGCAGTGGTTGAGCCATGACAAGGATCGGGTTCGCTGCCTTTGAAATAGGCGCTTGGAAGCGGCCGGGCAAGCCAAACGGGGCGGGGTGGAGATCACGTGGTGCGGAGGTGAGGCGCAACGACCTATCCTCGTCATGCCCGGGCTTGTCCCGCCTGCGCGGCCGAAGCCGCTTCGGCGCGGCGAAGGCCCGGGCATCCACGAACTTTTCGCCTGGCCCAAAAACGTGGATGGCCGGGACATAGGCGAGCGGAAGCGACGCCGTCCTTCGGACGGCTATGCCCGGCCATGACCACATCGAGAGCAGTGTGAAAGGCGATCGACGACCGCGAAGCCTACCTAGCCGACGGCTTGATCGCCGAGGCCTGCGCGTCGAGGTAGCAGGGCTTGTACATGGCCTGCAGCTGCTTGCCCTTCAGGAACAGCATGTGGGGGGTGAGGCCGCCGCGCTGCGAGATCCAGCGCTTCACCTGCGAGGGATACATCGCATAGAGCATCTGCGTTGCTTCGGGATTGGTGACGGCGCGGCCGTTGCTGCCGAAATCCCAGGCTGCGTGGAAGCCGAGCGTCGCGTGCGAGGTGACGCAGATGCGATCGTGCGGGATGGCGCCAAGGACGATGGTGCAGGCGGAGGCGCAGAGGCCGTCGATGATGACGGTGTCGCCGGACTGACGGAGGTCCTGGTACTTGTCGACGTAGGTTCCGATCCGGCCGCCGCGGTCATCCGCGATCCGAACCACCGCGTGAGACGCCCCCATGCATGCGATCAGGCAAACCGCCGCAAGCAACCCCGTCAGAAACTTCATTATCCCCCGCCCCAGTCGTTTTCGAATCTGTGTGTCAGGTGGTGATGCGCGCCTAGCGTCGGTCGTTACCGTGGTTTTGTCTAGGCAGGCCGGCTCGCTCAAAACAAATTCAAATCCAGTGTTGCGTTCGCGCTGCACTCAGGTCCGACTCGATCCCAAAGTGGAACAAGTTAACGAGGTCTTACGCGACAAGCCCTTGATCTCAATGACGGCAGCTGGCTTCAATTCCGGGCAACTACAGGGGGGAACTCAATGGCAGACCAGGCGGACGTGATCGTCGTCGGCGGAGGACTATCGGGACTTGTGGCGGCGACCGAAATCGCCGACGCCGGCAAGCGCGTCATCGTCATCGACCAGGAGGGCGAGCAGTCGCTCGGCGGCCAAGCGTTCTGGTCGTTCGGCGGATTGTTCCTGGTTGATTCGCCGGAGCAGCGCCGGCTCGGCATCAAGGACTCCTTCGACCTTGCGATGCAGGACTGGCTCGGCACCGCCGGCTTCGACCGCGTGGAAGACTTGTGGCCGCGCAAATGGGCCGAAGCGTATGTCGCGTTCGCAGCGAGCGAGAAGCGCGACTGGCTGCGCGCGATGGGTCATCGCATCTTCCCCGTGGTCGGCTGGGCCGAGCGCGGCGGCTATGACGCGATGGGCCACGGCAATTCGGTGCCGCGCTTTCACGTCACCTGGGGCACCGGCCCCGGCATCGTCGAGCCGTTCGAGCGTCGCGCCCGCGAAGCCGCCAAGAGCGGCCGGCTGATCTTCAAATTCCGCCATCGCGTCGATGCGCTCTCCGTCACCAACGGCGTGGTGGATGGCGTCAGCGGCGCCATTCTCGAAGCCACCAATGTCGAGCGTGGCAAGAGATCATCGCGCAACGTCGTCGGCGAGTTTGCGCTGAAGGCGCAGGCCGTGATCGTCGCCTCCGGCGGCATCGGCGGCAACCATGACCTCGTGCGCGCGAACTGGCCGCAGCGGCTCGGTACGCCGCCAAAGTTCATGATCTCCGGCGTGCCCGAGCATGTCGACGGCCGCATGATCGGCATCACGGAAAAAGCCGGCGCGCGGCTGATCAACCGCGACCGCATGTGGCACTATGTCGAAGGTATCCAGAACTGGTCACCGATCTGGCCGCGCCACGGCATCCGCATCTTGCCCGGCCCGTCCTCGATGTGGTTCGACGCAACGGGTACGCGGTTGCCGGCGCCGCTCTTCCCGGGCTCCGACACGCTCGGCCAGCTCAAATACATCATGTCGACAGGCTATGATTATTCCTGGTTCATCCTGACCCAGGCCATCATCAAGAAGGAATTTGCGCTGTCGGGCTCCGAGCAGAATCCGGACCTTACGGGAAAAAGCTGGCGCATGACCTTGCGCCGCGCCACCAACAAGGGCGCGCCGGCGCCGGTGGAGGCGTTCAAAAGCCATGGTGTCGACTTCATCGTGCGCGACAAGATCGCGGACCTCGTTGCCGCCATGAACAAGCTCGCCGGCAATGATCTGCTCAAGCTCGACGCGATCAAGATGCAGATCGAGGCGCGTGACCGCGAGATCGCCAACCCTTACGTGAAGGATGCGCAGGTGATGAACATCCACAACGCGCGGCGCTATATCGGCGACAGACTGATCCGCACCGCCTCGCCGCACCGCATCCTCGATCCCGCACATGGCCCGCTGATCGCGGTCAAGCTCAACATCCTCACCCGCAAGACGCTCGGCGGCTTCGAGACCGATCTCGACTCCCGCGTGTTCGGCACTGATGGACAGATCATTCCAGGGCTCTATGCGGTCGGCGAGGCCGCAGGCTTCGGCGGCGGCGGCGTGCACGGCTATCGCTCGCTGGAGGGCACCTTCCTCGGCGGCTGCCTGTTCTCGGGCCGCAACGCGGGGCGCGCCGCGGCAAAGGCAGTGGGATAGATCATGCGGTGGTTGGCCGGTGTTTCCATGTTCGCGGTGGCGCTGCTGGCCGCCGTGCCTGTTCGCGCCGACACGATCAACCTCAACGGCACGGATCGCAGTTACATCGTGATGCGGGCGCCGAAGAAGCCCGCGCCGCTGGTCGTCGTGCTGCACGGCAAGACGCAGAGCGGCGCCGACATGGTGACGCGGACGGCATGGCCGCTGATCGCCAAGCGCGACGACTTTGCCGTGGTCTTCCCCGATGGCCTCGACCACGCCTGGGCCGATGCACGGCCCGACGAACGGCGCGCCGGCAGCGGCCCGCCCGAGGGCACCGACGATATAGCGTTCATCGCCGCGCTGGTGAACAAGCTCGTCAAGGACGGCACGGCGGACGCGACGCGCGTCTATGTCACCGGCATTTCCAATGGCGGCGCGATGGCCATGACGCTGGTGTGCAATCGCGCCGATCTGTTCGCGGCGGGCGCCAGCGTCATCATGAACCTGACCGATGAATCGGCCGCCGCATGTCATCCATCGCGGCCGCTGCCGATGCTGATGATGAACGGCACGGTCGATCCGCTGATCCCCTATGAGGGCGGCCGCGGCACCAGCTATTTCGCCGCCAACGGCTATTGGTCGACGGAAAAGACGCTTGCGTTCTGGCGCAACCTCAATGGCTGTGCCGCGACCGACGCCGGCGTGACCGAACTGCCCGACAAAAATCCCAGCGATCAGTCCACGGTGACGCTGATTTCGTCACGCTGCCCACCGGGACACGATGTCGCGCTCTATCGCGTCAACAATGGCGGCCATCGCATGCCCGGCATGTTTCCAGATGCCCGCTTCCCGAAACTTGCCGCCGCCCTGCTGGGCCCGCAGAATGGCGACATCGACGGCGCCGAGACGATCTGGGCGTTCTTCAGCCGGTTTCCGTGAGGCACGCATGCATCGTCAGGATCGCATGCGTGCCCGGCAACGCATGCGTGCCTGGCAACGCATGCGTGCCTGGGGTGGCACAGCGAGGTGTGCTGCGCTAGACAGGGCCGCCATTCCCTCAAGGAGATCCCGCAAATGAGCATTCAGCGTTTTGAAACCGGCCCGCGCATGAGCCAGGTCGTCGTGCACGGCAACACCGTCTATCTCGCCGGTGTCGTCGCCAGCAACGCGGCCGGTGAAAGCGTGACCAAGCAGACCCAGGACATCCTGAAGACCATCGACGGCCACCTCGCCAAGGCCGGCACCGACAAGTCGAAGCTGCTGTCGGCCACGATCTACATCACCGACATGAAGACGTTCCAGGAAATGAACGCCGTGTGGGACGGCTGGGTCTCGCCCGGCAACACCCCGGCCCGCGCCACCGTCGAAGCCAAGCTGGCCGCGCCACAATACACCGTCGAGATCATGGTGACTGCGGCGAAGTAATTTTCGCAGCACCAACATACGAGGGAGCGCGATGAGCCATCATCGCGCTCTTTTTTTTCGAACACACGATCTCCGAGGTAATCGATCCCCGCGCGCGAACCTTCGATAGTGACGGTCAGCCGAACCACGGCGCCATCGAAGGAGAGCCCCATGACCGACCACGTCACCATCGCCCGCCGCTACATCGATCTCTGGAACGAGCGCGCGCAAAGCCGCCGGCGCGAACTGCTGAGCGAAAACTGGACGGCGGATGCGAGCTATGTCGATCCGTTGATGAAGGGCGATGGCCGGGACGGCATCGATGCACTGATCGCAGGCGTGCAGCAGCGCTTTCCCGATTTCAAGTTCAGCCTGATCGGCGAGCCCAACGGCTACGGCGACCATGTGCGCTTCTCATGGGGCCTCGGCCCCGATGGTGCCGACAGCCCGATCAAGGGGACTGATTTCGCCGTGCTGAAGGACGGCCGTATCCAGAGCATCACGGGATTTCTGGATCAGGTGCCTGCGGGCGCGTGAGGGGGCTGCTCGTTACTGTGCCCTCTCCCCCTGCGGGAGAGGGCAGCTCCGCTGGTGGACACAGACTCACTAGGGCGAGGGGTCTGTCTCCGCATAGGCAGTCCTGGACTTGCGCAGACAACCCCTCATCCGGCGCTTCGCGCCACCTTCTCCCGCAAGGGGAGAAGGAAGAAAGGAGCGCCTCGACCGCGATTATGTCAGCCGATACGCAGCCTTTGCATTCACCCCGAGCGCCTTCTCGCGCACGCTCGGACCCAGCTTTGCCAGGCACGCCTCCAGCGCGCGCTTGATTTCGCCGTAGCTGCCCGCGAGCAGGCACACCGGCCAGTCCGAGCCGAAGATCAGGCGATCCTCGCCAAAGCAATTCGCAACGTGCCGGAGATACGGAAACAGCAGCTCGGCGTCCCAATCGTTCCATTTCGCTTCGGTGGCGAGGCCCGAGACCTTGCACCAGACATTGCTGCAGGCTGCCAGCGCTGCGATGCGGTCGGACCATTCGACGCTGCCGCCATCGGCGATCGGCGGCTTTGCGGCGTGATCCAGCACGAAGCGGGCCTGTGGAAAGGCCTTTGCGGTCGCGATCGCGGCGGGCAGCTCGCGGGTGCGGACGAGGAAATCATAGGTGAGGTCGCGGGCGAACAGTTCAGCCAATCCGCGCTGGACATCGGCGCGCAACAGCCAGTCCGGATCGGCCTCGTCGTGAACCTGGTGGCGGATACCGACCAGCTTTGTGCCGCCCGGCAAATTGCGCAGGCGATCGAGCGTGTCGCCGAGCGAGCCGTTCGTCAGATCAGCCCAGCCGACGACGCCAATGACAGTGGGCGTGGCATGCGCGACCGCCAGGAATTCCTCGGTCTCCTCGAGCGAGGAACGGCATTGCACCAGGATGCTCGCGTCGATGCCGTTCGCTCTCAAGAGCGGCGCGAGATCGGCAGGGCCGAAGGCGCGGCGGATCGGCGTCAGCTCAGGGGCATTCATCCAGGGATAGTTGGCGCGTGCGGGATCCCAGAAATGCTGGTGGGCGTCGATCATCATGGCTTACGCTCCGCCCGGCAGCGGCGCCCGTGCGTCGACCAGGTTTTTGGCGCGCAGCTCCTGCCAGAAGGCCTGCGGCACCGCGCGCTCCGACATCGCGATGTTGTCGGCGACTTCTGCGGCGTTGCGTGCCCCCGTCACGGCGACCGTGACCGCCGGATGGGCCATGCAGAACTGAAAAGCCGCGGCCTTCAGCTCGGTGCCGTGCTTGCGGGAGAGTTGCTCGAGCTCGAGCGCGCGCGCCACGAGCGCCGCGCCGGCGTCCTCATAGTTGAACTTCGCACCGGTGTGCGGATTGGCCAGGATGCCGCTGTTGTAGATGCCCCCCAGCAGAATGCCGATGTTCTTCGCGGCGCAGATGGGGAAAAGCGCATCCAACGCGCCCTGGTCGAGCAGCGTGTAGCGGCCGGCGAGCAGGAAGCAATCGACCGGCACGGCTTCGGCGAACCGCGTGAGCATCTCCGACTGGTTCATGCCGGAACCGATCGCCTTAACCGTGCCGTCGTCGCGCAGCCGCATCAGCGCACGGAAAGCACCGTTGACGGCATCGTCGTAGTGATCATCGGGATCGTGCACGAGCAGCACATCGACGCGATCGAGCCCGAGGCGGTCAAGACTTTCCTCGACCGACCGCATCACGCCGTCATAGCTGAAATCGAATTGCGGCCGCAGCGCGGGCGCGTCCTTGTAATGATCATCCTCGACCGTCGTGCCACCAGGCGCGCGCAGCAGCCGGCCGACCTTGGTCGAGATCGCATAGGACTCGCGCGGCTGTTGCCGCAGGAAGGCACCCAAACGGCGCTCGGCGAGACCAAAGCCGTAGAGCGGCGCGGTATCGAAGAAGCGGATACCCAGCGACCAGGCCTTCGCGACGGTGGCTTCCGCGTCCGCATCGCTGACCCCCGAAAACAGGCCGCCGAGCGGCGCGGAGCCAAGGCCGATTGTGGTGACGTCGAGGCCTTTAGCCAACTGCGCACGCTTCATTGCAATGTCCTTCCAATCCGCAAAAGTAGCACTCCCTCCCCCGCGAGCGCGGGAGAGGGAGTGTAACGCAGGAACGTTGGGCTGGTAATGTTCCTACTTCAGGAGCTGGGCGACGTTGTCCTTCGTCACCAGGTCGAGACCGGTGTAGATCACCTCCGGAACCTTCTGGCCCTTCTTGATGGCGAGCAACGTGTCCATCGACTTCTCGCCCATTTCGAACGGACGCTGGCCGGTGAGCGCGTTGGAGTAGCCGTCGCGCAGCAGTTCGAGCTGCATCTTCAGCGTATCGGCGACGACGAGCGTAAACTTGCCGGCGTCGATATCCTTCTTGTTCTTGTTGACAAAGGCCTTGTAGCCCTCGGGCGCGAACATCGGCCAGCCGCCGACCGGCACGATCGCCGCGAGATCGGGCGTCGCCGTACGGAGGTCCGCCATCTGCTGAACCGCAAGCGCGGAATCGTCGTTGCAGAAGGTCGGCGAACCCTGGACCTCGACCCATTTGGAGCCCTTGAGCGCTTCGCGGACACCATCGACACGCTCGGCAAGGTTCTTCGCACCCGGGCCGCCGGAGACCATGGCGTATTTGCCGCCCTCGGGGCGCAGCTGGAGCAGCTGCTTGCCGAGCGCGAGGCCGAAGTCCTTGTTGTTGGTGCCGATATAGGCTTGCCGCTTGGAGCCCGGCGCATCCGCGTCAAACGTGATGACAGGGATGCCGGCCGCAGCCGCTGCGTCGATCGACTTGGTCATCGCCGCGACGTCGGCGACCGAGATGGCGAGCCCATCCACCTTCTGGGTGATGAAGTCCTGGATGATCTGCGCCTGCGTCGCCGGCTCGTGCTCGATGGGTCCCTTGTAGATGCACTCGACATTGCCGAGCTCCTTGGCGCGCTTCAGGCAGCCGTCACGCGCCACGTCGAAGAACGGATTGTTCATCGCCTTGGGAACGACGGCGAACTTGTAGGTCTGGGCAAATGCCGGGGTCGCCATCATCGCGATGGTCACGCCAGCCAACAGAAGCTTCTTCATGCTTTCCCTCCACACTTTGATGCCTATCCATTTGTGATGTGATGCTCCGGCAGGCGGATAGACGATCTTTCGTTGTCCTGCCGGAGTAACTCGTTAAGTCATGCGCGAGCGGATGCGGTCGACCAGCACGGCAAGGATGATGATCACGCCCACCAGCGTCTGCTGCCAGTAGGAGTTGACCTGCGCGAGCACGAGGCCGTTGCGGATCACCTCCAGCAGCACGCAGCCGACGATGGCGCCCAGGGGACCACCAAGGCCGCCGGCGAGGTTGGCGCCGCCGATGACTGCGGCCGCAATGACGTTGAGCTCGTAGGACGTCGCCATATTGGCAGGCGCGGATCCGAGCCAACCCGAGATGATGATGCCTTGCAGCCCTGCGGCGAGCGCGCAGATCACATAGACTTCGATCTTCACGCGCACGACCGGGATGCCGGTCAGCTCGGCCGCCTTCTCGTTGCCGCCGAGCGCAAAGACGTGGCGACCGAAACTCGTGTGATGCAGCACGACCGCCATCACGGCCGCGAGTATCAGCAGATAGATGAAGGGCGCAGGCACGCCGAGCACGTCGCCCGAGGTCAGCGCGTAGAAATACTCGGCATCGGGCCCGCCCGGGAAGCTGCCGCGGCCGTTCGAGACGACATAGGCGAGCCCGCGCACGATCGAAAGCATGCCGAGCGTGGTGACGAAGGGCGACAGCCCGAGCATCGCAATGCAGAAGCCGTTGACGAGCCCGACGACAAACGCGGTGAACAGCCCTGCGAGTATCGAGATCAGAAGGATCAACCCGGGCACATTGGCGACGACCGTCTTGCCATCGGCGGCCATATGCACGAAAGGCGATCCCGGCGCCGACAGCTCGACCATCACCATCGAGGTGATCATCGCGGAGAAGCACATCATCGAGCCGACCGAGAGATCGATGCCGCCGGTGATGATGACGAAGGTGATTCCGAGCGTGGCAATGGCGATGAAGGAAAAGTTCTTCGCCACGTTCTGCATGTTGCCTTCAGTGAAGAAATAGGGGCTGGCAAAATGCATCACGATCATCAGCACCACGAGCGCCAGCAGGACGTAGCCGGTCTGCGAGGCAAAGATGCCACGCTGCCACCATTTCGAGCGGCCGACATTGGTGAAGGAGATCGGGGTTTCCATGGGTACGGACATTACGCCGCCTCCTTCGCGCCGGTGATGAGGGCGGTGACTTCCTCGGGGGACGTCTCGTGGATCGGCTTGTCGGCGCGCTTCTCACCGCGGCGCATGACGATCACGCGGTCGCACACCGCGAACACGTCGGGCATGCGGTGGGAGATCAGCATCACGGCGACGCCCTGCTCCTTCAGACGGTGGATCAGGCTCAGCACCTGCTCGACCTGGCGTACGGAGATCGCCGCCGTCGGCTCGTCCATCATCACGAGCTTGGCGTTGGACAGTCGCGTGCGCGCGATCGCCACAGCCTGGCGCTGGCCGCCGGACATCTGCTTGACCAGATCATGCGGCCGGGTTTCCGAGCGCAATTCGCCGAACAGCTCCAGCGCGCGCGATGCCATCGCCTTGTGATCGAGCAGCGCGATCGGGCCGTATTTGCGCTTGAGCTCGCGGCCGAGGAAGACGTTCGCCGCTGCCGTCAGATTGTCGGCGAGCGCGAGGTCCTGATAGACGACTTCGATCCCGACCGCGCGAGCGTCAATGGGCCGATTGAAATGGACGGCGTTGCCGTCAAAGCGGATCTCGCCATGGGTGGGACGAAAATTTCCGGCGATGATCTTGACCAGCGTCGACTTGCCGGCGCCGTTGTCGCCCATCAGGCCGACTACTTCGCCGGGCCGCACCTGCAAGTCGACGTCATGCAGCGCGCGGATCGCGCCGAACTCCTTGCCGATGCCCGTCAATTCCAGAACCGGCTGGCCGTTTGCTTGCGTCGTTGTCATGCTCGGCCTCGCTCAGACGTACCGGTTGACGAGAGATTCGAGATATTCCTGGCGGCCCGACCGCGGCTGCGGATCGAAGCCGGAAGCAAGCGCGCGATCGGAGAGTTCGGCGAGCGAACGTTTGCCTGCCATGATCGCCTGCCCCTCGCTATTGTCCCATCCGGCATAGCGCTCAGTGAGCGGCCCGGTCAGCGCCTCCGCGTCGAGCATGTCGGCTGCTGCGAGCAGCGCCCGTGCGCAGGCATCCATCGAGCCGACATGGGCGTGGATGAGATCGTCGGGGTCGATCGACTGGCGCCTGATCTTGGCATCGAAATTGAGACCGCCGGTGGAGAAGCCGCCTGCCTTGATCATGTCGTGGAACACCAGTGCCAGCTCGCCCACGTTCATGGCGAACTGGTCGGTGTCCCAACCGAGCAGATCATCGCCTCTGTTGATGTCGAGCGAGCCGAACACGCCGAGCGCCTGGGCCAGCGCCACCTCGTGCTGGAAGGAATGGCCGGCGAGGATGGCATGGTTCTGCTCGATGTTGAGCTTGACGTCCTCGAGCAGGTCGTAACGTTGCAGGAAGCCGTAGCAGGTGGCGACGTCGAAATCATATTGGTGCTTGGTCGGCTCCTTCGGCTTGGGCTCGATCAGGAGCGGGCCCTTGAAGCCGATCTTGTGCTTGTGCTCGACGACGAGCGAGACGAAGCGGCCGAGCTGGTCGAGCTCGCGCTTGAGATCGGTGTTGAGCAGGGTCTCGTAGCCTTCGCGGCCGCCCCACAGCACATAGTTCTGTCCGCCGAGCCGGTTCGTCACCTCGAGCGCAGCCCGGACCTGGCCGGCGGCATAGGTGAAGATGTCAGGATCGGGATTGGTCGCCGCTCCCGCCATGTAGCGGCGATGCGTGAACAGGTTCGCCGTGCCCCACAGCAGCCGCACCTTCGCCGAAGCCATCTTTGTCTCGAAGATGTCGCCGATCGCATTGAGGTTGGCGACGGATTCGGCAAGCGTCGCGCCTTCCGGCGCGGCATCGACATCGTGGAACGTGAAGAAGGGCACGTCGAGCAAACGAAACAGCTCGAAGGCGATGTCGGCCTTGGCGCGCGCCATCGCCATGGCGTCGGAGCCATGATGCCACGGGCGCAGGAATGTCTCGCCGCCGAAGGGATCGCCGCCGGGCCAGCAGAACGAATGCCAGTAGCAGACCGCAAAGCGCAGATGATCCTCGAGCCGCTTGCCGCGCACGACGCGGTCCTTGTCATACCAGCGGAAGGCCAGGGGGTTCTTGGCGTCCGTGCCGCCATAGGCGACCGGGTCGGCGGCGCCGAAGAATTTGGGTAACGCGTTCACAGGGAAAACTCCTTCAGCGCGGGATAGAGCTTGCGCCACTGCTGATAGGCCTCGTCATAGGCCGCAGTGCGCGACGGGTTTGGGGTGAATGTCGCAAGGCGCCGCGGACGCGTGCAGACTTGCGCGGGATGTTCGCCGGTGACGGCGAGCCGGCCGAGCCTGGCAGCGCCGAGCGCGGCGCCGACCTCGCCCTCCTCGACGCGGTGCACGGGAATGCCGAGCACGTCGGCGCAGATCTGCGCCCAGAGCGCCGAGCGCGAGCCGCCGCCGACAAGGTCGACTTCCGGGATGGCCGAGCTGGCACTGGCGAGCGCCGCAAGATTATCGCGTGCGGCAAAGGCAACACCTTCGAGCACGGCCTGCACCATGGCGTCGCGCCCGGTGGCGCCGCGCAAGCCGACGAAGGCGCCGGCTGCGGCCGCATCGTTATGGGGCGTGCGCTCGCCATCGAGATAAGGGAGAAACTTCACCGAGCCTGGTCCGGCCACGATGTCGCCGAGCGGCGCGAGCAGCGACGCTGCCGGCGTCGCCATCACGCTGGAGAGCCACGCGAGCGACGCGGCGGCCGAAAGCATCACGCCCATCTGGTGCCAGAGGCCGGGCAACGCATGACAGAAGGCGTGCACGGCCGAGGCCGGCGCCGGCGCAAAATTGTCGGTGACGCGGAAGATGACGCCGGAGGTGCCGAGCGACAGGAAGGCATCGCCAGGCGCGATCGCCCCTAACCCGATCGCGCTCGCCGCGTTGTCGCCGGCGCCGCCGGCTACGACCACGTTCTTCGCCATTCCCCAGCGTTGCGCGAACTCGCCCGCAAGCGTTGCGCTCGCCTCGCTGCCCTCGACCAGGCGTGGCATATGGTGCAGATCGAGCCCGGTGGCGTGGAGCAGCAGGGCCGACCAGCGGCGCTGGCCGACGTCGAGCCAGAGCGTTCCGGCGGCATCCGACATGTCCTCGACCATCTCGCCGGTCAGGCGGTAGCGGACATAGGCCTTTGGCAGCAGCACCTTTGCGACGCGCTCGAAAATGTGCGGTTCATGCCCGGCGACCCAGAGCAGTTTTGGCGCGGTGAATCCCGGCATCGCGAGATTGCCGGCGATCGCATGCAGCGACGGGCATCGACGCTCGAGCCGCTCGCATTCGACATGAGACCTGCCGTCATTCCAGAGGATCGCCGGGCGCAGCGGACGGCCGTCGTCACCGAGCAACGTCGCTCCGTGCATCTGGCCGGAGAGACCGATGCCGCGCACGCCGGCGACATCACGCGGATGCGCGGCAGCGAGATCATCGACGGCGCCGGTCGCGGCCTCGACCCACGAATCCGGGTCCTGCTCGGACCACAGCGGCTGCGGATGCGACAGCGCAAGCTCGCGCGCGGCCGTCGCGACCACCGCGCCAGCCTCGTTCACGAGCACCGCTTTCACACCAGACGTGCCGATGTCGATTCCGAGATACAAGTCCGTCCTCCCCTTCCCTGTTGCTGCGCGCGATCTGACGTCGCGCTTCCGGCAATCGGTCTCATTAAAAAGCCTGGCGCCGCGCCTTTCGGCTACGGCAGATTGTCCCGCATCAGGATGTCGATGCGGATCTTCTCCTGTTCACTCAAGATCGGCTCGTTGCGCGCAAGCGACAGCAGCACGCGCACGGCGGCGCGCGCCTCGTGCCCCGGGTTCTGCGAGATCGCGACATCCAGCGTGCCCTGCAGCAACAGTCGTCGCGTCATCGCCGTGAGATCGTGGGCGACGAATACGATCTCCTTGCCACGCCCCGCCTCGGTCAAGGCGTTGGCTACGCCTTGCGTGCCGGCGCCGACATTGTAGAGGCCGACGATGTCGGGATGCTTGCCGAGCAACCGCGATATCAGCTGCTCGGAGCGATCATCGTCGTCGCGCCCCTCGAGCAGTGGCAGGATGTCGAGGTGCGAAAATTCCGACCCCATCACCTGATTGAAGCCAAAAATACGCTCGGCGTGGTCGCGCAGGCCTTGCGATCCCGCGATGATGGCGATCCGGCCGGGCTTTTGGCCGACCAGACGCCCAACCAGCGCGCCGGCCGTACGACCCGCGGCGATGTTGTCGATGCCGACATAATGGTGACGGCGCGACGACGGCACGTCGGACACCAGCGTCACGACCTTGGTGCCACCATCGACGAGGTCGTTGATGGCGGCGCGCACGGCCGGGTGATCCAGCGCCACCACGGCAACGCCGTCATATTCGCCCGACAACGCCTCGAGCGAGGCTGCGAGCACGGAGGGATCGAACACATCCGTATTGATCAGCTCGACATTGAGACGGCGGGCCGAGAGCCACGCCGACATCTCGCCGAGATAGGCCTCGATCTGCTGCATGAACGGGTTTGCCCCCGTCGGCATCACGAAGGCGAAGCGGCGGGCGCGGCCGCGGGCGAGCTCGGCGGCGGCCACATGCGGCTGGAAGGCGTTGCGCGCGATGATCTCCTGGACGCGCCGCACCGTCGCCGGCCGCACGCCGGGACGGTTATGCAGGACGCGATCGACCGTTGCGAGACTTACGCCGGCCTCGCGGGCGATGTCTTTCAGCGTCAGCGCAGCGGAGGCGATCAAACCTTCGGAAGTCTCTTGGGCCATCCCTGAAGGCTAGCAGAGGCGTTTTGAGGTACGCAACTCATTTTGAGGGGCCCGGCTATATTTTCGAGCCGCGGTTGCATTGCACTCTGCCCTAACCGCCTGTCAGATCGAGCGTCAGGAAAAGGCTGTTGGGGTCCTCGACATAGCCCTCGAACGGGGCGCAGGGCACGAAGCCGTGGGCCCGGTAGAGCGCGTGCGCCGGCTTGAAATAATCCCAGGAGCCGGTCTCGAGGCTGAGCCGCGTCATGTCACGCTTGCGCGCCTCTGCGATGATGTGGCGGAGCATCAGGCCACCAAAGCCGCGCCGGCGTGTCGTCTGCAGCGTGTGCATCGACTTCACCTCGCCGAGCCCGGCGGAAAGCATCTTCAGCGCGCCGGTCGCAACCAGCGTCTCGCCGTCCCAGCCGGTCCAGAACGCGACGTCGCTAGCGCGAAGGCCTGCGAGATCGAGCGCATGCGCGCTGCCCGGAGCGGTCTGCGCCCGCGCCGCCGTGACGTGGTGGTCGAGCAGCGCGACGACGCGCGGATCGAAGGTGTCGCCGGTGCGGATCTGCATCGTCATGGCCTCACGTCAAGGTTTCACGTCAAGGTTTCACGTCAAGGTTTCACGTCAAGGTTTCGCGTCAAGGTTTCACTTGGCTTGCAAGCGTCTTCTGCATGAAGACAAGATCGAGCCAGCGGCCGAACTTGCAGCCGACCTCCGGCATGCGGGCGACCTCGACAAAGCCGAGCGAGGCGTGCAGGCCGATCGAGCCGGCATTGAGGGCCTCGATCCCGGCGATCATGGCGTGCTTGTTGAGCGCCGCGGCTCGTTCGATCAGCGTAGCCAGCAGGCTGCGGCCGATGCCTGCGCGATGATGCCGCTCGTCGACATAGACGGAATTCTCCACGGTGTGGCGATAGCCGGGGAAGGGACGGAAATCGCCGAACGAGGCGAAGCCGACGACGTCCCGGGCCTTCATCGCGACCAGCACGGGATAACCCGCTTGCTGCCGTGCGCGGACCCATTCACGCCGCGAGTCCAGATCGGCCGGCCCGTCGGTCCAGACCGCCGTGGTGTTGATCGCGGCGAAATTGTAGATGGCGAGGATGTCCCCGGCATCCTCGAGCGTTGCGTCCCGCACGATCAGCGACATCATATTTTCCCGTAAGAGGTGCCGCGCCGCGTGATGATGACGTAGCGGGCATCCTGTTTGGTTTCGTTCTCGAAGGTCACGGCGCGCATGACGTCGAAGTCGAGGCAGTCGCCTTCGCGCAGGCGCACCGTCTTGGCGTCGATATGCACGCAGACTGCCCCCTCCAGCATCAGGAGTTGCTGGGTAAAGGCGTTGCGGCCCCAGGGGCTGTAGGGCACCCGCGCACCGGCCGGCATGTCGACGACGATGATCTCGATGCCGCTTGCCGCATCGACCGGCGAGGCATGGCGCCGCCGGTAGCCGCTATCGGGGTCGCGCCATTGCGGCTGGTCGGCGAGCCGCGTCAGCCGCTCCGGCGGCTTCTCCGAAAGCGCGACGACGTCACTTAGCGAGACATCGAGCGCCGCGCAGAGCTTGTTGAGCAGCGCTGCGGTGGCGCTGCTCTGCGCCCGCTCGACCCGCCCGATCATGGCCCGGCTGACGCCGGATCGCGCTGCCAGTTCATTTAACGTCATGCCGGCCTGCGTCCTCAGGGTCTTCAAGCGGCGACCGATCGCCCTGTCGAGTTGTTGCTGGTCCATGGCCTCACTCCGAACATCGCCCGGCACCTGGACCGCATCCGCCGGACGGGAGAAGCTTAGGACGGAGAAGCGGTGCGTGCCGGGGGCGAGAGGCTAATATATTGGAATGTTTGCGCGCCGGTGAGCAACGTTTAGGATGCACCTAACGACAATGCACCGTGGAGGCGATGACATGAGCGGACCGACGCAGCGGACGATCAAGGCCAACGGCATCAGCCTCAACGTCGCCGAACAGGGCGAGGGTCCGATGGTGCTGCTCTGCCACGGCTTTCCGGAGAGTTGGTACTCCTGGCGTCACCAGCTCGAGGCGCTGGCCGCGGCCGGCTATCAGGCCGTCGCGCCCGACATGCGCGGCTACGGCAAGAGTGACAAGCCCGAGGCGATCGACCAGTACACGATCTTCCATATGATCGGCGATCTCATCGGCGTGCTCGATGCGTTCGAAGCAAAGAGCGCCATCATCGTCGGCCATGACTGGGGTGCGGGGATCGCCTGGCACGCGGCGCGGCTGCGCCCCGACCGTTTTCGCGCCGCTGCCATTCTCAGCGTGCCTTATCGCCCGCGCAGCGAGGTACGGCCGACCAGCGTCATGCCGCGGACCGAGGAAGCCCAGTTCTATCAACTGTACTTTCAGGAGCCTGGCGTCGCCGAAGCGGAGTTCGAGGCGGACCCGCGCAAGACGCTTGCCGCCATGCTGTTCGGCGGCTCCGGCGATGGCGTCACAGCCATTCGTGCCATGGCGGCCGCGAGCGGACAGCCGTCCAAGGGCGTCGGCATGGTCTCGCGCAAGGACGGCATGCTGCCAAAGATGCAGGTGCCGCTGCCGTCATGGCTCAGCGCCGCCGACCTCGATTATTACGCCGCCGAATTCGCCCGCAGCGGGTTTCGCGGGCCGCTCAACTACTATCGCAACATCGACCGCAACTGGGAGCTGATGGGCGCGTTCGAGGGCGTGAAGGTAACCGTGCCCACGCTGTTCGTCGCAGGTGACCTCGACATGGTCATCGCCTTTCCCGGCGCGGCCGAGCATCTCGCCAACATGAAGCAATGGGTGCCGCAGCTGCGCGAGATCAAGATGCTGCCGGGCTGCGGACACTGGACGCAGCAGGAGCGGCCGCAGGAGGTGAACACGGCGATTGTCGAATTCCTGAGGAGCTTGCCGAGCTGAATGGGACCTAGCAGGAACTCAGCTTGTCGATGCGCTTCTGATGGCGACCGCCTTCGAAGGCGGTGTTGAGGAATGCTTCGACGCATTCTTTCGCGACCACGTCGCCGGTCGTCCGTCCGCCCAGCGCCAGAACATTCGCGTCATTGTGCTGGCGGCACAGCCGCGCGCCGGTGACATCGTGCACGAGCGCGCAACGGATGTGTGCATGCCGGTTGGCAGCAATGGAAATGCCGATGCCCGATCCGCAGACCAGAACGCCGCGCCCGGCCTTCCCGGACTTGATGGCATCGGCAAGCTTGTGGGCGAAGTCGGGATAGTCGACGGAGGCGGCACTATCGGTGCCGAGGTCGAGCCACTTCACATCAGGCAGCGCCGCTTTCAGGGCGTCCTTGAGGGCAAAGCCCCCATGGTCACAGGCAATCGCGACCAAGCCTGCGCTCTCGTCCTTGTCGGTCATTCGCTGTTCCAGGAATTTGGAGCGGGCGAAGGGAATCGAACCCTCGTATGCAGCTTGGGAAGCTGCCGTTCTACCATTGAACTACGCCCGCAGATGCACGTGCTCCGTGCCCGCTCTGATTAGCCGAGACGGCGTCCGGCGCCAAGCGGTTTGGCGCCCCCAGCCGGACGGATGTTAACGTCCTGGTAAGATTCCAGGTGCGCGGAATTGTGACGGTGTTATGATCTGATGTCGGGGGAGAAACGTGCACTGAGTGGGGCTGTGCATGGTGGGGCGCGCTTACGCAATCTTTGACACGGCCATAGGCCGGTGCGGCATCGTCTGGAGCAATTCCGGCGTGGTGGCCGTGCAATTGCCCGAGGCGCGGGAGATCGACACCCGCCGCCGGATTTTCCAGCTTCATCCGGAGGCGCGCGAGCAGGCGGCGCCGCTCAACACCGAGCTCGCGATCGAGGGCATCGTGGGCTTGCTGCAGGGCAGCGATCCCGATTTTTCCGACGTCAGCCTCGATGCCGGCGGCGTGCCGGCCTTCAACCGGCGGGTCTACGAATACACCTGCACCATCCCGCGCGGGGAGACGCGCACCTATCACGAGATCGCCAAGGCGCTGGGCGCCTCCGGCGCCGCGCATTCGGTGGCGCAGGCGATTTCCAGGAATCCCTACATGATCATCGTGCCTTGCCACCGGGTGCTCGAGGCCGGCAGCTATGCCGACCGGATCTCGCCCTATGGCGGGGTGATCTCCAAGCGACGGCTGCTGGCGCTGGAAGGCGCCCACCCGATCGCCAGCAAGACGCTGTTCGAGGTGTTGCTGCCCGTTGCCCCGCCGCGCTCCCCCTCCTAGATAGGTGGAATGGACGCGACCACGCTGCTGACGTCAGACGCGATGACGGTCTCCGAGTTTCGCTGCGACGCGGGACCGGGCGACAAGCCATTCGCCGAGTGCCGCACGGGTCATTCCATCGCCTATGTCCGCTCGGGCAGCTTCGGCTGCCATTGCCGCGCCGGCTTCTTCGAGCTGGTGGCGGGCTCGCTGCTGGTCGGTGCGCCCGGTGACGAATACACCTGCACGCATGAGCATGTCTGCGGCGACGTCTGCCTGTCATTCTTCTTCAGCGAGGATCTGGTCGAGACGCTGGGCGGACGGCGCGAGACCTGGCAGGTCGGCGCCACGCCGCCGCTGCCCGAGCTGATGGTGCTGGGCGAGCTCGCCCAGACGGCGGTAGATGGCGATAGCGATCTTGGTCTTGACGAAGTCGGCCAGATTCTCGCCGGCCGTTTTGTCGATGTCGTTTCGGGCAAGCCGCGCAAGCCGGCCTCGCCCACGGCACGCGACCGCCGCCGCGCCGTCGAGGCCGCCTTGTGGATTGACGACAATTCGCATGTCGGGATCGATCTCGAACAGGCCGCACGCCTGGCGGACTTAAGCCCGTTCCACTTCCTGCGGCTGTTCTCCAACGTGCTTGGCGTCACCCCGCATCAATATCTGGTGCGCTCGCGGCTGCGGCACGCGGCGCGACTGCTGACAGATGATGACATCGCGGTCACCGACATCGCCTATGACGTCGGTTTCGGCGACCTCTCCAACTTCGTCCGCACCTTTCATCGCGCCGCCGGTATGTCGCCGACGAAGTTTCGGCAAGTCTCGAAAGGCGAGCGCAAGATTCTCCAAGAGCAGCTCGCCCTCAACTGACTAGGGTCGTCTCCGGCGCGCGCCAACGTGGTGCGCTTTGCAATGGAGACCACCATGTACGACCACATCGGATTGCGGGTTGCCGACATCGACGCCGCCACGCGGTTTTACACCGCGGCACTCGCGCCGCTCGGTTACGTCCTGTGCGCGAGCGGCGACGGCTATGCCGGATTCGGACCGAAGGGCGAGCCGGCGCTCTGGCTGCATCTCAACAAGGGCCGCGAGGCCGACGGCGCGCATATCGCGTTTCGCGCCAAGGACCATGATGCCGTGAAGGCGTTTCACCGCGAGGGGTTGAAGAGCGGCGGCCACGACAATGGTGGCGCCGGCCCGCGCAAGGATTACAGCCCAACCTATTTCGCGGCGTTCTTGATTGATCCCGATGGCAACAACATCGAGGCGGTTTGTACGTGAGCTTTCGCCCGCGCTACGCACTTCTCAATCAAGGACACCTTCATGGCCTCCATCCACAACGACGTCCCTCTCCCCGCACCGGCCCGCGATGTCTGGGACGCGGTGCGCGATTTCGGCGCGCTGCATCAGCGGCTGGTGCCGGGTTTCGTCACCGCGTGCTCACGCGATGGCAACGCGCGTATCGTCACCTTCGCCAACGGCTCGGTCGCGCGCGAAGTGCTGGTCGATTGCGATGATGCCCGGCAGCGACTGGTCTACGCGATCAACAACGAGCGACTGAAGCACTACAGCGCATCCGTGCAAGTGATCGCCGAGGGCGAGGCAAACTGCCGCCTGGTCTGGATCATCGACATGCTGCCGAACGAGCTTGCAGCTTACGTGCAGGATCAGACCAAGGCCGCTGTGATCGCGATGCACAAGGCATTTCCGCCGACCGGCGGATAAACTAGCGTGACCTTTCTCACAGAGCATTCGGATCATCAGCTCTAACCATGACGGATACGTCCGGTTGGCTCTGCCGTCCCGGTGGAGCGCCATGGCGCGAGGAGCTGGTCATGAGAGGTGCCAAGAAGCTGATCTGCCAGGCAGCCGCGGTGCTGCTGCTGTTTTCAATCACGAACGTGCCGGCGCATGCCCAGTTCGCGGGCTTCGGCGGCGGAGGTGGAGGCGGGGGTCAGGACATGATGACCCAGATGGCTCCGATGCTGGAGATGATGAAGGCCAAGATGGGCAAGCGCCGCTTCGCCGCGCTGATGCAGACCATGGGTCCGATGATGGACGGCAGTGGCGGTGGTGGAATGGGCAGCATGATGGGAGGCATGGGTGGTATGGGCGGCATGATGCCGGGCGGTTTCGGCGGCATGGGCATGGGCGGCGGCGACATGATGAGCATGATGAACAGCCCCATGGCCGGCCAGATGATGGCGATGATGCCGCAGATGATGAGCATGATGAATTTCGGCGGCGGAGGCCGGCGTCACCGGCACCATTAGCTCGTCAGCGCCGGTCGTATCGCGACCTTGTTTTCGCGCGGTCCCCAGCGCGTCAGCACGACGCTGGAGCATGAGAGCAGGCCGAGCACGACCATCGAGCTCGCGGCGAGCCAGAAGAAGCTTTGCGCCGTGGCATCGTGCGTCGACAGCCACCAGCCGCAGCTCGCGATATAGACGAGGCGCACAGTCTGCGCCAGCACCGGGCCGATCACCTTGGCCGCACCTTGCGACGAGAAGTACATCGTCGAGGCGAGGCCGATGAAGGCGTAGAACGGCGCCACCGTCGACAGATATTGATGGCTGGTCGCGCGCACGGTGGCGCTGTCGGTGAAGATGTTGACCCAGAGGTCGGGGAACAGCGCGACCAGCCAAGCCGGCGCGCCGACTGCGACGAACGCACTTGCGCCTGCGATCCAGGCAATGCGCCGCGCGCGGGCGATACGGCCGGCGCCGACCGCCATGCCGATCATCGGCACCGAGGCGATGCCGAACGAGAACGCGATCGAGGTCAGCAGAAATTCGAGGCGCGCACCGATGCCGTAGCCGGCGAGGATCGCGGTGCCGAACTTTGCCAGCATGTGGGTGAAGATCGAGATCGTCAGCACCGATTGCAGCGGCGAGAAGCAGGCGATGGCGCCGACCTTGAGGATGTCGAAGAACATCACCCATTGGATGCGGCGCAGTTTCGGCACGACGCGCGCGCGGCCGGAGAACAGATACCAGCCCATCACGCAGATGTTCATGGAGTACGCGATCAGCGCGCCGGCGGCGACCCCGCGCATGCCGAGCTGCGGCACGGGCCCGAGCCCGAGGCCCAGCGTGCCGCCAAGCACGACCTGCCAGACCGCGGAGTTGAGGATCAGGAACGACGGCAGCCGCATATTGCCGGTGCCGCGCAGCACACCGGCCATGGTGTTGAGCGTCCAGGGCAGCACGGCACCGCCGAAGAACACCTGTGTGTAGGCAATCGCGTGCGCCAGCACATTGCCGCGGCCGCCGAGCATCGTGAGCACCTGGGGCCCGAAGATCAGCATGCCCAGCATGAAGACGAGACCGAAGGTGATGCCGATCAGAAGCGCGTGCGCGGCGAGCGTCCCGGCGCGATCGCGATCGCCGGCGCCGAGCGCACGCGCGATGGCCGAGGCAACGGCGCCGCCCATGGCGCCACCCGACATCGTCATGGTCAGGATCACTGTCGGAAACACCAGCGCCATCGCGGCCAGCGCTTCGACGCCGAGACGCCCGATATAGGAGGTTTCCGCGATCACCACGCAGGTGCCGGCGGACAGCGCAACCACGTTCGGCCAGGCGAGCCCCAGCAGCGTGCGCAGGATCGGCCCATCGGTCAGCGCGCTCTTGAGAGGGCGCTTGGCCGGCAGCGGACGCTCCTCCTCATCGACCGGGATCTCGGCGATGTCCGTCATTTCCTCTCCCGGGCACAAGCGCCGTTCGCGGCGCGGCAATGCTTAGGTGTGTCAATCGATTTGCTCGCGCGAAAGGCGCGGCCGGCACTTGTTAGCACGGCGATTGCCGATTCCTCCTGCGCTAGCTGCAGGCGTGCCCTGCGGCAGCGCATTTCAAGTCGTGGAATTACCCGACGGTCCACGCCAGCGGCGGGCGGCCGCCTGCCGTGGGGCGCAGTTGCACACCGATGTGCCGACCGCATCCCGCAGCCAGCCCCGCAAACAGCCCCTCCAGCACCTTGGCGCAGGCACGGTGATAATCGGCGACGTCGTCCATCAGCTTCCAGCTCTGCTGGCGGATCTCGAAGCTGCCTTCGGATTGCGAGGTCTCGGCCGCATCATCCTGCGCGGTGAACAGCGCGTTGAGGAACGACGCGAACTCGCTTGCGCCACCCCGCGTCATCGATAGCGCGGCTGCGACCTCGTCGAAATATTGCATGCCGATCAGCTTGCCGGTGAGATGCAGGAGATAGCCGGCATCTTCCGGCCCGAACAGCTGCACCATCACGGGTGCCGCCGTACGCACATATTCCATCGCATAGTTGCGATAGGCTTTTTCAAGGCGCGGCTTCGGCCAGCTGGCGACAGGCAATTCCGGCGCGGTGTCCGGATCGAACAGCGGCGCTTCGAGATGCCGCGCGAATACCAGACGCTGGTCGAGGTCGAGCGGATGGTCGTATTGGTGGTAATAGCCCTCAAGCCCGTCCTGGCCATCGACGCTCTGCTTGGTGCAGACGAAGCCCAGCCTGACATCGCCGAGTGCAACACCGTTGTTGGCGTGCCAGCCGCGCAGCATCGCGCGAGAGACCTCGCCCGGAACGCCGCAGATCGCGGTGCCCTTCCAGATCCAGCGCGGCGGCGGATAGCGGATCCAGGCCTTGGTGTCGCTCTCATACATGTATTCGACGTGCACGCCGCCGATCCAGTTGGAGAGGTAGTGATATTGCGCAGCCGCCACCGCCGGCGGCAGATGATCGATGCCGAGCTTCTTGAGCCCCGGCAGGAACCGTTCCTGCTGCTGGCGGCGAAATACATGGAAGACGAACTCGGCGGCATCCGCCGTGCCGCGCCGGGTGACCACGGTAAGGATGAGGCCGGTGAAGTAAGCGTGGTAGAGGTCGGCGACCGCGCGCCAGCGTTTCCATTGCGCGTCTTGCGCGGCGTCTGCTGCGGCGGTCATGTTCACTCCCGGCGTGTTATTTTGCCGGAGTGTGTCATCGCGGATGGAGCGGCGCAACCGGGGGCATATCATCCCGGATGTCGCTGCGCTCATCCGGGCTACTGAATATTGCTACACGCGGAAATGTTTCGAGAGCTTCAGGCCCTGCGCCTGGTAGTTCGAGCCGATGCGCTGACCGTACATGGCGTCGGGGCGCGCCAGCATCTTCTCGTAGACAAGGCGGCCGACGATCTGGC
This sequence comes from Bradyrhizobium sp. BR13661, assembly GCF_029892425.1. GTDB lineage: Bacteria > Pseudomonadota > Alphaproteobacteria > Rhizobiales > Xanthobacteraceae > Bradyrhizobium. The sequence goes on along the minus strand of NZ_JARXWB010000002.1, from coordinate 207,001 downwards.
CGTGCTCGAGGATGAACGGCACTTCGCGCGAGCGCACCTCCAGCACGGCGCGCGCGCCCTGCCCGCCGGCGCCGGCATAGCCGAAGCCGGGATCGAAGAATCCGGCATAGTGCACGCGGAACTCGCCGACCAGCGGATCGAACGGCACCATCTCCGCGGCGTAATCCGGCGGGACCTGCACCGCTTCCTTGGAGGCGAGGATGTAGAATTCGCCGGGATCGAGGATCAGGCTGCCGTCGGGACGGGCCGAGATCGGCTCCCAGAAATCTTCCACCGCATAGCCCGAGCGGCGATCGACATCGACGACGCCTGTGTGGCGCTTGGCGCGGTAGCCGACGAAGCCCGAGACTTTCTCGCCGGAGAGATCGACGGAGACGGCGACACCACCGGCGAGGTCGGCATCGTCGATGTCGACGAGACGCTCGGCGGCATGAAGCCTATCGAGTTCGTCGGCATTGAGGATGGCATCGCCGGTGCGGAAGCGCACCTGCGACAGGCGCGAGCCTTCGCGCACCAGCACAGGAAACGTTTTCGGGCTGATCTCGGCATAGAGCGGACCGTGATAGCCGGCGCCGATCATGTCGAAGCGACGCGTACCGTCGGCGATCACGCGGGTGAAGACGTCGAGACGGCCGGTGGAGCTTTTCGGATTGGCCGCAGCCACGATCTCGGGCGGCAATGCGAGGCTTTCCAGCAGCGGCACGATGTAGACGCAGTTGGTCTCCAGCACCGCGCCGTCGGCGAGGCTGAACTCGTGCAGCTTCAACTGGTCGATGCGTTCGGCAACCGTGGCGCCGGGACCGGGCAGGAAGCTCGCGCGCACGCGATAGGCGATGTCGCCGAGACGCAGATCGAGGCTCGCTGGCTGGATCTGGCTTTCGACGAAATCGTATGCGGGCAGGATGAGGCCCGCTTCCGCCATCGCCGCGATCATGCGGTCGGGCAGGATACCATTGGCGTCGGCGGCAACCGTGAACGTCAACCGGGGGTCCTCATCAGGGGTCAGGTACATCCGGACTTGCGGGAAATACCAGTCTTTTACGGCTATCCGATGGACGCCTTGACGGAAAGGGCATTGCGGAATATGAGCATCACTTATCCCGTGGTGATTTGAGCCGGCCGGCTTGCAGCCACGTTAAATAAGTCGCTAAACAGGCCGGGGACCTCTGTGATCCCGGCCCGTGGAGATATCCAGGCCGGTTTTTTTGTGCCCGTTTTTGCTCAACGGTCACGTCGGAGGGTCCTATGTCGAAGTCGCCTGCCTCTTACCGTCCCGAAACCCGCCTGGTCCATTCCGGCACCCTGCGCTCGCAATATGGCGAGACGTCGGAGGCGCTGTTTCTGACCCAGGGCTATGTCTACAACAGCGCCGAGGAGTGCGAGGCGCGGTTCAAGGGCGAGGACCCCGGCTTCATCTATTCGCGCTATTCGAACCCGACGATCGCGATGTTCGAGCGCCGCATGATCGAGCTCGAAGGTGCCGAAGCGGCACGCTCGGCGGCAACAGGCATGGCCGCCGTGACCACCGCGATCCTGGCGCCGCTGAAAGCTGGCGATCACGTCGTCGCTTCGCGCGCGCTGTTCGGCTCATGTCTCTACGTCATCCAGGACCTGCTGCCGCGCTACGGCATCGAGACCACGCTGGTCGACGGTGCCAATCTCGATGAATGGCAACGCGCCGTGAGGCCCAACACCAAGACGTTCTTCCTGGAGAGCCCGACCAATCCGACGCTCGACGTGCTCGACATTCCCTCGATTGCCGAGATCGCGCACAGGGGCGGCGCGCGCCTCGTCGTCGACAATGTGTTCGCAACGCCGATCTGGCAGAGCCCGCTTGCGCTCGGCGCCGACGTCGTCGTCTACTCCGCAACCAAGCACATCGACGGCCAGGGCCGATGTCTGGGCGGCATCATCCTGTCCTCGGAAGCCTTCATCGCCGAGCACATCCACAATTTTATGCGCCAGACCGGCCCTTCGATCTCGCCGTTCAACGCCTGGGTGCTGCTCAAGGGCCTCGAGACGCTCGGCGTACGCGTGCGCGCGCAGACCGACACGGCTGCACGCATTGCCGACGTGCTGGCGAACCATCCCAAGATCGCGCGGCTGGTCTATCCCGGCCGCGAGGATCATCCGCAGGCAGCCCTCGTGAAGAAGCAGATGCGCGGCGGCTCGACGCTGGTCGGCTTCGAGGTGAAGGGCGGCAAGGCGGCAGCCTTCCGCGTGCTCAACGAGCTGAAGCTTGCGAAGATCTCCAACAATCTCGGCGACGCCAAGAGCCTCGTCACGCATCCGGCGACAACGACGCATCAGCGGCTGAAGCCGGAGGATCGCGCAGCCCTCGGCATCAGCGAGGGATTCATTCGCTTCTCGACCGGGCTCGAGCATGCCGATGATCTGATCGAGGATCTGACGGCGGCGCTGGAGAAGGCGTGAGGCGAGCCAAGGGCTCGGTCTCGTAGGGTGGGTTAGCCCTGCAGATGCACGAAGCGCATCTGCTCGGCGTAACCCACCGCTTCATTCTCCGCAGCAACAGAAGTGGTGGGTGACGGCTTCGCCTAACCCACCCTACGGCACCGATGCCTACATCGGCCGATACGTCCGCACATCCGCGGGCACGTTGACGCCGAGCTTGATCTGCCCGACGGAGCGAATGATGTCGTCGCCGAGCAGCTGGGCGAAGCAGGCATAGCCCCAATCGTTCATGTGCAGGCCGTCGGCGATCACGAAGCTCTCGACCGGAAGCGCCTGCTTCTCGTGCCAATCACGCATCACCTCGAAGCGCGGGAAGATGCCGACATGACGAAGCTCGGCGACCTTGCCGAGCAGCTTCACCATCCTGCTCGCGTTTTCGGGACGCTGGGTGACCCTAGGCGAATATTGCGGGTCGACCAGCACGACGTCGGCATCGCCGGCCGCCTGGATGCGGGTGATGCCGTCCTCGACCATCTTGGCGGTATCGCCAGGATCGAGATTGCGCAGCACGGCGTTGGTGCCGACCTGCCAGATCACCATGTCGGGATGCACGTCGATCACCGCCGTTTGCAGCCGCTTCATCATCTCGGGCGCGTCCTCGCCGCCGACGCCGGCATTGATGACGGTGATGTCGGCGGTCGGATATTGCCGGCGCAGTTGCGCGGCGAGGCGATTCGGATAATTGAAATCGGGTGAGCTCGCGCCATAGCCTGACGTGGACGACGAGCCGAACGCGACGATCACCACGGGCTTGCCCGCAATGAGCTTGTTCGCGACATGCGGCAGCGAGCCCATCGCCTTCGAGCCGCCCTTCGGCGACAGACACGGCACACGGCTGAAAATGTCACCGGCTGATTTCGCCACCTGCTTCACCGTGTCGATGGCGCGCGAGGTGAGGCCACGCTGCTCGGCGGGCGGCTGGCTCGTTGCGGCAACGGTCGTCTGGGCCGGTGAGGCCGGCGCGGGATTAGCACCCTGAGGAGCGGGCGTGGCCTGGGCCGCTTGTGCGTGAGCAGGCGCCTGCATCACAGGCGTCAGCAGCAGCAGCGCCGCTGCGGGCGCGGCCAGCCATGTCGACAGGCGAAAAGGGCGGAAAGAACTCATTAACGCTAGACCTCAATTCTGCTGCTGGGCCGGTCCCAGATGGGCAGCGTCGATCACAAACTGTGCCAACGCCCGGCCAAGGCAATCATGGACCTGCTTCGCCAGCTCAAGGCCCCGGGAGGGGCTGAACAGGTCGAACTGACCCTGATCATTCCACTGCCGCATGATCGCAAAACGGTCGAACAGCGGGACATCGTGCTCCTGCGCCACCACCCGCAAATTGTCGAGATAGGGCGGTGCCGAGATCATGGATTCGGTACGCGGGCTGTACTGCAAATTCATCAAGACGACGTCAGCCCCTGCATTTTGCAACGCAGCGACCCCATCGGTCACGGCGCTGCGAAAATCATCGGGATCGATCGATCGGATAGCATCGACCGTTCCCGTCTGCCAGATGACCAAAGTAGGTGTTTTTGCTTCCATCAGCTTAACGAAGGTCCCCGCAGCTTCCTCGGCCGTCTTCTTGCTCTGTAATTCTACGGATACGTGCACCACCTCCGCAGGCGGCAGCTTCTCCTTCAGGATGGCCTGCATGCGCGCCGGATAGGAGCTGTCCTCCGAGGACGGAATGGTGGTGGAGCGGCTGCCGATGACCAGAATCTCGAGCGGTTTGCCTGCGGTCACGACGTCGGCGACCTTGTGGAGCTGGCTGTCGGTGGCGAGCAGGTAAGGCGGCAATTCGCAGGCTGCAGGAGCGGCGGGCACAGCATCGTCCGCACGCGCCGAAGGCGCGGCGAGGTACCCGCACAGCAGGGTCAGGCCCAGGAGAACCTTGACCTTCATCAGCCCCCTCCCGCCAGATCGGCGTTGCCGACGGCGTTTTTGGTCTTCGCACCGCTCTTGTCAGCTACGCGCTTGTACCACGAAATCAACCACGCCATCGCCCACATGATCAGGATTCCGGAGAGACTAATCAGCGCATGCATAGCCGGGCCGCTCGCGACCTCGGCCAGGATGAAGTGGCCGGCGAAGGCCAGGAAGACACCGAGGCAGAAGATCTCCAGCGAGTGCTGGCCGCACAGGATCAGCGGGCGCAACCACGGCGATTTCAGGCCCGGCCACTCCCGCGGCAGGAAGCGCACGGTGAGCGCTGACAGCGCCAGGAAATGCGTGAAGCGCAGCACGTCGAGATCGGTCTTGTCGATCGGATACATCCACTGCTCGAGGTTCTTCGGCATGAGATGGCCGAGCTGCGGCACGTACCAGGTCAGCGTTACGTAGAATGCTGCGACGAGATAGGCGATCGAGATCCACATCGTCACCGGTGAGGCCAGAATGCGCGACATCCGTCGCGCACCTCCGAGCGCGCACCATGCCCCGAACACGAACAGCAACTGCCAGGCCAGCGGATTGAACGCCCAGAAGCCGTTCGGATAGGCCGAGAAGTAGAGGTCGAATTCCCAGGTTGCCGCATAGAGCAGTGCCGACAGCGCGAGCGTGACGTCGGGCTTCCATTTCATCGACCACAGGATCAGCGGCAGCGCCAGCATCAAGACAATGTAGAGCGGCAGCACGTCCATGTTGACGGGACGGAAACGCAAGAGCAGCGCCTGCACGATGGTGACGTCGGGCTGCTTGAGGAAATCCATGATGCCCATCTCTTCGGTGTAGAGCGGGTTCTCGAAGCTGGTCGCGACGTAGGAGATCTCGGCAAGGAAGATCGTGAACAGGAAGACATGGGCGACATAGATCTGCCAGACCCGGCGCAGGATGCGCGCGGTGGCGACGACGAAGCCGTTTTCCAGCATCGCGCGGCCGTAGACGAAGGCAGCGGTGTAGCCGGAGATGAAGATGAAGATCTCGGTGGCGTCGCTGAAGCCGTAATTGCGGATGGTGAACCAGGTCAGCAGGTTCGGCGGCAGATGGTCGATGAAGATCAGCCACAGGGCAAGGCCGCGGAACAAATCGAGCCTGAGCTCGCGCTCGCCGATGGCGGGCAGCGTGATGGCCGGCGCGGCAACGCGCGGCCTGGCTTCCGCGGGCTTCGCAGCAAGAGGATTGGCACCAACAGGATTGGCGCCTGCGGTTCCCGCGATCGTCGATCCCGTCACTTGATCGGCAATGCTCATTGGGGCCCAAAACCCTTCCGCAAATCGCGGCGTTCAAAGGAGTGTACCGGTCCGGTCGCCGCCTCGCAAAGCGCGCCGGATCACAATTGGGGTCTACTTCTTCGTGAATTCTGGCGGGACGATGTCGCCAAAAGGCGCCGGAGGCCGCCTGCGGCGTTTGGTTCCCGGCAGAGTTTTCGTTATGATGGCAGCCATGTACCGCGCCGTGACCCGCCACATCGAAGTGACTGTCGTGCCGAACTTTGTTCCGGAAGAGTCGTCGGCCGACCGGTCGCGCTATTTCTGGTCCTACACCATCGTCATCACCAATTCCGGCGACGAGACCGTGCAGCTCAAGACCCGGCACTGGATCATCACCGACGCCACCGGGCGACAGCAGGTGGTCAAGGGCGAAGGCGTCATTGGCAAGCAGCCGACCCTCGCCCCGGGCGAACGCTTCGAATACACCTCGGGCGTGCCGCTCTCGACCGCGTCGGGCTTCATGACCGGCCGTTACCAGATGGTCAGCGAAACCGGCGAACGCTTCGAGATCGACGTGCCGACATTCTCGCTGGATAGCCCGGACAACAAGCGGGTGTTGAATTAGGGGGATGCCCCGAGCGTAGGTGCCGTAGGATGTGGCACCTCCTCTCCACATCGTCATTGCGAGCGCAGCGAAGCAATCCAGTCTGCATCCGCGGAGAGATTCTGGATTGCTTCGCTGCGCTCGCAATGACGGAGTTCTTGGTGACGACGTCACTCTTAAGACCAACATTTCAAATCGCAGACACACCTTCTCGCCCTCGCGGCTTATCTCGCCCGAGCTTTGCTTCATCTCTCCACCCTCTCAATCAGGAGGGCGCAGGGAAGACCGGGTGCTGACCTCGCACCCGCGGTCTGCTGCGCGAAAATGTAGCGCAGGAAAACCGCACAGCAGCATACAGGTGTGGCCAAACACTCGGCCTTCCCTGCGCGATGGGTTGACGGCTTATGCCGTGCTCTCCCGGGAGCCGAATTCCTTCTGGCCTCCCTCGCCCCGCGAATTGACGATGCACTTCACCCGGTTGGGCTCCCTGCACCTCCGCGACAGGCTTGACCGTAGCGACGACGGCCAGGACCACACGGTTTTGCCGTACGCGCGTTCGCCTCATGCCACAGGGTTTTCCCGCGCTGTCGACGTTGCGGAAAAATGTTGGCAAGACGAACTTCACAGCGCCGTTCATCCACACGCGGTTTCGGACTCACAGGGACTACCCGCCCTGCCCGCACCTCTCGTGCCGACGCTGCCGCGTCCACCGCAAGCCCGGCTCGCGAACGTGACGACGTACGATCGCCCCTCAAGATCGAGCCGGGATGGGCGAAACATACGCTATTTCCGAATTTCGGTAAAGTGGAATATTTTTAGCTGCGCGGATTGACAAGCCGCGACACAGGTCCCGGCCGCTGCGCTCGCAACGTCGATTTAGAGCGTCTTACGCGTCTTCGACGCCCGCTTCTTCAGGCGTGAACTCGTACACCGAGGAGCAGAACTCGCAGGTCACGACCACCTTGTCGTCCTTGACCATCGCGCTGCGATCGTCCGGCGAAAAGCTCTTCAGCATCGTGGCGACTGCATCGCGCGAGCAGGAGCATTGCGCTTTCAGGACGAGCGGATTGAACACGCGCACACCGCGCTCGTGGAAGAGACGGTAGAGCAGACGCTCGCCGGAGAGATCGGGATCGATCAGCTCGACGTCTTCGACCGTCTCGATCAGCGAGCGCGCCTCGACCCAGGCGTCGTCTTCGGCAATGCTGTGAACCTCAAGGCCTTCGGGCGCGTCGCCTGGATGCAAGTCTGCCTGCCGCGCGCGCTCCGGCGCCTTCGGCAGGAATTGCATCAGCATGCCGCCGGCGCGCCAGCGGTGCTTGCCGCCGTCGCTCGAGCGCCACTCCTCGCCGACCGCGAGGCGCACGCGCGTCGGGATCTGCTCGGAGCGCAGGAAATATTCGTGGGCGGCATCTTCAAGGCTGCCGCCGTCGAGCGCGACCAGGCCCTGGTAGCGGCTCATGTCGGGGCCCTGGTCGATGGTCATGGCGAGATGGCCACGGCCGAGCAACGTGCCGGAGTCCTTGGTATCGCCAAGCCGATCGGCGTCAAAGCGCGCATAGGCGCGCAGGCGATCCGGCGCCTGATAATCCACCACCAGGAACGAGACCGGACCATCGGTCTGAGCCTGCAGGATGAAGCGGCCTTCGAATTTCAGCGCCGAGCCGAGCAACGTGGTCAGCACGATGGCCTCGCCGAGCAGCTTGCCGACGGCAGCGGGATAATCGTGCTTGGTCAGGATCTCGTCGAGCGCGGGGCCAAGCCGCACCAGGCGGCCGCGCACATCGAGCGCGTCGACCTCATAGGGCAGCACGGCATCGTCGACCGGAACCGCTGAAGGCGCGCGAACCGGGCCTGCGGGCCCGGTTTTCATGTCAGGGGATTGGGAAACCATGGCGCTTTATCTGGGGTCGGGGGTGAAAAATGGAAGGGGGCGCGGCGCGGATCAACGTGACCGAACGCTGCTTTGATCACATACGATACCGCAAATTCGGTGTCGTCCTGGCGAAGGCCAGGACCCATAACCACAGGGCGAAGTCGCTGCGCGAGATGGCAATTGCCGATCTTCGCCAAATAAAGCTCGGTGGTAATGGGTCCTGGCCTTCGCCAGGACGACACCAAACTCCGAGCTCTACTTCACCGCGTCAAAACACCAGGCCAAAATGCCCTTCTGCGCGTGCAGGCGGTTTTCGGCCTCGTCGAACACCACCGATTGCGGCCCGTCGATCACCTCATCCGTGACCTCCTCGCCCCGATGGGCGGGCAGGCAATGCATGAACAGCGCGTCGGGCTTGGCCAGCGACATCAGCTTCGAATTCACCTGATAGGGCTTGAGCACGTTGTGGCGGTGCTCGCCCTCCTTGTCGCCCATCGACACCCAGGTATCGGTGACGACGCAGTCGGCGCCCTTCACCGCAGCCTCCGGATCGGTGCCGAGCACGATCGGCGCGCCCGTCGCCTTGATCCAGTCGCGCATCACCTTCTTCGGGGCAAGCTCCGGCGGCGTCGCGACATTGAGCTGGAACTTGAAGCGCTCGGCGGCATGGGCCCAGGACGCCAGCACGTTGTTGTCGTCGCCGGTCCAGGCCACCGTCCGGCCTTCGATCGGTCCGCGATGCTCTTCATAGGTCATGAGATCAGCCATGACCTGGCACGGATGCGAGCGCCGGGTGAGCCCGTTGATGACGGGCACGGTCGCGTATTGCGCGAGCTCCAGCAGCGCCTCGTGGTTGAGGATGCGGATCATGATCGCATCGACATAGCGCGACAGCACGCGCGCGGTATCGGCGATGGTCTCGCCGCGACCGAGCTGCATCTCGGCCCCGGTGAGCATGATGGGCTCGCCGCCGAGCTGGCGCATGGCGACATCGAACGACACGCGCGTGCGGGTCGACGGACGCTCGAAGATCATCGCCAGCGTCTTGCCTTCGAGGGGCCTCACCGGCTGATGCGCCTTCTGCTTCGCCTTCATGGCGGAAGACGCCGCGAGCATGCTCTTGAGCTCCGACAGCGGCAGCTCGTTGATGTCGAGGAAGTGCTTAGGCGACTTACTCATCAGCTTGCTGCCCGCTTGTTGCCTGACAGCGCCGTGCAGGCGCGCTCGAGCCGCGCGACGCCATCCTCGATCTCGGCCTCAGTGACGATCAAGGGCGGCAGGAAACGCACGACATTGTCGCCGGCGCCGACCGTGAGCAGCTTTTCGTTGCGGAGCGCCGCGACCAGGTCGCCGGAAGGCACCACGGCCTTGACGCCGACCAACAGCCCTTCGCCGCGGATCTCGCTGACGATATCGGGATGACGGTCGATCACGGAAGCGAGCTTCTGCTTCAAAAGCAGCGACATCCTCTGCACGTGGTCGAAGAAGCCGGGCGCGAGCATGACGTCGAGCACGGCGTTCGCAGCCGCAATCGCCAGCGGGTTGCCGCCGAAGGTCGAGCCGTGCGAGCCGGGGCCCATGCCGGCGGCTGCGTCCGCGGTCGCCAGGATGGCGCCGATCGGGAAGCCGCCGCCGAGCGCCTTCGCCAGCGACATCACGTCGGGCGTGACGCCGGTGCGGCGATGCGCAAACAGGTCGCCGGTGCGGCCCATGCCGGTCTGCACTTCGTCGAAGGCGAGCAGCAGGCCCTTCTCGTCGCAGAGCTGACGCAACGCCCTCAGGAAGGCGGGTGTTGCCGGACGCACGCCGCCCTCGCCCTGGATCGGCTCGATCAGGATGCCGGCGGTGTGCGGACCGATCGCCTTCTTCACGGCCTCGATGTCGCCATGCGGGATCTGGTCGAAGCCGTCCATCGGCGGACCAAAACCTTCGAGATATTTTGCCGATCCCGTCGCGGCCAGCGTCGCCAGCGTGCGGCCGTGGAAGGCGCCTTCGAAGGTGATGATGCGGTAGCGTTCCGGATGCCCCTTGGAGAAGTGATGGTGGCGGACCAGCTTGATCACGCCCTCCAGCGCTTCGGCGCCGGAATTGCAGAAGAATACGAAGTCGGCGAAGCTCTCGTTGCACAGACGCGCAGCGAGCTTCTCGCCATCAGGGCTCTGGAACAGGTTCGACATGTGCCACAACTTGGTGGCCTGCTCCTGCAGCGCCTTGACCAGCGCGGGATGGGCATGGCCGAGCGCATTCACCGCCACGCCCGAGGTGAAATCGAGATAGCGATCGCCATTGGTTGCGATCAACCAGACGCCTTCACCGCGCTCGAAACCGATGTCGGCCCTGGCGAAAACGGGGAGCAAATGCGGCGCGGCGCTGTTGGTCATGACGGTCTCTTTGGATGTTTCGGACGGCCTGAACGTGCGTTGCGCAGCGCATCATTGGTCCGGAAAACGAAACGTGCCGCCTTTTAAGGGCGGCACGCGCTACTATCTTATGCTTGGCACCACGGGTGTCAATGCCGCCCGGAAAGCCTCACGAAATGCTGAATCCGTAGTCTTGCGGTGGCGTTTTTGCGGGAATTTCGCCACGGAACATGTGGAAGCGAGTCGTCGGACTCTTGCGCGCGAGTCACGCCATATTGTAGCGTTTGGATTGTCAGATACGACATCTCGTGCAGCGGTTCTGATCCCAAGAGTCCTCATGTACCGGCGTAAACGTTCGGGCGTCTCATTGCGCCCGGCGAGCCTTAAGGGATTCTAGCGGCACGGGTTTTTCGAGGCTTAGGCATTCGTCGTGCGGCCCCACAGATGGCAGGCGCCGGCGAAGGAAAGGGTGCAATGACGGTTTTGACCTGGTCGGATGATCGCGTCGAGCAGCTGAAAAAGCTCTGGGAGGCCGGACTTTCGGCCAGCCAGATCGCCGCCGAGCTTGGGAATGTCACCCGCAACGCCGTGATCGGCAAGGTGCACCGGCTCGGCCTGTCCGGCCGCGCCAAGAGCCCCTCTTCGGCAGCTCCCCGGCCGCGCAAGGCGCGTCCCGTGCAGCATATGATGCGCGTGAGCCGGCCGATCGCACGTGGCAACACCGCGCTGGCCCAGGCCTTCGAGGTCGAGGTCGAGGCTGAACCCGTGACCTACGACAACGTCGTGCCGATGAGCCAGCGGCTCTCGCTGCTCGAACTGAACGAGGCGACCTGCCACTGGCCGGTCGGCGATCCCTCGAGCCCTGATTTCTTCTTCTGCGGCGGCAAGGCGCTGTCCGGCCTTCCCTATTGCGCCCAGCACTCGCGGGTCGCCTATCAGCCGGCGGCCGATCGCCGCCGCGCACCGGCCAAGCCGGGCACGCGCTGAGTTTGCGGATTTAGTCTTCGACCAATGTGAAGCCGTCACGCGATGACGGCCCGACATACTCCGCTGTCGTCCCGGCGTAGGCCGGGACCCATAACCACCAGCAGATGTGGTTACAGGGACTCGGAGTTACCCTTCTCGCGCAAACAACTACGCCTCGGGGTTATGGGTCCCGGCCTTCGCCGGGACGACACTGATGTTGTAGCGACAACTCACAAACTTTACGTCTGTTCAGCCTTGGCGAAGCGATCGTCGAGCGCGTAGCCCGCGCCGCGGACGGTGCGGATCGGATCCTGCTCGCGGCCGAGATTGAGCAGCTTGCGCAGGCGGCCGATATGCACGTCGACGGTGCGTTCGTCGATATAGATGTCGCGGCCCCAGACGCTGTCGAGCAGCTGCTCGCGCGAGAACACACGGCCGGGATGCTCCAGGAAGAACTCCAGCAGGCGATATTCGGTCGGGCCGAGATCGATCGGCCGGCCCGAACGTGCCACACGGCGCTTCTCACGGTCGAGCTCGATGTCGCCGAAAGCCAGGACGGTGGCGAGCCGCTCGGGGCTTGCGCGCCGGAGCAGACCCTTCACGCGCGCGAGCAGCTCGGGCACGGAGAACGGCTTGACGATATAATCGTCGGCGCCGGTTGCCAGGCCCCGCACCCGCTCACTCTCCTCGCCGCGCGCGGTGAGCATGATGATCGGGAGCTGCTTGGTGTCGGAGCGCGCGCGCAGCCGACGGCACAGCTCGATACCGGACAGGCCCGGCAGCATCCAGTCGAGCACGATCAGATCGGGGATATGCTCCTTGAGGCGGGTGTCGGCGTCGTCGCCACGCATCACCGTCTCGACGTCATAGCCGTCGCCTTCGAGGTTGTAGCGAAGCAGCTCGGTGAGAGCTTCCTCGTCTTCAACCACCATAATGCGTGCGCCCATGGGGTCGTCGCTCCTTGAGGATTCAGGTATTGGGGACCGTCGTGGCGAAGGTCGTCATGTCGCCCTTCGGCCGCTTGTCGGTGATGGCCTGGCCTTCGATCATGTAAAACACGGTCTCGGCGATGTTGGTGGCGTGGTCGCCGATCCGCTCGATGTTCTTGGCGCAGAACATCAGATGGATGCAGAACGAGATGTTGCGGGGATCCTCCATCATGTAGGTGAGGAGCTCGCGGAACAGCGAGGTGCAGATGGCGTCGACTTCCTCGTCGCCCTTCCACACCGCCATCGCCGCCGGCAGATCATGCGCGGCATAGGCATCCAGCACCGACTTGACCTGCTGCTGCACGAGGTCGGTCATGTGCTCGAGGCCGCGGAACAGCTTCAGCGGATGGAAATCCGTCTCCAGCGCCGCGACACGCTTGCCCATGTTCTTGGCAAGATCGCCGATCCGCTCGAGATCGGTCGCGACGCGCATGGCGCCGACGATTTCGCGCAGATCCACCGCCATCGGCTGGCGGCGGGCGATGGTGAGCACGGCGTGCTCCTCGATCCTCTTCTGCAGCGCGTCGATCTCGGTGTCGGTGGCGACGACACGCTGGCCGAGCGCGACGTCGCGACGGATCAGCGCGTCGACGGAATCGACGATCATGCGCTCGGCGAGGCCGCCCATTTCCGCAACCGACCGGGTCAGTTCCTGGAGGTCGGTATCGAAGGCCTTTGCGGTATGTTCAGAACCCATGTCCCGTCTCCTCAGCCGAACCGGCCGGTGATGTAATCCTGCGTGCGCCGGTCGGTCGGCGACGTAAAGATCTTGCTGGTGTCGTCGAACTCGATCAGCTCGCCGAGATACATGAAGGCGGTCTTGTCGGAGACGCGCGCCGCCTGTTGCATGTTGTGGGTGACGATCGCGATCGTGTAGTTCTCGGACAGTTCCTGGATCAGCTCCTCGACCTTGGCGGTCGAGATCGGATCGAGCGCCGAGCAGGGCTCGTCGAACAGGATCACCTCGGGCCGCACCGCGACGGTGCGGGCGATGCAGAGGCGCTGCTGCTGGCCGCCGGAGAGCGACAGGCCGGAGGCGTTGAGCTTGTCCTTGACCTCGTTCCACAGCGCGCCGCCACGCAGCGCCTTCTCGACGCGGTCGTCCATCTCGGACTTCGAGATCTTCTCGTAGAGGCGGATGCCGAAGGCGATGTTTTCGTAGATCGTCATCGGGAACGGCGTCGGCTTCTGGAACACCATGCCGACGCGGGCGCGCAGCAGATTGAGGTCCAGCTTGGGGTCGAGGATGTTGGTCTGGTCGAGCATCAGCTGACCGGTGACGCGCTGCCCCGGATAAAGGTCGTACATCCGGTTGAAGATGCGCAGCAGGGTCGACTTGCCGCAGCCGGACGGGCCGATGAAGGCCGTGACACGGTTGGTGCCGAGCGCCAGATTGATGTTCTTCAGCGCGTGGTGCTCGCCGTAATAGAAATTGAGGTTGCGCACCGTCACCTTGGCCGGGGCTTCCGGCAGCGGCTGCTGGGCGTGCGGGAGCCCGCCGGACGCGCTCATCGATACAGAAAGATCACTCATTTTGCGGTCCTCTCGGCGCCGAGAATGCGCGCGCCAATGTTCAGGGCAAGCACGGTCAGGGTAATCAGCAGCGCGCCGCTCCAGGCGAGCTGCTTCCAATAGGCGTAGGGGCTCTGGACGAAGTTGTTGATGGTGACCGGCAGGTTCGCCATCGTCTTGTTCAGGCTGAGGCTGAAGAACTGGTTCGAGAGCGCAGTGAAGAGCAGCGGCGCGGTTTCGCCGGCAACGCGGGCGGTGGCGAGCAGCACACCGGTGATGAGACCGGAGCGAGCCGCGCGGTAAGCGATCCGCTTGATCACCAGCGAGCGCGGCAGGCCAAGCGCCGAGGCCGCCTCACGCAGCGCGTTCGGCACCAGCAGCAGCATGTCCTCGGTCGTGCGCAGCACCACCGGGATCACGATGACGGCTAGCGCAAGCGAGCCAGCGATCGCCGAGAAGCCGCGCATCGGCACCACGACCGCGCCGTAGATGAACAGGCCGATGATGATCGAGGGCGCCGACAGCAGGATGTCGTTGATGAACCGGATCACCGAGGTCAGCTTGTCGTTGCGGCCGTATTCGGCGAGATAGGTGCCGGCGAACATGCCGAGCGGCGCGCCGATACCGACGCCGATCGCGGTCATGATCAGCGAGCCGATGATGGCGTTGCGCAGGCCGCCTTCGGTCGAGCCCGGCGGCGGCGTGTCCGAAACGAACAGCTCGAGGTTCAGGCCGGCGATGCCGTTGTAGAGCAGCGTGACCAGGATCAGCGCGAGCCAGGTGACGCCGAAGGCGGCGGCACCGATGCAGAGCCCGCGGACGACGATGTCTTTGCGGCGGCGGCGTGTGTAAATCGGGTTCATGTTACTTCCCCGCCTTCTGTTCCAGACGCAGCAGCATCAGCCGGGCGCCGGCGAGCACGAAGAACGTCAGCACGAACAGCAACAGGCCGAGCAGGATCAGGCCGGACTGATGCAGGCCGTCGCTCTCGGCGAATTCGGACGCGATCGCCGCCGAGATCGTGGTGCCCGGCGCGAAGATCGACGACGAGATGCGGAACGAGTTGCCGATGATGAAGGTCACCGCCATCGTCTCGCCGAGCGCGCGGCCCAGCGCCAGCATGACGCCGCCGATGATGCCGACGCGGGTGTAGGGGATCACCACACTGCGCACGACTTCCCAGGTGGTGCAGCCGACGCCGTAGGCGGCCTCTTTCAGCACCGGCGGCACGGTCTTGAACACGTCGACCGAGATCGAGGTGATGAAGGGCAGCACCATGATCGCGAGGATCAGCGCGGCGTTGAACAGGCTGAGATAGGACGGTGGACCGGCGAAGATCGCGCCGAGCACGGGGACGCCGTCGAAGATCTTGATCATGAAGGGCTGGAAGGTGTTGGCCAGGAACGGCCCCAGCACGAAGAAGCCCCACATGCCGTAGATGATCGAGGGAATGCCGGCGAGTAGTTCGATGGCCATGCCGATCGGGCGGCGCAGCCATTGCGGGCAGAGCTCGGTCAGGAAAATTGCAATGCCAAGACCGACCGGAATGGCGATCAGCATCGCGATGAAGGAGGTGACGAGCGTGCCGTACATCGGTCCGAGCGCGCCGAGCACGGGCGGATCGGCCGAGGGCGCCCAGCGCTGCGTCCACAGGAACGCGAAGCCGTATTCCTTCATCGCCGGAAAGGCACCGACGATCAGCGAGATGATGATGCCGCCGAGGATCAGCAGCACGGAGATCGCGCTCAGCCGCGTGATCCAGTAGAAGGTGACATCGCCGAGCTTGAACGCGCTCAAAGCCTTGGCGCGATCATATGGACCGGCGGCATCAATTACATTGCTCTCGACAGCCATATCAGCCACGCCGATCCCCTGTACCCGTTTGTATACGCTTGCTGTCAGTTTCGCGCCCCGAAGTCAGCGCGAGGCTGATCCGGGGCCGAAAGTCGTGTAGTCCGCGATGCGGCCGCTAAAGGTCGCACCGCGCTCAGAGAGCAGAGAGCTTAGCTCTTGATCTCGGCAGCCCAGGTCTTCTCGATCAGCTGAACGACGCTGTCGGGCATCGGGATGTAGTCGAGCTCTTCAGCAGCCTTGCCGCCGTTCTTGAAGGCCCAGCGGAAGAACTTGATGGCTTCCTGCGAGGCCGCCTTGTCGGTGGCATCCTTGTGCATGAGGATGAAGGTGGCAGCCGTGATCGGCCAGGACTTGTCGCCGGGCTGGTCGGTCAGGATGACATAGTAGCCGGGAGCCTTGGCCCAATCGGCATTGGAAGCGGCCGCCTGGAAGGCTTCGACGGCCGGCTGCACCGACTTGCCGGCCTTGTTGATCAGGCCGGTGTAGGTCAGCTTGTTCTGCTTCGCATAGGCGTACTCGACGTAACCGATCGAGTTCTTGGTCTGGCTGATGTTGCCCGACACGCCTTCGTTGCCCTTGGCGCCGACACCAACCGGCCATTCGACGGCGGTGCCTTCGCCGACCTTGCTCTTCCAGTCGGCGCTGGCCTTGGAGAGATAGTTGGTGAAGTTGAAGGTGGTGCCCGAACCGTCCGAGCGGCGAACGACGGTGATCGCGTCCGACGGCAGCTTCACGTTCGGATTGAGCTTCTTGATCGCGGCGTCGTCCCACTTGGTGATCTTGCCGAGATAGATGCTGGCGAGGGTCTCGCCGTCGAACACGAGCTCGCCGGGCTTGACGCCCTCGATGTTGACGACCGGAACGATCGCACCCATCACCATCGGCCACTGAACCAGGCCATCCTTCTCAAGCTGCTCGGCCTTGAGCGGCGCGTCGCTGGCGCCGAAGGTCACGGTCTTTGCCTGGATCTGCTTGATGCCGCCGCCGGAACCGATCGACTGATAGTTCAGGCCATTGCCGGTCTCTTTCTTGTAGGCGTCAGCCCACTTCGAATAGATCGGGAACGGGAACGTCGCACCTGCGCCGGTGATGTCGGCAGCAAAAGCCGCCGTCGTCGTAGCGGCGACCAAGCCGGCTGCGACGATCGTTTTGATGAAATTCATGCTGGTCTCCATACAGGGGAACGAAGCGCCATCAGCGCCCGATCGCGCTCCCCGCGCCGCCCGTTTAGGAGCGGTCGGCTGTGCTTTTACGAAGGTTTCGTGACAGTCGGATGACACATCCAAGCGATTGGAATCGCTTGATATTCGCGCCTAGACCAAAGTCTTGGCCTGGGGAAAACAGGCCGTGAAAGTGGCGCCCTGCTGGGGCACGCTTTCGATCAAAAGACGGCCGCGGTGACGGTTAAGAATATGTTTCACCAACGATAATCCCAGGCCCGTCCCGCCCTGCGAGCGGCTGTCGCCGACGTCAACCCGGTAGAACCGCTCGGTCAGGCGCGGCAGGTGCTCGGGCGCGATGCCGGGGCCGAAGTCCCGCACCATGACCCGGATTTCCTGAGTTCCATCCGCCGGCGTCGGGAGTGTCAGCGACACGATGACGCGCCCGCCCGAGGCGCCGTATTTGAGCGCGTTCTCGATCAGGTTCTCGAACAGGCGGAGCAGCTCCTCGCGGTCGCCGGCGATCATCACCGGTGTCTCGGGCAGATGCGTCTCGATCTCGACCTGGCGCTCACGTGCCAGCGGCTCGAGCCCGTCTGCGACCTGGTAGATGATCGGCAGCAGGTCGACCAGCGTGTCGGGCCGCACATGGGCCGACAGCTCGACCCTCGACAGCGACAGCAGGTCGTCGATCAGGCGCGCCATGCGCGTCGCCTGGTTGTGCATGATGCCGAGGAAGCGCTCGCGCGCCTTGGCATCGTCCTTGGCCTGGCCCTGCAGCGTGTCGATGAAGCCGGACAGCGCGGCCAGCGGCGTCCGCAATTCATGGCTGGCATTGGCGACGAAGTCGGCGCGCATCTCCTCGACCCGGCGCAGCGGCGTCTGGTCGTGGAAGGTCATCAGCATGCACTTGTCGGCGCCGCCGAAATTGGTCGGCACGGGCACCGGGGTGATGATCAGTTCCATCCAGCGATCGACCGGGACATGGTCGAGATAGGTGGCGCGCCGTGGCTCGGTGGTGGCGATGGACTCACGCAGCGCCGTGATGATCTCCGGCGAGCGCAACGCGAACTGGGCGAGCTCGTTCTTGCGCAGCGCCGGCGCGAGCTGGGCGGCGGCGGCATTGAGATGAATGACGCGGCCGGCGCGGTCGAGCAGCACGGCCGGATCCGGCATGCCGGCGACGACCGCGGCCACCGCGGCGCTCTCGACGGGATTCACGCGCCTGACGTCCTCGCGCGAAGTGGCGGTATCATGCAGCCGCCAGGGGATCAGCGCTGCAGCCGCGATGCAGAGGAATACGGTCAGCGCCCGCATCACCGATAATTCGCCGAGCGAGACCACGACCGACAGCGCCAGCGCCGCGGCGATCAGGATGATCGTCGAGTGCCGCAGCCGGTCGGACCAGGGCTGGACCGTGGGAGACGAGGGAGCGTCGATCGCCATCGGGGCGGGCTTCTCCTTGTTGCCTGTTGCGCCGGTCAGGCGCCGCTGCTGTCGCTGCGCTCTCTGACATAGGCGGCTTCACGCGCCGGACCTGGGTCGAGCTTGAGCGCCGCCTGCTGCAGGCGCTTCGATCGGGCGCCGATGATAACCTCCCGAAACGTCAGCAAGATTACAGAGATGACGAAAGGCGACAGGTAATAGAGGACCCGGAACAGCAGCATACCGCCGAGCAGCTCCTCCCGGTCCATCTGCCAGAGGCCGACCAGCATGGCGGCGTCGAAGACCCCTAAGCCCCCGGGCGAATGGCTGGCGAAGCCGAGCAAGGTCGCCGAGACGAAGATGACCGCGACCACGACGAAGCCGAGATTGGGCTCGTCGGGAACCAGCACGTACATGGCGAGCGCGCAGAAGCCCAGATCGATGATGCCGATCGCGATCTGGAGCAGCGTCAGCGGGCCGCCAGGCAACACCACGGTCCAGGGGCCGCGGCCGACAACGCGCGGCTGGGTCCAGACCCAGACCACATAGGCGACCAGCGCCACCAGGATCATCATCGCGATCGTCCGGTTCAGCCAGGCCGGCAGCTGGTCAATCGCGGATGCGGCTTCCGGATGATAGGAGATGCCGAGGCCGAGTACGGCGGCGTTGCCGAGCCAGAAGGTCAGACCGGCGAGGAAGCAGATTTTTGCAACGTCGATCGCATTCAACCCATAGGCCGAATAGATGCGGTAGCGCACCGCGCCGCCGGTGAAGACACTGGCGCCGACATTGTGGCCGATCGAATAGCTGGTGAAGGCCGCGAGCGCGTTGATGCGATAGGGCACGTGCGCGTGGCCGATCGCGCGCACGGCGAACCAATCGTAGAAGGTCAGGGTGAAATAGCCCGCGGCCACGAACAGTGCCGCCATCGCAATCTGGCGCGGCTCGGTGCTCTTGATCGCCTCGATCACCTCGTTGCGATCGATGCCGCGCAGCATGTGGTAGAGCACATAGCAAGCGATGCCGATGACCGCGACGCTGATCACAACTCCAAGCTTATGCAGGACTTGCTTCTGGCGCAGAAACGTCATCGCCCTGCGTATGGCTTCCAGCATCTAGACCTCGAACAACGCTTCAGCGGCCAGGGTGGCCGGCGAACAGGCGAACGACGCACTGGCACTCGACGAACCCTCGCCGTCGGCTCCGGTCTCGCGCATGCCCCCCGTCCCTCCACTAGCGCGTTTTGGGGCGGAGTGGAATTCGCCAATTCGAACAAAATCACGTGCCTTCAATATTTTAGGCAGGCTTGCGAGCTCATGATGCACGGTTTGGCGCTTTCGACGGCAAGCTTGAGGCGAATCTCCATGGCAATCCTGCGCAAGGGCCATGAAGTTTTGATGATTTCGAACGGACAATGCTCCGGCACGGCTTAAGTCGAAATCAATCTATGAACCGCACCCACCCGTTGAAAGAGGGGCAGGCGGGGCTGCCGTTCACGGTTTTCCGATCTGCCGAACGCCCCCCGGCCAGCCTCCGACCGCGTGGGTCAGGGTGCACGGCAGCATCACAGTGCGGCCGCAGGCTGGTTGCGCGAGACCACCCAATAGCGCAGCCACGCACCGATGGTGCAGCCGACGAGGTAGCAGGCGAACATGACGAGGCCGAGGTCGAGCCAATAGCCGAAGCGACCCGGCACCACATGCGCGAATGAGGCCGCGACCAGGCCCGCGACGAGCACGGCGAGCCAGCGCGCGGCCACCTTCGAGGTGCCGGTGCCGCGCTGGACCACCGAAATCCAGCCCATGCAGAAGCCCAGCAGAACCGAGCCGATCAGCCAGCCCATATGGAACGAGACGAGATAGGGCATGGTCACCTCACCAGAAATTCGATGCGGCGGTTTTGCGCCTTGCCGTCGTCGGTGTCGTTGCCGGCGACGGGCTGCGTGCTGCCATAGCCGACCGCGGTGAAGCGGTCTGCCGGCAGGCCGGCCTTGACCAGATAGTCGATCACGGACTGTGCGCGCTTCTCGGAGAGCGCCTGGTTGAACGAGTCCTCGCCGTCGGCATCGGTGTGGCCGGCGACCTCGATATTGGTGGTGGGGCAGCGCAGTGCCGTCTCGATCAGATGGTCGAGGACGCCTGCGGAGTCGGGATCGATATCAGCGCGCTTGGACTCGAACCGGATCTTGCCCCTGGCCAGGAGCTCCGAAAACAATTGCTGGCAGACGGTGCCGTCGACCGGCCCGGCCGCGGGCTTCACCGTGATTTCAGGCTTGTATTGCCAGCTTTTTGGAAAGTCCTTGCCGAGGCCGGCGCGGATGTCGTTGGCCGCGCCTTCGTACAGTGCATCGCCGGACAGCTTGACCTCGCGATCCGAGACCACGAGCGTGCCGGTCGACAACCGCGACAGCGCGCCGAGCGCCGCGATCACCGCGGTGTTGAAGGAGCTGGGCGCACCGACGCTGGCCTTGAGATTATCGACGACTTTCTCGGTGAAGAATTTTCGCGACGCGCTGGTCGCGATCGCAGCGTGCACGTTGTTGTCAGGTACGTAGCCGGTCATTGTCACGGTGGCGGCGACCGGATCCTTGTAAGCCTGGAAGATGTAAGGCGGCGCCTTGATCTCGTTGGCTGCGATCGAGAAACCTTCGGGCAAATTCTTCAGCGCGGCGGCAATGGCCTCGCGGCCGCCGAGGTCGCGCGCCATCCCTGACAGATTGACCTTGGTATCCGAGATCGTGATCTTGCCGTCCTTCAGCTTGCCGATCTGATCGAGCAGCAGCATCGCCGCCGCCTCGAAGCGCGGCGGCGCACCACGGGCAAGACCCATCTGATCGGCGACCTCACCCCCGTTGACCTCTTTTCGCGCGGCCTCGGTCAGGCGCGCCTTCATTGACGGCAACGGCGCCGAGCCCGACAGCGTCACCCGCACCACGTCACGCTCGGCATTCCAGACGAACGGCTTGGCTTCAGGCGCAAGGCGGGTCTGGTCAACGACGAGCCGAACGCCGGGAACCATCTCGACCGTCGTCACGGCGTCGCGACGCCCTTCCTCGGAGAAGGCATCCGCGCCCAAACTGACGTCACGGCCATCGACGGCGATCCGGGTCTTGTCCAGGACGGTATCCCTCAGCGCGGCCGAGCTGCGGGCCGAAAGGTCGGCCTCGACAGGCAAGGTGTTATTCCAGGCCGCAAATCCCCACATGACGGCCAGGGGAATCAGCCCTGGCCACCATTTGCTGGCCCACCTGAAAAGCTTCTGCATTCGACGACCCGAACTCTGGAACCGGAGACAAAACAAACCCTTGGCGGGCTGTCAAACCGGAAATAGGGCCCATTCAGGGGCCAGACGTGAACTATTGGAATAACTTTTTCTTCAAGGGTCGTTCCTTAAAGTCTGGGGTGGAATGCCAGGGGTCGGCCAGCCGGTCATGAAACAACTGCGGAACAACGTTATTCGCGCCGGGCTGGGAGCACTCTATTTCAGCGGGGCGCATCATCTGCTGCGCCCGCTGCTGTCGGGCGTCGGCGCCATTTTCATGCTGCACCACGTGCGGCCGGCCCGTGAGGGCGCGTTCCAGCCGAACCGGCACCTCGAGGTCACTCCCGATTTCCTGCGCGCCACGCTGTGCCATTTGCGGTCGCGCGAGATCGACATCGTCAGCATGGACGAGCTGCACGACCGGCTGGTGCAGGGCCGGTTCGACCGCCGCTTCGCCGCCTTCACCCTCGACGACGGCTATCGCGACAACCGTGACCATGCCCTGCCGGTGCTGCGCGAATTTGACGCGCCCGCGACCATTTATGTCGCCAGCGACTTCGCCGAAGGCACGGGACGGCTATGGTGGACCGCACTGGAAGCCGTCATCGCCAAGGCCGAGCAGGTCGACGTGCAGATCGGCCGCTCCGCGCTTCGGCTCGATGCGAGCACGCTGCCTGCGAAGCAGGCGGCATTCGACCGCCTGCATGACTGGCTGCGCGCGCTGCCGGGCGAGCACGATCTCAAACGCGAGATCGAGGCGCTCTGCGCCGCGCACGGTGTCGACTTGGAGGCGCTGTGCCGCGGCCTCTGCCTGTCCTGGGACGAGGTGAAACAGCTCGCAGCCCATCCGCTGGTGACGATCGGCGCCCACACCATCAGCCACTGCAATCTCGCCAGGCAGAGCGAGGAGATCGCCGCGCAGGAGATGGCCGTGAGCCGGGTCCGGATCGAGAACGCGCTGGAGCGCGAGGTGCTGCATCTCGCCTACCCCTATGGCGACCGCGAGGCTGCGGGAACGCGCGAATTCGTGCTGGCTGCATCCGCCGGCTTCAAGACCGCGGTGACGACGCGGCCCGGCATGCTGTTCGCCGAGAACGCGGGCCACATGACGGCGCTGCCGCGTGTCTCGCTCAACGGAAATTACCAGGATGCGCGCATCCTGCCGGTGCTGACATCAGGAGCAGCAACCGCGATGTGGAACGGCTTTCGGCGGTTTGCTGCGGCTTAGTTTCAATCCCCACCATCGCCGCAGATTCAGCCGTCGTCCTGGCGAAAGCCAGGACCCATTATCACCGCCGCCCGTTTTGCGACGCGTGCGGGCCACAGCTCATTCTAACGGCCACTCCCTGGGGTAATGGGTCCTGGCTTTCGCCAGGACGACGTTGAGATTGACTCCCCTCCCGGCGGCGCTCAAAACGTCGCAAACTCAAGGGAGGCATCATGTCCAACGATCTATTCTCGCTCAAAGGCCGTATCGCACTCGTGACCGGCGGCTCGCGCGGCATCGGCAAGATGATCGCGGCCGGATTCCTTGGCGCCGGCGCTGCGAAGGTCTACATCACCGCGCGCAAGGCCGGTCCCTGCGAAGCCACGGCAAAAGAACTCTCGGCGCAATATGACGGCGAATGCATCGCGCTGCCGATCGACATCTCGACCGTCGAGGGCTGCAACAAGCTTGCATCCGAAATCATCAAGCTCGAGCCGAAGCTCGACATCCTCGTCAACAATGCGGGCGCGGCCTGGGGCGCGGAGTTCGACGAATTCCCCGAGAGCGGCTGGGACAAGGTGATGGACCTCAACGTCAAATCGCTGTTCTTCCTGACCAAGGCGCTGGCCAAGCCGCTGCGCGCGGCGGCCTCGCATGAGCGGCCCGCCAAGGTCATCAACATCGCCTCGGTCGATGGCATTTTCGTCAATCCGGGCGAGACCTATTCCTATGCCGCGAGCAAGGCGGCGGTGATCCATCTGACGCGGCGCATGGCGACGAAGCTGATCAAGGACAACATCAACGTCACCGCGATCGCGCCGGGCGCGTTCAAGTCCGACATGAACCGCGCCGCGCGCGACCATTCGGACGAAGTGGCAAAACGCATTCCGGCGCGCCGCATCGGCACCGACGAGGACATGGCGGGCGTTGCGATCTATCTCGCCTCGCGCGCGGGCGATTACGTGGTGGGCAACACCATCGCGGTCGATGGCGGCGTGGTGTACGCCAATGCGGGGCTGGAGATCGCGGGGTAGGCGGGCTCACGGCGCGGTATCGCGCCACACTCCGGTGTCGTCCCGGCGAAGGCCGGGACCCATACCGCGGAATCTATCGATTGCGGTTGGTCGGTGTACCGAACAACCAATCTTCGCCAAGCCACGTCCTGTGGTTATGGGTCCCGGCCTTCGCCGGGACGACAGGAGAGAGTTTGGCGCGGCCATCGCGTCTCGCTAGCAACCTTTACGACTCGATCTTCACGTACTCGAAATCGCCGGGTTTGTTGTCGATGCCGACCTTGGGCGGCGAGATCCAGGAGGCGTACTTGCCGGTTTCGGTGACGGGCTGCATCAGCGAGGTGATGAAGTCGCCATCGGCGATCGAGGGCAGCCAATCGTCCTTGCGCCTGGCCCAGGTGGCGTCGTCGATCAAGAGACCATCCGGCGTCGCATGCACATCCTTGAACTCGCCGATGTGGCGGTGGAAGGCGACGTTCGGCAGCCTGAGCTGGAAGTCGTAGCCGGCGGTCGAGATCACCTTATTCCAGCGCAGCATGCCCTTGACGCAATCCTGGCTGTAATCGTCGCGCAGGCGCATGTTGAGCGCGGTCAGCGCCGGCTCGTCGACCAACTTGATCTCGCCGTTGATCAGCTTCAGCACCGGATACGTCGAGTTCTTGAGCTGGTGATCGTCGTCGATCTGGGTCTCGTGGTAGCGGCCCTTGATGCCGGTGTTGAAGGCATTGGCCGCGTTGGTCGAGACTTCCGAGCCGAACAGGTCGAGCGACAGCGTGTAGTGCAGGTTCAGCTTCTTCTGGATGGTCGGAAGATCGATCACGCCGAGCGCGCGGACCTTGGCGATGTCGGTCGGATCGCTGATACGGGCTTCGCGCATGGCATCGCAGGTGCGCTGCACGACACGGGTGATGCCGGTCTCGCCGACGAACATGTGATGCGCTTCTTCCGTGAGCATGAAGCGGCAGGTGCGCGACAGCGGATCGAAGCCCGACTGCGCGAGGCTGTGCAGCTGCATCTTGCCGTCACGATCGGTGAAGTAGGTGAACATGAAGAAGGACAGCCAGTCCGGCGTCGCCTCGTTGAAGGCGCCCAGCATGCGCGGCGCATCGGCATCGCCGGAGCGGCGGCGCAGCAAATCGTCCGCTTCTTCGCGGCCGTCGCGGCCGAAATATTTCTGCAGCAGATAGACCATCGCCCAGAGATGACGGCCCTCCTCGACGTTGACCTGGAACAGGTTGCGCATGTCGTAGAGCGAGGGCGCGGTCTTGCCGAGATGACGCTGCTGCTCGACCGAGGCCGGCTCGGTGTCGCCCTGGATCACGATCAGGCGGCGCAGCAGGGCACGATATTCGCCCGGGACTTCCTGCCAGGCCGGCTCGCCATAGTGCTCGCCGAAGGGGACGACGCGATTTTCCTCCTGGGGAGCAAGGAGAATGCCCCAGCGATATTCGGGCATGCGGACATAGTCGAACTTGGCCCAGCCGCGCGGATCGACGGAGTAAGCGGTGCGCAAATAGACCAGCGATTCCTGGAAGCCCTCCGGGCCCATATCGCTCCACCAATCCATGTAGCCGGGATGCCAGCCTTCCAGCGCCTTCAGCACCTGGCGGTCTTCGGCGAGATTCACGTTGTTGGGAATCTTGGTCGAGTAGTCGACGTTCATGATGTTCATGTTCATGGCCGTGCTCCTTGCTCCGTCTCGTGTCCCGGACGCAGTGCGGCGCGAAGTGCTGCACTGCTGAGCCGGGACCAATTGCCTGGTCCGTCTAGGTCCCGGTTCTGCGTCGCACCGCTTCGCGCTGCGCCGCGCCCGGGACAAGAAAATCGTTAAACCCGCGTCATATCGAATTTCGGCTTCTGGCCGCTGCCATAGCGGCGCAGCGCGCCTTCCTCGCCGACCGCGTTCGGGCGCTGGAAGATCCAGTTCTGCCAGGCGGTGAGGCGCGCAAAGATCTTCGACTCCATCGTCTCCGGACCGACGAAGCGCAGGCTCGCTTCCATGCCGGTGAGGCTGTCGGGCGAAAAGCTGGCGCGCTCCTCCAGGAACACGCGGACTTCGTCGTCCCAATCGATATCGTCGAGCGCGAAGGTGACGAGGCCGAGTTCTTCGGCCTGCTCGGCGTCGAGCGCGGTGCCGAGTGTGGCTTCGGCGCGCTCCACGTCAGCCGGATCGGCTTGGAAGCGCGACTCCAGCCGCGTCAGGCCATGGCTCATCGGGTACGGGCCAAAATTCATTGCAGACAATTCGATCGACGGAGGCGGCTGGTTGTCGCCCTGCCGCGTGCCGATCAGCATGTAGGAGCGGTCGGCAGCGAAGACGAGCTCGGCGAGCGTACCGGCAAAGCACGAACCGGGCTCGACCAACGTCACCAGCGTGCGCGAGGTGACGTCAATGCGCTTGAGCACGCGCTTCCAGTAATGCCTGATCTCGTTGACCAGCCAGTGCGCCTTGTTGGCTTCGAGGAAGGCATCGCCAGCGAGCACATGGGCGCGGTCGCCATGGCTCTTGAAGACGAGCATCGCGATCTCGAGCTCGTTGATGCGCAGGTGCAGGATGGCGTCGTCGAGCTCGCGCGCGACCTGCAGCGGCCAGAACGAGGCGCCCTGCGCCATCATGCCGTCGATGTCGGCCGGGGGAGCTGCTTCCGGCGCCTTGATCGAGATGGTGGCGATCCGCGCGGCGCGGTCGATGTCGACGGTGACAAAGCCGTAGCGGATGCTGGTCTCGTCGATCATCCGCTTGAGCGGCGCCAGCGCGATGCCCTTGCCGCCCCCGGCGCGCTTCGATTGGCCGGCGAACTCCTTCGCGCGCTCGACGATCCTGGCCTCGAGCTTGGAGTTCGGCGCAATCTCGTCAACCAGGCGCCACTGCACGGCGCGCTTGCCCTTCACGCCTTCCTCGATGGTGCAGAAGAAGTCGGCGTGGTCGCGGCGCACCTTGCGCTTGTCGACGACGCGGGTGAGGCCGCCGGTGCCCGGCAGCACCGCCAGCAGCGGCACTTCAGGCAGCGCCACGGCAGAGGCGCCGTCGTCGGCGAGGATGATGTGGTCGGTCGCAAGTGCGAGCTCATAGCCGCCGCCGGCAGCCGAGCCGTTCACCACGGTGATGAAGCGCTGGCCGGAATTCTCGGACGAATCCTCCATGCCGTTGCGGGTCTCGTTGGTGAACTTGCAGAAGTTCACCTTGTGGGCGTGGGTCGAGCCCGCGAGCATGCGGATGTTGGCGCCGGCGCAGAACACGCGGTTCTTGGCCGAGCGCAGCACCACGACCTTCACCTCGGGGTGCTCGAAACGCAGCCGCTGGACCGCATCCGCAAGCTCGATGTCGACGCCGAGATCGTAGGAATTCAGCTTGAGCAGATAGCCTTCGAACAGGCCGCCGTTCTCGTCGACGTCCATAGTCAGCGTCGCGACGCTACCGTCGACCGCAAGCTTCCAGTGCTTGTAGCGGGACGGTTCGGTCTGGAAATCGATGAATGTCGCGCCGCCTGCAAGGCGTCGATCTTCCCCGGCCATGGGCCACCCTTGAGCTCGTCTTGGTTTTACCGTTAGATGCACAATAGTGCATCTTTAGGAGCGCGTCTAGCCCCTAGTGCCAGATACATGCACTTTGTTTCATGAGGTCGCTCATGACCGCACGATAGCGCCAAGCGCGATCCAATCGGCCTTGGTGAGCTTGCTACGGCCGAGCTTGGCCTGGAGCGAGGCCGTCAACGCCGGCACTGGAAAGCTCTCGACAAAGCCGTCGCCGGCAGGTCCGACCTTGCGCGCGCTCAACGCGCGCAGCTCAGTGAGGGCATCCCCGAACAGCCGCGCGGCCGAATGTGCCTTCTGCATGCGCAGCCGCAAATTTGCGTTGGCGACATGGATGCAAGCTCGCAACAGGATACGCTCGCGGCCGCCCTGCGGGGCCGCGGCCCATAGCGCCTCCAGCACCTCCTGCGATTCCCAGAAATAGCCGCGGTCGTTCAGCGCCAGCCCATAGCGCAACGCCGGATGGCGCGCCGGCACGTAGCCGCGGAAGGCCGGGGGCACCAGCGCCTTGGCCATATCAAGTGTCTGGTAATCGGCATCCAGTTCGGCCGTCTCGCCCGGCACATAGGTCCATCGCGGCCACGGCAGCGGACCGCTCACATGTGAAGGCATATTCATGGATATGCCTCCGCATGATCATGCGGCGTGTCCCCGAAGACCCTGATCGTCGCGCAGGGCCGCGCTTGCAAATTGCTCAATCGCGTCAAGCGTCACCCCTGGCGCTTCACGATGCGGGGAATGGCCCGCGTCTGAAATAATTTTCAAATCTACCGGACAGTAGCACTCTTCCTGCGCAATTTCGACCTGGCGCAATGTCCCATATTGGTCATCCCTTCCCTGCACGACCAATACGGGAACGCGGATATAGGCCAGGTATTCCGAGATGTCCCAGTCACGGAATTTCGGGTCGAGCCAGGCGCCATTCCAGCCGTAAAAGGCATTGTCGACGTCCTTGTGCCAGCGCGCCAGCTTTGCCTTGAGATCGGTGGTCTCATAGGTGGTCTTGATTGCGGCGATAGACTTCACAGAGAGGTCCTCGACGATGAAATGCGGCGCGATCAGCGCGAGGCCGTTCAGGCGATGATCCTGGTGTGAACCGGCGTAAATCGTCGCGATCGAGGCGCCGTCGGAATGGCCGAGCAGCAGGCCGCGCCTGAAGGGAATCGCGTCGAGCACTTTCGGCAGCACGTCGAGCGCCTCGCGCTGCATGTAATCGAGCGGACGCGGAAGCGTCACGGGACTCGATTGGCCATAGCCCGCGCGTGAGTACGCGAAAATGCCGGCGCCGGTGGCCTGCTGGAGCTTTTCAGGGAAGTCACCCCAGAGGCCGACGGAGCCGAGGCCTTCATGCAGCATGACGATGGTGGGTGCGTCGGAGGCTGATGGTGCGAGCCATTCATATTCGAGGCTGGCGCTGCCGATGCTGAGGAAGCCGGTGGGGGTGAGATTGGTCATGCTGTCACTCTTCTTCCGTCGTATCCAACGTGGGACGCAATCATGCGCCACTCGCTCGGTCGTTCCCTCCCCCCTTGCGGGGGAGGGCTAGGGAGAGGGGTGTCACACGGGGACTGCCGGTGTGACGAAGAACATCGCGTGCACGACGACAAACACCAATTGCTGAGCTACCCCTCTCCCCCGCCCTCCCCCGCAAGGGGGGAGGGAGCGCAGTGGAGTTTGCGGCAGCCACGCGAGTCACACGCTGCGCTCAATTCGCCCCTTCCCGCAGCTTGAACCGCTGGATCTTCCCCGTCGCGGTCTTCGGCAGCGAGTCCACCACGTCGATCCAGCGCGGATATTTCCACGGGCCGATCTTCTGCTTGACGTGCTCCTTCAGCATTTCCTGCAGATCGCTCGTCGTCGCGCCCTGGCGCAGCACGACGAAGGCCTTTGGTTTCAACAGCCCTTCCGGATCGGCTTCAGGCACAACAGCGGCCTCCAGCACTGCGGGGTGCGTGATCAGCGCGCTCTCGACCTCGAAGGGCGAGACCCAGATACCGGAGACCTTGAACATGTCGTCGGCGCGGCCGCAGAAGGTGTAGCGGCCCTCGGCGTCGCGGACATATTTGTCGCCGGTGCGGGTCCAGGGGCCTTCAAAGGTGCGGCGGCTCTTGTGGCGCTGGTTCCAGTAGCCTTCACCTGCCGAGGGCGCATCGACCAGGAGCTCACCGACTTCGCCATCGGCCACGTCCTGGCCGGCCTCGTTGACGAGCCTCACCGCGTAACCCGGCACCGGCTTGCCTGACGAGCCGTACTTGATGTCGCCGGGCGCATTCGACAGGAAGATGTGCAGCAGCTCGGTCGATCCGACGCCGTCGAGAATGTCGACGCCGAAGCGCGATCTCCAGCTTTTGCCGACGGATTCGGGGAGCGCCTCGCCGGCCGAGGTGCAGATGCGCAAGGACTTGCCGCAGCGCTCGGCTTTCATCGTCTCGTCGTTGAGCATCGCCGCGAACAAGGTCGGCACGCCGTAGAAGATCGACGGGTTGTAACGGTTCATCAGATCGAACATCCGCGCCGGCGTCGGGCGCTCGCTGTTGAGCACCACGGTGGCGCCGACCGACATCGGGAAAGTCAGCGCATTGCCGAGGCCATAGGCAAAGAACAGTTTTGCCGCGGAGAGACAGACGTCGCTCTCGCGGATGCCGAGCACCTGGCTCGCATAGGTGTCGGCGGTCGCCTGCAAATTCGAATGGATGTGACGCACACCCTTGGGCATGCCGGTCGATCCCGACGAATAGAGCCAGAACGCCGGCTCGTCCGGATGCGTTGCAGCCGTCGTGAACTGGTCGCTCTCATCAGCGATCTCCTCGGCAAGCTGCTTGTGGCCATTCTGCTTGGCGCCGGAGACCACGACATGCTCGAGATCGGGCATGCGGCCGACGACATCCTTGATGACGGGATAAAGCGCCTCGGAGACGAACAGCACGCGGGCGCGGCAGTCGGCAAGGATGTAGGCGTATTGGTCCGCGGTCAGCAGCGTGTTGAGCGGCACCGGCACCACGCCGGCGCGGATCGCGCCCAGGAACACGATCGGAAAGTCGACCGTATCCAGCATGATCATCGCCACGCGCTCCTCGCGGCGGACGCCGAGCCGGCGAAGCATGTTCGCGGCGCGACGCGTCTCGCGCTGGAGCTCGCCATAGGTGAGACGTGAGACGGTATCGTCGAAGGCAAGCTTGCTGCCTCGGCCCGCCTCGACGTTTCGGTCGAGCAGCCAGGCCACCGCGTTGTAGGATCCCTCGCTCACGGTCGTCTCCCCAGAATTTAGAATTATAATTCATAGAAAGACACTGCAGCAGCTTGCTGTCAATGCCAGCAGGCACTATGTTTCATTAAAACGCGCCGCAGGACACCTGTAAAGAAGGCTCATGACCGACAGTCCCGACGCCGAATCCCGCTTTCTCGAACAGCTCGGCCAGCGCGTGCGCACCATGCGCGCGCTACGCGGCATGTCGCGCAAAGTGCTCGCCAAGGTATCAGGAATTTCGGAGCGATACATCGCGCAGCTCGAGAGCGGCAAGGGCAATGTCTCGATCGTGCTGCTCCGACGCGTCTCCGACGCGATGGGCGCGCATCTCGAAGATTTGCTGCCCTCAGCCGATCCGACGCCGGACTGGCAGATGTTTCGCGATCTCCTGCGCAAGGCAACGCCCGCGCAAATCGCGCAAGCCAAGGATCTGCTCGCAGGCGGCAGCGCCTCCGCGCCGCGGCGCGCGCCGTTCTGCGGCATCGCGCTGATTGGCCTGCGCGGCGCCGGCAAGTCGACGCTCGGGCGGATGCTGGCGAAGAAGATCGGCTGGAGCTTCGTCGAGCTCAACAAGGAGGTCGAGCAGCAGAACGGCCTCTCGGTCGCCGAGATCATCGCGCTCTACGGCCAGGAAGGCTTTCGTCGCATGGAGCAGGCCGCACTTCAGCAGCTGCTCGCGCGCAACGAGCTGATGGTGCTGGCGACCGGCGGCGGCATCGTCTCGGAGCCGCTGACCTTCGACCAGATCCTGTCGTCGTTCTACACGATCTGGCTGAAGGCCGAGCCGGAAGAGCACATGGCGCGCGTGCGACGCCAGGGCGATCTGCGGCCGATGGCCGACGATCGCTCCGCGATGGCTGAGCTACGCAATATTTTGCTCAGCCGCGAACCGCTCTATGCGCGCGCGACGGCGGTGGTGGATACGGCAGGATTGTCGGTCGACGCCGCGGCGGCAAGGCTGATCGATGCGGTGCGCCCGGTGCTGCAAAACGAGGCGCGCAGCTTTGGGCTGCGGAGCGTGGCGCTGTAGAAATGACCTCCACCGACGTTACCACCTCCATGTTCGAGCGGATCGGCGGCCGTGCCACGATCGACGCCCTCGTCGACCGCTTCTACGACCGCATGGACACGCTGCCGGAGGCGAAGACCATCCGCGCGATGCACGCCGACGAGCTCGGCCTGATCCGGGACGTGCTGAAGCGCTATCTCACCGAATGGACCGGCGGCCCAAAGCTCTATTCCCCCGAGAAAGGCCATCCGCGGCTGCGGCAGCGGCACATCGGCTTTGCCATCGGCGATGCCGAGCGCGACGCGTGGTTGCTCTGCATGCGCGGGGCGATGGAGGAGACTGTCACCGACGCCGCCGCGCGGCAGGACCTCGACAAGGCGATATCCGGCCTCGCCGACTGGATGCGCAACCGCTAGCACTGCTCACAGCAGTTGCGAACGCACCGACGCCGCCCCCTCGCGCAACAGCGGCAGGAAGCGGTCGATCAGCTCCTGCGCCGGAACACGGTCGACATGCGCGCCCATGTTGATGGCGGCGACGATGACGCCGTCGTAGCGGCGCACCGGCACCGAGATCGAGCGGAAATGCGGCTCGGCTTCGCGGTCGACCAGCGAATAGCCCTGCGCTCGATCCTCGGTGATGCGCGCGAGCAACGTCTTGGCATCGGTCACTGTCTGCGGCGTCAGCGCCTCGCGCGTCGTCTTTTTCAAGCGCGCGAGTAAATCGGCTTCATTGAGTTGACCGAGCATGGCGCGGCCGACCGACGTGCAAAATGCCGGCAGCCGGTACCCGATCTCCAGCCCGCCCGAAAACATCCGCGCCGGACTGCTGCGGGCGATGAACACGACGTCGTCGCCGTCGAGCACCGCGAGCGAGGAAATTTCGTTGGCCGCGGTCGCGACGCGATCGAGCACCGGCTGCAACACGGCGACGAGCTGGTTGGAGCGCAGATAAGACGCCGCCAGCGTCAGCACATGCGGCGTCAGCGAGAACAGTTTTCCGTCGCCGCTGACAAAGCCGCCGCGCTGGAGCGTGAACAGCATGCGCCGCGCAGTCGCGCGCGGCAGTTCGGCGGCGCGGGCAAGATCGCTCAGCGTCATTGGACCTGCGTTGGTGCCGAAGCATTGCAGGAGGCGCAGGCCGCGATCGAGCGCTTCGACGAAGTCCGTCGCGCGCTCGTCAGTGTCGCTCCGCTTCAGCTTGGGCATGGCGTCGGGATCGTCCTGCAAAATAGTGCTTGCCGCTATTTCAAGTCATGTCATAATTCGCCCATTCGTTCAATAGACGAACAAAAATGCCTCGCGAAAAGGACGCGACCCGCCATGATGAGCCAGGAGCAGAACGACCTCATCACCCGCACCGGGCCGAAAGACCCGTGCGGCAAGCTGATGCGGAGCTACTGGCAACCGGCGGCGCTGGTCGATGAGCTTGAAGGTGCGCGGCCGATCCGCCCCGTGCGCTTGCTCGGCGAAAACCTGGTGCTGTTTCGCGACGAGACCGGACGTTACGGCCTGATCGATCGCCACTGCGCCCATCGCGGCGCCGACCTTGCCTTCGGGCGTCTCGAGCATGGCGGACTGCGCTGCGCCTTCCACGGCTGGCTGTTCGACGCATCTGGCCAGTGCATCGAGACGCCTGCCGAGCCGAAGGATTCAAAGCTCTGCCAGAACATCCGCCAGCGCTCGTATCCCGTGGTGGAGAAGAGCGGCATCCTCTGGGCTTATCTGGGCGAAGGTGAGCCGCCGGCTTTCCCGGAGATCGACTGCTTCGTCGCGCCCGCCACGCACACCTTTGCCTTCAAGGGTCACATGGCCTGCAACTGGCTGCAGGCGCTGGAAGTCGGCATCGATCCCGCGCACGCTTCCTATCTGCACCGCTTCTTCGAGGACGAGGACACTTCCACCGCCTACGGCAAACAGTTCCGCGGCGCGTCCGCCGGCAGCGACCTGCCAATGACGAAGATCCTGCGCGAGTACGATCGCCCGATCATCAATGTCGAGCATACCGAATACGGCCTGCGGCTGATCGCGCTGCGCGAGATCGACGAGGAGCGGACGCATGTCCGCGTCACCAATCAGCTGTTCCCGCACGCCTTCGTCATTCCCATGAGCACGGAGATGACGATCACCCAGTGGCATGTGCCTGTCGACGATGAGAACTGCTACTGGTACGCGATCTTCACCAGCTATTCGAACCCGGTCGACAAGACAAAGATGCGCGACCAGCGGCTCGAGCTCTACGAACTGCCGGACTACGTCTCGCGCAAGAACCGCGGCAACGATTACGGCTTCGATCCGCACGAGCAGCAGACCGCGACCTATACCGGCATGGGCAACGACATCAACGTCCATGACCAGTGGGCGGTGGAATCGATGGGCGCGATCCAGGATCGCACCAAGGAGCATCTCGGCTCGAGCGACAAGGCGATCGTGCAATATCGCCGCCTGCTGCGGCAGGAGATCGAGAAGGTCTCTGGCGGCGAGAAGCCGATGCTGTTCCTGGACGAGGCCAATGCGCGCTCGATCCAGGGGCCGGCGACGATGGACGGCATAGGGCCGACGCGCGGCTGGGAGACCTATTGGATGGAAGTCGACGTCAAGCGACGTCGCGGCGCGCCGTGGACGGCGCCGGTGCCGAAGGACATTGCCGACAACGTGCATCGGCTGACGGCGGCGGAGTGACTAGAGGCACCGTCGTTCCGGGGCGATGCAATAGCATCGAACCCGGAACCTCGAGATTCCGGGTTCTCGCTCCGCGAGCCCCGGAATGACAGGTAGCAAGGAGCAATCAACGTGACTTTCGTCGCGCGTCATGCGCTGTGGTCGGATGAGCAGAAGGACGCGGCAGCGCGGATGCGCCGCATCGTCGAGGAGAAGAACCTCGAGGTCATCCGCCTCGCCTTCCCCGACCAGCATGGCATCCTGCGCGGCAAGACGATCATTGCCTCGGAAGCCATCGCCTCGCTGGAGAGCGGCTGCTCCATCACCACCACCATGCTCGCCAAGGACACCTCGCACCGCACGGTGTTTCCGGTGTTCACCGCAGGCGGCGGCTTCGGCATGAAGGAGATGGAGGGCGCGGCCGACGTGCTGATGGTTGCCGATCCCGCCACGTTTCGCGTGCTGCCTTGGGCGCCCGCCACCGGCTGGGTGCTCTGCGACCTCTACTTCAACGACGGCCGCCCGGTGCCGTTCGCGACGCGCGGGCTCTATCGCAAGGCACTCGACGAGCTCGGCCGCCGCGGCCACGATTTCGTCGCGGGGCTCGAGGTCGAACTCCATATCTTCAAGCTCGACGATCCGCACATGCGTCCGGACGATTCGGGACAGCCCGGCACGCCGCCATCCGTCAGCCTGCTCTCTCACGGCTATCAATATCTCACCGAGCAGCGCTTCGATCAGATGGAGCCGGTGCTGGAGATTTTGCGGCGTGACATCGTCGCCCTCGGCTTGCCCCTGCGCTCCGTCGAGGTCGAGTTCGGGCCGAGCCAGTGCGAATTCACCTTCGCGCCAAAGAGGGGCCTGGAGCCCGCCGACAACATGGTGCTGTTTCGCAGCGCCGTGAAGCAGATCGCGCGCCGCCACGGCTATCACGCCACCTTCATGTGCCGGCCGAAACTGCCGAACCTGTTCGCGAGCGGCTGGCATCTGCATCAGTCGATCGTCTCGCGCGCAACTGGCGAGAACCTGTTCATGGCCAAGGAGGCGGCCAAGGACACCGGTCAGCCGCTCAGCGAATTCGGCCGCTTCTATCTCGCAGGTCTGCTCGATCACGCCCGCGCGGCCACCGTGTTCACCACGCCGACCATCAACGGATACAAGCGCTACCGCTCCTATTCGCTGGCGCCGGACCGCGCGATCTGGGGCCGCGACAACAGAGGCGTGATGATCCGCGTGCTCGGCGGCGCTGGCGATGCGGCCACGCGGCTGGAAAACCGCGTCGGCGAGCCGGCCGCCAATCCCTATCTCTACATGGCCGCACAAGTTCTCGCGGGCCTCGACGGCGTCGATCGCAAACTCGATCCCGGTCCTTCCGCCGACACGCCCTACGAAACCGAGGCGCCATTCCTGCCGAAGAGCCTGCGCGACGCGGTCGCCGCCGTGAAGGAGGATCCGTTCTTCCGCGAAAAATTCGGCGCGGAGTTCATCGGCTACTACACCCACATCAAGGACGCCGAGATCGACCGCTTCCTCGCGGAGGTGACCGATTGGGAACATCGCGAATATTTCGAGATGTTTTGAGGACGACCGCCGCCGCGAAATGGCGCGCGGTGCCGAAGCTTCATGCTGGCTGGACAGATGAAGCCGGCTGCTCGAACGCACTGCGCTCCTGAGCCAGTACGGCATTGGCGTCAAGCGACCAGATCGGCACCGAGACGTCACCCGGAATGCCGCCGATAACCTGCAGCGACAGGTAGCGCAGGCAGCACACGCGCAGGAACGACGTGAGATTTCGCACCTCGCCGCGCGCTTCGATGATCTCATCATAAAGCCTGGTAATGAGCTGGTTGACGCTCATGCCGTCGCGCCGGCCGATTTCATCCAGCACACGCCAGAACAGATTCTCCAGCCGGATGCTCGTCACCACACCGTGCAGCCGCAGCGATCGGGTGCTGGTCTCGTAGAGGACCGGGTCGGCACGAACGAAGATCTTGCACATAAGCGCCTCCGCGCGACGGCGTAGCTTGCATTGACCGCGAACAGTTGAAGTTTACGCCGGTGATGCAAGCGCCGCCACACCTTTCCCGTCGCGCACGTAGTAACCGGCTAATACGCGCCTTTCCGTCTTCAGTCACACGACTTCGCCCGATCGCGCGGTAGTAGCGGCTTGTTACCCGCTGCGCGACGATCCGGCATAGCCTGCCCGCGCTGAAGCAAACAACAACGACGCTCATATTCGGGCGCAAGCGGAGGGAGGACATGAACGACCACGGAGAAATCACCGAGCACATCGACAATGATCGACGCAAGTTCCTGAAAGCGGCCGGTATCGCAGGGATCGGGCTCGCTCTGCTCGACAGCGAGACCGCACTTTCGGCCGAAAAATCTTCGAGGCAGGAAACAACCGGAGCAAAGCTGATGAATCCAAAGACCACAGCTCTCGTATTGATCGAATACCAGAACGATTTCACCACACCGAAAGGCGTTTTTCACGACGGCGTCAAGGGCGTCATGCAATCAAACAACATGCTCGCCAATACAGTCGACGTCGTGAAGCGGGCGCGCGACGCCGGCGCAACCGTGATGCATGCGCCGATTTCCTTTGCCGAAGGCTATGGCGAGCTCACCGGCAAGCCGTACGGAATCCTCAAGGGCGTCGTCGACAACAAGGCCTTTCGCAAGGGATCATGGGGCGCTGCAATCGTCGACGTGCTGACGCCGCAATCCGGAGACATCGTGATCGAGGGAAAACGCGGGCTGGATGCATTTCCAAGCACCAATCTCGATTTCATCCTGCGCAGCAAGGGAATCCAGACCGTCGTGTTGGGCGGCTTCCTAACCAATTGCTGCGTGGAATCGACCATGCGCAGCGCTTACGAACGCGGCTTTGACGTGATCACACTGAAGGATTGTACGGCCGCACTGAGCCAGGAAGAGCAGGACATGGCTCTGGACCACAATTTCGGAATGTTTTCGCGACCCATGAACCATGGCGAGTTCCTGGAGCTGTTGGCTTAGGGGCGTCGGCAACACTTCGAGGATCTTTGAGGACACGGCGTCGCTCCGGGATGGTGCGCAAGTACCGAAACCCCGATGCGCAATTGTGCATCGGGGACCCTCGCCCGCCTGGAATGACGATGAAAGAGGCATCTCGCCTCACACCCCTGTGAGGCGGCTTCGTGCGGTCTGTTCCGACGACATCCCTGCCTCGCGCGACGAAGCCATTTTCCTTGCGCCGCGAAAACCGCCTGAAAGACATGCGGTCTAGAGTTGCCAGCCATGATCAACAATGGAGTTCGGTCATGTTGGGTCAATTGTTCAGTCTGATCTATCGCCTGTCCTGCCGGACCACCCTGATCGAGATCGGCACGCACCGCCTCGCCCGCTAGGGGGCCCGCAAGTCGGGCGGTCCAAGTCAGGCGGCCCAAGTCAGGTCAGACGGGTTGACCAAACGAAGGGGATTTCCATGCGCAAGCTGATCTTGATCGCGACGATGTCGTTGCTGGCGACCCAAGCCTATGCGGGTGGCTCAAGAGGCCTCAGCCTTGCGGCGAGCCAGGTGACCGAGCAGCCGGCGACGACGGCTCCGCCCCAGGCTACGCAAGCTCCGACTGCAACACCGCCTGCGAATGTCAAGACGGCGACAACCGCACCGGCTTCGCCGCAACCGGTCACATCACCGCAAACCGCGACCGCGCCAGCCGCCACGGCTACACAGCCGGTTGCCGAAACCGCTAAGCCGAAGCACCGCGAGCCGTCCGCCGAGGCGCGTGTGATCCGCGAACTGCACCGGCACGGGATTTATTGGTAGGGGTCCAGCGTCCCGCCCCTCACCTCAAATTCCCAGATACTTGTGCTGAAGATCCGGCTCGGCCATCAGTTCGTTCGACGTCCCGCTCCACACGGTCTTGCCGCGCTCGATGATGAAGTGGCGGTCGCAGATGCGGGCGAGATGGTCGACGTTCTTGTCGACGACCAGGATCGACTGCCCCCGGCTCTTCAGCAGCGACAGGCAATGCCAGATCTCTTCGCGGATCAGCGGCGCAAGGCCCTCGGTCGCCTCATCCAGGATCAAAAGCTTCGGGTTGGTCATCAGCGCGCGACCGATCGCGAGCATCTGCTGCTCGCCGCCGGAGAGCTGGTTGCCCATGTTGCCGGCGCGCTCGGCAAGGCGAGGGAACAGCACGTAGATCGCGGCGAGCGTCCAGGGATTTGCGCTGCCAAAGCGATCAGCGGCGGCTGCGATCAGATTCTCGCGCACGGTGAGGTTCGGGAAGATCTGGCGTCCCTCAGGGACGAGGCCGATACCGAGTTTCGCGATTCGGTATGACGGAAGCTGCCTGACTTCCGCGCCGGCAAAGCGGATCGCGCCTGATCGCGCCGGGGTCAGTCCCATGATCGAGCGAATCGTCGTGGTCTTGCCCATGCCGTTGCGGCCCATCAGCGAGACCATCTCGCCTGATTTGATCGACAGCGACAGGCCGAACAGCACCTGGCTGAGGCCGTAGCAGGTCTCGATGCCTTCAACGTCGAGCAGCGTGTCAACCATCGTCTCTTCAGCCATGGCGCGTTACCACATGCTGGTCGCCGAGATAGGCACGCTTGACGTCCTCGTTGGCGCGGATCGCGTCGGGGTCGCCGGAAGCGATGACGCGGCCATAGACCAGCACCGAGATGCGGTCGGCGAGCGCGAACACCGCCGGCATGTCGTGCTCGACCAGCACGATCGAGACTTCCTTGCGCAGCTCCTGGAGCAGCTTCACCATGCCCTGGGATTCGGTGACGCCGAGCCCGGCCATGGGCTCGTCGAGCAGCAGCAATTTCGGCTTGCTGGCGAGCGCGACCGCGAGCTCGATCTGGCGCCGCTCGCCATGGCTGAGCTTCGACACCAGGACATCGGCGCGATGGGCGAGGCCAACGCGATCAAGCGCCGCATGCGCGGCATCGCGCAAGGATCGCTCCTTGCGCGCATTGGCGAAGAAGCGGAACGAGGTGCCGGCATGCGCCTGCGCCGCGAGTGCGACGTTGTCGGCGGCGGTGAAGTCGAGCAGCAGCGAGGTGATCTGAAACGAGCGTGCGAGGCCGAGCGCGCAGCGGCGGTAGGCCGGCAAGTAAGTGATGTCGCGGCCATCAAGCGAGACGCTGCCGGAATGCGGCTCGAGATGTCCCGTGAGCTGGCTGATCAGCGTGGTCTTGCCGGCGCCGTTCGGGCCGATGATGGCGTGCAACTCGCCGCTCGCGACGTCGAGCGAGACATTGTCCGTTGCGATGATGCCGCCAAAGCGGCGCATCAGCTTTTCGACGCGGAGCAGCGGTTCAGCCACGATTGAGCCTCCCGAGCAGGCCCATGATGCCGCCGCGGCCAAACAGCACGATCAACAGCAGCAGCGGGCCCATGATCAGCGCCCAATATTCGGTGATCTGCGACAGGAATTCTTCCAGCAGCAGAT
The DNA here is from genome assembly GCF_029892425.1 of Bradyrhizobium sp. BR13661. Classification (GTDB taxonomy): domain Bacteria; phylum Pseudomonadota; class Alphaproteobacteria; order Rhizobiales; family Xanthobacteraceae; genus Bradyrhizobium. Next base: position 167,268 of record NZ_JARXWB010000002.1, on the reverse strand, counting down.
AGACCACAGCGCCTATCACAGGGCCGAACAGCGTTCCCATGCCGCCGAGGATCACCATCACCATGAGGTCGCCGGAGCGGGTCCAGTACATCACGGCCGGGCTGACGAAATCGGTGTTGTTGGCGAGCAGCGCGCCGGCAAGACCGCACATCGTGCCTGAGATCACGAAGCAGACCAGCTGATAACGCTTTGCGGGGAAGCCGATCGCCTGCATGCGCTGTTCGTTGGAGCGCAGGCCCTGCACCACGAGGCCAAAGCGCGAGTTGACGATGCGCCAGATCAGGAAAATCACCGCGAACAGGCAGGCGAGGCAGAGATAATAGAACTGCGTGCGGTTCGACAGGTTGATCAGGCCGGAGAAATCGCTGCGCTTGTAGACGGTGAGGCCATCATCGCCGCCGTAACGCGCCAACCCTGAGGCGACGTAATAGGCCATCTGCGCGAAGGCGAGCGTGATCATGATGAAATAGACGCCGCGCGTGCGCAAGCTGAGTGCGCCGATCACGAGCGCGTAGGTCGCTGACGCCGCCAGCGCAACCGGAAACTGGATGAAGCCGCTTCCCACGCCTTCCTGCGCGAGCATGCCGACGGCGTAGCCGCCGATGCCGAGATAGGCAGCGTGGCCAAAGCTCATCATCCCACCGAAGCCCATGATGAGGTTCAGGCTCGCCGCGGCCAGCGCCAGGATGACGATGCGGGTGAACAGCGTCAGGATGAAGACGTTACCCGAAAGATACGAATAGAGCGGCAGCAGCACGAGGCCCGCCAGCATCAGGGCCGTGACGACCTTGCTCACCGTGAACGTCTTCATCGGCGCAAGCTCTTCATCGGCGGTTGGCCGGAAACAGCCCCTCCGGCCGCACCACCAGCACGATCGCCATCAAGAGGTAGATCAGCATGGACGACAGTGCGGGCGCGGCGGTCGAGGCAGCGGCGCCGCTCAGCACCTGCCGCAGCAGATTGGGCAGGAAGGCACGGCCGAGCGTATCGATCATGCCGACGAAGATCGCGGCCAGGAACGCACCGCGGATCGAGCCGATGCCGCCGATCACGATGATGACGAAGGCGAGGATCAGGATGTTCTCACCCATGCCGATCTGCACGGTGAGGATCGGCGCCTGCATCAGGCCCGCAAGGCCGGCGAGCGCAGCGCCGAGGCCGAACACCAGCGTGTAGAGCAGCTTGATGTTGATACCAAGCGCGCCGATCATCTCGCGGTTGGAAGCGCCGGCGCGGATCAGCATGCCGATGCGGGTGCGCATCACGCCAAGATAGAGCAGCAGCGCCACCAGCAACGCCACGGCGATGATGGCGAGGCGGTAAGCGGGATAGTGAATGCCGGGCAGGATCGGCACCGGCACGGTGAGCCAGGCCGGCAGCGGCAGCGCAAGGCCCGCCGGCCCCCATATCAATCGCACGGCTTCATTGAAAAACAGGATCAGGCCGAAGGTCGCGAGCACGTGGTCGAGATGATCGCGCCCGTAGAGATGCCGCAGCGCGCTCATTTCCAGCACGATGCCGAGGATCAGCGTCGCACCCAGCGCCAGCAGCGCACCGAGCAGGAAGCTGCCGCTCCACGCCGCGAAGGTCGCGGCGAAATAGGCGCCCATCATGTAGAGCGAGCCGTGCGCGAGATTGACGAGATCCATGATCCCGAACACCAGCGTCAGGCCGGCGGCAAGCAGGAACAGCAGCAGGCCGAACTGCAATCCGTTCAAGAACTGTTCGACGACGAGCAGCATCAAAGCTCTTTCAGGCGCACGCGGACGCGCGCCGATGTCCGAACACAGTCGCCATCAGTGAAAGAGCTCCCCCCGCCTCTCCAAGGCCGAAAAATGGGTAATGGCAGTATCGTTCCGAGGCAAGAGTGATTCAACGCCAGACATGCACTTTGTTGCAAGCCGATGCATGCGATCAACATCGGCCTTGCAAGAAGGCTGCCGCACAGGATGGGGCAGCCTGCCGCACCCAAACGACAACCCTCCCCCTGTTTCCAGGGAGAGGGTCTGAGTGAGGTCGGAATAATGGTGAGGTCTAAAGCGCGATGAGATTGGGTTGAATCGTCATTGCGCTTTAGCTCTTTGTTTGAGCATGATCTTTCCGGAAAACCGCTTCACACTTTCCGGATCATGCTCTAGTGCGACGTGACCTGGCGGGGCAGATCATCCGGCACGTTGAGCTCGCTATTGGCCGTCGAGGCCTCCAGCGCGGCCATCCGGAACAGATAAGCCAGCGTTGCCAGCCCGGAGTCTTCCGCCATCTGCGCGAGCTCGAGCGCCATGTCGGACATGTAGCCTAGATTCTCGTCCTTGGTTTGCGCCATGATTTGGCTATCTCGCATCATGTTCGACATCTCAGGCGCTCTTTCGTTGCGCGGCGGTGTGGCCGCAGAGGTTGGCACGGGCGATGCAGTCGAGACGCGGTCCGTCCTGATGGACGACCGAGGCCATGCCGATGCGATCATGCAGGGCATCGACCGTCTCCTGGCGAATGTCGATGGTCGCGGCCATGGTCCAGGCATTCTCCACCAGTGCGGGCAGGCCAAGCGGCGTCACGATGAAGCCGGCCTCGTGGAAGCGCGGCAGCCACCAGGTCTCCATGATCGCGCTGACACGCGCGATTCCCTGGTCGAGACAGAATTCCTGCACCGCCGCCATCAGTCGCAGGTTAAGCGAACCGTCGCGCCGATCGCGAACGACGAAATAGCGCGACCACTCCCAGACCAGCGGATCCGCAGGCCAACCGCGCACGGCCGCCAGGTGCGGGAACACCTCGCTCATCATCGAGGGCTTTGTGGTCGGATAAAGCCGGTGGCCACCGATGACGCGGCGCCCCTCCAGCGCAAGCAGATAGACAGTGTCCTCATTGTCATAGGAATCGATCTCACGACCATCCGGCTTGCGGAGAGTCTCCCAGTGCCGTTCCTCGACGAATATGTCGTGGCGCAACCTGAAATGCTGCTCGAGCACGTCTTCGTATAGGTGGCGATTGACCGCGGAAATTGCGTGAATCATAAAAACCCCCATTCAGACTCAATGGAGGCAGCCTCTGCGAAAAGGCGCGGAGTCGATATTGGGAAATTTCCCAGTACGTCGCTTAGGGATTGATGATCTTGTGACGAATCGCGAGCGCGACTGCATGCGTACGGTTGACGGCACCGAGCTTGCGCGCAGCAGTTGCAAGATGCTCTTCAGCGGTACGCTGCGTGATGTGCAGTATTTCGCCGATCTCCCAGGCCGACTTGCCCTGTGACGCCCACGCAATCACTTCGCGCTCGCGCGGGGTCAGGCGCGTCGATTGAGACGGCGCCGGATCGAGCAGGCGGCGGATGTGGTCGAAACCGTACATCGCCATCAGATGCAGAGCCGGCTTGCTGCGGGAATTGAGATCGAGATGGACGCCGCCGAGCGACACCGCGGCCTCGTAGCCGGTGAGCCCGTGGATGGGGACGATGAAGCCGCGCGACATCCGGAAGTCGGTGGCGCGGTTCATCACCTCAGCGGCATCAGGCTCGAGCTCGGCATTGTAGGGCGCTTCCGACCACTCGAACGGATTGACCGATTGCCGGCACAGCCGCACCACCGGATCGACCCGGTCGTAATTGTTCTGCGTGTAAAGGCTGAACCATCCTGCCGGCCAGCGCTTGGCGAGCACCATCTGCGCGAACCGCTGATCGGGATTCGGCAAGCCGGTGACGATGATGGTCTCGAAGCCGAAACGACCAAACGCCGATTCGAGCGCATTCATCGCATCCGGGACCTTGTCATAGGCTCCCAGACCTTCAATGAAGTCCAGCGCCTCCCGGCCATAATCCACGGCGGACATCGGTGCGTTCCCTGACCCTCGCTCTTCCGTATAACACGTCTTGGGGGACAGCCTCAATTCACCCGCGTCCGTAATTCCCCGGTGTGGCATCGGCACCGAAGATTTAATCTACTTGTGGAGGAAGTGACGTCCAGTTACACCTAGGGCGTCTAGAGCGGGAAAGCCACGATGGAAGACGAGAACATCGCGCTCAACAGCGTGCTCGGCCTGGAATTGAACCGCGTGTTTTTCGCGGTCCGGGATACGGCGAACAAGCAGAAAATCATCGAGTTCGCGCGGGAGGTGTTGCAGAGCGAGCGAGACGAACGCGCCGGCAGCGCATCGCCAGAGGGACCGACGCGCTAGGACGAAGGTTGTGACAGACAGCGCCGACGCAGCCATTCGCGCGACGACGTCCTTCGGTGTGAGAACCTGATCTGCGTCGAAACACCCTGATCGTGAACGTGCTCGCCCTTCTCCATTCCCATCAAAGCCCGCGCTTGAAAGAGCATACTTGCCGCTAGCTGACATGGCGGCTCTCGTGAGAAGATCGCCGCGACGATCTCTCTCGGATGCCAAGACCATGATGACGCTGCGCCAGGTTGAAGTGATCCGTGCCGTGATGGTGACGGGCACCATCGGCGGCGCGGCCAAGCTGCTGAACGTGTCGGCGCCTGGGATCAGCCGGCTTGTCAAATACACCGAGCGCTCGCTCGGCATCCGCTTCTTCCAGCGACAGAACGGCCGCTACTTCCCGACGCCGGAAGCCGAGAACATTTTCGAGCAGATCAACGGCGTCTACAAGAAAGTCGACGATCTATCCGAGATCATCTCCAAGATCGGTCGCGGCGGATTGTCGGAGCTGCGCATCGGCTCGGTGCCGAGCATCTCGCAGGTGATGGTGCCGCGCGCGATCGAGCGCGTCCGCCGCCGCTATCCTGATTTGGGCATCGACATCAACATCCTCAAGCTGGAAGAAGCCATCGACTACCTCATGCTCGGCCGCGGCGAATGCGTGGCGATGAGCTACCGGCTCGAGCATTCCGGACTCGACTTCATGCCGCTCGCCTCGGGCGAGCTCTATTGCATCGTGCCACCGGGCCACGAGCTTGCCGGCCGCAAGCAGGTCTCCGCCGCCGAGATCACCCGCTATCCGCTGATCGGCATCGATCCGAACGATCCCTACGGCCGGATCATGGCCGAGATCTTTGCGCGCCACCGGCTCGACTACAACATCACCATCCGTGCGCGCTTCGGGACCACGGTGTGCGCACTGGTCAAGGCAGGCCTCGGCATCGCCATCATCGACCAATTCACGGTGGCCCATGGCGGCTATCCCGGGATCGAGCTCATCAAGATCACCGAGCCGACCCGGTTCGACACTTACATCGCGGTCAAGCGCGGCGCGCCGCTGTCGCTGCATGTCGAATATTTCATCGAGTCGCTGCGCGCGGAGATGCGCGCGGTCGAGCCGTCCCGCGGCAGCGGCAAAACCGCGTCGGGGCGCGGGCGAAAGAAATAACATTATGTTAGGTTTGGCGGACAAAAGGGTAATTGTGTTAGGCAGGAGAATGACTATCGTCGCTCTTGGAATTGCGCGGATTTCCCCGCTAATGGCCCGATATCAACGCGCCCGAAAATGCGATCGAGCGACGACCAAGAGACGATAATGGATCATGTCTAGCCGCGGACCTGCTGCCTCCAAAAAACTCCTGACCGGCCTGATCGGCGCGCCGATCGCCCATTCCGCCTCCCCCGCCATGCATGAGCGCGCGGCCGAGGCGCTCGGCCTGCGCGGCCATTACCAGCTCATCGAGGTCGCGGGAGCCGATGCCGCCGGGCTCAACATGATGCTCGAGGGCGTCCGGCGGCTCGGCTTTGCCGGCGTCAACGTCACCTTCCCCTACAAGGAAGCCGTGGTGCCGCTGCTCGACGAGTTGGCCACGACCGCGGCCACCATGGCCGCAGTCAACACGATCGTCGTCAAGAACGGCCGGTTGATCGGCCACAATACCGACACCACCGGCTTTGCACGCGCCGTCAAGCCGCTGCTTGCACCTGCCGGAAATGCGGTCGCCGTAATCGGGACCGGCGGCGTCGGCAAGGCGATCGCCTTTGCGCTGGCGAGCCTGAAGGTGACTGACCTCCGCATTTTCGACAGCGAGCCGGCGCGGGCCGAAAAGCTCGCCGCGCTGCTGGCCCCGCATGGTGGCGCGCGAGTGGCCACGAGCGCGGAAGATGCGCTCGACGGCGCAACCGGCCTCGTCAACGGCACGCCGGTCGGCATGCTCCCGAACCGCGACACCCCGGTCGCGCCGGCACTTCTGCGCGCCGATCTGTGGGTTGCCGACGCCGTCTATTCCCCGCTGATCACGCCGCTCCTTGCCGCAGCGCGGGAAAAAGGTACGCGGATCATGACCGGACGCGAGCTTGCGATCTACCAGGCCGCCGACGCGTTCGAACTGTTCACGGGCCTTGCCCCATCGACCGAAGTCATGGGAGAGGCTTTTGACGCCGTGATGGCTGCGCGCAGCGCCGCCTATCAGGCAGCTTGAGGCGAAGCGGCCGGACACAAGGCCGCTTGCAAAACTGTAACGGGAGGAGAGGACGATGAAATCGACGCTATTGGTGGGCGCGCTGCTCACCGCAATCACGACCACGAGCGCTTTCGCACAGGCGATCAAGCTCGCCGACGTCGCTGAGCTTTCGGGTGGCGGTGCCACCGTCGGCACCAACTGGAAGAACGGCATCGACCTCGCGATCGAGGAGATCAATGCCAAGGGCGGCGTGCTCGGCCGCAAGCTTGAAGTCACCCACGCCGATTCGCAATCCAATCCCGGCGTTGCCCGCGCGCAGGTTCAGAAGGCGCTCGACGCCGAACCCTATGTGCTGCTCGGGCCAGGCTATTCCGGCTCCGTGAAGGTCACCGCACCGCTCGCCGCCGAAGCTGGCATCGCGCAGATCATGGGTGGTGAAGCGGCGGAGCTGACGCAGGCCGGCAACAAGTTCCTGTTCCGCACTTCGTTCGGTCAGCAATCCTCGATGCCGAAGGTCGCAAAGTACATCCACGACGACATGAAGGCGAAGTCGGTCGCGGTGGTCTGGGTCAACAATGACTTTGGCCGTGGCGGGCGTGACGTCGTAACCAAGGAGCTCGAGCGCCTTGGCTCGAAGGTCGTCGCCGATCTCTCCACCGAAGCGGGACAAGCCGATTTCGCCGCCGACGTCGGCAAGATCAAGGCCGCCAATCCCGACGCCGTGTTCGTCTATCTCAACGAGGAAGAGAGCGCGCGCATCCTGAAGGAGCTCAAGCGCCAGGGCGTCACAGCGCCACTGATGGGCGAGACCACGCTGATCGGCCAGAAGGTGATCGAGCTCGCCGGCGATGCCGCCAACGGCGCGCGCGGCCACGTCGGCCTCACCACCGATGCGCCGGTCGACCTGATCAAGGGATTCCGTGACCGCTTCTCCAAGAAGTACAATTACGTCCCCGACCATAACGGCCTGAAGGGTTATCTCGCCGTCTACATGGTGAAGGCCACCACCGAGAAGATGGGCAAGGTCGATTCCAAGGCGTTCGCCGACACACTGCACGGCCTGACGATCAAGGCCACTGAGGAGCCCGGCATCCTGATGGACGTCACCTTCGATGGGAACGGCGACATCGATCGGCAGAGCTTCCTGGTCGAGGTCGTCGAGGGCAAGCAGGTGGTGAAGCAGGTGCTGCCGAAGCTGAAGTGAGGGACGAGGTCTTTCACCTCACCTTTCGCGGGGAGAAATCCTTCTTCTCCCTCTCCCCGTTCTTACGGGGAGAGGGGTGGGGTGAGGGGCCGCTTCCGCAATGGCGGTGACAGTTGAATTCGCGGAGATAGCCCCTCACCCCGCCCCTCTCCCCGCAAGTGCGGGGCGAGGGAGACGACGGAGCCGGGCAAGGGACACGAAAGAGGAACATGTCAAATCTGTTCGATCTTCTGGTCGCGGGCCTCGCCACCGGCGCGATCTATGCGCTGGTGGCGGTCGGTTTCACGCTGCTGTGGCAGACCTCGCAGACCATCAATTTCGCCCAAGGCGAGTTCGTGATGCTGCCGGCGTTTTTGATGCTGGCGGTGATGCATGTCGGCGCGCCGTTCTGGCTCGCGATCATCCTCGGCATCCTGCTCTCGATGATCCTGCTCGGCCTCGCGTTCAAGATGCTGCTGGTGGATCCAATGATGCGCCATGGCGTGCTGCCACTGGCAATCGCGACGATGGCGCTGGCGATCGGGATCAAGGAGGCGGTGAAGCAATTCTTCAGCGCGGAGGCGTCGCCTTTCCCGTCGATCGTGCCCACAGGCGACATCTCCATCCTCGGCTACGCTGTATCGCTGCAAAGCATCGGCGTCCTCGCCGTCGCCATCCTCGCCGTTTTCGGCCTGACGACGCTGCTCAACCGCACCTCGCTCGGCCACCAGATGCAGGCGGCGGCGCAGAACCCGACGGTCGCACGCATCATCGGCGTGCCGGTCGAGCGCATGATCCTGCTGACCTTCCTGATCAACGCCTTCCTGGTCGCGCTGGCCTCGCTGCTGATCACGCCGATCTATCTGGCAAAGTTCTCGTCCGGCGAAGTGCTGGGCCAGGCCGCCTTCATCGCGGCGATCGTCGGCGGCTTCAACCAGGTGCGCGGCGCCATCGCCGGAGGCCTCTTGATCGGCGTGCTCGACAACCTCGCCGCCGCCTATGTCTCGACGCAGTACCGCGCCGCGGTGCCGATGATCTTCCTGATCGCCGTCATCCTGTTCCGGCCACAAGGGCTGCTCGGCCGCGCCGAGGAGCGCACGGTATGAGCGGTTTCGCCAAACCCCTGAAGATCGCGCTCGGCCTCATCGTCGTCGCCGGTCTGATCGTGATTCCCATGAACTTCAACCGCTACGGCCTGTTCATCCTTAGCCAATGGGCGGTGATGACCATCGCCGCGATGGGCCTCAACCTCACGCTCGGCTATGCCGGACAGGTATCGCTGGCACAGGGCGCTTTCGTCGGCATCGGCGCCTATGCTTCCGCGATCATGACGACGCATGGCTGGCCGCTGCCGGCCGCGATCGTAGCGGCGATCGTGCTTGCCTTCGCGGTCGGCTGGGTGCTCGGTTATCCCGCGCTGCGCGTGCAGCATCACTACCTCGCCTTCGTCACGCTCGCCTTCTCGACGCTGGCCTTCCTGGTGTTCCGCAACGAGAGCTGGCTCACCGGCGGCATCTACGGGATCTCCAATATTCCCCGTCCCCACTTTTTCGGCATCCCGACCAACAAGCCGCTGCCGTTCTATTATGTCTGCCTCGGCTCGCTTGCGATCGTATCGCTCGCGGTGTGGTGGCTGATCCGCTCACCCTGGGGCCGCGCCTTCATGGCGCTGCGCGAGAATCCGCTGCGCGCCCAGTCGCTCGGCATCGACACCCGCCGCTACACGTTGATGGCCTTCGCGATCGGCTCGGCACTCGGCGGCGTCGCCGGGGCGCTCTACGCGCCACTGACGCAATATATCGACCCCGTTCCGTTCAACCTGTCGCTCTCGCTCGATCTCCTGATGATGGTGATCGTCGGCGGCGCCGGATTCTATTTCGGCCCCTTCCTGGGAGCGATGATCGCGGTGCTGCTGCCGGAATGGCTGCGCTTCACCGAAGGCTACTATCTGATGCTCTACGCGGTCGCGGTGATGGGGCTTCTGATCTGGTCACCGACCGGCATTCTCGGGATCCTCGACCGCACCACGGCCGCCCGACGCACCAAGGCGGCCTCAGCGCTGCGCGCCGTCGCCAAATCCCGCCTGGAGACGGCGCAATGAGTGCGGTGCTCGAAGTCACAGATATCAAGAAGAGCTTTGGCGGCATCACCGCAGTCGACGGCGTCTCCTTCGACGTGCGCGAAGGCGAGATCCTCGGCCTGATCGGCCCGAACGGCTGCGGCAAGTCGACGTTGTTTAACTGCATTCTCGGCCAGCTCACTCCGACGGGCGGCGAGGTCAAGCTCGACGGCAAGCTCGTTACCGGCCTGCGCCCGTCAGAACTGAACAAGTTGGGCGTCAGCCGCACCTTCCAGCTCCTGCAAGTCTTTCCAAAACTCTCCGTGCGCGAGAACCTGATCCTCGCGGGACAGGAGCACCAGGGCAACATGGCCTCGCGCCTGGTCGGCCGCTCCGATGCCGGCCTGACAGATGCAGCCAACCAGATGATCGGCTTCTTCAAGCTCGACCATCTCGCCGACGAGCCGGCCGGCGGCCTCTCCTACGGCCAGCAAAAGCTGCTCGATGCCGCGATGGCGTTCATGGGTGGGCCCCGCCTGGTGCTGCTCGACGAACCCGCCGGCGGCGTCAACCCGTCGATGCTGGCGGATCTCAAGGACAGGCTCGTCGCCATCAACCGCGAGAAGAACGCGACCTTCGTCGTGATCGAGCACAACATGGAATTCGTGATGTCGCTGTGTTCGCGCGTAATGGTGATGGCGGAGGGCAAGGTGCTGGCGATGGGACGGCCGGACGAGGTCCGCAAGAACCCCGCCGTGATCGAAGCCTATCTCGGACATTAGGGAGCGCGAGCCATGAGCGACCCGATCCTCTCGGTTCACAATCTCGTCGGCGGCTACGGCAAGATGACGATCTTGAACGGCACCACATTCGCGGTGCCGCCGGCGACGATTACCACGATCATCGGCCCTAACGGCGCCGGCAAATCCACCGTGTTCAAGGCGATCTTCGGCCTCCTGAAGCTGCGCGAAGGCAAGATCAGCTTTGCCGGACGCGATGTCACGAACCTGAGCCAGCGCGCGCTGCTCAATGCCGGCATCTGCTACGTGCCGCAGGGCCGCAACATCTTTCCCGAGCTCTCGGTCCGCAGCAACATCGAGCTCGGCGGCGTTTCCGCCGGCAAAGGCATCGACCTCCCGGCACGAATCGAGGCCGCCCTTGATCTGTTTCCCGCGCTGAGGAAGAAGTCGACGCAGCAGGCGTCGACGCTTTCGGGCGGCGAGCAGAAGCAGCTCGAGATCGCGCGCTCGCTGCTGCTCGAACCGAAGCTGGTGCTGATCGACGAACCCTCGATCGGCCTGTCGCCGCTGATGGTGCAGCAGACCTTCGACATTCTCAAATCCTTGCGCGACCGCGGCGTCACCGTTTTGATGATCGAGCAGAACGCCCGCTCGGCGTTGGAAATCTCGGACATCGGCATCGTGCTCGAACTCGGCCAGACCCGCATGGTCGACGGCGCGAAGCGCATCTTGAACGATCCAAGAATCGGCCAGCTCTTCCTCGGGGGAGCCATGGAGGAGACAGCAGCATGAACAAACGCTCGATCGCAACCGTCTCTCTCTCAGGCGCCCTGGACGAAAAGCTGCGCGCCATTGCATCCGCGGGCTTCGAGGCGGTCGAGATCTTCGAGAACGATTTGCTATCGTTCGGTTCTGGCCCACGCGACATCGCAAAGCTCTGCAAGGACCTCAATCTCGAGATCTGTGCATTCCAGCCGTTCCGCGATTTCGAGGGCATGCCGGAGCCGCAGCGCGCGCGCAACTTCGCCCGCGCGGATCGCAAGTTCGATCTGATGCAGGAGCTCGGTACTGACCTGTTGCTGATCTGCTCCAACGTGTCGCCCGCCTCGCTCGGCGGTATCGACCGCGCCGCGGATGATTTTCGCGAGCTCGGCGACCGCGCCGCCAAGCGCGGCTTGCGCGTCGGTTACGAGGCGCTGGCCTGGGGCCGCCACGTCAACGACTATCGCGACGCCTGGGAGATCGTGCGGCGCGCCGATCATCCTGCGATTGGCGTCATCCTCGACAGCTTTCATGCGCTGGCGCCAGGCTTCCCCGTCCGCGCGATGGCCTCGATCCCCGGCGACCAGATCTTTCTGGTGCAGCTCGCCGATGCGCCCAAGCTCGAGCTCGACATTTTGTCGTGGAGCCGGCACTTCCGCTCATTCCCCGGCCAGGGCGACCTGCCAGTCGTCGAATTCATGCAGGCAATCGCGGCGACTGGCTATTCCGGCCCGTGGTCGCTCGAGATCTTCAACGACCAGTTCCGCGCCGGCTCGGCGGCGCAGACCGCGGTCGACGGCCTGCGCTCGCTGATCCTGCTGCAGGACCAGCTTGCACCCGATTGGCCGAAGCTGGTCGGCGAACCGCTGGCACCGAAGGCCAAGAGCAGCGGCACCGGCTTCATCGAGTTCGCCGTCAACGAGACCAAGGCCGGCGAGCTTGCGCATTTGTTTTCGCAACTCGGCTTCCGCAAGACCGGTAAGCATCGCAGCAAGGCGGTGGAGCGCTGGTCTCAGGGTAAGGTCGAGCTTGTGATCAACTCCGAGACCGACGGCTTTGCGCATTCGCATTACGTGACCCACGGCCCCGGCGTCTGCGCCATCGCGCTCGATGTCGACAATGCCGGCCTTGCCATGCAGCGGGCCGAGACGCTGAAGGCGCGTACCTTCTACCAGCCGGTCGGACCGGGCGAGCTGGAGATCCCCGCGATCCACGGGGTCGGCGGCAGCCTGCTCTATTTCCTCGATCAGGCCGGCAAGAACTGGGACACGGATTTCGAAGCCATCGCAAGCGATGCCAGCGCGGATGCGCTGCTCGCGGTCGACCATATCGCGCAGTCGATGCCCTATGACGACATGCTGTCCTGGCTGCTGTTCTACACCGGCATCCTCGACCTCAAGCGCCTGCCGCAGATGGAGATCGCGGACCCTCGCGGGCTCGTTCAGAGCCAGGCGCTCATCAATGGCGACCAAAGCCTGCGCTTCGTCGTCAACGGCTCCTCCGCCAACCGCACGCTGCCGGCGCGTTTCATCTCGGAGTTCTTCGGCTCGGGCGTGCAGCACGTCGCGTTCGCGTGCGAGGACATCTTCGCCACCGTCGCCGCGATGCGCGCCCGCGGCGCCGGCTTCCTCGACATCCCCGACAATTACTACGACGACATCGAAGCCAAATACGACCTCGCCCCTGATGTCATGGCCAAGCTCCGCACCAACCACATCCTCTACGACCGCGAGGGCGACGGCGAATTCTTCCAGGTCTACACCCACATTTTCGACGAGCGCTTCTTCTTCGAGATCGTCGAGCGCAGGAGCTACCAGGGCTTTGGCGCGCCCAATGCCGGCATCAGACTCGCGGCGCAGGCACGCGAGGTGCGACCCGCGAGCATCCCGCGGGTGTGAGGCGGATGCGGCGCCCGTCTCGCCGCATCTCGCTGCAACACTTAAGTCGCGATCTTTCGGCGAATGGACCGGATCGCCTCTGCGGACGTCAACGCAGCCCCCCACGCGATATCAGGCAAATCGCCGAGCAGGTTCGAGAGCTCGACGTTGAGCGCCCGAAGCCGCGCATTCTCCTCGAGCAATTGCAAGACCTCGTTCGACGGCGATTCATCGTCGTCGAACTCCTCCCGTAGTTGCGGCGATAGAAGTTCGAGAGCATCGTCGGACACGATTCCGTCCGCCGTTGAATTAATTGTCCGCGCCTTAGACTGCGATAAATCTTTGTCACTCATCGGCGAGTCCCCCAAGGACATGCCCCCGGCCCTATTCAGATAGGTTCGAATCAATCGTTGGCGGATTTGAGTCTGAAATCGGACCGGCGCAAGATTTTGCGCGGCGCGCTCAAGCGGGAGCCGTCATCAATCGGTCGCAGCCCACCGGCGCAAGCAAGGCGAGAACTTCCCCTCTCCGCGCGAGGAAAGGGGAAGAGGCAAGGCCTCACTTCATCGGGCACTTGTCGTGGAAGCGGTCCTGATCGTTGGTGACGATGGTCGCGACGGTCTTCAGCCCGAGCTCGCCACCGGCGCCCTTCACCACGTCCTGCAGATAGAAGTTCTGGATCGGGATGTGGTTGTTGCCGTATTTGAACGCGCCGCGCAGTGACTTGAAGTTGGCCTTTTCCATTTCGGCCTTCATCGCATCCTTCTTGGAGGTGTCACCGCCGACGGCGACCACCGCACTGTTGATGAGCTGAGCCGCGTCATAGGCCTGCGCACCATAATAGCTCGGGCGAGCGCTGGGATATTTCGCGCGGTAGTCGGCGACGAACTTCTTGTTCTGCTCGTTGGGCAAGTCGTTCACCCACTCCTGCGCACCGGGCACGCCGAACGCATTCTCCTTCTGCAACGGCAGCGTCGTCTCGTCGACGGTGAAGGCGGTATAGAGTGGCATGGTGCTCTTCATGCCGGCCTGGACATATTGATTGAGGAACTGCGCACCGGCCGCACCGGGATAGAATACGAAGATCGATTCGGCACCGGAGGCACGGGCTTTCGCCAGCTCAGCCGAGAAGTCGAGCTGGCTCGGCCACACCGTGTATTCCTCACCCTTGACCTCACCTTTGAACGTGCTCTTTACGCCCGCAAGCATGTCCTTGCCGGCGGCGTAGTTCGGCCCGATCAGGAACACGCTCTTGACGCCGTTCGCGTTCATGTAGAGGCCCATGGCGGCCGGCGTCTGGTCGTTCTGCCACGAGGTCGAAAACACGTAAGGGCTGCACAGTTCGCCCGCGAGCTGCGACGGGCCGGCATTGGCGGAGATCATGAAGGTTTGCGAATCCACCGCGGTCTTGAGCGAAGCCAGCAGCACGTTCGACCAGATGTAGCCGACGAGAAAATCGACCTTGTCGGACTGCACCAGCTTCTCGGTCTTCTGCTTGCCGACGTCAGGCTTCTGGCCATCGTCCTCATAGATCACCTCGACAGGCTTGCCGCCCATCTTGCGCCCGAGATGATCGAGCGCGAGCTCGAAGGAGTTGCGCATGTCGTTGCCGATCACGGCGGTCGGGCCGCTGAAGGTCGAGACGAAACCGATCTTGATGCTGTCGCCGGCGAATGCCGGACTTGCCAGAACCAGCGCCGCTGCGCCCGCCAGCCAGAATGCCGTCCTCATAACCACTCCCCTCCAAATTATTGATCCCGGAAACCGGGTGATCGCCGCCCCGGGTCACTCGCTATTGAACGCAAAATCCGTCGCGCCGCCAATGGCTCAGTGCCCGCCCCTGCACCATATTTCGCCCCAAATGGGGATGGCAAGAAATATAATGCTACTCACTTCGGCTGAGGCTGCGGCGCTTTTTCACGGGGAATATCGATACGCCGAGCCTATGCAGTGATTGATGACAGCTATTGGACCTCAGCGCTCAATCCGCTCTTAAATGAAGGTGAGACGCAGCGAGATTCGAAGGGTGCATCATGGCCGCAACTCCCCATCGCGTTGTCATCGTCGGGGCCGGCTTCGGCGGGCTGGAGACGACCTACCGGCTCGCGGGCGCGCCGGTCGAGATCACGCTGATCGACCGCCGCAACCACCATCTGTTTCAGCCGCTGCTCTACCAGGTCGCGACCGCATCGCTTGCGACCAGCGAGATCGCCTGGCCGATCCGCCATCTCATGCGCGACCGGCGCGAGGTGACGACGCTGTTTGCGACGGTCAGCGGCGTCGATGCTGACAGGCGCTGCGTGCTGATCGACGACGGCAGCGAGGTGCCCTACGACACGCTTGTGCTCGCGACCGGCGCACGCCACGCCTATTTCGGCCATGACGAGTGGGAGACATGGGCACCGGGCCTGAAGACGCTGGAAGATGCCACCACGCTCCGCCGGCACATTCTGGTGGCGTTCGAGCGCGCCGAGCGCGAGACCGACCCGGCAAGGCGCGCGGCGCGGCTGACCTTCGTCATCGTCGGCGCCGGTCCAACCGGCGTCGAACTCGCCGGCACCATCGCCGAGATGGCGCACCACACCCTGCCCGGCGATTTCCGCAATATCGACACGACCAAAGCGCGCGTGGTGTTGATCGAAGCCGGACCGCGCGTGCTCGGGGGTTTTCCTGACGACCTCTCGGCTTACGCGCAGGCCTCGCTCGAAAAAATCGGCGTCGAGGTTGTGCTCGGGCAAGCCGTCACCGAAATCAACCGCGAGGGCGTCGTGTTCGGCGGTCAGCTGTTGAATGCCAAGACACGGATCTGGGCTGCCGGCGTGCGCGCTTCGCCCGCCGCCGAATGGCTGGGCGCGCCGGCGGATCGCGCCGGGCGCGTGCAGGTGGAGTCGGATCTCACCATCCCCGGCCATCCCGAGATCTTCGCGATTGGCGACACCATCAACATCAACGCCTGGGACGGCAAGCCTGTGCCGGGCATCGCGCCGGCGGCGAAGCAGCAGGGCAAGCATGTCGCCGAGACCATCAGGGCGCGACTGCGCGGCGAGAGCAAGGGCGCGTTCCGCTACAAGCACGCCGGCAGCCTAGCCCAGATCGGAAAGCGGCTCGCGGTCATCGACTTCGGCAAGGTCAAACTGCGTGGCACCATCGCCTGGTGGATCTGGGGCATCGCCCACATCTACTTCCTGATCGGCCTGCGTCACCGCCTCAGCGTCGCGCTGAGCTGGCTCTGGATCTACGCACGAGACCAGCGCGCGGCGCGGCTGATCACGCAGGGGAGCAGCAAGGTGGTGTAGGGCTTCTTCCACCTTTCCTGCACCGTTCAATCGAGACGCCGTGATCCAGTCGTCAAGAGGCTAACTGCGAAAAATATGCCCAAGGGTGCACGGCCGGCGGCCTTGAAAAGGGGGGATCGGCGTCACTTAATTTGCCGCGCAATGAATAACAGGAGGCATCCATGCTCATCATGGAGCTTGTCGCCGCACATCCTTATCTGACGATCATCGTTCTTCTAGCACTCGCCTATTTCCTCGGGAGCATTCGCGTCGCAAATCAATATGAACGCAGCGTCGTGTTCCGGCTTGGCAGATTTAACCGCACCGCCGGCCCGGGCCTGTATCTGGTCTGGCAGTTTCTCGAATGGCAGACCAAGCTCGATTTGCGCACCATCACCGCGAATGTCGAGCAGCAGGAAGGCATCACACGCGACAACGTGCCGATCAAGGTCGACGCAGTGGTCTGGTATCGCATCGTCGATCCCGAGCTTGCGGTCATGGAGGTCAAGGCCGTTTCCAATGCGGTCGTGCAAGTCTCGCTGACGACGCTCCGTGCCGTGCTCGGGCAGCATACGCTCGATGAAATCCTGAAAGCGCAGGACACCATCGCCGAGGTCATGCAGAAAGCAATCGACACGACCACTGAGCCCTGGGGCGTCAAGGTCGAGCTGGTGCAGATGAAGAGCGTGGAGATTCCGCCGAGCATGCAGCGCGCACTTGCTCAGGAAGCTGAAGCGCTCCGCGAAAAGCGCGCCCGTCTGATCAAGGCCGAGGCCGAGCTCGACGCGGCCGAGCAATTGCGCCAGGCCGCCGAAGTCATCATGCAGAACCCCGCCGGCCTCGAGCTCCGCCGCATGCAGATGATCACCGAAGTCGGCGCCGAGCAGAACACGATGACGCTGGTGATGATGCCGAGCGAGTTCGTCTCGATGGCGCGAGGGATTGCAGATGCAGCGAAAGTGATGGCCGCGAAGGAGTGAGACGCCGTTCCACCGCGGGTGCCCTTTCCCTTCCCCCTTGCGGGAGAGGGTGCAGTTTCGCTACTTCACCAGCTCGCACCCACCTTCCGCCATCGGCCGGAACGCCTGCTCTGCCGGGATCGTCGAGACCAGCTTGTAATAATCATACGGATATTTCGACTCCTCCGGCTTCTTCACCTCGAACAGGTACATCGGATGCACGACGCGGCCGTCCTGGCGGATCGCGGTGTCGCCGAACAGCTTGTCCTTGCCTCTGAACTTCTTCATCTCCGGCACGACATCCTTGGCGTTATCGCTGCCGGCCGCGGCGACCGCGTTGAGATAAGCAAGCGTGGAGGCATAGACCCCCGCCTGGTTGCCGCTCGGCATCTTGCCGTTCATGCCGGGCCGCGCAGCAAAGCGTTTTGCGAAGGCGCGGGTGTCGTCGTTCATATCCCAATAGAAGGCTTCCATGAGCTGAAGCCCCTGCGCGACCTTGAGGCCCATGCCGTGGACGTCGTTGATGAAGAGCAGGAAGGCAACGAGCTTCTGCCCGCTCTGCTGAATGCCGAATTCGGCGGCCTGCTTCACGGCGTTGATGGTGTCACCGCCGGCATTGGCGAGGCCGATCACTCGCGCCTTCGAACCCTGCGCCTGCAACAGGAACGAGGCGAAGTCCGACGTGCCGAGCGGATGTTTTGAGGAGCCCAGCACCTTGCCGCCGTGCCCTTCGATATACTTCTGCGCTTCCGCCTCGATGCCCTTGCCGAGCGCGTAGTCGACCGTCAGGAAATACCAGTCCTTGCCGCCGCGCGACATCATCGCCGCTGCCGTGGTGTTGCCGGTTGCCCAGGTGTCGTTGACCCATTGAATGGTATTGGGCGAGCAGGCCTTGCCGGTGAGATCGGCGCTCGCGGTCGACGACGCGAGGTACGTCATGCGGCTATCGCGCAGCAGCGTGTTGATGGAGAGGCCGACCGCCGAATTCGGCACGTCGACGATGGCATCGACGCCTTCGACATCGAGCCATTTGCGCGCAATCGCATTGCCGACATCGGCCTTGTTCTGGTGATCGGCATAGACGATCTCGACCTTGATGCCCTTGCCGCCGCCGTTGAAATCCTCGGCCGCCATGCGCGCGGCCTCGACCGAGCCCATGCCGTTGGTGTCCTGGAAAATGCCGGAGATGTCGTTGAGCACGCCGACGCGCACGACATTATCTGAAATCTCGGCGCTCGCCGCGCTGCCGATCAGGCTCGCTGCCAGCGCGAGCGTCCACTTCAAATTCCTCATTGATCCCTTCCCTTCATTGTTTTCGTCGCCAGCAGCGTCATGCCGGCGTGATCGCGACCGGCAAGCTGTCGAGCCCGCGCAGCGTGTTGTTGAAACGCCGCTTCGGCTCGCCCGCGATCTCGATCTTCTCGATGCGGCGTGCCAGCGCCGAGAGCATCGTCTCGCCCTCGAGCCGCGCCACAAGCTGACCGACGCACATGTGAATGCCGGAGCCGTAGCCGACATGGCCCGATGTGCGACGGGTGATGTCGTAGCTGTCGGGCTGATCCCAGCGTCTGGGATCGCGGTTGGCCGCGGCGAGGAACATCAGCACCTTCTCGCCCTCGCCGATCCCCGCCCCCGACAGTTCGACTTCCCGCGTAGTGGTGCGGAAAAACGTCTGCACCGGGCTCTCGAACCGCACAGCCTCCTCGAACGCATTGCGCGCGAGCGTGAGGTCGCCGCGCAGGCGCTGCCACTGATCTGGAAAGCGAGCCAGGCAATAGAGGGCCGCGCCGATGCCATTGACCGTGGTGTCGAGGCCGGCAGACAGCAGCGAACGCACCAGCAGCGGGGCCTCGGTCGCCGTGATCACACCCTCGTCGACATGGGCATGGATGCAGGCGCCGATACCACCGGGCGTGAGGTTGTCCCGCTGGCACTGATCGGTGACATAGGCCTGGTGTGGTGCCGAACGCGCGATTGCGTCCTGGCGCAGCTGGTTCGGCGGGCCGAACGCGTTGAAGACGAGGCTTGCATACGGGATGAGGTGATCGCGGCCCTCAGGCTTCAACCCCAACGCGTCGGGGAAGATCGAGAGCGGATAGGCTTCCGCAAGATCGGCAATCGCATCGAAGCTGCGCTTTTGGATCAGCAGTTCGACCCGCTCCTCCGCCGCCGCGGCAAAGCGGTCGCGCAGCCCCTTCATCACGGTCGGCGACAACACTTTTGCCAGCACGGCGCGGGTCCGGCTGTGCTCCGGCGGATCGGCCTCGAGGATCAGACTCGGCGGCCGCCACGGCGTTTCCTTCTTGAAGTCGGAGAGACCAACGCCGCGGCTGGAGCAGAAGGTGGCGGGATCGTTCAGCACGGCATGCACTTCGGCGTAGCGCGCCACGCCATAGAGTTTCCATTTGTCGAGATAGACCACCGGGCCGGTCTCCCGCAGCAGTTCGTGGGCCGGATAGGGATCGGCAAGAAAGTTCATGTCGAAGGGATCGACATCGAGATGCGGGACGCCTGATGTCGCGGAGCCGGGTGCGCTCATGAAAGTCCTCCCTCATTTTGATCTTGTGAAAGGGCGGCGCTTGCCTTTAGGTCATTGGCCACGCCGTGAAACAGATTCCCGAGATGCCGCTTTCGACCAGATCCCGCCAAAAACCTGCGCCCACTGATGCCGGGCCGACGCTCGATCTTGATCGTTACGTGCCGGCCTTCATCACTTTCATCGCCAACAAGCTCTCGAACAGTGCGACCGCATTCTATCAGAAGCAGTTCGGCGTCAACGTCACGGAATGGCGGATCATGTCGCTGCTGGCGATCGAGCCCGGCATCCCGGCCTCGCGCATCTGCCACGTTATTGGTTTCGACAAGGGCCCGGTGAGCCGCACGCTTGCCGGCCTGGAGAAGCGCGGGCACGTGTCGATCCGCACCGATCCGAACGACGGCCGCACCCATTCGATCTCGCTGACGGCGAAGGGCCGCACCACCCACGACAAGGTCATCGCCGCCGCGTTCGAACGGGAGCGGCGGCTGC
Source organism: Bradyrhizobium sp. BR13661 (assembly GCF_029892425.1). GTDB lineage: Bacteria > Pseudomonadota > Alphaproteobacteria > Rhizobiales > Xanthobacteraceae > Bradyrhizobium. The sequence goes on along the minus strand of NZ_JARXWB010000002.1, from coordinate 147,044 downwards.
TGTCGTGTCTGTCGAAAGACGAGCGCGAGGTGCTGATCGATCTGCTGCGCCGGCTGCACGAGAATCTCGGCGCCGTGACCGGCGGCACCGAGAGCTGACGGGGGACGCGCCAGGCGCGATCCCGTATCACTTTCAGGCATGCGCAGGCGCTTGCCCGCGGCACCCTCTCTGCCGAGCATCGTCTCCTCCATGAACAGGCGCAGCGGTTTCCTCGCCGTCATCCTTGTCTGGAACGGTTCGCACAAATTAGTTGCTTCGGCAACAAAAGAATCGTGCGGTATATTGCGGCAGGATGGCTGGCTTATTGCTCAACTTGATCCGGCGACGCTAAAGGGCGATCCAATCAACCGATGCATCGTCATTCAAGAGCTTGACCGCATCGGCCCGCCGCGTCAGCACGGCGCGCTGGTTGATGTAGCCCTTGTCGGTGATCTCCCCGCCGTCAACCGATGGCGGATCGGCGAGCAACAATGCGCGCGTGGCGTGGCCGGAGGAGTTGGGGCCCTGCTGCTTCAGTTTTGCCAGGCCGTGCGCGACGGCAGTCCTGACCTTCTCATGCGCCAACACGTCGTTCACGCTCGCCGCCTCGGGCAGACCGGCATGAGCGCGACACGCGGCAATGTTCGGGAACACCAGAAAGCGTACCTCGTCGCCGCCATGGCCGGCGACGACGATGTCCTGCGCCAGCGGCGCCAAGGCGGCGATACCAGCGATACGCAAGGTGCCGACGCTGACCCAGGTGCCGGAGTTCAGCTTGAAATCTTCCGCGACGCGGCCGTCGAAGAACAGGCCGCGCTCTGGCCGCTCACGATCAGCAAGCTTCACGGCGTCGCCGATGAGATAGAAACCCTCCTCGTCAAAAGCCTGCTTCGTCAGTTCAGGCGCTTTCCAGTAGCCTGGCGTGACATTGGGGCCGCGCACGCGCACCTCCAGCTTGTCGCCGGAAGTGACGAGCTTCAATTCGGTCCCGGGAATCGGCACGCCGATATTGCCGGAACGCTCGGCGAGGAAATGGCAGTCCGCCGCCAGCGGCGAGGTTTCGGTCGAGCCCCAGGCCGAGACCATCGGTAGCGCACGGCCCATAGTCTTGATCGAGAGCTCTTCCAGAGCATCCCACAGATTCTGCGGCAGCGCGGCGCCGGCATAGAACGCGAATTTCACGTCGCTGAAAAAGCGTCGGCGCAGCTCCTCGTCGCCGCGTAGCGCCGCAATCAGCATATCGAAGCCGCGCGGCACGTTGAAATAGACCGTCGGCATCACGCTTTTCAGATTGGCCAGCGAGGTCGAGAACAGGCCCGGCGCCGGCTTTCCGCCGTCGATGTAAAGCGAGCCACCATTGCGCAGGACAAGATTGAAATTGTGGTTGGCGCCGAAGGTGTGGCTCCAGGGGAGCCAGTCGAGAATGACGAGATCGCCACCCTGCTCGAGAAAGGTCCAGGTCTGTGCCTTCGCCTGCTGGCTCGAGGTCAGCATGCGCTGGGTGTTGATGACCGCCTTGGGCGTGCCGGTGGAACCAGAGGTGAACAGGAATTTGGCGATCGTATCGGGCGTCACCTTCGCGAAAGCTGCTGCGACATCTGGTGTCTCAGGGGTAGCCGCGATGGCGCGGAAGGCGAGCGCATCGGCATCACCAGCATTGCCGCTGATGATCTGCGCTTTATGCAGCGGCCTGATCGCAGCCAGCGCCGCGGCAAATGGTTTGGTCGCGGACACGTAGATCGCACCGGGCTCAAGCAGCGCGATCATGCTTTTCAGCTTGTCGAAATCCCTGGACATCAGCGAATAGGCCGGCGAGATCGCGGCTGACGGTACGCCGACATGCTGCGCTGCAAGCGCAAGCAACGCATGATCGATGCCGTTGTCGGAGAGAATGACGACGGGACGCTCCGCGCTGAGCCCCTGCGCCACGATCCACGACGCCGCCGCGCGGACCCGCCGCAGGGCTCCCGCGTAAGTCACGGTGGCCCACGGCGTGTCGGCGCCGTCGCGTTCGGCGAGGAAGATCGTGTCCGGCGTTTGCCGCGCCCATTGCTCCAGCCAATCACCGATACAGCGCGCGCTCTCGCGCAGAGGCTCCGGCGAACGCAGGACGATGCTGCCGTCAGCGCGATGCTCGGCGACGGTCTTGGGGGTTGCGAACAGGCTCGAAGCGTCACCGCGCGGGGCTGACGTCATAGTTCCTCCTCGCCCGTATCCGGGATCGGTCGCAGCCTCGTTCCGGGCCGCCTTGGCCATAATGTTGGGCATGGCAATTGTTGTCGTCAACAACAATCTTTCGCTGGAACCGCCGAGCCGCTAAGGTTGGGCGGCAGGAGACCTGATGTGACCGCCAGTGCAGCCCAGACTCCCCAACGGAAACGCGCCGTCAATGGCGCGGCGCGGCGGATCGACACGGACGAGATCGGCCTCGACGCACTGGTCGGCCATGCCGGCTATGCGGTACGGCGCTTCCAGATCTGGATCTTTCAGGATTTCATCAAGACGCTCGGTGACGTCGACATCCGGCCGACGCAGTATTCGGTGCTGACGGTGATCGGCGCCAATCCCGGCCTGTCGCAGATGGCGGTGGCCAAGCGGCTCGGCATCGAGCGCGCCCGGCTGGTGCATCTGCTCGACAGCCTCGAGCAGCGCAAGCTCGTGAAGCGGATCAAGTCCAAATCAGATCGGCGCTCGCACGCGCTGCACCTCACCGCCCAAGGCGAGACAGCACTGACGAAGTTCAAGCGCCTCGCCGCCGAGCACGAGCGGCATGTCGAGGAGAAGATCGGCAAGGCGAACCGCGAGCGGCTGCTGCAGATCCTCGCTGGCTTTACCTGATCGTCACTGCTCATGATTTGAGCAGATGCCCGTTACGAGGCGGCGGGATCGCGGCCCGGTCGATCGTCAAAATATCGCACAACCCACTGATCTCACGATAATATCGGAAGCATCAGGTCTGCCCGGATTCTGTACACAATGGCACATCGCTTGCTTCGTTCCGGGTGACGCATGTTGCCGGAGTTTTGTCGCCATGAAGGCTGAAATGGGGGCTGAGCAGCCTGAAACGATCGCCGCGATTGTGGCCGCGCATCGCGCGGGCACGCTCACGCCGGCGCAGACGGTCGCGCGGACCTATCAGCGCATCCGCGACCACAATGACCCAGCCGTCTTCATCAGCCTGCGCGACGAGAAGGACGCGATCGCGGAAGCCGAAAAGCTCGCCGCGAAGGACGCCGCAAGCCTGCCGCTCTACGGCGTGCCAGTTGCGGTGAAGGACAACATCGACGCCCTGGGCTTTCCGACCACGGCGGCGTGCCCGGCGTTCTCCTACAATCCGACACACGATTCGACCGCGGTGGAACGGCTGCGCGCCGCGGGCGCGATCATCATCGGCAAAACCAATCTCGACCAGTTCGCGACCGGTCTCGTCGGCGTGCGTTCACCCTATGGCATTCCCAAAAATTCGATCCGCGAGGATCTCATTCCCGGCGGATCGAGCTCGGGCTCGGCCACCGCCGTCGGTGCGGGCCTCGTACCGCTGACGCTCGGCACCGACACGGCCGGCTCGGGCCGCGTGCCCGCGATGCTCAACAACATCGTCGGGCTGAAACCGAGCCTCGGCATGATCTCGACCGCGGGTCTCGTGCCGGCCTGCCGCACGCTCGACTGCATTTCGGTGTTTGCGCTGACGGTGGACGACGCCGCGCTCGCACTGTCCGTCATGGCGGGCCCCGACCAGGCCGATCCGTTCTCGCGCGACCGGCCGCTTGGCGCACTCACGCAGTTCCAGGCAAACCTCCGCCTCGGCGTGCCGCGCAATGGGCAGCTGATCTTCTTCGGCGACAGGAAATCGGAAGCCGCCTATGCAGATGCGCTGAAACGCTGGACCGCGCTCGGCGCAACGCTGGTCGAGTTCGATCTCGAACCGTTCTACGAGACGGCGCGGCTGCTCTATGAGGGCCCCTGGGTCGCCGAGCGCTATCTCGTGATCAAGAATCTGCTGGCGTCCGCGCCGGACTCTATTCATCCGGTGACGCGCGAGATCACCGCGGCAGGTGCGCGGCTCACGGCGGCAGACACCTTCTCTGCGCTCTATCGCCTGCAGGGCCTGCGCAAGATCGCTGAACGCACCTTTGCAAACATCGACGCGCTGGTGCTGCCGACCGCGCCGACGGCATATACGACCGCGCAGGTGCTCGCCAATCCGATCGAGCTCAACAGCCGGCTCGGCACCTACACCAATTTTGTCAATCTGCTCGACCTCTGCGGTCTCGCCGTGCCGGCGGCGATGCGCGCAGACGGCATTCCGTTCGGGATCACGCTGCTCGCGCCCGCGGGACGCGATGCGATGCTTGCGAGTATTGGCCGGGTCTTCCATGCCGACACCAGGCTGACGGTTGGCGCGAAGGGCGTCGCGCAGGCGCCGCTCGCCTCCCTTCCCGCAGGCAGTGGCGACGAGATCCCGATCGCCGTCGTCGGCGCGCATCTGTCGGGCATGGCGCTGAACGGCGAGCTGAAAGCACTTGATGCAAAGCTGATCGAGGCGACGAAGACCGCGCCCGACTACATGCTCTACGCGCTAAAGACCACGCCGCCGAAGCCGGGCCTGCTACGCGTCGAGGCCGGCAAGGGCGCGTCAATCGAGCTGGAGATCTGGTCGCTGTCGCCGTCCGCCTTCGGCAAGTTCGTCAACGCGATCCCGGCGCCGATGGCGATCGGCACAATTCGATTGGCCGATGGCCGCAGCCTGAAGGGCTTTCTGGTCGAGCCGGAAGTGCTGGGCGAGGCGCGGGATATCACCAGCTATGGCGGCTGGCGGAAGTTCATGGCGGAAGCAGCCACGGCGTAGGCGCGGCCCTACACCGACACCGCGTAAATCTCGTACTCCCCGCGCACCAGCTCGATATGCGCACGCATCGCGGCGGCGGCGCCCTGCTTGTCGCCGCGCATGATGGCGACGACGACACGGTCGTGCTCGGCTTGCGACTTTGCCAGGCGGCCGAGATTGCGGAACTGGGCGCGACGGAATGGTTGTACGCGCACCCTCGTCGCAAGCGTGATCTCGGCGATGTAGCCGTTCTGCGATCCTGCATAGATCGTGTTGTGGAAGCGCTCGTTGACCTCGTGGAAGCGATCGGGATTACCGGCGTAGCTGAGCACACGCAGCTCTTCGTGGACCGCCTCCAGGCCATGGCGCTCGGCGGCCGACATGCGCTCGGCGGCAAGGCCGGCGCACAGTGCCTCCAGCTCCGCCATCGCCTCGAACATGCTTTTGAGACGCTCGATCGAGGGCTGCGCGACGACCGCGCCGCGATGCGGCCGCGCTTCGACCAGGCCGCTCGCGACCAGCTGGCGCAGCGCCTCGCGCACCGGCGTCCGCGACACGCTGAAGCGCCGCGCGATGTCGGTTTCGTCCAGCGGCGCCCCGGGGGCCAGGGTTCCACGCACGATCTCGTCGGCAAGCTGGAGACGGAGTTCCTCGGCGCGCGTGACCTTCTGCACCGACGGCAGCGCCCGGTCGACGCGCGGCACCACCGGCTCGGCCGGCAGTATCCCGGGCGGAAAATCGTCAAGCGTCATACGGTCAGGTCTCTTTCGTCTCGTCGATGATGCTGACATGGGCGGCGACGACGCGCCAGCCCTCCGGGAAGCGAATCCAGGTCTGCATCTGCCGGCCGACCTTGCCGGGAGCCGTATCGCGATAGAACAGAGTCGAGGCGACCGCCGTGTCCCGGCCGTAGCTCGAGATCACCGTTTTGGCGGTGCGGCGGTTCAGCCCAACCGGCGAGCGGCCGGCGCGAAAGCCGGAGATCGCCTCATAGCCGTAGAGGTTCTCGCCGATGCCGTAGCGCAGCGTGCGGGGATCGTTGCGGAACAATTCGCCGAGCACGGCGACGTCGTTGCTGACGAGGGCCTGCTCATAGCGTTCGAACGCGGCTTTGACTTCCGCGATCACGTCGGGGAGATCGATCTCCATCTCAAAATCCTCTCAAAATCCCCTTGGGGCTGGCGCTGCGACCACGCCCATCTTTTCCAATGCGTACGCGACGCGTAGCGCGATGTCCTCGCGCCAGGGCGCGCAAATGATCTGCACGCCGATCGGCAGCGGCTCGAGTGGTACCGGCACCGCAACGACAGGCAGGCCGATGAACGAGATCGGTTGGGTGTGGATGCCGATATTGGCGCGCACCGGCAACTCGACGCCATCGAGATTGAAATTCACCTGGCCGAGCTTTGGTGCGGTGCAGGGCGTCGCCGGCGCGAGCAGCACGTCGACGGACTTGAAGATGTCGGCAAGCTGCGCGCGATACCAGCGGCGGAATTTTTGCGCGCGGTCGACCAACGGTGCGGGCACCATCGCGCCCGCAATCAGCCGGTCGCGCACAGCGGCGTCGAAATCATTCGGACGCTTGCGCAGGCGATCGAGATGCAGCGAGGCGCCTTCGGTGGTGGTGATGACATAGGCCGCTGCCCGCGCGCGCGAGGCTTCGGGGATATCGATGACCTTGGTCGCGTTCAGGGCCTTGGCGACGCGGCTGACGGCTTCGACGGCTTCCGGAAACACGTTCTTCTGGAAATGGCCGCCGGCGATCGCGATACGCAGGTCCGAAATCGGATTGGCGATCAGCGGCAGCGTCGGCTCCAGACCACGCGAAGCGGTGCAGGCGGCATCGTCGGCATCCGGTCCCTGCATCGCATCATAGGCGAGCGCGAGATCGGTGACGGAGCGCGCGAACGGGCCGAGATGATCGAGGCTCGCCACGAACGGGAACGAGCGGGCGCGGGACAGCCGGCCATAGGTCGGCTTCAAACCAAAGATGCCGCAGAAGGACGACGGCACACGGATCGAACCGTTGGTGTCGGAGCCGAGCGCAATCGGCACCAGCGCGCCGCCGACGGCGCTCCCCGAGCCGCCGGAGGAGCCGCCGCTCATCCGCGTGGTGTCATGCGGATTGCGCGAGGGACCGTCGTGGACGTTCTCGCCGGTGAAGTCGTAGGCATATTCGCCCATGTTGAGCGCGCCGACGAGGACGGCGCCGGCCGCTTCCATCCGCTCGATCAGCGTCGCATCGCGCTTGGCGGGGGCGAGGTCGCGGTTGATCTTCGAGCCGGCGCGCGTGGCAAGGCCCGCGACGTCGAACAGGTTCTTCACCGCGAACGGCACGCCAGCGAGCGGGCCGACGCTCTTGCCGGCGGCGATGTCGGCATCGATCGCGCGCGCCTTGGCGCGGGCGCGATCGGCGGTGACGTCGGTGAAGGAGTTGAGGATGCCGTCGTGCTGCTTGATGCGCGCGAGCGCGGACTCGGTGGCAGCGAGTGCGGACAATTGGCCGCCGGCCACCGCCTTTGCGATGTCCGCGGCCGTCTCTGGCTTGGTGGTCATGGCAGCATCAGGCCGTGAAGATCGGCGCCGGCTCGGTCTCGTCCGGCAGCACGAATTCGTCGACCAGGCGGCCAAGCCGCAGCGAGACGTCGAGATTGGCGCGGATCGCCGGCCTCCAGGCCTCCTCGACCGGCAGCGCCAGCGCTTTCGATACGGCGTCGATATAATCGTCCAGCGGCTCGGCCATCACTCTCTCAAGCTGATCTCAGTGTACTCTTAGTGGACTTGTAACGGCGGATGCGGGATCGCCGTCAGCAGCTCCTTGGTGTAGTCGTCCTGCGGATCGCTCAGGACCTTCTCGGAAGAGCCTTCCTCGACGATCCGCCCCGTTCGCATCACAATGACACGATCGCACAACAAGCGCACTACATTCAAATCATGAGAGACGAACAGATAGCTCATACCTAGCCGGGCCTTGAGATCCTGAAGCAGGTTCAGGACGACGGCCTGCACCGAGACGTCCAGCGCCGCCGTCGGCTCGTCCAGGATCACGAGCTTCGGATGCAGGGCGATGGCGCGGGCGATGCCGACGCGGGCCTTCTGGCCGCCGGAGAGCTGGTGCGGAAAGCGATCCAGCAAATTGTGCGGCAGGCCGACCATGGTCGCCAGCTCCTCGCAGCGGGTGCGCAGCGCATCGCGGCCCCTGATGTCGCCGAGCTGCATGATCGGGTCGGCGATGGCGCGCACCGCGGTGAAGCGCGGGTTGAGGCTGTCGGTCGGATCCTGGAACACCATCTGGATGCGGCTGCGCTGCGGCAGCCGGGCGAAATTGGCAGGCGCAATGCCGCCGATGTCCTCGCCGTCGAACTGGATCAGGCCGGAGGTCTGGTCCAGTAGCCGCATCACCATCATCGAGGTGGTCGATTTGCCGCAGCCGGATTCGCCGACGAGGCCGACACTCTCGCCGTGGCCGATGGAGAAGCTGATGCCGTCGACGGCGCGGAACACATCGGGCTCGACGGGCGGCTTGCGACCGAACAGCTTTCCGAGCGTGGCGGTGGCGCCCTGGCGGGGATATTCCTTGACCAGCTTTTCGATGAGCAGGAGCGGCTTCTGGCTCTCTGCGGCGGTGCCCGGAGCGGAGGCCGCGGGCGCGGCCGACACAGCGCCTTCCTCCTCCGGCAGCAGATCGCGCAAGCTGACCCCCAGCCGCGGCGTCGCGCGCATCAGCTTCTTGGTGTAGGGGTGCTGCGGGTTGGCGAAGATGTCGGCGGCCTTGGCGGTCTCGACCACGCGGCCCTTTTCCATCACCACGACCCTGTCGCAATAGGCAGCGGCGAGGCCGAGATCGTGGGTGATCAGGATGGTCGACATCGCCTTGCGTTTTGTGAGTTCGACGATCAGGTCCATCACCGCTTTCTGCGTGGTGACATCGAGGCCGGTCGTCGGCTCGTCCGCGATCAGCAGCTGCGGATTGCAGGCGAGTGCAAGCGCGATGACGACGCGCTGGCACATGCCGCCTGACAACTCGAACGGATAGGCGTGATAGCGCTCGCGCGGGCGGGCGATCTTGACCTGCTCCAGCGCCTCGATCGCCTTTTCGCCGTGGTCCGAAACCATCGCCTGCTGCACATGGGTGCGCAGCACGTCCTCGATCTGGTCGCCGACTTTGCGGATCGGGTTGAGCGCGGCGCGCGGGTTCTGGAAGATCATCGAAACTTCGCGGCCGCGCAGATCGCGCATCTGGCTTTCAGTCGCGGCCTTGACGTCGATGCCGGAGAACATCACCGAGCCCTCGGCGATCTTGCCGGCACGGTCGAGGATGCGCATCACCGCATACGACGTCACCGACTTGCCGGAGCCGGACTCGCCGACGATGGCCAGCGTCTCGCCCTTGGCGACTGATATGTTGACGTGCTGCACGGCCTTGACGATGCCGCGGCGGGTGGTGAATTCGACGGTGAGATCCTGGACGTCGAGCAGCGGTTGGGCGGTCATCGCTCGCTCCTGTCGCTCGAGACGCCAAAAACAACCCCATGCACAGTAGAAAAACCACTGAAATCATTGGATAATTTCTGCCAGACCATCACGTCCTCCGCTGGGGGTCGACGATGTCGCGCAGGCCGTCGCCGAGGAGGTTGAAGCAGAACACGGCGATCATCAGCGCGAGGCCAGGGAACAGCGCGATCCACCATTCGCCTGACACCATGAAGCCCGCGCCCTCGGCGACCATGATGCCCCACTCGGCGGTCGGCGGCCGGACGCCGAGGCCGATGAAGGAGAGGCCAGCGGCGTTCAAAATCGCGTAGCCCATGGTCAGCGACATCTGCACGATCATGATCGGCATGATGTTGGGCAAGATGTGCACCAGGAGGATGCGGAACTCGCCATTACCCGAGAGCCGCGCGGCCTGAACGAAGCCGGCATTGCGGCGGACGTTGGCCTCGGCGCGCGCGACGCGGGCATAGAGCGGGAAGTTCACGATGGCGGTCGCCAGAATGATGTTCTGCACGGTATTGCCGAGCGCGGCGACAATGCCCATCGCCAGCACGAACAGCGGGAACGCCATGATGGTGTCGGCGATGCGGCCGACGATCCGGTCGGTCCAGCCGCCGAAATAGCCAGCCGCAATGCCGGCGAGGCCGCCCATCAGGAACACCAGCACGACGGAGGCGACCGCGATGAACGTATCCAGCCGCGTCGCCACGACGACGCGGCTGAAGATGTCGCGGCCGAGTTGGTCGGTGCCGAACCAGTGCGCGGCCGAGGGCGGCTTCAGCGCCGCCGCGGTGTCGGACGCCAGTGGATCGTACGGCACCACATAGGGACCGAAGACCGCGGCAAGGAGAATCACGATCAGCAGGGCGAAGGAAAAGCCCGTGACCTTGTTCTCGCTCAGGACATAGCGGGTCTGTTCGAGGATCGCAGTGAGTCCCGAGGTTCGCGCGGGACCGGCGGGCTCAACCGCAGGCGCAACGGAGCTCATTGGTTTAGCCCTCCAACCGCACGCGCGGATCGATCACGCCATAGAGAATGTCGATCACCAGATTCAAAAGCACGTACATCACCGCCATGGTGAGGACGAAACCCTGCACCGGCGCGAAGTCCGACGAGATCAGGGCTTCCACCGCGTAGGAGCCGATACCCGGCCAGGCGAACACTTTTTCCACCAGCACGTTGGCCCCCAGCAGGAACGAGAACACCATGCTGAGCGTGGTGATCACGGGCAGCATCGCGTTGCGGAAGGCGTAAGTGACGATGACGGTCGTCGGTGACAGGCCGCTGGCGCGCGCGGTGCGGACGAATTCGGACGCGAGCACCGCCAGCATCGAGGCGCGGGTCATGCGCGCGATCGGCGCCAGCGAGAAGATCGCGAGCGTCGTCGCTGGCAAAATGAGCTGGCTCAGCGCCGAGCGAAACGCCTCGAAGTCGCGGGCGATCAGCGTGTCGATCAGGTAGAAGCCGGTGACCGTGGGCGGCGCGCTGTAGAACACGTCGAGACGGCCGAGCGGCGCGGGTGACCAGCCGAGCTGGAAGTAGAAGAAGTACACCAGCACGAGGCCCGTGAAGAATACCGGCAGCGAGACGCCCGCTGTTGTCGTCACCCGACAGAGATGATCGACCCAGGATCCTGGTCGTGTCGCCGCCAGCACGCCGAGCGGAATGGCAATGACGATGGAGACGATGAGACCGAGCAGCGTCAATTCAGCCGAGGCCGGCAGGCGATTGCGGATTTCGGTCGCAACCGGCTGACCCGTGGTGAGCGAGTTGCCGAAATCGCCATGGGCGAGATCGTTGGTGTAGTGGAAGAACTGCTCGATCAGAGGCTTGTCGAGGCCGAGCTTTTTCCGGATCTGCTCGACGGCCTCCTTGGTCGCGGCGGGACCTGCGAAATATGCCGCCGGGTCGCCAGGGAGCGCGCGCGTCAGCAGGAAGGTGACGATGACGACGCCGATCAGCGAGGGAATCGCGAACATCAGGCGCTTGCCGATCATGGTCAGCATGGGGTGCTCCTGCGCTTGTTGCGCACTCTGCAAGCCGCGCGCGTCGCTGCGTTCCCTCCCCCCTCTTGTCCGCCGAAGCCCGCCTTCGGGCGAAGGCGGATGTGGGGGAGGGCTAGGGAGGGGGGTGGCTCCGGGAGGGGTCTGAGTTCGTGGCTACCCCTCTCCCCAACCCTCCCCCGCAAGGGGGGAGGGAGCCTGACGAGTGTGCTCACCTCACTCATGTCCCCTCACCCCTTCGCCAGCGCGCGATAATCCAGGCGGCGGTGGAACCAGTATTGGTAGCCCGAGATGTTCTTCTGCATCGCGACGTTGACGAAGGGCTGATACAGCGGGATGCGCGGGATGTCGGTGAAGGCGAGGTCGACGAAGCCCTTCACGTCTTTCTCGTAGGTCGCGGTGTCGCCGGTCGCGGCGGCGGTGCGCGCGCCGTCGATCAGCTTGTCCATCTCGGCTGACTTGTAGCTCATGGTGTTGAAGACGGAATTGTTGCCGTGATAGCACCAGTAGAAGAAGTATTCGGGGTAATCGAGCCAGCCCGAGAACACGTTGGTGAAGAGCGGCATCTCCTTCTTGTTCAACTCGGTGCGCCAGTTGGCGCCGGGCACCTTGTTGATGGTGGTCTTGATGCCGATCTGGGCGAGGCTCTCCTGCACCAGCACGCAGAGCGGCTCGTTGACGCCGGCAAAATTCAGGTCGAACGAGATCGTGGTCTCGAAGCCGCCCGCGACGCCGGCCTCCGCCATCAGCGCCTTCGCCTTCTCGATGTCGGTGTTATATTTGTGCGGCTGCGGCCAGGCGACTTCGGTCGGCTTGTCCTTGGGCGCACCGAACATCGGGTTCGCCAGCCCGAACATCACGGCGTCCATGATCTTCTGATAGGGCAGCGCGTAGGCCACCGCCTGGCGCACCTTCGGATTGTCGAAGGGCGGCTTGGTGACGTTCATGCCGATATACTGGATGCCGTTGGAGAACGGCAGCGACACCACGTTGAGCTTGCCGTTGGCCTTCATCTCCTGGAAATCCTTGTTCGGAAGTTCGTAGGAGATGTCGGCGTCACCGCGCTCGAGCAGCGCGCGGCGGTTGCCGGCCTGCGGCACCATGCGCCAGATTACGCGCTTGATCTTCGGCAGCGGCCCGCCGACCCAATCCTCGTTGCGCTCCATGATCACTTCGGTGCCGGCGGTCCACTTCGTCACCTTGTAGGCGCCGGAGCCCGCGGTCTGCTGTTTTGTAAACTCGAGACCCCAGGGATCCTTCTCGCTGGCGTTCTTCTTCACCAGCTCGGAGTTGACGATGCAGGGGACGATGACGGCGAGATCGGGGACCGTCAGCCTGTCCTTCTTCAGGAAGTCAACGCGCACAGTATAGTCATCGATCACGACGAACTGCTCGGGCTTGGTGAGCGAGCCCGCACTCATCTGGAAGGTCGGGAAACCGCCGACGCTGACGGCGCGATCGAGCGACCACTTCACGTCCTTGGCGGTGACGGGCGTGCCGTCGTGGAATTTGGCGTTCTTCTTCAGCTTGAAGGTGACCGACATGTCGTCGATCTTGAACTCCTCGGCGAGCTCGCCCTTGAACTTGTCGCGGTCGTAATAGGGCACCCCGCCGGGGCCGCTCTTCATCTCGTGGCTGATCAGCCGGTCGTAGCAATTCCAGGACACCTCATAGCCGGGCACGTTGGTGCCGACGCCATGGATGTCGAGATTGTTGGGGCCGCCTTCCGAGACGATCAGCAGCGTCTCCGAACGGGCATCGGCATAGGCCGAGGAGATGACCTGTGGCACCGCCGGAAGCGCCGCGCCTGCTGCCAATCCCGATACGGACTTGAGGAAATCGCGACGCTTCATGGTGATGCTCCAACGCGGAAGTTTCTGGTTGGAACAGGATTCGCAAGGTTCGTGCCAAGGCTTAGCGAGAGGTTAAATCAAGAATAAATCATTGATCTTGCTTATATATTATCGCATGCAGCGGACGGGGCCTCGAAGCTTGGGTTTCGCGCATTGCATGCAAAGAAAAACTTTTGCTCATTTTGTAGGCCAGACTCGAAGCCGGCACGTCTAATAGGCAGAGCCTGTCATTCCGGGGCGATGCGCAGCATCGAGCCCGGAATCCATCGGGCTGCAGAACTCGCCGGAGAATGGATTCCGGGCTCGCCACTCTGCGGCGCCCCGGAATGACGGGGAGGCGTAGAGCGGAAGCATTCACTCCGCCCAGATCAACTCCTGCAGTTCAACCAGATTATTCGCCTGCTCCTGCCAGCCCTCGATGCAGATGTGGCTGTTGAGGTCGCTGGCCTGGTGCAGCAGCATCAAGGCCATCAGGAGCCGCTTCAGCGCGAAATCGGGATTGGTGTAGCCAAAGCCTTCGAGCAGGCTGCGCACCCTCCTGGGCCGGCCGGCCGCCATGAAGGCGCTGGGGCCGAGCAGATCGTAGTCGCGCCATCCGGCCCTGACATCGCCGAAGTCGAACAGGCCGGCGAGCGACCAGTCGCCGTCGTGGCAGGCGAGCAGGAAGTTCTCCGGAATGTATTCGCCGATCAGGATCACCGGCGGTGCGTCCATCGGGATCAGCGTTGCGGCATCGCGCAGGAGATCGTCGAGGCCGGCGAGAAATTTCGGCGCGAGGCCGAGACGCGTGTGCCTGTGACGGCAGCCCTGCATCTGCGCGCGCATGAACGCGCCCCAGCGCGGCTCGATCTCTGCGAGGGGGCCGAGCGGCACACGTTGCACGACGGCGATGGTTTCGCCGATCTGGCGCAGCACGCGCTCCTTCTGCGCTTCCGCGAGTCGCGGCCAGACTTCCGAGCCGAGCGCGCCTGTGAGGCGCGTGATGACGAGATAGGGCCAGCCATCGCGCTCCCCCTCCGCGACGATCTCGGGGATCGGCAGATCAAGCCGGCCCTTGAGCTGCATCAGCGAGCCGCGCTCGGAGACGAATTGCGCGCGTAAGAGCGGCGGGAAGATTTTCAGGATCAGCGTGTCGCCGAGGCCGACCACGAGATTGGTGCCGGTCGAGAAGACGTGCGGTGCGGAGACGTCGATGCCGCGGCTGTGCGCGATGTCGAGCGCGGTTGGCAGCCATTGCTGGGGATCGGCGCGAAAGGCGCGGAAGGGCTGAGTGTCAGCGAAGTGAGGCAGTGTTATCGACATCGCACGCCTAATAGTTTGAGCTCGTCATGCCCGGGCTTGTCCCGGGCATCCACGTTCTTCGGCTGCCGCAAAACTGGATGGCCGGGACAGGCCCGGCCATGACGGCGTGGAGAGGTCTCGCGCTCCAAGCAACGCCGAGCTCCCATCCCCCTACCGTTCCGGACTGGCGCGCTCGAACTGGCGCAGGAGCTTGTTGCCGCGCTCGACGGCGGAATCGAGGGCGGCTTGCGCGCTCTTCTGGCCGGCAAAGGCCTGCTCCAGCTCATCCTCGATCGTGCCACGGATCAGGTTGAAGGAGCCGAGCCGGATGCCCTTCGAATTCTCGGTCGGTTGATGCAGCGTGATCTCCTCGAATGAGATCGCCGAGCCCGGATTGCGCTCGTAGAAGCCTTGCGCGCGCGTCAGCTCGAAGGCGGCGCGGGTGATTGGCAGATATCCGGTGTTCTGATGCCAGACGGCCTGCACGCCGGGCTGCGACAGATAAGCGAAGAACCGCGCCACGCCCTTGTACTCCTCGCGCGGCCGGTCGCGCAGCACCCAGAGCGTGGCGCCGCCGATGATGGAATTCTGCGGCGCGCCTGCTATGTCTGGCCAGTACGGCATCATGCCGTAGCCGATGTCGAACTTTGAATTAGCCTTGATGTCGGCGCGCGTCGCCGAAGAGCCGATGAAGATGCCGCATTCGCCGTTCTGGAAGCGCGGCTCGGCCGACTGCCCGCGGCCGCTATAGTCGAACAGTTTTGTCTTTTGCCATTCGGCGAGCTGGGCGATGTGCTTGACGACCACAGGATTGTTGATGGTCAATTCCGCATCGAGGCCACCAAAGCCATTGGCGCGCGTGGCCAGCGGAAGATTGTGGAACGCCGAAAAATTCTCGACATGGATCCAGGACGGCCACGACGTGGTGAAGCCGCAGACAGCGCCGTAATCACGCAGGCGCTTTGCAAGCGCGCCGAGTTCGGGCCACGTCTTCGGCGGCGTCTCGGGATCAAGGCCGGCGGCGCGGAACATGGTCTTGTTGTAATAGAGGATCGGCGTCGAGGAGTTGAACGGGAACGACAGCAGATTGCCTGACGCATCGGTGTAATAGCCGGAGACCGCCGGAAGATAGTCGTTGAGCGAGAACGGCTCGCCCATGTCGCGCATCATGCTGTAGACCGGATAGATCGCGCCCTTGGCGGCGGTCATCGTTGCGGTGGCGACCTCGTTGACCTGGACGATCGCCGGCTGGCTGCGCGAGCGGAAGGCGAAGATCGCGGCCGTCACCGTCTCGGTGTAATTGCCCTTATACGATGGCACGACGCGGTAATCGGACTGCGAAGCGTTGAAATCGGTGGCGAGCTTTTCGAGCTGCTTGCCGAGCTCACCCGACATGGCGTGCCACCACGCGATATCGGTGGCCGCTTGCGCCTGTAAGCTTGACGTAAGGACCGCGGTCACCGCGACGACCTGCAAAAGGCGCAATGCTGAAATCACGATGGCTCTTCCCGTATCAAGCGGCAAAAGGCGGCCGCACCCTGCTTAAGGCGCGGCACCCAACGTTTCAACCGGGAATGACGGCGGCGGCACCGCACAATCACCGGCCCGGGCGGGATGGCCTTCCCTTTACCATCTGGATTTTTAGCTTTGACGCGTTTTCTTCACGCGAACCGGTATCCACTTCGCTCGAAAACGCTTTAGATTGCATTGAACCTTTTGGTCCCGCCATAGACTCCATCTCCGAGGGGTTGAGTGTGCCAGTGTTAAACCGTGCCGAACTCTCACGGACCGGGGTGATTTTCGTCGCGCTTCTGCTCGCCACGTTCACGATGGACGTGGGCGCGACGAGCGTGGCTGCGCGCGAATTCCGCGCCGCCGACACCCAGACCGAGAACTACCCGACCGTCCAGGCGCTGCGCTACATGGGCGCCCTGATCGCTGAGCGCACCGGCGGCCGCCACGAGATCAAGGTGTTTCACTCCCGCCAGCTCGGCGAGGAGAAGGAGACGATCGAGCAGACGCGCGCCGGCGCGATCGACCTCAACCGGACCAACGTCGCCCTGATCGGCAATTTCGTTCCGGCGATGAACGTGCTGGCCATGCCGTTCCTGTTCCGGTCCATCGAGCACATGCAGAAGGTGCTGGACGGGCCGATCGGCAAGGAAATCCTCGGCAGCTTCGAGCCCTACGGCTTCGTCGGGCTCGCCTTCTACGATTCCGGGGCACGCTCGATCTACAACAACGTCCGTCCGGTGAAGAGCATCGCCGATCTCAAGGGTTTGCGGATCCGGGTGCAGCAATCGGAGTTGATGAGCGATATGATCCGCGCCCTCGGCGCCGAGCCGATCGAACTGCCGTATGGGCAGGTGCTCACGGGGCTCGCGACCCATCTGATCGACGGCGCCGAGAACAACTGGCCATCCTTCGTGACCACAGACCATTACAAGCACGCCGTCTACTACACTCTCACCGAGCACACGATGAGCCCCGAAGTGCTGGTGATCTCGCTCAAGGCCTGGAAGAGCCTGTCGGCCGAGGACCAGACCATCTTCAGGGAAGCCGCGGCGCGCTCGAGCCTGTACATGCGCGAGAAATGGCGCGACCTCGAGGAGCAGTCGCAGCGCAAGGCGGAGGCCGCCGGCATTTCCGTGATCAGGACGATTGACCGCAAGCCGTTCGAGGACGCGATGGCGCCGATCTACGCCAAGACCGCGCAGGATCCTACCGCGGCCGCACTGATCGAACGCATTCGCAAGGTGGAGTGACGCCGCTTGATCGCGCCCGGCACCAGCGAGATCGCAGAACGGCCGTCCGGCCCGGTCGGGCGGCTGCGCGCGCGCCTCGTCGGCGTGCTGCGGGCGGTGCCGATCCGCTGGCGCATCCTGTCGATCGCGGCGCTGAACTCCGCGGTGGTGATCGTGCTGGTGGCGATGATCTGGAACGGCGCGCAGGTGCTGGGCTCGGCCTGGGACGACGTGCGGCAGGTCAGGGAATCCGACCGGATCCTGGCGCTGCTCGAAAGCGAGACCGGGCGCCTGCAGAACCTGATCCACCGCTACATCAACCAGCCGAGCCCGGACCTGTTCGCCGAGATCCTGCTGTTGCGCGAGGCCGTGCTGGGCACGCTGACCGACCGCGCCGCCAAGGACCCGATGCTGTCCGGCTCGGTCGAGGAGCTGGAGCGCACCACCGACCGCTTCCTCAACGGCTTTGGCGAGCTGCGCAGCGTGCAGGCGACCATCGCCAAGACCTATGAGGAGCAGGTGCAGGGCCCGGCCAGGGACATGGCCGGCCTGTACTCGATCATCGAAGGCGCCACCGGCCATCGCGATGCGCTGATCTGGCCCTCGCTCGGCAAGTCGCGCGAAGCCTTCACCGCGATGCTGGTCGCGGCCAACTCGTACTATCTGTCGCAGTCATCAGGCGCGGCTGACGACGCGCGCCGCCACACCGAGACGATCGAGAAGACCATCCCCGTGATGATCGATCTTGCCGACAACGATCTGCAGAAGATGGCGCTGCAAAAGCTCGCGGTCCGCACCATGGCGATGCGCGAGGGCTTTGCAAAGCTCTCCGAGCAGCTGACCAACCGCACCGAGCTATTGCGCAACACCATCGACGCCAGCCAGGCCGAGGCGATCGGCGCCATCGACGATCTCTCGACCAAGATGCGCCAGCGCGAGCAGAAGGCGCAGGAAACCTTCGACCGCACGCTGGCGGATATTTCACGCCGCGTGCTGTCCATTGCGGTGATCTTTCTCGGCATCATCCTCACCGCCGGCGTGCTGATCGCGCTGTCAATCCGGCTGCCGCTGCAGCAGATCATGACCGCGATGCGCGCGATCACGCTCGGCGATCTCGGCCGCGAGGTGCAGGGCACCAAGGCCCGCGACGAGGTCGGCGCGATGGCCCGCGCGGTGGAAGTGTTCCGCGAGAACGCGATCGCCAAGCGCGAGACCGAGGACGAATTGCGGGCGTCGAAGGAAAAGGCCGAGAGCGCGCTGCTCGAACTCAACGCGGCGCAGCAGAACCTGATCGACGCCGAAAGGCTCGCCGCGCTCGGCGGCCTCGTCGCCGGCGTCGCGCATGAGGTCAACAACCCGATCGGCATCAGCCTGACCGTGGCCTCGAGCTTTGCCAGGCGCAGCGAGATCTTCGAGGCCCAGCTCAGGGGCGACGGGGGCTTGCGCCGCTCGCAGCTGGAAGAGTTCGTGCAGTCCTCGCGCGATGCCTCGCAACAGTTGGTCGCCAATCTCACCCGCGCCGGCGAGCTGATCCAGTCGTTCAAGCAGGTCGCGGTCGACCGCTCCCATGCCGAGCGCCGTCAGTTCTCATTGAGCGAAGCCACCGACCAGATCATCGCCAGCCTGCGACCCGTTCTCAAGCGCTCGCCGACCACGCTCCAGGTCGACGTGCCCGAGGGGCTGCTGCTCGACGGCTATCCCGGCTCCTATGGCCAGATCCTGACCAACCTCTTCCTGAACGCCGCCAACCACGCCTTTGCCGACGGCCGCGCCGGCACCATCACGATCGCAGCCAAGCCGCGCGGCACCGACGATATCGAGATCATCTTTGCCGATGACGGGGCCGGCATGACGCCTGACGTGCAGCGCCAGGCCTTTGACCCATTCTTTACCACAAGGCGCAATGAAGGTGGCACGGGACTCGGCCTCCATATCGTCTATAACCTCGTCACCCAGCAGTTGGGCGGGCGGATGATGCTGGAATCCAAGCTGGGACAAGGCACTACTTTTCGGATTATCATGCCGCGGATCGCCAAGGGCGGCGCGCAAAGCGCAGAAAGTGACGGGACTTCGCAATGGCCGAACAGGACGATGTCCTCCACCTGATCGACGATACCGGTACCGCGTCGGAGGATATGGACGCCCGGAAATGGAAAATCGCCGTCATCGACGACGATCCGGCCGTGCACGACGGCACCCGATTTGCGCTCTCGGACTACAGCCTCAACGGCCAGGGCCTGGAGATCCTCTCGGCCCATTCGGCGGCGGAAGGTCGCAAGCTGATGGCTGCGCACGGCGACATTGCCGCAGTGCTGCTCGATGTCATCATGGAGACCGACGTCGCCGGCCTCGAGCTCGTCGAATACATCCGCAACGAGCTCAAGAACGAGACCGTGCGCATCATCCTGCGCACCGGCCAGCCCGGCCAGGCGCCGGAGCGGCGCGTGATCGTGCAGTACGACATCAACGACTACAAGGCCAAGACCGAGCTCACCGCCGACAAGCTGTTCACCTCACTGACCGCGGCGCTGCGCTCCTACCAGCAGCTCGAGCGCATGGTGCAGACGCGGCGCGGGCTCGAAATCATCATCGATGCCGCCTCGACGCTGTACGACTTCAAGTCGATGCAGCGGCTCGCCGAGGGCGTGCTGACCCAGCTCGCCTCGCTGCTCAATGCCGACTGCGCCGGCATCCTCGTCCTGCGCGACAATGGCGGCGTCGACCCCGAGCTCTCCGTGCTTGCCGGCAGCGGCTGCTACAGCCGCTTCATCGGCACGACCTCGTCGAAGGCGCTCGATCCTGATTTGCGCGCGATGGTGGAAGCCGCGTTCCAGGGCCGCAAGAACGAATTCGCCGACCATCGCAGCGTGATCTATTTGCGCACCGGATCCGGCCGCGAGGTCGTGGTGCTGCTGCAGGCCGAGCGCGAGCTGTCGGAGACCGACCGCTCGCTGGTCGAGATCTTCTCGAGCCGGCTCTCGATCGCGTTCGACAACGTCATCCTCTACCAGCAGCTCCAGGACGCCAACACCCAGCTGGAAGACCGCGTCGCCCAGCGCACCCGCGCGCTGATGCAAGCCAACCGCCGGCTCTCGGCGCAATGGCTGCGGCTGCAGCGCGCCAACGGCTTCAAGAACGAGATTTTGGGTACCGTCGCGCACGATCTGAAGAACCCGCTCGGCGTCATCCTCGGCCGCACCGAGATGCTGAAGGAGCTGATCTCGACCGGCGCCTCGGCGTCAGGCGTGGTCGCGCAGGTCGATCACATCCGCGACGCCACCAAGCGCCTGACCACGATGGTCGACCATCTGATCTCGGACGCGATGGCGGATGCCTTCGACATCACCATCCGCCGCGAGCCGGTCGACGTCGCGGCGCTGGTGAAGGAGGTCGCCGAGGCCAACCAGCCGCTCGCGGTCAACAAGCAGCAGGCGATCCACGTCACTGCGCCGGCCAACATCGTCACCATGTGCGACACCGACCGCATCCGCGAGGCGATCGACAATCTGATCAGCAATGCCATCAAATACTCGCCGATCGCAGGCAAGATCACTGTGGCGGTCAGCCATGAGGGCAACGACACCATCATCCGCGTCAGCGACGAGGGCGCCGGCCTGTCACCGGAGGATCTCGGCCGCCTGTTCGGCCGGTTCCAGCGGCTATCCGCAAAACCGACGGCAGGTGAGAGCTCGACGGGGCTTGGGTTGTCCATCGTCAAGCGTATTATCGATATGCATGGCGGCGAGGTAACCGCCGACAGCGACGGGCCGGGCAAGGGCTCGACCTTCACCATCACCCTGCCCGCGACCGAGATGCCGTGATTTGAGCACCAATATCTGCAAGATTCCGAAGTGACATGACACAAAGCCAGCACATCATGATCGTCGACGATGAGGCCCCGGCCCGGGAGATGGTCGGCGATTACCTCAAGATGCACGGCTTCACCGTGACGCTGTGCGACGGCGGCAAGTCCTTGCGCACCGCAATCGACGGCAGCATGCCCGACCTCGTCGTGCTCGACCTCAACATGCCCGAGGAAGACGGCCTCTCGATCATCCGCGACCTCAAGAGCCGCATCAACGTGCCCGTGATCATGCTCACGGCGACAGCGAGCCCGATCGACCGCGTCGTCGGCCTCGAGCTCGGCGCCGACGACTATGTCGCAAAGCCCTGCGAGCTGCGCGAATTGATGGCGCGCATCCGCTCGGTGCTGCGGCGGAGCACGCCGGCGAAGGCCGCGAGTGCCGAGGCCGCGCCCGCGAAATCGGACAAGGATCAATTGGTACGCTTTGGGACAAAGTGGCTCGATCTCGAAGCCCAGGCCCTGCGCGACGACGAGGGCAACGAGCATCCGCTGACCGCATCCGAATTCGGGCTCTTGAAAGTGTTCGCGGCCAATCCCAAGCGCGTGCTGTCGCGCGAGCGCCTGCTGGAATTGGCCAACGCGCGCGACGCGGAAGCCTTCGACCGCGCCGTCGACCTGCGCATCATGCGCATCCGCCGCAAGATCGAGCCCGACCCGACCAAGCCCGCCGTGATCCGCACCATCCGCGGCGGCGGCTATTTGTTCTCGCCGGCAGGCGACAAGGCGTAACAATCGGGCGACGAAAGCGAAGTGTGCGGTGGCGCACGCAACGCAAGCCCCCGAAATTGGTTCCGCGCAGTCCAATCAGGCACTACCGTATTTTCCACACATTGAAATTACACGCTTTTTTGCTCCGAATGTTTCGTCGCGATGTGCGCGACGAAACAATTTAACGGCCCACGAAACCATTTTCCCCTTTTCGTGCAGACGTCCCGAAACGTTGGCTGATTAACACTTTGACCCAAGGAAACGCCGCTCGGTTGCGGCGTCACCGAGGAGCCAAGTCCATGCCGAACGTCATCGCCATCAACGCCCAAGCCAGCCAGGGCATCATTGCCGCTCAGGCGACCTCGGACGAGATGCTTCTCGAAAGCATCGCCGACGGCAACCGCACGGCCATGCACATTCTCTATTGCCGTCACAATGTGCGGGTCTACCGCTTCATCCTGCGCATCGTGCGTGACGCGACCACGGCAGAAGATCTGGTCAGCCAGGTGTTTCTGGACGTGTGGCGCACCGCCGGCCAGTTCCAGGGCCGCTCGCAGGTCTCGACCTGGCTGCTCTCGATCGCCCGCTTCAAGGCGCTGACCGCGATGCGCCAGCGCCGTTTCGAGGACATCGACCAGGAAGACGTGCGCCAGATCCCCGACGATTGCGACACGCCCGAGACCTCGCTCGACCGCAGCGACACCAGCGCCATCCTGCGCGCCTGCGTGCAAAAACTGTCACCCGCGCATCGCGAGATCATCACCCTCGTCTACTACCATGAGAAGTCGGTGGAGGAGGTCGGCCAGATCATCGGCATCCCCCAGAGCACGGTGAAGACCAGGATGTTCTACGCCCGCAAGCAGCTCGCCGATTTGCTTAAGGGTTGCGGCGTCGACCGCTTCGCCGCCTAAGCCTAAGGATTTCAATGGGATAGGGCCCGATACCTGGTTCCATCCCGGGACACGAAAGCGTTACCGCTGACGAAACAAATGAAACAAACCACAACATCAGGCGGAAAAACTTCGTCCCTATAAGCATCACATACGGTTTCGTTAAACCTCCCAATACCTCCAGCGACCCGGACGGGATGCCCCCCTCCGGGTCGTTTTGTATTTGGGGGTCACGCGAGTGAGGCGGGCATCGTTCTCTCGTTCCCTCCCCCCTTGCGGGGGAGGGGCAGGGAGAGGGGTAGCCACAAACTCAGATCTCTCCCGGAGCCACCCCTCTCCCTAACCCTCCCCCACAAGGGGGGAGGGAACGCACTGCCGTTGTCGCCGGCATAGTCGCCCTGCAAAGCATCTATCACCGTCACGAGCGCGTGACGGGCGTAACGTCCGGCGCCTCTGTTCCGAACTGCCCTCGTGACCTCCTTCACGAGTGCCCGATGCTAGAGCTTCTCTTCGCCGTCCTTGCCGGCATCCTGACCATCGCCGCCCCCTGCACGCTGCCGATGCTGCCGATCCTGCTCGGCGCCTCGATCGGGCGCTCGTCGAATCTGCGGCCTGCGATGATCGCGCTCGGCTTCGTCATGTCCTTTTCCGCGGTCGCGCTGCTGCTCGGCGCGCTGACGCGGGTCTTCGATTTCGATCCGAACGTGCTGCGCGAGGCGGCGGCGGTCCTGCTGCTCGGCTTTGGCCTGTTGATGCTCTGGCCGGCGCCGTTCGAATGGTTGTCGATCCGGCTCAATGGCTGGCTGAATTTCGGCGCTGCCGGCGGCGCGCAGCGCGAGGGCGCGCTGGGCGGGCTCGTCCTCGGTACCACGCTCGGCCTGGTCTGGACGCCCTGCGCCGGCCCCGTGCTCGGCTCGATCCTGACGCTGGTCGCGACCTCCAGGAATCTCGGCTGGGCCGGCACGCTGCTGGTCGCCTACGCGATCGGGGCTGCGATCCCGATGCTGGCGATCGCCTATGGCGGACAGGCCGCGACCACGCGCGTGCGCAGCCTCGCCCGCATCTCGCCGCGCCTGCAGCAGGGCTTTGGCGTCGTCGTGATCGCCTTCGCGCTCGCCGCCTACTTCCAATACGACACGCTGATCGTGGCGTGGCTCACCTCGATCTACCCCACCGGCCAGATCGGCCTGTGATCCCTCACCCTCAACGGAGAACATGTCCATGACTTTCAAGCTGCTCGCCGTCTCCGCCGCCCTGATCGGCTTCACTGTGACCGGCGCCGTCATCCCCGGTCTCTGCGACGAGGTTTCGCCCGCGGTGCCGGTCAAGGTCGCGGCCGCGAGCCAGACGACGACTGCGCCTGATTTCGCCGGCATCAGCAACTGGTTCAACTCGAAGCCGCTCAACATCGCCGATCTCCGCGGCAAGGTCGTGCTGGTCGACTTCTGGACCTATGGCTGCGTCAACTGCGTCAACACGCTGCCGCACGTCACCGAGCTCTATGCCAAGTACAAGGACAAGGGCCTCGTCGTGGTCGGCGTGCACACGCCCGAATTCCCGTTCGAGCGCTCGGCGTCCAACGTGCAGGCCGCGCTGAAGCGCCACGGCATCACCTATCCGGTGGCGCAGGACAATGAGTCCAAAACCTGGGACGCCTACCGCAACCAATATTGGCCGGCGCAATATGTGATCGACCAGACCGGCAAGATCGTGTTCCAGCACGAAGGCGAAGGCCGCTACGACGAGATCGACCGCACCGTGGCGAGGCTGTTGAACGCCAGCAGCTAGCTGGCGCGGCTAAAGCGCGACGATGAAGGTGAACCATCATCGCGCCTTAGGTTTTTGTTTGAGCATGATCTCTTCGGAAAACCGCTTCGCACTTTTCCGGATCATGCTCTGCGTTGTTGCTTGACTCCACGGACCCGTCCGTGGAGTTTCGCGCGCCGACGCAAACCAGCCGCCGCAATGACCGACGCGACCACCCACAACGACATCCGCCTTCGCGAAGGCTCCTCGATCGCGCAGAGGCTGGTCGTGGGCGGCTCTGCGGCAGCCGTCGCGCTCTGCTTCACGCCCGGCCTGTTCACGCACGATGCCCTGGAAGTGATCGTTTCCGTGGTCGCGCTGCTTGCGGGCACAGCGTTCGTCTGCGCGGTGATGCTGACGCCTGCCGTGGTGTGGATCATCACGCCGGATGAAATTCTGATCGGGAAGCAACGTCCGTTCGGAAAGCTCCAGACCCGGATCGTCGCAAAAGACGAGATCACGGCGCTCCAGGTTCCCGGCAGCAAGACCGCCAAGGCGCGCTTTCAACTCGCCTTCACGCTGGCCTCGGGCGAACGGCTGATGTCCCCACCGCTCGCCGACGTCACCCATGTTCATGAGACCGTGGCGCGGATCGCGGCGCAGTTCGACGTCCCTGATGTCGAGGCGCCCGTCAATCCGCTCGATGCCAGCAATCCCGAGATGCGGCTTGGCGAACCCGTCGAGCCGTTTTCCCAGCGAGACATCCGCATCGCGGCCCTCATCGCCGTCGCGCTGAGTGTCGCCCCCTATGCCTACAGGCTCTGGCGTGGCCTGCCGCCCCAATGGATCGACTACCTGCTGCTGCCGCTCGGCGTGATCGCCGCGTTCGGCGTTTATCGATTTGCCAATCTCGTCACCGGCGCGTTCTGGATCATTCGCGAGGGCGACATCCGCGTCGAACGGCTCTGGGGCAACGGCCAGCCGCGCGTGGACCATATCGAGGGGCACGACGTGAAATCGATCACCATCGAGCGCCGCGGCCGGTCCGAGGACGAGCACTGCATCGTCACGATCCGCCTGCTTTCAGGGAGGCGGTTTCGCAGCCCACGAATCGGCTCCCGCAACGAGGCCCGCGCCGTGGGCGCCGAGATCGTCCGGCGGCTCGGAATCGGGGCGAAGGCGAATCAGATTTAGGCGCGCCGTTGCCGCGGACTCGCTCTGACCCTCTCCCGCTTGCGGGAGAGGTCGCCGAGTAGCGGCGGGTGAGGGTTCTTTCCTCTGGGGGGTGTCCCAATGTGGAGACACCCTCTCCCCAACCCTCTCCCGCAAGCGGGAGAAGGGGCGTATCGAGCCCAGCTCACTGCTTTTCGCGCCATCCCCCGTTCATCGCATTGCCGACTACGTCAAAAAACCAAAGCATTCTCGTGACATACCAAACAGGCGCGCCTTGAACTTGCCACGAAGCTGCCCCTGAGTTCAGATGGTTCGGAACGATTTGCGCTGTGGCAGCGGGGAGAGCTTGAAATGACGGATTTTCGTCGCCTGACCGGGGCGTTTGTGGCTGCGATTGGCCTGATCCTGTCCGCGCCGCAGGCCTTTGCCCAGCAGCCCGACCGCGGCGACGAGCCGGGCCTGATCGCCGATGACAGCTACGAGCTCGATCCGGAATGGCAGAAGCAGGTCGTCTACTACCGCACGACCGAAGCGCCGGGCACCGTCATCATCTCGACCTCCGAGCGTCATCTCTATCTGGTGCAGCCCGGCGGTCGCGCGATCCGCTACGGCATCGGCGTCGGCCGCGATGGCTTCCAGTGGCAGGGACTAGTGCAGATCACCAACAAGAAGGAATGGCCGGACTGGACGCCGCCGCCGGAGATGATCCAGCGCCAGCCCTATCTGCCGCGCTTCATGGCCGGCGGCCCCGGCAATCCACTCGGCGCACGCGCGATGTATCTCGGCACCACCGTCTACCGCATCCACGGCACCAACCGTCCCGATACGATCGGCACCAAAGTGTCCTCGGGCTGCTTCCGGCTCGTCAACCACGACGTGGCCGATCTCTACGATCGCGTCCCTGTCGGCACCAAGGTCGTCATCCGGCAGAAGCCTGAACTGTAAGCCGATCGTTCGAGCACGATCCCTTGGCATCTCTCTTGGGATCGTGCTTCCCGCCCTCGTCCAGATTCCTTTTCCCGATTTTTTCGAGAGAGTAACATGATGCGCACATTCCGAGGCGGCCTGCTGATCGGGCTCGCGGTCGCCGTGCTGGTCGCCGCCTTGGCCATCACCTACGAGTTCTACGACACCCGCACCCTGAAGCGAACCGTGCGCCGCGGCGAAGTGCTGTGCGGCGTCAACAAGGGCCTGCCGGGCTTCTCGATCCCCGACGACAAGGGCAACTGGACCGGTTTCGACGTCGATTTCTGCCGCGCCGTGGCGGCGGCGATCTTCGACGATCCGACCAAGGCGAAGTTCATTCCGCTCGAAGCCAGCGAGCGCTTCAAGGAATTGCAGAGCCGCAAGGTCGACATCCTCTCGCGCAACTCCACCTGGAGCATGTCGCGTGAGCTCGAATACGATCTCTATTTCCCGGCCGTCGCCTATTACGACGGCGAGGGCTTCATGGTGCCGCGCTCCCGCAACAAAGAGACGTCGCTCGACCTCGCCGACAGCAAGGTCTGCGTGCAATCAGGCACCACCACGCTGCTCAACCTCGCCGACTACTTCAAAGCCAACAACATGAAGTATGAGCCGGTGAAGTTCGACAAGCTGGAAGACGTGGTGAAGGCCTACGACAGCGGCAAGTGCGATACGCTGACCGCCGACGTCTCCCAGCTCTACGCACTGCGGCTGAACCTGTCCAAGCCCGCCGACCACATGATCCTGCCCGACATGATCTCCAAGGAGCCGCTCGCCCCCGTCGTGCGCCAGCGTGACGACGACTGGATGATGATCGTCAAGTGGACGCTCTACGCGATGATCAACGCCGAAGAGCTCGGCGTGACCTCGCAGAACATCGACGAGGCGCTGAAGTCGAAGAAGCCTGAGGTGATGCGGCTGGTCGGCACCGAGGGCAATTACGGCGAGCAGCTCGGTCTCACCAAGGACTGGGCCGTGCGCATCATCCGCCGTGTCGGCAATTACGGCGAAATGTACGAGCGCAACATCGGCGAGAAGTCGCAGCTGAAGATACCGCGCGGCATGAACCAGCTGTGGAACGCCGGCGGCGTGCAGTATGCACCGCCGATGAGGTAAGGCGGCATCCTCCGGTGTCGTTTTGCGCTGACGGTGCTTACGACGCGCTCGCTGCGTTCCCTCCCCCCTTGCGGGGGAGGGTTAGGAAGAGGGGTGCCGCACGGCACACTCTATCGATCGCACTTGACCTGAGGCGCGCGCCTCTCTCGCGACGGACACACCTTTTCCTGGGCTACCCCTCTCCCCCGCCCTCCCCCGCAAGGGGGGAGGGAGCGCAGGGTGCCCCGGCGCACCAGTAACATCTCAATACCCCCGCGCCCGCGCCAGCTGCTCGGTGTGGTAGTTGGCATCGCCGAACAGTTCTTCGCACACCCGGGCGCGCTTCATGAAGAAGCCGATGTCGAACTGGTCGGTCATGCCCATGCCGCCGTGCATCTGCACGCCTTCCTGCACCGCGCGCGTGGCGGTCGTGCCGGCGCGGGCCTTGGCGACGGCAACGGCTGACGCAGCCTTGGCGACGTCGGCGTCCAGCGCCTGCAGCGCCTTCATGGTGGCGGCGCGGGTGATCTCGATGTCGACATAGAGCTCGGCAGCGCGGTGCTGCAGCGCCTGGAATTCGCCGATCAGCTTGCCGAACTGTTTTCTGTTCTTGAGGTACTCGACGGTGCGGTTGAAGACCTCGTCGCTGAGGCCGACCATTTCGGCGGCGACGGCGCCGCGGCCGATATCGAGCACGCCCTCGAGCAGGTGAGCTGCCTGATCGACCTCGCCGAGCACGCTGTCGGCGTTGACCTCGACATTGGTAAGCTCGATCCGCGCCGCATTGTGCGCGTCGACCATGATGGTGCGTTCGATCGCAACGCCCTTGGCCTTGGGATTGACCAGGAACAGCGTCAGGCCGTCGCGCTCGCCGGCGTGACCCGCCGTGCGCGCAGCAACAATGAAGAGATCGGCGACATGGCCGTCGACGACCAGCGCCTTGGCGCCGGAAAGCTTGAAACCATTGCCGGCGCGCACGGCCTGCAAACTGGTCTGGAGCGGGCGGTGCTTCGCGCCCTCGTCGATCGCGAGCGTCGCGAGCAGCGAGCCGCTCGCGATCTTCGGCAGAACCTCGGATTTCTGCGCGGCATTTCCGCCGCGGTTGAGGGCCGAAACTGCAACCACGCTGGTCGCAAGGAACGGCGACGGCATCAGCGTGCGGCCGATCTCTTCCATCACAATTCCGGCCTCCATGAAGCCGAGACCGCTGCCGCCGAACTCTTCCGGCACCAGCAGGCCGGCAAAGCCCATTTCGGCGAAGGAATGCCACAGCTCCTTGGAGAAGCCGGTGGGGTCTTTGGAGTCGCGCAAAGATCGCAGGTGCGACACCGGCGCCTTGTCGCTGATCAGCCCGCGCGCGCTGTCGCGGAGCATCGATTGTTCTTCGGTGAGGACGAGGGCCATGGATGTGCTTCCGATTCGAAATCTATTTTGTTGTCGTCATTCCGGGATAGCCCGAAGGGCTAGACCCGGAATCCATCAAGCCGCATGTATGCCGTGCGATGGATTCGTCGCGCCCCGGAATGACGGAAACGCTCACGCCCCCGGCAGATCCAGGATGCGCTTGGCGACGATGCCGAGCATGACCTCGGACGTGCCGCCCTCGATCGAGTTGGCCTTGGTGCGCAGCCAGGCGCGCGGACGGGCGCCCTGCCGCGACCGCTCGCTCTCCCATTCCAGCGCATCGACGCCGCCGGCCGACATCAGGATCTCGTAGCGGCGCTTGTTGAGCTCGGTGCCGTAATATTTCATGGCCGACGAGAACGCCGGATGCGCCTGGCCGGCCTTGGCGAGATCGACCGCGCGCTCGGCGCAGGCGGCAAGGGCAGCTTCGTCGACGTCGAAGGTCGCGATCTGGCCGCGCAGCATGGAGTCATCGAGCTTGCCTTGCGCATCCGAGCCGACCGAGTCGGCTGCGATCTGGCCGAGCGGACGGCCGACGCCGCGCTCGCCCATCCCCGAGATCATCGCACGTTCGTGCTGCAGCAGATATTTGGCGACGTCCCAACCGCGGTTGACGGTGCCGACCACATGCGATTTCGGCACGCGGACGCCATCGAAGAAGGTTTCGCAGAACGGCGAATAGCCCGAGATCAACAGGATCGGCTTGGTCGTGACGCCCTTCGACGTCATGTCGAACAGGATGAAGCTGATGCCGTCGTGCTTCTTTGCGGTGGGGTCTGTGCGCACCAGGCAGAAGATCCAGTCGGCATAGTTGGCGTAGGAGGTCCAGATCTTCGATCCCGTGATGACGAAATCATCGCCATCGCTCTCGGCGCGGGTCTGCAGCGAGGCGAGATCGGAGCCGGCGTTCGGCTCGGAATAACCCTGGCACCAGCGGATCAGGCCCGCGGCGATCTTCGGCAGGTGCTCCTTCTTCTGCGCCTCGTTGCCGTATTTCAGCAGCGCCGGCCCGAGCATCCAGATGCCGAAGCTCGACAACGGCGGGCGGGCGCCGATTCTGGCCATCTCGGAACGCAGCACCTTGTGCTCGGCCGCGCTGAGACCGCCACCGCCGTATTCCCTGGGCCAATCAGGCACCGTCCAGCCCTTGTCGCGCATGCGCTCGAACCAGACGCGCTGCGGCTCGGACGAGAATTTTGCGTTGCGCCCGCCCCAGAACACGTCGGCATCCGACGTCGCGGGCTTGCGCATCTCCGGCGGGCAGTTGGCTTCCAGCCAGGCGCGTGTCTCGGCACGAAATTGTTCGAGTTCGGCGGTTTCAGATTCGCTCATGGTCGTTTCCATCAATGCAACTTGTTGAGCGCGACTCTGGGCCAAGCCCTCGCGGAATTCAACCACTTCCGTGACGCGCTTCCGCTATAGTCGCTGTCACGACGGTGCTTGAAAACAAAGAGGAAACGCGAATGCGCCTGAAACTTCTTTCGCCTGGCGAAATGAACGAGAGCCAGCGGCAGACCTACGATGAGTCGATTGCCGGCAAGCGCGGCAAGCCGCCGGCGCCGATGATGGCCTGGCTCAACAGCCCCGACATGGCCCGTCACGCCACGCGGCTCGGCGAGGTGCTGCGCTACGACACGATCTTCCCTGCAAAGCTCTCGGAAATTGCGATCCTGGTGACAGCGCGGCACTGGACCGCGCATTACGAATGGTACGCGCACAAGCGCCTTGCGCTCGCCGGCGGCATGAAGCCTGACATCATCGACGCCATCCGCGATCGCCGCACGCCCGAGTTCGACGATCCCAAGGCTAAGATGATCTACGATCTCGCCAAGTCGCTGCATGAGGGCCATGGCGTCGAGAAGGGCCTCTATGATGCGGCGGTGACGTTGCTCAGCGAACGCGGTGTCGTCGAGGTGATCGGGCTGTGCGGCTATTACACGATGGTGTCGATGACGCTGAACACGTTCGAGTTCGAGCTGCCGGAAGGCGAGGTACGGGAGCTGTCGTGATTTCGCATTCGGAAACGCTGGGTTTCGGGATCAGGCAGTAGAACTGTCCCGAAGCCAGCCCTATGTGCAGTTGATCAACGGAGCAACCGATGTCGCAGAATCAACCCGTCGCCGCAGGCACAAGGATCGGCCATGTCCACCTCAAGGTCGCCGATCTCGATCGGGCGCTTGGATTCTATTGCGGGGTGCTCGGCTTCGAGCTGATGCAGCGGATGGGATCGGGCGCGGCCTTCATCTCGGCCGGCGGCTACCATCACCACATCGGACTCAACACCTGGGAAAGCAAGGGGGGCTCACCGCCTCCATCAGGCACCACCGGCCTGTTTCATACCGCGATCCTCTATCCGACGCGCCCGGCGCTGGCGGATGCGCTGCATCGGGTGCTCTCGGCCGGGATTGGGCTGGATGGCGCGAGCGACCATGGTGTGTCGGAAGCGCTGTATTTGCGCGACCCTGACGAGAACGGCGTGGAGCTGTATTGGGACAAGCCACGGGAGCAATGGCCGGTCGGGCCGGATGGGAAGCTTACGATGTTCACCAAGCGGCTGGACGTAGAGGCATTACTCATGCAGCGGGAGGGATAGTGTCGCAATGACTGCGTAGGGTGGGTTAGCGGAAGGCGTAACCCACCCTACGCAGTTTTCGTATGACTGGTACCCCGTACCATGATCAACGCCGCCGCCGTCACCTCCAGCGCAGCGCAGAGATAGAACGGCAGCGCGTACCCACCTGACCAATCGCGCAAGAGGCCGACAACGCCGGGGCCGAACGCATAGGTCACCTGGTTGATCGCGGTGTTGAGGCTGATCAGCACGCCGAATGAGGCGCTGTCGAATTCCTGTTGTACGATCAGCGACGGCAGCGTGATGAGATTGCCGACGGAGAAGCCGAACACCGCGCAGGCTGCGATCAGCAAATAGTCATTGTGCAAATTGATCACGACGCACAGCGCCGCCGCCTGGCTCAGGAACGACAGCGCCGATGCCAGCCGCTGGTTGAGGCGGTCGATCACCATCGAGAACAGGACCCGGCCGATCACCGCCATCGCGGTCAGCACCGCGACCGCCACGGCGGCGCGCTCGCGTCCGATTACGGGATCGAGGAACGAGATCAGGTGCACGATGAAGCCGACCTGCGCGAACAGAACCAGCGCGAAGGCAATGGTCACGGTGAGGAAGCCGACATCGCGCAGCGCAGCTTTGCGGATCTCGATCGATGATTGCGGTTTTGCTTTCGCAGCTCCGTGCCAGCCATGAAGGTCGGGCGGCCGGCCGACGACCAGCAGGATCACCGGGACGAGCAGCACCACCATCGCGGCTGAGGTTGCGAACATCGCGCTGGCGAAACCGATCTGGCTGATCATCATCACCAGCAGCGGCACGCCGACGATGCCGCCAAAGCTGGCGCCGTTTAGCGCCAGGCTGATCGCCATGCCGCGCTTGTGGTCGAACCACAGGCTGATCGTGTTGGTGATCATGGCGAGGCTGGTGCCGGCCCAGCCGAAGGCGAGCACGGCATCTGCGAGATAAAGCTGCCAGGGCTCGCGCACCGCGCCGACCGCGACGCTAGCTGCCGCCATCGCCAGCGTGCCTGATATCAGGCAGATGCGCGGGCCATATTTCCGGACGGCCTCGCCGACGAACACGACCAGCAGCGCGCCGAACAGATAGAAGAACGTGGTGCCCGAAGAAATCAGCGAGGCCGGCCAGCCCCGTGCGCGCTGCAACTCGGCGACATAGACGCTCTGGCCGTAAAAGCCGAGCCCCCAGCCGAAGGTGGCGAGCAGGAAGCAGACCGCGACGATGCGCCAGCCTTCGTAGCGGAGGGAAGATTCGTCTGCTGGCGTGGTTGTGCGGGGATTGTCGAGCATTTGCGCTTCTCCTTTGTTCCCCCGCGAGCGCTTTGCTCCACGCCCGCCTGTTCATGACGAGCATCATGTAACAACCGACCTGCCGAAAATCACTTCGAGCTGGATCGAACTATCGATGTTGCTGACAGCCTCCTGCCAACGGCATCATGCGTTAAATCGCGTCCGGGAACTCGCCCATGGCAGCCTCGAGCCGCGCCTTGCGACGGCGGGCCCAGGATGCCAGCGACAGCGCGACGAGGCCGATGGCAACGGGCGGGAACACCACCATGTTCACGGCGGACCAGCCGTAATTCGCCAGCAATTGCCCCGAGGAGAACGAGCCGATCGCCATCATGCCGAACACCAGGAAATCGTTGAAG
Organism: Bradyrhizobium sp. BR13661; assembly: GCF_029892425.1. Lineage (GTDB taxonomy): Bacteria > Pseudomonadota > Alphaproteobacteria > Rhizobiales > Xanthobacteraceae > Bradyrhizobium. The sequence goes on along the minus strand of NZ_JARXWB010000002.1, from coordinate 113,777 downwards.
GCCTGCACCTTGTTGCGCTCCTGCGGCCGGTGCGTCTCCAGCACCAGCGAGGAGGCGCCGATGAAGGAGAAATTCCACCCCACACCCAGCACGATCAACGTGGCCCAGAAATGCATCGCGGTGAGACCGGAGAGGCCGATGGTGGCGGCGCTTGCTTCCAGCAGCAGACCGGTCGCGACGATTCTGGGTGCGCCGAAGCGGGCGATCAGTGCACCCGTGAAGAAGCTCGGGCCATACATGGCGACGATGTGCCATTGAATGCCGAAATTGGAATCGCTGAGACTGAGGCCGCACATCCTCATGGCTAAGGGCGCCGAGGTCATCACCAGATTCATCATGGGGTAGGAGATGACGCCGCACAAAGCGGCGGCGATGAAGCGCGGCTGGGTCACGATGGTGAGCAGCGGCCGCCCCCGGTGCAGATCTGATGGCGCCGGCTTCGGCATGTCGACACCGGCGACGATGGCCATTGCTACAAGCGCGACCGCGGCCTGCACCAGGAAGCTGAAGGCGAACAGATAGGGCGGCCAGACATCCATGGTCCATTGCACGAGCTGCGGACCGAGCACGCCGGCGAATATGCCGCCCGCCATCACCCAGGACACGGCTTTCGGCCGATAGGCCGCGCTGGCGCCGTCGGCGGCCGCGAAGCGATAGGATTGCGCCACGGAGCCGTAGAGGCCGCCGAGGAAGGTCGCGAGGCAAAACAGGGCGAACGAGCCATGCAGGATCGCGAACGAGCCGGTGAGACCGGTCAGCACGCCGAGGCCGGTGCCGGTGATGAAGGCTGCGCGGCGGCCGAAGCGGCGCGAGATCGCGCCTGTCGGCAGCGTGCCGGCGGCGAGGCCCACCACATACATCGAGATCGGCACCGTCGCGAACGACATGTCGGGCGCGAGCGTGGCGCCGACGATCGCGCCGGTGGCGAAGATCACAGCCGAATTGGCGCCGGTCAGCGCCTGCGCCGCGGCAAGGCGCACCACATTGCTGCGCACGCGGGCGTCGTCGGCGATCTCATGGGCTGTAGTCACGTCCAGCATCGGCATTTCCGCCCAAGGCACTATTTGTCAAGGCACTATTTATAGGGGGTGTTGATTCCCGGCACTATGGAGGGATCGAAAGGGCCGGGCAACCGGCGCAAACGGGCGCAGGCCATGCCTCCGACGCAATCGAATGAACCTTACCGCACCGCGCTCTTGACGGCTTGCGCTCGATCAAATCCTATCCGCCGCTGTTACAGGGAGTTTCGTTCATGTCCGCCGACGACAGGCCTACGCTCAGCGCTCCCGACGACGATCCCTGGCTCTGGCTGGAGGAGGTCGAAGGCGCCCGCGCGCTCGATTTCGTCGAGCGGCAGAACCTGATGACGCTGGAGAAATTCGGCGGCGCGGCGTTCGAACATGACCGCGATCTGCTCGCGGCGATCTTCGACCGATCGGACAATATTCCCTATGTCAGCCGCAGCGACGGTCTCCTCTACAATCTCTGGAAGGACGCGACAAACCCCCGCGGCCTGTGGCGGCGAACCTCGATGGCGGAATTTCGCAAAGCGGAGCCGTCCTGGGAAACGCTGCTCGATATCGACAAGCTCGCGGCGGAAGAAGGCGAGGACTGGCTTCTCAATTGGTCGAGCTCGTTTCCGGGCGACGCTCCGCAGACGATCCTGAGCCTGTCGCGCGGAGGCAGCGACGCCGTCACCTTGCGCGAGTTCGATCTCAACACCAAGAGCTTCGTTGCCGGAGGCTTCACGCTGCCGGAAGCCAAGGGCGGCGTCGATTGGGTCGATGCCGACACGGTGCTGTTGTCGAGCGCTTATGGCGGCGAAGACATGGCGACGAGCTCTGGCTATGCGCGGACGGTGCGGCTGTGGCGACGCGGCGAGCCCGTCCAGAACGCGCGTGTGCTGTTCGAGACCACGCCGGATCGCATGAGCGCCTCTTGCGACGTCGATCGCACCGCCGACACGCCACGGGTTTGGTTCATCGATCGGCGCGACTTCTTCAATTTCGACCTCTGGCTCGGCACCGAGACTGGCGCGACCGTCAAGCTCGACCTGCCCTCCGACATCTGGCTGCAAGCCCACCGTGACTGGTTCGCCATCAAGCTGCGCTCGGCCTGGAGCGTTGGCGGCGTCACCTATGCCGCAGACAGCGTGCTCGGCATCTCGCTCTCGGGATTTCTCGCCGGCGATCGCAACTTCGCGATCCTGTTCGAGCCGGGCGCGCGCCGCGCGCTGCAGGGATTTTTCTGGGCCGACGGCAAGCTGCTGCTGTCCATTCTCGACGAATTGCGGCCGGCGTTTGAGATCTGCACGCCCTCGGCCTCAGGCTGGAGCCGCGAGGCGCTGCGCGGCCTCCCCGGGATCGGCGTCGTCGACGTCTGGCGGTTTGATCATCATGAGTCCGAGAGCAATGGTGACCTGCTGGCCAACGTGCAGGACCCGCTGACGCCGCCGTCGCTGATGCTGATCGAGCGCGGCGTCGAAAGCCCTGACGTCCTGAAACAGGCGCCGAAGATTTTCAACGCCGACGGCCTCCTGGTGACACAGCACGAGGCGATCTCAGATGACGGCGAGCGCATTCCCTATGTGCAGACCGGTCCCGCCGGCGTGTCAGGCGATGCGCCTGTTTATATGAGCGCCTATGGCGGCTTCGGCCTCACGGTGAAGCCGCAGTACAATTCGTCGCTGGGAAAACTCTGGCTGGAACGCGGGGGCACGACGGTGCAGGCGAATTTGCGCGGCGGCGGCGAGTTCGGTACGCGCTGGCACGATGCCGGCCGCTACGCTGGCAAGAAGCTGTCGCACGATGATTTCGCAGCCGTTGCCGCCGATCTCGTCCGCCGCGGCGTGACCAGCGCGAGGCGCATCGCGGCGCAAGGCGGATCGAACGGCGGCATCCTCATCACCAACATGCTGGTGCGATACCCCGAGCGGTTCGGCGCACTGTTCTGCACGATTCCCTTGATCGACATGCGCCGCTACACAAAACTGCTCGCGGGCGCGAGCTGGATCGCGGAATATGGCGACCCCGACAAGCCAGAGGAATGGGAGTGGCTGAAGACCTATTCCGCGTATCACAACGCCAAGCCCGGCCAGCCCTATCCGCCGATCCTGATCGCGACGACACGGCGCGACGACCGGGTTCATCCGGGCCACGCACGCAAGATGGCCGCAAAACTCCAGGCGATGGGCTATGAGGCCTGGTTCTACGAGCCGGAAGCGGGCGGCCACGGCTACGGCAAGGACAACAAGGAGCGCGCCGGCTTCCAGGTGCTCGGCCTTCAGTTCTTGAAGGAGAAGATCGGTTGGAAGGATGAAGGTTAGCGACAGGGTACTGACGTTTCCGCATCGTCATGGCCGGGCTTGACCCGGCCATCCACGTCTTACTTTGCCACACCAAGAACGTGGATGCCCGGGACAAGCCCGGGCATGACGACTTCCTACCGCGCAAACGCCAGCGTCAGATTGTTCGCGGGCATCTCGATCGTGTCGATGAGCCTCAGGCCCGCACCGCGCGCCAGCGCCTCGACATCGCCGAGATCGCGCACGCCCCAATCGGGATTGCCTTCGCGCAAGGAGGTGTCGAACACGGCGTTGCTGAGCGCGGTGTGCTTGCCGTCGCGTTTGAACGGGCCGTAAAGGAACAGCTCGCCGTCGGACCGCAGATAACGCCCGGCGCCGGCGAACAGGCCCTCCGCCACGGCCCAGGGCGCAATGTGAATGACATTGGCGCAGAACACGGCGGCTAGATCTTTCGGCCCCTGCCCGCTCTTCATCTCCGGGCACCAGTCGGGATCGGAAAGATCGATCCGCAGCGGGCTGCGGATATTCGTCAGGCCCGAATGCACGCGCCAGGCCTCGATGCTCTTCACATGGCGCTGGTTGAGGTCGCTCGGCCACCAGACGAGATCGGGCGTGTGGCGGGCGAAATGAACGACATGCTGACCGGTTCCACTGCCGACCTCGACCACGTCGCCCGACCGTCCGGCGAGATGCTTTTCGAGCGCCGCCCAGATCGGCTCGTAATTGCGATGGAAGGCCGGTGCATCGAGACGGCCGTCGGATTCGACCCGCCCGCCATCCCTACCAAATTCAACGACATATTCAGCCAATTCACGTCCCCGGAAAATGAGAAAGCAGACGAAAACGCAACAAGGGCAAAACACCCCCAAGCTTGTGTCCGGCAAAGCCGGCTGGATGAACGATTGATCTCTCCAGTTGCAATGCGGCAGATATTAACGCCATTTTGCGGCCTGCATAGTCTTGATTGTCAGGGCATGTCCTTTGTGCTTTTGAACACTATGTTTTTCGGACAATGAGCCTCGGAACGACGCCTTGACCGCCTTTCCTCGCAAGCCTGCCCTGCTCCTCGCGCTGGTCGTCCTCACGGGCCTCGCCGCGCGCCCGGCGTGGGCGCAGTCCGCAATCGCCGAGGGCCAGAAGCCCGCCTTCGACCGCGGCAGGGGCAATTGCCTGACCTGCCATGCCATCAAGGGCGGCGATCTGCCTGGCACGATCGGTCCCGAGCTGAAGGATCTGAAGGCCAAATACCCCGATCGCAACGAACTGGTCGCGATCCTGTTCGACGAGACCAAGCGCAACCCGCAGACCATGATGCCGCCGTTCGGCCGCAACCGCATTCTGACCGAGCAGGAGATCAACGCGATCGTTGATTTCCTGCAGACGCTGTAACGGCGGGCCCAGGAAATCTCAGAGAAAACTCAGATGAGACTCCAAATGACTGTTCATACCGGCCCTCATCCGACGCGGCGTCTGATTCTTCAGGGCGCAGTTTCGGTCGCGCTGATCGGCCTCGGCAATCTGCCATTCGCGCCTGCGCGCGCCGCGGCCAACGACAAATATCCGGAAGAGGCGTTCAAGCTGAAGAACGAGGCCGATGCGATCAAGGCGCTCTACGGCAAGACCGCCGAGCCCTCCGACAAGATCAAGCTCGACGCGCCCGAGATCGCGGAGAATGGCGGCGTAGTGCCGATGTCGGTGACGACGACGCTGGACAAGGTCACCTCGATCTCGTTCTTCGTCGCCGAGAATCCGAACGCGCTCGCGGCAAGCTACAAGTTTCCCGAGGGCACGATCCCCGCTGTCGCCAACCGCCTGAAGATGGCCAAGACGAGCAACGTGACCGCGATCGTGGAAGCCGACGGCAAGCTCTACAGCGCGACCAAGGAAGTGAAGGTCACCGTCGGCGGCTGCGGCGGCTAGGAGACTCACGATGGCATCCAGCATTCGCGTCCGCGCGACATCCAATGGCGACCTCACCGAGGTGCAGACGCTGATCCAGCACCCCATGGACACCGGCCTGGTCAAGGATTCCAAGGGCGAAACGATCCCAGCGCATTACATCCAGGAACTGAAGTTCGCATGTAACGGCAAGGACGTCTTCGTCGCCAATTGGGGCACCGCGATCTCGAAAGACCCCTACGTCAAGTTCAGCTTCAAGGGCGCCAACAAGGGCGACGATCTCACGATCTCCTGGACCGACAACAAGGGCGGGTCGGACACGATCACCGCGAAGATTGCGTGATGATGGCCCGAAACGCCCTCCTGCTTGGTTCGTTGAGCGCAGCGCTCGTCGCGTTCGTGCTCACGTCTCCGCGCGTGGTCGCAGCCGACAAGGTCGATCCCGTCGCTGATGCCAAGGCGTTCCAGAACTTCTTCTTCCGGAAGTTTCCGAACATCAAGCACGAGGATTTCGTCAACGGTCCTTATTCCCTGAACGAGGACATGAAGCGGCAGTGGCAGGAGAAGGAAGAATTCCCGCCCTACGAGTTCGCGCTCGACGCCGGCAAGGAGATGTTTGCGACGCCGTTCAAGAACGGGAAGACCTACGCCGACTGCTTCCCGAACGGCGGCATCGGCATTCGCCAGAACTATCCCTATTTCGACAGTGGGGAAGGCAAGGTCGTCACGCTGGAGCTCGCGCTCAACCGCTGCCGCGAGGCCAATGGCGAACAGCCCTATTCCTACGTCAAGGACGAGATGGCCTCGCTCACGGCATACATGGCCTTCACCTCACGCGGCAGGCCGATGGACATCAGGATTCCCGATGACCCGCGCGCGCTCGCAGCGTTCGAGAACGGCAAGCGATATTTCTACACCCGCCGCGGCCAGCTGAATTTCTCCTGCGCGAGCTGTCATGTGCAGAGCCCGGGCGAACGCATCCGCGCCGAGATCCTGGCGCCGGCGCTCGGCATCTTGAATGCGATGCCGATCTACCGGTCCGAATGGAGCGGCATGGGCACGATCAGCCGCCGCTTCATCACCTGCAACAGCCAGACCCGCGCGGTTCCGCTGGAGCCGCAGGCGGATGAATATCGCGACGTCGAATATTTCCTCTCCTACGTCGCCAACGGCCTGCCGATCTCAGGGCCGGGAGCGCGGCCATGAAGCGGTCACTTACCCTGGCCATGTTGCTGACCTTGAGCCTTGCGCCATCCGCGCGCGCGGCAAATGAAGCAGATTACAAGGCGGCCTATGCCGCCGCGGAGGCTGCGTCCAAGGAGGCAGCCGGCATGCGCAACCAGTGGACCACGACCGTCTCGACGCTGGCGGCCGCGAAAAAAGCGGGCGACAGCGGCGATTTCGACGGCGCCGTGGCTGCAGCAAACGAAGCCGAGGCGCTGGCGAAGGCCTCGGTCTTCCAGGCCACATCTGAAAAAGAGGCCTGGAAGGCGATGGAAATCCGCTAGACTGAAATCCCAGCGAAGCTGCCGAGAATCGGCGCGGAGTAAAATTGTGATGGCGATCCGCCGCCGTGATTTCCTGAAGAGCTCGGCAATTGCCGCCGCCTCCCTTGCCCTGCCGCGGCTTGCGCGCGGCGCTGAGACCGCCAGCATTTACGACATCGAACGCTTCGGCAACGCGCGGATTCTGCACACCACCGACACGCATGCGCAGCTCAACCCGGTCTATTTCCGCGAGCCCAGTGTCAATATCGGCATCGGCGAGATGGCAGGACGGCCGCCGCATCTGGTCGGCCATGCCTTCCTGGACCACTTCGGCATCCGGCCCGACAGCGCGGACGCCTATGCCTTCACCTGCTTCGAGTTCGAGAAGTCAGCCGGCCGCTTCGGCAAGCTCGGCGGCTTCGCGCATCTGAAAACACTGATCGACCGCCTGCGCAGCGATGTCGGCGACAGGCACGCCATGCTGGTCGACGGCGGCGATCTCTGGCAAGGCACCGGCCTTGCCAACATCATGCAGGGCCGCGACATGGTCGAGGCCGCCAATCTGCTCGGCATCGAGGCGATGACCGGGCATTGGGAATTCACCTATGGCGAGCAGGCGCTGCGCGACAATCTCGAACACTTCAAGGGCGAGTTCCTGGCGCAGAACGTGTTCCTGACCGAGGAGGCCGCGTTCAACGACGCGGCCGCCTTCGACAAGGCGACGGGACGCGTGTTCAAGCCGTCCGTCATCAAGGAGCTCGGCGGCTATCGCGTCGCGATTATCGGCCAGGCCTTTCCTTACGTGCCGATCGCCCATCCCAAGCGATTCACGCCGGACTGGACCTTTGGCATTCGCGAGGAAGAGCTGCAGAAACATGTCGACGCCTTGCGCGGTAACGACAAGGTCGATGCGGTGATCCTGCTGTCGCACAACGGCATGGATGTCGACCTCAAGCTCGCAAGCCGCGTCACCGGCATCGACGTCATCCTCGGCGGCCACACGCACGATGCCGTGCCGCAGCCGATCGCGGTCAAGAATCCTGGCGGCACCACGCTCGTCACCAATGCCGGATCGAACGGGAAATTTCTCGCCGTGCTCGATCTCGCGCTCGACACGGGCAAGGTCAGCGACGTCAGATACCATTTGCTGCCTGTCTATTCCGAGCTGCTGAAACCCGATCTTGCGATGGCCGAGCTGATCGGGAAGTTGCGCGCCCCGCACGTGACCGACTGGTCGGAGAAAATCGCAACGCCGGACCGGCTGCTGTATCGCCGCAACAACTTCGCCGGTCCCGTCGACGAGCTGATCTGCACCGCGTTGCGCACCGAGCTCGACGCCGAGATCGCGCTGTCGCCCGGCTTCCGCTGGGGCATCACCGCGCTCGCCGGTCAGCCGATAACGATGGAGGATGTGCTCGCTGAAACCGCGATCACCTATCCGGAGACCTATGTGCAGGAGATGACGGGCGCAGACATCAAGAACGTGCTGGAGGATGTCTGCGACAATCTCTTCAATGCCGATCCCTATTATCAGCAGGGCGGCGACATGGTGCGTGCCGGCGGACTCTTCTACGCCTGCAACCCGACCAATGCGATCGGCAGCCGCATCTCCGAGCTCAAGCTCGACAATGGCAAGGCGATCAACGCCGTCAAGCGCTACAAGGTCGCCGGCTGGGCCTCGGTCAACGGCCAGCAGGGTGCGCCCATGTGGGATGTGCTGGCCAAATATCTGCGCTCGGGCCGGATGTTTCAGGAACGGCTCGGCTCCGGCGTCACGTTGAAGGGCGTCGACGGCAATCCGGGCATTGAGGGGTAGGGCCGCAGCCTTGGCCTCCCGCTGTCGTCCCTGCGAACGCCCGCGGGAACGGCAGCGGTTTGGAGACCTACCTGAGACCCTAAGCCGCAATAAAAATCTTCTAAAAATTCTTATTTTAACAGCCAATTACTTCTCTTTTTTCTGCCCGACGTAGTAGAATCCTCGAAATCACTCCGCGCCGGGTCTTGCCATGATTTTCCGCCAGCTCTTCGACAGCGTTTCGGGAACTTACAGCTATGTCCTGGCCAGCCGCCCCGGTGGCGAGGCGCTGATCCTTGACCCCGTGCTGGAGAAGGTCGACCGCTACTGCCAGTTGCTGCGGGAGCTCGACCTCAAGCTGGTCAAGGCGGTCGACACCCATCTGCATGCCGACCACGTCACCGGGCTCGGCGAGCTGCGCGACCGCACCCATTGCATGACCGTGATGGGCGACCAGACCAAGGCCGACGTGGTGGCGATGCGCGTTGCCGACGGCGACAAGGTGACGATCGAAGGTCTCTCGCTCGACGTGATGTACACGCCTGGCCATACCGACGATTCCTATTCCTATCTGATGGGCGACCGCGTTTTCACTGGCGACACGCTGCTGATCCGCGGCACCGGCCGCACCGACTTCCAGAACGGCTCGTCGCGCGCGCAGTATGATTCGATCTTCAACCGCCTGCTCAAGCTGCCGGACGAGACGATGGTCTTCCCGGCGCATGACTACAAGGGCGACACCGTCTCCACCATCGGAGAGGAGAAGCGCTACAATCCGCGGCTGCAGGTGCGCTCGGTCGACGAATATATCGAGCTGATGGCGAACCTGAAGCTGCCCAATCCGAAGATGATGGACGTGGCCGTGCCGGCCAACATGCGGGTTGGCCTGCATCAGGAAGAGCTGGAGAAGGAGGGCCGCGCGCTCAGCGCCATCGAGGCGATCCGCTCGCTGCACCGGCCCGACATCCTGCTTGTCGATCTGCGCGAGACCAATGAGCGGATGAAGCACGGCATGCTTGAAGGCGCGCTACACACGCCCTATCCGAGCGTTGAGGAAAGCCTCAAGCCCGGCGGCATGCTGCGCGAGGTTGCGGCCGCTACGGGGCGCCGCGTCGTGTTCTTCTGTGCCTTCGGCGAGCGCTCGGCGATGGCTGTCGCCGCCGCCAAGGAGGCCGGGCTTTCCAACACTGCCCACATCGCCGGCGGCATCGATGCCTGGAAGAAGGCGGGCGGGCCGGTGGTGCACTGACGGCATCGTCGCGGGCTCGTGAGATAGGTTAGGAGCCGCTTAGGTTTTGCGGTTAGAAGCGGATGAACGCATCACCATCCGGGATCAGCCATGGCCAAGATCAAGACCACCACGCCCAGCGAACCGCCGAAGACGAAGGGTTCAGACGACAAGGCGAAGAAACCACCGCCGCCGTTCGACACCGACGACGATTACGAAGACGGCGACATCGCCACGCCGAAGCGCGATCGCTATGGGAATGATGACGAGCCGCTGTGAGGCTCTCCGTCGTCCTGGCGAAAGCCAGGACCCATACCGCGTGATCTCTCGATAGTGATCGGACGCAATACCGGACGACGATTCTCCGCCAAACTACTCCCTGGGGTAATGGGTCCTGGCTTTCGCCAGGACGACGCTAGGATGCGCCCCCACCCGCACTACCTGCCATGCGCCTCTGTTCATGGACAAATAACCTGACGGCCCGATACTTTGCGCCTCCCCTGGGACGCAAATCGGAACCGCAATGGTCGACGTTCTCGCCGCACCGCAACAAGCCAAGGCGGACAGCGCACTGCGCACGCTGACCGGGATTTCGATCGCGCATTGGGTCAGCCATTTTCATCTGCTGGTCCTGCCAATGCTGTTCCCGTTCCTGAAGACCCAGCTTGGCGTCGGCTATGTCGAGCTCGGCTTCGCGCTGACCGTGTCTGCGGTCGTCTCGGGGCTGACGCAGGCGCCGACCGGCTATCTCGTCGACCATTTTGGCGCGCGCAAGATTTTGCTTGGCGGCCTCGTGCTCGGCGGACTCGCACTGGTCATGCTCGGCCTGCATCTGAGCTACGCCTCGCTGATCGCCTGCGCGGTGCTGCTGGGCCTTGCCAACAGTGTCTATCATCCCGCCGACTACGCAATCCTCGCCGAGCACATGGACGAGGCGCGAATGGGCCGCGCCTTCTCGATCCACACCTTTGCCGGCTATTTTGGCGGGGCCGTTGCGCCGGCGATCGTCGCCGCCCTGATCACGGTGTCCGGCGGCGTCGGCGCGCTGCTCGCATCGGGTGCCATTGGCGTGCTGGTGGCAGTGTTACTGGTGATGATGAACATTCCCGATGCCGGGGCGCATAAGGCAAAACCCGGCAACGCTGAGATGCCCAAGCAGGCCGTCATCACGCCGGCGCTGATCACGCTGACCGCGCTGTTCATGCTGCTGAGCCTGTCGGTGGCCGGCATCAACAATTTCGGCGTGGTCGCGCTGATGAGCGGCTACGGCGCGACCTATTCCATCGCCAATGTCGCGCTGACGGCGTGCCTCGGCTCCGGCGCGGTGGGCGTGCTCGCCGGTGGTTTCCTCGCCGATCACACCGAGCGCCACGGCTATGTCGCCGCTGCCTGCTTTGCCGCCAATGCCGCTATCGTGCTGCTGATTGCACTGGTCACGCTGCCCGGCTGGGCGCTCATCGTCACGATGGCAGCCGCCGGCTTTCTCTCCGGCGTGATCGCGCCGTCGCGGGACATGCTGGTGCGCAATGCGGCGCCTCCCGGTGCGGCGGGCCGTGCCTTCGGCATCGTTTCCACCGGTTTCAATCTCGGCGGCATCGTCTCACCGCTGCTGTTCGGCTGGATCATGGACCAGAACGCGCCGCATTGGGTGTTCGGCGCTTCGGTGATCTTCATGCTGGCGACGGTGGTGCTGTCGCCGTTCACCGAACGGAAGACGCAAGCCAAGGCTTGAGCAACAAAGTTCAACTGTCGTCCTGGCGAAAGCCAGGACCCATTTCCCCAAGGAGAAGTTGCGGCGCGAAGCTGATCACCACGAGTCTTCGCCAAGCTTCTCCCTGTGGCTATGGGTCCCGGATCGGCGCGCGCCTTATGGCGCGCTTGTCCGGGACGACGGCTGTGGTCTTGGGCCGGCAGTTCGCCCCTTACGTCGGCGACACGGCGCCCTTCAGCTCGGCTGAGCGCGGAGCCGCGCCCCGCGTCAGCCTGGCCTTTTCCGTGTTCGGCCAGAGCAGCAGCAGGCCAACGACGCCGGAGCCGACCATGATCACGGCGTTGATGGTGAAGCCGGTCATATAGCCATCGATCATGGAGCCGGCGCCCTGGATCACCTTGCCCATCACGTAAGGCGCGATGATGCCCGAGAGCGTGTAGAGCGCGCCGTAGATCGCGATGACCGCACCGCGCTGCGACGCCGGTGTGAACTCGCCGAGCATCGGCGGGCAGACGACATAGATGGCGCCGCAGAGGCCGGAGCCGACCACGAGCAGTGCGATCTGCAGACCCGCGCCCGAGACATGCGGCATCGACGCCAGGATCAGGCCGCCGATGATCAGCGGCACCGAGCCGAGCACGCCGCGCGAGATGCGCGTGGTGTAGCCGCGCGCCATCATCACCTGCGAGATCCAGCCCGTGAGGATGACGACGGTGGCGCCAAACACCCAGGGCAGGATCGAGATGAAGCCGGCCTGCTGCTGCGAGAAGCCGAGCCCCGTGATGATGAAGGCGGTGAACCAGGTGAGGCCGAGCGAGAGTGCCCAATAGGCGCCGAAGGTCGCGACCACGCAGCCAAGGAACGTTCGCGAGGTCAGAAGCTGGATGTAGGGAATCTTCGGCTCATTGGCCGCGAGCGCCCGCGTGTCCTCGAGCGGGCCTTCCTTGCCAAGCGCGAGCCAGGCGCAGACCCAGATCAGGCCGACGACACCGAGCGCGCCGAAGGCATAGTGCCAGGAATGATTGACGATGACCCAGTTCAACGCCGGCACGGCCAGGATGACGCCGAAGGCCGAGCCCTGCGTCAGGACCGCGGTCGGCAGCGTGCGCTTCTCGTCCGGGAACCATTTGTAGATGGCGTGCATCGCCACCGAGGCGGCCGGACCTTCGCCGGCACCGAGCACGATGCGGCAGATCAACAGCGTGGTGAAGGAGACGGTGCCGACCATCGGAAACTGCGCCAGCGCCCAGATCACCGCCATGGTCAGCAGCACATAGCGCGTTGCCACCTTGTTGACGATGAAGCCGACCACGATGGCCGAGATCGAGAACAGGAAGAAGAACGAGGAGCCGAGCAGGCCGAATTGCGCGGGCTCGAGCTTCAGATCGGTCATGATCGGCACGCCGGCGAGGCCGACGACGATCTTGTCGGCGAAGTTCACCACCATGAAGAGAAAGAGGAGAAAAGTGATGGCCCAGGCGCCCTTCGGCGTCGCCTTTGCGGTCCCTTGGTTGATCCCTTGGGACACCCCTGCCGTCCTGCCCGCCACCTTGGGCGTTCCCTGAGCGCTCATCATTCTCCCCGTATGTCTTTTGTCGGCACTTTTGATTTGGCCGTCTTGGGAGCTAACAACGGCTTGATCGGCAACGCAACCCCGGCATTTCCACACCAAGTGTGCTACGCAGCATTGAGTTAATTCCGTCCGGCGCATTGACCTTGCTGAGCATCCGAAACCTCTCCAAAACCTTCACTTCGGCGGGCGAGCCGGTCCACGTGCTGCGCGGCGTCGATCTCGACCTCAAGGCCGGCGAGCGCGTCGCGCTGACGGGCGAATCCGGCAGCGGCAAGAGCACGCTGCTGCACCTGATCGCCGGGCTGGATGCTGCCGATGACGGCACGATTCGGCTCGAGGACACCGAGATCACCGCGCTCGCCGACGCCGGCCGCGCCGAATTGCGGCGTGACCGGATCGGCCTCGTTTTTCAGCAATTCAACCTGATCCCGAGCCTGTCGGTCGCCGACAACCTCGCCTTCCAGGCGCGGATCGCCGGCCGGCACGATGCGACCTGGACCGGGGAGCTGGTCGAGCGGCTCGGGCTCAACGGCCTGCTCAAGCGTTATCCAGAGCAATTATCAGGCGGCCAGCAGCAGCGGGTCGCGATCGGCCGGGCGCTTGCGACAAAACCATCGCTGCTGCTCGCAGACGAGCCGACCGGCAATCTGGATGAAGCCACCGCCGACGACGTGCTGGCGCTGACGCGCGACCTCGTCGCGCGCACCGGCTGCGGCTTCCTGATGGTGACGCATAGCCTGCATCTGGCCGGCACGCTCGACCGGCACATCGTGCTCCATGCGGGGCGAATCGCATGAGCCGCGCGCTGTGGGTGCTGGCGGTGCTGCTCAGCCATTGGCGCCGGCACCGGATGCAGTTCGCGACACTGCTGATCGGGCTGATTGCGGCGACCGCCCTGTGGAGCGGGGTGCAGGCGATCAACCAGCAGGCCCGCAGCGCCTATGACCGCGCGGCCGCGACGTTTGGCGGCGTGCGGACGGCCATGCTGGTCGCGCCCGACGCGGCGACGTTTTCACAGGACTTGTTCGTCAAACTCCGCCGCGCCGGCTGGCCGGTCTCGCCGGTGCTGGAAGGCCGGGTTCAGATCAATGGACGCCCGATGCGGCTGCTCGGCATCGAGCCGGTGACACTGCCCGTTGATGTCGGCAATGCGCCGCGGCTCGGGGCTGCGGACTTAAGCAGCTTCGTCGCTGCACCCGGCCAGACGCTGGTGGCGCAGGAGACGCTGAGCGATCTGCACGAAGGCGAAGGCGCCGTGCCGCCGATCAGCAGCGGGACAAAACTGCCGCCGCTGCATGTCCTGCCTCAGCTCGTGCCCGACGTGCTGGTGGTCGATATCGGCGTGGCGCAGCGGCTTCTGAACAAGCCGGATCAACTCTCGCGCCTGTTGATCGGCAAGGCAAAGGGCAAGCCCGCGCCGCTGGCAAGCGTCGTCGGCGACCGGTTGAAGCTGATAGAGCCGACCGCCGAGACCGAGCTGGAGCGGCTGACCGACAGCTTCCACCTCAACCTCACGGCCTTCGGACTGCTGTCGTTCTTCGTCGGTCTCTTCATCGTCAATTCCGCCGTCGGTCTCGCTTTCGAGCAGCGGCTGCCGATGCTGCGTACCTTGCGCGCCTGCGGTGCCTCGGCACGGCTGGTCAACTCCGTGCTGGTCGTCGAGTTGGTGGCGCTGGCGCTGGTCGCGGGGTTGATCGGGCTGGTCTGCGGTTACTTCATTGCGGCGGCGCTGTTGCCCGACGTCGCAGCGTCGCTGCGTGGACTCTACGGCGCGCCGATTCCGGGGCAGCTCACGCTGCGGCCCGAATGGTGGCTTGCGGGCATCGGCATCAGCGTGGCGGGCGCGATCGTGGCGGCGGCGACCAGCCTGATCAAGGCGATCCGGATGCCGATGCTCGCCACGGCGCAACCGCACGCCTGGCAGCAGCGGCAGCGCCGCTGGCTGATCCTGCAAAGTCTCGCGGCCTGCGCCGTGTTTGCCGCGGCGTGGCTGCTGCTTGAGTACGGTCAATCGCTGATCGCGGGCTTTGGCCTGCTTGCCGCGCTGATGCTCGGGGCGGCACTGATCCTGCCGGCCCTCCTCGAGATCCTCATGCTCGCGGGCCAGCGTCTTGCGCGCGGGCCGCTGGCGCTGTGGTTCTGGGCGGACAGCCGGCAGCAGCTCTCCGGATTGTCGCTGGCGCTGATGGCGCTGCTGCTCGCGCTCGCGGTCAATGTCGGGGTGTCCACCATGGTGGAAACGTTCAGCCGCACCTTTGTCGGCTGGCTCGATGGACGTCTCGCCGCCGATGTCTACATCAGCGCCGCGGACAATGCGCAAAGCATTGCGATCCGCAACTGGCTGAAGGACCGCAGCGAGGTGCAGGCGATCCTGTCCGGTGGGCGGGCAGAAACGCAGGTCCAGGGTCAGCCGGTGGAATTGCTCGGCCTGCCCGATCACGCGCTCTATCGCGAGCGCTGGCCGCTTTTGGAGACGGCGCCGCGCGCCTGGACCCAGCTGGTGCCGGGCAATGCCGCCTTCATCAGCGAGCAGCTCAGCCGCCGTCTCAATGTCCGCGTCGGCGACGTCATCGAGGTGCCGGCGCCGGGCGGGACCTGGGAGCTCGACATCGTCGGCATCTATGCCGATTACGGCAACCCCAAGGGACAGCTCGCGGTGAATGTCGCGGCGCTGATCCGGCAGTTTCCGCAGACGCCGCAGACGCGGATCGGGCTGATTGTCCCGCGCGACAAGATTCCCGGCTTGATTACAGCCTTGCAGAAGCAGTTCGCGCTCGACGACCGCGCAGTGGCTGACCAGGCAACGGTGAAGGCGGAGTCGATCCGCATCTTCAACCGCACCTTTGCGGTGACCTCGGCGCTGAACGCCTTCACGCTCGGCGTCGCCGGCATCGCGCTGCTGACCAGCCTGCTCACGCTGGCGAATTCGCGGTTGCCACAGCTCGCACCGCTCTGGGCCATCGGCATCACGCGGTCGCGGCTTGCCGCGATCGAGCTGACCAAGACGCTGTCGGTTGCACTGTTCACGTCGCTGCTCGCCGTGCCGCTTGGGCTCTTGGTGGCATGGTGCCTGATTGCGATCGTCAACGTGAAGGCGTTCGGCTGGCGGCTGCCGTTCCATGTATTTCCGCTGCAACTGGTCGAGCTGGTCGCGGTCGCGCTGATCGCTTCGCTGCTGGCCGCGCTGCTGCCGGTGTTGCGGCTGGCGGGGATGCAGGCCGCACACCTCGTCAAGGTGTTTGCCAATGAGCGCTGACAAACTCTCGCGGCGCGCATTTGCGGGCGGCATCGCCGCGCTCGCGCTCGCGCGCCGTGCCAGCGCGCAAGGATATGCCGGGCTTGGCGAGACCGCCGACGGCTTTGCGAAGGTCACGCCTGGCAAGGTGTTTTCGTTCCCTGGAGATCACGGACCGCACCCGGATTTTCGCATCGAATGGTGGTATCTGACGGCGAACCTCGTCGACAGTGGTGGTGCTGCCTGCGGGCTGCAATGGACGCTGTTCCGTCAGGCGGCTCGGCCGGGGCCGCAAGCCGAGGGCTGGGCCAATCAGCAGATCTGGATGGCCCATGCGGCGGTGACGCGCGCCGACACGCATCGCTTCAACGAGCTGTTTTCGCGCGGCGGCATCGGTCAGGCAAATGTCGAGGCCAAACCGTTCGCGGCGTGGATTGACGATTGGGACATGAAGGGATCCGAACACGCCGACGATCGCGCGCTGTCGCCGGTGACGCTGAAGGCCTCAGGCACCGATTTCAGCTATGCGCTGACGCTGGAGGCGGACCGCCCTGTCGTCCTGCAGGGCGACGGCGGCTACAGCCGCAAGTCCGAGCGCGGACAGGCGTCGTATTATTACAGCCAGCCGTTCTACCGTGCGCGCGGCACGCTCACCGTCGACGACATCCGGGTCGATGTCTCCGGCCAGGCCTGGATGGACCGCGAATGGAGCAGCCAGCCGCTCGACACCGACCAGACCGGCTGGGACTGGCTGTCGCTGCATCTCGCCTCCGGCGACAAGCTGATGCTGTACCGGCTGCGCCAGAAGGACGGCAAGGACTATCCGTTCGGCAACTGGATCAGCGCCAATGGTGAGACACGGATGATCGCAGGCAGCGATATCCAGATGACGCCGAAGGCGACAGCGGACGTGGCCGGCCGCAAGCTGCCGGTGGAATGGCAGATCGTCATCCCGTCGCGCTCATTCTCGATTTCCTGCAAGCCGCTCAACCCAAAGGCCTGGATGGGGACCGGCTTCTCCTATTGGGAGGGGCCGATCAGCTTCGCCGGCACGCATGACGGCGTTGGCTATCTCGAGCTGACCGGCTATTGAGCGGCATCCGATCCGCCGGAGGCTCCGATGTATCATTTGACCGCGCTCGTCACGCTGCTTGCTGTCCTGTTCTATCTCTTCACCAGCATCAATGTCTCGCGGGCGCGGGCGAGGACCGGCATCAAGGTGCCGGCGACCTCGGGCGATCCGGATTTCGAGCGCGCCTTCCGCATCCAGATGAACACGCTGGAATGGATGCCGATTTTTCTGCCGTCGCTCTGGCTGTTCGCGATTTACATCGGCGACACGAGCGCAGCCGCGATCGGCGCGGTCTGGATCATCGGCCGCATCGCCTACTTTGTCGGCTACACGCAGGCGGCCGCCAAGCGCGGCCCGGGTTTTTTGATCCAGGGCGTCGCAGCCATCGCGCTGTGGGTGGGGGCGCTGGGCGCGGTGGTGTTGCGGTTGGTCTAGTGCATGCGGCGTCACCCGCGCTCGTGTCCCGGGCGCGGTGCAGCGTGTAACGCTGCGCCGCTGAACCGGGACCCATTCTGGCCGGGGATGTGGAGAAGCGTGGGTCCCGGCTCTGCGGTGCACCGCTAAGAAGCGCTGCGCCGCGTCCGGGACAAGAGACTCACTTCGTCAGCGGGCAGCCGCTGTCCTTGGCGCTTGCGAACGCCTGGTCGCCGGGGACGACCGCGAGCTGCTTGTAATAGTCCCACGGCTTCTTCGATTCCGAGGGCTTCTTGACCTCGAACAGATACATGTCGTGGACCATGCGGCCGTTCTCGAGCACCTTGCCGCCCTGCGCGAAGTCGTCGTTGACCGGCAGCTCCTTCAGCTTCTTGGCGACGGCGTCCGGATCCTTGGTGCCGGCGGCCTTCACGGCTTTCAGATAGCTCAGCGTCGCCGAATAGGTGCCGGCGTGGATCATGCTCGGCATCCGCCCGGTGCGCTTGAAGAAGCGTTCGCCGAGATTGCGCGTCTTGTCGTTGAGATCCCAGTAATAGCCCTCGGTCAGCACCAGCCCCTGCGCGGCCTGTAAACCGAGGCCGTTCACTTCGGCGAGCGTCATCAACAGGCCGGCAAGCTTCTGGCCGCCGGCGACGATGCCGAACTCCGAGGCCTGCTTGATCGAGTTGGTGGTGTCGAGCCCGGCATTGGCAAGGCCGACGATCTTCGCCTTCGAGCTCTGCGCCTGGAGCAGGAAGGACGAGAAGTCGGAGGAGTTGAGCGGCACGCGCACCGAGCCGAGCACCTTGCCGCCATTGGCAGTGACGATCTCGCTGGTGTCCTTCTCCAGCGCGTAGCCGAAGGCATAGTCGGCGGTGAGGAAGAACCAGCTGTCGCCGCCGGCCTTGGTCAGCGCACCGCCGGTGCCGACGGCGAGCGCGCGGGTGTCATAGGCCCAGTGGAAGCCATAGGGCTGGCACGCATCGCCGGTGAGGCGCGAGGTCGCGGCTCCCACCACGATGTCGATCTTCTTCTTTTCCTTGGAGAGCTCGTGGATCGCGAGCGCGACCGAGGAGGTGGTCAGCTCCGTGATCATGTCGACGTTCTCGACGTCGTACCAGCGCCGTGCGATCGAGCTCGCCAGATCCGGCTTGTTCTGGTGGTCGGCCGTGACCAGCTCGATTTTTTGGCCGAGCACCTCGCCGCCAAAGTCCTCGATCGCCATCTTGGCCGCTTCGACCGACCATTTGCCGCCGTAATCGGCATAGACGCCCGACTGATCGTTGAGGATGCCGATCTTGACGCCTTGCGCCGAGGCCGGCGCTGCCAGCAACAGGGCCGACGTTGCGACAGCGGCCAAAAGTCCTGATTTCATTTGTTAGCTCCCAGCAGTGTTCTGTTTTGAAATCGCACGGAATGTAGTGAAGAACAACGCGCGTGCCCATGGGTTTGGTGTAGGCCGTTGGTAGGGAGGACCGACTTTGCCTCACACGCCTCCCTGGGGTTATGGATCCCCGCCCCCGTGCGCAATTGCGCACTAGGCGGGGATGACACTGAGGGTGTGGAAACGGAGGCGGTCATGACAATCAGCCCGCCACCCCCGTCCCCTTCTCGTTCCGCCCCTCGGCCAGGTTCCGCACCACCACATAGAAGATCGGCGTGAACAGCAGACCGAACAGGGTGACGCCGATCATGCCGAAGAACACGGCGACGCCGACCGCCTGACGCATCTCGGAGCCCGAGCCGGACGAGATCACCAGCGGCAGCACGCCGAGGATGAAGGCGAAGGAGGTCATCAGGATCGGCCGCAAGCGCAGGCGGCAGGCGTCGATCACCGCCTCCAGCCGCGGCTTGCCTTCCTTCTCGATGTCGCGCGCGAACTCGACGATCAGGATCGCGTTTTTCGCCGCCAGTCCCACCAGCACGACGAAGCCGATCTGGGTCAGGATGTTGACATCCTGGCCCATGATACGCACGCCGATCATGGCGGCCAGCAGGCACATCGGCACGATCAGGATCACCGCGAACGGCAAGGTCCAGCTGCCATATTGCGCGGCGAGCACGAGATAGACGAACAGCACGCAGATCGGGAAGACGTAGAGGCCGGCATTGCCGCCGGTGACCTGCTGGTAGGACAAGTCAGTCCACTCGAAGGTGAAGCCGCTCGGCAAGGTGTCGTCGGCGAGCTTCTTGATGGCATTGAGCGCGGTGGTCGAGCTCGTCCCCGGCGCCGGCTCGCCCTGGAGCTCGGACGCCGCGTAGAGATTATAGCGCGCGACGCGGTCAGGCCCCGAGACATCCCTGAAGTCGACCACGCTGCCGAGCATCACCATGTCGCCGGAGGCGTTGCGCGTCCGCAGGCGCGCGAGATCGCTGGGCTCTTTGCGGAACGGGAAATCAGCCTGCGCGGTGACGTGATAGGTGCGGCCGAACAGGTTGAAGTCGTTGACATAGGTCGATCCGAAATAGGTCTGGATCGTATCGTTGATGTTCGAGATGGGAACGCCGAGCTTCTGCGCCTTGGTGCGGTCGATATCGACGAACAGCTGCGGTGTGTTCGCCGAAAACGGCGAGAACACCGTGGGGGCAAGCAGCGAGGGCGATTTGCGCGCGGCGGCGACGAGCTCGTCGGTCGCGGATGCCAGCAGCTCGGGTCCTCGGCCTTGCCGGTCCTGGATGCGGATGGTGAAGCCGCCGCCCGTGCCGATGCCAGGCACGGCGGGCGGCGGAATGACGATGATGAAGGCGCCCTGGATCGCGGCGAGGCGCTTGCGCAGCTCGGCCGTGATGGCATTCGCCGTCAGGCCCTTCTTCAACCGCACCTCGGGCTCATCGAACACAGGGAAGAGCGCCGCCGCATTGCCGGCCTGCGTTCGCGTCGCGCCGGAGAAGCCGGCGAAGGCGGCCACGCGGATAATGCCTGGCGTGTCCAGCGCGGTCCGCTCGATCTCTCGGACAATCTCGGTGGTCCGCGCCAGCGATGCCGCACCCGGCAACTGCACCGAGACGATGACGTAGCCGCGGTCCTGGGCGGGGATGAAGCCCTGCGACGTCGTCCCGATCAGCCAGCCGGCGCTGCCGATCAGCACGACGTAGATCAGCAGCATCACCACCGAGTGCCGGATCACGAAATTGGCGAGGCCGGCATAGCCATGCGAGAGCCGATCGAAGACGCGATTGAAGGCGCCGGTGAAGGCATTCCAACCCCGCGCAAGCAGATTCCAGGCGGCGGGCGGCCGCTTCTCCTCATGCGGGGTGAGGATCTGCGAGGCCAGCGCCGGCGACAGCGTCAGCGAGCAGAAGCAGGAGATTGCGGTCGCAACCGCGATGGTGACAGCGAATTGCTGGAAGAACTGCCCGGATATGCCGCCGATGAACGCCGTCGGCACGAACACCGCGCACAGCACGAGCGCGATCGAGACCAGCGCGCCGCCGACTTCCTCCATGGTCTTCAGCGCAGCGTCACGCCGGCTGAGGCCATGTTCCAGATGCCGCTCGACATTCTCGACCACGACAATGGCGTCGTCGACCACGATGCCGACGGCGAGCACGAGGCCGAACAGCGTGAGATTGTTGATCGAGAAGCCCAGCGCCGCCATCACTGCGAAGGTGCCGACCAGCGACACGGGAATCGCGATGATCGGGATGATCGCGGGACGCCAGCCCTGCAGGAACACCAGCACGACGACGACCACCAGCAGCATGGCTTCGTAGATGGTCTTGATCAGCTCGTGCACGGACTGCGCGATGAACTCGGTCGGATTATAGCCGATGTTGAAGTCGAGGCCCTTCGGAAAGCTCTGCTTCAGCTTCGCCATGGTGTCGGAAATGTTCTTGGCTGTCGCGAGCGCATTCGATCCCGGCCGCTGCGTCACCAGCATGGCGACGGCGGATTTACGCAGCAGGAAGCTGTTGGTCGAATAGGCGAGCGCACCGAGCTCGATGCGGGCGACGTCGCGCAAGCGCACCGTGCGGCCGTCCGAGCCAGCCTTGATGAGGATATCCTCGAACTGCTTCTGGTCCTTCAGTCGCCCCGTGAAGACCAGGTTGGGCTGGAAGGCGCGATCGGCAATCGGCGGCTCGGCGATCTGGCCGCCCGCGATCTGGACGTTCTGGGCGCGGATCGCAGCCAGAACCTCGGTCGAAGTGAGGCCGAGATTGGCGATACGATCAGGATCGAGCCACAAGCGCATCGAATAGTCGCGCGCGCCAAAAATCTGGATGTCGCCGACGCCGTCGATGCGCAGCAGCTGGTCGCGAACCTGGAGCAGCGCGTAATTGGAGATGTAGAGCTGGTCGAACGTGTCGTCCGGCGACAGCATGAACACGACCATCAGAATGTCGGGCGAGTTCTTGCGGGTGACGACGCCGTTGCGCTGGACCTCGTCCGGCAGCTGCGGCTGCGCGATGGCGACGCGGTTCTGGACCAGCACCTGGGCCTTGTCGAGATCGGTGCCCAGCTTGAAGGTGACGGTGATCGTGAGCTGGCCGTTCGAGGTCGCCTGGCTGTAGAGATACAGCATGTCCTCGACGCCGTTGATCTGCTGCTCGATCGGAGCGGCTACGGTGTCGGACACGGTTTGCGCCGAAGCGCCCGGATATTGCGTGGTGACGACGACGGTCGGCGGCACCACTTGCGGATATTCGGAGATCGGCAGCGTCGAATAAGCGAGCGTACCGACGATCAGGAGCACAATCGACAGCACCATCGCGAGGATGGGCTGGTTGATGGAGAGACGGCCAAGATTCATGACTTGTTACCGGCCGTCGCTGGAGCAGTCTGCGGGGTGACCTTGGCGCCGACACGGGCGCGCTGGATGCCATTGACGATGACGCGATCCTCGGCCTTCAGCCCGTCGCGGATGACGCGGAGGCCGTCATCGAGCGGCCCGAGTACCACGGGCCGCGCCTCCACGGTGTCGTCAGCCTTCACCACGAACACGATCTTGCGCGACTGGTCGGTCGCGACTGCGGCATCCGGGATCAAGAGCGCCTCGTAAGGAGCGCTACCGATCAGGCGGACGCGGCCGAACTGGCCGGGCAGGATCGAGAGATCAGTGTTCTTGACGACGGCGCGGCTGCGCAGCGTTCCGGTGGAGACATCGAGCCGGTTGTCGAGGAAGTTAATGGCGCCGTCATGCGAGGGCTTGGTTTCGCCGGCGAGCGTCACCTGCACCGGGTTTGCGGTGTCGCGTGAGCTGGGCCGCTTACCTTCGAACCAGAGCTTGCTGTATTTGATGAAGGTCGTCTCGTCCATGTCGAAATAGATGTAGATCGGATCGAGCGAGACGATCGAGGTGAGCAGCGTCGATGTGCCGGTGTCGCTGCCCTGCACGAGATTGCCGGGGCTCACGAGATGGCGGCTGACGCGACCGGTCAGCGGCGCGGCCACGTGGGTGAACTCGATGTTGAGCCGCGCTGCCTTCAGCGCGCCCTCGGCCTGGGTCTCGGCCGCATGCGCGGCCTGTAATGCCTGGCGGCGCTGGTCGACGGCCTGCTCGGAGACAGCGCTGGTCTGGACCAGGTTCAGGCCGCGGTCGAGCTCGCGCTTGGCCAGCTCCACCTTGGCGCGGGCGTCGGAGAGCTGGCCATCCGCCTGCTCGGCCACGGCCTCGAACGGGCGCGGATCGATCACATAGAGCAGGTCGCCCTGATGCACGATCGCGCCGTCCTGGAACTCGACGGAGTTGACGAAGCCGCCGACGCGGGGGCGCACCTGCACCTCCTCGACCGCCTCGAAGCGGCCGGTGTACTCGTCCCAATCGGTAACGGTGCGCTTGACCGGCTGGGCAACGGTCACCGGCGGAGGCGGTGGCGCGCTCGCTTGCGAGGTCGGCTGCCCGCAACCGCTGAGCGCGAAGGCGGCGACGAGAAGGCCGGCTATGGCGTAAGGCCTGAGCTGAACGAAATCGTGCGTTTTGACAAATTGCTCGCTTCCGTCCGGTCCACTCATCCCAGGTCCTCGCATAAAAGCCGCAGAAAATGCAGGGTACGCGCGTACCCGCGGGCGCCAGAAGATGGGTGGCGATGATGAAATCTTCAAGACCAACGCGCGTGCAATGCTTCGCGGAGTGCCCTGGCCGGATGGCGGGTTGACAGGGGATAGCCGGTTGCGTGTGGGGTGATTAGCCGGCGGGGCGTGAATGCATTTATTCGCGGGGCTCATGAATGCGTCGAGGTCGACGGGCTCGCGTTGTGCCCACCCTCCCCTGGAGGGGGAGGGTCGATCGCGCGCGGCGCGAGCGGGGTGGGGTGATCTCTCAACACGGGCACTGTTGGAGGTGGAGAGACCGTCACCCCACCCCGTCTCACATCTTCGCTGCGCTCAGATGAGAGCCGACCCTCCCCCTCCAGGGGAGGGTAAGAAAGAGCCAGCGTCTTCGCACATGACGATGGAAGCGGGCTCGGCTAGATTACCCCTTGCAAGAACAAGACGAATTGTCCGGGGAGGACAGGCGTGCATCAGGGGCGTGTCGTCTACGGCGCGATCGAGGAGGTCGTGTTCGGCCATCCGGCGGCTGAGGCCGTCGTCGGGCAGATGGATCGGCTGGGAACCCGCCGCGCCTTCCTGATGGTCTCGGGCACGCTGAACCGAGAGACCGACGAAATCGCGAAAATCGTAAAGGCGCTGGGCCCGCGCTGCGCCGGGCTGTTCGACGCGATGCCGGCGCACACGCCCCGCGAGGCGGTGATCGCGGCGACAAACGCTGCGCGTGACGCTGGCGCCGATTTGATCGTCACCGTGGGCGGCGGCTCTATCACCGATGGCGCCAAGGCGGTGCAGCTTTGCCTTGCCAACGGCATCGACGATATCGACGGCATCGAGCGCATCCGCGTGCACAAGGGCGTCGCGCCTGAGATGAGCGCGCCAACGGTGCGCCAGGTCAGCGTGCCAACCACAATCGCGGGCGGTGAATTCTCGTCCATCGCGGGCGTGACCAACCGCCGCAGCCATGTGAAGGAAATGCTGCGCCACCCGCTCGCGGTGCCACGCGCAACCATCCTCGATCCCGCCATCACCGTGCACACGCCCGAATGGCTGTTTCTCTCGACCGGCATCCGCGCCATCGACCATTGCGTCGAGGCGATCTGCTCGCGCGAGACCCATCCTTATGCCGATGCGCAATCGGTCAAGGGCCTCGCGATGCTCGCTGACGCACTGCCGCGGGTGAAGGCTGATCCTTCCGACCTCGACGCACGCATGGATGCGCAGCTCGGCACATGGCTATCGATGGGTGCGCTGGCAGCCGGCGTTCCGATGGGCGCGAGCCACGGCATCGGCTATGTGCTGGGCGCGGCCTTCAATGTGCCGCACGGCTACACCTCGTGCATCATGCTGCCGGCGGTGATGCGCTGGAATGCGAGCGCCAATGCCGAGCGGCAGGTGATCGTCGCGGCCGCGATGGGTTTTCCCGGCCACAACGCGGCCGACGTGCTCGATGCCTTCATCCGCTCGCTCGGCATGCCGCGCAGCCTCGCCGAGATGCGTGTCTTGCCCGAGCATTTCGACGCCATCGCCGAACAGGCGATGCGCACGAACTGGATCCCACGCAATCCGCGCAAGATCGAGGCGCCTGCGCAGATCCGCGAAATCCTTGATCTCGCCGCATGAACTTCAAGCCGGAGGACTGATGTACCCAGGTCTGCACGCCCGCCTGCGCCCGCTGCAACCCGCCTTCATCATGGCGGCGACGGGCGAAGCCGTCACCTATCGCGAGCTCGATGCGCGCAGCAATCGCCTCGCGCATCTGTTACGCAAGCAAGGCTTGAAGCGGCTCGATCACTATTCGATCTTCATGGAGAACAATTCCAGATATCTCGAAGCGTGCGGCGCGGGCGAGCGCTCCGGCCTCTACTACACCTGCATCAACTCCTTCCTGACGCCGGGCGAGCTCGCCTATCTCCTCGTCAACAGCCAATCGAAGATTCTGATCACGTCGATGGCCAAGCTCGCAATTGCGCGCGAGGCAATCCAGGCCTGCCCCGACGTCAAGCTCTGCATCGTCGCCGATGGTCCCGGCGAAAGCGACCGTATCGTCGGGCTGGCCGAGGTCACGGCAGATTTGCCGAAGACGCCAATTGCCGATGAATGGCTCGGCACGGCGATGCTCTATTCATCTGGCACGACGGGGCGACCGAAAGGCATCTTGCGGCCGCTGCCCGAAGAGCCCCCCAAGCATAATCTGCCGCTGTTCGATTTCCTGACCAAACTCTGGCACTACCGGGAGGGCATGGTCTATCTGTCGCCAGCGCCGCTCTACCATTCCGCGCCGCAGGCCGCCGTGAATCTCACGATCCGCATCGGCGGCACCGTGATCATCATGGAACATTTCGATCCCGAACGTTACCTGCAGCTGGTGCAACAATGGGGCATCACCCACACCCAGCTGGTGCCGACGATGTTCTCGCGCATGCTGAAGCTGCCGGAGGAGGTCCGCAAGCGCTACGACCTATCCTCGCTGGAGATCGCGATCCATGCCGCCGCGCCCTGCCCGGCGCTGGTCAAGGACGACATCATCAAATGGTGGGGGCCGATCATCCACGAATATTACGGTGCGACCGAAGGGCTCGGCTTTACCGCCTGCAACAGCGAGGAATGGCTCGCTCATCGCGGCACCGTCGGCAAGGTGCTGCTCGGCGACCTGCATATTCTCGACGAGAACATGCGACCGTGCCCGACCGGCACGCCCGGCCAGGTCTGGTTCAAGACCGGATCGCCGTTCGAATATTTCAACGACCCTGAGAAGACGAAGGAGGCGCGCTCGGCCGACGGCAGCATGAGCACGGTCGGCGACGTCGGCTATGTCGACGAGGACCGCTTCCTGTACCTGACCGACCGCGCCACCTTCATGATCATCTCCGGTGGCGTGAACATCTATCCGCAGGAATGCGAGAACCTGCTGATCACCCATCCAAAGGTCGCGGATGCCGCAGTGTTCGGCGTGCCCAATGCCGATCTCGGCGAGGAGGTCAAGGCCGTGGTGCAGCCGATGCCCGGCGTGATGCCGGGCGAGGCGCTCGCCGAGGAGCTGATCGCTTTCTGCGGGGCATCGCTGTCGCGGCAGAAGGTGCCGCGCTCGGTCGATTTCGAGAAGGAATTGCCGCGGCTGCCGACGGGGAAGCTGTACAAGCGGCTGCTCAGGGACCGGTATTGGGGGAACAAGACGTCAAGGATCGTGTGAGCGGGAGAACTTCTCTCAGATCGTGAGATAAGCACCTGCGACGTTACGTCATCCAAATTGCCAAGACCATAAAGAGCGTTGGCCGGTTGCCTCGCCGCGCACGCGTCGCTATCGTCCTGACAAACAGGCCATAAATGGCCGATGTCCAGGGAGGACCGAGGATGCGGAGCGTACGGGCGCTCGCTGCGATGGCGGCGCTATCTTTGCTGGCGGTTTCGACCACAACATTTGCCGGTGAGCCCAAGCAGGGCGGTATCCTGCGGATGTATCACCGCGACAGCCCCGGCAATGCCTCGATCCACGAAGGTGCGACCTACTCGCTCAATGTTCCCTTCATGCCCGTGTTCAACAACCTCGTCATCTACAAGCAGGACGAGGCCCAGAACACGATGGAGAACATCGTGCCCGAGCTCGCCGAGAGCTGGGCCTGGGTCAACGACAACAAGACGCTGACCTTCAAGCTGCGCCAGGGCGTCAAATGGCATGACGGCAAGCCGTTCACCTCGGCCGACGTCAAATGCACCTTCGATATGCTGATGGGCAAGTCGCAGCAGAAATTCCGGCAGAACCCGCGCAAGGCCTGGTACGAGCAGGTCGACGATGTCTCGACCAATGGCGATTTCGAGGTCTCCTTCAACCTGAAGCGACCGCAGCCGTCGCTGCTGGCGCTGCTGGCCTCGGGCTATACGCCCATTTATCCCTGCCACGTCTCGCCCGGCGACATGCGCACGCATCCGATCGGCACCGGCCCGTTCAAATTCGTCGAGTTCAAGGCCAATGAGTCGATCAAGCTGACCCGCAATACGGACTATTGGCGCAAGGGCCGGCCCTATCTCGACGGTATCGAGTTCACCATCATTCCGAACCGCTCCACCGCGATCCTCGCCTTTGTCGCCGGCAAGTTCGACATGACCTTCCCGACCGAGGTGAGCATTCCGCTGCTGAAGGACGTGAAATCGCAGGCACCGAGCGCGATCTGCGAGGTCGAGCCGAACAACGTCGCCACCAACATCATCGTCAACTCATCGGCGCCTCCGTTCGACAATATGGACATCCGCAAAGCGATGGCGCTGGCGCTGGACCGCAAGGCGTTCATCTCGATCATGTTCGAGGGCCAGGGCGACGTCGGCGGCACCATGCTGCCACCGCCGAACGGGCTATGGGGCATGCCAAAGGAGATGCTGGAGAGCATTCCCGGCTACGGCCCCGACATCAACGCCAACCGCGAGGAAGCCAAGAAGCTGATGCAGAAGGCCGGCTACGGGCCGGACAAGCATCTCGCCGTCAAGGTCTCGACCCGCAACATCCCTGTTTATCGCGATCCCGCTGTGATCCTGATCGACCAGCTCAAGAGCATCTATATCGACGGCGAGCTCGACGTGGTCGAGACCGCCAACTGGTTCCCGAAGATCGCGCGCAAGGACTACATGCTCGGCCTCAACCTGACGGGCAACGCGGTCGACGATCCCGACCAGTCCTTCTACGAGAACTATTCCTGCGGGTCCGAGCGCAACTACACCAACTACTGCAACAAGGAGATCGAGAAGCTGTTCGACGTGCAGTCGCAGGAGACCGACGTCGCCAAGCGCAAGAAGCTGGTCTGGGACATCGACAAGAAGTTGCAGGAGGACGTCGCGCGCCCGATCATCTTCCACGCTCGCACCGGCACCTGCTGGCAGCCCTACGTCAAGGGCGTGACTATCATGACCAACAGCTCCTATAATGGGTACCGGTACGAAGATCTTTGGATGGACAAGTAGCGCAGCGGACGGGCGCGTAACGGCATGATCCGGAAAAGTGTGCAGCGGTTTTCCCCCGCGACAAACGCGGAACGCGTTTGCGCGGAGATCATCCCCAAAGAAGGAGCTAAAGCGCGATGACAATTCAATCCGGTTTCATCGCGCTTTAGCGGCTCGGCGGGAGGGCGCGAATGTTTGCCTATCTGGTGCGGCGCGTGTTCCTGATGCTCGTGACCCTGTTCGGGATCTCGGTCGTCATCTTCTTCCTGTTGCGCATCGTGCCCGGCAATATCGTCGACATCCTGTTCGCCGCGGCCGGCTATGTCGATCCCGCCGACAAGGCCAATCTGGAAAAGGAGCTCGGCATCGACCAGCCGCTGATCCTGCAATATTGGCACTGGATCAGCGGCTTCCTGCGCGGCGATTTCGGCTACTCCTACGTCTCGGAGAAGCCGGCGCTGCAGGAAATCCTGCCGCGGATCCCGATCACGGCGCGGCTCGCCGGCCTCGCACTGCTGTTCTCGGCCTCGATCGGTATTCCCCTTGGCGTCATCAGCGCGGTGAAGCAGGGATCGCGGATCGACTACGCCTTGCGAGTGGTCAGCCTGAGCGGATTGTCACTACCCTCGTTCTGGCTCGGCCTTCTGGTTCTGACCGCGTCGGTCGCACTGTTCGGACAGATGCCGATCTTCAATCCCAATCCGCAGAGTTTTGGCGAGGCATTCGCAACCTATTGCATCCCGGCGATGGTGGTCGGTTTCCGCAGCTCGGCGCTGACCATGCGCATCACCCGCTCCTCGATGCTGGAGGTGCTGCGGCAGGATTACATTCGCACCGCGCGAGCCAAGGGCGCTTCCGATGCCGCCGTGAACTATCACCACGCGCTGAAGAACGCGATCCTGCCCGTCATCACCGTGATCGGCATCGAGGCGGCGTTCCTGATCGGCGGCCTGATCGTGACGGAAACCGTGTTCAACATCCCCGGCGTCGCGCGCTTCCTGGTCGAGGCAATCCGCTGGCGTGACTATCCGATCGTGCAGAACCTCGTGATGCTGATTGCCGTCGTGGTGGTGAGCGCGAATTTCATCGTTGACATGCTCTACGCCGTGTTCGACCCGCGCATCCGGTACACGGATTAGGAGATCAGCTTGGCCGCGATCGACTTTGACGTTGAACTGAGACGGGCCGGCGCGCATGCGACGGGCGGCTGGCGGCGCGTGCTGTTTCTGGCGCAGCGGCATGTGCTCGGCGCGGCCGGGCTCGTGATCATGACGCTGTTCGTGCTGACGGCGATCTTCGCCGATTTCATCGCGCGCTATGATCCGCTGAGCGTCGATTCCGCGCACGCGCTGATGCGGCCGAGCCTCGCGCACTGGATGGGCACGGATTCCTTTGGCCGCGACGTGTTCAGCCGCATCATCCATGGTGCGCGGATCTCGCTTGCGGTCGGCATCGGCTCGACCGCGCTCGGCGGCACGATCGGCGTGATGGTCGGCCTCACCTCCGGCTATCTCTCCGGCTGGGTCGACCTCGTGTTCCAGCGCGTCTCCGACATCTTGCAGGCGCTGCCGCTGCTGGTGCTGGCCCTGATCATGACGGCCGCGCTCGGCCCGTCATTGCCGAACGTCATCATCGCCATTGCCATTCCGCTGATCCCGACCGTGTCGCGCGTGACACGCGCCAACACGCTGGCGTTGCGTGAGCAGCCGTTCGTGGAAGCGGCGAAATCGATCGGTATGAGCGAGGTGCGCATCGCGCTGCGCCACGTGCTGCCGAACACGCTGGCGCCGCTGATCGTGCTCGCGACCGCGCAGCTCGGCTCGACCATTTTGACCGAAGCTTCGCTCTCCTTCCTCGGCCTCGGTATCCCCGAGCCTTATCCATCCTGGGGCCGCATGCTGTCGGAATCAGCGGCCGAATATGTCCGCACCGCACCGTGGCTGGTGATCTTCCCGGGCATCGCGATCAGCCTCGCCGTATTCGGGGCCAATCTGTTCGGTGACGCCCTGCGCGACATCCTCGATCCCAGGCAGCGCGGCTGATGGCCCAAGAATCAGATCTCGTGCTCGAGGTGAAGAACCTGAAGACGGTGTTCTTTACCAATTCCGGCCTGTTCAAGGCCGTTGACGACCTCTCGTTCAGTGTACGACGCGGTGAGACTCTCGCCATCGTCGGCGAATCCGGCTGCGGCAAAAGCGTCACCGCGCTGTCGCTGATGCGGCTGGTGCCTGATCCGCCCGGGCGCATCGTCGGCGGCTCGATCTCGCTCGAAGGCACCGATCTGCTGGCGCTGGACGAAGCGGAGATGCGCAAGATCCGGGGCAATCGCATCTCCATGATCTTCCAGGAGCCGATGACCTCGCTCAACCCGGTGATCCGGATCGGCGACCAGATCGTCGAGGCCGTGCGGCTGCACCGGAAACTGTCGAGCAAGGAGGCCCGCAATGTCGCGGTCGAAATGCTGCGGCTGGTGCGCATCCCCGAACCGGCACGGCGCGCGCGCGAATATCCGCATCAGCTCTCCGGCGGCATGCGTCAGCGCGCGATGATCGCGATGGCGCTGGCGTGCCGGCCGGCGCTGCTGATCGCGGACGAGCCAACCACCGCGCTCGACGTCACCATCCAGGCGCAGATTTTGGCGCTGATCCTCGACCTGCAGAAGGAACTCGGCACCGGGCTCGTGCTGATCACGCACGATCTCGGCGTCGTCGCACAGACCGCGCAGCGGGTGATCGTGATGTATGCGGGGCGGAAGGTCGAGGAGGCCAGCGTCGAGGCGCTGTTCGCGGC
This sequence comes from Bradyrhizobium sp. BR13661, assembly GCF_029892425.1. Lineage (GTDB taxonomy): Bacteria > Pseudomonadota > Alphaproteobacteria > Rhizobiales > Xanthobacteraceae > Bradyrhizobium. The sequence goes on along the minus strand of NZ_JARXWB010000002.1, from coordinate 82,348 downwards.
GCCGAAGCATCCCTATACGCGCGGGCTGATGGCCTCGATTCCCGCGGTGCCTGCGTCAGGTGTCGCCGCGCAGGAGAGGCTGAACGAAATCCCGGGCACGGTGCCGTCGCTGGTGCGGCTGCCAAAGGGCTGCGCCTTCGCGCCGCGCTGCAAGCTCGCCGTGAAACGCTGCGAGGCCGAATATCCGCCGCTGGCCGATTGGGGCGCGGGCCATCTTGCCGCCTGCTGGCGGGCGGCTGACGTGGCGGAGGTGGCATGACCAAGGTGCTGCTCGAAGTCACCGACCTCAAGAAGCATTATCCGGTACGCGCCGGCGTGCTGCGCCGGCAAATCGGCACCGTGCACTCGGTCGACGGCGTGTCATTCTCGCTCGGTGCCGGTGAGACGCTCGGCCTCGTCGGCGAATCCGGCTGCGGCAAGTCGACGGTGGCGCGTAGCGTGCTGCGGCTGGTCGAGCCGACCTCAGGCCGGATTCGCCTCGATGGCGAGGACATTACGCATCTCTCCAAGACCGCACTTCGCCCGTATCGGCGCTCGATGCAGATCGTGTTCCAGGATCCGTTCGCGTCCCTCAATCCGCGCATGACGGCGGGCGATATCGTCGGCGAGCCGATCGCGGTCCACGGCCTTGCGACCGGCAAGGCGCTGGAGGCGCGCGTCGCAAAGCTGTTCGAGCAGGTGGGCTTGCGGCCTGACCAGATGCGCAATTTTCCGCATCAGTTCTCCGGCGGACAAAGGCAACGTATCTGTATCGCGCGGGCGCTCGCGCTGGGGCCCCGCCTGATCGTCTGCGATGAACCGGTCTCCGCGCTCGACGTCTCGATCCAGGCGCAAGTGATCAATCTCCTGATCGATTTGCAGAAGCAGCACGGCTTCTCTTACCTGTTCATCGCGCACGACCTCGCCGTGGTCGCCCATATCAGCCACCGCGTCGCGGTGATGTATCTGGGTCGCATCGTCGAGATCGCCGACAAGGACGAGTTGTTCCGCAACCCGCGTCATCCCTACACGCAGGCCCTGCTCGCCTCGGTGCCGATCGCAAACCCGCTTGCGAAGAAGCTCGCGCCGCTGGTCGACGGCGACGTGCCAAGCCCGGTCAACCCGCCGCCCGGCTGCGCGTTTCACACGCGCTGCCGGTTTGCGATGGAGCGATGCAGGACCGAACGGCCGGTGCTGCTGGATGCCGGCGATGGGCATCAGGTCGCGTGCCTGCTCAACGAGGGGATGGGGCGGGGTGATCAAGTTTGAGCATGATCTTGTCGGAAAACCGCTGCACACTTTTCCGGATCATGCTTTAGGCCCCAGCGCCCGTATCACCGGCCAAGCCGCCAACGCGGCAGCAAGATGCTTCAGCGTGTGGCCGGAAACGAGCTGTCCAGTCGCCTCGAAAATGGTCGCGTCACCGAGTTCGAAGAGTTTGGCCAGCACGTAAAAGACAATCACGCTGCCCAGTGGCACGCCGATCGTGCCGGGCCGCGATCGCGTCAACGCCAGTCCCAAGGCGAGCACCATCCCGCCGTACTGCACGACCGCCCATGGCGTAAGGTTCTCACGCGCCACCCAGGCCGTGAGCGGGCCCGCGAGCATCGTCAGCACCAGCACGGCCTCGCCTGCGCGCACGCTGATACGCTCGCTGGCCGCAATGCCGAGAAAGCCCGCGAACGCGACCGACATGCCGAGACGATCGGCGATCAGCCGTTGCGGCATGTCCGGGTCCAGATGATAGAAGCCCGAGCCGAGGCAGGTGAGGATCAGCCCCACGAAGAGCCAACTCGTCCCCACGGGCGCATCGTTACGCCCGCGAAGGCGCTCGGAGCCCCAAACGGCCATCGCGAGGAAGGCGAGATTGCTGAGCACGTCGCCGGCGTTGGGTATGCCGAGCCAGCTGCGGCCGTCGACGTAATGCGGAATGTGCCACGCGGACGCGGGCAGTGCCGGGGCGGAAATCGCTGCCAGTGCCAGTACTGACATCCCCGCGAGCAAATATTTTTCGCGAGTGGTGAGGCGGTCTCTGCTGGATATTGAAGGGAGCGTGGCAGCGGTCTCGTGGGCTGGATCAGTCGCGCGCAACATGTACATCTCCGCGGACAAATGAACTTTGTTCAGTATTAGTAGCTGGAAAATGAACAATGTTCAATAGATGTCGCGTGTGCTCGCATTCTGATGCAGATCACATTGAAATGATTATAATTTTACGCCCCGATCTCCGCGACGATCCTGCCCGTCGTGACTTGCTCGCCCTCGGCGACGTCGATCGCGGCGACCACGCCGTCGATGCCGGCCTTGTGGACGTGCTCCATCTTCATCGCTTCCAGCGTCATCACCGGCTGACCGGCGGTGACGCGATCGCCCGGCTTGACCAGGACGGCGACGACGCGGCCGTTCATCGCGGCGCGGACTTTGCCATCACCGCCATTGGCAGCCGCGGCCTTTGGCGCAGCGAGGGTGAGATCCGTGACCGCGAGTGGGATGCCGCGGTGCTGGAGGTAGAGCCGGTCGCCATCGCGCAGGAATTTTGCGCCGTCCATCAGGCCGTCATGGCGAAAGCGGATGGCGTCGGCATCGAGCTGGTCGATCTCGAACTTGTCCTGCCGCCCCTCGGTGCTGACGGTGAAGCTGCCGTCGCGCTCGCGGGTGATGTCGAGCTCGAGCGCGTGGCCGGCGATTTCGATCTTCGCTGGTAGCGGGAACGTCGTCGACAGGCTCCGGCCACCCCGCCACGAAGGCGCGCGCGAATTCGTGACGTAGAGCAACAGGCCGGCCAAGGCCGTGTCGAACGCGGCATCCGCCCGTGGCGCCAGCAACTCGTCGCGATGCGTGCCGATGAAAGCCGTCGTTGCCTCACCCCCGGCAAAGCCGGGATGACGCAGGCAGGACATCAGAAAGGCCTGGTTGGTCGTGACGCCCAGAGCCGTGAGCCGCTCCAGTCCGACGATCAGCTTTCCCCTCGCCTCCTCGCGCGTGGCGCCGTGGCTGATCACCTTGGCGATCATGGAATCGTAGAACGGCGGGATCTCCGAGCCCGATTGCAGCGCGTGCTCGACGCGGATGCAGTCCGGCACCTGCCAGCGCGCCATGCGGCCGGACTGCGGCATGAAGTCCTGCGCGGCATCTTCCGAGCACAGCCGGACCTCGATGGCGTGGCCGGAGAACTTGATGTCCTGTTGCGTGACCGGCAAGGGCTCGCCGCGCGCGACGCGCAGTTGCAGCTCGACGAGATCGAGCCCGGTGATCGCCTCGGTCACGGGATGCTCGACCTGGAGGCGTGTGTTCATCTCCATGAAGTAGAACGCACCGCTGGCATCGAGCAGGAATTCGAGCGTGCCGGCGCCCTCGTAGCGCAGCGCCTTCACGGCCGCGACGGCGACCTCGCCCATCTTTGCGCGCAGCTCCGGCGTCACCGCCGGCGATGGTGCTTCCTCGATCAGCTTCTGGTGCCGGCGCTGCACCGAGCAATCGCGCTCGCCGAGATGGATGGCGTTGCCGTTGATATCGCCGAACACCTGGATCTCGATATGCCGCGGATTCTGGATCGCCCGCTCGAGAATGACCGTAGGATCGCCAAACGCCGCCTTTGCCTCCGAACGTGCGCTGCGCAGCGCATCCGGAAACGCCGTCGCATCGGCGACAAGCCGCATGCCGCGACCGCCACCGCCGGCGACGGCCTTGATCATCACGGGGAAGCCAATCTTCCTGGCTTCCGCGAGCATGACCTCGTCGCTTTGATCGGCACCCTGGTAGCCGGGTACGATAGGCACGCCGGCCTTCTTCATGATCTCCTTGGCACCGGCCTTGTTGCCCATCGCCTCGATCGCCTGCGGCGAGGGGCCGATGAAGACGAGGCCAGCGTCCTTGCAGGCTTGCGCAAAATCCTCGTTCTCGGCGAGGAAGCCGTAGCCGGGATGCACAGCGTCCGCGCCGCTCGCCTCCGCCGCGGCAACGATCGCGGGGATGTTGAGATAGGATTGCGCCGGCAGCGCTTCGCCGATCCGCACGGCCTGGTCGGCCTGTCGCACATGGAGCGCATCGCGATCCGCATCCGAATAGACCGCGACGACGCTGAGACCGAGCCGCCGCGCGCTGCGCATCACGCGCAGCGCGATCTCGCCGCGATTGGCGATCAAGACCTTGAAGAACGGGCGGTGCGACACTGATCCGTTCCTCATGGGCGAGCCACCGAGAATTGCATGCGCTGGGGTGTCCGTGCATCGCCCTCGCGGCAGATCGCGAGCACTTCGGAGAGCACCGCGCGGGTATCGCGCGGATCGATCACGCCGTCGTCGAGCACACGGGCGCTGGTCGAGAATACGTCCATCTGGCCGTCGAACACGCCGACGATCTGCGCCTTCATGGCGTCCAGCTTGTCCTTCTCGATCGGCTTGCCCCGGCGAGCGGCGGCAGCTTCTGTCACGATCGCCATGGTCTCGGCGGCCTGCTCGCCGCCCATCACGGCAGTCTTGGCGTTTGGCCAGGAGAAGCAGAAGCGCGGATGGAAGCCGCGTCCGCACATGCCGTAATTTCCGGCTCCGAACGAAGCGCCGCAATAGATGGTGATCTGCGGCACGGTCGCCGAGGTCACCGCCTGGATCATCTTGGAGCCGTGCTTGATCATGCCGGCTTCTTCATAGGCTCGGCCCACCATGTAGCCGGTGGTGTTGTTGAGATAGAGGATCGGCGTGCGGGTCTGGCAACATGCCTGTATGAAATGCGTCGCCTTGTTCGCGCCGGCGGGGTCGAGCGGACCATTGTTGGTGATGATGCCGATCGCCTGGCCTTCGATGCGGGCATGGCCGCAAACGGTGGCCGGGCCGTAGTTCGGCGCCATCTCGGTGAAATCCGAGTCGTCGATGATGCGCGCGATCACCTGCTTCATGTCGACAGGCCGCTTGTGGTCCATCGGCATGATTCCGAGCAACTCGTCCCGATCGTAGCGCGGCGGCTTGAACTCCAACGGCGCCCGGCCCGGCCGCTCCCATTCGAGCGCGGCCATGATCTCACGCGCGATGCGCAATGCGTCGCGATCGTCTTCGGCGAGGTAGTCGCCGAGACCGGAGATTTGCGTGTGCATCTCGGCACCGCCGAGTTCTTCCTCGGTCGCGATCTCGCCGGTCGCGGCCTTCAGCAGCGGCGGCCCGGCAAGGAAGGCGCGGGTGCGGCCGCGGACCATGACGATGTAGTCGGACAGGCCGGTCTGATAGGCGCCGCCCGCCGTGGACGAGCCGTGCGTGACAGTCACGACGGGCAGTCCGGCGGCCGAGAGCCGGGCCAGATTGCGAAAGATGTTGCCGCCGCGGACAAAGTCTTCGACGCGGTAGCGCAACAGATTGGCGCCGGCGCTTTCGACGAGCTGCACGTAAGGCAGCTTGTTCTCTAGCGCGAGCTCCTGCACCCGCAGCGTCTTGTCGAGGCCATACGGCTGCAGTGCACCGGCATCGATGCCGGAATCACTGGCGCTGACCATGCAGCGAATGCCCGAGACGAGGCCGATGCCGGCGATGACGCCGCCGCCCGGCACGCTCTTGGCTGCATCGGGAACATCGAACATGTAGCCGGCGAGCGTCGACAGCTCGACGAAGGGCGCGCCGGGATCGAGCACCAGCGCGACACGCTCGCGCGGCAACAACTGGCCGCGCTTGTGGAAGCGATCTTTCGCAGCGGCCGACGCCGTGCGCGTGCGCTCCTCCAGCGCGCGCATGCGATCGATCAGGCCGAGCATGCCATCGCGATTGGCGTGGTAGGTGGCACTGCCGGGGGAGATGGTGTTCTCGAGAATGGACATGACAGACCTTATCGTCATTCCGGGGCACGCGAAGCGTGAACCCGGAATCTCGAGGTTCCGGGTTCGATGCTACGCATCGCCCCAGAACGACGAGGATGTTCAGCGATTCGTCCCAAAGATCTTCCGCGCCTCTGATGGGCTCGCGATCTCGCGACCGGCGCGGCGGGCGCAGGCGGCGATGGCTTCGATCAGCTGGCCGTTCGACGTCACCTTCTTGCCGTCGGCGAGATAGAAGGCGTCCTCGAGACCGGTGCGCAAGTGACCGCCGAGCTCGGCACAACGCTGGTGAAGCGGCCAGATCTCCTCGCGGCCGATCGCGGTGACCTGCCAATGTGCTTCGGGCCGTTTCAGCTTGAGCAGGATCGGCAGCAGCTCGGGATCGGCAGGCATTCCGGACGCGACGCCCATCACGAAGTTATATTCGAGCGGGCCCTTGTACATACCGACTTGGGTGTACATGCCGACGCAGCGGACGATGCCGACATCGAAGCACTCGAACTCGGGAATGGTGCCGACTTCGTTCATGACGTCGAGATAGTCCTTCACCTTCTCGACCGCATTGTCGAACATCATCGGCGGCCAGGCCCAGGTGTTGTCGGCCTTCACCTTCAGATAATTCAGCGAGCCGGCGTTGCAGGCGGCGATCTCCGGCCTGGTCTCGCGGATGCAGTCGAGCGCGCCGGAATAGTTCGGCCCCGAGACGCCCGAAGTGTGGTTGATGATGACGCCGGGACAGGCTTCGCGGATGGCCTGCTGGATCTCCTTGCTGACGCTGACCTCCCAGGACGGCAGATGACCTTTGTTGGGCGCCTGCTGGCGGAGGTGAATGTGCATGATGGACGCGCCCGCATCGAACGCAGCCTTGGCCTCGCGCGCCATCTGCTCGGGCGTCACGGGGACGTTGTGCTGCTTCGGATCGGTGAGCACGCCGTTCAGCGCGCAGGTGATGACGGCCTTGTCGCTCATACCACTGGTGTCTCGCAACGTTGAGTATTCAACGCTGGCGATCATGTGATGCAGGGCATGCGGCTTCTTGCGCGGAGAAGCTGAGAAAAGACGAGAAATCGCAGGGTGGGTCAGCCCTCGGCTACGCGAAGCGTAGTCCGAAGGCGTAACCCACCAAGGTCTATCTCCGCGGACGCAAAAGAGGTGGGTTACGCAGATGCGCTTTGCGCATCTGCAGGGCTAACCCACCCTACGAAGCGATATCGAGCCTTACCGTCTCGTTGCTGCGATAGATTGCCAGATCCCGCGAGCCGACGAAGATCGCGCGCGGCTTCAATCCGTAGAAGCGGCGGATCGAATGGCTGAAATGGGTCGAGTCGGGATAGCCGATGTCCTGCGCGAGATGGGCGAGGTTGAGATCCTGGTTGGCGAAGTGCAGCAAATGCCGCGCACGCTTCCAGGCGCGGAAGGAGCGGAACGAGATGCCGGTCTCTTCCTTGAACAGATGCAGGAAGCGCGAGGCCGAGAGGCCGACTTCGGCTGCACAGGTATCAGCCGTCACCGGCTCGCCCGAGAAGCGCTCGATGCGGGCGACAGCGCGCGTGACGCGGGGGTCGAGCACGCGGCGCGGCAGCGCTTCGCCAAAGCACATCTCGTCGAATTCGGCGGTGGCGATGTCGCCGTAGCGACGCTCGCGCAGCAGCGCGTAGGCGGCGAGAATCTTGCGGGCGTAGATCGCACGATCCGGGCCCATCAACCGCTGGGCCAGAGCCTCGATCACGCCGTCCGGCATGCTTTCCGGCTCGAGCGTGACGCTGATGGCGGTGCGGTAGTCGCTGGCGATGGAATGACGCTGGTTCGGCAGGGTGACGAACAGCTCGGCGGTGGCGAGGACGTCGTCGATGGTCATATGCAGGCTGCCTTTCACAGCGACATAGACGTGGCAGCAACCTGGGGTCCGCTTGCGGGGCCTGCCGAGCAAGCCGGCATAGAAGACCCGTTCTGGCGTGATCAGCATCAAATGGTCGGATTCGCGACCCTTGTCTTCCATTGGGTATCCTCCTCGCGCGGCTCTGTGGCCGCTGCGGACGAGGGTCACCTTAGCGGAAATTTGGGCGCTGTCACGGCGGGATAGCGCTGTCATGGAAACATGCTTTGTCGTTCCGGGGCGGTCCCACCGGGTCCGCGCAAAGCGCGGCCCGATGACAGGCTCCGGACCGAACCCGGAACTTCGAGATTGCCGCGCAAGATTCCGGGTTCGATGCTTCGCATCGCCCCGGAATGACAGCTTCCCTTACACCCTCACGCGCGGCGCAACATTCTGCTCAGCGCCAGCCTTCTGCTCCGCAGCAACCGCACGCTTGAATCCGTCGCGCTGCTGCAGGCGTGCCCAATAGGCTGCGACATTCGGCCCGAAATCCCTGGCGAGCCCGATATTTTCCGCGAGGCGGAGTGCATAACCAATGACAATGTCAGCGGCGGTAAAGCGGCCGGCGCACAAGGTTTCGGCATTCGCGGTCGCTGCCTCGACGGCGCGCAGGCGTCCCAGGAACCACTTGGCATAGTCGGTGGCGACCTGCGGATTGCGTCGCTCCTCCGGCTCGAGCTGGGTGTAACGGAGCACCAGTGTTTGCGGGAAGGTTAACGTGGCGTCGCTGAAATACATCCAGTTCAGGAAGGCGCCGTAGGCGGGATCTTCGGGACCGACCATCAGCGGCGTCGGACCGTACTTGATGCCGAGATAATGGCAGATGCCCGAAGACTCCGTCATCTTGGTCTCGCCGTCGACCATGAAGGGAATCGTGCCGAGCGGATTGAGCGCGAGATATTCCTTGGCGAAGACCCGCGGCGGGAACGGCAGCATCTTCAGATCATACGGCAGCCCCATCTCCTCCAGCATCCAGAGCGGACGGAACGAGCGCGCGGCGTCGCAATGATAAAGCGTGATCATCAGGCGTTCCCCTTACTACCCGGCAGCGTGCCCATCATCTTGCACAGAACCATCAGCATGACCTCGTCGGCGCCACCGCCGATCGAGGTCAGACGGCTGTCGCGATAGGCGCGGCTGACCGGCGTTTCGTTGGTAAAGCCCATTCCGCCCCAATATTGCAAGCAAGCGTCGGTGAGCTCGCGGCCCAGCCGGCCAGCCTTCAGCTTGGCCATGGTCGCAAGCTTCGTCACATCCTCGCCGGCGACCAGCTGCTCGGCCGCGCGATAAATCAGCGCGCGCAGCAGCTCGACCTCGGTCTGCATCTCCGCGAGCTTGAAATGCACGACCTGGTTGTCGAGGATACTCTGGCCAAAGGCCTTTCGGTTGCGGGTGTATTCGATGGTCTCGTTGATGATGTATTCGTGCGCCTTGAGGCAGGCCGCCGCACCCCAGAGCCGCTCCTCCTGGAACTGGATCATCTGGTAGGTGAATCCCTTGCCCTCCTCGCCGATCCGGTTGCGCTTGGGCACGCGGACATTGTCGAAGAAGATCTGCGCCGTGTCGGACGAGCGCATGCCCATCTTGTCGAGTTTTCGCGCGACAGTGACGCCCTTGGCCTTCATGGGCACGCAGATCAGAGATTTGTTGCGGTGAACCGGACCATCGCCGGTGTTGGCGAGCAGGCAGATCCAGTCGGCCTGGGTGCCGTTGGTGATCCACATCTTGCCGCCGGTGATGAGGTAATCGTCGCCGTCGGAGCGCGCGGTGGTCTTGATCGAGGCGACATCTGAGCCGGCGCCCGGTTCGGAGACGCCGATACAGGCGACGTAATCGCCTGATATCGAGGGGCTGAGAAACTCGCGCCGCACCTCGTCCGAGCCGAATCGCGCCAGCGCCGGCGTCGCCATGTCGGTCTGCACCCCGATCGCCATCGGCACGCCGCCGCAGGTGATGGCCCCTAACTCTTCCGCCATCATCAGCGCATAGGAATAGTCGAGGCCCGAGCCGCCGAACTCGACCGGCTTGTTCAGGCCGAGGAAGCCAAGGCTGCCCATCTTCTTGAACAGCTCGTGCGCCGGGAAGATGTCGGCCTTCTCCCATTCATCGACATGAGGGTTGATCTCGTTAGCGATGAATTTTTGGAGCGAACGGCGGATGTCATCGTGGTCGGCGGTGAATAGCATTTCTTCCTCTTGTCATTCCGGGGCATCGCGAAGCGATGAGCCCGGAATCCATTTTCTACGGTCAACGCGGCCTGATGGATTCCGGGTTCGCGCTGCGCGCGCCCCGGAATGACGGGCTACAACCCCATCTGCCTCGACGCCAGATCCTTCATGATCTCCTCGGTGCCACCGCCGATGGCGTTGACCTTGACCTCTCGATAGATGCGCTCGGCCTTGATGCCGCGCATGAAGCCGGCGCCGCCAAAGATCTGCACCGCTTCCGAGGCGCAGAACGCCATGGTTTGCGTGGCCTGGTTCTTCATCATGCAGATTTCGGCAACCGGGCTCTCGCCCTGCTCCAGCCGCCAAGCCAGCATTTCCAGCATTGCCTGGGAAGCTGCGACTTTCTGCGCCATGTCGACGATCTTGTGGCGGATGACCTGATGCTGGGCGAGCGGCTTGCCGAAGGTCTTGCGCTCCTTCGCGTAGGCAACCGCTTCGTCGAGGCAGACGCGCGCGAAGGCGGTGCAGCCGGCGGCCATGCCCATGCGCTCGCTGTTGAAATTCTGCATGATGATCTTGAAGCCCTGGCCTTCCTCGCCGATCAGGTTCTCGGCCGGCACGCGGCACTCGTCGAAATGCAAGGTCGCGGTGTCGGAGGCCCACCAGCCCATCTTCTTCAGCCTGGTGCGCGACAGGCCGGGCGTGTCGCCCTCGATCAGGAGCAGGCTGACGCCACCGGCACCCTCGCCGCCGGTGCGCACCGCAACGGTCAGATAATCGGCGCGCACGCCCGAGGTGATGAAGGTCTTCTCGCCGCTCACGACGTAGTGATCGCCGTCCCGCCGCGCGCGGGTGCGCAGGTTCGCGACATCAGAACCGCCGCCCGGCTCGGTGATCGCAAGCGCGGAGATCTTCTCGCCGGAGAGCACCTGCGGCAGCACGCGCGCCTTGACCTCGGGGCGCGCCGCACGCGCGATCGGCGGCGAGCCGATGGTGTGACTCATCAGGCTGGCGCTGACGCCGCCGGCGCCGGCCCGTGCCAGTTCCTGGCTCGCGACGATCTTCATGAACTGGTCGGCGGCGATCCCGCCATATTCCTCGGGGAATCCGAGCCCCAACAGGCCGATCCCGGCCGCCTTGCGATAGAGCGCACGGGGAAATTCGCCGGCTTCGTCCCATTCATGGGCGAAAGGCGCGATCTCCTTGTCGACGAAGCGACGCATCACGTCGCGAAAGGCGTCATGCTCGGCGGTATAGAACGGGCTCTTCATGGCATGCGCGCCTTCGACGACTCTCTTCGCATTTCACCATGGCCGGAACATCGGCGGTTCACTTGCGCGGAGTGGCTGACTGGAGGAGCGGCACCCCATCGGCCGCGACCTAGCAACTCAACGCAAGACGATTTTCGCCCCTCGCAGGCCAACTCCAAATCAAAAAAGACTGCAGCACAAAACTCCGGCTGGCCTCCCAGGGCCACGCCGGGCATGGTGCACAGCAATAAAGTTCACGCGGCACAAGACCGCCGAGGGAGGGAGTGTTGGCCGTTCGTTACTACGACTGGATCGCTCATCACGCGCGCCGCGCTCCTCAAAAGGTCGCAGCCGTGGACCTCGCGAGCGAGCGCCGTTTCACCTATGCGCAGCTCGACGCGCGCGTCTCGCGCCTCGCCTCGTTCTTCCGCCATACGCTAGAAATCTCGCGCGGCGACCGGGTTGCGGTGCTGGCGCTGAACGCCACCGATACGTTGGAGGTGCAGTTCGCCTGCGGACGGTTAGGCGCCGTTTTCGTGCCCCTGAACACCCGCCTCACCGTGCCCGAGCTTCAGTTCATCACCGGCGATTGCGCGCCTGTTGTGGTGATCCACGACGCTGATCTGGCCGAGACGGCGCTCGCTGTCGCAAAACTCTGCAACGTCGCGACCAGCCTGCTGCTGGGACCCGGCGGAGCCTATGAGGCCGGCATCGCGGGCGCAAAACCGCTCGGCCGCGCTGAATACGTCACGCTCGATGATGTCTCGACCATCATGTACACGTCGGGCACCACGGGTCATCCAAAGGGCGCGACCATCACCCATGGCATGACCTTCTGGAATTGCGTCAACCTCGGCGGGCCCGCCTGCATCGGTCCGGCCTCGGTGCTGCTCACCGTGCTGCCGCTGTTCCACACCGGCGGGCTGAATTGCTACACCAATCCCGTGCTGCATGCCGGCGGCACGGTGATGATCATGCGCACGTTCGATCCCGGCACGGCGCTCGCCCTGATCGGCGATCCCGCGCAGGGCATCAACGTGTTCTTCGGCGTACCCGCGATCTACCAGTTCATGGCGCAGCATCCGGCATTTGCAACGACCGATCTTTCGCGGTTGATCGTCGGCGGTGTCGGCGGCGCGCCGATGCCGGTGCCGCTGCTGAAAGCGTGGGAAGCGCGCGGCGTCGCGCTTCAGCAGGGCTACGGCATGACCGAGACCTCACCGGCCGTGCTGGTGCTGGATCGCGAGGACGCCGCCCGCAAGGCCGGCTCCGCGGGCAAGCCGGTGCTGCACACCGAAGTGCGGATCGTTCGTCCCGACGGCAGCGAAGCCGATATCGGTGAACTCGGCGAGCTCTGGGTCAAGGGACCGAACATCACGCCCGGCTACTGGAACAGGCCGGAGGCGAACAGATCCTCGTTCACCGACGGCTGGCTGCACACCGGCGATGCGACCCGGGTTGATGAAGAGGGCTTCTACTACATCGTCGACCGCTGGAAGGACATGTACATCTCCGGCGGCGAGAACGTCTATCCGGCCGAGGTCGAGAACGTCCTGCACCAGCTCAATGCGATCGCGGAAGCGGCGGTGATCGGCATCCCCGACCCGCAATGGGGCGAGGTGGGCCTCGCCATCGTTGCGGTCAAGCAAGGCCAGCGGCTCAGCGAGACCGATGTCCTTGCGCATTGCGCAACCAATCTGGCGCGCTTCAAATGTCCACGGCAGATCCGCTTCGTCGATGCGCTGCCGCGCAACGCCACCGGCAAGATCCACAAGCCGACCCTGCGCAAGGAATTCTCGGTGGCTTCGGAAGTCGACAAGAGAGTCGCCAACGCCTGATCAAAGCGCCCTCACGCGGGCGCTTTTGTTTTTCGACGTGCCTCATCCAGTCCAGAAGAACCGCAAAGAAAGCCCCAAGGAATTTTCATGAACAAGAAACTCTCCCTGCTTGTCGCAGCAACCGCATTGACGCTGCTCTCGACCCAGGGCGCTTTCGCCCAGAAGATGTACGACACCGGTGTCACCGACACCGAGATCAAGATCGGTAATGTCGAGGCTTATTCGGGTCCTGCTTCCGCCTACGGCGTCATCGGCAAGACCGAGGAAGCCTATTTCAAGATGATCAACGACCAGGGCGGCATCAACGGGCGCAAGATCAACTTCATCTCCTACGACGACGGCTACTCGCCGCCGAAGACGGTGGAGCAGATCCGCAAGCTGATCGAAAGCGACGAGGTTTTCCTTGTGTTCAACGCGCTGGGCACGCCGACCCAGACCGCCGTGCAGAAATATCAAAATTCCAAAAAGGTCCCGCAGCTGTTCGTCGCCACCGGCGCCAGCAAATGGAACGACCCGCATAACTTCCCCTGGACCATGGGCTTCCAGCCGAGCTACCGGGTCGAGGCGCGGATCTTCGCCAAGTACATTCTGAAGGAGAAGCCGGACGCGAAGGTCGCGATCTTCTATGCCAACGACGATTTCGGCAAAGACTACCTTGCCGGCATCAAGGACGTGTTCGGCGACAAGGCCTCGAAGCTGATCGTGGCCGAAGAGAGCTACGAGACCTCCGAGCCTTCGATCGACGCCCATATCGTCAAGCTCAAAGACACCGGCGCCGACGTCTTCGTCAACATTTCGACCCCGAAATTCGCGGCGCAGGCCATCAAGAAGATCGCCGAGCTCAACTGGAAGCCGATGCATCTGATGACCGACGTCTCGGTCTCGATCGGCTCGGTGATGAAGCCGGCGGGCTTTGAGGCTTCCGAAGGCGTGCTGTCGGCCGGTTACCTGATGGACGCATCCGATCCGCAATGGAAGGACAATGAGGGCATGAAGAAGTTCCTGGCCTTCATCGACAAATACATGCCCGGCGCCAACATCTCCGATACCAATCTGGTTTACGGCTACGCCGCGGCCCAGACGATGGTGCAAGTGCTGAAGCAGTCCGGTGACAATCTCACCCGAGAGAACGTGATGAAGCAGGCCGCGAGCTTGAAGGACTTTGTCCCGGATACGCTGATTCCGGGGATCAAGATCAACACCTCGGCCAGCGATTTTGCGCCGATCGAGCAGCTGAAGATGTGGCGGTTCAGGGGCGGCCAGTGGGAGCTGTTCGGCGACATCATCAGCGCCGAGGTCGGCGGCTAAAGCGCGATGAATGCGCACATAGGAGCGAAATAGCGGCCGCAAGGCCGCTATTTTTATGCAAGCCGCGAGGACGAACTATCCCGGCAGGAGGAGCGCGAACGATTCGTCGATGGTGCGGCGCAAATGATCGCGATACAGCGCATGGTTTGCCTCACCAGGCGCGACCCGCCCCAGCGACGGCGTCGGGATGTTCTTGAGCGGCACATAGGCGATCGGCGCCGCGACCGGCGTCAATTGCGAGCCGGCGCCGGCGCGCAGGGTCGAGATGATGCCGTACATCGCGCCTGTTACGGTCGGCCGCGAGACCGTGATGACGCGATGCTGGCCGTGCTTGTTGATGACGAGATAGATGAAGCCCGACTGGTGCGGCACGGCAACTTCGCCGGTGTGCTCATAGGCCGTGTCGGTTCGCTCGCCCTCGCGAAAGACCAACGAGGAGGCTTTCGGCTCCCAGACGATTTCGGTGCGATAAGCGAAGATCGCATCCTTGTCGCCAAAGGACGGGCGCAGTGTGATGTAGATTCCCTCGAGCCAGGTCACCGCGCGATGCGAATAGGAGCCGAGGCTGTCAGGCGCGACATCGTTGCCGGCCGCAGGCGCCGGCGCGACGGGGTTCTTGCGCAGGGAGACGCCCAGCGCCTGCTCCAGCCGGACCGTGGTCGCCAGCGTGAACGGGCGCCGGCCGCCGAGCGCCTTCTCCAGGGTCGACAGGCTGAGCTTGGCCTGCTCGGCCAGCGCCTGCCGCGAGATCCGGCGCCTGGCGATTTCCTCGCGGATCGTCTCCGCGACCTCGCGGCTTTGCTCGTCCGAAAGCTGCCCGTCGTTGAGTTTATCCGGCGTCTGCATCGTCAATCCTGCTCCACGGACGCCAGTCTAGCAGGGCGGACAAGTCAGCACAAAACCGGACATGTCCGCCAAAACGGCGGCTGACCCAGGCCGGCCACGGCGGAACATTGCCGATCATTCTGCTCGCGAAATCAGGCCCTCCCGACCGATGCTCGGCAGCGTCAAACAGCTTTCGGGAGCAGGTGAAATGGACAGCTACGACATGGCCGAGGGCCACGAACCCCACCCCTGGCTCGACAGGCTCATCAAGGTCGGGCTGTTCCTTCTGGCGCAAAGCATTGCCGTGCTCCTGGTCAGCTTCGTGGCCCTGCTGGTGAGCTTCGAGACATCCTGGTCGGCGACGACGGAGCAGGCCAGCCTGCTCCAGCCCGGCGATGCCAAGTCCGGCAGCCTGCTCCTGAAGCAGGACGGTGCCACCACCGAAGCCATCCGTCTCGGGACCGACGTCGACATCACGGTCTCAGGTCCGACGCTGCGCACGCGCGTCACTCAAGTTTTTCGCAACCCGACCACGGACTGGGTCGAGGCGACTTACGTCTACCCGCTCGCGACCGACGGCGCCGTCGACACGCTGAAGATGGTGGTCGGCGACCGCGTCATCGTCGGCGACATCAAGGAGCGTCAGCAGGCCCGCGTGATCTACGAGCAGGCGCGCCGCGCCGGGCAGAAGGCCGCGCTCACCGAGCAGGAGCGGCCGAACATCTTCACCAACTCGGTCGCCAATATCGGCCCCGGCGAAACCGTGCTGGTGCAGATCGAATATCAGGAGCCGGTGCATCAGTCCGGCAACGAATATTCGCTGCGCGTTCCGCTGGTCGTCGGGCCGCGCTACAATCCGGCGCCGATCGTGCAGAGCGTCGATTTCCGCAATGACGGCTCCGGCTGGGGCGCGACCAATTCTGACCCGGTGCCCGACCGCGACCGCATCTCTTCGCCCGTGCTTGATCCCGCCAAGACTCCAGGAGCCAGCGCGCCGGTCAATCCGACCAGCATCACCGTCCACCTGAAGGCGGGCTTTGCGCTCGGCGAGGTGAAGAGCCACCACCACAACGTCAAGATCGAGAGCCCCGACAACATGACGCGCGTCGTGACGCTGGCCGACGGCACCGTGCCCGCCGATCGCGACTTCGAGCTGACCTGGAAGCCGACTGCCGAGAAGGCGCCGTCAGTCGGCCTGTTCCGCGAACATGTCGGCGATGCCGACTACCTGCTCGCTTTCGTCACACCGCCGGCCGCCGAGCAGGCAACACAGAAGCCGCTGCCGCGCGAAGTCGTGTTCGTGATCGACAATTCCGGCTCGATGGGCGGCACCTCGATCGAGCAGGCCAAGGCGAGCCTTCTCTATGCGCTCGGCCGCTTGCAGCCGAACGACCGTTTCAACGTGATCCGATTCGACGACACCATGGACGTGCTGTTTCCGGCCTCGGTGCCGGCCGACGCCGCCCATGTCGGGGAGGCCACCTCCTTCGTCAGCGCGTTGCAGGCGCGCGGCGGCACGGAGATGGTGCCTGCGATGCGTGCTGCGCTGACCGACAAGCTCGCCGATACCAACATGGTTCGCCAGATCGTCTTCCTCACTGATGGCGCGATCGGCAACGAGCAGCAATTGTTCGAGACGATCACCGCGATGCGCGGCCGCTCGCGCATCTTCATGGTCGGCATTGGCTCCGCGCCCAATACCTATCTGATGACGCGGGCCTCCGAGCTCGGCCGCGGCGCCTTCACCCATATCGGCTCGGTCGAGCAGGTCGAGGAGCGCATGCGCGGCCTGTTCGCCAAGCTCGAGAATCCTGCCGTGACCAGCCTCACCGCGAAATTCTCCGACGCGAAAGCTGACGTCACACCCGCGATCATTCCCGACATCTATCGCGGCGAACCGCTGGTGCTTGCCGCGAAACTCGACAAGCTCGCCGGCTCGCTGGAGATCAAGGGTCGTGTCGGCGACCGCCCGTGGTCGGTGACGCTGCCGCTGCAAAATGCGGCCGAAGGCAAGGGCCTGTCGAAGCTTTGGGCGAGGCGCAAGATCGGCGATGCCGAGGTGGCGCGCACGCTGCGCGAGATGACGCCGGAGGATACGGACAGGACGATCCTGGCGCTGGCGCTCGATCACCAGATCGTCACGCGCCTGACCAGCCTTGTCGCCGTCGACAAGACGCCGAGCCGCCCCGAAGGCCAGCCGCTCAAGCTCAGCCAGCTTCCGATCAACCTGCCGGCCGGCTGGGACTTCGCCAAGGTCTTCGGCGAACGGCCGCAGCAGACGCCGGCTCAGTTGCGTGAGCGCCACGCCGATGCAGGCCAACCCACGGCAAGGCGGCCGGCTCCGGTCACGCAAGATACGATCCGTTTGCCCAAGACCGCTACTTCGGCCGAGCTGAAGATGATCGCAGGCCTGATCATGATCGTGCTCGCCCTGATCCTGTTCGTGTTCAAACGACGTCAGGCCTTGCTCGCTGACGCCGCTTGAGAGAGGAGCACCCCGAACTCCTCTTCCTTGGCGCGCGCGGCTGCCCGTCCCGTACCAACGGTCGCGCGCGCATTTTTCTTCCCGTCATTGGTGGAACCAATGCCTCGCCTCATCTCGCCCCTGGCGCTTGCGCTGATCGGCATCATCCTGTTCGGCGACGGCGCCTACATCCACGCCAAGGCGTGGCTCGCGCAGGTGCTGCTGGAGCGCGCCTTCGACAGGAGCATAGCGGCCGGCCAACCCGTCAAACCATGGTCCTGGGCCGATACCTGGCCGGTGGCACGGATCGAGGTCAAGCGGATCGGTGCCAGCGCTATCGTGCTCGCCGGCACCAGCGGCCAGGCTCTTGCCTTCGGACCCGGTCATCTTGATCAAACGGTGGAGGCCGGCGAGCGCGGCGTCGCCGTTTATGCAGCCCATCGCGATACCCATTTTCGCTTCCTGCGGGATGTTGCCATGGGTGACGAAATCGATGTCACCCGCAATGATGGCAGACGTTTTCGCTATCGCGCGGATTCCTCCACGATTGTCCGCTTCGACGCGTCAGGCATCGATCCCGCCGCGGCGGATGTCGAGCTCGTGCTTGCGACTTGCTGGCCGTTCGATGCCGTCACGTCGGGTCCCGAACGTTACCTGCTGCATGCCACCTTGATCGGAGATCGTGAATAGCCTCGGCGTGCGATTGAGGGTTTCACTTGCGATCCGCTTGCGCATTCCGCCATGCGGCATGCAGCCCCGCTGGTTGCCACTCCGCGCAACTCACCCTACGATCAGACGACACATTGCCAAGAAGAACAACAGCTGAGGTCACGCCATGGAAGCTCAGGTCTCTGCAGCGCAAGTCTCTGCAGCGTCGGTTCCTGCCCGCCCATGGTCTCCGTCTCCCGATGCGAGCGACGTCGTCAAGGGCATTCACGCCATGCTGCATCCGCACAACATCGTGCTGGTGGGCGCGACCGACAAGCCGGGCAATTACGCAGAGCGCATCTGGAACAATCTGGTCAAATACGGCTTCGAGGGCGGGCTCTATCCGGTCAACGCCAAGCGCCAGACCATCTGGGGCGTGCCTTGTTACAAGGATTTTGCGAGCCTGCCTGAAAAGCCCGATCATGTTCTGGTGCTGGTGCCCGCACGCTTTGCCGTGCAGGTGATCCGCGACGCTGCCGCGGCCGGTGCGCGGTCGGCCACCATCGTCACCTCGGGCTTCAGCGAGCTGCAGGACGCGGAAAGCCAGAAGCTCGCCGCCGAGCTGCAACAGGCCGTGCACGAAACGGGACTCGCCGTCACCGGCCCGAACTGCCTCGGCAATCTGAGCGCCGGCGAAAAGCTCTTCACCAATATCGACGACCGCCTGGTCACCATGGAACAGGGCGCGGTGGCGATCGCCGGGCAATCCGGCGCCATCGTCATGGCGATCCGACAGGCGCTGGAGGATCGCGGCGTCGGTGTCGGCTACATGGTGACCACGGGCAACGAGACCGGGCTCGAGACACCGGACCTGATGCGCTATTTCGCCGAGGATCCAAGCGTCAAGGTTATCGTGGTCTATCTCGAAGGCGTGCGCAACACCAGGGCGTTTCGCGACGCCTGCAAAGCCGCGCGCGCCGCGAGCAAGCCGGTGATCGCGCTCAAGCTCGGATCGTCGGAGGGTGGTCGCGCCGCCGCGATGGCGCATACCGGCGCGCTCGCAGGCTCGATCGAGACGTTCGATGCGATTGCAACCCGGGAAGGCGTGATCCGCGTGGCCGGGCTCGACGAATTGATCGAGACCACCGAATGCTTCGTCCACGCCACCGTGCCTAGGGGAGACCGGCTCGCGGCGGTGACGCTATCAGGCGGCAAGCGCGGCATGCTGATCGATGCTTTCTATGCACAAGGCCTGAATTTTGCGCCGCTCAGCCCGCATGTCAGCAGCGAGCTGGGAAAGATGCTCGGACCGGGCTCGATCGTCGGCAATCCGCTCGACGCCGGTTTCGCGGCGGTGGTCGATCCCTCCGTCTACATGAAGTCGATCAAGCTGATGATCGACGATCCAGACATCGACATCGTCATCATCGACGCCGAGTTTCCAAAGGCGCCCCATGAGCTGCGTGAGCGCAATTTGCGCATCGTCGACGAGATGGCGCGCCATGCGTCAAAACCGGTGATCTATATCAGCGCCATGTCGATCGGCTTCACCGAGTTCACCAAGGGTTTGCGCAAATCGCTGCCGCATCTCGCGGTGATGCAGGGCATGGACCGCGCGGTGACCGCGATCAAGTCGCTGCTGTCTTATGCCAAGCTGCGCAAGGAAGTGCCCGACATCGTCTCGAGCTCGAAGCCGGCCGCGCGCGCCGTGCTGGAGAAGGCATTGAAGTCGGCGAGCGGCGCCGCGCTCGACGAGGTCGCCTCGAAGAAGCTGCTGAAGGCCTACGGCATCCCGATCTCGAAAGAGGCAATCGCCCAGACGGCTGCGGAAGCCGCGAAGATCGCCAAGCAGATCGGTTTTCCCGTGGTCGCGAAAGTCGTCAGCGCCGAGATCCTGCACAAATCCGATATCGGCGGTGTGGTGCTGAACCTCAACAGCGCGGCCGAAGTGAAGAAGGCATTTGCCGATATCACTGCGCGCGTGAAGAAGCTCAAGGGCAAGCCTGGTCTCGATGGCATCCTGATCGCGCAGCAGGTCAAGGCGGATCTCGAGCTCGTGGTCGGCGCTTCGCTGGACGCCGAGATGGGGCCCGTCGTGCTGTTCGGAACCGGCGGGATCGACATCGAGCTGATGAAGGACGTGGCGCTTGCCGGCGCACCGCTGGACGAGGCCGAGGCGCGGCTCCTGATCGGCCGCACCAAGGCCGGCATCAAGATGCGCGGCTATCGCGGCAAGCCGGCTCTGCACGAGGCTTCCGCCGTGAAAGCGCTGGTTGGCATGTCCAACCTGATCGCGGATGCCGGCGACCGGATCGCCTCGATCGACGTCAATCCGTTCCTGATCAACACCAGGACGGGCGTCGCCGTCGATGCGCTGATCGTGCTGAACAACGTCGCGGCCAAGCGCGCCGCCAAGCATTGATGTCGCGTAGGGCGGATGAGCCACCGGGTCCGCGCTATGCGCGGCCCGATGACAGGCTCCGCATAATCCGCCACCTGGTACAGGATGAAAAAGGCGGCGGGTTACGCTTCGGCCGTCGCTCTTCGAGCTATGGCGGACAAGTCGTTAACCCGCCCACGCTACCATTGCGGCCGTCCGGCCTCCTTCCAACTTCCCCGCTTTGGTCGTAAAATCGCAACTACATGGCACGCGCGAGCAATCTGGTGATTGGAACGGCGACGCTGACGGTCATCGCCGTCGCGTTCGGCGGCTTGCTTGGCGTGCAGAAATGGCGCGCCAGCCAGAGCCGCAGCCAGCTGCGCGTCGTGTTCGAAGGTGGTTCCGCAAGCGGGCTGCGCCGCGGCGGCCCGGTCAATTTCGACGGCGTGCCAGCCGGCCAGATCCTGTCGATCAAACTGGAGAGTCCGCGCAAGGTCGTGGCACTGGTGTCGCTCGACAACGCCGCGCCGCTTCGCAAGGACACGGTGGCCGGCATCGAGTTCCAGGGTCTCACCGGGATCGCCGCAGTCTCGCTGATCGGCGGCGCCCCCTCCGCGCCTCCGGTGCCGCTGGATTCGGACGGCATCCCCGTGTTGACCGCAGATCTCAGCGATGCCGAGTCCATCGTCGATACGCTGCACAGCGTCGACCGCACGATCGTGAGCAACGCGCCGGCGATCAAGGAGGGCCTGCGCACGTTCGAAACCTACACCGCCGATCTCACCCGCAAGGGTGACGAGATCGACGCGGTGATGCTCAAGGTGGACGATGCATTTGCCGGCTTCGACAAGGCGGTCACGAAGATAGAGGGCGTGGTGCCGGGCTTCGTCGACGGCAAGGCCGACGAACTGTTCGAGAAGGTGAAGGGGCTGCACGAGCTCGCCGACACCATGAAGAAGAAATCGGCAAGCTTCCTCGAGGACACCCGCCGCTCGCTGCTCGATGTCAGCGAAGCCGCCAACAAGATGAGCGGAGCGTCCGCACCCACCGTTGCTGCTCCGCGTCCGCCGCGCAAACCGGCGCAACAGAAACGGTAGCGTCTACCAAGTGTAGCGTACGAGGCCCTTGCCGGCGTAGGAGCGCGTGACGTTCGAGAATTCGCCCTCGAAGGTCGCCGACGCGGACCAGCCGTTCATCCAGTTCATCTGCACGGAGGCCGTCGTCAACGCGGCATCGCGCGACAGCGCGGCGCCGTTCACGACGATGGCCGAACCCGGCAGCGTCTGGAACACTGCGCCGACCGCGCGATCCGGGTTGAAATCATGCGCCCAGGCGGCGCGGCCGCGCAACGTCACCACGCCGCCGGCAGCGGCAAATGATTTGTCAGCGCGCAGGCCGAGCTCGGTGCGTGTGCTGGTCACGTCCTTGGCGGCATAGTTGAGCGCGAACGTGTTGTTGCCGACCACGGCGAATTCCGAATAGCCCGGCAGATTGAACATCGTCGCCTGGAGCGCGGCATAAGGCGTCAGACCGATCCATGGCGTCGCCTGGCGATAGCCGCCTTCGATACGGCCCGAAACGGCGTTGGCGTTGAACCGCGCACGCAACTGATCGGTGCCTGCAGCGGTGACGATGCGATTGGTGGTGACATCCTGCCAGCCATAGGCCAGCGCCGCCGTGATATAGGCGGGCCCGGCGTTGTGACGAACGAAAGCACCGGCCTGGAACAGGTCCGAATGGCCCCAGCCCAGTCCGTTGACACCGAAGCCGGTGCCACCGCCGGCGAGCGCGAAACCCGCGACCGTCGACGGTGAGAAGCGATAGTCGAGCCCGACCGCGGTACCGTAGATGCTGCTGTTGGTGTTGTTCGAGCCGAGTGCCGCACGACCGTCGGTGGTCTGCGAGCCGCCGTAGCCGGCCACCCAGACATCCCAGCGTTGCTCGAATGTCGGTGCCGGGACCTTGCGATAGATCGAGGCAAAGGCATCACTCGGGCGTTTGCCCGATGCAGCATAGGCATCCGCGCTGGTCTCATCGGCATAGGGCGTCGGACCGGGAGCGCTGCTGCGCCCTCCGCCGAACACGTCGGTCAACAGACTCATGAACAGGTTCATCGCGTTGAAGGTCGTCTGCTGCGATCCTGTTGCGGGTTCACCAGCGGCCTGCGTCAGGCCACCGCGATTAAGACCGGCGAATTCTGCTTGCAGCCCGCCATTGGCGTTGAAGAAATTCTGAAGCGTCGTCGCGACGTTCTGCTGATTGATGTTGAGCCCGTTTTTCGCACCATAATTCAGCGTGAAATCGAGAAACACCTGGTTCGACCCGACAGTCGTCGTGCCGATCAGCCCCCCTGGCGCAGCAACGCCGGCAAAATTGCCGGTGGCCGTGCCGGCAAAATCCATGATCGAATAGTGCTTCATGACGGTGCTGCCCGGCGACAACGCAACGCCGACCGTACCGTTCAGCGCGACATTGCCGGTAACGACCGCATGGCTCGTGCTGGATACGCTGCCCACCTGAACGGCATAAATCGAGCCGGCCGCAAGGCCGAGATTACCGTGAACCTGCATGCTCGAGCCGGCGGCACCGTTGCCGGGCGCATAGATGCCGCCGTTGGCGATGAAAGTGTTGCCGACGATACCGGCGCCGTAAAGTGCGCCGCCCGCATTCACGGTGGTCAGGTTAGATGCGGAGATGTCGCCATCCACGCGCAGGATGCCGCCATTGACGGTCGTCGTTCCAGTGTAGGTGTTCGTGCCGGAGAGGATCAGCATTCCGCTGCCGACTTTTTCCAGCGAGCCAGGTCCGGCGGCTCCGCAGCCGCAGGGATTGAAATCGCCGATGACGCCGCTGACTTCGGTCGACAGATTGTTGCTGCCCACGACGAGCGTGTTGCCGCCACCGATATAATAGAGGCCGCTGCCCTGGATCGATCCTGCGCTGATGCGCCCGTCGCCGGCCGGGCCGGTGCCGCCGCCGAAATCGGTGATGCCGGTGCCGCTGGTCATGAAGCGGGCATTGCCGCCGGTGGAATTGTCGAAGAACTGGGTCTCGCTGCCGCTCTTGGTAATGATGGTGGCCGAGCCCGCCGAGGCCTGGTCGACGAATCTGATGATGCCGTGATTCTGGTTCGTGATGCTGGCCGAGCTCGCACTGGTCTGGCTGAAGAAGACGATCAAGCCGGCATCGTTGGTGATGGTCGCCCGTCCGGCCGTCGCAGTGGCACTAGCGACCCCGGTCGGATCGCCGAAAAACAGCTGGCCGTTATTGGTAATCGCCATGGAGCTGGCGGAGGTGGCATTGAGGAACATCATCGCTCCGGAGACAGCGTTCGTGAGCGACGTGACTCCCGACATGTCGGCGTTGACGATCTTGAAGAGGCCCTCGTTGGTGACGCTGCCGATGATGGCGGCGGTATGGGTCGCATCACCAAGCTGCAGCGAGCCGCAGAAGCAGATGAAGGTGTCACCGGTATAAGAGTTGGCGCCGAGCAATGCCAGAAAACCGGGTCCCTGCACCGAGATGCCGCCAGTGCCGACGATGCGGGAAGCGATCGCAGCCGATGGATCGCCGGTGCCGGTCACGTCATTGGTGAAGAACGTGGTGCCACCCGAGGCCAGCCTGAGGTCGCCGCCCTGGATGGTATAGATCGAGCCGTCGCCGGTGAGGTCGAAACCGACGAGGCTGCTGAGCTGGACGCCGCCTGGCGTCACCGTCACCGTTCCACCCGTCGCAGGTGTCGGAAGGACGCCGTTGCCGAACACCGTGACTGTCGCGGGATCATACGCCGTGCTGGTCGTCCCGGACGAATTCGTCCAGTTCGTCGTGGTGTTGTCCCAGACACCGCCACCACCGTTGATCGAGCCGTTCGGCGTGGTCTGCGATCCGTTGAAGAATTGCTGGGCTGCTGCGGGGCTGGCAACAGCGGCCAGACCCAAGGCAAGACCCAAGGCAAGACCAAGCCAAGCGGCTGCGGCAACGATCCGGCGCGAGCAACCCTGCCCGCTCGATAGCGACCCAGCCAACACACGCAACCCCTGACCCGTGGCGCTCCTGCGGCACCATCAGGATACCTAAAACATAGGGGCGGCCGGTAAAACTACGGACGGGTCAGAATCTCCCCGATGGAGCCGCAACTTAGGCAGATTTGATACATTCTGTTGCAACCGGGCCACGTTTTGACACGCTCAACTCCCAATCCGCGCAAGCAAAACTGCGATAAAATGTCGGATCATCTACCTCGATGACCAACCTTTTGAGGGCCGGTTGCCTGCCCCGCGGCACCCGCCATGACCTAGTAATTGCTTGGCGCGGCCTCGTTCGGGATGCCGTCGATCGGGCATTCGGCCGTACCAGCGGTCGAGCGCGTCATCGCCTCGACCATGTCGCGCGTGCCTTCGGGATCGGCGATCCAGTTCTTGTAGAAATCATAGGGGCAGGCCGCGACGCCACGCGGGCTTTCACCGGAATTGATCATGCCGGTATAGCCGCGGTGGACCAGCTTGTAGAGATGGTTCTGTGACTGGCCGTTGCGGCGCGCATCGCGGATCAGATGTTTCGAGAGCTGGGCGTACTGGATGCCGTAGTCCTCCTCGCCGCACTCGCCGAGCGTGCGCCCGTCGAAACCGATGATCGCGGAGTGGCCGAAATACGAGTAGACGCCGTCGAAGCCGGCGGCATTGGCGACCGCGACATAGACATTGTTGGCCCACGCCATCGCCTTGGAGATCAGGATCTGCTGCTCCTTGGCCGGATACATGTAGCCCTGGCAGCGCACGATCAGCTCGGCGCCCTTCATGGCGCAGTCGCGCCAGATCTCGGGGAAATTGCCGTCGTCGCAGATGATCAGGCTGACCTTCATCCCCTTCGGGCCTTCGGAGACGTAGGTGCAATTGCCGGGATACCAGCCCTCGATCGGTACCCAGGGCATGATCTTGCGATATTTCTGAACGATCTCGCCCTTGTCGTTCATCAGGATCAGCGTGTTGTAGGGCGCCTTGTGCGGATGCTCCTCGTGGCGCTCGCCGGTGAGCGAGAACACGCCCCAAACTTTGGCCTTGCGGCAGGCTTCCGCAAAGATCGCGGTCTCTTCTCCGGGCACGGCAGAGGCCGTCTCGTACATCTCCTTGGAGTCGTACATGATGCCTTGCGTGGAATATTCCGGGAAAATCACCAGGTCCATGCCGGGCAGGCCGGCCTTCATGCCCACCAGCATGTCGGCGATCTTGCGGGCGTTGTCGAGCACCTCCGCCTTGGTGTGCAGGCGGGGCATCTTGTAATTGACGACTGCAACGCCGACGGTGTCGTTGCTCGAGGAAATATCGCCGTGAAGCATGTTGGACGCTCCTGTCTTTTCTTTGTTCGAGGTTGCCGCCGATCAGGCGTGCGTTAGTGGCTGATCATCCAGGGCCGCGCGGTCGGAAAGCCCTTGGCGCCGCTCTTGGTCTTGGTCACCAGCCGCGCGGGCTTCTTCTTGTCCGTGGAGCTCTTGTCCTTCACTGTCTTTCCCGACGAGCAGCAGCCGCAACCGGGGCCATGCGAGGCCTTGTATTGCGCTGATGTCTGCGGCGCATGCGAGCTGCGCTCGTTGACGGCGTGCGCCTTGCGCTTGTCCGCCGGCATGCAGAAGAAATTCGGTGCGGTCAGGATCACGCGCGGCGCCGATGCCTCGCAATGCGGGCAGTTTTGCGGATCGTCGCACTCCGCCATCGGGCGCAGATCCTTGAAGGGTCCGCAGTCGTCACAGAGATATTCATAGACCGGCATCGCATCATCCCTACGCTATTGCCTGTTCAACACGCCTCGCGGCGGATGCGGGGCGGCAAGAGGCGCCGTCCCGCATCCCGTCGCGCAGGGACTATTTGTCCGGTGAGATCGGCATCTGGATGTCGCCGGTGATGTGCTTGATCGGCCCCGCCGCCGACGGCATCACGTCGAAGTCGAAGATCTCCGTCGGCAGCCACAGCGTAGCGCAGGCATTGGGCACGTCGACAACGCCTGAGATGTGGCCCTGACACGGCGCGGTGCCGAGGATCGAATAGGCCTGGGCACCGGAATAGCCGAACTTCTTCAGGTACTCGATCGCGTTCAAGCACGCCTGACGATAGGCGATGTGGACGTCGAGATAGTGCTGCTTGCCGGCCTCGTCGACCGAGATGCCCTCGAAGATCAGATAGTCCTTGTAGTTCGGCGTGATCGGCGACGGCTTGAAGATCGGGTTCTTGATCCCGTATTTCGACATGCCGTCCTTGATCACCTCGACCTTCAGATGCAGCCAGCCGGCCATTTCGATCGCGCCGCAGAAGGTGATCTCGCCATCGCCCTGGCTGAAATGCAGGTCGCCCATCGAAAGACCGGCACCGGGCACGTAGACCGGGAAGTAGATCTTCGAGCCGCGCGAAAGATCCTTGATGTCGCAATTGCCGCCATGCTCGCGCGGCGGCACGGTGCGGGCGCCTTCCGCGCCGATCTTGGCCTTGACGTCGCCCTTGGCACGGCCGCCATGGGCGGTCGCCGCGAATGGCGGATTGGCCAGACCAGGCACGCGAGTCGGGTTGGTCGAGATCAGTTCGGCCTCGCGCTTGTTCCAGGTCTCCAGCATCTTCGGATCGGGCAGACAGCCGATCAGGCCGGGGTGGATGAGCCCTGCGAAATTCACGCCGGGCACGTGACGCGACGAGGTGTAAAGGCCCTTGATGTCCCAGATCGACTTCTGCGCCAGCGGGAAATGGTCGGTGAGGAAGCCGCCGCCATTCTGCTTGGAGAAGAAGCCGTTGAAGCCCCAGAGGCTCTCCTTCATCGGGCCGACGTCGAGCAGGTCAACCACCAGAAGGTCGCCGGGTTCGGCGCCCTTGACGCCGATCGGACCAGAGAGGAAGTGCACGATCGAGAGATCGATGTCGCGCACGTCGTCGGCGGAATCGTTGTTCTTGATGAAGCCGCCGGTCCAGTCATAAGTCTCAATGATGAAATCGTCGCCGGGATTGACCCAGGCCACGATCGGAATGTCGGGGTGCCAGCGATTGTGCACCATGTCATTTTCGTAAGCCGACTTGGTGAGATCGACCTTGATCAGTGTCTCTGGCATCGAGATGCTCCCCTTTTACTGCGGTTGGTTAGACGGACAGATATTTCGAGACCTGCGCGGCATCGACGCTGTCGCGCGGGTCATCGCGCACGATTGCGCCGTTCTCGATGACCAGCACGCGGTCGGCGATATCGAGCGCGAAGCTCAGGACCTGCTCGGACACGACGATCGACAGGCCCTTCTCGTCGCGGATGCGCTTGAGCGTCCGCGCCATGTCCTTGATGATCGACGGCTGGATGCCTTCGGTCGGCTCGTCGAGCAGCAGCACTTTCGGTTTGGTCGCGAGCGCGCGGGCGATCGCCAGCTGCTGTTGTTGCCCGCCGGAAAGATTGCCGCCACGACGGCCCTTCATCTCCAGCAGCACCGGAAACAGCTCATAGATGTCGCTGGGCACCTCGGAACCGCCGGAGACCACGAGACCGGTCTCGATGTTCTCCTTCACCGTCATGGTGGAGAAGATCATGCGGCCCTGTGGAACGTAGGCGAGGCCCTTGGCGACGCGCTCATAGCTCGGCAGGCCGACCAGTTCCGCACCGTCCATGTTCACCGAGCCGCTCTTCGTCGGCAGGATGCCCATCAGCGATTTCATCAGCGTGGTCTTGCCCATGCCGTTGCGGCCCATGATCGCGACGATCTCGTTGGGCGCGACCTTGACGTTGAGCCCGTGAAGCACCTCGCTCTGGCCGTAGGCGACGTGAAGATCGGAAATTGCCAGCATCGTCACGCCTCCTTAATGCCCCAAATACACTTCGATGACCTTGGGATCGTTCTGCACCTTCTCCATGGTCCCCTCGGAGAGGATCTGGCCCTGATGCAGCACGGTGACCTTGTGCGCGATGTCCTCGACGAACTTCATGTCGTGCTCGATCACCAGCACCGACCGGTTCTTGATGATGCGATTGAGCAGCTCGGCGGTCTTGGCGCGCTCGGACACACTCATCCCGGCGACGGGCTCGTCCAGCATCAGAAGGTCCGGGTCCTGGATCAGCAGCATGCCGATCTCGAGCCATTGCTTCTGGCCATGGCTGAGCAGATCGGCGCTCATGTTCAGCTTGTCCTTCAGGAAAATCATTTCCGCGACCTCATGCACCCGGTCGCGCACGGCGGCGTCGCGGGTGAAGGTCAGCGCGCCGAACACCGAGCGTCCGCGCGGATAGGAGATCTCGAGATTCTCGAACACCGTGAGGTCGTCGTAGATCGACGGGTTCTGGAATTTGCGACCGACACCGGTCTTGACGATCTCGTTCTCCTTCATCCGTGTCAGCTCCTTGCCGCGGAACTGGATCGAGCCCGAGGTCGCTTTGGTCTTGCCGCAGATCAGGTCAAGCACGGTGGTCTTGCCGGCACCGTTCGGGCCGATGATCACGCGGATCTCGTTTTCATCGACGTAGAAGGAGAGATCGTTGACCGCCTTGAAGCCGTCGAACGACACGGTGAGAGCTTCGACTGCGAGCAGGAATTCCTTGGGCTGGTGTCCTATTAGCATGATGATCTCCTCACTCCGCCGGGGCGCCGTCGGCGACCGAGCTGTCGGTCCAGCCTTCAGGCTTGGGTTTGCGCGACGCGATCAGGCGATCGATGCGCGGCTGCACATAGTCGCCCCAGATCCCCGCAAGACCGTTCGGGAATGCGAGCACCACGGCGATGAAGAGACCGCCGAGGCCAAACAGCCACAATTCGGGGAAAGTCTCCGACAGGCTGGTCTTGGCGAAGTTCACCAGCAGCGTGCCGTAGATCGCCCCCAGGATCGACAGCCGGCCGCCGACCGCGGTGTAGATCACCATTTCGATCGACGGCACGATGCCGACGAAGGACGGCGACATGAAGCCGACATTGAGCGCGAACATGGCGCCGCCGATCGCGGCGAACACGGCGGCGATGCAGAAGGCGAAGATCTTGAAGTTGGCGACGCTGTAGCCGGAGAAGCGGACCCGGTCCTCCTTCTCGCGCATCGCAACCAGGATGCGCCCGAGCTTGGAGTGCCGGACGAACTGCGCGATCATGATGCAGACGAACAGGCAGCCGACCTCGAAGAAGTACAGCACGATCTTGGCGTGGTCGGGCCTGATGTCCCAACCCTTCAGGGTCCGCAGGTCGGTCATGCCGTTGATACCGCCGGTGTAACCCTGTTGGCCCACGATCAGGATGGTGAGGATCGCCGCGACCGCCTGTGTGATGATCGCGAAGTAAGTGCCGCCGACGCGGCGCTTGAACATCGCCGTGCCGATGATCAGCGCGAAGATACCGGGCACCAGGATGATGGCCGCGATGGTCAAGGTGAGGCTGTGAAACGGCTTCCAGAACAGCGGCAACGCCGTGATCTGATTCCAGTCCATGAAATCAGGGATGCCAGGGGTCGACTGGATCTTGGTGTTCTCCACGCTCGACGCTTCGAGCTTGAGGAACATCGCCATGCAGTAGCCACCGAGCCCGAAGAACACGCCCTGGCCGAGGCTGAGAATGCCGCCATAGCCCCAGCAGATCACCAGCCCCAGCGCGACGAAGGCGTAGGTCAGATATTTGGCGACCAGATTGAGCCTGAAGACGTCGAGCGTGAGCGGCAGCACCACCACCAGGAAGACCGCGAGCACCAGAATTCCGATGAGCTCCGATCGATTGAAGAACCTGTTATCGGTCATTGCATCAGCCTCACATTCTCACTTGCGGACTTTGAGGGCGAACAGCCCCTGCGGCCGCAGCATCAGGATTCCGACAACGGCGAGCAGCGTCAGCACCTTGGCCATCGAGCCCGACATGAAGAACTCGAGGGTGGATTGCGTCTGCGAGATCGAGAAGGCCGAGGCGATGGTGCCGACGAGGCTCGCGGCGCCGCCGAACACGACCACGAGGAATGTGTCGACGATATAGAGCTGTCCGGAGGTCGGCCCGGTCGAGCCGATCATCGTAAAGGCGCTGCCGGCGACACCGGCAATGCCGCAGCCGAGGCCAAACGTGTAGCGGTCGACTTTCTCGGTGTTGATGCCAACCGCGCCGGCCATGATGCGGTTCTGCACGACGGCCCGGACCTGGCGGCCCCAGCGCGATTTGTACATGACATAGGCGACGCCGACGGTGATCAGCACCGTCAGGCACATCACGAAGACGCCGTTGATCGGCACTTCGATGCTGCTGGTCACCTGCAGCGAGCCGAGCATCCATTGCGGCAGCTCGACGCCGACCTCACGCGCGCCGAACACGGAGCGGTAGGCCTGCTGCAGCATCAGGCTGAGGCCCCAGGTGGCGAGCAGCGTGTCGAGCGGGCGCTTGTAGAGATGACGTATCAACGCCCATTCGACCAGCATTCCCAGCGCACCTGATGCGATGAAGGCCAGGATCATCGCGAGGAAGAAGTAGCCGCTGAACAGGCTCGGCAAATAGGACTGGAAGAAATTCGAGGTCATCCAGGTGACGTAGGCCCCGAGGATCATGAACTCGCCATGGGCCATGTTGATGACGCCCATCTGACCGAAGATGATCGCAAGACCGAGTGCCATCAGCACGTAGACCGAGAACAGGATCAGACCCGCAAAGCCCTGCATGACGAAGATGGAGCCAAGATCACCAAGCGAATAGTCGCCGAACATCGATGTCCTCCGTCGGGGAATAGGGTCCCGCGTCGCGAGCAAATTCGCGACGCGGGGGTCTTGGGCGTGGAGTTGCAATCCACGCCAGGGAGCTGCTTGAGCTTGGAAGAAACCGCGGCGGACGCCGCGTCCCTTACTGGTAACCCTTGGGGAACGGATCCGGCTCGACGAGATCGGCGGTCTCGTAGATCAGCTCGAACTGGCCATCGAGCTTGGCGCGACCCACGCGGGTCTTCGACCAGAGGTGATGGTTCTCGTGGATACGCACGTAGCCTTCGGGTGCGCCCTTGAACTCGACACCGGGCGACGCCGCCGCGATCTTGTCGACGTCGAAGGAGCCGGCCTTCTCGACCGTCAACTTCCACAGCCACGGGCCGAGATAGGCAGCCTGGGTGACGTCTCCGATCACAGTCTTTTCGCCCCACATCTTCTTGAACGCGGGCACGAAGGCCTTGTTGTTCGGATTGTCGAGCGACTGGAAGTACTTCATGCAGGCATAGGCACCCGCAATGTTCTCGCCGCCGATGCCGTCGATCTCGTCTTCGGTCACCGAGATGGTGAGCAGCGCCTGCTTGGAAAGGTCGATGCCGGCAGCCTTGAGCTGCTTGTAGAAGGCGACGTTGGAGCCGCCGACGACGTCGGTGAAGATCACGTCGGGCTTGGTCAGCTTGATCTTGTTGATGACCGAGTTGAACTGGGTATTGCCGAGCGGATAGTATTCCTCGCCGACGACCTTGCCCTTCAGCACGTTCTCGACGTGCTTGCGCGCGATCTTGTTGGAGGTGCGCGGCCAGATGTAGTCGGAGCCGATGAAGAAGAAGGTCTTCGCGCCCTTCTCCTTGGCGATCCAGTTCAGGCCGGCGAGGATCTGCTGGGTCGCCTCCTGGCCGGTGTAGATCACGTTCTTGGACTGCTCGAGGCCTTCATAGAAGGTCGGGTAGTAGAGCATGCCGTTGTACTGCTCGACCACAGGCAGCACCGCCTTGCGTGAGGCCGAGGTCCAGCAGCCCATGATCGCTGCAACCTTGTCGTTCACGAGCAGCTTCTTCGCCTTCTCCGCGAAAGTCGGCCAATCGCTGGCGCCGTCTTCCTGGATGAACTTGATCTTGCGCCCGAGTACGCCGCCGGCGGCGTTGATCTGCTCGATGGCGAGCTTTTCGGCCTCGATCGAGCCGGTTTCGGAGATCGCCATGGTGCCGGTCGCCGAGTGCAGGATGCCGACCGTCACCTCGGTATCGGTGACCGCGA
This sequence comes from Bradyrhizobium sp. BR13661, assembly GCF_029892425.1. Lineage (GTDB taxonomy): Bacteria > Pseudomonadota > Alphaproteobacteria > Rhizobiales > Xanthobacteraceae > Bradyrhizobium. The sequence goes on along the minus strand of NZ_JARXWB010000002.1, from coordinate 49,896 downwards.
GACCAGTGGTGTTGACCGCCGAGGTCGCGGGGGCCTGCGCAAAAGACGTCCGCGGCAGCATCGTGACGGCCGGGATGGCCGCCATTCCCATCAATAGTTTGCGCCGAAGCGGCGACAACAGGCCTTTGTTGGTTTCGTCTGACATGAGCACCCCACTGTTTGTTCGAGGACACGCGATTGGTGTCGTGAGGATGGCTCGAATTTGTGCACCGCAAGCATACGCAAGATCGCGTATACTGCACCGCAAAATACCGACGTAGGCTTTTGGTACGGGATTTGCGAGGTCGCGAGAGGTTCAGACGAGTTCGGGAGTGGGGTTTAAGTGGCAGGGCGGCAGCGGATAGACCGCGTCAGGCGCCAGTATAATCAATGGGTCGCCAACCAGACGCTGGAAGACTACGCGCTGCGCTTCACCGCCAAAAGCGCGCGGCGCTGGTCCGCCGCTCGCGTCGCCAACACCGCCATCGGCGCAATTTCGTTCCTGGTGCTGGAGGCGATCGGGGGCACCATCACCCTCAATTACGGCGTCACCAACGCTGCGGCCGCCATCCTCGTCGTCTCCACCATCATCTTTTTCTGCGGCGTTCCGATTGCCTATTATGCAGCCAAATGCGGCATCGACATTGACCTGCTCACCCGAGGTGCCGGCTTCGGCTATATCGGCTCGACCGTTACATCGCTGATCTACGCCTCCTTCACGTTCATCTTTTTTGCGATCGAGGCCGTGATCCTGGCGACCGCGCTCGAGATGTGCTTGGGCATCCCGCGCCCGATCGGGTATCTCATCAGCGCGGTCGCAATCATCCCGCTGGTGACATACGGCATCACGCTGATCAGCCGCTTCCAGCTCTGGACGCAGCCGCTCTGGGTCATTCTGCACATCCTGCCCTTCGGCGCGATCGCGTGGGCCAATCCGCACTCCTTCACGGAGTGGCACAAATTCGCCGGCGAGCATGGCGACCTCGGCGGGCATTTCGATCTGCTGCTGTTCGGTGTCGCCTCCTCCGTCGTGTTCTCGCTGATCGCGCAGATCGGAGAGCAAGTCGACTTCCTGCGATTTCTGCCGCGCGACCGTCGCACCTCCAAGGCCTCATGGTGGATCGCGCTGATGAGTGCGGGTCCGGGCTGGATCGTGCTCGGCGCGCTGAAGCTTCTGGCCGGCTCGTTCCTCGCCTTCTTCGCGCTGAGCCATGGCGTGCCGCCGGAGGAAGCGGCCGAGCCCGCGCATATGTATCTCGTGGCGTTTCGCTACGTGCTGTCGGATCCGGACCTCGCGCTGGCGCTGACCGGTTTCTTCGTGGTGCTGTCGCAGATCAAGATCAACGTCACCAACGCCTATGCCGGCTCGATCGCCTGGTCGAACTTCTTCTCGCGCCTGACGCACAGCCACCCCGGACGCGTGGTCTGGCTGGTTTTCAACGTGATGGTCGCGCTGCTCTTGATGGAGATTGGCGTCTACAAGGCGCTGGAGCAGACGCTCGCACTCTACTCCAACGTCGCGATTGCCTGGGTCGGCGCGCTGGTGTCCGATCTCGTGATCAACAAGCCACTCGGCTTGCGTCCACCGCAGATGGAGTTCAAGCGGGCGCATCTCTACGACATCAACCCGGTCGGCGTCGGCGCGATGACGCTTGCGATTATCATCTCGATCGCAGCTTTCTATGGCCTGTTCGGCCCGACCATGAAGGCACTGGCGGCGTTCGTTGCGCTGACGGTGGCTTTCGTCACCGCGCCTGTGATCGCCTGGCTCACGGATGGAAAATTCTACATCGCACGCAAGCCGAAGCGGAGCTGGGCCAATATCGAGTCGATCCAGTGCTGTATCTGCGAGCACAGTTTCGAGCCGGAGGACACCACCTCCTGCCCTGCCTATGCCGGCCCGATCTGCTCGCTGTGCTGCTCGCTCGACGCGCGCTGCCACGATCTCTGCAAGCCGCACGGGCGCGCGCAGGTGCAATTCTCCGAAGCACTCGGCAAGATCCTGCCGCAGCCGATCTATCAGCGCATCAACTCGCAATTCGGCCACTACATCGGCGTGTTCGTTGTGTCAGCCGGGCTCGTCGCGCTGGTGCTCGGGCTGATCTATCTGCAGACCTCGGCGAGCGTGCATGGCGAGACCTCGCTCGTCTCCAACGTGCTGTGGAAGGTGTTCTTCTCGCTCAGCATTATCATCGGCGTGGTCGCGTGGCTGTTCGTGCTGGCGCAGCAGAGCCGCCGCGCGGCGGAAGCCGAGACACGGCGGCAGACCACGCTCCTGATCCAGGAAATCGACGCGCACAAGCGTACTGACGCCGAGCTGCAGCGCGCCAAGGAGGTTGCCGAGTCCGCCAACCTCGCCAAGAGCCGCTATGTGGTGGGTCTGAGCCACGAGCTGCGCTCGCCGCTGAACGCGATCAGCGGCTACGCCCAATTGCTGGAGCAGGACGCGACACTCAACACCAAGCCGCGCGATCAGGTTCGCGTCGTCCGTCGTAGCGCCGATCACCTCTCCGGCCTGATCGACGGCATTCTGGACATTTCCAAGATCGAGGCCGGCAGGCTTTATCTGTCCCGCGACGAAGTCCGATTGAGCGAATTTCTCGATCAGCTGGTCGGCATGTTCCGCCTCCAGGCCGGCGCCAAGGGGATCGACTTCGTGTTCAGGCGGCCGGCCACACTGCCGACGGTGGTCTATGCCGACGAAAAACGGCTGCGCCAAGTGCTGATCAACCTGCTCTCCAACGCCATCAAGTTCACCCAGACCGGCAGCGTCCAGTTCGTGGTCCATTACCGTAGCCCGGTCGCGGAGTTCGAGATCATCGACACCGGGCCTGGCATCCAGGGCGACGACCTCGAACGCATCTTTGCGCCGTTCGAACGCGGCGCGCTCGGGGTCTCGCAGCCGCAGACCGGCACGGGACTGGGGCTGACCATCAGCCGGCTGCTCGCCGGCGTCATGGGCGGCGATATCAAGGTCGCCAGCACGGTCGGCCACGGCAGCACGTTCAAGGTCAAGATGCTGTTGTCGGAAGTCACGAATCCGAGGCGTACCGCGCCTGTAGAGGCGCCGGTCTCCGGCTATCAAGGCGCGCGCAAGACCATTCTGATCACCGACGACGATCCCGTGCATCGCGACCTCCTGCGCGAGGTGCTGACGCCGCTCGGCTTCATCCTGCTGAGCGCCGCGGACGGCCCCGGTTGTCTCGCGCTGGCGCAGCATTGCCGGCCTGATCTATTCTTGCTCGACATCTCGATGCCGGGCATGGACGGCTGGACCGTGGCGGAACAGCTGCGTGCAAACGGCCATCATCAGGCCCGCATCCTGATGGTGTCGGCCAGTGCGCTGGAAGCGCATGGCGCCCCCCTCGCACAGCCTTTCCACGACGGCTATCTGATGAAGCCGATCGATATACCGCGGCTGCTGGAATCCATTCGCCAATTGCTTAAGATCGAGTGGCAGTACAGCTCCGACGAGATCGTCGGACCGCTGTGGGACCCGGAGAGCGGTTCGCGGCCGCCGGTCAGGCACATCGAGGCGCTGATCGGGCTCGGTCAGATCGGTTACGTCAAAGCCATCCGGCTGAAGCTGGACGAGATCGACAGCGAGCACCCGGAGCATGCCGATTTCGTCGCCGAAATGCGATCGCTGGTCGATCGCTTCGACCTCGACCAATACATGACAACATTGAAAACACTGCATGCTTATGAGCATTGAGCCGAAAAAGCGCGACGTCGCGCTCGTTGTCGACGACTCGCCGGAGACGCTGAGGCTGCTGACCGACGCGCTTGACGGTGCCGGGATGACCGTGATGGTGGCGCTCGACGGCGCCAGCGCGATGCGCATCGTCGACCAGATCACCCCCGACATCGTGCTGCTCGATGCCGTGATGCCCGGTCTTGACGGCTTCGAGACCTGCCGACGGCTCAAGCGCGACGCGGGCCTTGCGAATGTCCCCGTGATCTTCATGACGGGCCTGGCAGAGACCGAGCACATCGTGCGCGGACTGGAAGCCGGCGGCGTCGACTATGTGACGAAGCCGATCGTCATCGAGGAAATGCTCGCGCGCATTCGGGTCCATCTTGGTAATGCGCGGTTGACCCAGAGCGCGCGCGCTGCGCTCGACGTTTCAGGCCGCTTCCTGTTTTCGGTCAACCGCCAGGGCCACATCCTCTGGGCAACGCCGCAGGCGCAGAAGCTGCTGGCCGATCATCACAGCGCTCAGGCCGACGACTTCGTCCTGCCGCCGTCATTGCTGCAATGGCTGGAGCAGGCAAAGGCCAAAGGCAGTGCGAAGTCCCAAGCTGCGTCCTTGCCCGACAATCCGCAGCTGCGGTTCTACTACATGGGCGAGACCGCGCCGAACGAATTTTTGCTGCGGCTGTCAAAGGAGTCCGGCACCGCCCTGCCGCCCGAATTCACCAGCGAGCTCGGCCTCACCACGCGCGAGGGCGAAGTGCTGGCCTGGCTGAGCAAGGGCAAGACCAACCGCGACATCGCGCAGATCTTGGGCCTCAGCCCGCGCACCGTCGACAAGCATCTGGAGCAGATCTACGCGAAGCTTGGCGTGGAGAATCGGACGGCGGCGGCTGCGATTGCGACGAACGCGACGAGGCGGAATTCGTAAGCGCACTGCGGACGAGTCGGCACGCCGCTTACCCAACAAACCGGCGTCGTCCTGGACAAGCGAAGCGCAGATCCAGGACCCATTACCACAGGGAGTAGTTTGCCGAAGACCCGTGGTGACCAGCTCGCAACACAACTACTCGCTGGGGTAATGGGTCCTGGCTTTCGCCAGGACGACACTGAAATATGGTGTTAGCGTCGAGCCCCCTCACCCGTACACAAACGCCTTATCATCCAGATCCGTCTTCGGGATCTCGTCCTTCTCGGTCCAGTAGTCCTGGCTGTGCTGCCATTCCGGCTTGTCGCCGCGCTTGGGCAGCAGGTTCATGTTGCGCATGATGTAGCCGGGATTGAAGTTCTCCGGATCGATCCAGGGCAGGATCGGCATGTTGTGATCTTCGGGGCGCAGGGCCACCTCGACCTTCTTCTTGCCCTTTGCCTTCATATGGCCGAGCAGGCGGCAGACGAAGTCGGCGACCAGATCGACCCGGAGCGTCCAGCTCGCTCGGAAATAGCCGAACACCCAGACCATGTTCGGCACCCCCGTGAACATCATGCCGCGATAGGTGACGGTGTCGCCGAAGGCGAGCGGCTTGCCGTCGATCGCGAAGGCGATGTCGCCCAGCGCCGAGAGATTGAAGCCGGTCGCGGTGACGATGACATCGGCCTCCAGCAGCTTGCCGGATTTGAGCTGGATGCCGTTCTCGACGAAGCTTTCGATCTCGTCGGTGACGACCGAGGCCTTGCCGCTGGCGATCCCCTTGAACAAATCGGCATCGGGCACGAAGGCGATGCGCTGCCGCCACGGACGATAGCTCGGCGTGAAATGCGTCTCGACGTCGTAGTCCGGACCGAGCACGGCGCTGATCTGGCCGATCAGCTCCTTCTTCACCTGTTCCGGCTTGGCGAGGCAGAGCTTTGTGAACGCATCCTGCTCGAACAGGATCTTGCGGCGAACGATCTCGTGGATCCAGGTCTCATCGATCTGAAGCCGGCGCAATTCCTCCGCGATCTCGATGGCGTTGCGGCCCAGCCGGAAGTAGGTCGGCGAGCGCTGCAGCATGGTCACATGCGCGCAGTCGTCGGCGATGTTCGGCACCAGCGTCGCCGCCGTCGCGCCTGAACCGATCACCACGACCTTCTTGTCCTTGAGGTCGATATCGTCAGGCCAGGTCTGCGGATGGACGATGCGGCCCTTGAAACGATCCATGCCCTTCCATTCCGGCGTGTAGCCTTCCGAATGGCGGTAATAGCCCTGGCACATCCAGAGGAAGTTTGCGGAGAAGGTCTTGGCCTCACCGGTGTCCGTCGTCACCGCCTCGATGGTCCAGAGATTCTGCTCGCTCGACCAGCTCGCCGAGACGATCTTGTGCTTGTAGCGGATGTGGCGGGCGATATCGTTGTCGTCGATCACCTCGTTCATATAGGCGAGGATTTCCTCGGCGGTCGCGATGGGCGGCCCGACCCAGGGCTTGAAGCTGTAGCCGAAGGTGTGAAGATCGCTGTCGGAGCGGATGCCCGGATAACGATGCGTGCTCCAGGTACCGCCGAACGTCGCCTGCGTTTCCAGAATGACGTAGCTCGTACCCGGCAGTTGCTTTTCGAGGTGATAAGCGCTGCCAATGCCGGAGATGCCGGCGCCGACGATGAGCACGTCGAAATGTTCTGAGGCCTGTTTGGTGGTGGCTTGACTGCGAACAGCGACATTCATTGTTGTTTCTTTGCCTTGTCTTTTTCAGGCCGCCTTTCACTGGCAGCGCGTTTCCTCCGCGACGGACATAGTCGCCCATCGCGCTTCCCTTGCAAAATGACATAGATCAAGTCGCGATCAAGTCAAAGCGCCGCGCCCCAGCTCCGCGCCGTCTGCAGGATCCAGTCGCGATAGAGCGTCAGCGGCGTGACCCCGGTCAATCCGCCACAGCCGACAGCGCCGTTTGGCCCCGTCGACCAGCTGATGACGCCGACGAGAACGGCACCATCAGGCTTGTCCTCGAACACCGGACCGCCGGAATCGCCGGTGCAGGCGCCGATTCCGTCACGAACACCGTTGGTTACGGGATCGACCAGGCGAATCTGGAACGTGCCGGGCTGACCTGTCGCAACGAGACCGGCAACGCGAATTGCACCGCCGCTCTTGCCATCGCCACGCACGGTGACGCCGATACCGGCGATGGTGAAACGACTGCCGACCCGAATGGGAATATTGGGCGCGCCCACCGGCACCGTCGATTTTCCCTTGAGTGGAATTTCCAGTTGCAGCAATGCCACGTCGGCGGTGGCGCGATGCGCTTCCATCGCCTGCATGTTGAAACCCGGATGAATCGCGACGGTGCGCACGTTCAGCAATTGCGGCGCGCCGTCAGCGCCACGATCGACGATCTTGTAGTCGACGCCGGGCTGCACGCAGTGCGCGACCGTCAGCACCAGCTTCGGCGCAATCAGGCTGCCGGTGCAGAAATTGCCGCGCGAGCCGACGATGGTGACAACCGCACGCGCAACGCCTTCCGTCTGCGGCGTGCCGCCGCCGACGATGGCGCGAGCGGGCGCGGTGAGCAGCAGCGCGGCGGTGATGAGAGTTGCGAGCTTCTTCATGGGAACACGCTCTTGCGTCGGCGGGACTGGCCCTCGCCGATAGCGCATGCTAGCCGTCTTGGAAAGCAATTGACGAGGGCAGGCGAGTGACGATCGAGGCTGTGATCTTTGATTTTGGCGGCGTGTTGACGAGTTCGCCGTTCGAGGCATTCGCGCGATACGAGACCGAGCGCGGCCTGCCCACGGACATCATCCGGCGCACCAATGCCGCCAATCACCTCGAAAATGCCTGGGCGAAGTTCGAGCGCGCCGAAGTCGATATCGACACATTCGATAAGCTGTTCGCGGCGGAATCACTCGCGCTCGGCGCCGAGGTGCGCGGACGCGACGTGCTGCCGCTGCTCCAGGGAGATTTGCGCCCCGAGATGGTCGATGCGCTGAAGCGCATCAAAGCCAAGTTCAAGACCGGCTGCATCACCAACAATCTCCCGGCCAACGCGATCGGCAGCATGACCGGCCGCTCGCTCTACGTCGCCGAGGTGATGGTGCTGTTCGATCACGTCATCGAATCCGCCAAGATCGGCTTGCGCAAGCCGGACCCGCGCATTTACCAGCTGATGGTCGAGACGCTGAAGGTCGACCCCGGCAAATGCGTTTATCTCGATGACCTCGGCGTCAATTTGAAGCCCGCGCGCGAGATGGGTATGACCACGATCAAGGTCGCGAGCGGCGCGCAGGCCATCGCCGAGCTCGAGGCGGCGACAGGGTTGAAGCTCTATTAGCCGGAACTACTCCGCTGCAGTCGCGATCCGCTCGGGGAAGGCAGCCGCCAACGAAGCACGATCCGGCTTCAGCACACCGCGCTCGGTGATGAAACCGGTGACGAGGCGTGCCGGTGTCACGTCGAAGGCGTAATTCGCGACCGGCGAGCCTTCGGGCACGATGCGCACTGTTTCCAGCCGGCCATCGGCGGTACGGCCGGTCATATCGGTAACTTCCGTGCCGCTGCGCTGCTCGATCGGGATATCGCGGATACCGTCATTCACCGCGAAATCGATCGTCGGCGACGGCAGCGCGACATAGAACGGCACGTTATTATCATGCGCGGCCAGCGCCTTCAGATAGGTGCCGATCTTGTTGCAGACATCGCCATTGGCGGCGACGCGGTCAGTCCCGACGATGGCGAGATCAACCATGCCGTGCTGCATCAGATGCCCGCCGGTGTTGTCGGGAATCACGGTGTGCGGCACGCCGTGATGGCCGAGCTCCCAGGCTGTGAGCGAAGCGCCCTGATTGCGCGGACGGGTCTCGTCGACCCAGACATGGATTTTGATGCCGCGCTCATGCGCGAGATAGATCGGCGCGGTCGCTGTGCCCCAGTCGACGGTGGCGAGCCAACCGGCGTTGCAATGGGTCAGCACATTGACCGTCTCGCCCGGCTTCTTTGCCGCGACGATCGCCTCGATCAAAGCAAGGCCGTTGGCGGCGATGCCGCGGTTGATCTCGACATCCTGCTCGACGATCTCATCGGCGCGGGCATAGGCCGCCTCAGCACGTTCGACCGGATCGATCGGCACGAGTGCCGCGCGCATCTCATCGAGCGCCCACTTCAGATTGATCGCAGTCGGCCGCGTCACGACCAGCACGTCATAGGCGCGCTTCAGGCCGGCATCAGACGGGTCCTCGCGCATCGCAAGCGCCATGCCATAGGCGGCCGTGGCGCCAATCAGAGGCGCGCCGCGCACCAGCATGTCGCGGATTGCGACTGCCGCGCCCTCGCACGTGGTCAGCTTCGCAATGATGAACTCATGCGGGAGCCGGCGCTGGTCGATCGCGCCGACCGACCAGCCGTCGCGCTCGCGCCAGATGCTGCGGAAATGCCTGCCGTCGACCTTCATGGCCTCATGCCTTTTCGTTCTTCTTGCGTCTCAACCGCGCAGGATGCGCCCGGCCACCGCATCCAGCTTCTTCAGAAGCTCGGGATCGCGCGCCTCGGGCGCTGTGATCAGCGCGGTGTCGAGCGCACGGTCCGAGCCGATCGGGCACGGCTCATGCTCGCGCGGAAAATCCCTGGCGAGCCGCGCCACCAGTGACTTTGCCTTGTCGGCGTTGGAGGTCAGCACGCGGATGATATCCTGCACGGTGACTGCGTCGTGATCGGGGTGCCAGCAATCGAAATCCGTCACCATTGCGACTGTCGCGTAGCAGATCTCGGCCTCGCGGGCGAGCTTTGCCTCCGGCATATTGGTCATGCCGATCACGGAGTATCCCTGCGTCTTGTAAGTCATGCTTTCGGCATAGGTGGAGAATTGCGGTCCCTCCATGCAAACATAGGTGCCGCCGCGCGCGATCGCGATCCCCTCGGCTTCGGCCGCCGCAGCCAGATTGACGCGCAGTCGTGGCGAGACCGGATGCGCCATCGAGACATGCGCAACGCAACCCTTGCCGAAGAACGAGCTCTCGCGCTTATGGGTACGGTCGACGAACTGATCGACCAGGACGAAAGTGCCGGGCGGCATCTCCTCCTTGAAGGAACCGCAGGCCGAGAGCGAGATCAGATCGGTGACGCCGGCGCGCTTGAGCACGTCGATATTGGCGCGATAGTTGATGTCGGACGGCGACAGCCGGTGACCCTTGTCGTGTCGCGGCAGGAATACGATCGGCAGGCCTGCAATGGTGCCGCGCCGCACGGGTGCCGAGGGCTCACCCCAGGGGCTCTTGATCACCTCTTCGTGCGCGCCCTCGAGGCCCGGCAGATCGTAGATGCCGGAGCCGCCGATGATGCCGAGTACCGCCTGTGTCATGCCTGCTTACCCCTGTCCGCCACGTGCGACATGGTTAAGCTATGCCAGTTTTGCGGCGGTTTTGAAACGGGGGTGGATGGAGCCTGTGATTCTATCGTGAGGAGCGCATGCGCTCACCACAGATTGGGTGTCGTCCTGGCGAAGGCCAGGACCCATACCGCGCAATCTTTCGATGGGAGGAGCTGCTGGTCCCGAACGTCTAACCTTCGCCAAACGCCGCCCTGGGATAATGGGTCCTGGCTTTCGCCAGGACGACTCCGGGGAAGCAGTTGGGACTAAGCCGCAGTCGCCAGATTCAACTGGGTCGCGACCATGCGTTCCAGTGTCTCGACCGACTGGAAATTCTCGGGCGTGATTTCGGCTTGCGGAATCGTGAAGTCGAACTCCGCTTCGACACCCAGCATCAAATTGACCATGTCCATCGAGGTCAGGCCTGCATCGACGAGTTTGGTCTGCGGCGTGACATCAGCGGTGAGCGAGTTCTGCTCGAGAATGCCCTTCACCAGCTTGATGATGCGTACGCGCACATCGGTGTCGAAGCCCTGCATGGTTAACTTCCCATCTGTCTACAAAAGGTACGACCAGTTGCCGGGTACGATGGGCACCGCGGGCCGATCCTGCAATGGGCGTCACCATTACTTCCCGTTTCTTAGTAAACGATGACTCAGATTGTCTGGAATTCCGGTTTTCTCCAAAACCCTAACGTGATGATCGAAATACGCGCCATGCAAACAACCCGACCTTAACTGTTCGTTCGGAATTGGAGTCTGTTTACCCTCTATTTCATCGACGAATTTGAATTAAATCCCTAGCCTCATCTCACAAGCAAAGATGGTCGGAGGATCGCTTGCACGGCATCGCGAATGATGCCGGCGATCCCAAACGACAAAGCGGAGGCGGACGAGCATGAACGTGCGTGAAGCAGTCATCACTGTCGACGAAACGCAGACGAGCCTCCTCGAGCAGGGCCCCTCCCTCATCGAGCGTGCGGCTCGCACGGCCGCCGTGGCCGCGGCCGACGCCGATGGCGTCGATCGCGACGCCCGCTTTCCCCACAAGGCTTTCGACATAGCGCGTGAGCAGAAGCTGCTCGGTGTCATGATCCCGGTCGAGTTCGGCGGCTTTGGTGCCTCCATCCACGACGTCGCCGACATCTGCTACACGCTCGGGCGCGCCTGCGCTTCAACCGCGATGATCTACGCGATGCACCAGACCAAGGTCGCCTGCATCGTCAGGCATGGCCATGGCATTCCCTGGATGGAAACCATGATGCGCCGGGTCGCCCGCGACCAGTGGCTGCTCGCCTCCTCCACCACCGAAGGCCAGAACGGCGGCAACATTCGCGCCAGCGCGGCCGCTGTCGACCACGCCGGTGACACCGTCTCGCTGGTGCGCGACGCCACCGTGATCTCCTACGGCGCCGAGGCTGATGGTCTCGTCACCATCGCTCGCCGCGCCACGGAGGCTGCCGCCTCCGACCAGGTGCTGCTGGCACTCGCCAAGGACGATTATTCGCTGAAGCAGACGCAGGGCTGGGAAACGCTCGGCATGCGCGGCACCTGCTCGACCGGTTTCGAGCTGAAGGTCGATTGCGCTGCCGACCGCGTCTTCCCGGAAGCCTACGACAAGATCCACGCTCAAACCATGACGCCTTTCGCACATCTGTGCTGGTCGTCGGTATGGGCCGGCATCGCCGCGGCCTCAGTCACGCGTGCACAGGCTTTCGTCCGCAAGGCGGCCCGCAACTCTGGCGGCCAGATGCCGCCGGCCGCCGCTCACTTCACCGCCGCAAAGATGTCGCTGGCAAAGCTGCGTGCGTTGATATCAGCCAATCTCGACGCTTTTGCCCGAGCCGAGCATGACGAGCGCGCGCTCGGTTCGCTCGACTTCCAGTCCTCGATCACGCTGCTGAAGGTGCAGGCCTCCGAGCTCGCCGTCGAGACCGTGATGCATGCGATGCGCACCAACGGCCTGGCGGGCTACCGCAACGACGGTGAGTTCACCATGGGTCGCCACCTGCGCGACGTGTTGTCGTCGCCCATCATGATCAACAACGACCGCATCCTCGCCAACGCCGCCACCTCGACGCTGATGAGCGGCGTGCCATTGAGCCTTCGTGACTAAACCAACAAGAACAATTTTGGAATAGCAGGACATCGAACCATGAACATTGCCGTCCTCCCGGATTCACCCGAGACCGCGCCGCAGATCGCGGATCCGCTCGATCATCTCGCCGACAAGTTGTTCCATCGCATGGGCGCCGACGGCGTCTATGCGCGCACCGCGCTCTACGAGGGCGTCGTCGACAAGCTTGCCGCGCTGATCACGAGCCACCGCGAAGCCGGCACCGAGGCGATGCGTTTCCCGCCGGTGATGAGCCGCGCCCAGCTGGAAAAGTCCGGCTACCTCAAGAGCTTTCCGAACCTACTCGGCTGCGTCTGCGGCTTGCACGGCACCGAACGCGAGATCAACGCCGCGGTGAGCCGCTTCGATGCCGGCGGCGACTGGACGACGTCACTCTCGCCGGCCGACCTCGTGCTGTCACCCGCCGCTTGCTACCCGGTCTATCCGATCGCCGCGAGCCGCGGTCAATTGCCGAAAGGCGGCCTGCGCTTCGACGTTGCAGCCGACTGCTTCCGCCGCGAGCCCTCGAAGCATCTCGACCGACTGCAATCGTTCCGGATGCGCGAGTATGTCTGCATCGGCACGCCCGACGACGTCGCCGATTTCCGCGAGCGCTGGATGGTGCGCGCCCAGGCGATCGCGACCGATCTCGGCCTGACTTTCCGCGTCGACTATGCCAGCGATCCCTTCTTCGGCCGCGTCGGTCAGATGAAGGCGGTGAGCCAGAAGCAGCAGCAGCTCAAGTTCGAGCTCCTGATTCCGCTGCGCTCGGAAGAGCAGCCGACCGCCTGCATGAGCTTCAACTATCACCGCGAACATTTCGGCACGACCTGGGGCATCCAGGACGCCAATGGCGAGCCCGCCCACACCGGCTGCGTCGCCTTCGGCATGGATCGTCTGGCCGTCGCGATGTTCCACACTCACGGCACGGATGTTTCCGCCTGGCCCGCCAAGGTGAGGGACCTCCTGGGCATGCAGCCAATCGCGGCTGACGCCCACGGCGAAGGCTGGCGTTAAGCGAAGGGGCCGACCATTTCCACGGGTAAGACGAGCGTGATTCACACCAAGGTCCGATGTCGCGAGATCACCGAGTCCGATGTTGAAGCCATCGCGGACTTGCTGACGCGCGGCTTCGTCGGCCGCTCGCGCAACTATTGGATCCAGGGCCTGCGCCGGCAGGCCTTCCGGCCGGTGCCGGACGGCTATCCGCGCTTCGGCTACATGCTCGACAATGACGGCGAACCGGTCGGTGTACTGCTGCTGATCTACACCACGCGCAAGGATGGCGAGGAGATCGCCGTCCAGTGCAACCTCTCGAGCTGGTATGTCGAACCGGCCTACCGCAATTACGCACCGCTGCTGACCAAGATCGCGCAGCGCCACAAGCATGTGACCTATCTCAACATCAGCCCGGCAGTGTGGACCTGGCCGATCATCGAGACGCAGGGCTTTCGTGCCTATTGCCGTGGCCTGTTCTTCTCGGTGCCGGCGCTGTCGCGCGCGCCGCGCTGGAGCAAGATCGAGGTCATCTCCCAGCACACCAGGCAGATCGAGGGCCTGTCCGAGGCCGAGACCGAGTTGCTGACGCGGCATGCGCGCTACAATTGCCTCAGCCTCGTCTGCCGCACGCCGAAGGGCGTCTTCCCTTTCATCCTGCAACCGGTACGCATCCGCCGCGGTTTCATCGCGCCGCCGGCGATGCAGCTGATCTACTGCCGCAGCGCCGCCGAATATGCCGCCTGCGCCGGTCGCATCGGCCGCCTGCTGCTGCGCCTCGGCAAGATCTCGGTGATCGTCGATTCCAACGAGCCCATCGCCGGCCTTGTCGGTATTTATACCGAGCGGCGCGGGCGAAAGTATTTCAAGGGCCCGCATCGGCCGCGGCTTGGCGATCTCACCGATACGGAGCTCGTGCTGTACGGGCCGTAGAAGCGGTGCGCGCACAATCTCTTCACCGCCAGTCACCCTCCGTAAACTACGGCGCTTAAGGGAATTTTCCCGCCTCTTCGCTACCCTCGGCGGCTGACTTACGTTGCGTTGAGTCTATTGCCGCCGGGATCCTGCTGACCCAATGACGTCGACCCGCGAGAACGAGTTCGATGCACACCGCGAGCAAGGCCGGCAGGCGCTGCTTTCGCTGAGCCAGCTCGCGCTTGACGGTATGGAACAAGGCGTATGCGTTTACGACGCCGACAATCGGATCGTGCTGGTCAACCGCCGGTATATCGAGCTGTTCGACATGTCGGCCGATATCGTCCGGCTCGGGACGAGCTACCGCGATGTGCTCGCCCACAGCGTGGCGCGCGGCAACATCCCTGAGAGCGAGCTCGACGAACTCTACGCGGCGCGGATCGCATTGATCAGAGCCGGCAGGCCGTTTCGAACCCGGCAGACGCTTGCCAGCGGCCTTGTCATCACGCTCGAACTGAAGCCGCTTCCCGACGGCGGCTGGATGACGATCTGCGACGACGTCAGCCGGCTCGCGCGCCTTGAGACCGAGCTGCAGCTTCAGACCGAACGCAGCCAGCATGCGCTGGCGCACATGTCCCACGGCCTCATCATGTATGACGCCGACAGCCGCGTCGTCGTCTGCAACGAGCGGTTCCTGGATCTCTACGATCTCGACCCGGCAATCGTGAAACCCGGTGCGACGCACGACGAGGCGATCGCGCACTGGCTCTCACGCGGCAACCTCGCCGGTATGTCCGGCGGCGAATTTCGGACTCTCCGGGTCAACGACGTCAACACGAGGAACCCGCGACCAATCCTGGTGACTCGCTTCGACGGTCGGAAGATCCAGGCGGTCTCCCGCTTCATGCCTGACGGCGGCTGGGTCACGGTGCACGAGGACGTCACCGAGCAGCTCCAGCACGAAGAAACGCTGAAGCAAAAGAATTTCATGTTGGATGCCGCGCTGGAGAACATGGCGCACGGGCTCGCCTTCTACGACAGCGACATGCGCCTGCGCGTCTGCAATTCCACCTACCAGAAGATCTACCGGCTGTCGCCAGAGGAGAGCAAACCGGGCACGCATCTCTCCGAGCTGATCGAACGGTCGATGGCCAACGGCGCCTTCGCGTCCGAGTACAGCCCGCAGCAGATTACGGAAACCGCCCGCGCCCGGATCGAGAACAACGATTCCTCGCCGATGCGCCGCCGCATGATCAACAATACGGTGATCTCGGTGCGCTATTGCGCCCTGCCCGAGGGCGGCTTCGTCGCCACCTATGAGGACATTACCGAACGCGAGCGCGCGGTCGAGGAGCTCAGCGAGCAATATCGTCGCTTCGACGCGGCGCTGAACAATATGAGCCAGGGCCTGTGCATGCTCGACCCTAGCCTGCACGTGATCGTCTGCAACCGCCGCTACATCGAGATGTACGGCCTGTCGCCAGACGTCGTGAAGCCCGGCGTCTCGATGCGCGAGATCATGGAGCACAGCTGCGATCTCGGCATCCATCCGAACACGACCGCCGCAAAACTCTATGCCGACTATGTCGAACGGCTGCGCGAGGGCGAGCACACGCTGCACCGCCATTTGAGCGACGGCCGCATCATCAAGCTCAACCACAAGCGGATGGAGCATGGCGGCTGGGTCGTCACCTATGAGGACGTCACCGAGCGTCACAAGGCCCAGGCCCGGGTCGCGCACATGGCGCGGCACGACTCTCTGACTGACCTGCCCAATCGCACGCTGTTCCGCGAGAAGATGGGCGAGGGGTTGAACCAGGTCGCGATCGCCGGCGGCGCCATGGCCGTGCTGTGCTTCGACCTCGACAATTTCAAGACCGTCAACGACCGTCTCGGCCACGCCGCCGGCGACCGGCTGCTGCGCTGGGTCGCGGCGCGGCTGAGGGAGAATGTCGGCGAGGACGATACCGTCGCCCGCCTCGGCGGCGACGAATTCGCCGTGCTGCAGCGCGGACCGCAGCCGCAATCGGCCGAACAACTCGCGCGTCGCCTGGTCGAGATCATCGGCCATCCGCCGCCGCTGGAAAGCCAGTCGATCCATGTCGGCGTCTCCGTCGGTATCGCGATCGCGCCCGATCACGGCCTTGACGCCGACGAGCTGATGAAATGCGCCGACCTTGCGCTGTATCAGGCCAAGGCGAAGGGGCGCGGCGCCTATCAGCTGTTCGAGCCCGCGATGGAAGAGCAGGCGCGCAGCCGGCACGCGCTCGAGCACGATCTGCGCGGCGCGCTGGAAGCGAGCCAATTCCATCTGGTGTTCCAGCCGCAGGTGCGGCTCGACACCACAGAGCTCACCGGCTTCGAGGCCCTGCTGCGCTGGAAACATCCGACGCGTGGTTTAGTTTCGCCGGCCGAGTTCATTCCGATTGCCGAAGAGAACGGGCTGATCGTTCCGATCGGCGAATGGGTGCTGCGCACGGCCTGCGCGACAGCGGCCTCATGGCCCGGCCTCACGGTCGCGGTGAACCTGTCGCCCGTGCAATTCCACTCGCGCGGACTCGTGGCCATGGTCACGAGCGCGCTTGCGGAAGCCAGGCTGCCGCCGCAGCGGCTCGAGCTCGAGGTGACCGAAACGGCGCTGCTCGACGACAGCGAAGCCACGATCGAGACCCTGCATCAGCTTCGCGCACTCGGCGTGCGCGTCAGCCTCGACGATTTCGGCGTCGGCTATTCATCGCTCAGTTACTTGCGCAAATTCCCGTTCGACCGCATCAAGATCGACCGCTCCTTCGTCGGCACGCTCGGTGAAAGCCCTGAAAGCGTCGCCATCGTCCGCACCATCGCGAGCCTCGGCTCCGTGCTCGGCGTCGAGACCACGGCGGAAGGCGTCGAGACGGTGGAGCAGCTCGACTTCGTCCGCGAGTGCGGCTGCACCGCCGTGCAGGGATATTACTTCGGCAAGCCGTGTCCGGCGGCCGAGGTCGGCCGCACCATCGAGACGCTGAACGCGGTCCGCCGCGTGGCGTAAGCCCTCGCCTTCGCGAGCTGTCACGAAAACAACCCCATGCACAGTAGAAATGGCATTGATTTCAAAGGAGAATTTCTTGGAGTTGCGGTTGACCCGTGACGGCGAAGCTCTACGCCATTAAGGTATCATAGTAGGTCACTCCGCACGATATCTCAGCTTGCGGCGGGCAGCACGCTGTCCGGCGGCGCGCCCCACGGGCGCTCGGCTGACGCCAATCCGATCAACCGGCCCTGGATGTAGTCGCAACCCCAATCGCGCAGCATGGTGGCGGCGTCCTCGTCCTGCACCCATTCGGCGACCGTCTTGATGTCGAGGCGGCGGGCGAGGTCGATCAGGGTCTGCACGAAGGCGCGGTCGTCGGCGGAATGGGTGATGTTCTGCACGAAGGCGCCATCGATCTTGACGATATCAACGCCGAGCTTGCGCAAATTGCGGAACGACGTGTAGCCGGCGCCGAAATCGTCGATGGCGATGCGGCTGCCGAAATTCTTGAGCCGGCCGACGAAGGCGCGGACGTCGTCGATGTCCTGGATCGCAACGGTCTCGGTGATCTCCACGATCAGCCGCTCGGCGACGCCGGGGTGAGCACGCATCAGCGATTCGATGCCCGCCCACCAGTCGGGATCCATCGTTGTGTCAGGCGAGATATTGAGGCTGAGGCTGACGTCCGGCGCGGCCGCGAGCTCGGCGACGACGAGCTCGAGCACGCGATGATCGACCAGCCTGATCAGGCCAAGCCGCTCGGCGACCGGCACGATGTCGGGTGCGAGCAGCACCTGGCCGTCGCCCTGGTCCATCCGCACCAGGCATTCGTGGAATGCGCGTTCGCGCGAGGCCGCCGACACCACCGGCTCGTAGGCGAGCCTGATACGACGCTCGTTCAGCGCGGTGACGATCTCGTCGGTGACGCGAATATTGACGCGGCGCTGGGCGTCGCGCGCAGGATCCGGACGCCATGCGGCGAACGAGCCGACACGGCGGCGCTTGGCGGCATCCAGCGTCTCCTGGGCGCGGTTGATCGCCTCGTCGGCATTGCGGGCATAGCGCGGCAGGCTGACCGCGCCGATCGAGACGGTCACCGAGACCGGGCCGGACTTGGTCGGCACCACCTCGTCACGGATGCCGGCGAGGAAGCGTTCGGCTGCGACATTCATGTCGTCGACGGTGCAGTTCTTCAGAATCAGGCCGAACTTGTTGCCGGAGAAACGACCGAGCACATCACCGCCGCGCAGGCGCGCGCGAATGCGCATGGCGACGTCGAGGATCACGGCGTCGGCAACGTCGAAGCCGAAGGCATCGTTGACGCGGGCAAGATGATCAATGCCGACCAGCATGAAGGCGGCGGTCGAGCGGAAACGGGTGGTCTCCTCGATCGCCTCGGCCAGCGCCGCGATCAGGTGTGAGCGATTGAGCTCGCCGGTGAGCGGATCGAGCCGGGCAAGCTTGGTCAGCTCCTCGTCGCGCGCGTGCCGCTCGTTGTTGATGCGGACGGAGCCGATCGCGCGGACCGGGCGGCCGTCGGCACCGGCGAACCAGCGGCCGGTCTCCTCGATCCAGACCACCGGATCGGACGCGCTCATGCGCACGCCATATTCGACCCGGTAGGGCGTGCCGTCGGCACCGTGCACCGCGGACGTCTGCGCCAGCGCTGCGGTCCGCAAGCCCTGCGCGGGCTCGATCAGCTTGGCGAACTCGGCACCGGTCGCGAGCCGCTCGGCGGGAATGCCGGGGAAGATGGCGCTGGCCTGCTCGCCCCAGACGATGGCGTCGCTGGCGATATCCCAGACGAAAACGGCCTGGCCGAGGGCGGCCAGGATCTCGGAGGCTTGCGGCAATGCTGGGGTCAAAAGCGCCTCGTTTCGGGACAGCGGGGAGTCCTGAGCCGGCACAGGATACGGCCAGATTCGTCCCCGACCCTAGGCAAAGTTCATAAACAATTTGGAAACCACGTTCCCGGGCCCCTCGGAACGGAATAGGCTCGGCCGGCATAGGCCTTGCGAGACCATCACATGCACCGGCGCCAGCGTCCCAAAACGCGCCAGTACAACCGGATCAGCGGTGTTGCGATGGTGAATGTGGATCAGTTCGAAGACACAACGCGGGAAGCGAGTACCGCGCTGGTGCCGCTCACGCCGGTTTTACAGCTGGTCCGCAAGGTGCCTGTGACCCGTCCCGATCCGAGCTTCGTCACCCAGCTGATCGCCAATGCCGAGCATCTGCCCCAGGCAAGCCGACTGCGCCGCGGCTCCTCCGAGGACGCACTGATGGCCTATGGCAGCAAGCGCCCGCTTCCCAGCGTCACCTCGCGCACGCGGCAGGTGGCGTAGCCAGCTTAGAAAACGATTGTCGCCCACGGTCGGTGGATCAAGAGATCGTCATGCCCGGGCTTGTCCCGGCTCTTCGGGCGAGGACGGCGTGCCATTGCCCGGCTGCAAATGCGGCGAGGCAATTTCCGGCGACGGCGCGATAACAGGCTTCGGCGCGGGGTGGTCCATCAAAATGGATTCCGCAACCGACTGCGCTGAGGGCGCGGGCGGGACGGGCGCGGGCTGCGGTACGGGCGCCGGTTCGAACTTGGGTTCGGGTGCCATTTCATCCGCCCGTGGCTCGGCCTGACGCTTGGCCTTGCGCGGCACTGTGACGGTCTCTGCGGCGACATAGGCGATGCGCCGGCGCGTACGCTGGGCGATGCCGCCGAGGAAATCGGCCATCGAAAGCAGCACCAGCAGGAAATAAGTGGAGTTGCCGAATTTGGGCCACATCACAAATTCGGCCGCGGCAGCGCCGAAGATGATCAGCGACAGCAGATGGTCCATCAGGAATTTCGCACCGGGCCGCGCGCCCTTGACCACTTCGAGCAGCAGCAGCAGCACGCCGAGCGCGAGCAGCAGATCGGCGAGCGTGACCGGCCAGGCTTCGCCCGTGATCATCGGCACCTTGAACAGCACGTCCGAGAAGGACACGCCGGGCATCAGGAAGGCGATGATGTTGTAGACCGCGAGCGGAATCAGGAGCAGCGGGAAACCGACCATCGGCAAGGCGCCTTCTCGATCAAGATGTCCGGGCAAGACAACGCGACGGCGAAGCATCCGCTCCGCCGCCGTCACCGTCATATCTCATGGATTGGCCGAAATCAGGCAGGTCACGTGATCCTGATTGAGGATCACCCTGCCTGAGAAGAGTCTTTAGGACTCTTTCTTCTTCAGGACCTGACGGCCCTTGTACATGCCGGTCTTGAGGTCGAGATGGTGCGGACGACGGAGCTCGCCGGAGTCCTTGTCTTCCACATAGGTCGGCTTCTTGATGGCGTCTGCCGAACGGCGCATGCCACGGCGCGACGGCGAAGTTTTACGTCTCGGAACGGCCATTTCAATATCCTCTAGGGATTGGTGTTCATCCGGGCATCGTCCGCGAGGGGAC
This sequence comes from Bradyrhizobium sp. BR13661, assembly GCF_029892425.1. Lineage (GTDB taxonomy): Bacteria > Pseudomonadota > Alphaproteobacteria > Rhizobiales > Xanthobacteraceae > Bradyrhizobium. The sequence continues at coordinate 29,474 of NZ_JARXWB010000002.1, read as the reverse complement.
GGCTCTGCACCCGCAATACGAGGCGAGCTGAATGCCGATCAAGGCCGGGCTTATAGAGGAAGGCTGGCCGTAAAGCTAGGGTTCTGGAGCGGAAAATACGCCCGGAAAAGGGCCCGAAATCAGCGATTTTCCCGCCAGCAGGTCAAGAGCGTGGAGGCCTGCCCTCTGGCCACATAGGTCCCGGCCAGCCGCCTGACGCCCGGCCCCGGGGCCCTGGCGCTGCGTTTGACCGGATTCGGCAGGATCGAGGCCAGCAGGGCCGCCTCGCGGGGGGAGAGGTTTGCGGCCGACTTGCCGAACGCATAGGCGCTGCCCGCCTCCGCCCCGAACTGCCCCTGGGGGCCGAGCTCGGCGATGTTGAGGTAAATTTCCAGGATCCTCTGCTTGGGCAGGACGAGATCGATCCACAGCGCCAGCGGGAATTCCAGCGCCTTGCGGACGAAATCCCGCCCCTGCCAGAGGAACAGGTTTTTCGCCACCTGCTGGGTGATGGTGGAGGCACCGCGGAAGGCGCCGCCGTCCTCCTGCGCGTCGTTGATTGCCTCGCGCAGCGCGCCCCAATCGATACCGTGATGCTTGCAGAAATGGGCGTCCTCGGCGGCCACCACCGCGCGCGGCAGATAAGGCGACATCTCGGCCAGATCAATCCATTCCCGATGCATCGGCGCGCCCGTCAGCGAGCGCCAGGCCATCAGCGTCGAAACCGGATGGCCGGTGCGGTAGAACGGCGCGATCACATAGGGCGCGAGCGCCACGATCGCGAGCGCTACCAGCAGGATTTTGACGATGCGCAAATCGACCTTTCCGGCGCGAAACGAAACGCGGCCACGGATCCCGGCATTAAGTCTGTGATAATTCGGGCCTTTTCCAGCACTTTTTAGGCCTTCCAAACGATTGACTGGGGCGGGCGCATAAAGGATTGTCCCGCCGAATTTTAGTTCTGGAGCCCTTCTTGATGACCGGCACGTCCCCGTCCGATTTCGCCAAGCGTCTGGACAAGACCGCTGATGACACCGAGGCCTTGCTCGGGCGTCTGCTGTCGGACGACATCCTGCACGATGAGATCGCCCGCCCCAAGCGGCTGATGGACGCCATGCGCTATTCGAGCCTCAATGGCGGCAAGCGCCTGCGGCCGTTCCTGGTGGTCGAGAGCGCAGCCGTGTTTGGCGTTCCCCGCGAAGCCGCCCTGCTCGTGGGTGCTGCACTCGAGTGCATTCATTGCTACTCGCTGATCCATGACGATCTGCCGGCGATGGACAATTCGGATCTGCGCCGCGGCCGCCCGACCCTGCACAAGCAGACCGATGACGCCACAGCGATCCTCGCCGGCGATGGCCTGCTGACGATCGCTTTCGACATCATCACCCGCGACGAGGTCCATCGCGACGCCAATGTGCGGCTGCTGCTCACGCGCGCATTGGCGCGCTGCGCCGGCATCGGCGGCATGGTCGGCGGCCAGATCCTCGATCTCGCCGGCGAAGGCCGCTTTGGCGGCAACGAGCCGATCGACGTCGCCCGCATTCAGCAGATGAAGACCGGCGCGCTGCTGCGCTACGGCTGCATCGCCGGCGCCATCCTCGGCCAGGCCTCTCGACAAGAATATCAGGCGCTCGACGATTACGGCCGCGCGCTCGGCGAAGCCTTCCAGATCGCCGACGATCTGCTCGACGTCGAAGGCGATGCGGCAGCCCTCGGCAAGCCCGCCGGCGCCGATGCCGCGCTCGGCAAGACCACTTTCGTCACCCAGCTCGGCATCGACGGCGCCAAGCAGCGCGTCCGCGACCTGCTGGCGCGCGCCGACGGCGCCATCTCGATCTTCGGCGACCGCGCCGCCGTGCTGCAGGCCGCCGCGCATTTCGTGGCCGAGCGGAAGAATTGACACGGGGTCATCACCTCTCCCGCTTGCGGGAGAGGTCGCGCCGAAGGCGCGGGTGAGGGTTCTCTCCTCTCGGGGTTCTCGCGAGCGGAGAAACCCTCTCCCCACCCCTCCCCCGCAAGCGGGGGAGGGAGCGCACCCACGATGCGGCGACAACGCGAGTTGACCGAGAGGTCGTAGGGATTATGGCAATCGACAAAGAAGACCCCGTCCTCGCCCGCTTCCACCAGATGTCGCGGCCGATGCGGCTGATCTACGCACGACCGCGGACCTTCATCTCGCTCGCCGTCGGCATCCTCGTCTGCCTGCTCATCCCCGGTTCGTACCGTCTGGTGACGCGGCTGCTGTTGGGCTGGGACGCGCTGATCGCGGCCTATCTCGTGCTGGTTTACACGATGATGCTGTGCAACGACCATCAGCACATCCGCCGCGCGGCCGCGATGCAGGACGATGGCCGCTTCGTGATCCTGCTGGTGACGGCGATCGGCGCATTCGCCAGCATTGCCGCGATCGTCTACGAGCTGGGCACGCCGCACCGCGGCGCCATGGAGTTGACGATCGCCATCAGCACCATCGCACTCTCCTGGGCGGCTGTGCACACCACATTCGCGCTGCATTACGCCCATGATTATTACCGTTATCCGCCCGGCGGCTTGCAGTTCCCGAGCGGCGACAAGGACGATCACGCCGACTATTGGGACTTCGTCTATTTCTCGTTCGTGATCGGCATGACCGCCCAGGTCTCGGACGTCGGTATCACCGACAAGACCATCCGCCGTACCGCCACCGCGCACGGCATCGTGTCGTTCATCTACAACACGGCCCTGCTGGCGCTGACGGTGAACATCGCGGCGAGCGCGATCGCGACATGATCCCCCGCAATATTGTCCCGGCTTCGCCGGGACAATATTGCAAGCAACACCCTCAGTTGCAGACTTCGTAATTGGCATCATTGTGTGGGCCGCCGCCGCCACGATACTCGAGATGACAACCGGGCCTGACGGGACGGCAGAGCAGATCGTTACAAAAGATCTGGCCGCCGCCCGTAGCGCGACCAGCGCGAGCAGCAACGGCAGCGCCGCCCGCCGCTCCGGCGCCAGCGCCACCGGACTGGCGAGGCTGCCGTGCGGGACGGTCATCGCTGTCGTCGCGCTTGGCAGTTGCAGGCTTGTCAGTTGCAGGCTTGGTCGGCTTGGCGGCGCGCTGCTTCTCGCATTCATTGTCATCGTTCAGCACATAGCCGTCGCCGCAGACGATCTTAGTGCATGTGTTGCCGTCGGCCTTGAAACCGTGATCGCAGACCAGCGGGCAGACGCGCGACTGCTTTGACTTGACCGTGTCGAGCGCATCCGTGCTCGCCACCTTCACGTCGAGCTTGGTGCCGGCGTAGCGATTGAACTGCGACAGCGACCGTTGCGAAGACGTATTCCAGTTGCCATCGGCCTGACCGGAGTAGCAGCCGACGCGGCCGAGCTCGGTCTGCATCGAGCGGCTGAGATCGGCCGGCGTGGTGGCCGGGCTCAGCGAAGCGACATTGGTCCCGGCAGGGTTCGCCGTGCTGGCCGGCGCAGCGCCCGGCACCGCGGCCGCGAGATTGACACGCTGCTGCTCGCCGGCGGCAGCCTGCTGCTGCGCCTGCTCCTTGGCCTTCTGCGCGGCAAGCTGGGCCTGCTCGGCCGCCTTGGCATCGGCCGCAGCCTTGGCTTGCGCGTCCTTCTGCGCGCCAAGCGCGGCGAGACGATCGCGCTCGGCCTCCGCCTGCTTGGCCTTCTCGGTCGCGGCCGCATGAACCTGCTCGGCCAGGATCTTGTCGAGCTGGAGCTTGGCAAGGTTCGCATAGAAGCCGTCTGAATGCTGGGCCAGGAAGGCTTCCCATGCCGGCTTGTTGCCGACCTGGAGCGCGAGCTCATAGTCGCGGCGGATGTCGGCCTGCGGATTGATTGCGGGCGCGGGCGCGGACGTCGCCGCGGCCACGGCCTTCACAGGCACCAGCGGCACGTCTTCGCCGCCGAGCGAACCGTAGACGAACGGCTCCTGCTTGTTGCCGGTGGATTTGAGCACCTCGTCGCGCACGAAGCCGAAGGCGCGGCGGACATCGAGACCAGGCGTCGTCAGATGCTTCGACAAGGCGACGGTGAAGGGGCTGTTGGCACCGTCGCCATCCTGAGCGGTGAAGCCGGCCTTGGCCGAATAGGCGATCAGCGTGTTGGTGCTGGTCGGCTCGACCTGGGCCAAACCGCGGCCGATGCCACGCGACGCAAGCGTTCGCTTCATTGTCCTGCCAAACGGATTGTCGCGGCAGGCGTCGAGGATCACCAGGCGCAGCTGCTTGGCCGGCTCGACCGCGACCAGAACGCGATCGAGCGAGAGCGCCTCGTCATAGACGTCGGTGTCGCGCTCGAGCTTGGCGTCAACAGGGACCAGATAGTTGGAGCCTTCGACCTCGATGCCGTGGCCGGCATAATAGACCACGGCGATATCGGCATCGCGGGTCGCATCGGCGAACTCGCGCAGCACGCGCCGCGTCTCGAGCGCGGTCAGATCGTGGCGGGAATCGACGACGTCGAACCCGGCATCCCTCAGCGTCTTTGCCATCACCGCACCGTCGTTGACGGGGTTGGCGAGCGAGGGCGCGTTCTGATAGGCCGAGTTGGCCAGCACGAGCGCGACGCGCTTTGCAGCGAAGGCAGGCTGGGCGCCAAATATCAGCGCGACAGCAAGAAGAAGCGGGTAAATCTTGAACAAATTGCGCATGACACGCTTTCCAAAAATTCGGGGCAGTTCGCACCCTCGGGACGACCTTAGCAAGATCCGCCACCCGCACCTGTGATGGACGTCACGAAGACTACGCCAGCGACAGGCCGAGGAATCCCTTTAGTTAGTCGCGCCAGCGCGTTGGCGGTTCGCCACCAAATGCAACCGGGCGGATTTGCCCTAGGGTTCCCCAATGTGCCCCCGATACTGCGGCAGATTGTCCGTAATCTCGTGCCAAGGCGCCTTGGAGCCCACGAAAATATGGGCGGTCGGGCGGATCGAGGGGGCATCGACCAGGGTTCCCATGGCGACATGGACCCATTTTCCTTCCCGGACACGGGAATAAAGCAGCGAGCCGCAGCGGGCACAGTGCGCATCATGGGTGATGTCGTCCCCGTAAATCATCCTGATGTCCTCGCCCCTGACGAGGCGGAGCTTGCCGTATTCGATGCCGGCGAATGGCTTGAAGGCGGAACCGGTGGTGCGGCGGCAGTTTGAGCAGTGACAATTCAGCGCATAGGAGAACGCATCTGCCACCTCGTAGCGGACCGCGCGGCAATAGCATTCGCCGGCAAGAATACGACCGTTCTGATGTTGTGAAACCGTCACGATGACGCCCTCGCGCAAATGGCAGAAGACGGAGATAGCGCAATTTGATCTGTACGACTAAGCTTCCGCCAAGCCATCATTCAAAGGGATGACCCATGAGCCCAAACCGGTCGAGCGTCGAAGCCGTCGTGCAGTCCTATTTCGACGCGCTTTACGAGGGCGATGCCGACAAGCTCGGCGAGGTGTTCCACCCCTCAGCCGATCTGCGCTGGGTTGAAAAGGGCGAGCTGAAGATCCTGACCGTGCCGGACTGGCTCGCCTGGGTCCGCAAGCGTCCCTCGGCCAAGGCCGAAGGCAAGCCGCGCGAGGATTTCATCATCACCATCGACCGCTCGGACGAGAAGACCGCCTTCATCAAGGTCAAGTGCCAGCTGCCACCGCGCTTTTTCACGGACTATCTGGTGGCGATGAAGCTCGCCGACGGCTGGCAGATCGTGTCGAAATCGTATCGGTATGATCTGAAGGATTAAGGCTCCACTGCCTGAAATCGGGCACACTCGTCCTCCATTCTCCGTCATTGCGAGCGCAGCGAAGCAATCCAGAATCCCACCGCGGGGACAGACTGGATTGCTTCGCTACGCTCGCAATGACGGCGGGGACAGCCCGCTCGTTGCATCTCCCACCTCTGTCTCAGCCAAAGGTCCTCATGCTGCTCGACCGTCGTTCCCTGCTCGCCTCGCTGTGCTGGATGGCCGCTGCTCCCGTCCTTGCTGCGGAGGCGCCACCTGAGCTCGAATCCTATGAGCGCGAGAGCGGCGGAAAGATCGGGGTCTATGCGGAGAACCTCACCACCGGCGCAAAACTCTCATGGCGGGCGGACGAACGCTTCGTGATGTGCTCGACATTCAAGGCTTCGCTGGCGGCCTGCGTGCTGGCGCGGGTCGATCGCGGCGAGGAGAAGCTGACCGCCATGATCCCCTACGGCAAGGCCGATCTTCTGGAATACGCGCCGGTCGCGAAACAGAATCTCGCGGCCGGCGCGATGTCGGTCTCCGACATGTGCAAGGCGATCGTCGAGCTCAGCGACAACACCTTCGCCAATCTGCTGCTCGCGCGGATCGGCGGCCCTGCCGCCCTCACGGCGTTCTGGCGATCGCTTGGCGACTCGACCTCGCGGCTCGACCATATTGAGCCCGAGCTCAACCGCTCGCCGCCCGGCGATCCTCATGACACCACGACGCCCGCAGCGATGGCCGGCAATCTCAAGCGGCTGGTGACGGGCGAAGCGCTGTCGCCGGCCTCGCGCGCCCAGCTCACCGAATGGATGGTCGGCTGCAAGACCGGCGCGAACCGGCTGCGCGGCGGCCTGCCGGCAGCCTGGACAATCGGCGACAAGACCGGCAACAACGGCAAGGACGCATCGGGCGATATCGCAGTCGCCTGGCCCAAACCCGATGCGCCAATCCTGATCGCTACTTACACTCAGGGCGGCACGCCGAATGCGGCCCAACTCGAGGCGGTGTTCGCCCGCGTCGGGCGGATGGTGGCCGACCGGCTGGCGTAAGCCGCCTTGCATTGACCTCTCGGCCGCTTCCGGGCCAAGACAGGTCATGATCGCAGCGAAATTCCAGACCTTTCTCATCCTGCTCGCGGTGCTGGCCGGCACCGCGCTGGTCGCACGGCGCTTCAACATGGCGCCTGCCATTCTGCTGATGCTCTCCGGCGTCGGCCTCGCTTTCGTGCCGGGCATGCCGCCGGTGGAGCTGCCGCCGGAACTGGTGCTGCTGATGGTGCTGCCGCCGCTGATCTACTCGGCGAGCGTCGCCATGAGCTGGCGCGAGTTCAGGACCAATCTGCGCCCGATCGTGCTGCTCGCGGTCGGCGCGGTGATCTTCACCGCGGCGATGGTCGCAACGGCCACCCACTATGTGATCGGCCTGCCCTGGAGCATCGGCTTTCTGCTGGGCGCGATCGTCGCGCCGCCCGACGTCGTGGCGCCGCTCGCGATCGCACGCCGGCTGAACATGCCGCGCCGGCTGCTGGTCATTCTCGAGGGTGAAGGGCTCGCCAACGACGCCACCGCGCTGATCCTCTACCGCTTCGCGCTGGCCGCGATCATGGTCGGGCATTTCTCCATGCCGCTAGCGGCAGGCGAATTTGCCCTCATCGTCGCCGGCGAGATCGCTTTCGGTATCGGCGTCGGCTGGCTCTCGTTGCGTTTCCGCAAATGGTCCCGTGAGCCGCGGGTCGAGCTGACGCTGTCATTGATCACACCTTACGTCTCCTACTGGCTGCCCGAGCATGTCGGCGGCTCCGGCGTGATCGCCACCGTCGCCTGCGGCCTCTATGTGAGCTGGAACGGTCCGCTGCTGATCTCGGCGTCGACGCGTCTTCAAGGCATCTTCTTCTGGGACCTGATCATCTATTTGATCGAGGGCGTGCTGTTCCTGCTCACCGGCTTCCAGATGCGGGCGCTCTACGAGAAGTCGAAGGCGTTCCCGCTCGACGACATCATGCTCGCGACCGCCGTGGTCGTGGTCATCATCGTTCTCGCGCGCTTCACCTGGCTCTACCCTGCGACCTATCTGCCGCGGATGCTGAGCAAGTCGCTGCGCGCACGCGATCCGTCGCCGCCCTGGCAGTGGCCGTTCGCGCTCGCCTTCACCGGCGTTCGCGGCGCGGTGTCGCTGGCGGCCGCGCTGGCGCTGCCGTTCACGCTGCCTGATGGCGATGCCTTCCCCTATCGCGACCTGATCCTGTTCGTTGCCTTCGGCGTCATCTTCATCACGCTGATCGGCGTCGGCCTGACGCTGCCGCCGGTGGTGCGCTGGCTCGGCATCGCCGAGGCCGGCCGCAGCGAGCATGTCGCCGAACACGAGGCCGAGATCGCCGCACGGCGCCAGGCGCTCGACGCCGCGCTGAAATCGCTGGATGCGTTGACCGAGGAGAAAGAGGTCTCGGACGAAGTGATGCGGCTCTTGCGCGCCCGCCACGAGATCCGCGTCAACCAGCTTCCGGACTCGCTCGATCCCGCCCACCACGACGTCTCCGCCGCCGGCACCGCGCTGACCCGCGAACTGATCGCCGCCGAGCGCAAATTCATCCACGACCTGCTGCGCGACGGCCAGATCACCGACGAGACGCGGCGCAGGATCGAACGCGATCTGGATCTGGAAGAGGCGAGCCTGGCGAACCGCGAGTATCAGGGGGCGCCGCTGTAGCGTCTCGTCATGGCGAGCGCTTCTCGCAATACGTCCGCATCGCAGTGACCACGGCCGTTGCAATCAGCTCACGCCGCTCCGGCGAGTTCATCGCCATCTCCTCGTCGCGGTTGATGATGGAGCCGGCTTCCAGCAGCACTGCGGCGCTTCGGGTCTGCGAGAGCACGACGAGCCCGTCATAGCGGTAGACGCCGACATCCTTGTCGAGCAGGTCATGCCGGTAGCGGCCCATGACCGGCAGGCTGTATTGGGTGGCGTATTGCAAGCCCTTGTCCTTCAGCTCCCGGCCCAGCAGTTTGGCGAAGCCGAGGCTGGCAGTGAAGTGCGGATTGCGCTCGGACACGAACAGCGAATGGCCGCTGAAGCGATCGCTGAAATAGCTCTTGGCGCCGTCGAATTCCCACACTTCGAGCATCTTGTCGGGCACGGAATCGTGGTGGACCGACAGGAAAAAATCCGCATGCGCGTCGTTGGCGGTGCCGACGCGCTTGAGCAGGCTTGCTCGCGCCTTGCCATCGGTCACCAGCACGCGGGTCGCGGCAAAGCCCGCCGACTTCAGGCGCGCTCCGATCAGCCGCGTCAGTTGCAGGTTGAAGCCGAACTCCACGTCGTTGCGCGCGCTGGTCGCGCCTTGCGATTCGGAGGTGTGGCCGACATCGAGGATGATCTTGAACTTGCGCGGATCGCACGGCGCCGGCGCAGGTGACTTGATGGCCCGCACGGGCTTGCGGGCCGTAGCCGCCTGGCCGTCGCCAACTGACGACACCAGGAGCGGGATCAGCGCGGCAACGATAGCGGCTGTGATGCGCCACGATGTGTTCAAACCGGCCGTTCCCCCTTCACCGTCACGCGCGTGCCGGAGCGCGTGTGCGGCCAGTAATCCCACATCGCGCGATGCTGGGTGCAGCGGTTGTCCCAGAAGGCGATAGCGTTCTCGGTCCAGCGGAACCGGCACTGGAACAGCGGGTTCTCGGCGTGCTGGTAGAGATAGGCGAGCATCGCGTCGCTCTCGTCGCGCGGGATGCCGTTGATGTGCCTGACGAAGCCCCTGTTGACGTAGAGCGCCTTCTTGCCCGTCACGGGATGGGTGCGCACCACCGGATGCTCCGCGCTCGGATAGGACGGGCGGTCGGCGACACCATAGTTCGCATAGAGCCCGCGATAGATCGGTTCGCCGTCGTGCAGGGCGGTCAGGCCATCGAGATAGGCCTTCATGCGATCGGATAGCGCCTCGTAGGCCGCGTACATGTTGGCGAACAGCGTGTCGCCGCCGCGCGGCGGGCATTGCTTGATGTAGAGGATCGACCCCATCGGCGGCTCGAGGTCGCAGGAGACGTCGGAGTGCCAGCCCTCGCCGTTGGCGCGCGGCGAATTCTTGTCGGCGTAGATTTTCATCAGCGCCGGATCTTCATCCTCGTGCGGCGCGGCGGGATGGAAATGCAGCTCGCCGAACTTGTGGCCGAAGGCGAGGTGCTGTTTTGGCGTGATCGTCTGGTTACGGAAGAAGATGACGAGGTTTTCGGCCAGCGCGCGGTGGATCTCGTCCATCTGCTGGTTGGATCGCGCAGCGTCGGAGACGAGTTGGCCGATGTCGACGCCGGTGATTTCGGCACCGATGATCGGCGTGAGCTTCTCGACAGCGATGGTTTCGTACGGCGCGCCGTCCTCAGCCGTGTGGCGATAGCGCGGGCCCTGCTTGCCGGCGAGTGAGCTCATGGGCGATGTCTCCCGATGGTTCTGATTGGGAGGCATCGTAGCGCGCGGTGATGGATGTGCAATCTGCACCGCAAGCACAATCGTCGTCCCGGACAAGCGTAAGCGCAGCCGGGACGACAGCAGAGTGTGGGGCGCTGGCGGAGTAAACCTACTCCGCCGCCGTCACCGGCACCTTGGCGCCCTGGCCGTAGCGCTGGTCGATGTAGTCGATCACCAGCGCCTTGAAGTCGGCGGAGATGGTGGGACCACGCAGCGTGCGGAACTTCTTGCCGTCGACGAAGACGGGCGCGGCCGGCGCTTCGCCGGTGCCGGGCAAGGAGATGCCGATATTGGCGTGCTTGGATTCGCCGGGGCCGTTGACGATGCAGCCCATCACCGCGACGTTGAGCTCCTCGACGCCGGGATACTTGCTCTTCCAGTTCGGCATCTCGTCGCGGATGAATTCCTGGATCGAGCTTGCCAGCTCCTGGAACGTGGTCGAGGTGGTGCGGCCGCAGCCGGGGCACGCCGCGACCAGCGGCACGAAGGTGCGGAAGCCCATGGTCTGCAGCAGTTCCTGGCCGACCTGCACTTCACGGGTGCGGTCGCCGCCGGGCTCCGGCGTCAGCGAGATGCGGATGGTATCGCCGATGCCCTGCTGCAAGAGAATGCCGAGCGCGGCCGAGGACGCGACGATGCCCTTGGTGCCCATGCCGGCCTCGGTGAGGCCGAGATGGATGGCGTAGTCGGAGCGCGAGGCGAGATCCTGATAGACCGCGATGAGATCCTGCACCGCAGAAACCTTTGCGGAGAGGATGATGCGATCCTTGGGCATGCCGAGCTCTTCGGCGCGCGCGGCCGAGAGCAGCGCCGACTGCACCATCGCCTCGCGCGTCACCGCGCGGACGTCACGCGGATTGGCGGACGCGGCGTTCTCGTCCATCAGCTTGGTCAGCAGCTCCTGGTCGAGCGAACCCCAATTGGCGCCGATGCGGACCGGCTTGTTGTTCTTGTTCGCGATCTCGATGATGTCGGCGAACTGGGTGTCGCGCTTGTCCTTGAAGCCGACATTGCCGGGATTGATGCGGTACTTCGCAAGCGCCTCGGCGCAGGCCGGATAGGCCGCGAGCAGCTTGTGACCGATATAGTGGAAATCGCCGATCAGCGGCGTGGTGATGCCACGCTTGGCGAGGCCATCGCGAATGTGCGGAACGGCGGCAGCAGCTTCCTCGCGGTCCACGGTGATGCGGACCATCTCGGAGCCGGCGCGCGCGAGCGCTGCGACCTGGGCGATGGTGCCGTCGATATCGGCAGTGTCGGTGTTGGTCATCGACTGCACGACGATCGGCGCACCGCCGCCGACGGCGACGTCGCCGACCTTGACCTGGGTGGTGTGATGACGCGGCGCCGGGCCTGCGATGTCGGAATAGATGGTGTTTTCGAGCTTGTTCATGGGCTCCAAATATCAGGTTTTGGTGACGTTCAGCAATGCATCCGCCGGCGTCGCGGCCTCTCGGCTCGGACGGTTAACCAGAAAAAGCCCAGCAATTACAAGGACGGCTGCCGCCCCGAAGGCCAGACTTAGGGTGTCGTGCATGATGAAATAGCTACCCACCACGCCGAACAAAGGGGTGATGAAGGTAAAAGCCGACAATTTGCTGGCCGAATAGGCCTTCACCAGCGCGAACCAAAGCGTGAACGTGGTTCCGACCACCCAGATCGCCTGGAAGGCCATCAAGGCGAATGACAGCGGCGACGGGGTGTGGGTGATGGATTCGCCGAACAGCCAGGCGGCGCAGCCCAGGATAGGGATCGAGGTCGCGACCTGATAGCCGAGTGCCTTCTCCGGCGCAGCAAAGCGCAGTCGCGTGCCCTTGGCCACCAGCGTGGTCGCGGCCCACAGCGATGCACCGAGCACGATCATGAGATCGCCGAGCAGAACGTGCGAATCGACATTGGCCTGCGGCACGCCGATCGCGAGAGCGACGCCGGCAAAGCTCACAGCGAGGCCCAGCCATTGCGTGCTGCCAAGACGCTCGCCGAGCACCTGATAGGAGCCGAGCGCGACGAAGAACGGCGCCGTGTAGAGGAACACGACGGCGCGGGACGCCGAGGTCAGTCGCAGGCCCTGGAAGATCAGCACGAATTCGATGCCGAACATGAGCCCGGCGATCAGGCCCGGCTTCCACGTGTCGTCATTCTCGAAGAACTTAACACCACGAAACGTGCCGATCAGGAACAACACCGGCAGCGCGCCCATTGAACGGATCATCGCCTGCAGCATTGGCGGAATGTCCGGCAGCACCAGCTTCACCGCGATCTGGTTGAAGGCCCAGGTCAGGCACAGCATGAGCATCAGTGCGATGGCGCCGGCACTGAGGGGGCGACCGGCGGACGGAATGGCTTGAGGTGAGGACATTTCTTCCCGAGACCCGGCTTTGCGCCGTTGTTGCTTCAAGACGTTTTCTGACAATGGGTGCAGATGCCCGTGATCTCGACCACGGACAGCTTTGGCGCGAAGCCTGAGGCGCGCGCCGCAGCGTTGAGTTCCCCGGCAAACGATCCTGATGGGATCTCGCCGACAAGACCACAGCGCTCGCAGATCAGGAACGCGACCGCCGAGGTCGCATCGTGGTCATGGGCTGCGCAAGCGAGATAGGCGTTGCGGCTTTCGATGCGGTGCACGAGGCCGTTCGCCATCAAGAAATCGAGAGCACGGTAGACTGTGATCGGTGCCGGCCGCGGCATCGATTTGGCGAGTTCGTCAATCACCTCATAGGCGCCGAGCGGCCGATGGCTGGAGAGCAAGGCCCCGAGCACCTGGCGCCGGATCGGCGTGAATTTCTGCGCGCGAGCCTCGCAAACCGCTTCCGCATGCGCCAGCGCGTCCGCGGTGCAGCGGCCGTGATCATGGTCGGGCGTCGGAAAGGCCGGCGTTGCGAGGGTCATTCGGCCCGCCTTCTAGCATTTCGGCCGGGGAACCCAAAGCACGACCGACGCCGCGGCGGTCAGCCATGCTTTTGCTGCGGGACAGCGTCGCGTTAACCCGCCGTGAAATAATCATAAGCTTGCTTATTATATTCAAGCTCATTGGAGACCAAGCTTATGACCCGCGGGTCTGTCGACCAGAACTTCCTGTTCACGCTCGGCGAGCTCTACCGCCTGTTGCGCGTCTATGCCGACAAGGAGGCCTCGCGCTTCGGCATCACCCGCGCGCAGTGGGCGGTGCTGGCCAAGGTCGAGCGCAGCGAAGGCATGAAGCAGTCGGAACTCGCGGAACTCCTGGAGATGCAGCCGATCACGCTGACGCGGCTGATCGACAAGCTCTGCGACAGCGACTGGATCGAGCGCCGCAGCGATGCCACCGACCGCCGGGTCAAGCGCCTCTATCTCAAGAAGGCCGGCCGCGCGCTGCTCGGCAAGATGAGCGGCCTGAAATCGGAACTCACGGCGAACGCGCTCGACGGCATCAGCCCGGCGGACGCCCACCGTCTCCTCACTCAACTCGAAACCATCAAGGAAAACGTGCGAACCGCGATCCAGAACAGCGGAGCGGAACAAGCACGTAAGGAGCAGCGCTATGGCTGAACAAGTCCTCAAATTCCAGCCCGAGCAGAAGATCGACGGCGGCAAGCCGACCAAGAAGGCCGGCACCGATCCGCGCCGCCGCTTCATCGCCGGCCTGCGCCGCTATCGCCGCTTCCTGCTGATGGTGGTGCTGCCGATCGTTGCCGTCATCGCCGGCGTCACCTTCTATCTCAATGGCGGCCGCTATGTCGGCACCGACGATGCCTATGTCGGCGCACAGAAGGTGCTGGTGACGCCCGACATCTCCGGCAAGATCCAGAAGGTCGTGGTAAGGGAAGGCCAGCTGGTCAAGCAGGGCGACGAACTGTTCGAGATCGACCCCGTGCCGTTCCGCCTCGCGGTGGACGAGGCCAAGGCGCAGCTGATGCAGGCGCAGACGACCTATGACAACCTTCGCGCCAACATCAAGATCTATGGCGACATGCTCGATCTCGCCCAGAAGGGCGTCGACCTGAAGCAGCGTGACGTCGAGCGCAAGCAGGCGCTGGTCAAGAACAGCTTTGGCTCGCAGCTCGACCTCGACAACGCCTCGAACGCGCTGGTCACGTCGGGCTCGATTGCGCAATACGTCAAGCAGCAGATCTCCGCCGCCAAGACGCAGCTGCTCGGCGACACCGAGCTGCCGCTGGAGAAATTCCCGCCTTACGTTTCTGCCAAGTCCAAGCTCGACAACGCCGAACGCAATCTCGACCACGCCGTGGTGCGGGCCTCAATGGGCGGCATCGCGACCCAGGTCGAGCAGATCCAGCTCGGCCGCTACGTCACCGCCGGCACGCCGGTGTTCTCCATCATCGACGTCACCCATCCCTGGGTCGACGCCAATCCAAAGGAGAGCGACCTCACCTACGTCACCGAAGGACAACCTGTGACCCTCGAGGTCGACGCGTTCCCGAACCACGTCTTCAAGGGCAAGATCGGTTCGCTCTCGCCCGGCACCGGCGCGCAATTCGCGATCCTGCCGCCGCAGAACGCCACCGGCAACTTCGTCAAGGTCGTGCAGCGCGTGCCCGTCAGGATCTACTTCGACGAGAGCGACAAATACGTGAAGAAGCTGAAGGCCGGCATGAGCGTTTATGCCACCATCGACACCGGCCACCAGCGCTCGCTCGCCGGCCTGCTCGGCCTGTCGGCGACCGCGAGCCAGGACAAAGATCAGGACAAGGACTGATCCGATGGCGGAGTCCAATCCCGCCCTGATGGTCCCCGGCCTGCGCCGGAACATGGTGACGATCTGCGCCATGACGGCGACCATCATGCAGGCGCTCGACACGACCATCGCCAACGTCGCGCTGCCCTACATGCAGGGCACGCTGTCGGCGTCGCAGGACCAGATCAACTGGGTCTTGACCTCCTACATCGTCGCCGCCGCGATCATGACGGCACCGGTGGGCTGGATATCGAATCGCTTCGGCCGCAAGCGCATCTTCATCATCTGCGCGGCCGGCTTCACTTTCTCGTCCGTGCTCTGCGGCCTCGCGCAGGACATCAACCAGATGGTGCTGTTCCGCCTGCTGCAGGGCGTGTTCGGAGCGGCGCTGGTGCCGCTGTCGCAGTCCGTCATGCTCGACTATTACACGCTGCAGGAACGCGCCACCGCGATGTCGATCTGGGGCATGGGCGTGATGATGGGCCCGATCATGGGCCCCTCGCTCGGCGCCTGGCTGACCGAGAGCTATTCCTGGCACTGGGTGTTCTTCGTCAACCTGCCGTTCGGCGCGATCACCGTGCTCGGGCTCGCCGTCTTCATGGACGAGACCGACAAGAATCTCAGCCTCAAATTCGACTGGTTCGGCTTTGCCGCGCTGGCCATCGCGATCGGCGCGCTTCAGCTCGCGCTCGACCGCGGCGAGCAGCTCGACTGGTTCGAATCGGTCGAGATCGTGACCGAGTTCATCATCTCAGGGATCGCGTTCTACTACTTCTTTGCGCACTCGTTCACGACCTCAAAACCGTTCATCCAGTTCGCGCTGTTCCGCGACCGCAACTTCCTCACCGGCTGCATCTTCATGACGGTGATGGGCCTCGTGCTGTATTCGACCATGGCGCTGGCCTCGCCCTACCTTCAGAACGTGATCGGCTATCCCATCATGACCGCCGGCGGCCTGCTCGCCAGCCGAGGCTTTGGCACCTTCTTCGCCATGATGATGGTCGGCCGCATCATGAAGTACATCGAGGCGCGCACGCTGATCATCTGCGGCCTGACGCTGACGGCGGCCTCGCTGTTCCAGATGACCGGCTGGACCGACCAGACCCAGGTGCCGGAGATCGTCATCGTCAGCGTGATCCAGGGTTTTGGCTTCGGTCTCGTCTTCGTGCCGCTGTCGACGGTGTCGTTCCTGACGCTGCCGAACCATCTGCGCACCGACGGCACTTCGATGCTGACGCTCCTGCGCAACGTCGCAAGCTCGGTCGGCATCTCCATCGTGATCGCCCAGCTGACCCAGGGCACGCGCAAGACCTATGCGATCCTCTCGGAGCACATCAACCCGTTCAATCAGGCGCTCCAGATGCCTGATGTGCGCGGCATGATCAATCTCTCCACCGATGCCGGCCGCGCCATGGCCGACCGCATGGTCAGCGTGCAGTCGCAGATCATCGCCTTCGCGCACGACTACCAGCTGGTGATGTTCTTCATTCTCTGCACCATTCCGCTGGCGCTGATGATCGGCTCGACCAAGGCCACGCTGCGCAAGCAGGCGGCCGGGCCGGAACATGCGGTGATGGAGTAGCCGCGCGATCTCGTGCCCCGGACGCGGCGCAGCACGCAAGTGATGCGCTGCAGAGCCGGGGCCCATGCCGCGGCATACTGGGTCCCGGTTCTGCGGCGCAGCGTTACACGCTGCACCGCGCCCGGGACACCAGACCCGCTACAACAACTCCTCGCAGCCGAGATCCTCGACCGCCATCATCACGCGCTCCAGATTGTTCCACCAAATCCCCGGCGGGAGGTTGATGGCCCATTGCCAGACCGGCTTGGTGATGTGCCAGAGCACCGACCAGCGATAATCCTGGTCAAGCGCGCCGCGTGTGTAGCCGGCGACACCGTGTGCAAGCAGCGTTTCATAATAGCGGTTGAGCAATGCCCGCTCGAGCGCCTGCCGGCGCTCGGGATACCATTGGATCGCCATCATATAGGCGAGGTCGTTGGTGGGGACATTGATGCCCCACAGCTCGAAATCGAAGATGCGCACGGTGTCCGCGACGCCGGCCCGCGGCAGCAGGAAATTCCAGGTATGCGCATCGCCGTGAACGATGGTGACATGGCGGCGCGAATGGTAGCGCTGGGATAACCGCTCCGACTGCTCGATCAGGCGGCGGTAGAGGATACGCCGCTCCTCACTCAGGCGGTCGCCGAGCTCATCGGCAAAGCGATCGTAATGACCGGCAAAGGTCTCCATGCGCGCCGCGCTGTCCTCGGGGCTGGCCCAGGTGCCGACGGTCTCGCCGAGATCGGGATGATTCCACCACGCCGCATGCATGCGCGCCAGGGTCGTGACGATAGCCATCGACTGATCGCGCGACGGCGGCAGCGTCGGCACGGTCGCGAGCTCATGACTATCGGTGAGGTCTTCGAGCAGGAGATGCCACGCCCCGCTCTCGTCCTCAGAACGCCCGTCGAAGCAGCGCGGCACCAGTCCCCGAGGCATTTTCGGTGCAAGCTTCGTATAGAAGGTCACCTCGTGCCGACCGCCCTGCGCGAGCGTCTTGGCAAAATCGGCGTGCGGCGTCTTGAGGATCAGGGTCTGCGGCGAACCGGTGGACTCGCCGACATAGCGCAGACCGAGCCGGGTGATGTGCGACACCAAGGTGTCGCGTTCATCCAGCACCTTCACCTCACGCACGGCGCCGGCGTCCAGCGCACCCGCCTTGCGCAACGCGGCGGTAAGATAGCTGGGCTCACTGACCGCCAGAAGTTGCGGATTCGTCATGACCACGATGCCCCCGTGTCGCACAATACTGCACGATCACAATCGCGGACACCAGCGACAGATGCGCCTGTTGCGGCAGTCCTCAGGCCGCCGCCGTTTCTTCTTCAAGATTCCGAGCGATGTAGCGGCCGAGCTCTGCCCTTTGAGCGTCTCCAAGGGTAAAGGCGACGTGCGCGGCTTCACCATCGAGAGTCCGCACGGTGAAGGGGAGCGCCGATGCAAATCCCTTGATACGCAGCACGCCGGTCTCGTTGAGGCCGAGCTGGGGCGCGCAGCGGATCCAGGCACCACCTTCTGAAAGGTCGACCAAAGCTGTCGCGTGCATCGCTTGCCGGCTGTCCGTGACAGTCACTTCCAGATCGGTCGGATAGCGCTTGCCGAGACGACGATCGACCTCCGCCGCCGAACTGCGCACGGTGCGAACGAGCACCGATTGCAACGACGACAGGTTCGAGGACACGCCGGAGATCGCGTCGCGCATCTCGGCCGCGCGCGCGTTGACGGAATCGGCGTCCTGGCTGACGCGGGCGATCTTGGTGGACACTTGCTTGGCCGCGGAGGCCGACTCCTGGATCGACCGCGCGATCTCCCGTGTCGCAGCATCCTGCTGCTCCATGGCCGCGGCAACCGAAGTCGCGACGCCGTCAATCTCGGCGATTTGGCCGCCCATCTCCTCTACCGCATCGACAGCGGCCTGCGTCGATTGCTGAATCTCCGCGATCAGCCGGGCAATCTCTTCGGTCGATTTGGCCGTCTGGTTGGACAAGGATTTGACCTCGGCCGCCACCACCGCGAAGCCACGACCGGCCTCGCCCGCGCGGGCGGCCTCGATCGTTGCGTTCAAGGCAAGCAAATTGGTCTGGCCGGCTATGCCTCCGATCAGATCGGAGACTTCGGCGATCTTCTTCACGGACCCCGACAGGGCCTGAATGGTCGTCCGCGCCTGCTCGCGACCGGCAACCGCCGACGCAGTGACCTGGCTTGCGCGCGCCAATTGTCCTGAAATCTCGCGAATCGATGCCGTCAGCTCTTCTGCCGCGGCGGAGACGGTATCTGCGCTCGCAAGGGCCTGCTCGGAGGCCGCGGCGACGCCTTGCGATTCCATCGACAAATCACGCGCGATATCCGAGAGATTGGTGGCCGCACGCTCCACACCCTCGGTCGCGCCGGTGGCCGTCTCGACCGATGCACCGGTTTCGCGCTCCACGGTGGCAGCCATGTCCAGCAGTGCCTTGCGCTTCGCCCCGTTTGCCTGTTCCTCGTTGCGAACCTGCTCCTCGCGCAGCCGCGCATTGTCGAGCGCGCCCTGCTTGAACACGGCCAGCGCGCTGGCCATCGAGCCCACTTCGTCGCGGCGCGTCGCATAAGGTACGTCCGCAGAGAGATCTCCTGTCGCGAGCTTCTGCATCGCGCCGGTCATTCGAACGATCGGGCGCACCACCCCGAAAGCGACGAATCCGATACCGCCGACGATCAGGGCAAGCACGACGGCGGAAACGCCCCACACGACATAGGAAATGAAGGCGTCGCGCTCGGCGGCGAGCTTTTCCATGTCGGCGTTCTGCTTGTTGGCCCCCTCGACGATGCCGTCGATGATGCCGCGATGGGCCGTGTAAGTGTCCTTCAACTGCGCGTAAGCCCGCTCGGCCGACGCCGTGTCCTTGCCCGAGAGGGCCGGCATGAGCTGATCGAATACCAACTTCCAGAACTTCTGAACCTCGACATCCGATTTGGAAACCAGCGCGGCCTTCAGATCTGCGGCCAGGCTGGACGCGCTCCAGAATGCCTTGCGATCTTCATAGTCCTTCCGGAGCTGCACCAGGCGCTCGCCGTGAGCGGTCAGTTGGTCCGGCTCCCGCATTGCCAGGGTTGCGACCAGATAGGCTTCGAGCACGTAGGCCGGAGGCGGCAGAATGTCGGCGACGAGATCGTTACCCAGCTTGATGTCGGAATACAGCGGCCCGCCGACCTTCAGCTCGCGCAACGCGTAGACGCTGGTCGCCAGCACCGCCGAGAAACCCAGCACCAGGAGAAGGCCAAACGCAACGATGGCCGAAGAGATCGACAAACGCATTTTCATGGAGGACGCCCGCAATCTGTACGATCCCCATGGATAGTCCTATGAAGTCAACGGACACTAAATGGAGCTATCGAAATTCTGCAACAAGAGCCTCCGTAAGAGACCGGAGGAGGAACGATAATTCGCATCACGCGCATTGCATCATTTCAAAAGGAAATGCCCGGGCAGCCCCGGGCATTGCAACGGAAAAAATTGAGGTGTCGCTTCACACGTCGAAGAACACCGTCTCATTGTCGCCCTGCAAGCGCAGGTCGAGCTTGTAGACGGCCTTGCCGGCCTCGCGCACCGCGGTCAGCGTGGCGCGGCGGTCGGCGGGCACCAGCGCCAGCACGGGATCGGCGGCGTTGCCGGCCTCGTCGCTGAAATAGATGCGGGTATAGAGATGCCGCAACATGCCGCGCGCGAATACCGCCAGCACGATATGCGGCGCCTGCGGCTTGCCATCGGGATCCGGCACTGCGCCCGGCTTGATGGTGTCGAAGGAATAATTGCCGTCCTTGTCGGTGCCGCAGCGGGCGAAGCCGCGGAAGCTGGCGTTCGGCAGCGCGCGCTTGTCCTGCGGATCGGCGTAGCGACCCTGCGCATCGGCCTGCCAGATCTCCAGCATGGCGTCGGGCACGGTGGCGCCGTCGCCGTCGAGCACCCGGCCCTCGATGCGGACGCGATCGCCGGAGACGTCTGGCGTCAGCGTCGAGTTGGTGAAGGCGTCGTTCCAGGCATATTCGCCTGTCGGTGTCAGGCCGTATTTGAAGAACGGGCCGACCGTCTGCGACGGCGTGATCCCATCGGGCTTCACAGAATCCTGCACGTTAGTGGTTCTCCATGGGGGTGGCGTTCTGGCCGCGCAGCACGATGTCGAAGCGGTAGCACAGCGCCCATTCGGGCTTGGTGTTCTCCAGGTCGAACGACGAGACCATGCGCATCCGCGCCTTTTCGTCCGGCACCGAGTTGAAGATCGGATCGAACGGGAACAGCGGATCGCCCGGGAAATACATCTGCGTCACCAGGCGGCTGACGAAGGAATGGCCGAACACCGACAGATGAATGTGCGCGGGGCGCCAGGCATTGTGGTGATTGCCCCACGGATAGGCGCCGGGCTTGATGCTGACGAAACGATAGTAGCCGGCAGCATCGCTCACGGTGCGGCCCGCGCCGGTGAAGTTGGGATCGAGCGGCGCCGGATGCTGGTCGCGGACATGGACGTAGCGGCCGCAGGCATTGGCCTGCCAGATCTCGACCAGCGTGTTGGCGACGCCGCGGCCGTCCTCGTCACGGACATGGCCGTGCACGATGATGCGTTCGCCGAGCGGCTCGCCCTTATGCTGGGTGGTGAGGTCATTGTCGCCGTCGCGGACGGTCTCGTGGCCATAGACCGGGCCCGTCAGTTCCGACAGCGTGTGGCGCATCGGGATCAACGGCTTGTTCGGCGCGCGCTTGATCGAGCTCTTGTATTCGGGCGACAACGGCAGCGGGTGCGCCTTGTTGCTGCCGGTGGGATAGATGAAAGTCATTGGCGAACTCCTCCCCGGCCATTTTCGGGCTGGCCGGTCAACATTTGCGCCAATCATTATAGAATATAACTAATCTAGGGAAGCGGGTTTAGCGCCCTTCCCGCACCCCCATTTGGGCCGCCAGTCCTATTTGATCGGGGCACGCGGCAGCACGGCTTCCCCCGCCTCGAGCCGGTAGGTGTGGTCGAGCGAATACCAGGGCGCAGAGACGTCTCGCGCGGACGGATGCGGCGTCTCGTGGCGCACGAACTTGCCGATCAGCGCCTGCGTCACGCCGAACTGCACGTCGCTGTCGATGTGGGGGTCGTTGGGATCGTAGACCTGCGAGATCAGCACCTTGAAACCGGGCTTGAAGATCAGGGCGTGCAGATGCGCGGGGCGATAGGGATGGCGGCTTTGCGCCTCCAGCAGGCGGCCGACCACGCCGTTGGTCGGAATGGGATAGCCCACCATCATCACCGAGCGGAAGGCGAAGCGCCCGTCGGCATCGGTCGTGAACTTGCCGCGCAAATTCATGTCGGCCTGGTCAGGATCCTGGTTCTCGTAGAGACCAACCGGCGAGGCGTGCCAGACATCGACCTCTGCGCCGGCGACAGGGCGGCCGTCCTTGTCGACGACGCGACCGCTCACGAACAGCGGTGCGCCCGGGGTCTCGGAACGGACGATCGATCCGCCATTCTCCACGCGCGGCGAATTCAGCCGCCAGAACGGCCCGAGCAGCGACTGATCGGTCTCGGTATTGCCCTGATCGCCGTTGTTGAGCAGGCAGACCAGCGACGAGACGCCGAGCGAGCCGGCCATCAGCACGACTTCGTTGTGCGTGTCGGTGGTCAGCTTGCCGAGCTCGGCGATGACAGAAGTGGCGTCGCGGAATTCCTTCTCGGTCAGCCTGACGTCACGGACGAAGCCGTGCAGGTGCTTGACCAGCGAGACCATGATCTGCCGCATCCGCGGATCGGACGTCCGCTCCATCACCGCCAGGGCGGCGGCCGTGACGTCCTGCTCGCGTTCGATGATCATGCGCGTCTCCCAACCACCGGACTCTTCGCCTCTCCCCGCAAGCGGGGAGAGGGAGAGGAGAGAGCTTAATTCACCTTTTCGATCGCAACGGCGACGCCCTGGCCGACGCCGACGCACATGGTGGCGAGCGCGAGCTTGCCACCGCGCTTCTCCATGCCGTGGACGGCGGTGAGCGCGAGACGGGCACCGCTCATGCCGAGCGGATGGCCGAGCGCGATGGCGCCGCCATGCGGATTGACGAAATCGGCATCGTCGGCGACGCCGAGCTGACGCATGCAGGCGATGCCCTGCGAGGCGAAGGCTTCGTTCAGCTCGATCAGGTCAAAGTCAGTGATCTTCTTGCCCAGCCGCTCCATCAGCTTGCGGGTCGCCGGCACCGGGCCGATGCCCATGATGCGCGGCGGCACGCCGGCCGAGGCCAGGCCAAGGATGCGGGCACGCGGCGTCAGGCCGTGCTTCTTCACGGCAGCTTCGGACGCGAGGATCATCGCGGCGGCGCCGTCATTGACGCCCGAGGCGTTGCCCGCAGTGACGGTGCCGGGGTTGCGCACGATCGGCTTCAGTTTTGCCAAGCCTTCCAGCGTGGTCTCGGGGCGCGGATGCTCGTCCTTGTCGATCGTGATCGGGCCGGCCTTGCCGCCGGGGATGGTGATCGGGGTGATTTCCTCGGCGAAATAGCCGGACACGATCGCCGCACCGGCGCGCTGCTGCGAGCGGATGGCGAAGGCGTCCTGGTCGGCGCGCGAGACCTGGAATTCCTCGGCGACGTTCTCGCCAGTCTCCGGCATCGCGTCGACGCCGTACTGCGCCTTCAAGAGCGGATTGATGAAGCGCCAGCCGATCGTGGTGTCGAAGATTTCAGCCGAGCGAGAGAAGGCTTCCGCCGCCTTGCCCATCACGAAGGGCGCGCGGGTCATGGATTCGACGCCGCCCGCGATCGCAAGCTCGATCTCGCCGGAGCGGATGGCACGACCGGCCGCGCCGACCGCATCGAGGCCGGAAGCGCAGAGCCGGTTCAGGGTCTGGCCGGGAACCGAATCCGGAAGGCCCGCCAGCAGCAGTGCCATGCGCGCGACGTTACGGTTGTCCTCGCCGGCCTGGTTGGCGCAGCCGAAGAAGACTTCATCCACCTGCGCCCAGTCGAGCCCGGGGTGCTTGGCCATCAGCGCCTTGATGGGAGCGGCTGCGAGGTCGTCGGCGCGCACCTTGGCGAGCGAGCCGCCGAAACGCCCGATCGGGGTCCGCACGGCATCGCAGATAAAGACGTCACGCATCGTTGTTCTCCCTGAATGCCGCGGTCCGGCGAAAATTCTTCAATGTCGGCGGAGTTTTAGGAGGGCGCCCGCGGCAGGTCAATTGACGGTTTCGCGGGGGCTGTCATTCCGGGGCGCGCCACTGGGCGCGAACCCGGAATCCATTCATCCACGCGATTTGCGGCCCGATGGATTCCGGGCTCGCCCTTCGGGCGCCCCGGAATGACGGCGTGGAAAACCGGCCAAAGCGATAGGAGCGGGAGGCGAAATTTTGTAGGTTGCGCCGCCCATGACGATGCAACGGCCGATATCCGTCCCGCCCCCCGACGAAGCACCCGCGCCGCAAGCGGAAGCCGCCGCGCGCGTGACGCCGATGATGGAACAGTACCTGGAGATCAAGGCAGCGCATCAGGGCTTGCTGCTGTTCTACCGGATGGGCGATTTCTACGAGCTGTTCTTCGAGGACGCCGAGATCGCCTCGAAGACGCTCGGCATCGTCCTGACCAAGCGCGGCAAGCATCAGGGCAACGACATCCCGATGTGCGGCGTGCCGGTGGAGCGTTCCGAAGATTATCTGCATCGCCTGATCTCGGCCGGCCACCGGGTCGCGGTGTGCGAGCAGACCGAGGATCCTGCAGCTGCGAAAGCGCGCGGCAACAAGAGCGTGGTGCGCCGCGGCGTGGTGCGGCTGGTGACGCCGGGGACACTGACCGAAGACACGCTGTTGGACGCCCGCGCCAACAATTATCTGCTGGCGATTGCGCGGGCGCGCTCGTCCGCGGGCGGCGATCGCTTCGGGCTTGCCTGGATCGACATCTCGACCGCCGAATTCACCGTGACGGAATGCTCTGGCGGCGAGCTCGCCGCGACCTTGGCGCGCATCAACCCGAACGAGGCGATCGTCACCGACGCGCTCTATGGCGATAACGAGCTCGGACAGACCTTGCGCGAGCTGCCGGCGGTGACGCCGGTGACCCGCGACGTCTTCGACGGCGCCACCGCCGAGAAGCGGCTCTGCGACTACTTCGCCGTCGCGACCATGGACGGGCTGGCGCAGCTCTCGCGTCTCGAGGCCACAGCGGCGGCCGCCGCCGTCACCTATGTCGACCGCACCCAGGTCGGCAAGCATCCGCCGCTGTCGCCGCCCGCGCGCGAAGCCTCCGGCGCGACCATGGCGATCGATCCGGCCACGCGCGCCAATCTCGAGCTGACGCGGACGCTCGCAGGCGAACGCCGCGGCTCGCTGCTCGATGCCATCGACTGCACCGTGACCTCGGCCGGCTCGCGCCTGCTGGCACAACGGCTCGCCGCGCCCTTGACCGATGCGCCCGCGATCGCGCGGCGGCTCGATGCCGTCAGCGCCTTTGTCGCGGATTCAGCCACGCGCGAGGACATCCGCAGCATCCTACGCGGTGCGCCGGACATGTCGCGCGCACTCGCCCGTCTTTCCGTCGGGCGCGGCGGCCCGCGCGACCTCGCCGGCTTGCGCGACGGCATCCTTGCCGCGGATCAGGTGCTGGCGCGGTTGTCCGAGCTCGACCAGCCGCCGCAGGAGATCGCGGCGGTGATGGCGGCCCTGCAGCGCCCTTCGCGCGAGCTGGCCGCCGAATTCGCCAGCGCGCTCGACGAGCAGCTGCCGCTGATCAAGCGCGACGGCGGCTTCGTTCGCGCCGGCTACGAGCCGGCGCTCGACGAAGCGCGAAACCTGCGCGACGCCTCGCGTCTCGTCGTCGCCTCGATGCAGGCGCGCTACGCCGACGCGACCTCCGTCAAGGGCCTGAAGATCCGGCACAACAACGTGCTCGGCTATTTCGTCGAGGTCACCGCGCAGCACGGCGACAAGCTGATGTCGGCGCCATTGAATGCGACCTTCATTCATCGCCAGACGCTGGCGGGCCAGGTGCGCTTCACGACGTCGGAGTTGGGGGAGATCGAAGCCAAGATCGCCAATGCCGGCGACCGCGCGCTTGGGCTCGAGCTCGAAATCTTCGAGCGGCTCTGTGCCAAGGCACTCGAGATCAGCGACGATCTGCGCGCGGCTGCGCAGGGCTTTGCCCTGCTCGATGTTGCAACGTCATTGGCCAAACTTGCGGTCGACGAGAATTACGTGCGGCCCGAGGTCGACGCCTCGCTCGGCTTTGCGATCGAGGCCGGTCGCCATCCCGTGGTCGAGCAGGCCTTGAAGCGCAACGGCGAGCCGTTCATTGCGAACGCCTGCGACCTTTCGCCGAGCCCGGCGCAGAAGTCCGGCCAGCTCTGGTTGCTCACCGGTCCCAACATGGCCGGTAAATCGACCTTCCTGCGCCAGAACGCGCTGATTGCCCTTCTTGCTCAAATCGGAAGTTTCGTGCCGGCGACACGCGCGCGGATCGGCATCATCGACCGCCTGTTCTCGCGCGTCGGCGCCGCCGACGATCTCGCCCGCGGCCGCTCCACCTTCATGGTGGAGATGGTCGAGACGGCGGCGATCCTCAATCAGGCCGGCGAGCGCGCGCTTGTCATCCTTGACGAAATCGGCCGCGGCACCGCGACCTTCGACGGCCTCTCGATCGCCTGGGCCGCGATCGAGCATCTGCACGAGAGTAATCGCTGCCGCACGCTGTTCGCCACGCATTATCACGAGCTGACCGCGCTCTCGGCCAAGCTGCCGCGCATGTTCAACGCGACGGTGCGCGTCAAGGAATGGCAGGGCAACGTCGTGTTCCTGCACGAGGTGCTGCCCGGCTCGGCCGACCGCTCCTACGGCATCCAGGTCGCCAAGCTCGCAGGTCTTCCGCCGGCCGTCATCACCCGAGCGAAGTCCGTGCTTGCAAAACTCGAAGCCCAGGACCGCGGCCAGACCGCCCGCGCGCTTGCCGACGATCTCCCGCTTTTCGCCGTCCCCTCACGCGCCGCCGCCGAAGCCGCGCCGCCGACCGAGGCCGAACTGCTGATGGAGGCCGTGAAGGCGCTCCATCCGGACGAGATGTCGCCGCGCGAAGCGCTCGATGTACTCTATGCGCTGAAGGCCAAGCTGCCGAAGCAGTGACGGCGCCGCTTACGCCCTCGCTGCGATCGCCGCCGCTTCCGCGGCGGCGCGCTGCATGCTGGTCGACATCTCGTTCGTCACCGTGCTTTGCTCCTCGATCGCGGCGGCTGTCGACGTCACGTATTCGCTGACGTTGTTGATGGCCGTCTTGATCGAAGCCAGGGCGGTGACGACGTCGCCGGAGATACCGTTGAGGCTGCCGATCTCCGCACCGATCTTGTCGGTGGCCTGCTTGGCCTGGTTGGCGAGGCTCTTCACTTCGGACGCCACCACGGCAAAACCGCGACCGGCTTCACCCGCGCGCGCCGATTCGATCGTGGCGTTGAGCGCCAGCAGGTTGATCTGCCCGGTGATATTGTTGATCAACTCGACGATGCCGCTCATGGCCTGCGCGGCTTCGGTGAGGCGCTGGGCCTGCGCGTCGGCGGAGGAAACCTGATCCACCGCGCTCATCGCGGTCTCGCGCGACTTGGTCATGGCTTCCGAAATCTCCCGCACCGAGGCATTGAGCTCCTCCGAGCCGGCGGCAACCGATTCCATCATGCCGCGGACACGCTCGTTGCCCATGCGGACCAGCACCTGCTTGGTGGTGTCGGTGGCGTATTTCACGACCTTGAACGGCTTGCCGTTGAGATCGAGGATCGGGTTGTAGGAGGCCTGGATGTAGACTTCCTTGCCGCCCTTGCCGATGCGCTTGTATTCCGCAGCCTGGTACTGACCGCGATTGAGCGCAGCCCAGAACTCGCGATAGCCCGCGCCGTCGCGCTCGCTCGGCTCGACGAACATGCTGTGATGCTTGCCCTTGATCTCGGCCAGCGAATAGCCGAGCGTCTTGCAGAAATTCTCGTTGGCGGTGATGATCGTGCCGTCCATGTTGAACTCGATCACGGCCTGGGCCTTGTCGATCGCCGCAAGTTGGCCGGCGAGGTCGGCGTTCTTCAGCTTTTCCGCGGTAATGTCCGTTGCAAATTTGACGACGCCGAACGGCTTGCCGTTCTCGTCGAGCATCGGATTGTAGGAAGCGAGAATCCAGACCTCGCGGCCGCCCTTGCCGATCCGCTTGAACTCGCCGGCCTGGTACTCACCGCGGTTGAGCTTCGCCCAGAACTCGCGATAGGCAGCGCCGTCACGCTCGGCGGGCGCGACGAACATGCTGTGATGCTTGCCCTGGATCTCGGCGAGCGAATAGCCGAGCGCCTTGCAGAAATTCTCGTTGGCGGAGACGATGGTGCCGTCGAGCTTGAACTCGATCACGGCCTGGGCACGGCTGCTGGCGGCGATCTTCGAAGCCTCCGCCATGCTCCGGATCTTCTTCTCGGTGATGTCGGTCGCGATCTTGGCGACCATCACCGCCTTGCCGTTGCCGTCGAGCACCGGATTGTAGGAGGCTTCGATCCAGATCTCGTGGCCGTCCTTCGCGATTCGCTTGAACTCGCGCGCCTGATACTCGCCACGGTTCAACGCGGCCCAGAACGCCTTGTACTCGGCGCTGTCGCGCTGGTCGGCCGGCACGAACATGGAGTGATGCTTGCCCTGGATCTCGTCGAGCCGATAGCCGAGGGCATCGAGAAAATTCTTGTTGGCCGTGATGATGGTTCCATCAAGGTTGAATTCGATCATCGCCTGCGAGCGACCAATGGCATCGAGCCGCGCCTGTGCATCACTCTGGGACTTGCGACCGAACATCCTAATGTCTCCTCGATGAGAAATGGTTTCGGGTGACGCAGGCAGCGCAGCTCTCACGCTCGAACAATTCGTCTCGCCCGTCACTCGGGTTTGGTGGACTGCAGGGCCCGCATTCAACGTGGGCCGCCTCAACAACCGACGAGTACATTTACGGCCAAGGCGCAAAGATTAAATTAACGACGCTATCGGAATTGCGCGGCTGGACACCGCAGAACTACCGACCGATGCCCGCAAAAAATCCGAGCGGAATGCTTACGCTTCAATGCGCTGTCTTCGGCGTCCATTCCACCACAGCGTCAAGTTCCACGTCACGCAGGTTGCAAGCGCGAGACAAAGGCCAACCACCGATCCAAATTCCACGACTGCAACGTGCATCACCGCAATCGCCATTCCGAATCCGAGCAGGCCCCAGGCGGAGTTCGCGAGCACGGCCGCGGTCGGCGGGCCGCCGATGCGCGGATGCAGGATGATCATCATGCTGGTGAAGACGATCGGATAGAGCGCGATCACGCCGGAGACGCGCGGGCCGACCCAGCCGGAGGTTGAGACCACGATTGCAACGAGCGTCGCCACCAATGAAGCGCGGAACGGAATATCGTACCAGCGGCGCGTCACCAGCGGCATCTTCACACGGCGATACTTCGCGAGCAGCGGAATGCAGATAGCGAAGGCGACCAGATTGACGGCAAGCCCGGCCATCAGGGTCCAGTCGGACAGACGGATGATGGATGCCAGCACGATCCACACCGCCACCGCACTTCCGACACTCACGGCAAAGCTGCGCCGCTGTGCCAGCACGACGTAGGTGAGAGCCATCAAGATCGTCGCAGCGTTGATCGGCAGACTGGACAGCGCGCCTTGCGCGATGAAGTCCGCGTCGTGGTCGATCGCGAGGAAGACATAGGAAGGCCCCGCCGAGATCGGCAGCGTCGCCACCAGCGCGCCGATCACCGGGCCGGAGCGTTCGGTAATGATCGACGCCGACACGACGAATGCCGCGGAGATCGCCATGCGCAAGAGGAGGATTAGGATGAAGTGCAGGTCGAGGGACATTTTTGTTCTTACCCTCCCCTGGAGGGGTCCGGGACGAGCGTAGCTCGCCCGTAGGTCGCTGGGCATTGAGCGAAGCGAAATGCGCAGCGGGGTGGGGTGATCTCTCCACGCAAACAGTGCCCGAGTGGAGAGATGGCCCCCCCCCCCCCCCCCCCCCCCCGCCGCCCCCCCCCCCCCCCGGGGGGGGGGGCAAAAAACAAAAAACCGGGCGCCCGAACCCAAACCCAGGGC
>NZ_JARXWB010000001.1 GCF_029892425.1 Bradyrhizobium sp. BR13661 | reverse complement strand
CGCGCTGAGGCGCGGGCTTCAAAGCCCTAGGATGAAGCGGTCTCCCGTCCGTCACCATATCGGCCAATCTAGCCGATCCAGCGTGTCGTGACTTACAAGGATGAGGCTAAGCAGCATCGGTGCTCGTCGAAAATGGGGCCGCACACTCAGTCCTCATCCTGAGGGCCCGCCAACGGCGGGCGTCTCGAAGGATGGCCACACGGGGGTCTTCCCATATGCGATTGCCCTGCCTCATGCGGGGAGAGGCGGCAAGACCGCTCGCCCAAACCCGCATCATCCCACCATGCCATTCTGCCACTGTTTTGCCCGACAGATCAAGCGAATTTCGGCTAGACCGAAAATCACCAAACCTTTCAACCCCATCCCTACTGTGCATGGGGTTGTTTTCGCGTCTCTGGTTGGAACACGCTCCGCACGCGGCTAAGCTCCGTTCGCATTCCATCCCATCGCATCCGAGGCCCCCATGCCGATCCAGCACTTCGCGCCCCCGCCGCACGTCAAGGCACCGCCGCTGTCCTTTGCGACCCGCGTCGGCGACCTGCTGTTCGTCTCCGGCATTCCCGGCTTCGACCCCCAGGGCGCGCTGCCTGACGGGTTCGAGGCGCAATTCGCCAATGTCGTCGTCAACATCAAGCGCGTGCTCGACGAGGCCGGCGCCACGACGCGCGATCTGGTCAAGGTCAACGTGTTGCTGACCCGCGCCACCGACGTTGCCGCCATGAACGCGCTCTATGCCGGTGCGTTCGGCCCGCCGCCGTTTCCCGCACGCACCACCTGCGTGGTCCACGCCCTGCCTGATCCGAAAATGCTGATCGAGATCGAGGCGGTCGCCTCACTGGCGAAGTGAGCGTGTGTGTCCTGCGGGGCACGCAGCCGAACCAAGTGGCCGCGTCGGTCTGACATGTCCGTGAAAGCCGGCTCCCCGGCTTGCAAATAGGTCGTTTTTACCCCACGAATTTTCGGATCACACTTCCCCACAAGGAGATATTCCATGCGTCGCGTTCTCGCCCTTTGTGCCGTTGCCGGCGTTGCCAGTTCCGTCTTTGCCGGGCCCGCGTCCGCGAAGGTCGGCTATTACGTGATCCGCTGGGACAACACCGGCATCTGCCAGGTCTGGAACGAAGACCTGAAGTACAAGCCGTTCCAGTGGGGCGTCTCGACCTACAAGGTCGTCAGCAAGCCGCTCCCGACCTTCACCCAGGCCTCCGAGCTCCAGATCAAGTTGCGCGGCGAGCGCCGCTGCACGCTCTGAGCCATCGGGCCAAGCCAGCTATCAAGCCAGCTATCGAGGGCGGGTTGCGCAGGCAGCCCGCCCTTTGCTTTTGCGCCGGCCCCCCGTTTTGTCCCGTGAATACAGCGATTTCCTGTGCGGCCGCTTTGAACCTGATCCGCGCAACGAGCTACTCACATCTTGTCCGGGGCGCAGGCTGAGGAAGCGCCCCCGCACCACCCTCCCCGTCATTGTCGGGAGGCGCATCACATCTTTGATTTTGAGGAGCTGATCCATGCGTCGTATTTCCATGCTCTGCGCTACCGCCGGTCTTGCCGCTGCCGCCTTCGTCGCCGCAAGCCCGGCCGAAGCCGGCTATCATCTGATCCGCTGGCAGGACAGCGGCTTCTGCCAGATCTGGGACGAGAGCATTCCGACCACGCCGTGGCCCGCCGGCTATCACCGCGCCAGCGCCTCGGTGCCGACCTTCCTCGACGCGCTCGCGATGAAGGACAGCGCGCTGAAGGCCGGTCACTGCAGCTGGTAAGAATTCGATCGGCGGACGACAAGGGCCGGGCAAGGATGCGATGCTAGCATCCTTGCCCGGTCGTTTTTGCCCCCGAGATGGAGCGGGTCGATGCGCGCACGGACCACGACAGCAGTTTTGGCGGCGTCGCTTCTGCTCGGCGCAGCAGCGCAGGCACAGGCCCCGCAATCCTTCCGCGTGATCTCGCCGATCTTCGGCCAGCTCGTCAGTTTCGCGATGCCGTCGCATTTCACTGTCGTGTTCGAGAACACCAAGGGCGGCCATTACATCCGCGAAGCGGTGCTCAAGGGCGAGACGCCCGAGCGCTGGACGCAGATGATCACGGTGACCGGCGAGAAGGGCATGACGTTGACACCCGGCAGCTCGCCGGAGATGTTCGCGGGCACCATCGCCGGCGGCTTCAAGTCGGCCTGCCCCGACAGTTTTGCGGCGAAGCCATTGGGCGAGACGAAATTCGGCCGCTTCGAGGGCTTTGTCGCGGTGGTCGGCTGCGGCCGCATCGACAGCGGCCCGACGCGGCACAGCGAAACCGCCCTGCTGATCACCCTGAAGGGCGCGAGCGACTACTACACCATCCAATGGGCCGAGCGCGGCCCCGAGAGCGACGAGCCGCCGGTCAACGACACCAGCTGGGATGCGCGCCTGCGCGATCTGGGCCCGATCAATCTTTGTCCGATCATGCCTGGCGAAGCCGCGCCCTATCCGAGTTGCGTGAGCAAGAGCTGAACGCAGTCAAGCGTCCTTGTGCGCGCGGGGATGAATCAGGACATCACGCGCGGCGGCGAGGTCAATGAACGCTTCCGCGCTGCCGCCCTGGTCGGGATGCATGCCCTTGGCGGCGCGGCGATAGGCCTGGTTGATGTCGTCGCAGGTGAGCTGCACCTGGAGCGGCAGGCCGAGCATCTTGCGGGCGCGATCCTCGCGGGACAATTTCTTCGGCGCCGCGTGGCGGCGACCGAAGCGCGGCGCGGTGAGATCATGGACGACGTCGAGGATCACGCCGATGCGGCGCCGGGCAGCGAGCGTGACACCGTGATCGTCATTGTCCGCGGCCTGGCGCAGCACGGGGAGCGCCTGCTCGGCGGCCTGGCGCAGCGTGGCGTCACCGCTCATTCGCACGATCTCGGCTACCAGCCGTCCCGCTTCGGCCCAATCGGCTGCGTCCGCCGGCCGCAAGCGCTCGATCGCCATTTTCCAGGATTCCAGTCGTTCCATCATGCGCGCAACGTTTAGCAATGCGGATGAGTATGCCAAGGCGGCCGTTTCCGACCCCTTAATTTCAAGTTAGCCTTTCTTGAAACTTAGAAACGAATCCGGGAGGAACTTGTCATGGCATTGCTCGCAAACCACATCGCCGTCGTCACGGGCGCCGGTTCCGGCATCGGCCGGGCGATCGCAGCCGGCTACGCCCGCGAAGGCGCGAAGGTCGTGCTGCTCGACGTCAACGCCGACACGGTCGCGGAGGCCGCCGAGGAGATCCGCAAGGCCGGCGGCAAGGCGGAGAGCTTTGCGCTCGACGTGACCAGGCGCGACGATTGTTTTGCGCTGGCCAAGCAGATTGCCGACAAGGTCGGACAAGTCTCGATCCTCGTCAACAATGCCGGCATCACCCGCCGCAATGCCTTCACCGCCGAGACCGACGCAGTCGCGAAGGACTGGAACGACATCATCTCGCTCAACCTCAACGGCGTCTTCAACATGACGCAGGCCTTCCTCGCGCCCCTGCGCGCAAGTAAGGGCCGCATCGTCAATATCGGCTCGATCCAGTCCTTCGTGCATCTGCGCACGCCGAGCTCGGCGGCCTACACGACCTCGAAGCACGGCGTGCTCGGCTTCACCAAGGCGCTCGCCGTCGAGCTCGGCAAGGAAGGCGTGCGCGTCAACGCGATCGGCCCTGGTTTCATCGAGACCAACATCAACGCCACTGTGCGCGCGACCAATCCGGCGCTGGTGCAGGCCTTCGTCGATCACACGCCGCTCGCGCGCACCGGCAAGCCGGAGGACATCGTCGGGCCGGCGATCTTCCTCGCTTCGGACATGTCGTCTTACGTCACGGGGACGATCGTGATGGTGGACGGCGGATATCGCACA
The DNA here is from genome assembly GCF_029892425.1 of Bradyrhizobium sp. BR13661. GTDB lineage: Bacteria > Pseudomonadota > Alphaproteobacteria > Rhizobiales > Xanthobacteraceae > Bradyrhizobium. The sequence continues at coordinate 690,894 of NZ_JARXWB010000001.1, read as the reverse complement.
GTGTGAGCGAGATGGGTCCGCATCGCTATGCATCCTGTGCCAATCGCGGCAGCGCTGCGGCATTCCCAAGGTCAATTCGTGCGATGGCGCGCGATTAACTTTTGATTAACCAAACCCGCTCACCGTAGATCTACGGCTTAAGAATCTACGGCTTGGGGGTCGTTTGTTCTCGATCCGTTTCCAACGATGGAAGCGGGCGTTGATCGGGGAGTGTGTTGATGACCACTGTTCATGTCGCCGCGTCCGAGCAGGCCGCGAAATTCCTTGCGCCCAACCAGATCGTTCCACTTCTGATCGGTGCGACCGTCGGCGAAGTGGAGCGCGAGCTCGTGCTCCAGACGCTCGCGCGCTGTGACGGCAATCGCACGCGCGCCTCGCGCGTGCTCGGTCTGTCGGTGCGCACGCTGCGCAACAAGATCAGGATCTATGCGGCCTCCGGCATCGAGGTGCCGGCCTATCACGACTAGACTAGCGCGTGATGGCGCGATCACTCCGCGCGCTCGGCCGTCCGAACGTGCGATACAGCTTGGTGCCGACGAGCACTGATAACGTGATGATCGCGACCCAGGCCGCGGTCAACGCGATTGCGCGCAACGCGAAGGCCGTCAGTATTGCCCATGACGGCTGCGGCTCCTCGGCGTAACCGACCGGCACGACGTCGGGCACAAGCAGATGGGCAAGACCGAGCGTCGCCGCAAGCACGACCACGGACAGGCCAAAGATTTTCCAGGCTGCGCGCATCGGTCGTTCCTCGCACGGGTTGTGGCGACGCGACATCGATGACACGGCCCCCCGCGCCGTCGATTGATGTTGATCAAGCCCGCCGGGACCCGCAGCAGAATTGCTGCTGTCGTCAAACGCCGCTAAGTAGCATGCTTGCCAAGAAGGAGTAGCGGCGTGGCAGACGATCAGGGACGGCAGGGACCTCAGGGTCCGCGCGGACGACAGGGTGAGCCAGGACGGCCGGGGCCGCAGGGTCATCCGGGCAAGCGCGGTCCCGACGGTGCCCGCGGCAAGCCCGGCCCGCAGGGTAAGCCCGGCCCTGCCGGCAAGGCCGGGCCGCAAGGCAAGGCCGGCCTCCAGGGCAAGCCGGGCGAGGCCGGCCCGCGGGGCGCCGCCGGCCCGCAAGGGCCCGCCGGTCCTCAAGGCCCGCGTGGTGAGGCCGGTCCGCCCGGCCAATTGCCGTCGATCGAGCAGGTGCTGCCGTGGCTGGAGCAGTTGTTCGACGCCTGGGATGAACGCCGTCGCCAGCGCGAGCAGGAGGCGGCTGAGCGCGCCGCGCTCGAAGCCGCCGTTCGTGAGGCTGAGATCGCGGCCGCGAACGACGACAACGCCGAGAGCGACGACGGCGATGACGACGAGCACAAGAAAAAGAAGAAAAAGAAGAAGCAAGGCCATAAGGACTAGCGGGCGCTCCTACTTCGCCTGGTCCTCACGCCGCGGCACCATGCCCATGCGCTCGAACTGCCAGCGCATGGCGCGGTACCAGAGATAGCCGACCAGTGCGCCGCAAACGGCCAGTATCACAACGTTCGCGCTCGAGAACGAGCCGCTCCACCACATCATCCACGCGGTCCACAACAACGTGAAGATGATGGCACCTGCTTTCAACGGAAGAAGGGAGTGGCTCATGGTTGCTGCTCCGGGTTGTCAAAACCCCGGCGGACATCATTGCGCGCTTCGGCCTCCACTTCCGTGAGCCAAGTCACGGTCCACGTCACGGTCGCGACTTCGGAACCTCTAGCCGAAGCGCAGTCGCGAACGCTCCTTTGCCTTCTCAGCCTCGACCTCACGGTCACGCGCCGGTGCGTGCGTGTGTAGCGAGGTCAGAAGTTTTCGCGCAGCTTCCGAGACTTCTGCCACCGCGCGATCGAAGGCCGCCTCGTTGGCCTGTGAGGGTTTGTTGAAGCCGGAGAGCTTTCGCACGAACTGCAGTGCACTGGCATGGATCTCATCCTCAGTCGCCGGCGGCTCGAAATTGAACAGCGTCTTGATGTTGCGGCACATGCAGTCTCTCCAGATGGTTCCTCATAAGACGATCGGCGAAGCCGAAACCCTACATCCTTCCGGGCACTTCTGCTAAGGTCCACTCTGACGCGGCCGCCGGGCATGAGCCGCATGGGGAGAGAAACATGAAAGCTTGTTGCGCAGCGCTGTCGGCCGTCCTGCTGTCGATTTCGACAGCTGCATTCGCCGCCGACTATCCGGCGCCAAAACAAGGCGATTGGGTCGCCAAGGATTTCAAGTTCCACACCGGCGACGTCATGCCGGAGCTGAAGCTGCACTACACCACCGTCGGTGAGCCGACCGGGCAACCGGTGCTGGTGTTGCACGGTACCGGTGGCTCGGGCGCGAGCATGCTGACACCCGCCTTCGCCGGCGAGCTGTTCGGGGCCGGACAGCCGCTCGATGCGGCCAAATATTACATCATCATCCCCGACGCGGTCGGCCACGGCAAATCGTCGAAGCCATCGGACGGCATGAAGACGAGCTTCCCGAAATACAATTACGACGACATGGTCGAGGCGCAGCATCGGCTCGTGACCGAAGGCCTCGGCGTCAAGCATCTGCGGCTCGTGATCGGCAATTCGATGGGCGGCATGCAGACATGGCTGTGGGGCGAGAAATTTCCCAACGACATGGACGCGCTGGTGCCGATGGCCTCGCAGCCGACCGAGATGGCGTCGCGCAACTGGATGCTGCGCCGGATCATGCTCGACACCATCCGCAACGATCCCGACTACAATGGCGGAAACTACACCAGCCAGCCGCGCATGATGAAATACGCGATCACCGCCTACGGCATTGCCAGCATCGGCGGTACGCTAGCCTATCAGCAGCAGGCGCCAACCGCCGCAAAGGCCGACAAGATCGTCGACGAACGGTTGGCAACGCCGATCACGGCGGACGCCAACGACTACCTCTACCAATGGGACTCCTCGCACGACTACAATGCCGCCGACAAGCTGGAGGCGATCGAAGCGTCGCTGTTGCTGATCAATTCCGCCGACGACGAGCGCAACCCTCCCGAGACCGGCCTCACGGATGCCGCGATGAAGCGGGTCAAGAACGGCAAGCTTTACCTCATCCCTGCGAGCACCGAGACGCGCGGTCACGGCACGACAGGTAATGCAAAATTCTACACCGAGCAGGTCCGGCAATTGCTGCAAACCGCCCCGCAGCGCACGATGTAAGGCGAGCAGACCGCGTCCGAATATCGCAGCGCATTATGTGCGGCGCCTCCACGCCGCATATAATTTGAGCATGCAATGCGCTGACAGCTCGGGCTTAATCGTTTCAATGACACGAATCGACGCGCGGGGCCAATCGCGCGCAACTGCCACATACGCGATGAGGAGGATCGCATGCACAGGCTCGCGTTGTGCGTTTGGCTGGCCGCAATGACGGCGCTGACCAGCGCTGCGCTCGCGTTTGACAACGGCCAGTACGACAATGTCGCGCCCGACATCCGCGCCTGGTTCAAGAGCGTGATGGCGCCGAACGGCGTGCCCTGCTGCGACATCTCCGACGGTCATCGCACCGAATACGACGTGCGTAAGGGCGTCTATTGGGTCCCGATAGAAGGACAATGGATGGAGGTACCTGAGCGCGCCATCATCCGCGATCGCGGCAATCCGGTTGGACAGGCCGTGGTGTGGTATGTCCACCACCGCGGCGCCATCATCATCAGTTGCTTCGTACCGGCTGACGCGGTGTAGCCCACGCGGTAGCGCCCTCGCGCGGTGCGTGCTAGTTCAGCTGATGGCTTCTGCAAACGACATAACGCGCGCCGTGATGCGCCTTGTGCTGGCGGCGTTCTATCTTGCAGCCGGCGTCGCGCATCTTTGGGTTCCGGACAAGCTGCTTGCGATCACGCCGCCCTGGGTTCCGTTCGCAACGCAGGTGATCCTCGTCACCGGCGCCTGCGAAATCGCGGGCGCCGTCGCTTTGGTGACGAAACCACTGCGCAGGTGGGCAGGCATCGCATTCGCGCTCTACGCGCTCTGCGTCTGGCCGGCGAACATCAAGCATGCCATCGACGGCATCAACTTGCCGCCTATCCCCAACAGCTGGCTCTATCACGGACCGCGGCTGGCACTTCAGCCAGTGCTGATCTGGTGGGCGTTATATTGTGCCGGTGTGATCGACTGGCCTTGGCGGCGCCACAAAGGGGATAGCGGTCAGGCTGGGGAATGATATCCTCAAGCCTTCAAACAGGGAGACCTTCGTGACCGACCTTTGTGCCGAAGACCTCGCCACAATCTATGCGAAGCCGACCCCGCGCGTGATAGCAAAGGCGCGTCCGGCGATTGACGTGCACGCGAGGAAGTTCATCGAGATGTCGCCGTTCTGCGTGCTCGCGACGTCAGGCCTCGATGGCAGCGTCGACGCCTCACCGCGCGGTGGCGGCGTCGGCTTTGTCCATGTCGCCGGCCCCAATCAGTTGCTGATGCCCGACCGCGCCGGCAACAACAGGATCGACAGTTTTCGCAACGTCGTCGAAGGCTCGGGCTTCGTGCATCTGTTGTTCTTCGTGCCGGGGATCGACGAGACCCTGCGTGTCGGCGGGCGCGGCACGCTGTCGGCCGATCCGGATCTGCTGGCGTCGATGGTTGAGTTCGGCAAGCCGCCCCGCGCGGTGCTCAATGTCGACGTCAGCGAAGTCTACTTCCACTGCGGCAAGGCGCTGATGCGCTCAAAGCTGTGGTCGCCGGAGAAGGTGCAGCGCTCGGTGATGCCGAGCATCAGCCAGGTTATCCACGACCAGACCAGCCTCGGCGAACCGGAAAGCCAGGAAATCGTGGAAGAGCGCTACAAGACGCAGCTGTAGGTAGCGCTCAGTTCGCAAATGGATCGTCATGCCCGGGCTTGTCCCGGGCATCCACGTCTTCGGAGTGCGGCAGGACGTGGCTGGCCGGGTCAAGCCCGGCCATGACGAGGGAGAGAGCAGGCTCAGTGGCCCTCGCCCTCGAGCCCGCCGACGTGCTTCTGGGTGTAGAGCTCAAGACCAATACGACCAATCAGGTCGAGCTGGGTTTCGAGGAAGTCGATGTGGTGCTCCTCATCGCTCATCAGCTTCTCGAACAGATCGCGGGTGACGTAATCCTTGACGCCGTGGCAGTAGGTCGCCGCTTCCTGGTAGAGCGCGCGCGCGCTCATCTCGGCGGCTAGATCGCACTCGATGATCTCCTTGACGTTCTGGCCGATGCGCAGGGGATCGAGCACCTGCATGTTCGGGAAGCCGTCGAAGAACAGGATGCGCGCGGTGAGCTTGTCGGCGTGCTCCATCTCCTCGATGGACTCCTTGCGCCAGACCTTGGCCATGTCCAGCAGGCCCCAATTGTCGAGGAAGCGATAGTGCAGCCAGTACTGGTTGATCGCAGTCAGTTCGTGACGCAGCGCCTTGTTGAGATATTCGATGACTTTTGCGTCGCCCTGCATGGTTCACTCCAGCTCTTGCGTCCAAATCGGAGCTATCCGACTTTAGAACGCTTCTAAATGAGTTCAAACACTTCAGCAACCGGCTACGGGGACGCAGCCGGGGAAAAGCTCAGATGAGATGGTGGAAGTTGTCAGCAGGCCGCGAGCGCGAACTGGGCCGGTGCAGCGGTCTCGTCGTTGGCCGCAACGGTGTGGCTGTGCGGGCAGCCGGCGCAGCAGGACTGGGCGCAGGGGCCGAGCGCTTCGTCAATGATGGTCTTGATGGTCCGCGCGCAGCGGCCGCATTCGGCGCTGCAGCCGAGACATCCATAGACTTGCTTGGCATGACGCACAGCATCGTCGGACTCGGCGACGGCGGCGCGGATGTCGTCATCGCTCAGCACGTTACAGGAACAAACGATCATGGAAGCGGTAGGCCCTTCGGTGATGCGCCATCATCGATATTTAAGGGACCAGCCGGATGCAAAAGGAAAAACCGCTATTTCAAACTATTCCAAACTGGGCCGGATAAAGCCTAGAACGGCTCTAAAATAGGGGGTTGCGCTGGATCAAGACTGATGCCGGATCGGGCTCAGTCGCTGCTCCCGCCGCCCCCACCATCGCCGCCGCCACCGCAATCTCCGCCGCTGCTGCCGCCATCGCTGACGGAACAACTGCCTCCATCGGTCGAGCTTCCGGAACTGTCGCTGGAGAACCAGCTTCCCAGCGAGAAGCCGTCATTCGTCGAATCCGAATAGCTGTCGCTGTTGCCGCCCGGCCTGGCGCGCGGGCGCGGGGCTCGGTTCTGCAAATGGGTCATCAGGGCATAGCCGATGATGCCGACGGCGCCGGCGCCGATCAGGGCATTGGTCAGAAGGTTCATGGGCGCCTCCCAGGCTCGAAAGCCGCGATTTCTACCAATTGGTCGCACCTGACCAATCTGCCGTTCATTGATCATTCAAGCGAAATATGGAACTTTGGCCGCAAGAGTTCTGCGTTCGCTGTGAAAGGGTCGAACCCATGAAGAAGTCGCTTATGGCAATCGCCGCCGTCGCCACCCTGGTCTTGACCGCGGGAACGCCGGCGCATGCACAGCGCGGTGTCGCTGCGGGCGTCGCAGCTGGGATCATTGGCGGCGCTATCGTCGGCGGCGCGCTGGCCTCCCCGTATTATTACGGACCAGGACCGGGCTATGCCTATGGTCCGGGCTACGGCCCCGGCTACTACCCGCCCCGCTACTACGCGCCGGATCCCGGCTACGTCGCTGACGACTATTACGGCGGTGGCTGTGTCTGGCAGAGGCAGCGCTTCTGGGACGGCTACGCTTGGCGCGTCCGTCGCGTCCGAGTCTGTGGCTAAGGCGCATTAAACCTGATCGCTCGAGCCGTTGGCGTCGGGCCGGTTCACTACGGATGCGCCGTTCATCTCAAGGCCCGAAAAAGACCGCTTTTTCTCGTCACAGCTCCGTGTGCGTTTACCGTGGATTGACCATTTGCGCGCTTCCTAGCTGCAAGGCCAATTCCATCAGAGTGTGCGTGAACCTTGAACCCCGGACGCTCCTGACAAGGGACGTCCTTCTCCCAGGAGAGCCAAGAACATGAAGAAGACTATTGTTGCCGCCCTCACGGTTGCGACGATCGCCGGTTCGCTGGTGACCGCCACTCCGTCCGCCAAAGCCGGTGACAACATCGGCGCCGGCATCGCGGCCGGCCTGATCGGCGGCGCCATTGTCGGCGGCGCGATCGCATCGAGCCGTCCGGCCTATGGTGGCCCGGTCTATGTCGCCGAGCCCGCTCCGCCCCCGCCGCCCTGCTACTGGCAGCGTCAGCGCTATTGGGACGGCTACGGCTGGGTCATTCGCCCGGTTCGCGTTTGCTACTGATCTGATCGGACGGCGCTCACCAAGCGCTGCGATCGAAGCCCGGCCGAGACCATCGGCCGGGCTTTTTCTTTTGGAAGGCTGTCAGCGCGCCGCCTGGATCGAGCGCAGCACCGCTTCGCTCGGCCAGCAATCGACCTTGAGCCCTGCTGACTTCTGATAGGCGCCGAGCGCGGCGCGCGTCTGCATGCCGGCCTTGCCGTCGATCTTGTCCTTGTAGAGCCCGACGCGCGTGAGCCCGCGCTGCATCGCCTCGACATCCTTCGTACGCAGTTGCTTCGAGGCCGACCATGGCGTCGCAAATGGCAACGGGCTGGTCATGCGGTCGCTGAGGTGGCCGACGAACAGCACGTAGAGATCGGAGAAATTGTATTCCTTGATGACGAAGTAGTTCTTCGTGGTCAGGAACGCCGGACCATAGATGCCTTCTGGCTGGAGCAGCGAAGCCGGCTGCGCCTGCTCGGTGGCACTCAGCTTCTCACCGCGCACCGGCACGAAGCCCTCTCGCAACCACTGGCCGATCGGCTTGGTCACCTCAGGCACGCCCGTCGTGCAATCGACCTTGGCCGGCGCCTGCACCTCATAGGCCCAGCGCACGCCGCTCTGCCAGCCCTTGTTGACCAGTTGTTGCGCGGCCGAGGCCAGCGCATCCGGCACGGAGTGCCAGATGTCGATGCGGCCATCACCGTCGAAATCGACGCCGTGCTTGTAGTATTCGGACGGCAGGAACTGCGTGAGGCCGGTGGCGCCCGCCCATGACGAGGTCATGTCCTTGCGCGTCACCACGCCCTCGCCGAGGATCTTCAGCGCGAGGATGAACTCGTTGCGATAGGTATCCTTGCGCCGGCCGACATAGGCCTGCGTCGCGAGCACGCGGACGAGATCGTAAGGCAGCTTGTAGCGACCGTAATCGGTCTCGCGGCCCCAGATCGCGAGCATCACGGTCGCGGGCACGCCGGAGCTCTTTTCGATCTTCGTCAGCGCAGCCTTGTATTTCTGCAGCAGCCGCTGCCCCTCGCCCGCAAGATTCGCAATCGAGGCTTCCCTGACGTAGTCAGCCGGCACCTGCACGAACTCAGCCTGCGACGGCGCGCCGGTCGCAGGCCGTCCGGGCAGGATCAGATCCGGCAGCTTGTAATCCGGCTCAAGCCCGCGCGTCTGTTGATCGAACGTCGCGCGCGAGACGCCGGCCTCTTGCGCTTCCGGCCAGAGCGAGGCAATGAACTGCGTGAAGGCAGCGTCGGCGGCGCGAGCGGGCGACCAGCCGCAGGTGATCACCATCACCGCAGCGATGAGCGCCCGCCGCATCATGACGGGATCACCGCGTCAGCTTCTTGTATTTCACGCGGTGCGGAATGATGCTGTCCTGGCCGAGCCGGCGCATCTTGTCCTTCTCGTAGTCCTGGAAGTTGCCTTCGAACCATTCGACATGGCTGTCGCCTTCGAAGGCCAGGATGTGGGTCGCGATGCGGTCGAGGAACCAGCGATCATGGCTGATGATGACGGCGCAGCCGGCAAAATCCTCCAGCGCCTCTTCGAGCGCGCGCAGCGTGTCGACGTCGAGGTCGTTGGTCGGTTCGTCGAGCAGCAGAACGTTGGCGCCGGACTTCAGCATTTTTGCCAGATGCACGCGATTGCGTTCACCGCCCGACAGCGCGCCGACCTTCTTCTGCTGGTCGGCGCCCTTGAAGTTGAACGACGAACAATAGCCGCGCGAGTTCACTTCCTTCTTGCCGAGCAGGATCAGCTCGTTGCCGCCGGAGATTTCCTCCCACACGGTCTTCTTGCCGTCGAGCGCATCGCGCGACTGGTCGACATAGCCGAGATGCACGGTCTCGCCGATCGTGATGGTGCCCTTGTCCGGCTTCTCCTGCCCCGTGATCATCCTGAACAACGTGGTCTTGCCGGCGCCGTTGGGACCGATCACGCCGACGATGCCGCCGGGCGGCAGCTTGAAGGTGAGATCGTCGATCAGGAGCCGATCGCCAAAGCCTTTGCTGAGGCCTTCGAAATCGACCACGTTGTCGCCGAGGCGCTCGGCGACGGGAATGATGATCTGCGCGGTCTGGGTCTGCTTCTCGCTCGCCTGCTTGAGCAGTTCCTCATAGCGCTGGTAGCGCGCTTTCGACTTGGCCTGGCGCGCCTTCGGCGAGGATGCGACCCACTCCTGCTCGCGGGCAATCGTCTTCTGGTGCGCGGCGTCCTCGCGGCCTTCCTGCTCCAGACGCTTCTGCTTCTGCACCAGCCATGACGAGTAATTGCCCTCGTAGGGGATACCCTTGCCGCGATCGAGCTCGAGGATCCAGCCGGTGACGTTGTCGAGGAAGTAGCGATCGTGGGTCACGATCAGGATCGCACCGGGATAGTTGCGTAAGTGGCCTTCCAGCCACGACACCGACTCGGCGTCGAGATGGTTGGTCGGTTCGTCCAGCAGCAACAGCTCGGGCTGGTCGAGCAGCAGCTTGCACAGCGCGACGCGGCGGCGCTCACCGCCGGAGAGCTTCGTCACATCGGCATCGTCGGGCGGGCAGCGCAGCGCGTCCATGGCCTGGTCGACCTTGCTGTCGAGATCCCAGAGGCCCTGGGCCTCGATCTCGTCCTGCAGCTTGGTCATCTCATCGGCGGTCTCGTCCGAATAATTGACCGCAAGCTCGTTGTAGCGGTCGAGGATCGCCTTCTGCTTGGCGACGCCCAGCATCACGTTCTCGCGGACCGAAAGCGCAGCGTCCAGCTGCGGCTCCTGCTCGAGATAGCCGACGCGGGCACCCTCGGCGACCCAGGCCTCGCCGGTATATTCCTTGTCGAGGCCTGCCATGATCCTGAGCAGGGTCGACTTACCGGAGCCGTTGACGCCGAGAACGCCGATCTTGGCGTCCGGGTAAAAGCTGAGGCGGATGTTGTCGAGCACCTTGCGGGTCGGGTAGCTCTTGGTCAGGCCTTCCATGAAGTAGACGAACTGGCGCGCCATCGGTCCCGTGAAACCTTCAATTTGAGGAGATTTGCTTAAGCGCCGATGTAGCGATCCCGCCCCCAAAGGGCAATGTTTTCCCTCCGTTCACCACGGATGAATACTGGGCGGACACCATCCGGAGGGGCGATCCGGACAATTGAAACCATCTTTTAATAAATCAGGCCAAAGCTCGGTTTCGCGCGGAAACAGCGCCACCCGCTCAGAATGAGCGGGGAGCACAGCGAGGCCCATCATGGCTCTGATCGAGACCCACTCCCATCCCGTTCCGGCAGAAGCCGGCCGCGCTAACGCGCTCGTCACGGAGATCAAGGGCTTCTGGAAGCGCTTCTTCACCACGGCTTTCAACCCCTACCGGCCCGAACTGCACTATATGCGCGGCCCCGGTCCCGCCTGGCGCGCCAAGCACGGCATGGATGCACCGATCCGGTTGAAGCCCCGCTGAAGCGCCCCTTCCCTATCGGACTTTTGAAGACCCAGACTGCTTGCGCGCGCGGCTGATTGCGCGCAACCATGGCCCCGGTTTCGACGATGGCGCCCAGCCCGCGCTGTCCCCTCTCGCCGTCAACCCTGGCCTTGGATAAAGCTGATGACGCGGCTGCGCTGTGCAATTCTCGACGACTATTTCAACCTCGCCCTCGATGTCGCCGACTGGTCGAGACTGTCCGACCGTATCGACACCACCGTGTTCAGCCATCCCTTTGCTTCCGAGCAGGCCACCGCCAGCGCACTCGCCGATTTCGACATCGTCTGCGCGATGCGCGAGCGCACCGCGTTCCCCAAAAGCCTGTTCGACAAGCTGCCCAAGCTGAAGCTGCTGCTGACCTCAGGCATGCGCAACGCCGCAATCGACATGGAGGCCGCCAAGGCGCGCGGCGTCGTGATCGGCGGCACACAATATTCACGCGATCCGACCGCGCCGCTGACCATGGGCCTGATCCTGGAACTGACCCGCGGCATCGGCCGCGAGAATGCGCGCATGCATGCGGGCGAGCCGTGGCAGACCTTCGCCGGTGTCGAGATCGAAGGCCTTACGCTCGGCGTCATCGGCCTCGGCAAGCTCGGCACCAAGATGGCCGGCATTGCCAAGGCGTTCGGCATGAGCGTGATTGCCTGGAGCCCGAACCTCACGCCGGAGAAGTGCGCGGCTGCCGGCGTCGGCTACGCCAGCAAGGAGGAGCTGTTTGCCCAGGCCGACATCGTCACCATCCACGTGGTGTTGAGCGAGCGCTCACGCGGCCTCGTCGGCCGCGCCGATCTGGCGCGGATGAAGTCGACGGCGTTCCTCGTCAACACCGCGCGCGGGCCGATCGTGGACGAGCAGGCACTGCTGGAAGCGTTGCAGCAGAAGAAGATCGCAGGCGCTGGCCTCGACGTGTTCTCGGTCGAGCCGCTGCCGGTCGATCATCCCTTCCGCAAGCTCGACAATCTCGTGCTGACGCCGCATCTCGGCTACGCCACCGAGGATGGCCTGCGCATCCATTACGGCCAGATGGTCGAGGCGATCGACGCCTTCACCAAGGGCAGCGAACTGCCGCGCAAGCTGGCCTAAAACGATGAAGGGCGCGCAGATGGCACGCCCCTCGCAATTTCAATTGTCTTTCCGCGCTTAGCGCACGGTGACCGGCGCCGGCAGCGGCGGCACCACCGTCGGCTGCGTGCCCGGAACCGGACCAGCCTGGGCGGCCATCGGAGCCGGACCGGGTGCAGCCGATGCGGTTGCCTGCGCCGGATTGCCCTGCATCACGACCACGCGCGTGCCGACCTTGGCGCGGTCGAACAAATCCGAGACGTCCTCGTTCAGCATGCCGATGCAGCCGGAGGAGACGAACTTGCCGATCGTCGAGGGCTGGTTGGTGCCGTGGATGCGATACACGGTCGAACCGAGATACATCGCACGGGCACCGAGCGGATTGCCTTCGCCGCCGGCCATGAAGCGCGGCAGATAGGGCTGACGCTCGATCATTTCCGCCGGCGGATGCCAATCCGGCCACTCGGCCTTGCGGGTGATCTTCTGCACCCCGTTCCAGGTGAAGCCGTCGCGGCCGACGCGAACGCCGTAGCGGATCGCACGGCCATTGCCGAGGACGTAATAGAGGTAGGTGTTCGGGGTATCGACCACGATGGTGCCGGCCGGCTCCTTGGTCTGGAACGCGACCTCCTGGCGGCGCAGGTTCGGCGCCAGCTGCGCCGGGGCCGCATCAGGCTGCTCCTCGGGCGGCAGTGAAGCGACCGACATCGGCCGGCCACCGGCGCCCTGCTGCGGAACCGCTCCGGTCGCGGCCGGGCCACCAACGGCTTCCGGCGGACGCATGCCATCGCTGCCGGGCGCCTGGCCCGAACGATCGCCATAGATCACCGGAGGTGGACCGGCGGGCCGGCCGTAGCGGGGATCATCGGGCGACATCACCGGCCCCTGCGGCGGATTGGCGGAATAGACCGGCGGCGCGCCGGCCGGACGGCCATAGCGCGGATCATCCGGCGACATCACCGGGCCCTGCGGCGGATTGGCGGAGTAGACCGGCGCGCCGGCGGGGCGGCCATAGCGCGGATCGTCAACGGGACCGGGCGGCGGCAGCGCAGCCTGCGGCATGGCGTCGTCATCGTCTTCCAGCGCGTCGAAATTCGGGGTGCGCTCGCCGGGCCGATATTCGGCCGGGGCGCCATAGCTCGGCGTCTGCTGAACCGGATAGCTCTGGGCCTGTGCAAGCGAGGTTCCCGCCGCAGCGACTGTTGCGGCAGCGCATATCGTCAGAAAATGTTTGATCATCATCGCTCTTGTGGTGTCCCGGGCCCCGTCCGAGCCGTTGACGGCCAGATGACCGAAGATAGCGGCACATTCAAGACATAACAGGCCGATTTGTGCCCGATTGAGCGATTTGTGATGCAATCGCACACAGTTGCTCCGTTGCATCACGGGGCGGAAATCGCATTTCGCCGTAGATCGACGGACCGCTCACCCCGATTTTTACGGAACGTCGCGAAGACGTTGCGATATGGTCGAATCAGCCTGATTCGCCACCGCTTTGAGCTCGAATCCCCGCGTGGCGAACGCGGCAGCAGTACCGTCACCGCGTTCAGATGGCTCATGGGCCCTGGCCAAACGCCGCCGGGGCGGAAATTCGCAATCCGTCAATGCTTCCCGGCTTTCGTTTCCTGCTTGCCGCGATCCTGGTCTCTACCTCCATCCTGGTGTTCGGCTTGGGAGCCGCCTCGCTGCTGCGGGCGAGCCACGAGCAGTATGTCAGCAATCCCTCCTGGCGGAACGGCCCGCAGGAGCAGATGTTCGCGCAAAGCCCAGAGCCAGCCCAGCCGGTGCTCGCGGCCCTGCGCGTCGAGCCGGCCGCCAGCGAAGCGCCGACGCCTGCGGTGCCCGAACAGATCCCGAGCATCGCCTTGCCCGCGGTCGAGACCGGGCCCGAGCAGATGGCCGCGGTGACGCTTCCTGTCAAAGCTCAGCCTGAGCCGAAGCCCGAGCTTCCGGTTGTTGCCGTGGCACCGGCGATGGAGCCGGCTGCGCCCGCCACAGAAGTGCCAGCGGTCGGGCCAGCCAGAAGCGAGGCTGCGGCTCCGTCGCCCACTGACACGCTCACCCCGACCGATACGACTGCTAACACCGCTGTGCCTTCGCCCGCTCCGGTCTTGAACGCCACCGACGTGCCGCGCACCGCGACGCCGGCGCTGGCATCGCGCGTGAGCGATATCGCAGCCGCCCGGATGGCTGCGCTGAACGACCTCGCGAAGCCCAAGGCCGACAGCGCGACGCCGGAGAGCAAGCCCCGCGCGCACAAGCCGAAGAAGCGACACCGCATCGTGCGGCGCGCGCCGCCTCAACAGGTCAACCAGGGGCTCGATCCGTTCGGCCAGCAACAGCAGACGCTCGCCACGACGGCCACGCGCACGCGCTGAGGCTTACGCCACCTCTCTTCACGCCGGCCCCGTCGCGATCGGCGGGCCCTGCTCCTGGCCCCATTCCGACCATGAGCCGTCATACAGCGCGGTGTCGGTGATGCCCAAGCGATAGAGCGCGAGCGTCAGCACGCCGGCGGAGACGCCGGAGCCGCAGCTTGTCACGATCGGCGCATCGAGCTTGACGCCGGCGCCGGTGAAGGCGGCGCGCAGATCCTCGAGCGGCTTCATCACGCCGGTCACGGCATCGAACAACTGGCTATAAGGAACGTTGCGCGCGTTGGGGATGTGACCGGATCGGATGCCCGCGCGGGGCTCGGGCGCACGGCCCTCGAAGCGATCGGCAGCGCGTGCATCGATCACCTGCTCTTTGCTGCTTTCGACGTTGGCGATCAGCTGCTGCATGCTGCGCACGCGCTTCGGATCGTAGCTCGCCTTGAAGGTCGCAGCCTTCGGCTTGACTTCACCACTTTCAACCGGACGCCCTTCGGCGCGCCACTTCTTCAGGCCGCCATTGAGGATGCGCACATTGCTATGGCCGAAGGCCAGGAACATCCACCACGCGCGCGGCGCGGCGACCCAGCCGCCGGCATCGTAGATCACCACGGTGTCGGCGTTGGAGATGCCGAGATTGCCGACGTCGCGGCCGAACTGCTCGGCGCTCGGATACATGTGCGGCAGCGGGTTGGAATGATCCGACACCGCGTCGACGTCGAAGAACACCGCGCCCGGCAGATGCGCGGCGAGGTAATCGTCCTTCGGCAGCGGCAGCACGCCCGGCAGCTTGAAGCTGGCGTCGAGCACCTTGACGTTGGCATCGTTGATATGGGCGGCGAGCCATTCGGTGGAGACGAGGGGGTCGGTGGCAGTCATACGATTTCATCCTTGTCATTTCCGGAGCAAGCACAGCACGAGCTGTCATTGAACTCGTGCGCGTCAAACTCCGCTGTCATCGCCCGGCTTGACCGGGCGATCCAGTATTCCAGAGACAGTTGTGATTAAGCCGTATGGCCACGGCGTACTGGATTCCCCGCTTTCGCGGGGAATGACAGCGGAGATCGGAGGGATTACGGCGCACTCCTCACCCCTTCTTCTTCGGCTCCCACGCTTCCGTCGGACCACCGGCATCGCGCCAGGCGGCGTAGCCGCCGGCAATGTGGGCGACGGGCTTCAGGCCCATGTCCTTGGCGGTCTTGGCCGCGAGCGCGGAGCGCAGGCCGCCGGCGCAGTGGAAGACGAACTTCTTGTCTTCCTGGAAGATCGGCTTCGCGTACGGGCTCTGCGGATCGATCCAGAATTCGAGCATGCCGCGCGTGCAGGCGAACGCACCCGGAATGCGGCCGTCGCGCTCGATCTCGCGGGGATCTCTGATATCGACGATGACGACGTCGCCGTTCTTGGAGATCTCGATGGCATCCTTGGCCGAGAGCGTCTCGATCTCGGCATTGGCCTCGTCGATCAGCGCCTTGATGCCGCGGGTGATGTTCTGGGGCATGGGGTTCTCCCTTCTCTTTGTCATTCCGGGGCGATGCGCAGCATCGAACCCGGAATCCATTTCTCTACATGCGCTGCGACCCGATGGATTCCGGGCTCGCGACTTCGTCGCGCCCCGGAATGACGGCGAACGTCAGTGCGTCAATTCCTTCATCGCATGTTCCAGACCTTCGATCGTGATCGGGTACATGCGGTTGGCGAAGATGCGTTTGATGATGGTGGTCGATTCCGAATAGTCCCAGTGCTTCTGCGCGACCGGGTTCAGCCACACCGTATGCGGATAGGTGCGGATGATGCGGTCGAGCCAGACCGAGCCGGGCTCCTCGTTGACGTGCTCGACCGAGCCGCCCGGCACCATGATCTCGTAAGGCGACATCGAGGCGTCGCCGACGAACACGACCTTGTAGTCGTGCGGGTACTTATGCAGCACGTCCCAGGTCGGCGTGCGATCGGTGAAGCGGCGCTTGTTCTGCTTCCACACGCCTTCATAGAGGCAGTTGTGGAAGTAGAAATATTCCATGTGCTTGAACTCGCTCTTCGCCGCCGAGAACAGCTCCTCGACCTGCTCGATATGCGAATCCATGGAGCCGCCGATGTCGAAGAACACCAGCAGCTTCACCGCATTGCGCCGTTCGGGGCGCATGTGGACGTCGAGATAGCCGTGATTGGCGGTCTCGCGAATGGTGGTGTCGAGATCGAGCTCGTCGGGCGCGCCGGTGCGCGCGAACTTGCGCAGGCGGCGCAGCGCCACCTTGATGTTGCGGATGCCGAGCTCGACATTGCCGTCGAGGTCCTTGAACTCGCGCTTGTCCCACACCTTCACGGCGCGGTTGTTGCGGTTCTTCTCCTGGCCGATGCGCACGCCCTCGGGATTGTAGCCGTGCGCGCCGAACGGCGAGGTGCCGGCCGTGCCGATCCATTTCGAGCCGCCCTGATGGCGGCCTTTCTGCTCCTCGAGGCGCTTTTTCAGGGTCTCCATGAGCTTGTCCCAGCCCATGGCCTCGATCTGCTTCTTCTCTTCCTCGCTGAGATATTTTTCGGCGAGCTTCTTCAGCCACTCCTCGGGGATCTCCGCCTTCTCCATGGCGTCGAGCAGGCTTTCCAGCCCCTTGAACACCGTGCCGAAGACGCGGTCGAACTTGTCGAGGTTGCGCTCGTCCTTCACCAGCGAGGTGCGCGACAGATAGTAAAAATTCTCGACCGAATAGTCGCTGAGGTCAGCGTCGAGCGCCTCCATCAGCGTGAGGTATTCGCGCAGCGTGACGGGGACCTGCGCATCGCGCAGAGAGGTGAAGAATTGCAGGAACATGGGTGACAGATTGCCCGTCGGGGGGCGAACGTCAAGGGGCGGAGGGCCGCGCCGGACGCTGGACCCGGAGCCCATTTGCTCTAGAATTGATGGCCTCACAGGGTCGTTTTGGGGATTGATGCAATGGGTATTCTCGCAGCGCTCATCATTGGCGCGATCGCCGGCTGGCTGGCCGGCAAGATTGTCCACGGGGCGGGATTTGGGCTGATCGGCAACATCGTGGTCGGCATCATCGGCGCGCTGGTCGCAGGCTGGGTGCTACCCCAGCTGCATATCGAGCTCGCCACGGGCACGCTGGGTGCCATCATCGATGCCACCGTTGGCGCAGTGATTGTGCTCGTCATCCTTTCGCTGATAAAACGGGTCTGAAAGCCTGACCGAACCAGGAACGGCCGCCATGCGCGGCCGTTCCCATGTCGCGACCAGAGCAATGAAATCGGCAATGCCTGGGACGACGACCAACAAGGACGCGCAATGAAATTTACCGGCACCAAGGACTATGTTGCGACCGACGATCTCAAGGTCGCCGTCAATGCGTCGATCGTGCTGGAGCGCCCGCTCCTCATCAAGGGCGAGCCCGGCACCGGCAAGACGGTGCTGGCGGAGGAAGTTGCGAAGGCGCTGAACGCGCCGCTGCTGACGTGGCACATCAAGTCCACCACCAAGGCGCAGCAGGGCCTCTACGAATACGATGCGGTGTCGCGCCTGCGTGACAGCCAGCTCGGCGACAGCCGGGTCTCCGACATCAAGAACTACATCAAGCGCGGCAAGCTGTGGGACGCCTTCACCGCCGAGCAGCGCCCGGTGCTGCTGATCGACGAGATCGACAAGGCCGACATCGAATTCCCGAACGACCTCCTGCTCGAGCTCGATCGCATGGAATTCCACGTCTACGAGACCGGCGAGACGATCAAGGCCAAGCAGCGCCCGATCATGATGATCACCTCCAACAACGAGAAGGAGCTGCCGGACGCCTTCCTGCGCCGCTGCTTCTTCCACTACATCAAGTTCCCCGACGCCGACACGATGGGCCGCATCGTCGACGTCCACTTTCCCGGCATCAAGAAGCGCCTGGTGGAAGAAGCGCTGCGCATCTTCTTCGAAGTGCGCGAGGTGCCCGGGCTGAAGAAGAAGCCGTCGACCTCGGAGCTTCTGGATTGGCTCAAGCTTCTGCTCAACGAGGACATGAGCGTCGAGCAGCTGCGCGAACGCGATCCGCGCAAACTGATCCCGCCGCTGCACGGCGCGCTGCTCAAGAACGAGCAGGACGTGCATCTGTTCGAGCGGCTGGCGTTCTTGAGCCGAAGGGAAGTGTGAGCGCGAGCTCGCTAGCGATAGCGCCTCGCTGCATCCCCACCACCGGTGTCATGCCCCGGCTTGACCGGGGCATCCAGT
This sequence comes from Bradyrhizobium sp. BR13661, assembly GCF_029892425.1. Lineage (GTDB taxonomy): Bacteria > Pseudomonadota > Alphaproteobacteria > Rhizobiales > Xanthobacteraceae > Bradyrhizobium. The sequence continues at coordinate 672,519 of NZ_JARXWB010000001.1, read as the reverse complement.
ACACTGCAGCTTCTCGGCCCAATCACGTGCGCCTCTGGAATACTGGATCGCCCGGTCAAGCCGGGCGATGACACTGAGTGTCTAATCACAGACACACCTTCGCATCCTCGCGGCGCATCTCGCCCGAGGTTTGCTTCATCTCTCGCCCCCTCCAAACAGAGGGCGCAGGGAAGGCCGGGTGCTGACCTCGCACCCACGGTCCGCTGTGCGCGTGTAGCGCAATGGAAATTGCACAGCGGCATACAGGTGAAGCCGAACACACGGCCTTCCCTGCGCAGTGGTTGGACGGCTTATGCCGTACTCTCCCGGGAGCCGAGTTCCCTCTGGCCTCCCTCGCCCTGCGAAAGTCGCCGACAGCGCGCCGGTTGACACGACTGCCACATTCATCAGGACTTGACCGTAGCGACGACGGCCGGGACCACACGGTTTTGCCGTACGCGTTCAGCGCCGTCCGTCCACACGGAGATCTGGGCTCACGGAGAGCAATCCGCCCTGCCCTTCACCGTCCGTGCCGACGCTGCCGCGTCCACCGCAACCCGGCCCGCGTTTCGAACGACTCGCGAACCGCCCCTCATCGTCAGGCCGGGCTGTTTCGACTTATGCCGCAATTCCGAATTTCGGTAAAGTGGAATATTTTTGCGCGGAGGGCTTGACAGGATGGCGGGTGTTTTGCCCGACGGGACCAAGGCCCGGCACTCTCTCGTGTCCCGGACGCGCTGCAGCGTGCAACGCTGCTGCGCAGAGCCGGGACCCAGCAGCCTTGCGGAGATCGTGGTGAAATGGGCCCCGGCTCTGCAGCGCACCGCAAGGGCGCTGCGCTGCGTCCGGGGCACGAGAGAGTCCTATGCCACCGCGGCGTCCGGAATCCGCGCGGCTTCCATCGGGGCCTTGCCGCGGATCAGGTCCGAGGCGCGGTCGGCGATCATCATCGTGGACGCATTCAAGTTCGCCGAGATCATGCGCGGCATCACGGAGGCGTCGATGACGCGGAGGCCTTCGAGGCCGTGGACGCGGAGCTGGTCGTCGACCACGGCCCATGTCGAATCCGCCGGACCCATGCGGCAGGTGCAGCCGGGGTGGAAGGTGGTGGTGCCCCGTTCCGTTGCCGCGTGCAGGAATTCGTCGTCGGTGTTGATGTTGGGGCCGGGGAAATCCTCGTAGGCGTAATAGGGCGAGAGTGGCGCACTCTTCAAGAGCCGCCGCGCGAGCTTCATGCCGCCGACGATGACGCGGCGATCGAGTTCGGCGTCGAGATAATTGGTCTGGATGATCGGCGGCGCGAACGGATCGGAGGAGCGGATGCGGACATAGCCGCGGCTCTCGGGGCGCTGCTGCCAGGAGGCGACGGTCATGCCGGGCTCGTCCTCGAGCTGGCCCTGCACGCCTTCCTTGTAGCTTGCCGGCGTGAAGGTGAGCTGCAAGTCGGAACTATCGGCGCTCTCGCCGGAGTGCCAGAAGCAATAGACCATGGTCGGCGACAGCGAGAGCAGGCCCTTGCGCGCCGTCGCCCATTTCAGCGCTTCGATCCAGAGCGAGAAGCCACGACGAAGCTCGTTGATGGTCTTGATGTCCTTGACGCGCGCCACCGTGCGCGGCGCGTAGTGATCCTGCAGGCCTTCGCCGACCGGCAGCGCGTGGCGCACCTGGATGCCGTGGGCGTTGAGCAGATCGGGCGAGCCGATGCCGGAGAGTTGCAAGAGCTGCGGCGAATTATAGGTGCCGCCGGAAAGGATGACCTCCTTGTTGGCGCGCACCTCCACCGGCGTGCCGCCGCGGCCGCCCTTGGTGTAGCGCACGCCGACGGCGCGCTTGCCCTCGAAGATGATCTCGGTGGCGTGCGCGTGCGTATGGACATGCACGTTCGGCCGCTTCATCGCGGGCTTGAGGAATGCCGTCGAGCCGGAGACGCGCAAGCCGTTGTTGATGGTGCGCTGGCAGTAGGAGACGCCTTCCTGCTTGGCACCGTTGTAATCGGGGTTGCGGGGAATGCCGAGCGAGACCGCGCCTTCCATGAAGGCCTCGCAGAGCGGATCGCGCCAGTCCATGGTGGTGACAGTGAGATTGCCGTCGCGTCCGCGAAAGGTGTTGTCACCCTCGCCGACCCGCTTCTCCAGCCGCTTGAAGTAGGGCAGCACGTCGGCATAGCCCCAGCCGCGATTGCCCATCTGCGCCCAGGTGTCGAAATCCATCCGCTGGCCACGGTTGTAGATGTGGCCGTTGATCGAGGACGAGCCGCCGAGCGTCTTGCCGCGCGGCGCGTAGATGCTGCGCCCGCCGGTGTAGGGCCCAACCTCCTGCTGGTAGGCCCAGTTGATGCTCTTCATGTGGAAGGTCTTGATGAAACCAGCCGGCAGATGGATGTAGGGATGCCAGTCGTTCGGACCCGCTTCGAGCACGCAGACGCTCACATCAGGATCTTCGCTGAGCCTGGAGGTGAGGATGCAACCGGCCGAGCCCGCGCCGATGATCACGTAGTCAAATCTGTCCATGGTGCCCCGGCCGCCTCAGCGCGGCTTTTCGTTGAGTTGATATTCGAGATGCGCCTTCACCGTCGGCCATTCCGCCGCGGTGATGCTGTACACGACGGTGTCGCGCAGCGTGCCGTTCGGCGCGACCTGGTGGCTGCGCAAGATGCCGTCCTGCTTGGCGCCGAGGCGCTCGATGGCGCGGCGGCTCTGGTGATTGAAGAAATGCGTGCGGAATTCCACCGCGATGCAGTTCAGCGTTTCGAAGGCGTGGGTCAGCAACAGCAGCTTGCACTGCGTGTTGAGCGGGCCGCGCTGCGCGCTCTTCGCATACCAGGTCGAGCCGATCTCGACGCGGCGGTTGGTGGCATCGATATTCATGTAGGTGGTCTGGCCGACGATCTTGCCAGCGGCGTCGAACACGGTGAACGGCAGCATCGAGCCCGCGGCCTGCAGGCCGAGGCGGCGGTCGATCTCCTTGGTCACGTTTTCCGGCGTCGGAATCAGCGTGTACCAGATCGTGTAGAGCTCGCCGTCCTTGACGGCCTCGACCAAGCCATCATGATGCTCTTTCGACAGCGGCTCGAGACGGGCGTGCTGTCCACGCAGGGTGATGGGATCAGGCCAGGGCATTGGGTTGTCTCCAAGAAAAACGACTGGTCGTCATTCCGGGGCGACGCGAAGCGGCGAACCCGGAATCCATTCAACCACAAACTCTGCGGCCCAATGGATTCCGGGCCTGCGTGCTTGCGCACGCATCCCGGAATGACGGCGGAATGTATAGGCACATCTTCTACATTCACTTATTCAGAAAGTTCAACGGCAAACCGCCGCGCGGCCAGTCCATGGCGACGAGCTCGCCCCTGCCTGACAGCGTGATGTAGGCGGTCTTGAGCTCGGGGCCACCGAAGGCGATGTTGGTGGTGGCGCGGTCACCGGTCGGGATCTGCTCGACCAGGGTGCCGTCAGGCGCGATCACCGAGATGCACCCCGAAACCAGGGTCGCGACGCAGACATTGCCGTTCGCTTCCACCGCGAGCGAGTCGAACATCTGGTAGCCGCCGAGGCCGCAGATCGGCTTGCCCCGCTCGCCGCGATAGATCACCTCGCGCGGCTTCAGCGTGCCGGGCGCGGAGAGTTCATAGGCCCAGAGCCGGGCCGTCGGCGTCTCCGCGATGTAGACGGTGTTTTCGTCCGGCGACAGACCGATGCCGTTCGCCGGCAGCACGCCGTGCACGACCTCGACGATCTCTTTCATGCCGGGCTTAAGATAGTACATGCCGCCGACATCCATCTCGCGGGCGCGGCGCTTGCCGAGGTCTGAGAACCACAGGCCGCCGTGCTTGTCGAAGACGAGATCATTCGGTCCGCGCAGCTCGTGCTCGCCGCATTTGGTCACAACGGTCTCGACCTTGCCGGTTTGCAGATCGACGCGCTGGATCGAGCCGCCGAGATAATCCTCGGGCTGCGGCCCCGGCATGATCATCTTGCCGGTCGGGATCCAGGAGAAGCCGCCATTGTTGCAGATGTAGATTTTTCCGTCGGGGCCGAGCGCTGCACCATTCGGGCCGCCCGGCACCTTCGCGACGATCTCCTTGCGGCCGTCATGATAAACGCGGGTGAGGCGCCGGCCGCGGATCTCCACCAGCAGCACCGAGCCATCCGGCATCACGACCGGCCCTTCCGGAAATTCGAGGTCGGTGGCGAGAACGCGGACGTCAGGCATTTGGGGACCCTCCCGGCTGCTTGTTATGGCTTGCTCGGGACGTCCGGCGCGGGCCCCGCTGGCAAGATTTGCCAGCGGTTATGACAAAACAGGTCCCCCTTGCCAAGCAAGCGGGATGGTATGCCAGCGTTGCAGCGCTACTCCTTCACCGGCACCCAGATTTCGAAGCCGCCATTGCCAGTCATGGGATCGAATTTCTCGTCATAGCGCTCGAAGTTCGGGGCATCCGCAGCCTTGTAGCCGGAGGCGGGTAGCCATTGATTCCAGATCGTGGTGACAGTGCGCCTGATCGAGGCGACGTGGTCGGAGTGGGTGAACACCGCGTAGCGCTGCTCGGGGATGCGGATGCGGCCGAAGCGACGCGCGAGATCGGAGAAATCGGTAACTTCGACTCCGGCGATGTAGTCGAAATTGCCGGAATCGTCGCCGTTGCAGCAGACGCCGTAAGCGATCTGAATTTTCTCTTGATTCTTGCCTTCGACGCGCGCGGGGATTTCAACGACCTCCTGGTGCAAGCGGGCCCACATCCCGGGAATGATGGCGCTGTTGTCGCAGGTGATGCGCTCGGCGATGCCAGCGACGAGAAAGGCTTTTGCGGTTTCGAAACGCGGGGCTTTGAGATTGTCGAGCATGGTGGACTCCATGAGGATCGGCTCCTGAAGCTTGAGCTGATTGACACACGTTGCCGCTCTCACCGCTTCGGGCGTGGTGCCGAACTGGTCGCGGAACGCGCGGGTGAATGCTTCATGCGAGCCGTAATCCGCCTCCAGCGCCAGCGATAGAATGTCCGGCGCGCCCCGGGCAAGGCTGCGCGCCGCCTCACTCAGCCGTCGTGCGCGCAAATAGCGCATCACCGGGAAGCCGGTGGCTGCGGCAAACGCACGCACCATGTGAAACCGCGACACGCCGCCGATCGCAGCAATCTCGTCGAGCGTCATCGGCTCGGCCAGATGGCTTTCGATGTACCAGAGTGCGCGCTGGGCCGGGTTCATGGGTTCAAGGCTCTCGTTCGAAGCGTGGCGATGATGCGCGGACCAACGCTACTTCGCTTGATCGGGATTGCTCTCGTGCCCCGGATGCAGTGCAACGCGCCGCCCTTCGCGGCGTGGTGCGCTGCTAAGCCGGGGCCCATCTCACCACGGTAATGCGTGGCCATGGGTCCCGGCTCTGCGGAGCAGCGTTACCAGGACGATGCTACGCATCGCCTAGGCTGCACCGCGTCCGGGACACGGAGACCATTCATTTCGCCGCGTCCTTTGGCGGCGGCGCATCTTGCTTCTTCTTCAGATCATCCGCCGTCTTCGCCTGCGCCGCCTGAAGGTCACCGATGGTCTTCTGCAGACCTGCGAGCGTCACCTTCAGCGTATCGATCTGCCTGATGGCAGCATCGATCTTCTGCTGGTGGTCGAGATTGAGCTTGGTGATGGTCTTCTGGAGAAAGTCGACATTGCTCTGCAGGCAGCTGGTGCGCCGCTCCCAGGTCTTCTCGACCGTGCAGATCTCGATGCCGGGCACGTCCTGCGCGCGCGCCGGCGTGTGCGCGACAAACAGTAACATGACGAAACAAACAGCAACGATCCGGCGCGGCATTCAGGTTCCTCATCAAATCAATCACGGCAATGTGCGCCGATTGCGCGCAGCCGCCAAAGGCTACCACACTCGCACCGCATTCTCGCGTTGAGCTTGGCTTGTTCCCTTTGGACGGGGAGCAGTGAACCGCGCGCGGAAGAAGTGGGCGCTCTTTCCGCGGCTTTGATTAGGGGAGTTTTTTGGAATGGCAACGCGCGATAGACGTCTGGCGGAATTCGATGGCGCCGGAGAACCGCCGCCTGGCCTGCCGGTCGAAGTGCTGTGCGAGGACCACAGCGGAACGTATCAACTGCCGTTCGCCTGCCGCTATGTCGAGGGCCGCTGGCAGAACCACGAAGCCGGCATTGCGGTCGAAGCCACCGTCATCGGCTGGCGTGTGCCGCGCGTGAAGCATTCCGGGGCGGCCTGACGACCTTCGTCTGTCTCAAAATGTAACGGGGCCGCGCTTCCAGCTTAACGAACGGAACGCGGCCCGAACGAATCACGTCCGAATCGGCCTGGTAGCCCCGTACGCAACTGTTCACGGCTAGATGTCGACATCGCTGCGCCAGCGCGCACAATATCTACGCAGCGCGCGAACTGGCCGCCACCGAATACCGGTATCAAAGGTTAATATTAGCAAAGACATAGAGGCCAGCGACGAAGCTGGGCGCGTTCGCTTCGGAAACAGGCAGGGCTGCGCGGCGCCTGCCTAATATTCGACCTCGAGCTCCTCGATCTCGGCCGGCTCTTCCTTCGCCGCCGCGATCCATTCCCTCATTTCGGGCATGGCCATGATGGTGTCGGCATAGGCCTTCAGCCCCGGCTCGAGCTTGACGTCATAGGTGACGAAGCGCGTCACGACCGGGGCATACATCGCATCCGCCATGGTGCGCTGCTGGCCGAACAGGAACGGCCCGCCCGACTTCTCCAGGCAGTCGCGCCAGATGAACCAGACCCGATCGATGTCGGCCTGCGCGCGCGACCAGACCTTGAAGCCCGGGAAGTGCCCCTTCAGATTGACCGGCAGCGAGGCGCGCAGTGTGGTGAAGCCGGAATGGATTTCGCCGCAAATCGAGCGGCAATGCGCGCGTTGCACGCGATCATCAGGCAATAGCCCGGCGTGCGGCATCACCTCGTTGAGATATTCGGCAATCGCCAGCGTATCCCAGACCGTGGCGCCGTCATGCCGCAGGCAGGGCACCAGGATCGAGGACGACAGCAGCAGGATTTCGGCGCGCGCCGACGCATCGTCCGGCGCCGTGACGATCTCCTCGAAATCGAGCCCGGAAAACTTCGTCAGCAGCCAGCCACGCAGCGACCAGGACGAGTAGTTCTTGCTGCTGATGGTCAGTGTCGCCTTCGCCATATGGCCCCTTCCCTCGCTTTTCCGGCCAGAACAAGCAGCAAGCGACGTGCCAATTCCAGGGGCGATTTGACTCCGCTCTGGCTTCGATATTGCATGGCACCATGGGACAGGCGGGCGCTTCAGTATGATGTCGATGTATTATCAGGCTTTTCAGAACCAGATGGATTTGACGGCACCGCTTCGGGCGGGGGCCTCGTCCGCACTCAAATTCCTCAATCTGGTCCCGCAGGGGATGTCGGACCAGGTGGTCGGCCGGCTCTCGGCAGCGCTGGAGCTGATCTCGCGCTCCACCCTCACCTATGACCGGCCGGCCTACGGCATCGACAGCGTGACGGTGGGCAATCGCGAGATCAGCGTCACCGAGGAGATCGCCTATGCGACGCCGTTCGGGTCGCTGCTGCACTTCAAGAAAGAAGGCGTCAGCGAGCAGCCGCGCATGCTGCTGGTGGCGCCGATGTCCGGCCATTTTGCCACGCTGTTGCGCGGCACCGTGAAGACCCTGCTGCAGGACCACGATGTCTACATCACCGACTGGCACAATCCGCGCGACATTCCGCGCAGCGAGGGCCGGTTCGGGCTCGACGATTACACCGAGCATCTGATCGACTTCCTCGGACAGCTCGGCCCGCGCCCGCATATGGTGGCGATCTGCCAGCCGTCGGTCTCGGCGCTCGCGGCCGCCGCGATCATGTGCGAGGGCAACCATCCCTCGCGGCCGGCGACGCTGACGCTGATGGCGGGGCCGATCGACACGCGGATCCAGCCGACCAAGGTCAACGACTTCGCCAAGAGCAAGCCGATCGAGTGGTTCGAGCAGAACCTGATCAACTACGTGCCGGTGCAGTGCCGCGGCGCGCTCCGGAAAGTCTATCCGGGCTTCGTGCAGCTCACCGCCTTCGTCTCGATGAATCTCGAGCGGCACATCAAGCAGCACATGGATCTCGCCAACCACATCGCCAAGGGCGAGAAGGAGAAGGCGGCGACCATCAAGACCTTCTACGACGAATATTTCGCGGTGATGGATCTGCCGGCCGAGTTCTACATCGAGACCGTGCGCGACGTGTTCCAGGAGCATTTGCTGCCGCAGGGCAAGCTGATGCATCGCGGCCGCCCCGTGGACACCAAGGCCGTCAGCCGCATGGGGCTGATGACGGTCGAGGGCGAGAAGGACGACATCTGCTCGATCGGCCAGACGCTCGCCGCGCAGGATCTCTGCACCGGCGTGCGCGCCTATCGCCGCGTCCACCACATGCAGGCCGGCGTCGGCCATTACGGCGTGTTCTCGGGAAAACGCTGGAATAACGAGATCTACCCGCTGCTGCGGGACTTCGTGCACGTGAATTCTTGAGACGGCGGCCGGTCACCTCTGCCAGCACGTGATGACGGGCGCTTCAGCTTGGAAAGATGAGGCACGTCGTTGTACCATGCGCCAGCAGTCGTCCATTGCCGTCGACGACCCGCCCTTCAGCAGTGCCGATACGGCGACCGCAGTTCAGGACCTTGCCTTCAGCCCTTATTCGACCGGTTTCGGGGGTAATCGGTCGCACGAGCGAAATCTTGAACTCAAGCGTCGTCTGGCCGATGCCCTTGTCGAGCATTGACTGAACGGCCAGCCCCATGCAGCTATCCAGCAATGTCGCCGTCAACCCGCCATGCACGGTGCCCGCCGGATTGAGGTGCGCGTCGGTCGGGATCAGCGTGACGACAACACGGCCGCTTTCTGCCTCGGCGACGTCGTAACCCAACGTCTGCGCAATTTTGTTCAGAGGGAGCGTACCGGCCGCAAGCCCGCGGACGAATTCCAGTCCGCTCAACTGCTTTTGCCGTTCTGCGCTCACTGTTCCATAAGTTTTATTGACCATCGCGTTCTTCCTACTTCGTTCAGTCGGACCGAGTCTTCGATGACGACCGCCTTCGGATGGCCAACGGCGGTAGTCCATAAAGTCGCGTGAACGCTGCGTTCAGCCGCCTTGCGTTTGGAAACCCTGCGCGCTCGGCTACGAGCCGTATCGGAAGATCGGTGCCATCGAGAAGACGCTTTGCGCGCCGCACCCGAAGCGAGAGTGCGACCTGCAAGGGCGACGCGTCGAGATACTCGGCAAACAGGCGCGACAGGTGACGCGATCCGATCCCAAGACGCTGCGCAAGTTGGACGACATTACCTCGATCAAGCGCTCCACCCTCGATAAGGGATAGCGCGCGCTCAACGGTCGTCTTGGTCCCCTTCCAGGCAGGGCAAAAGGGAGCCGTTTCCGGGCGGCATCTAAGACAAGGTCTGAAGCCGGCCCGCTCTGCTGCTGCTGCGCTTCGATGGAATGTGACGTTGCGCGCCAACGGCGTTCGCACCCGACATACCGGACGACAATATACGCCCGTTGTCTTGACTGCGACGAAAACTACTCCGTCCCAGGCCGGATCGCGGCGTCTGAAGGCCTCGTATTGAGCGGCGAAGTCGAGCATGGCACGACTATAGCGACTGCGGTCTCGCAAGGCGAATTGAACGCGAAGATCGCGTCCGAAAACGACACTTCACCTGACGATCACTCAGGCAAATCAAGGCGCTCCGCCAAAGCCTTTCAGGCCGACCACTCCTCGCCCCAGACCTGCACGACGTGGCCGGGCGAGACCTCGCGATACTGCCGGATCGGCGGCTGATAATCAGGCGCGCGCACCGGGCTTCTGATCTCGTCGTTGGCGATCTCGCGCTTGCTGCCGCGCCGTGCGGGATCTGGGACCGGAACGGCGGCCATCAGCTTCTTCGTATAGGGATGCTGCGGGTTGCCGAACAATGCCGCGCGCGGGCCGATCTCGACGATCTCGCCGAGATACATCACGGCGACGCGGTGGCTCATGCGCTCGACCACGGCGATGTCGTGAGAAATGAAGAGATAGGCGAGCCCCATGCTGGCCTGAAGGTCGAGCATCAGATTGACGACCTGCGCCTTGACCGAGACGTCGAGCGCCGAGACGGCCTCGTCCGCGACGATCAGTTTCGGCCCAAGCGCGAGCGCACGCGCGATGCAGATGCGCTGGCGCTGGCCGCCGGAGAATTCGTGCGGGAATCGCGAGGCCATGTCGGCGGAAAGACCGACGCGCACCAGGAGATCGGCGACCTTGTCGCGCGCCTGCGACGCCGTGGCGAGGCCATTGGCGAGCAGCGGGGCTGCGATCGCCGTGCCCACCGACATGCGCGGATTGAGGCTCGCGAACGGATCCTGAAACACGATCTGCATGTGCTTGCGGAAGTCGCGCAAGGTGCGACCGGTCATGGCGAGCACGTCATGCCCGTCGATCAGGACGGTGCCGGCATCCGGTTCAGTCAGCTTGAGGATCGAGCGGCCGGTGGTGGACTTGCCGCAGCCGGATTCGCCGACCAGCGCCAGCGTCTCGCCGGCGCGCAAGGTGAAGGAGATGTTTTCGACCGCATGGACGCGGCCGGAAACCTTGCCGAACAGGCCCGAGCGGATCGGGAAACGCGTGGTGAGGTTTGATACTTCCAGCAACGGACGCTCGGCGGTCGAAACCGTATCCGGCGTCTCCGCGGGTTCGTCCGAGGTGCCCGTGACCTTGTCGACAACAGGAAATCGCATCGGCCGCGGACGTCCCTCCATCGAGCCGAGCCGCGGCACAGCAGACAGCAGCGCCCGCGTGTAGGGATGCGAGGGCGCGGCGAAGATGCGCGACGTCGCGTCCGTCTCCACAGCCTGCCCGCCATACATCACCACAGTGCGGTCGGCGATCTCGGCGACAACGCCCATGTCGTGGGTGATGAAGAGGATCGACATCCCCTCCTCCTGCTGAAGCTCCTTCAGCAGTTCCAGGATCTGGGCCTGGATGGTGACGTCGAGCGCCGTGGTCGGCTCGTCCGCGATCAGGAGTTTTGGCTTGCACGCCAGCGCCATCGCGATCATCACGCGCTGGCGCATGCCGCCGGAGAAGCGATGCGGATGCTCGTGGAAGCGCGACTTCGCCGCAGGAATGCGGACGCGGTCGAGCAGGCGGATGGTCTCGGCCTCCGCCGCCGCACGCGACAGACCGCGATGCTGGATCAGCGCTTCCGCGATCTGGAAGCCGATGGTGAGCACCGGATTGAGGCTCGTCATCGGCTCCTGGAAGATCATCGCGACGTCATTGCCGCGAATGTCTTTCATGCTCGTTTCAGGGAGCGTCAGCAGATCGCGGCCGGAGAGCATGATCCGGCCTTCGCTACGGCTACTCTCTCTCGGAATGAGCCGCATGATCGAGAGCGCGGTGACGCTCTTGCCCGAACCGGACTCGCCGACGATCGCGACGGTTTCGCGTGGCGCGATGTCGAACGAGACGTTGCGGACGACCGGGAACCAGTCCCGCTCGCGCAGGAAGGACGTGGTGAGGTCTGAGATCGACAGAACCGGCGCCTGCGCTTCGGCAACGACTTGGTCAGGTCTGGTTGCGCCAGCGCTCATCAGTACCCCCGACGACGGTCAACGAGCCCCGGCAACTCCTCGCCTCGCCCGTGACGCGCGATGACGTCGAGCACGAAATCGACGGCTGTGTCCGGGCTGGTCATGCTCGCATTGTGCGGCGTCAGCAGGATGCGCGGATGGCTCCAGAACGGATGGCCCGCCGGCAGCGGCTCGGGATCGGCGACATCGAGCACTGCACCGGACAGCGCGCCGCTGTCGAGCGCGGCCAGAAAATCAGCCTCGACGAGATGCGGACCACGCCCGGCATTGACGAGCCCCGCCCCGCGCGGCAGGCGCGCGAACAGGTCAGCGTTGAGGATGCCGCGGGTCTCCTCGGTCAGTGGGAGCAGGCAGACGAGAATATCGGCCTGCGCCAGAAATTCTGGCAACGTGTCAGCACCCGCGTAGCAGCTCACGCCTTCGATCTCGCGGGCCGAGCGATTCCAGCCTGACAGCGGAAAGCCGAACGTCTTGAGACGTTCGAGCACCGCCTGGCCGAGCTGGCCGAGCCCCATCACGCCGACGCGCCGACGCTTCGCCGGCGTGATCCGGATCTCGCGCCAGACCTGCTCCTTTTGCTGGGCGATGAAGTGCAGGAGATCGCGATGCAGGCCGAGCACGGCCATGGTGACGTACTCCACCATGGTCTCGGCGATGCCGGGCTCCAGCATCCGCACCAGCGGGATGTGCAGTGGGACTTTCGTCGCATCGAATTGGTCGACGCCGGCGCCGACCGAAAAGACTAGCTCAAGATTGGGAAACGTCGTCGCGATATCGTCGGGCGGCACCCACGCCACGAGATAGCGAACGTCGGAAGGATTACCGATATCAGGCCACAGCCGGAACGGCAGCTGCGGCGCGCGCTCCGCGAAGAAGCGTGCCCATTCCGCACCGCGCACCATGTTGGCCTTGTAGAGAACGCTCATGCCGCCCTCAGAACGGGCTGACCGGCGCGAGCCGCCGGCCGTCGATCATGCGCTTGTGGCTGTAGGGCTCGGGATCGACCAGCGGCGTCGCATTGGTCACGATGTCGGCGGCGAGCTTGCCAGCCGCTGGGCCGATGCCAAAACCGTGGCCGGAGAATCCGGTCGCGAGGAAGAAGCCCGGCAGCGCATCGACCGGCGAGATCACGGGAATCGTATCCGGCGTGCAGTCGATGGTGCCGCCCCAGGCTTCCGCGATCTCGATGTCCTTCAGTTCCGGATTCGCCTTGATTAGCGAGGCGAGCGCGGCATTGACGAGCGACATGTCGGGCGCCGGATCACGCACGCGCTCGGTCTCGAACGGTGACGGCTTGTCGAAGCTCCAGCTGGTGCCGCGCATGATCTGATCAAAGAACGACTTGCCGAACGACATCTTCAGGCCGTTGCGGCGATGCAGATAGGTCGGCCAGAAGGTGCGCGCGTAGCGGAACAGATCGGGCGACAGCTCGACGGTGCCACGGTTGCGCAGCGCCAGCGTGAAACCGCCGTCGAGGCGGCGACGGATGCAATAGAAATCGGTGCCGAGCGCGCCGGAGGTAATCTCCGGCGCCGGCGTGGTGCGGCACGCCGTGGCGTTGACGAGACCGATCGGCAGCTCAATGCCGTGGCGGCGGCAAAACAGCGACGACCATGCGCCGCCCGACAGCAGCACGGCTTGCGTTCTGATGGTGCCCTTCTCGGTGACGACGGCACTGACGCGGCCGCCTGTCGTCTCCAGCCCGCGCGCCGCGCAGCCCTGATGGATGGTGACGCCGTGCTTTCGCGCAGCGATAGCCAGCGCCGGCACGGCCATCGAGGGCTCGGCGCGTCCGTCGCTCGGCGTGTGCAGGCCGCCGACCCAATTGTCGGTATTGCCAGGCACGCGTTCCGCGACTTCGGCCGGGGTCAGCACGGTCGAATGCACCTGCATCTCGCGCGCAACCGCCGCCCAGCGCTCCCAGCTCGCGAGTTCGTCCTTGCTCTTGGTCAGGAACAGCACGCCGGTGCGCCGAAAGCCGGCATCGACGCCGGCGTCGTTCTGCATATCCTCCCACAGACGCAGCGCCTCACGGGCGAGCGGAATCTCCTCGCGCGCGCGGCCCTGCTGGCGGCACCAGCCCCAATTGCGGCTCGACTGCTCGCCGCCGACATGGCCCTTCTCGACCAGCGCAACCGAGAGGCCTTTCTTGGCCAGATGATAGGCCGCGGAGACGCCGATGACACCGCCGCCAATGACGACGACATCCGCCTGCGCCGGCAGGCGTTCGTCGCTGTTTATACGGGTAAGCGGCGGGGACATGGGACACTCCTGGGAAACAGTTCGGGTCGTTTCGTCATGGGATGTTCATGCGCGGGTCGAGCGCGTCACGCAGGCCATCGCCGAGGAAATTGAAGCTGGTCACGGCCAGCGTGATGACGAGGCCCGGCGCGATCGCAAGCCACGGCGCGCTGGTGAGATAGATCTGCGCGTTGTTGAGCATGTTGCCGAGGCTCGCGGCCGGCGGCTGGATGCCGTAGCCGAGATAGCTGAGATAGGATTCCAGCAGGATCGCCTTGGCGACGTTGAGTGTCGCCGCCACCATGATCGGCGCAACGGCATTGGGCACCAGCTCGCGGAACATGATCCGCAGGTTCGACGAGCCGAAGGCGAGCGCGGCCACCGCAAACTCGCGCTCCCGCAGCGAGCGCACCTGGGCCTCGACGACGCGCGCCACCCACATCCAGGCGGTCGTCGCGATCAGCACGGTCGTGGTCACGAAGCCGGGCTCGGTAAGCGCCGCCAGCGCCAGCAGCAGGAAGATGGTCGGAAAGCACAGCACGGCATCGACCAGCCGCATCAGGACCGCGCCGACCACGCCGCCGTAGAAGCCGGCGAAGGCGCCGACGACGATGCCGACCACCATCGCGATCACCATCGCGATGAAGCCGATCGAGAGCGAGACCCGCGCGCCCATCATCAGCCGCGCCAGCACGTCGCGGCCGAGCTCGTCGGTGCCGAGGATGTGCGCGCCTGAGAGCGGCGGCGCGAACCGCTTCATGATGTCGATATAGGTGTCGTCGAATGGCAGAAGATAAGGACCGAACGCCGAGCCCAGCACGAGAACCAGGATGATGACGGCGCCGGCAAGCGCGAGCCGGTGCCGGCAGAAGCGTTGCCAGGCGCCCTGGCTAGGGGTGGGTTGAGCGGTGGACAAGACTGCGGTCGCCATCGCTTCAGCCCACCCGGATGCGCGGATCGACGACGGCATAAAGGATGTCCGCAATCAGCGAGCCGATCAGCACCATGATCGCCGAGAACATCAGGATGCCCATCACCACGGGATAGTCGCGATAGCCGATGGAATCGAGAAACAGCCGGCCCATGCCGGGCCAGGTGAACACCGTCTCGGCCACCAGCGCGCCGCCGAGCAGGGTCGGAAACTGCAGGCCGGCCACCGTGATCATCGGCAGCAGCGCATTGCGCAACGCGTGCACCGTGAGGATGCGCCATTCCGGCATGCCCTTGGCGCGCGCGGTGCGAATGTAATCCTGGTTGATCACCTCGAGCATGGAGGAGCGCATGAAGCGGCCCCACATCGCGGTCTCGACCAGCCCCAGCACGATCGCCGGCGCAATCAGATGATGCAGCAGATCGAGAAAGGAACCGTCGCCGACGGTCTCGCGGTTGCCCGCCGGCAGCCAGCCGAGCGTCACCGAGAACACATAGATGGTGACGAGGCCGAACCAGAAGGTCGGAATCGACAGCGCGATCATCGCCCCGACGGTGGCGAGCGAGTCGAACAGCGAATAGCGCCGGAGCGCACCCGAGATGCCGATCCAGCAGCCGAGCAGCACCGCGATGATGGTCGCGGTGACCATCAGTTCCAGCGTCGCGCCGAGATGCGACGAGATCACCGACAGCACCGCCTCGCCGTCGCGATAAGACTTGCCCCAATCGCCCTTCAGCATCCGGCCGAACCAGTCGAGATACTGGATCGGCAGCGGACGATCGAGCCCGAGCTGTCTGGCGACACGGTCGAGATCCTCATGCGTCATTTGCGAGGAGACCGCGAATTGCGAGAGCGGGCCGCCCGGCGCCAGATGCAAGATGGCGAAGCCGATCGCGGAAACGATCACCAGCAGCATGACCGCCTGCGCCAGGCGATTGAGGACGTAACGGGCCATCTCAGGCGATCCAGCCAGCCTGAGGCATCAGGCCCAGTACCATTCGCGGATGTTCCAGCAATTGGTCGAGGTGTTGATGTTGGGGCGGAAGCCTTGCAGCCCCTCCTTCACGCCCTCGGCAATGAAACCCTGGAACAGCGGCAGGATCGCGAGGTCGTTGCGGATCAGCTTCTGCAAATCGCCATAAGTCGTCTTGCGTTGCGCGAGATCGAATTGCCTGGCGCCTTGCGCGAGCAGCCGATCGGCCTCTGCGCTCTGATACTGATAGGTGTTGTAGCCGCGGCCGCCCTTGGCCTGAATCGCGCCGGATCCGAACCGCGGCGTGACGTCGGGATCGCTGCCCAGCATGAAGTTTACGCCGACGATCACCGAGTTGAACTTCGATAGCTGCCAGAAATCGCCCCAGATCACGGCGGCCGGCATGTTGTTGACGCGCATGGTGGCGCCGATCGCGCGCCAGTCCTGGATCAGCAGCTGCTGGGTCTGCTCGCGCACGGCATTGCCTGAGGTCGTCGAATTGGTGAATTCCAGCTTCACGCCGCCCTTCTCGCGGACGCCGCTGCTGCCGCGCACCCAGCCGGCTGCATCGAGCAGCGCGTTCGCCTTGGTCGGATCGTATTTGTGTTGCGGCAGGCCCTTCTGGAACGACCATGCCTCCTGCGGCACGAAGCTTTCGGTCTGCGTCGGCAGGCCGTAGTTCAGCGCATCGATGATCGCCTGCTTGTTGATGGCAAGATAGAGCGCCTCGCGCACCGTACGATCCGCGAAGGGACCGAACTCCAGATTGGGTGCGATGTGCTCCACTGACGACGTCGACGAGACGAAGATCTTGCGCGCCTTCAGCGTCTTCGCCTCCTGCACGAAGTTAGGCAAAATGCCCTGCAGGCCGGTGTAGTCGACCTGGCCGGTTCGGAATTGCGTGTAGAGAACGGTGAGATCAGGAATGTACTTGAACACCACGCGTTCGACGTAAGGTCCCTTACCGTGATAGCCGGCATAGGCATTGAACAGGATGTGGTCGCCGGGCACGCGCTCGCCCCAGCGGAACGGCCCGGTGCCGACAGGCGCGTTGTGGAACGGCGAGGAATTGGGGTCGGACACCTTTTCGAGGATGTGCTTCGGCACCATGAAGGTGAGCGACAGGATCGACATGTAAGGCGAATACGGGGCTTCCATTCGCCAGTGGATCTCGTCGGGCGCGACGATCGTGATGTCCTTGACCAGACTGTGGCCGACACGGTTGCGGACGCGGAAGTCCGGATTGTTGATCAGATCGAGCGAGAACTTGACGTCATCTGCCGTGAAGGCCGTGCCGTCGTGCCACTTCACGTCCTTGCGCAGCTTGATCTTCCAGGTCAGGCCGTCGGCCGAGAGGCCGCCATTCTCGACGGTCGGCACTTCGCGCGCGAGGTCGGGAACGAACTTGCCGTCGGGATCGATGAACCAGAGCGGCGAGAACACCTGCCACCAGACGCCCTGATCGACCTCGATGCCGGGCATCAAGGGATGAAAGACGGTCGGCTCCTGCGACAGCGCCGCGATCACCTGCCCGCGCGGCTTGTCCGGCGGATTGCTTGGGCGTTCGGTCTGCGCGAAGGCGTTGCCCGAAAGCGTCCATCCCGCTGCGGCGCCGGCGCCGAGCTGGAAGAATTGTCGGCGATTTGGAATGCCGAAATGATGCAGTCCGCCAACGCCGAACTTGCCGGTGCTGTCTGCCATGACCAGTCTCCGTTCCCGCACGCGGCACCTCTCCCGCGCCCCCAAGACCCCGGCAAGGGACAGGAGTGGGCTTTAGTGCTTCTAAATTTTTCGATCAAAAGTTCATCATGACTAAATACAGCTGTCAATCGCCTTGCTAGGATGCGTGACCTTTTCACACCACCGCCGGCCATTCCGGCGGTGAGGGAATGCTTGGGGAGAGCGACATGGATGGTCGCGGCGACACAAACGGTCCGAAGGACGCACCGGCGGTCGAGGCCGGTGATGCGGTCGATGCGCGCCTCGGCGAGACCGTGCGGCTGCTGCGCCAGCGCGCTGGCCTCTCGATCCAGGACGTCGCCAACAAGACCGGCCTCTCCAACGGCATGATCAGCCAGCTCGAACGCGCGCGCGCGATGCCGTCGATTCGCACGCTGCGCCTGCTTTCTATCGCGCTCGAGGTGCCGATCTCCTACTTCTTCGAGACCAGCGATCCCACCGATGTGCAGCGCTACATCGTGCGCAAGAACAACAGGCGGCTACTGCGCCTGACTGCCAGCGGCGTCGTCAAGGAGGCGCTGACGCCGGAAGGCAAGGGCCAGATGGAGCTCTATGAGCTCACGCTCAATCCCGGTGCCTCTTCCGGCACCGACTTCCTGCAGCACACCGGCGAGAAGGCCGGCTACATCCTCTCCGGCAGCCTGCGGCTGTGGCTCGACAACCAGGCCCACGTCCTGGAAGCCGGCGACAGCTTTCGGTTTCCCAGCATCGTGCCGCACATGTTCGACAATCCGACCCAGCAGGCCGCGCGCGTGATCTGGGTCACGACGCTGCGCCAGACCGATCCGCCGGTCGGCTGACGCACGCCCTCGGCCCGATACCGCCGGAAATTGCCCTCGACGCCGCCGCAGGGAGTCTGTAGCTCACACGGAGCCGGACATTGTTTGCGGGCGGACTTGTGAAGGGGGCGCTGGGGCCCCTTGGGGGCCGCGGCTGACGTCGTTGGTGTGAGACCATGAAACTCAGGGGGCTTCTGACATCAGCGATGGCCGCGCAAGCCGTCGTGACCGCATCGGCTCTCCTCGTCTCCCATGCCGTGGCCGGCACCAGCTTCGGCGCTGCCCAGATTGTCGCCCTGCTCGCGAGCGGCGCCGTTGCGATACTGCTCGCGCGCATCTGCGCGCACAGCATCGCCACCTCGCAGGAGAAGCGTATCGCCGCACAACTGGCCGAGCGGGAGCAGGCCCGCATCGACAGTGTGCAGATGACGCAAGCCGTCATCAAGACCGCGCTCGACGCCTTCATTCAGACCGACGAAAGCGGCATCGTGCTGGAATGGAGCCCGCAGGCCGAGGCCCTGACCGGCTGGTCGCGGCCGGAAGCGCTCGGCGCCGATGTCGTCGAGCTGCTCGTCGCCGAGCCGCTGCGATCAGGCTTCAGGCAGCGCATGATGCGGCTGCTGCCGGAATTGTCCGACACGCCGATCGGCATCCGTTTCGAGGCGAACCTCGTTCACCGCAACGGCGACGGGATCCTGATCGAGGCGTCGAGCACCGCGCTCCGCCTCGGCGGCCAGACCATCATCAATGTTTTCGTCAAGGACGTGACGCAGAAGCGCGCAGCCGAGGAGCAGCTGATCCAGTCCCAGAAGATGGAGGCGATCGGCCAGCTCACGGGCGGCATCGCGCACGAATTCAACAACATGCTCACGGTGATCACCGGCACGATCGAGATTCTCGCCGATGCCGTCAAGGACAATCCGCGGCTTGCCACCATCACCAAGCTGATCAGCGAGGCCGCCGATCGCGGCGCCGCACTGACCTCGAGCCTGCTCTCTTTTGCGCGCAAGCAGGCGCTGCAACCAGCCGACATCGACGTCAACGACTTGCTCGAAGAGCTTGCTAAGCTGCTGCTCGCGACCTTCGACAAGAAGATCGAGATCGTGAGGAAGCTCGACGGCAACATCTGGCTGGCCTTCGCCGACCGCGGACAATTGAGCTCGGCGCTGCTCAATCTTGCGATCAACGCCCGCGACGCGATGCCGGAGGGCGGCCGCTTGACCCTGGCGACGCGCAACGTCGTGTTCGGCGTCCGCGAAGCCGTCGCGGTGGGCGCCGGCTATGCCGGCGACTATGTCGAGATCGAAATCTCCGACACCGGCACCGGCATTCCGCAGGCGCATGTCGAACGCATCTTCGATCCGTTCTTCTCGACCAAGGAGGTCGGCAAGGGCACCGGCCTCGGGCTCAGCATGGTGTTCGGCTTCGTCAAGCAGTCGGGTGGCGGCATCAAGGTGAAATCGGAAGAGGGCCGCGGCACGACCTTCACGATCTATCTGCCGAAGGCCGAGAGCAGCACGCTTCGTCCCACCGGCTACGATTCGCGCAAGATCGTCGGCGGGACGGAGACGATTCTCTGCGTCGAGGACGACCGCGACGTCCGCCAATACGTCACGGTGCAGCTGATGAGTCTCGGGTACAAGGTCGTACCGGCCGCCAACGCGACCGAGGCGCTCGCGATCGCGGCGAACGGCACGCCCTTCGACCTGCTGTTCACCGATATCGTGATGCCCGGCGGCATCAATGGCCGCGAGCTCGCCGACCGGATGGTGGCTGCACGCCCCTCGCTCCGGGTCCTGTTCACCTCGGGCTATGCGAACGACCCCCAGCACGCGCCGGGAGGTGCCACCATGGGCGCGCCACTGCTGGCGAAGCCCTACCGCAAGGCCGAGCTTGCACGCATGCTGCGCCGCTCGCTCGACACCGCCGTCGATGCCGCGGGCGATGCGATCCCGACGCCCTATTCGGTGCAGGCCGAGCTCGAAGGCTTCTTGCGCAAGCAATCGTCCGACGACGACACGCCCCGATCGCGTCGATGAGCTTTTTTCGGCGCCCTCAGCTCATCCGCCGCCGCAGAGTCGCCGACGGCGTCTCGCCGAATTTCTCGCGATAAGCTCCAGCCATGCGGCCGAGATGGGTGAAGCCGAGATCGAAGGCGATGTCGGTGATCGAGACGCCGGACGCGGCCTGCGCGAGTCGGGCGTGGAGACCGGCAAGGCGCATATCGAGCAGCATCTCCGAGATCGACACGCCGAAGTGCCGGCGGAAACCGAGCTGAAGCGCGCGGATACCGATGCCGGACGCGCAGGCGAGCCGCGAAAGGTCGAGCGGCTCACCGGCATTGTCCGCAAGATAGTCTCGCGCAGCGCGAAGTGCGCGCGGCAGACGTTCGGCCTGCCCCGAGAACGTCCTGATCGCATCCGACAGGCCGTGCCGCTGGCCATTGAGCAGATGATCGAGCAACACCTCGCGCCAGCCGGCCGTCACGACCGGCGACATCCGGCCTGACGGCCCGAGACGCTCGGCGAGCAGCATCAGCTCGGCAAGACTGGCTTGCAGGTGGCGGCCCGACGGCGCGTTCAGGTCGATCACGGGATCGAACTCGACCGCGCCGGCCGCCCTGCCCGACAGCGCCGCGGCGCGCTGCTCGACCATGCGACGGTCGAGCAGCAATATCGCTTGCGCGCAGTCGCGCCACATCATCTGCGTCGGGATGGTCGGCGACAGCAGCGATGCGGTCCTGGCAGGCGCAGCATCGAATCTGCCTGCCCCCGCACAAATATGGGCGGAGCCCGTGAGCGGGATCTGCACCAGGAAGAACCGGTCGAGGCAGCCGGGATCGATGCTGACAGTCCCGCCATAGGCAACGTAGTTGATGGAGAAGCCGTCGAAAGCTGCGCAATTGTGCCGGGCCGAAAATCCGGACGCGCGGGCCTCTGCCGGCTTGAGATCGTGCGGACAAAAAATGCGGCCGATCTGCTCGGCCGCTTCGTCGACATCATCAGTGGTCACGCGAGCGAAGTCCGCAAGCCGTTCGGCGGCTGGCGGTCCTGCGCTCATTTCCTGCACGGCTCCGGACATCGTCGACCACGCTTCGCGGAATTGCTTTAAGCCTATAATAGTTCCCTGAATGCGGAAAGGGCCGTGTCGCAAAATCGTCGTGCTGCATGGCAACAGGCGCGCCGGATTCGTTTAGCGGATAGACAGACGACCATCGCGGGCCGAAGCTCCATCCTCGCCGGTATCCAACAGGAGGCGAGCCATGACTGCACTCGAAAAGGGCATTACTGCAAACGGCACAGGCTACGGCGGCAAGACCTGGAACATCCTTGGGCAGGTCTACTTCCCCAAAGCCGTCACCGACTCCACCTTCGCGTTCGAGACCAACAGCGATCCCGGCCAGTTCGTGCCGGTGCATATCCATCCGACCCAGGACGAGTTCATCCTGGTGCAGGAAGGCACGCTCGACCTGAAGCTCGATGGCGTCTGGGTCAAGGCCCATGCCGGTGATCTCGTGCGCATGCCGCGCGGCATCCCGCACGGCTATTTCAACAAATCCGACAAGCCGTGCCGCGCGCTGTTCTGGGTCTCGCCGATGCAGAAGCTGGAGGCGCTGTTCAACCAGCTCCACAATCTGACCGACCCTGCCGAAGTCGTACGCATCTCGGCGCTGCACGAGGTCGATTTCCTGCCGCCCGAGGCCAACGACTAGGCGACCGCCTCCTCGTCCAATTTCATCTGCTTGCAGCTCGGCCGACCGCGCCTTGCGGCTGAACGAGACCGCTTGCGCGCGAAACACATTGATAGCGAGCCACCCCATGGTCAGCCCCAAGCATGTCTGCGTGATCGGCGCCGGCGTCTCCGGCCTCGCCACCGCCAAGGCGTTCTCCGCCCGCGGTCACCGCGTCACCATTGTCGAGCGCAGCGCCGATCTCGGCGGCGTCTGGGAGCCGGCGCGCTCCTATCCGGAGGTGCAGACGCAAAGCCCGAAGGATCTCTACCGCTACACCGACCGCGCCATGCCTGATACCTATCCGGAATGGCCGACCGGGCCGCAAGTCCACGCCTATCTCGCCGACTACGCGAAAAGCTTCGGCCTCGACCGCATGCTGCGTCTCAACACCGCGGTTGCCGGCATGGCGCGGCGCGCCGACGGCAGGCCGGGCTGGACGCTCACACTATTAGGCACGGACGGCGCGACCGCGAGCGAGGATTTCGATTTCGTCGCCGTATGCACCGGGCAGTTCAACGAGCCGCGCGAGCTGCATTGCCGCGGCGAAGGCAGCTTCCTGGATCAGGGCGGGCAGATCCTGCACTCGTCGAAATACGGCGATCCATCACTGGCAAAAGGCCGCCGCGTCGTCGTGCTCGGAGGATCGAAGTCGGCGACCGACATCGCCGTCAACGCGGTGAAGTCAGGCGCGCGCGAGGTCACCATCGTGATGCGCGAGCCGGTCTGGCGCATTCCCTATTTCATCGGCGGGCTCGTGAACTTCAAGCGCATCCTCTACATCCGCGCGCAGGAGGAGATGTTTCCGGGCTGGGGCATCGGCACGATGTCGCGGCTCGCGTATCGCCTCGCCGCGCCCCTGATCTGGGCCAACTGGCGCGGGCTCGAGAGCCTGCTGAAGGCGCAGCTGAAGCTCAAAACGTGCAAGATGGTGCCGAAGGAGCGGATCGAGGACGGCGTCAATTGCTCGGTGCCGATCGCAACGCCGGGCTTCTACCCGATGGTCGCCGACGGCCGCATCAAGGCCGTATTCGGCAGCTTCGACCACTACGAGGGCGACAGCATCGTGATGAGCGGCGGCGAACGTGTGGGCGCCGACGTCGCGGTGCTCGCGATCGGCTACAAGCTCGACGTGCCCTTCCTCCCCGAGGCCTATCAGCAAAAGCTTGTCGATGCGGACGGGCAGTACCGGCTCTACCGTCTGATCGCGAATCCCGACCTGCCCGATCTTGGCTTCGTCGGCTTCAACTCGTCATTCTGCACCGTGCTCTGCGCCGATCTCGCCGCGAACTGGCTGGTGCGCTATGCCGACGGCCAACTGGCGCGGCAGCCGACGGAGCGAGAGATGCGCGACAACATCGAGATGATGCTGCACTTCAAGCGCGTGGAGCGGCCCGCCGCCGGCGTTTATGGGGGCCTGTGCGTCGCGCCCTATCATTTCCGCCATTTCGACGAGCTGCTGGCCGACATCGGCGCAAAGACCCGGAAGCGCGGCGGGCCCGCCGGACACTTCCTGCCGCCCGACGCCGATGCCTATGCCAAATTCCTGGCGTCAGCGCCGGAGTACCAGGCCGCGGGCTAGTTGGTGATGCGGGCCTCCTGGACCGCATGATTGAACATCGCGTTCAACGCCGCCGTGATGTCGGCCGGCGTGTTCGCGGTGTAGAAGAAGCCCGGCGAGGCGCAGTTCTGCAGGCTCGCCGGAATGTTCGGGATGTTCCAGTTGGCGTAATCGTCCTCATCGCCGGCGAAGGACGTGTTGACCGGGTTGATCGGCTGATAGGGAATGTACAGCACGGACACGATGATGCCGCGGTTCTTCAGCGGCGTGCAGGACGTGGCCGGATCAATCGTCGTGGCATGGTTGCTGCCCGACCAGGAACCGTTGGGAACGCCCTTGACCTGCGGATCCTGCGCACCGTCGGTGACGAGGAAAACGTAGGGCAGCGTGTTGTTCCAGGCGCTGCCGTCACCCACGGTGGTGATCAGCGTGTTCACGCTCGACAGCGCGGTGTCGATATGCGTGCCGCCCGAACCGAGGCTCGCGTTCATGTTGGTATCGAGCAGCGTCGCCAGATTGGCCGCGGCATAATTGATTGTCGACGGATTGGTCGTCGAGCCGTTGATGCTGCTGGTCAACGGGAAATACGAATAGAGATAGCGGATGAAAGGATAAAGGCCGATGCGGAACTGGTTCGCCACCTTCGCGGTGTTGTTCGCCGTGACGAACAACTGGTTCACCGCATAACCGACCGCGTCCAGCCGCAGCTGAATGCAGGAATCGGTCCCGTCGGTCGGACAGTTCGCCGCCGTCGCGAGATTTGAGTAGAGCGAATTCGGCAGCCCGGAGACGATCGAGGACGGCAGCTGGACGCCCATGGGATTGCTGGCCTTCGGGCTGAGCAGACCCTTGTAGCCGCTCTGGCTGACGCGCGAGATCGCATAGCCGAGGCAGTAATTGTTGGTCGGGTAGCCCTGCGTGCCGGAGTCCGTGCAGGCGCTGTTCTGCGGCGAGAAGTGGCAGGCCAGCGTGCAGCCGGTCGGATATTGCCGGTAGTTGTCGGGATTGATCGACTGCATGCGCTGCGCTTCCGCGGTGGTTGACGGCAGGCCCATCGAGCCCGAGACATCCAGCGTCAGATAGAAATCGAGATACAGCGGCAGTGTCGTGGACGAGGACGAACTGCCCGTCACGGTGAGCGTCCTGTAGCCCAGCAGCTGCATGAAGGTGACTGGAACATCGGCGCTGAACTGCACGTTCGAGGCAAGCTTGTTTCCGGTCTTGGTCACCGTGCTCGTCTTGGTCAGATTGGTGTAGCTGCCGGCAAATCCCGAAGCGTTTCCACTGAAGATGTTGTTCGCTTCCGTGACGCCTGCTGTAACCGATCCGTTCGACGTCATCGACATCGCCGCGTTGTAACCGGCCGAGTTCACCGAGATCGAGGCCACGCTCGCCGAATCCGCCGCGCCCTGCAGCTTGGCCTTGATGCGCGTTGCCATGCTGTAGTCGATGGCGCACCCGGTCCCCGTGATGATCGGCACCAGCGCGATCGCAAACAAGACGGCGACATTGGCATTGGGGTCGCGTTTCAGTCGCGAGACGAGCCGGCCGATGCGATGGACGATTCCCATATCTGGCATTGCCAAGCCTTCTCGAAGGTGCGCTGAGAGAAATGTCTGAAAGGAGCGACAAGGACAAAGAGACGAAACAGGTGCCGGGAAGCAACGCGCGGCAGCAAAGACGAAGAATTTCGCGCAGGAACAGCCGCCTCGCCCCTCGGCAGGACAGCGCATTGTGCCGATCCGGCACTACCGAATCGTAAAGACGCCCAGTGAAAAGCGGGGCGACCTCGTCAGCCTGCTTTAAGCCGAAGACGGGCTCGTCCGTCCTTTTACGGCCCCTTTGGATCCGGCTGCCCCCAATCTGGCCCCTCGCCAGCCTGCACCATTGATGCTTACGATCGCAACAGCTGCCGAATCGGCGGCCCAGGAACCCGCGATGCAACCTCGATGTTATGCCGCCGCCGCAGTGCTGGCCCTGTTCCTTTCAATGCCCGCGTCGGCACAGGGCGGGCTCACGCCGACGCAATCCGAAGCGCAAGCGGCCTACGATCGCGCGCTCGGCGAATTCAAATCGATCCTCGCCGAGCGGCGCCGGCAGATCGAGGCGAAGCAGCCGCTGCCGAACCTGCCGGGCCAGGCCCTCTATCTCGCCCGCGTCGCCGTCATCAGCACGTACAAGGACCTCACCGACGCCATGCCGTCGCGGATCGGCAAGCCGAACAAGTTCGGGATTCCGCCGGCCTATTTCGATGCCGCGATCGAGCCGCTGGTGGACGAATACGCAGACATCTTCGAGATCATGGAGGCGCCGCCCGCGAGCGCTCAGGACTCAGCCACGCCGTTCAAGGACGTCGTCGATCTCGGCGCCGCGATTGCGCGCGCCAAAGGGCTTGGACCCGACGACGCCGCCGCCGCGGGCCGCATCAGCCTGGGGCTGTTCTATGCCGAGACCAACGGCAAGCAGAACGTCCGCAATGCGCGTTCGAACACCTATATGGGCAGCCTGCAGACCGGCCCGTCCGAGGACCGCAACGGCCAGCGCAAATGGGAGGCGATCAAGGGCAAGATCGCAGCCGTCGATCCCGCGCTCAGTGCGCGCGACGACAAGGAAGAGGCGCGATCGCGCGGCACCGACCGCCGCTTCAACCACTGGACCAATGTGCGCGACGGCCTCATGAACGCGCATGCGGAGTTGTTTGCCGAGATCCCCGCGATCGTGAAGACGCTGCCCGATCCGATCGAGCAGATGAAGCTGTTCGAGCTGGTCCAGATCATCCCGACGCCGACGCGGTCCGCGCTGGGTTCGGGCGAGCTGTTGAACTACAGGGTGTCCAATCCCACCATCATGAAGCACCTGCGCAACAACAGCATCTTCGCCTTCGGCAAGTCCGACCGGGCACGAAGCTCGGCCAGCTTCCGCGAAATCCTCGGCGCGATGTGGTTGTTCAAGCGGAAGTTCGACAAGGCGATGGCGAAATACGCGGAGATCAATCAGCGCTAGTTCTCAACCTTGTAGCCGTCGGTCAACGTCTTCAGGAAGGCGATGATGTCGGCCATGTCCTGGTCCGTCATCGCCGGCTTGTCGCCCAGATGGCGATCGAAGGGCGGATCCGCGACGTCCACATTGGCGTGATATTTCTGCGGCAGGTCGTCGTATTTCTGCACCGTGCCGTCGGCGGCGCGCGGAAACACCTTCTCAGGATTGGTGTCGCGGAAATTGTAGAAATCGAGCACCTGCTCGAGGGTTTTGAAAACGCCGTTATGGAAGAAGGCGCGACGCGTCGCGGTGTTGCGCAGCGTCGGCGTCAGGAACATGCCGCAATATTGCGTCTGCTCGGGCATGTCGGTGCGATGCGGGCCGCAGATGCCAAGATCGAAATGGTTCGGATCGCTGTTGCCGGCAAGCGCAACGTTCCGCGGCGCGCCGAGCGCCTCATACTGATGATCGGTAAAAAGCGGCGGCAGGCCGTCGCGCGACGGCGCCGAAGTATGACAGCCGGCGCAATTGGCCTTGTCGGGATCGTTGAACAATTGCAGGCCGCGCAGCTCGCTCTCGGAGAGCCGCGCCTTGCCCTCGAGCCAATGATCATACTTGCTGCTGTAGGGATGGAAGGTCTGCTCTTCCACCTGGTAGCGCGCGACCGCGAACATCGCCTCCGCAATCAGCAGCCGCTGATTCCTCATCACGCCGGCGCCGAACAATTCGACGAAGCGCTGGGCGTAAGGCGCGCTGCGCAGCTTGTTGGCCACGATCTCGGCGCTGCCGCCGTCCATCTCGTTGGGATCGAGCAGAGGGAACAGCGCCTGCTCCTGCAACGTGTCGGCGCGACCGTCCCAGAACAGGCCGCCTTGCGGCACGATGTTCGCTGACGCGCCGGTGCCGCCCGCAGTCTTGGTCGTGCGCACGGCCTGCTGGCCGAGCGCGGCCATCTGCGCGAGATCCATGACGTTGTCGTCGTCGTCCTTTTCCGGACCGATGCTGAAATTCGGGTGGCGCTCCAGATAGGTCAGCGACGGAACGGCGCGTGCGCCTTGCCGCGACAGGTTGGCGCCGCCGAGCATCACCGGCCCATCGTTCGGCGGACCGTAGGCGTGATCCGGGCTGTGGCAGGATGCGCAAGACAGCGCACCCGATGACGACAACGACGAATCGAAGAAGATCGCCTTGCCGAGCTGCGCCATCGCCGAGAGCGGCTCGACCGGCGGGCGGTAGAGATGAACCGGATTCGGGTTGACGCCCGACGGGGTCGCCTCGGCCAGTCCCTGCGTCTCGACCGCAAAGACAGCGCCGGCCAGCGAGAGCAGGCCGGCGCCGAGGAGCCACAAAGTGCGGCTGTGCATCATGACGTCCTGTCGGACTTAGTGGTGGCCGTCCGGCGGGCTGACGATGACCGTGCCGGCAGTCGGGTCGAGGAACAGCGCGTTGTTGCGGTCGTGGTCGTGACCGTCATGATCCCGATCGAAGTCGAACAGATCCATGATCGATCCCGAGGTCGCGTCGAACGAGCCGCCGCCGAGACGCTTGCCGTGCAGCCAGTTGTCCTCGATGAACCGCACCACGGAAGCCTGCGAGATGTAGGTGCTGCTCACATGATTGGTCTTGGCAAAGGGCGAGACCACGATGAAGGGAATGCGCGTACCCGGGCCGCAGCGGCCGTTCACCGGCTTGCCGTTGAGGCCGTTCGGTGCCGGTTGCTGGCTGGCGCCGAGGCCGCACTGGCCCGGACCGTTGACCTGGTCGGCGGTCGGATCATACGAGGCGCTCTTCGGGGCGAGGTACTGGTGGTCGTACCAGCCGTCGGAGTCGTCGTAGGTGATGATGACGGCGGTCTCGCGCCATTCCGGCTGCTTCTGCAGGAAGTTGAGCAACTCGACAGTACCGACCTGCTCGTCGAGCGGGTCGGAGTAGCCAGCATGACCGTCCTGGAAGGCAGACAGCTTGACATAGGAGACGGCCGGGAGATGGCCCGCCTTCACCGCCGCGTAGAAGTCCTCGAGATCGTAATTGTGGTTGGCCGGATCGAGGGTCTTGTGGTCATCCGCATAGGTGTGACCGATTGCATGCACCGAGCTCGGTCGCGCATGGGTCCAATTGGCAGTCGAGGTGTAGTACTGGAACCAGGCGTGATGCGGGATGTAGTCCGCGGTCGCAGCGCCCACGACGGTCGACAAGGTGCTACGCGCGCAACCCGTCGTGCCGTTGGCGTTCTTGATCGTCAGATCGAAGCCGCCCATGAAGCTGCCCCAGCTGATGTGCTCTTCATTGAGCAGGTCGCCGATGTTCTTGCCGTTCATCAGGAGCGTCGCAAATGCCGGGTTCGTGGTCGAGCACACGTCATTGCCCGGATCTGTGTCGCCAATCAGGGTTAGGCCACCCTGAGTGTCCGGAACGGTCTGCGTCGATGTGCCGAGGACGTTCACGGCGCCATTGGTCTGACCCGCGACAAGCTCGAGCGCGCCCGGCGTCGACGGACCGAAGGTGTCGGTCCAGGCGTTGTCGCTCATAGCGAAGTGCTGGGCGTAATTCCAGAGCGCGGTGACGGTATTGCCGTCGAAATAGCCCATCACCTGACCGTTGGTGCCGAAGGCTCCGACGCCGCCGGCGGTGCCGCGGCCGGTGAATTTCGGGAACAGGTCGTCCTTGCCGTTGTCGACGGCTTGCTGCTCGGGCTTGTAAGCGTGGTTCTGCGAGCGCGTGTTGGCCTGGGTGCGGTCGAGGCGGAA
The DNA here is from genome assembly GCF_029892425.1 of Bradyrhizobium sp. BR13661. Lineage (GTDB taxonomy): Bacteria > Pseudomonadota > Alphaproteobacteria > Rhizobiales > Xanthobacteraceae > Bradyrhizobium. The sequence continues at coordinate 643,264 of NZ_JARXWB010000001.1, read as the reverse complement.
CGGGTCCGTCGCGCCGGTGCCGTTGGCCGCATTGTTGTTCGGGTTATTCGTCAACAAATTGGCGTTGGCGAGGTTGTTGACCTTCGGCGTATGCGGCTTCGGCACGAACGGGATCGAGCCCGAGGGATTGCCGGCATTCGGATAGGTCGCGAAATAATGGTCGAACGAGCGGTTCTCGTTGAAGACGATCACGAGATGCTTGATCGGCGTCTCGGTATGAATGTGGTGCGGATGGCGATGATCGCCATCGTGATCGCGATCGAAGTCCTCGGCGAACACCGGAACACTGCACGCAAGTGTCGTCGCGGCTGCGAACATCGCAGCCGTCGTCAAGAATTTGGTTTTCATCTTGTTTGCCCCGAAGGAGTGACGGCGGGACCCTAGCGATCACCGGTGACAACGCTGTGTCAGTTTGACGCAAGAGAAATTTCGCGCAGTTGTTGGGACAAACAATTTTACAGACGCGACTGAGCAAGACGTCGCCGCTTGTTACCGACCCGTCGCAAAAATTTCATTCGCGATCGAGATGTCGTCGGCCAAGGGCTATTCTATTCGATCCGGATAGCGACGTCCTTCATCGCGTGATTATCGAAAGCCTAGCGCAGGGTGACGTTCGTCGCTGCGGCGAGAACAAACCCGACAAAGATCGACCAGAGACGCGTTGGCATGTCGCCCAACCCCTTCTTTCGGTCGCTCATTTCCGTCACACGGCCTTTGGCACAATTCTGGTCGATCGTGCGCTCGGTGAAAGGCGATTTTGTCATGCCAAAACTGTCAATGGCCACGCCGCTCTTTGTCGTGCAAGGAGCGCGACTGCCATGGCTATGGTGTTCCAAGGCCGGGCATTTGTTGCTAGCCTGCCGCACCGACAGACAGCCATCGGGGGCCACCGAATGACCTCAGCGAATCCTGCCCATCCCGCACAGTTTGATCGCCCGTGGAGATCTATCGGGCGGGCTTTGGCCGCCACCGCGGCCGTGATGGCGCTGGCAGGCTGCGAGGACAAGAACACATTCGTGGCGCCGCCGCCGCCCAAGGTGGACGTCGCGACGCCGGTGCAGCGCCCGGTCACGCGCTATGTCGAGGCCACCGGCAACACCGCGCCGATCAAGAGCGTCGATCTCGTCGCGCGCGTGCAAGGCTTCCTGCAAACAATCGACTATACGGACGGCACGTTCGTCAAGCAGGGCACCCAGCTGTTCACGATCGAGCCCGAGACCTACAAGCTGAAGCTGGATCAGGCGCAGGCGGCCGAGACCGGCGCGCAGGCTTCGCTCAAGCAGGCTGAGGCCGACTACAAGCGGCAGGTCGATCTGGTGCAGCGCCAGGCCGTCTCGCAGGCGACGCTCGATACATCGACATCCACCCGCGACAACGCCCAGGCCAATCTCCAGCAGGCGCAGGCCAATACCAGGCTCGCCGAGGTGAACTACGGCTACACCAAGGTGACCGCGCCGTTCGACGGCATCGTCAGCGCGCATATGGTCTCGATCGGCGAGCTCGTCGGCGTCTCCTCGCCGACCCAGCTCGCGACCATCGTGGCGATGGATCCGATCTATGTGAACTTCACCGTCAACGAGCAGGATGTGCTGCGCATCCGCGCCGAGGCGCAGCGCCGCGGGCTGACTACGGCCGACCTCAGACAATTCCCGATCGAGGTCGGCCTGCAAACCGAGACCGGCTATCCGCACGAGGGCAAGCTCGACTATGTCGCGCCGACCATCAATACGTCGACCGGTACGCTCGCGGTGCGCGGCCTCGTGCCCAACGACAAGCGCGTGCTGCTCCCCGGCTATTTCGTCCGCGTCCGCGTGCCTTTCGGCGACGCCAAGGACGCCCTCCTCGTCCCCGACACCGCGCTCGGCAGCGACCAGAGCGGCCGCTATCTGCTGGTGGTGAACAAGGACAACGTCGTCGAGCAGCGCAAGGTGCAGATCGGCCCCGTCGACGGCGGCCTGCGCGTGATCGAGAATGGCCTGATGCCTGATGACCGCGTGATCACATCGGGACTCCTGCGCGTGATTCCGGGCCAGAAGATCGACCCGCAGCAGAGCAAAATCGAGCAGCCGCAGGCGTCTGCCAAGTGAGGGGTCGCCAGCCATGATCTCAAAGTTCTTCATCGAGCGGCCGGTCCTCTCGAACGTCATCGCGCTGCTGATGATCCTGATCGGCGGCGTCGCGCTGTTCAACCTTGCGATCTCGCAATATCCCGACGTGGTGCCGCCGACGGTGCAGGTGACGACGCGCTATCCCGGCGCCAGCGCCAGGACCGTGATCGACACGGTTGCCTTGCCGATAGAACAACAGGTCAACGGCGTCGAGGACATGCTCTACATGCAGTCCTACAGCGGCTCCGACGGCACCTACACGCTGACGGTGACCTTCAAGATCGGGACCGATCTGAACTTCGCACAGGTGCTGGTCCAGAATCGCGTTTCCAGCGCGCTCTCGCAACTGCCGCAGTCGGTGCAGAACCAGGGCGTCACCGTCCAGAAGAAGTCGACCTCGATCCTGCTGTTCGTGACGCTGACCTCGCCGGACAAGACCTTCGACAGCCTGTATCTGAGCAACTACGCCACCATCAACATCCGCGACGAGCTCTCCCGCCTGCCCGGCGTCGGCAACGTCACGGTGTTCGGCGCCGGCCAGTATTCGATGCGGATCTGGCTCGACCCGAACAAGCTGCAAGTGCGTGGGCTGGTGCCGCAGGACGTCATCCAGGCGATCCAGCAGCAGAGCCAGCAGGTCTCGGCCGGACAGGTCGGCGCGCCGCCGACACCGCCGGGCCAGGCGTTCCAGTACACGCTCAACGTTAACGGCCGGCTCGACGACACCACGCAGTTCGAGAACATCATCGTCAAGACCGGAGCCAGCGGCGACGTCACGCGCGTGCGCGACGTCGGCTGGGTCGAGCTCGGCGCGCAGACCTACAGCCAGATGTTCTCCCTCAACAAGCAGCCGGCCACCGGCATCGGCGTATTTCAGTCGCCCGGCGCCAACGCCCTCGAGGTCGAGCAGGCCGTCGAGAAAAAGATGGTGGAGCTCGCCAAGCGCTTTCCGGAAGGCATCAAGTACGACACGCCGTTCGACACCACGAAATTCGTGAACGCCTCGGTGCACGAGGTCTATATGACCCTGATCGAGGCCGGCCTGCTGGTACTGGTCGTCATCCTCGTGTTCCTGCAGGACTGGCGCGCGATGCTGGTGCCGGCGACCACGGTGCCCGTCACCATCATCGGCGCCTTCGCCGCGATGGCCGCGCTCGGCTTCACCGTCAACATGTCGACGTTGTTCGCGATCGTCCTCGCCATCGGCATCGTGGTCGACGACGCCATCGTCGTGGTGGAGGGTGCCGCCCACAATATCGAGCAGGGCATGAACGGCCACGACGCCGCGATCAAGGCGATGGACCAGCTGTTCGCGCCGATCGTCGGCATCACCCTGGTGCTGATCTCGGTGTTCCTGCCGGCCTCGTTTCTCGCCGGCCTCACCGGGCGCATCTACTCGCAATTCGCGCTGGTGATCGCGGCAACCGCGCTGCTGTCCGCCATCAACGCCGCGACGCTGAAGCCGACGCAATGCGCGCTGTGGCTTCGCCCGGCGGTTCCGCTGGAGAAGCGCAACTTCTTCTACCGCGGCTTCAACGCCGTCTATAACAAGGTCGAGCGCGGCTACATCAGGCTGATCACCTTCCTCGTGAAGCACGCCACTGTCTCGGTCGCGTTCGCGCTCATCGTGATCGGCTTTAGCGGCTACGGCCTGTCGCGGGTGCCGACCGGCTTCCTGCCGATCGAGGACCAGGGCTATCTGATCGCCGCCGTGCAGCTGCCCGACGGCGCCTCGCTGGAGCGAACCCAGAAGGTGCTCGACCGGGCCGCCGATATCATCAAGGACACGCCAGGCGTCCAGCAGGTCATCACCATCGCCGGCATCTCCGCACTCGACAGCAGCGCGAGCCTTGCCAATGCCGGCGTCGCCTACATCATCCTGAAGGATTGGGAGGCGCGCGGCAAAGGCGAGGATCTGCGCTCGCTGGTCTACGGCCTCAACGACAAGGTCGCAACCATCATGGAGGCGCGGACGTTGGTGCTGCCGCCGCCGCCCATTCAAGGCATCGGCAACGCGGCCGGCTTCTCGATGCAGGTCGAGCTGCGCGACGGCAACAGCGATTTCGGCAAGCTGCAGGCCATCACCGGCGCGATGGTCTCGAACGCCCAGAGCCAGAGCGCGCTGCAGCGCGTCTCGTCCTCGTTCCGCTCGGCGGTGCCGCAGTTCAATGTCGAGATCGACCGGGTCAAGACGCAGACGCTGCACGTCACGACCGACGCCGTGTTCTCGGCGCTGTCGACGTATCTGGGCTCGTCCTACGTCAACCAGTTCAACAAGTTCGGCCGCGTGTTCCAGGTCTACACGCAGGCCGACCCGGCGTTCCGCGTCACCGAGCGCGACATCGCCAACATGATGGTGCGCAACCAGAACGGCGACATGATCCCGATCGGCACCGTTGCCACCATCACGCCGGTGACGGGACCGTCGCTGATCAGCCTCTACAATCTCTATCCGTCCTCCACCATCGTCGGCCTGCCGGCGCAGGGCTATTCGTCCGGTCAGTCGTTGAAGCTGATGGAGGAGATCGGCGACAAGACGTTGCCGCCGGGCACTGGCTACGAATGGACGGCGATGTCGTACCAGGAGAAGGCCGTCTCCAACCAGATCTACTGGGTGTTTGGCCTCGCCATGCTGCTGGTCTATCTCGTGCTCGCCGGCCAGTATGAGAGCTGGTACGCGCCGATCTCGGTGATCCTCGCGGTGCCGCTGTCGCTGCTCGGGCCGATGCTGATCCTCTCGGGGCTGAAGATCGACAACAACCTCTATTGCCAGATCGGCCTGATCCTGCTGATCGCGCTGTCGGCCAAGAACGCCATCCTGATCGTCGAGGTCGGGCTCGAGCTGCACGGCCGCGACGGCAAGGAGGTCGTGGAAAGTGCGATCGAGGCGGCGCGCGCCCGCTTCCGCCCGATCCTGATGACCTCGTTCGCCTTCATCCTCGGCGTGGTGCCCTTGGTGCTCGCGACCGGCGCCGGCGCCAGCGCGCGCAAGTCGATCGGCATCACGGTGTTCTCGGGCATGCTGGCCTCGACCTGCCTCGCGGTGCTGTTCGTGCCGGCGTTCTTCGTGGTGGTGCAGCGGTTCGAGAACTGGCGCGAGTCAAGGAAGGCGCCGAAGGCGCAGCCGGCCGCGGAGGTGAAGACCTAGGGCAGTTTCGGCGACAACGCGAAAACAACCCCATGCACAGTAGGGATGGGGTTGAAATGACTGGAGAAAATTCGGTATCACCGAAATCGCTTGCTGCGTCGGGCAAAACAGGGGCAAGATGGCATCGTGGGTGGTGTGCGTAACGCGCAATGCCTCACACGTCGACGCGGAAGCCGACCTCGATCACTGCGTCGTGGGGGATCTTGAAGAAGTCCGGCGCGCGGCTGGCGATCCGGTTCAGGAACGAGAAGATGCCGAAGGACACCGGATCGATCGCAGATCCGGCCTCGCGGCGGACGATGGTCTCGTGGGCCAGATAATAGTTCTTGTGCTCGAGGTCGGCGTCGAAGCCGAGCTTGTTGCAATTGTCGAGCGTCAGCGGAATGTCCGGCGTCTGCATGAAGCCGAGCCGGACCTGGATGGCGTAGAAGCCATGGCCAAGGCGATGCACCGAATGGCGCTCGCCGAACGGCACGCGCGGCCTTCGATCCCCGACATAGGTCAGCAGCACCACGGTCTCGTGCAGCACCCGGTTGTGCTCGATATGGCGCAGCAGCATCGGCGAGGCGCCATGCTCGACTTTCGTCAGCCAGACGCCCATGCCGGGCGCGCGGCCGATCACAGCGGTGTCGGCATAGCCCAAAAACTCCTTCAGCGGCATCGACATCTCGTTGAGGCGATGCCGCACCGCCGACGAGCCCCGCCGCCACGACAGCATCAGCGCGGCAATGAGCGTGCCCACCACCAGCGGAAACCAGCCGCCCTCGACGATCTTGAACGAGTTCGACACCAGGAAACTCGCATCGATCGCCCCGAAACCGAGGATCACCGGCAGCGCCAGCGCACGTGTCCATTTCCAGCGCGAGCGGGCGACCCGATAGAGCAGGATGGTGGTGATCAGCATGGTGCCAGACACGGCGATACCGTAGGCGGCGGCGAGATTCTCCGACGAGCGGAACATGATCACCGTGAGCAGCGTCCCGGCCATCAGCAGCCAGTTCGCGGCGGGCACGTAGATCTGTCCGGCTTCGTCGTAAGAGGTCGGCGTGATCCGCGCCCGCGGCGAAAGGCCCATCTGCATTGCCTGCCGCGTCAGCGAGAACACACCTGAGATCAGCGCCTGCGAGGCGATGACGGTGGCGAAGGTCGCGAGGATCACCATCGGGATCAGCGCCCAGCCGGGCGCGAGCTTGTAGAAGGGATTGTCGGCCGCGCCAGGATCGGCGAGCACCAGCGCGCCCTGGCCGAAATAATTCAGCATCAGGGCCGGCAGCACCAGCGCGAACCAGGCCTGCCGGATTGCGGTCGCCCCGACATGGCCCATGTCGGCATAGAGCGCCTCGCCGCCGGTGAGCGCGAGGAAGACGGCGCCGATCACCACGAACGAGATCTTGGGATCGGCGACCAGGAAGTGGCCGGCTTCCAGCGGATTGACCGCAAGCAGGATGGCCGGCGCCTGCCAGATGTTGATGGCGCCGAGCGCCGCGATCACGACGAACCAGACCACCATGATCGGGCCGAACAGCTTTCCGATGCTGCCGGTGCCATGGCGCTGGATCACGAACAGGGCGATCAGCACAGCCAGCGTCGCCGGCAGGATGAAATTTTCGAAGGCTGGCGCCACCAGCTTCATGCCTTCCATGGCCGACAGCACCGAGATCGCCGGCGTGATGACGCCGTCGCCATAGAGCAAGGAGGCGCCGATGACGCCGAGCAGCACCAGAATCGGAAGCTTCGCGCCGTTGGCGACCTTGTCGGCGGCGACCAGCGACAGCAGGGCGAGGATGCCGCCCTCCCCGTCATTGTCCGCCCGTAAAATGAACACGACGTATTTCAGGGCCACCATGGCAACCAGCGCCCAGAGAATGAGAGAGACGATGCCAGTCACCTCGGCCGCTGTAGGCGTGGGATGGCCAAGGCCGGAGAGCGCGACCTGGAAGGCGTAAAGCGGACTGGTGCCGATATCGCCAAAGACGACGCCGAGCGCGGTCAGCGCCAGAAACCAGGGGCTGCCGAGGTGATGGACGGATTTCGGGTGCTCGGTCGCCGCTTCGAGCGGATCAAGGACGACACCCGTCGCGGCGCGATCGATCAGGCTTCGGACCGGCAGATCGGACGGCATATCCATGCGGGGCCTCGGCGGTGAGGACAGATACCCGCAGGGGGAAATGCAAGGCGCGTGCCGCGCCAGTTTCGGACGAACGGCGCGCATCCCTCGATCGTTGGCTCTGGCAGTCCTTCTCGGTCACTTCCAATGCCGACCGGCTAACGAAGCCATAGGGCCAAGGCATTGGATAGGTCCCCCCCGTACCGGTTATGCAGCCCTCACGCACGGCATTCGTTGTGTGAGGTATTCGGCAGGGTCGACTTGCATGGAGGCATCGCATTTTCGATGTTCTTGTTCCAGAGCCGAGGTTAAGCTCCTATCGGAACAGGGAGGGGGACCAATGAGGCGTTCGCCGATTCTTGATATCCATGGCGCGGGGGTCGAGATTGGGGTGACGAGCCGCCCGGCCTCGTCGCCGTCCCTCGCAACACCCAGCTTTGCCGTCGCCAAAGGCGAGCGAGAACTGCGGCTCGACTTCTTCCGCGGCCTGGCCCTCTGGCTCATTTATGTCGATCACGTTTCACCAGACCTCCTGACCTGGGTCACGATACGCAACTACGGGTTCAGCGACGCCGCCGAAGTATTCATCTTCATCTCCGGCTTCACCGCGGCTCTGGTCTACGGTCGGGCAACCTTCGAGACGGGCTTCGTGATCGGGACAGCACGTGTGCTGCGGCGGGTCTGGCAAATCTATACCGCGCATCTTCTGCTCTTCCTGGTCCTGATGGCCGAAATCGCTTTCGTTACGACGGTTTCCGAGAAGCCGGCGTTCTACATCCAGGAGATGGAGGTCGGAGAATTCTTCAAACAACCTGGTTCCGAAGTGATCCAGGCGCTACTTTTGCGATTCCGCCCGCTGAACATGGATGTCCTGCCGCTCTATGTCGTGCTGATGGCCTTTCTGCCGTTGGTGCTGCTGCTCGCGAGATTGCACAGGGATCTGCCGCTCGCCCTGTCGGCCGGACTCTATGTGCTCACGCTTCGATACGACCTGCATTTGTCGACCTATCCAGACGGCTTCTGGTCGTTCAATCCTTATGCATGGCAGCTGCTGTTCGTGTTTGGTGCCTGGTGCGCGCTTGGAGGAGGCAGGCGACTATCGCCGATCCTCAATTCCCGATCCGTGTCGTGGCTGGCCGTTGCCTATCTCTGCGCTGCTTTCTTTGTGACCATGACGTGGTATTTTCCGTCACTGGAGCGCCTGATCCCCGGCTGGGTGGCGAGGCTGATCTATCCGATCAACAAGACCGATTTCGACATCCTGAGGTTTGCGCATTTCCTGGCGCTGGCCGTCGTCGCGCTACGCTTCGTGCCGGGCGACTGGGCGGGGTTACGATCGGCCTGGGCGCGCCCACTCATTCTTTGCGGACAATATTCTCTTCAGATTTTTGCGCTCGGCGTCGCCCTGTCATTCGCAGGCTACGCGCTGCTCACCGAGCTTGATGCGGGTGTCGTGCTGCACGTGTTGGTCGGCGCCGGCGGCATCTTGATCCTGTACGGCATAGCAAGGGTATTCACCTGGTACAAATGGGCGATGTCCGGGCGCGAGCGCGCCAAAGCGGATACGTCCAAACTGATCGCGCAAGGTTCTTGATGATGACACACTCAACCGACTGGGCAGGCTGACATGGCAAGAGAGAGCACGGATCTTTTTGTCGTAGAACGGGACTTGAGGCTCGATCTCCTGCGCGGCCTCGGCCTCTGGATGATTTTTCTCGACCACATTCCGGACGACGTCGTGGCCTGGCTCACGCTACGCAATTACGGTTTCAGCGACGCAGCCGAGTTCTTCGTTTTCATCTCCGGCTATCTCCTCGGATTCATTTACGTTCCCATCGTGGCTGCGGGCCAGTTTCTTCCGGCGTTGAAGCGATTGTGGCTGCGCGCCTGGCAAATGTACGTTGCCCACATCCTGTTGTTCCTCGCCTTCACGGCACAGATCGCCCGTGCAGCGAGGAAGTGGGACAATCCCATGTACAAGGACGAGTTCAACGTCGCCAACTTCCTCGCGCACCCTGACGAGTTGATCGGCAAGGCGCTCACGCTGCAATACAAGCCTGTCGATCTGGACGTCCTGCCGCTCTACATCTCCCTGGTGCTGGTTTCGCCGTTCGTGGTGTGGTGCCTGGTGCGACGCCCGAATCTGACCTTGGCAGGTTCGATCGTGCTGTACCTGCTCGCTCGCTATTTCGACTGGAACCTGCCGTCCTATCCGAAAGGGGCGACCTGGTATTTCAATCCGTTCGCCTGGCAATTGATGTTCTTTTTCGGTGCCTGGTGCGGATGCGGCGCGGTCGCTCAAATCAGCAAATTCCTTCAGTCGCGCATCGTCTTCGCAGTCGCGATCGCCTGGATCGCCTTTGCGCTGGTGATCGTGATGACCTGGCACAGTGCATTTCTGGAGTCGTTGATCCCGAAATGGATGATCAAGCTGATCTATCCGATCGACAAGACCGACCTCGACATGCTCCGCTTCACGCACTTCCTTGCGCTGGCGGTCATCGTCTCGCGTTATCTCAACCGAGATTGGGAAGGACTGAAGTCGATATGGCTGCGACCGCTGGTGTTGTGCGGCCAGCATTCGCTGCCGCTGTTCTGCCTCGGCGTCTTCCTGTCGTTCGGAGTGCATTGGATGCTGGTTCAGTGGAAGCACCAGGTGATCGAGCAAATTCTGCTCAGTATCGGTGGAATGGCCATCATGACCGCTGTCGCCTGGCTTCTGGATCGTGCACAGCGGGTCCAAAATCTCTTTGTAGACGCCGGCAGCGACCGGCGCCTGGACACTAAACCCCAGGCGGAGGCCGTGCCCGCGGCTCGCACTCAGCCAAGCGCCGCGTGAGCGGGTTCGAGGAGGACACGGCCATGTACAAGGTACTGACGATCATTGTTTGTGCCATCCTGCTCACAATGGGTGGCGCGCGGGCAGACGACCCATCGCCCGCCGCCATGGACGTGGCCCGACGCCTAGTCACGGCGCTGAGGGTGACCGATCAATTCAAGGCCATGCTTCCGGGTATTCTGTTCAGCCTGCGGCCGGTTTTGTCTCAGGACCGTCCCGAGATCGAGCACGACTTCGACGCGGCAGTGACGGCGATTTTGGAAACCGGCCAATCGAAATACAACAATTCGATGATCGAGCGCGCCGCAGCGCTTTATGCGAGGAATTTCTCCCTGGACGAACTTCACGCGATCGAAGCGTTCTATCGCAGCGCGCCCGGGCAGAAATACATCGAAAAATCGCAGGAGCTCTCGGAGATGAGCCGAAAGATCGGTGATGAAATCTCGCGCGAAGAAGCCGACGAGATCAAGGCGCAGATGACCCAGTTGCTGCGGGACAAGGGCCATAAACTCTAGGACCACCGGTCATGAGGGACGACGTGGGAGACAGCGCACCAGTGGCCGCCTCCGAGACATGCGCTTGCGGCCCGCTTTGCAAGCGAGCGAGCCGCACATGAGATCCGACAATGCGCTCTTGAGAGTTGAAGCAAAAGCAGCGGACCGGGTTTCGGCTCGTCACGCACCAAAGCGTGATGTCGAAAGCACTCCGCGCAGCATCATCCCTTCGAAAGCTTTCGATTTCCTGGCCCTGGCGTTTCTTGCAGCCTTGGTATTCCTCGCGTTCTCCACAGCGAAGGATTACGCAATTTCCAATGACGAGGCCGTCCAGCATCGTTACGGCGAATTGATCATTGCTTACTATCGGAGCGGACTGCGGGTCCGCGATCTCTTCACCTTCGATAACCTGTATCTCTACGGGGGTCTGTTCGACGTCATCGCAATCGCGCTCGGCCAGGTTATCCCCATCGACATCTACGAATTGCGGCACATCCTCTGTGCCGTTACGGGCCTCGCCGGCATCGCGGCCAGTGGCGCTGCCGCGCGACTGATCGCCGGGCCGCGCGCGGGCCTGATTGCGATGGTCGCGCTTGCACTCTGCGGCGCCTGGTACGGCGCCATGTTCAACCATACCAAGGACATTCCATTTGCGGCGGCCATGGGCGGAGCGACGCTGTTCCTTCTCCGCCTGGCGCGCCAACTGCCGGCGCCCCGCGCCCTCGATGTCGTGGTCTTCGGCTGCCTTGCCGGAGCAGCGCTCGGGCAGCGGAGCTATGGTTTGCTGCTGTTCGTCTATCTCGGGGTTGCAATCCTGATCTATCTGCCCTGGCCGGAAAGCCGCGGGGCGCGCCTGGCCTTTGTGGCCAACTCCCTGTTGACGACATGTCCCGCGGTAGTCGTCGCCTATCTGCTGATGATCCTGGCCTGGCCGTGGGCTGCCCTGTCGCCCCTCAATCCCATTCGTGGCCTGTTTGCCTTCTCGGAATTTCAATATGCAATCCGCACCCTTTTTGACGGGCGCGTGTACGAGATGGCCGACGTACCGCGCGTCTATGTTCCCTTCTACCTCTTCATCCGCTTGCCGCTGATGACTCAGGCGGGCGCCGCGCTGGCGATGCTTTCGCTTCTTTGGCGTCCCCTCAAGCGTGGCTCGGTCCGGTGCCGCGAACTTGCATTGCTGTTGACAATGGTTCTGCTTCCCCTGGGGTGCCAAGCTCTCGTTCATGGTCCTGCGTTCAGCGGCATGCGCCATTTTCTCTTTGTGCTTCCTCCTCTGGCCATGCTGGCCGGCGTCGGTTTGAGCGAGGTCCTCGATACGATGGCCGTGCGGAGCCGCCGACTGGCCTCAGCGGCAGTTGCGGTGATGTGCGCGGCTTTCTTGTCGGAAGGGATCATGCTGGCAAGGCTTCATCCTTACGAGAATCTAGCCTACAACGCCGTGGTCGGAGGTCTTCCGGGAGCCTTCCGCCGCTATGACCTGGACTACTGGTTCAACAGCATGCCGGAAGCGATCCGCATTCTCGAGGCATTCGTCCGCGAAACGACACCGCTCGACGGTATCAAATCGCCGGCGGTCTATTCGGTCGCGGTATGCGGGGAGCGTCCGGCGTTCGATCACACCGTCACGCTTCCGCAATTGCGTTGGGACTTCCGGTCCGAATGGGAGGAATCGGAATTCTTCATCGCTCCGACGCACATGAACTGCGATCGCGACCTCGATGGCGCCATCGTCGGCCGCGTGGAGAGGCTGGGTGTTCCCATTGCCTATGTGAAAGACAGGCGGGCCATTGTGAAGCAACCGGCGACGAACGTCTCAATTGCCGCTCGCCCGTCGGATTCCCGCTGAGAACGAGATCGCGCCGGGATTTCGAAAGCCGTCATCTTCTGATCAAGCGTTCTGACCCGCCGGCGCCTTGATCTCGCGCGGCAGGATGATCGCGGCTGCAATCGCGAGCAGGCATAACCCGGCAAAGGCGTGCAGCATCGTCACGAAGCCGCCCTGCTCATACAACCACGCGACGAGGCCGACGGACGCACCCGCCGCGGTGAAGCCGATGAAATAGCGCACGGCGTAGGCGCGCGAGCGCCATTCTTCGCTGGTGTATTTGCCGACCATGGCGTCGTTCACCGTGACCTGCCCGAACGCGCCCATGACGATGCCGATCGACACCAAGATCAGCGGAAAATTATTCAGACTGGCGGCCAGATACAGGAACGGCGCCAGCATGAAGGACAGCGGCAGGGCCACCGTCTTCAGCGAAAAGCGGTCGAGCAGCCGGCCGATCGTGTACTGCGTCATCGCGCCGAACACGTAGACGCAGGCCGCGATGACCCCCAACAGCGCCGGGCTCCTGGTCAGGTCCGCGAGCCGCTCGGCGAACAGCTTCGGCAGCGCCACGGTGACGGCGTTGAACGTGGTGGAGATCGCGATGACGACGATGAGCAGCGACAGCACCACGCGCCACATGTCCTGTCTTGCCACCCGCGCCTGCGCGGCCGCCTGCTTGCTGCCCTTGCGGTCCTCGTGCACGACCAGCATCGCAAACGCGATGCCGATCAGGATGGTGACGATGCCAGGGACGATGAAGGCAAAACGCCAGCCGAGATACTGGCCGATCACGCCTGTGACCAGCGCCGAGGAGGCAACCCCGAGATTGCCCCAGACGCCGTTGATGCCCATCTCGCGGCCGAGCCTGTTAGCATAGGACACGATCATCGCGGTACCGACAGGGTGATAGATCGAGGCGAACATTCCGATCGCGAGCAGCGCCGCGCCGAGCTGCAACGGCGTCTGCACGAAGCCGACCGAGATCATGGAGGCCCCGATGCCAATGAAGAAGATCAGCATCATGTGACGCCGGCTCCAGCGGTCGCCGAGCCAGCCTGTGAGCAGCGAGCCGGCACCGAAGGCGATGAAACCGGGGGTCGCGTAAGGCAGCAGCTCCGAATAGGCCATGCCGAGCGCCGGCCCCATGATGATCACGGCGGCGGCGAAAATGAGCATCGCATAATGGTCGATGAAATGGCCTGCGTTGACGAAACTGATGACCCTGACAGGGCTGTTCATTCGGAATCCTCTCCTGCTCCGAAATGAGTTATATGTCCTGGGCATGACGGGATGCCGCCAATGACTGTCGTCGAAAAGCCAATCTTGGAAACGCCAAACTTGGAAACGCCAATCTTGGAAAAGCCAATCCTGAGGGAGGTCCGGGGTAACCACCGCTCCACCGCGGGCGTGCATCTGGTCGCGCGCGATTATCCCAGGGGTATGCGGATCGATCTGCACATGCACCGTGAAGCGCAGCTGATCTATGCCGCGAAGGGCACGATGCAGGTCAACACCCCCGAGGGGCGCTGGCTGGTGCCGCCGGACCGCGCGGTCTGGGTCCCGGCCGGGCTCCAGCATGCCATCGACCTGCTCGCCGATATCGAGATGCGCACGCTGTATTTCGACCTTGCCTGGCTGAAGCGCGAAAAGCGCTATCAGGGACTGACCCGGGAATTCGTGGTGCGGGTGTCGCCGCTGCTCAACCAGGCGATCCTCGCTTTGTTCGACGCGCGCAACACCGAGGAACGAACCGAGCTCCTGGTGCGCCTGGTGATGCTGGAACTGAACCAGGCCGAAGATTCCGCGACCTTCGTGCCGCTGCCGCACGAGCCGCGCTGCCGCCGCGCCGCAATGATCGTGCTCGACGATCCCACCGCCCTGCACGACATCGACACCCTGGCGCGCGAGGTCGGAACCTCGGCGCGCACGCTCTCGCGGCTGTTCTCGACGGAAACACAATTGAGTTTCAAGAGCTGGTGTCAGCGCGCAAGAATCGCGGCGGCGATTCAGAGGCTGTCGACCGATGCGACCGTTTCGGTGAAGCAACTCGCAACGCAGCTCGGCTATGCGAGCGTGCCGGCGTTCTCGGCGGCGTTCCGCCAGGTGACGGGACGAACGCCGACGGAGTTTGCGGGCAAAGCATAACAAACATGCCGCAATCCTCCGCTTGATTGTGATCGGCTTCCGCCTAAATCCCGTGTAAGCTTCCGCACTGCACAAACCCGGATTCGAAAAGCCCAGATGGCCAATGCCTTCTTCTCCGACCTGCTCGCCACCATTTCCGAGCGCGGCCGCACGCTGCTGCGCCGGGGGGACGCCACCGATACCAAGCAGGATGCCGACGGGCTGATCGCGCTCTGCGACGCGCTGCTGTCCGGGCGCGGCGAGGCCTCCGGCACCGCCATGGCGCGCGAGGTGCTGGACAGCTACGCGGAGCTGGATGCGGCAGGACGCCGCGCCTTCTTCGAGGGACTGGTGCGCGATTTCGGGCCGGACCGGGAACGCCTG
Organism: Bradyrhizobium sp. BR13661; assembly: GCF_029892425.1. Lineage (GTDB taxonomy): Bacteria > Pseudomonadota > Alphaproteobacteria > Rhizobiales > Xanthobacteraceae > Bradyrhizobium. The sequence continues at coordinate 628,229 of NZ_JARXWB010000001.1, read as the reverse complement.
TCCAGGGCGATCGAGAAATGGCGCGCGGAGCTTGATGACGCGGACGCCAGCGCGCTGCATTTCGCCTCGGAACCCCGGCGGCAGGAACTGATCCGCCGGCTCAACCGCGCGCCGGGCGGCACCGGCGATCTCGTTGCCATGCGTGCCGACCTGCTCGGCATGATGAACGGACACACCGACCTCGCCGCGCTCGATCGCGACGTCTCGCATCTTCTCTCGTCGTGGTTCAACAGGGGGTTTCTCGTGCTGCGCCGGATTGACTGGTCGACCCCGGCCAACATCCTCGAAAAGATCATTCGCTATGAAGCCGTGCACGAGATCTCCGACTGGGACGATCTGCGCCGCCGCATCGATCCCGTCGACCGCCGCTGCTATGCCTTCTTCCATCCTGCGATGGTGGATGAGCCCCTGATCTTCGTCGAGGTGGCGCTGACCGAAACGATTCCGGGCGCGATTGCGCCGCTGCTCGCCGTCGACCGCCAGCACTTACCGATCGAGAAGGCACGCACCGCCGTGTTTTATTCGATCTCGAACACCCAGCGCGGCCTTGGCGGCATCTCCTTCGGCAGCTTCCTGATCAAGCAGGTGGTCGAGGAGCTGCGCCGCGAGACGCCGAAGCTCGACACCTTCGTGACGCTGTCGCCCGTGCCCGGCTTCATGCCATGGGTGAAGCAGGACAAGGACCTGCCGCTGTCGGACGAGGACCGCGAGATGCTGAAGCGCCTCGACGATCCCAGTTGGTTCGAGAACCCCGAGACGACCGCGCAGCTGCGCGCCGTGATCGAGCCGCTCGCCGCCTATTACTTCCTGAAGGCACGCACGCCGAAGGGCAAGCTGATCGATTCCGTCGCCCGCTTCCACCTCGGCAACGGCGCGCGCCTCGAGCGCATCAACTGGCTCGGCGATCTCTCGCCCAAGGGCCTGCGCGAGTCCGCCGGCGTGATGGTGAACTATCTCTATCGCCTCGACGACATCGAGAAGAACCACGAAGCCTACGCCAATGACGGCGAGGTCGTGGCGTCCGGCGCGGTGAAGAAGCTGCTGAAGGGCGAAGGACGGCGGCTGCTGGATATGCGGCTGTCGTAGTTGCTCACTCAATCGTCGTTCCGGACAAGCGGAGCGCAGCGCTGATCCGCAGCCACAGCCTCAGTGTCATCGCCCGGCTCGACCGGGCGATCCAGTATTCCAGAGGCCGCCGTTGAAGAGCTCGCTCTCGCCACGTCTGCCGCGGCGTACTGGATGCCCCGGTCAAGCCGGGGCATGACAGCAGAGAGCTTGGCTCGGCCGTCGCGCGTCAGCAACGTGAGCCCTACTCCGCCAACGCCTTCATCTCCTTGTAGAGATCCGACTTCCCTTCGAACCCGATGCCCGGGAGATCCGGCATCGTGATGTGGCCGTTCTCGACGCGCACGCCATCGGGGAAACCGCCATAGGGCTGGAATAAATCAGGGTAGCTTTCATTGCCGCCGAGGCCGAGGCCGGCTGCGATGTTAAGCGACATCTGGTGGCCGCCGTGGGGGATGCAGCGGCTGGGGGACCAGCCGTGGGTCTTCAGGACGTCCAGCGTGCGCTGGTATTCGCACAGGCCATAGGACAGCGCGCAGTCGAATTGCAGCCAGTCGCGATCGGGGCGCATGCCGCCATAGCGGATCAGATTGCGGGCGTCCTGGTGACTGAAGAGATTCTCGCCTGTCGCCATCGGGCCGGGATAGAATTCGGCGAGGGCTGCCTGCAGCGCGTAGTCGAGGGGATCGCCGACTTCCTCGTACCAGAACAAGGGATAGTCGCGCAGCATCTTGGCGTAGGCGATGCCGGTCTCGAGATTGAAGCGGCCGTTGGCATCGACGGCGAGCTGCGCGTCCTTGCCGATCTCTTCCAGAACCGCCTCGATGCGCATGCGATCCTCGCCGATGTCAGCACCGCCGATCTTCATCTTCACGACGTTGTAGCCGCGATCGAGATAGCTGCGCATCTCGCCGCGCAGCATCGAGAGCCCCTTGCCCGGATAATAATAGCCGCCCGCCGCATAGACGAAGACGCGCGGATTGGCTTGCCGGCCGTGGCGTTCGGCCAGCAGGCGAAACAGCGGCTTGCCTGCGATCTTCGCCACCGCGTCCCACACCGCCATGTCGATGGTGCCGACCGCGACCGAGCGCTCGCCGTGACCGCCGGGCTTTTCGTTGGTCATCATCGCGCCCCAGACCTTGTCTGGGTCGAGATTGTCGCCGACCTCGTTCAGAAGCTTCTTCGGATCGGCTTCGAGAATACGCGCGGCAAAGCGCTCGCGGATCAAACCGCCCTGCCCGTAACGGCCGTTGGAATTGAAGCCGTAGCCGACGACGCGCTTGCCGTCGCGCATGACGTCGGTGACGACGGCAACGAGGCTCGTCGTCATCTTGGTGAAGTCGATATAGGCGTTGCGGATCGGGGAGGAGATCGGTTTGGTGATCTCGCGGACGTCGACGATGCGGACGGACATGGGGGTCAGCTCTCTCTCTTCGTCATTCCGGGGCGATGCGTAGCATCGAACCCGGAATCTCGAGATTCCGGGTTCTCGCTTCGCGAGCCCCGGAATGACGGCTTCGCCGTCACTTCTTATCCCTGAAATACGGCTCGACCGGGCCATGCACCTTGATGGTCAGCGGGTTGCCGTAGCGGTCCTTGGCGTTGCCGGCGGTGACGCGGACCCAGCCTTCGCTGATGCAGTACTCCTCGACATTGGTCTTCTCGATGCCCTTGAAGCGGATGCCGACGTCGCGCTGGAGGATGTCGGCGTTGTAATAGGGGCTGTTGGGGTCGACCGACAGGCGGTCCGGAAATTCGTCGCTCATGGATGTCTCGCTCATAACAGGGTCTCGATTTGCTTCCGCAATCCTTCCGGCCTCGCTGTCGGCGCATAGCGCGCGATCACCTTGCCGGCACGGTCCACCAGGAATTTGGTGAAATTCCATTTGATGGAGGAACCGAGCAATCCGGATTGCTGACGTTTCAGGTACTCATACAAGGGATGCGCATTGGCGCCGTTGACGTCGATCTTCTCGAACAAGGGAAAGGTGACGTCGTAATTGGTGGAGCAGAACGCCTGGATCTCGTTCGCTTGCCCCGGCTCCTGTGCGCCGAACTGGTTGCAGGGAAAGCCGAGCACCGAGAAGCCGCGTGGCGACAGGTCGCGGTGCAGATCTTCCAGCCCGCGATATTGCGGCGTGAAGCCGCATTTGCTCGCGGTGTTGACGATCAGCAGCACCTGCCCCTCGTAGGCGCGCATTGACACTTCGTCGCCCGCAAGCGAATTGGCCTTGAACTCGTAAAGCGCCGACATCGCTAACCCACGGGATCGATCGGCGAGGGCGGCACGCCGCCCGCCTCGATCGCCTCGCCTGCAAGAAGACACAGATCCTCGCGGTAGCGGCCGGAAACGATGTGCACGCCGACCGGTGTCTTGCCGACGAGGCCGGTGGAGACGACGAGGCCAGGCAGGCCCATGAAGGGCGTTGCGATCTGCGGCAGCTGCGCCTCCCAGACGCGCTCGAAGGAGGCGGCATCCTTGAGGTCGAGATGATCCGGAAATGGTAGCTCGCCGGACACTGGCGTCAGCACCACGGCGTATTTCTCGAAGAACAGCATCCAGTCACGGGTTAGCGTGGCGCGGCGGGTCAGCGCCTGCGCATAATTGGCCTGGTCCATCGGCGTGACCTTGGCGCGGTTGCCGTTGAGGCACGCCAGCGCACCGGGATCGCCCTCGCGCTCGGCCATCTCCATCTGCGCCTCAAAGGCATCGCCGAGCCAGAGTTTTCGTTGCCACTCGACGGCCTCGCGCATCGGCGGGGTGTTTGCGATCACCTCGACGGTCCAGCCGGCGCGCTCGAGGCGCTTGCCAGCGTCGGTCACCGCGGCCTTCACCTCGGGCGTGGTGGCAAGGCCATCAGGGCTGAGACAGATCGCGGCGCGCTTCGGGACGGCGGGGCCTTCCAGCGGCGCCGGCACATACCAGGGATCGCGCGCATCACGCGCCGACATCGCCGCGAGCGAAATCCGCAAGTCATTCACGGTGCGGGCCAGCGGGCCCGAGACCGCCATGATCTGCGGGCCGATCGGGCGCTCCGGCAGCGCCGGGTTGAAGGCGGGGATGCGGCCCAAGGTCGGACGCAGGCCGTGCACGCCGCAGGCGTAGGCGGGATAACGGATCGAGCCGGCGATGTCGGTGCCGTGGGCGATGGCGCCGATGCCGGCCGCGACCGCCGAGCCGGCGCCGCCGGACGAGCCGCCCGGGGTCAGCGAGGCATCGCGCGGATTCTTGGTGTCGCCATGGACGAGGTTGGTGGTGAACCAGCGATAGGAGAAGGCCGGGCAATTGGTGCGCCCAAGCAGAACCGCGCCGGCTTTGCGGAAATTGGCAACAACAGGATTGTCCTCGCGCGCGATCAGATCACGCTGGAGCTTGAGGCCGTTGGTGGTGGCAAAGCCCTCCTGGTCGACATTGGCCTTGATGGTGACGGGCACGCCGGCCAGCACGCCGGGATCCTCGCCCCTGAGGATGGCGGCATCGACGGCATCAGCCTGCTTGAGCACGTCCTCGGGACGGTGGTCGATCACGGCGTTGAGCCTGGGATTGACGGCATCCAAGCGGTCGAGGCCTGATTTGGCCGCCTCGCGGGCGGACACTTTTCTGGATTTGACGAGAGTAGCGAGGTCGGCAGCCGACAGGCGCCAGAGATCTTGCATGACTTGCTCCGTATCACCGGCGTCTTTTAGCGCCGGGAACGCGGCAAAGCCATGCGGATTTCGCAGGGAGGAACGGCCGGCTAGTGCCGCGTCGCGGACTCGTCCGGCGTGTCCAGCAGCGCCTCGCTGAACGGAAACTCCAGCACGATCTCGCCGTCGTCGTCGGTCACCTCGATGACCGCCTCCAGCAGGGCCGGCTGGGTGCCCTCGGATTTGAGCACCTCCAGGATCATCTGGCGGGCAACCTCCCAGGCGCGGTCGGGATTGCGCAGAACCTCGCCATCGGGGTCCACGATCAATTCATCGCCGATACGGGTGTTGAAGTAGTATTTGGGCATCATGGGATCCAGCTAGGTCGCCTGTACCGGATTGAAAGCTGCACTGCACTCACAACTGCTTTATCAGGACAGCGTTCGCGACCGAATGCGCCAGGCGCAAGGCCGTATCACCAGAAAGTACTGTTCCCCCCGCAAGTCTCGCGGCGCAACATGCCCATGCTCGGGAAAATTTCACTGGCGAACTTTTTCGCCCGCAGTAATTTACCCCCCGGGCGGAAACGTCCCAATTCGCGAAATGGAGAGCCAAAATGGCCTGGAAAGCCCCCAAGATCGTCGAAGTGCCCTGCGGCATGGAAATCAACATGTATGTGAGCGCCACCCGCAAGTGAGCGGTTGGTAAGTCAAGCGTTCTGTGCAGGTGGGTCTTCCGGTCACGATCGGTTTCGGAACGATGGAAACCGTGACGGCCTGAGATCCACCTCGCGACGTTGCCAGGAGACGGATCATGCTTCGCGTCGTCGTCCTGGGCGCCGGGGCTGGCGGCGGTGTCCCGCAGTGGAATTGCGGGTGTGAAGGCTGCCGGGCGGCCCGCAACTCTGGACATGAGCTTTATCGAACCCAGGCCTCGGTCGCCTTCAGTTGCGACGGCGAGCACTGGTTTCTGATCAACGCCTCCCCTGATCTGCGCCAGCAATTGAATGCCACGCCGCAACTGCATCCCAAAGCTGGCGCGCTGCGCCACACGCCCGTCGCCGGAGTGATCCTCACCAACAGCGAAGTCGATGCCGTCGCCGGCCTGCTCTCGATGCGCGAAGGCTCGCCCTTCACGATTTATGCGCATGAGAAGGTGCTCGCGATCCTGGCCAGCAACAGCATCTTCAACGTGCTGAACGAGAAGAGCGTCAAGCGCCAGCCGATCGACATCAATGAACCGTTCGAGCCGCGACTGCCCGATGGCGCGCGCTCAGGGCTCGAGGTGCTGCCCTTCGCGGTGCCCGGCAAGTCGGCCTGGTATCTCGAAGGCAAGGCGCATCCCGGCGGCGAGAGCGGCGATGGCGATACGCTGGGCCTGAAGATCACCGACAGATCGACCGGCAAGTGCTTCTATTTCATCGCCGCCTGCGCCGAGGTGACCGACGAATTGCGGAAAGAAATTTCAGGCTCGTCACTCGTCTTCTTCGACGGTACGGTGTGGCGCGATGACGAGATGATCCGGTGCGGCCTCGGCCACAAGACCGGCAAGAGCATGGGACATGTATCGATGTCCGGCGACGACGGCGCCATTGCGCGGCTCGCCGATCTCTCGATCGGCAGAAAGATATTTCTACATATCAACAACTCGAACCCGGCGCTGCTGCCTGCCTCGCCTGAACGCAAGACGGCCGAGGGCGCAGGCTGGCAGATACCCGCAGATGGAACGGAGATCGTGCTGTGAATGCTGCATCCATGACTGGAATGACCGCGCTCTCGATCGGTAAGGACATCCGCCTCAACTCGGCGGAGGAGCTGGAGGCAACGCTGCGCCATATCGGCGCGACGCGCTATCACAGCCTGCATCCGTTTCATAAGCTGCTGCACGGCGGCAAGCTCAGCAAGGGCCAGGTGCAGGCCTGGGCGCTGAACCGCTACTATTACCAGAGCACGATCCCGATCAAGGACGCGGTGGTGATCTCGCGCTTCCGCGATCGCGCCACGCGGCTGGAATGGCGTCACCGCATCGAGGATCACGATGGCGATGTCGGCAGCGAGGGCGGCATCGAGCGCTGGCTGAAGCTGACCGAAGGCCTCGGCCTCGACACGGCCTATGTGGAATCGACCGAAGGCATCTTGCCGGCGACGCGCTTCGCGGTGGAGGCCTATGTCCACTATTGCCGCGAGAAGAGCCCGCTGGAGGCGATCGCCTCCTCGCTCACCGAATTGTTCGCGCCGAGCATCCACGAAGAGCGCATCGCCGGCATGTTGCAGCACTACGACTTCGTCAACCCCGACATCATGAGCTATTTCAAGCGCCGCCTGACGCAAGCGCCGCGTGATGCCAACTTCGCGCTCGCCTATGTCAAGACGCACGCCACGACGCCGGAGCAGCGCGCGCAGGTCTGCAATGCGCTGATCTTCAAGACCAACGTGCTGTGGGTGCAGCTCGATGCGCTCCAGCACGCCTATGTCGAAGGCAACATTCCGCCGGGCGCGTTCGTGCCCAAAGAAAATTAAGAAGGCGAGTTAGGGACAGAGCATGGCCGGGCCGCGCAACATCAGCGTCAGCGAGGCAAGCCGGCCGGTACTGCCGCGGCACGCCAAGCTCAAATATGACGAAACGCGCAAAGTCTGGGTGATCCTGGCGCCGGAGCGCGTGCTGGCGCCTGACGAGATCGCCGTCGAGGTTCTGCAGCTCTGCGACGGCAAGCGCAGCGTCGGCGACGTCTCCGATCAGCTCGCGGAAAAATACGCAGCCCCACGCGAGGCGATCCTCACTGATGTCATCGCCATGCTGCAGGATCTCGCCGACAAGGGCTTTCTGACCGAAGCCCGGGAGAAGACGCCATGAGCGATGTGCTCCCGATCATCCCTCCCGACGCCAGCGACAGCCTCACCGTGCTTGAGAAGAGCCGCTCGACGGCGGAGACCTTCGGCATTCCGCTCGCCGTGCTGCTCGAAATCACCCATCGCTGCCCGCTGCAATGCCCCTATTGCTCCAACCCCGTCGAGCTCGATCGCTCGGGCAAGGAGCTGACCACCGACGAATGGAAGAAGGTGCTGAGCGAGCTTGCCGAGATCGGCGTGCTGCAGGTGCACTTCTCCGGCGGCGAGCCGACGGCGCGCAAAGACCTCGTCGAGCTGGTCAAGCACGCCACCGATGTCGGGCTCTACACCAACCTCATCACCTCGGCCGTGCTGCTGACGCGTGAGCGGCTGAGTGAGCTCGCCGATGCCGGGCTCTGCCATGTGCAGATCTCGTTCCAGGGCATCGAGGAAGGCCTCGCCGATCGCGTTGCCGGCTACAAGGGCGGCCATCGCAAGAAGCTCGAAGTCGCCAAATGGACGCGCGAGCTCGACCTGCCGCTCACCGTGAACGCGGTGATGCACCGGCAGAATTTGCACCAGCTGCCCGAGATCATCCAAATGTCCATCGATCTCGACGCCGACCGGCTCGAGGTCGCCAATGTGCAATATTACGGCTGGGCCTTGAAAAACCGCGCCGCCTTGATGCCGACCGTGGCGCAGCTCGATGAATGCACAGGCCTCGTCGAGGAGGCGCGCGAGCGGCTCAAGGGCCGGCTGACGATCGACTACGTCGTCCCTGACTATTACGCGCTGCGGCCGAAGAAATGCATGGGCGGCTGGGGGCGGCAGTTCTTCAACATCTCGCCCGCCGGCAAGGTGCTGCCCTGCCACGCCGCCGAGAGCATTACCGGGCTCGATTTCTTGTCCGTGCGCTCCAACCATTCAATCGCCTGGATCTGGCAGAACTCCGAGGCCTTCAACAGATATCGCGGCACCGGCTGGATGAAAGAGCCGTGCAAGAGTTGCGAGTTCCGCGAGATCGATTTCGGCGGCTGCCGCTGCCAGGCCTTCGCGCTGACCGGCGACGCCGCCAACACCGACCCCGCCTGCGCGCTGTCGCCGCTGCACGAGACCATCTTCAAGCAGGCCGAGCGCGAGGCCGAGGGCGAGACCAACCGCTTCATCTACCGCAATTTTGCGGGCGGCACCCTGGAATCCGGGAATGATGCCTGACGCCGACGCAGGCAAAGCCGCCAGGCGCGCCGATCCCTTTGCGCCGCTGACATCAGACATGCTCGATGTCGGCGACAGCCATGAGCTCTATGTCGAGAGCGTCGGCTGCCCCAATGGCATCCCCGCGATCTATCTGCATGGCGGTCCCGGTAGCGGCTGTCAGCCCGATCATCGCCGGCTGTTCGATCCCGAGCGCATGCACGCGGTGCTGTTCGACCAGCGCGGCTGCGGCCGCAGCCGTCCGAAGGGATCGCGCGCGCACAACACGACCGCGCATCTGATCGCGGACATGGAGAAGATCCGCGAAAAGTTTGGCATCCCACGCTGGATGGTGGTCGGCGGCTCCTGGGGCGCGACGCTGGCGCTGGCCTATGCACAGGCCCACCCTGAGCGCGTCTCCGGCATTGCTCTGCGCGCAACGTTTCTGGGCACACGGGGAGAGGTCGAAACCGCCTTCACCTCGCGCCTCGCGCAATTCTATCCGGCGCTCTCAGAGGATTTTCTGAGCGTGTTGCCGCCGGAGGAACGCGCGCGGCCGGTGGAAGCCTATTATCGCCGCATCCTCGATCCTGATACGGCTGTGCACGGCCCCGCCTCGCGCGCCTGGCACGACACCGAGCGCGCGCTGTCGGAACACAAGGCGGCCAAGGCCCGCATCGACCTTGCTTCGCTGAATGTCTGGCGCACGCTGCCGGCGACGCCGTTCATGGAGGCCCATTATTTCGTCAACAATTCCTTCATGAACGAAGACCAGTTGTTGCGAAACGCCGGCAAGCTCGCAGGCATTCCCGGCATCATCGTGCAGGGCCGCTACGACCTGTTGTGTCCTCCTGAGACATCCGCACGGCTCGCGAAAGTGTGGCCGGGTTCCGAGGTCAGGATCGTGGAAGAAGCCGGGCATTCGCTCTATGATGCCGGCGTGCGGGATGCGGTGATGAGGTCGATTGCCGATCTCGCGTCGAAAGCCGCGCGCTGAGGCGCGAAAGCAAGGATAACAAGAACAATGCCGCTCGCCGGGACGGGCATGCTGCTGACGTCGATGAACATCGATGCGGCAGATGAAGCCGATTTCAATCGCTGGTATGATCGCGAGCATCTGGAAGAGCGCGTCGCAATCGAGGGTTTTCTCGAAGCACGCCGCTATGTCGCCCATGCTGCCGATCCCAAATATCTCTCGCTGTATTCGACCGTGACGCTGGACGTGCTCGACAGCCCGGCCTATCGCACCCGGCTCGCCAACCAGACCGAATGGTCGCGGCGGACCATGGCTCATTTCAAGAACATGCTCCGCGTGGTCGCGCGCATCACGATCAGCAAGGGCACCGGCCGCGGCGCCGCGCTTGGCCTGGTGCGGCTGCGCCCCACAGCCGATCATGCCGGCGCGTGGCGTGATGCACTGCAAGAAAAACTGGCGCCACAGAATCGCGATGGCATCATCTCGATGCATCTGCTCGAAAGCGAGCCGGAATTGTCGGGCGCCACGGCGGATATTCCGGCGATGCGCAATGAAGGCGCGCGCGACTGGTTCGTGCTGATCGACGGCACGCAAATCGGCGCGGTCTCGGCTGTCATCGCCGAACGCTTCACCGGCCCGGCCGCGGCGCCCTTCCCGCTGCCGGTTTCCGTCGGCACCTACAGCCTGATGTGGGACCTCGCGAAGAGCGATATCGAGCGGGGCTGATGTCGGGCCGACGTCGTCATTGCGAGCGCAGCGACTTGTCCGCCGAAGCCTTGGCGAAGGCGGAAGCAATCCAGAATCCCTCCGCGGATGCACTCTGGATTGCTTCCATGCTGCACCGCCGCATGAATGTGCACGGCTGTTAATGCTGTGCACGCTTAGCTCCCATGAAACGCGGTGATCGCGCAAATTTGCCGTTGCACCTCGGAACCGTTCCAATAAGCTAACCCAATGACGTCATTCAGAAACCAGATCGAAGCGCGCTAAGCGTCTGACAAGCTCAAAGAAAAGGCCGCCGGGTCTTTGAGCCCGCGCGGACGAGGCTAGGAATGAAACCGACCGACATCGCGGCCCCCGATTACTTTCACAAAGTGGTCGATTGCCAGTGGGCGTGTCCTGCGCACACACCTGTTCCCGAATACATCCGATTGATCGCGCAAGGTCGCTACAGCGACGCCTACATGATCAATTGGAAATCGAACGTGTTTCCCGGAATCCTGGGACGCACCTGCGATCGTCCATGCGAGCCGGCCTGCCGGCGCGGACGCGTCGAGGAAACGCCGGTCGCGATCTGCCGCCTCAAGCGCGTCGCCGCCGACTTCAAGGACGACATCAAGCAGCGCCTGCCGCATCCAGTTGCGAAGAACGGTAAGCGCGTCGCGTTCGTCGGCGGCGGTCCGGCCTCGCTGACGGTGGCCCGCGATCTGGCGCCGCTCGGCTATCACTGCACCGTGTTCGACGGCGATCCGGAAGCCGGCGGCATGATGCGAACGCAGATCCCCAAATTCCGCTTGCCCAATTCCGTCATCGACGAGGAGACCGGCTACATCCTGGGTCTCGGCGTCGAATTCAAAGGCGGCCACCGCATCGAGAGCATGAAGGCGCTGCTCGCCGAAAAGTACGACGCCATTTTCGTCGGGTCCGGCGCGCCGCGCGGCCGCGAGCTCGACATTCCCGGTCGCAAGGAAGCGGCTGCCAACATTCATATCGGCATCGACTGGCTGTCGTCGGTGTCGTTCGGCCATGTCGACAAGATCGGCAAGCGCGTCATCGTGCTCGGCGGCGGCAACACCGCGATGGATTGCTGCCGCACCGCGCGCCGTCTCGGCGGCGAGAAGGTCACGGTGGTCGTACGTTCCGGCTTCGAGGAGATGAAGGCCTCGCCCTGGGAGAAGGAAGACGCGATTCACGAGGATATCCCGATCCTCAACTACATGGTGCCGATGGAATTCAAGCAGGTCGCCGGCAAGCTGATCGGCGTCACCTTCCAACACGTCAAGGCCGAGTACGACGCCAAAGGCCGCCGCAATCTGGTGCCTTCGGGCGATCCCGATCAGACCATTCCCTGCGACGACGTGCTGGTGGCGGTCGGCCAGGAGAACGCCTTCCCGTGGATCGAGCAGGATTGCGGCATCGAGTTCGACAAATGGCACATGCCCAAGGTCGATCCCAAGACCTTCGTCTCGACCAACCCGAGAGTGTTCTTCGGCGGCGACGCTGCGTTCGGCCCGAAAAACATCATCTGGGCGGTGGCGCAGGGGCACGACGCTGCGCTGTCGATCCACAAGATGCTCTCGGGCGAGGACATCACCGAACGGCCGCTGCCGGAGGTGCATGTCTCCTCGCAGAAAATGGGCATCCACGAATGGAGCTATGACAACGACATTTCCGTCGACAAGCGCTTCAAGGTGCCGCATCGCGACAAGGTGGTCGCGCTGAAGGACATCAAGACCGAGGTCGAGCTTGGCTACGACGTCAAGCTCGCGCTCGGCGAAGCGCATCGCTGCCTGAACTGCGACGTGCAGACGGTGTTCTCGACCTCGCTCTGCATCGAGTGCGATGCCTGCGCCGACATCTGCCCGATGGACTGCATCACCTTCACTGACAATGGCGAGGAAGACGATCTGCGCCATCGGTTGAAGGCGCCCTCGCCGCATCCGGACCAGGACCTCTACGTCTCGTCCGACCTCAAGACCGGACGCGTGATGGTCAAGGACGAGGACGTCTGCCTGCATTGCGGGCTGTGCGCCGAGCGTTGTCCCACCGGTGCCTGGGACATGCAGAAATATTTCATCGAGATGACTCACGCAGGTTCGACATGTCCGACAAAAAGCCGATCAGCAGCGTAAACGACTTCGTCGTCCGCTTCGCCAACGTCAACGGCTCGGGCTCGGCCAGCGCCAACGAGATGTTCGCGCGCGCGATCCTGCGCCATGGCGTGCCGGTGTCCCCGCGCAACATCTTCCCCTCCAACATCCAGGGCCTGCCGACCTGGTACGAGGTGCGCGTCACCGAAGCCGGCCATCTCGGCGCCCGCGGCGGCGTCGACATGATGGTGGCGATGAACCCGCAGACCTGGGACAAGGACGTCGCCGGCATCGAGCCGGGCGGCTATCTGTTCTACGATTCCACCAAGCCGATGCCGTCGACCAAGTTCCGCGACGACATCTCCGTGATCGGCGTGCCGCTCACCGCGATCACCAACTCGACCTACACCGATCCACGCCAGCGCCAGCTGTTCAAGAACATCATCTATTTAGGCGCGCTCTCGGCGTTGCTCGACATGGACCCGAAGCTGATCGAGCAACTGATCAGCGAACAGTACAAGGGCAAGGAGAAGCTGCTCTCCTCCAACGTCCACGCGCTGCATCTCGGCCGCGACTGGGCGTTGCAGAATTTGAAATGCCCGATCGGACTGCGCATCAAGAAGTCCGACAAGGTCGGCGACCGGATCTTCATCGAGGGCAACAGCGCTGCCGCGCTCGGCGCCGTCTATGGCGGTGCCACCGTGTGCGCCTGGTATCCGATCACGCCATCGTCCTCGGTCGCGGAGGCGTTCACCGCGCATTGCAAGAAGTACCGGCACGACCCTGAAACGGGCAAGGCGAAATACGCGATCGTGCAGGGCGAGGATGAGCTGGCCTCGATCGGCATCGTCATCGGCGCCTCCTGGAACGGCGCCCGCGCCTTCACCGCGACCTCGGGCCCCGGCATCTCGCTGATGACCGAGTTCATCGGCCTCTCGTATTTTGCCGAGATCCCGGCCGTGATCATGAACATCCAGCGCGCCGGCCCCTCCACGGGCATGCCGACCCGCACCCAGCAATGCGACATCATCGCCTGTGCCTATGCTTCGCATGGCGACACCAAGCATGTGCTGCTGTTCCCGGAAGATCCGGCCGAAGCCTTCGAGTTCGCGGCGGCAGCCTTTGACCTCGCCGAACGGCTGCAGACCACGATCTTCCTGATGCTGGACCTCGACATCGGCATGAACCACCGGCTCTGCCGCCCGCTGAAGTGGGACGATGCCAGGCAGTATGACCGCGGCAAGGTGATGACCGCGGAGATGCTGGAGGAAGGCCGCGACTTCGGCCGCTATCTCGATGTCGACGGCGACGGCATCCCGTACCGCACCTATCCCGGCACGCATCCGACCAAGGGCTCGTACTTCACCCGCGGCACGTCGCGCGATCGCTATGCGCGCTATTCCGAGGAAGGCTCTGTTTACGCCGACAACATGCAGCGCCTCGTGCGCAAGTTCGAGACCGCACAGGACCTCGTGCCGCGGCCGCTGCAGGCCAATGCTGAACGGCCGACCAAATATGGCGTGATCTATTTCGGCTCGACCTCGCCGGCGATGGACGAGGCGATCGGATTATTGGAGGCGCGCGGGCATCAGCTGGACCGCCTGCGCATCCGCGCCTTCCCGTTCCACTCCAGCGTGGCGAGCTTCCTGGCCGAGCATGATTTCGTCTATGTCGTCGAGCAGAACCGCGACAGCCAGCTCCGCCAGCTCATCGTCAACGAGAACGGCATCGACCCCGTCCGTCTCGTGCCGATCGTGCATTATGACGGAACTCCGATCACCGCACGCTACATCGCAAAAGCCATTGGCGACCACCAGGATCACCTCAAGGTGACCCCGCTCCGCAAGGCCGTGTCATGACCTACATCGCAAAGCCGAAATTCCATCATCCGGGCCTCAAGAAGAACGACCTCGGCTACACGCATCGCGACTACGAGGGCAAGATCTCGACCCTCTGCGCCGGCTGCGGCCATGACTCGATCACGGCCTCGATCATCGAGGCCTGCTACGAGCTGTCGATCGAGCCGCACCGGGTGGCGAAGATCTCCGGCATCGGCTGCTCGTCGAAGACGCCGGACTATTTCCTCGGCAATTCCCACGGCTTCAACTCCGTGCACGGCCGCATGCCCAGCGTGCTGACCGGAGCCAACCTGGCCAATCGCGACCTGATCTATCTCGGCGTCTCCGGCGACGGCGATTCCGCCTCGATCGGCTTCGGCCAGTTCGCGCATTCGATCCGGCGCGGCGTCAACATGACCTATATCGTCGAAAACAACGGCGTCTATGGCCTGACCAAGGGCCAGTTCTCGGCCACCGCCGACCGTGGCTCGAAGAGCAAGAAGGGTGTGACCAACACCGACAACGCCATCGACCTCGTCGCGATCGCGCTGCAACTGGGCGCCACTTTTGTCGCCCGCTCGTTCTCCGGCGACAAGAGCCAGCTGGTGCCGCTGATCGCCGCTGCGATCGGCCACAAGGGCGCGTCCTTCATCGACGTCATCAGCCCCTGCATCGCCTTCAACAACCATGCCGGCTCGACCAAGAGCTTCGACTATGTCCGCGAGCACAATGACGCCGTGAACCGGCTCGACGTGCTGGTCGGCCGCGATCCCATCGCGGTGGACTACGCACCGGGCACGGTCCAGGTGGTCGAGCAGCATGACGGCAGCAAGATCGCACTGCGCAAGATCGACGCCGATTACGATCCGCATGACCGGCTGGGGGCGCAGACCTTCCTCGCCAAGCACGCTGCCAAGGGCCAGATCGTCACCGGACTGCTTTATGTCGATCCCGATGCGGACGATCTGCACACACATCTCAACACGGTCGAGACGCCGCTCAACACGCTGGAAGCCGACACGCTTTGTCCGGGCTCGTCTGTGCTGGACAAGATCAACGCCAGCCTGCGGTGAGGCGTTGCTTCTTACCTCTCCCCACCGGGGAGAGGTGGTCCGAGGTCTGGGCCTGCGCCGTCGCCTAGCCAACAGGCTCCGGCTGAGCCTCAGCTTCCGACACAGCCTGCTCCGCCTGCGCCGGTCGTCCCGCGCCCCAATATTGCTTGCAGGACTCGAGCAGCGTTTCGACGTCCATGGTCAGGCCGCCCGCATTGATGATGACGCTGTCGGTACCGAGCGCCTTGTTCAACAGCGCCAGGGCCTGCGTGGCAAATCCCCCGGAGAACCGCTGCGCGATGAGGGGATCGACCTTGAGCACCACGAACTTCTGGCCGCGCTGCTCCCACGGGAAAACCTTCCGCACGGCGCTCCAGGCGATGGTCTCGTCCGCGAGCCTGGTATCGCGAATGCCGACACGGCTGATGAAGACCTGCGGCCGCCTCGCGGTGATCAGCCGCCACAGCATCCTGAAGGTGGCGAGGCCGAAAAACACCGCGCCGACATAACAGGCATCGACCACGAACCTGGTGATGTTGTTGCCTCCCTGCCAGCTGAACGCGAGCGCGGTGCAGAACGACGTCAGCAGCAGGCTGCCGCCGAAGAACATCAGCAGCCGGGCCCGCGAATACCCGATGGCAAGATTGGGCAAGCTCTGACTTTCGGACATTTCCAACCGCCTCCAGCCATCTGCAACAATCCGGGGCTTATCGATGCCCCTCCCGGCAAGAGGTAAGCCTGGAACCTTGCGTGAAGCTGCCGGAGACATGCCCTTGAACGCGCGGCCTCCGGCTGGCGACTAACCGCTAAATGGCCCCGCCGCGCGCGGTGCGGACCGTCCACGGCTGACCTACCCGGTGCGATCATGAAGCTTGCCCTCATCCTGCCGCTTGCCTTTGCCGCTTTCATCGGCGCTGCCCGGGCCGAGGAAGCCGACGACATCCACGAGGCCACCGCGACTGAGGCCGAGGCCTTCAATGCGCGCATGTATGCGGGCACATCAGGCAAGACGGCCTATGCCTGCTTCGTGCGCCGTTACGATGCCGAGCACCTGGCGCAGCATCCGAAACAGAAGGTGGCTTCGATGAAGCTGCTGGTCTCGGCGGAGACCGACGCAGAGGACAAGCAGCTCCACAATTCTTTCCGGCTCGGCTTCCGCTATCGCCACCGCAGCGGTGATTTCGACTCCAGCGGCTCCTGCCATCACGCGGTCTTCACCAAGGAAGGCAACGAGGTCCGCCTCGGCTGCGGCGTGGACTGCGAGGGCGGCGGCCTCGGCATCGCGCTGTCGAAGGACGACAAAT
Organism: Bradyrhizobium sp. BR13661; assembly: GCF_029892425.1. GTDB lineage: Bacteria > Pseudomonadota > Alphaproteobacteria > Rhizobiales > Xanthobacteraceae > Bradyrhizobium. The sequence continues at coordinate 611,535 of NZ_JARXWB010000001.1, read as the reverse complement.
CGGCCGTCGTGCGGCTGGAAAGCATCAGGGTCTGGCTGCACAACAAGCCGACGGAAGGTGACGACCAATCGCTGGTCGCCGGCAGCGATGACGGAATCTTTCGCCTCGACCGGGCCGACAACAGCGAGTGCGCCGCGCTCGCATACGATCGCAAGGAACTCGCCGCGCTCCGCCACAAGTGATATGTCTCCGGCAAGTCGGGCGCAGTTGTCGGGAGAACGCCATGAACCGCCGCAATATTCTGTGGAGCACCGTCTCGGCGTTGGGAGCCGCGTTGGCCGCTTCGCGCGCCAGGGCTGCGACTGACAAGGCCGCGGCTGAACCCGTCAAGTCGGACAAGTTGAAGGTCGTCTATCACCTCAGCGACGCCGACAAGGTCAATTTCGTGCTCGGCAACATCCAGAACCACATCGACGGCGTCGGCGGCCCCGACCATGTCACCCTTGCGCTGGTGATCCACGGGCCGGCGCTGAAGGCGTTTCACCGGGCGCAGGCCAATCCTGACATCAGCGGACGGATCAGCAATTTCGCGAAGGACGGCGTCGAGCTCGCCGCCTGCGGCAACACGATGAAGGCGCAGAACATCACGCTGACGGACCTGCTGCCGGGATTCGTGAGTGCGGAGAAAGGCGGCGTGGTTCGTTTGGCCGAGCTGCAGTCGCAGGGGTATTTGTACTTGCGGCCTTGAGGGCACCCGGTTGCGCTTGACACATCCATAACTCCGGGGTTATGAATTAATCCATAACTCGTGAGTTATGGATTGCCTATGTCCTCCACCCCCGACCTCCTGTTCCGGACGCTCGCCGACCCGACGCGGCGGGCGATCTTCGAGCGGCTTTGCCGCGAGGGTGAGCAGACGGTGGGGGCACTGACGGCGCTGTCAGGGGTTTCCCAACCGGCGGTCTCGAAGCATCTCGGCGCGCTGAAACAGGCGGGCCTCGTGCGTGACCGCCATGAGGGACGCCAGACCCATTACAGCGCGCAGCCCGGCGCGCTCAATCCGCTGATCGACTGGACCAGCCAGATGGCGGGCTTCTGGCAAAACCGGCTCGATGCGCTCGACGATCTCCTGAAGAGGATGGACCAATGAACGAAGCTGCCACCGAAACACGTTCCGTGGTGATCGAGCGCGAATTTGCCTATCCGCCTGAGCGGCTGTGGCGCGCGCTGACGCAGCCGCATCTGATCGAGGAATGGCTGATGAAGAACGATTTCAAGCCTGAGGTCGGCCACCGCTTCAATCTGCGCGGCGAATGGGGCGGCGTGCTGGACTGCGAGGTGCTCGCGATCGAGCCGCAGCGCTCCCTCGCCTACACCTGGAATTTCACGCATGACGACGCGGCCTACGACCTCAAGAGCGTGGTGACGTTCACGCTCACCCCGCAAGGCGCAGGCACGCATTTGCGCGTCGAGCAGGCGGGCTTCCGCCCGAGCCAGAAACAGGCCTATGGCGGCGCGCATGCCGGCTGGAAGCAGTTCTTCACCAAGCTGGACGAGCTGCTGGCGCGAGCCGAATAGCCTCGCCACGTTCGTCATTCCCAACATTCCCCGAGGAGATTGAAATGAGTTCGAGCTTATGGATCAGGCAGATCCATCGCTGGTTGTCGATTGCCTTCACGCTAGCCGTGATCGCCAACATCGTTGCGCTGACCATGCAGATGCAGGCGACGTGGATCGGCCTGATGGCCTTCGTGCCGTTGATCCCGTTGCTTGCGACCGGGCTTTATATGTTTGCGCAGCCCTATTTGGGCCGTCGCGGCGAGGCGAGATCATGAAGAAGGCCGTGACCGCAAAGACGACCAGTGCGAAGGAGGCGGGAGAGCCGTCGCCCTCGAAACTGATCGACGGCAGGATCAAAGAGCTCGGCGACTGGCGCGGCGAGATGCTGAAGCGTATCCGCGCGCTGATCAGGGAGGCCGATCCTGACGTGGTCGAGGAATGGAAATGGCGCGGCGTTCCCGTGTGGGAGCACGACGGCATCATCTGCACCGGCGAGACCTACAAGGCCGTGGTGAAGCTGACATTTGCCAGGGGCGCGGCGCTGGACGACCCCGCCGGCCTGTTCAATTCCAGTCTGGATGGAAATGTGCGGCGCGCGATCGATATCAGCGAGGGCGCGAAGATCAACGAGAAGGCGCTGAGGGCGCTGATCCGCGCGGCCGTGGAGCTGAATATGTCCAAGGCGAAGAAGAAGCCGGGGAAGCGTTCGGTATAGTGGTGCAGCCACGACTCCTCCCTTCTCCCCTTGCGGGAGAAGGTGGCGCGAAGCGCCGGATGAGGGGTCTCCATCGACACGGGAATGCGGCGAGATACCCCTCACCCAAGCGAGCTTGCGTCTGCCAGCATCGCGGCCCTCTCCCGCAAGGGGCGAGGGCACATCAATGCGCATCTCGCCATGTTGCTAGGTAGCCGGCGACTCTATGCCACCGCGGCCGCGATCGGACGCGGGCTGACGACGTATTCGCGCAGCACCTTGTCGTTGGCATCGACCTCGATCAGTGCGACGTCGTAGGTCCAGAGGTCGGCCAGATGCTGCAGCACGCGCTTGGCATCGGTCTCGTTGAGCTGCGAGCCCTTGATGACGCGATGATGCAGGATCAGCCGGCGGTCGCCGGCGAGATCGACGTCGACCACCTCGATATTGGCGTCGATGTAGCCGACATCGTGCTGCCGTGCCAGCTCGCGGCGGACGCGGCGGAAGCCGCGCTCGTCGTGGATGGCGTCGACGCGGATGCCGGCGCGCTCCTCGGGATCGTCGTGCAGATGGAACATGCGGAGGTGCCGCATCAGTTTCGGGCTGAGGAACTGGCCAATGAAGCTCTCGTCGCGGTAGTTGGCCCAGACGTCGCGCAGCACGCCCATCACGTCGCCCTTGCCGGCGATGTCGGGGAACCACTCGCGGTCTTCATCTTGCGGATTGGTGACAATGCGCTCGATGTCCTGCATCATTGCGAAGCCGAGCGCGTAAGGGTTGAAGCCCGAGAAGCGCGGATCGTCGAATTCGGGCTGGAACACCACATTGGTGTGCGACCCCAAAAACTCGAGGAAATTGCCGTCGCTGATACGGCCCTGCTGGTGCAGCTTGGTCATGATGCGATAGTGGACGTAGGTCGCCGTCCCCTCGTTCATCACCTTGGTCTGGCTCTGCGGATAGAAATATTGCGCGATGTGGCGGACGATCCGCAGCAGCTCGCGCTGCCAGGGCGCGAGCCGCGGCGCACTCTTCTCCAGGAAGTAGAGCAGGTTTTCCTGCGGCAGGCCAAGCAGCTTGCGGCGCCGTTCGAGCGAGATCGCGGTACGGGCCTTCGAGGCGCCCTTGGGCACGGTACGCCAGAGATCGTTGAAGACCTCCTCCTCGTGCTGGCGGCGGCGCCCTGCCCGCTTCTCCTCCTCGCGCAGATCCAGCTGCTTCTTGCCGGGATAGCGGTCGATGCCGTGCGACATCAGCGCGTGCGCGGCGTCGAGCGTGCGCTCGACCTCGGTACGGCCGTAGCGCTCCTCGCACTGCATGACGTAGTTCTTGGCAAAATCCAGATAGTCGAGAATGCCTTCCGCGTCGGTCCACTGCTTGAACAGGTAGTTGTTCTTGAAGAAGTGGTTGTGGCCGAAGGCGGCGTGCGCGATCACCAGCGTCTGCATCGTCGCCGTGTTCTCCTCCATCAGGTAGGAGATGCAGGGCGAGGAGTTGATCACGATCTCATAGGCAAGGCCCATCAGACCCTTGCGATACGAGGCCTCGTGATACGCAAAATGCTTGCCGAACGACCAGTGTTTGTAGAACAGCGGCATGCCGACGGACGAATAGGCATCCAGCATCTGCTCGGCGGTGATGACCTCGATCTGGTTCGGGTAGACGTCGAGCCCGAGATCCTTCAACGCCACCTCCTCGCAGGCATCGGTGATGCGCTGCAAGGTGTGGAAATCCCAATCGGCGCCTTCGAACAAGCGTTCCGTCATGGAGCGGCTTTCTCCTGGGAAGTTTCGCGGCGCTGGAACAGATCGTGGAACACCGGGAAGATCTCGCTGCGCTCGCTGACCTTGCGCATCGAGAGCGGTGCGCCGCTGTTTCGCAGGCGCTCATAGAGGGTCCAGAGCGAGGAATCGGAGAGATCGAAGGCGCTGCCGCCCGACTCGCCGACCTCGAGATAGGCAAAGAACTGGCAGACCGGCAGGATTTTCTCGGTCAGCAGCATGCCGGTGAGCTCGCCGTCGGAATAGGAGTTGTCACCGTCCGACGCCTGCGCGGCGTAGATGTTCCAATCCGACGGATTGAAGCGTTCTCGCACGATCTCGTGCATCGCCTGCAGCGCGCTGGAGACCAGCGTGCCGCCGGAGGCCGGGCCGTAGAAGAAGGTCTGCTCGTCGACCTCCTCCGCCCGATCCGTGTGGCGGATGAAGACGATCTCGACATGCTTGTAGCGCCGCTTCAGGAACACGTAGAGCAGCATGTAGAAGCGCTTGGCGAGATCCTTCATGTGCTCGGACATCGAGCCGGAGACGTCCATCAGGCAGAACATCACGGCCTGCGCGACCGGCCGCGGCACCTTCTCGTAGCGGCGATAGCGGATGTCGAGCGGATCGATGAAGGGAATGCGCTTGGTCTTCGCCTTCAGCTTTTCGAGCTGGGCCATGAGCTCGGCGCGCTCGTCCTCATCGGTGCAGGCCTCGATCGCGGCTTCCAGCTCCTCGACCTCGTCCTTGCGGGGGCGCTTGAGCGCGATGCGGCGAGCGAGCGCCAGCTTCACGGTGCGGCTGACGGAGATATTGGCGGGCGAACCCGACGTGGTGTAGCCGGCGCGCTGGATGCCTTCGCTTTCGGTCTGCGCGACCTTGCGCTTGGCGAGATCGGGCAGCTCGAGATCGTCGAGGAACAGGTCGACGAACTCGTCGCGGCTGAGCACGAAGCGGAAGGCGTCTTCGCCGTCCCCTTCGCCGGGACCGGAATCCTTGGCGCTGCCCTGGCCGGAGCGCTGCAGATAGTCGCCCTCGATGAACTTCTTGTTGCCGGGCAGCACCATGTCGCGCGTTCCGCCTTCACGGCGGAACCGCGGCTCGTGCATGCCGTCCAGCGGGATCGTGACCTCACCACCCTCCAGGACGTCCTTGATGTCGCGTTCCTGCGAGGTCTTCTTGACGGCGCCCTGCACCAGGGATTTGGCCCGACGCAAGAACCGCTGGCGGTTCTCAAGACTCTTGCCGCCTGGATTCAGGCGCCTGTCAATAATATGAATGGCCACTTTCTCATCCGCCTCAACCGGCTTGCTTCACGCGCATGTACCATTCGACCAGTCGGCGAACCTGACGCTCGGTGTAGCCGCGCTCCACCATGCGTGCGACGAACTCGCCGTGCTTCTTCTCCGTCTCGCCGTCCTTCTTCGAACCGAACGAGATGACCGGAAGCAGGTCCTCGACCTGAGAGAATATCCGCTTTTCGATCACATCGCGAATCTTCTCGTAGGAGGTCCAGGTCGGATTCTTGCCGCCGTTCTGCGCCCTCGAACGTAACGAGAATTTGACGACCTCGTTGCGGAAGTCCTTGGGGTTGGCAATGCCCGCCGGCTTCTCGATTTTCGTCAATTCCTGGTTCAACAGTTCGCGATCGAGCAACTGGCCGGTGTCAGGATCCTTGAAGTCCTGATCCTCGATCCAGGCATCGGCGTAGTCGACATAGCGGTCGAACAGGTTCTGGCCGTAATCCGAGTAGGATTCCAGATAGGCCTTCTGGATCTCGTTGCCGATGAACTCGGCATAGCGCGGCGCGAGATCCGCCTTGATGAACTCGATGTACCGCTTCTCGACTTCCTCGGGCAGCTGCTCGCGGCGGATCGACTGTTCGAGAGCATACATCAGATGCACGGCGTCGGCGGCGACCTCCTGCGGATCGTGGTTGAAAGTCGCAGCCAGGATCTTGAAGGCGAAGCGGGTGGAGACGCCGTCCATGCCTTCGTCGACGCCGGCGGCATCGCGATATTCCTGGACGCTGCGCGCCTTCGGATCGGATTCCTTCAGGCTCTCGCCGTCATAGACCCGCATCTTGCCGAACAGCGTCGAGTTCTCATGCTTGCGAAGGCGCGACAGGACCGAGAATCGCGCCAGCGTCTCCAGCGTCGACGGTGCGCACGGCGCGGCCGCGAGCTCCGAGCCCTGGATCAGCTTCTCGTAGATCTTCTGCTCCTCGGTGGCCCGCAGGCAGTAGGGCACCTTGATGACGCAGATGCGGTCGATGAAGGCTTCGTTGTTCTTGTTGGACTTGAAGCTCGCCCACTCCGCTTCGTTGGAGTGCGCGAGGATGACGCCGGTGAACGGGATCGCGCCGATATTCTCGGTGCCGATGTAGTTGCCTTCCTGCGTTGCGGTCAGCAACGGGTGCAGCATCTTGATCGGCGCCTTGAACATTTCGACGAATTCGAGCACGCCCTGGTTGGCGCGGTTGAGGCCGCCCGAATAGCTGTAGGCATCAGGGTCGTTCTGCGCGTAGGTCTCGAGCTTGCGGATATCGACCTTGCCGACCAGCGAGGAGATGTCCTGGTTGTTCTCGTCACCGGGCTCGGTCTTGGCGATCGCGATCTGGCGCAGCCGCGACGGCTGGATTTTTGCGACCCTGAACTGGGAGATGTCGCCGCCGAAGGCTTCGAGCCGCTTGTAGCACCACGGGCTCATCAAACCGGTGAGACGCCGGCGCGGAATGCCGTATTTCTCTTCGAGCATCGGCCCCAGTTGATCGGGATCGAACAGGCTGAGCGGGCTCTCGAACACCGGCGAAAGTTCATCGCCGGCCTTGAGCACGTAGATCGGATGCACTTCCATCAGCGACTTGAGCCGCTCGGCGAGCGAAGATTTGCCGCCGCCGACCGGGCCGAGCAGATAGAGGATCTGCTTGCGTTCTTCCAAGCCCTGCGCCGCATGCCTGAAGAAGCCAACGATGCGCTCGATGGTTTCTTCCATGCCGTAGAAGCCGGCGAAGGCTGGATAGGTCCTGATAGTGCGGTTCAAAAAAATACGGCCAAGGCGTGGGTCCTTGGCCGTGTCAATCGTCTGGGGCTCACCGATCGCCGCTAGTAACCGCTCGGCCGCATTCGCGTATTTCATGGGATCGCTTCGACACGATTCCAGATATTCCGCCATCGACATGTCGTGCTGGCTTCTCGCCTCGAACGACCGAGCGAAAGCGTTGAATAGAGAATCGTTGTACATGATCCCTCTCCGCGTGAGTTCCGCTACATGCTGAAACGAAAGCGTTACCGGACCGTTCCTCAGGCCGCTTCTCGAATCAGCGTGAGCACATGACCTTCATTGGACACCCGCCTGCCGACACGACGCAACGCACAAGCTAGGCACTCCGTGAATTACGAACAGGCACTTGCCTGTAATTTGTGCGAATCTTGGTCCATCTTGGCGTATTTCCAGAAATTGTCACTGGCTCGCCACATCCGGGCAATACCGGGGCCGATTACCTCCCGGCACTGCAACATGACGATCTGCGAGCGGCAAACTTATGACGCTTGCAGGGCAACGCCTTGGGCGTGCTGTTCATCTTCCTGCTGCAATGCGATGGCTTGGTTGCTGGCAGCGGCCGGGTTGGCTGCGGCGTAGCAATCGCGGCAAGCACGCAGCAGGGTGTCAAAATCGGTCGCCAACCCCTCTGGACGGATAACAATCCGTTCATCCTGCGCGTTGCGCGTGGCGGCTCGGATGCAAGAAAGCTGTCGCTGCAACGCCAGCGTCGGGGTCAGCACAATCACCTTGTGACCGCGGCAGTCCTCAGCCGAAACATCCGCAATCGAGTCCCACAGCAGAAATTCATTGCCGATCCGCAAGTCGCGGATGCCGTAATGGTTGAGGATCACGACCGGCCCGCGCTCAGCCGGCAGCATCCAGACCAACCAGGCGGTGAGCGGGCCGAACAGAACGACACCGAGATAGCCTATCGTCGTGTCATAGCCAGCGAAGTCGCCCCACCAGTCGAAAGCAAGGCTTGCACTGAACAACGTCAACGCGAAGCCCGCCACGACCAGCGGCCGCAGGCGCGTGACGCATTGGCCGATTTCGAGATCATGAGATGAATCGATGCGGGCCGCCGGCGGAATCGATTGCCTGTCATCGGCGACGACAAAACCATCAGGACAAGTCTGCATGCTTTCCCCCAGCATGGCCATTCGCGACCGAGCCCCCATGACGATCAGGCGGACAATTCCCCCCTGATGACACTCCGTGACGCGACAGATCGACCTCACGCAACAACATCTGGCCGAAACGTCTCGGCCAATTTTTATTACGCAAGACCACAGCTGCCGCCTGGATCGTCATGATCGCAACGGAGTTACACTGGGACTATGACGCTAATACCCTTGATTGGTTCCCTCCCGGGAGCATGTAAGCTACAGGATAGCGCGTCAGGACCGGCGCGGAAACCCCCTCCGCCCGCAGGCTTGGAGATAAAAAGCACCATGAATCCCGTCAAAGAACTGGAAAAGCACGGACAAGCCGTCTGGCTGGACTTCCTGGCCCGCGGCTTCATCGCCAAGGGCGATTTGAAGCGGCTGATCGACACCGACGGCGTCAAGGGCGTCACCTCCAATCCCTCGATTTTCGAGAAGGCGATCGGCAGCTCGGACGAGTACGACGCCCCGATCGGCAAGGCGCTGAAGCGCGGCGACCGGACCGTGGCCGATTTGTTCGAGACGGTCGCGGTCGAGGACATCCAGGCCGCCGCCGACGTGCTGCGCCCGGTCTATGACAAGCTCAAAGGCCATGACGGCTATGTCAGCCTCGAGGTCTCGCCCTATCTCGCCATGGACACGTCAGGCACGGTCGCCGAGGCGCGTCACCTCTGGAAGGCGGTCAATCGCAAGAACCTGATGGTGAAGGTGCCGGCGACGCCGGAAGGTCTGCCGGCGATCGAGACGCTGATCGGCGACGGCATCAGTATCAACGTCACGCTGCTGTTCTCCAAAGCAGTCTATCTGGAGGTCGCCGAGGCCTACATCGCGGGTCTGGAAAAATACGTCGCGGGTGGCGGCGATCCCTCGCATGTCGCAAGCGTGGCGAGCTTCTTCGTCAGCCGTATCGATTCCGTGGTCGACAAGCAGCTGGACGAGAAGATCGCCCGCGCCAACGACCCCAGCGAGAAGGAGCGTCTCGCCGCACTGAAGGGCAAGGTCGCGATTGCCAACGCCAAGGTCGCCTACCAGGACTACAAGCGCCTGTTCTCGGGTCCGCGCTGGGACAAGCTCGCCGCCAGGGGTGCCAAGCCGCAGCGCATGCTGTGGGCTTCGACCGGCACCAAGAACAAGGACTACAGTGACGTGCTCTATGTCGAGGAGCTGATCGGCCCCGACACCATCAACACCGTGCCGCCGGCAACGCTCGACGCGTTCCGCGACCATGGCAAGCCGCGCGACAGCCTGGAAGAAAATGTCGAGGACGCCTACCGCGTGCTCGAGGAGCTTGAGCGCTCCGGCGTCTCGCTCGATGCCATCACCGAGGAGCTGGTCAAGGACGGCGTCAAACAGTTCGCCGATGCCGCCGACAAGCTCTACGGCGCGGTCGCCCACAAGCGTGCCACCGTGCTCGGCCCCGCGATCGACCGCCAGCAGCTCTCGCTGGGCGACGGCCTCGGCAAGGCCGTGGCCAAGAGCACCGAGGAATGGCGCGCGTCCGCAAAAACCCGCAGGCTGTGGCAGCGCGACAAGTCGGTCTGGACCGGGACCGACGAGGACAAATGGCTCGGCTGGCTCGACAGCGCCGCGAAGGCCGACGTCGCCGACTATGAGGACTATGCGAGCCGCGTGAAGGGGCAGAAATTCTCCGACGCCGTCGTGCTCGGCATGGGCGGATCGAGCTTGGGGCCGGAGGTGCTGGCCGAGACCTTTGCCCGAAAGGCAGGCTTCCCGAAGCTGCATGTGCTTGACTCCACCGATCCGGCCCAGGTGCGGGCGATGGAGGCCAGGATCGACATCGCCAACACCGTGTTCATTGTCTCCAGCAAGTCCGGCGGCACCACCGAGCCGAACGCGATGAAGGACTATTTCCACGAACGCGTCGCGCAGGCGCTTGGCCCGAGGGCCAAGACCGGCTTCCGCTTCATCGCGGTGACCGACCCTGGATCGTCGCTGGAGAAGGCGGCAAAGAAGCTGAACTACGCCCGCATCTTCCATGGCGAGCCCTCGATCGGCGGACGCTATTCGGTGCTGTCGCCCTTCGGCCTGGTGCCGGCGGCCACAGCCGGCATCGACGTCAAGACCTTCCTCAAGCATGCGCTGTCCATGGCGCGCTCCTGCGGCCCGGACGTGCCGCCGAGCGAGAATCCGGGCGTTCAGCTCGGTCTCGCCATGGGCCTTGCCGGCCTCGAAGGCCGCGACAAGGTGACGATCCTGTCGTCGAAGAAGATCGCCGATTTCGGCGCCTGGGCCGAGCAGCTGATCGCGGAATCGACCGGCAAGGAAGGCAAGGGCCTGATTCCGATCGCCGGTGAACCGCTGGGCGATCCCTCGGTCTACGGCACCGACCGGTTCTTCATCGATATCAGGACCGAAGGCGAAGCAGATGCTGGCCATGACGCGAAGCTTGCCGCGATCGAGGCGGCCGGTCATCCCGTCGTGCGCATCGTGATGAAGTCGATCGACCATCTCGGCCAGGAGTTCTTCCGCTTCGAGATGGCGACCGCCGTGGCGGGCAGCATCCTCGGCATCAACCCGTTCGACCAGCCCGACGTCGAAGCGGCCAAGATCAAGACCCGCGAGTTGACGTCGGCGTTTGAAAAGACCGGAGCGCTGCCGGCGGAAGAGCCCGTCGTCAGCACGAAGGAATTCGATCTCTACACCGACGACCACAACGCCGCTGCGTTGCGCACGATGGGCGCCAATGGCGACCTCGCTTCCTGGCTCAGGGCCCATATTACGCGCTCGCGGCGCGGCGATTATTTCGCCCTGCTCGGCTACATCGCGCGCGACAAGGCGACGATCGAGGCGCTGCAGGAGATGCGGACCGCCGTGCTCGAGAAGCGACATCTGGCAACCGCCGCCGAATTCGGCCCGCGCTTCCTGCACTCCACGGGTCAGGCCTACAAGGGCGGGCCCGACAGCGGCGTGTTCCTCCAGATCACCGCCGATGACGCCAAGGACCTTCCGGTGCCGGGCCAGAAGGCAAGCTTTGGCGTGATCAAGGCGGCGCAGGCTAGAGGCGATTTCGACGTGCTGACCGAGCGCGGCCGGCGCGCGCTACGGGTGCACCTGAAGGGTCCGCTCAAGAAAGGACTTGCGGCGCTCAATGCGGCGCTTAACGACGCACTGAATTAAGGGAATATCTCAATGCAACTCGGCATGATCGGCCTCGGCCGGATGGGCGGCAACATCGTTCGCCGGCTGATGCGCCACGGCCACTCGACCGTGGTCTATGACAAGGATGCCAAGGCCGTCGCCGGCCTCGCCGCGGACGGCGCGGTCGGTTCGACGACGCTGGAAGAGTTCATCTCGAAACTGGAGCGGCCGCGCACGGCCTGGGTGATGCTGCCTGCGGGGCGCATCACGGAAGCGACCATCGAGACGATCGCGGGCGTGATGCAGGACGGAGACGTCATCATCGACGGCGGCAACACCTTCTGGCAGGACGACGTTCGCCGCGGCAAGACGCTGAAGGCGCGCGGCATCCACTATGTCGATGTCGGCACCTCGGGCGGCGTCTGGGGTCTCGACCGCGGTTATTGCATGATGATCGGCGGCGAGAAGCAGGTCGTCGACCGGCTCGATCCGATCTTCGCGGCACTCGCGCCCGGCGCCGGCGACATTCCGCGCACGGAGGGACGCGACGGACGCGATCCCCGCATCGAGCAGGGCTACATCCATGCCGGCCCTGTCGGCGCCGGTCATTTCGTCAAGATGATCCACAACGGCATCGAATACGGCCTGATGCAGGCCTATGCCGAAGGTTTTGATATTCTCAAGAACGCCAACATCGACGCGCTGCCCGCCGATCATCGCTACGATTTCGACCTTGCCGACATCGCCGAAGTGTGGCGCCGCGGCAGCGTGATCCCGTCCTGGCTGCTCGACCTGACCTCGACCGCGCTCGCCGACAGCCCGCAGCTCGCCGAATATTCCGGCTTCGTGGAGGATTCAGGCGAAGGCCGCTGGACCGTGAATGCCGCGATCGACGAGGCCGTGCCGGCTGAAGTCCTGACCGCGGCGCTCTACACCCGTTTCCGTTCCCGTCGGGAACACACCTTCGCCGAAAAAATTCTCTCCGCGATGCGCGCTGGGTTCGGCGGCCACAAGGAGCCGAAGCAGCCGGACGCTTCGAAACCGAAGTAAGAGCAACAAGCAAGCGAAGGCCGACAGTTCGTGACAGAAGACCCGCAAGAAAAGCGCAAGCCGGAAAATTGCGCCTTCGTCATCTTTGGCGTGACCGGCGATCTCACCCATCGCCTGGTGATGCCATCGCTCTACAATCTGGCCGCCGAGCATCTGCTGCCGCAAAAATTCTGCGTCGTCGGCGTGGCCCGAAAGGGCCAGTCCGATGACGAGCTGCGCGACAGCCTGTTGAAGGGCCTGCGGCAATACGCGACCCGTCCCATCGATGACGACATTGCCTGGAAGCTGCTGGAATGCGTGACTTTCGTCGAGGCTGATCCCAAGGACCCGCCCTCGTTCGACCGCCTGCGCGAACATCTGGATTCGCTGGAATGCGCGCAGGACACCGGCGGCAACCGCCTGTTCTATCTGGCGACGCCGCCCGCCGCATTCGCACCGACCGCGCGCGAGCTCGGCCGCACCGGCATGATGAAGGAGAACGGTGCCTGGCGCCGGCTGGTGATCGAAAAGCCGTTCGGCACCGATCTCGTGACCGCCCGCGCGCTAAACGCCGAACTCTTGAAGATCATGGACGAGCACCAGATCTACCGGATCGACCATTATCTCGGCAAGGAGACGGTGCAGAACATCCTGGTGCTGCGTTTTGCCAACGGCATGTTCGAGCCGATCTGGAATCGCAACCATATCGACCACATCCAGATCACGGTGGAGGAGAAGCTCGGCGTCGGCCATCGCGGCGGCTTCTACGATGCCACCGGTGCACTGCGCGATATGGTGCCGAACCATCTGTTCCAGCTGATGTCGCTGGTGGCGATGGAGCCGCCGGCGCGCTTCGACGCCCATTCGGTGCGCTCGGAGAAGGCCGAGGTGCTCACCTCGATCCAGCAGCCGAACCACGAGGAGGCGCTGAGAAACTCGGTGCGCGCGCAATATCTCGCCGGCCGCATCGGCGACGAGGAGATTACCGACTATCGCAAGACCGAGGACGTCAACCCCGGCAGCACCACCGAGACCTTCGTCGCGCTCAAGCTGATGATCGACAATTGGCGCTGGGCCGGCGTTCCCTTCTATTTGCGCACCGGCAAGGCGCTGGGCCACAAGCGCACGGAAGTTGCGATCAAGTTCAAGCAGGCGCCGCTGTCGATGTTCTCAGGCACGACAGTCGACCGGCTCTCGCAAAACTTCCTCACCATCGGCATCGCGCCGACCGAGACCATCGAGCTTCAGTTCAACGCCAAGATCCCGGGACCGAGTATCACCATCGACGGCGTCGAGATGAAGTTCAGATATGGCGACTACTTCCGCGCCGATCCCTCTACCGGCTATGAGACGCTGATCTATGACTGCATGATCGGCGACAACATCCTGTTCCAGCGCGCCGACGGCGTCGAAGCCGGATGGCAAGCGGTGCAGCCGTTCCTGGATGCCTGGAAGACCGCGGGCAACAACGGCATCGAGACCTATGAAGCCGGAAGCGACGGCCCGGCCTGCGCCGATGAGCTGCTGCGGCGCGATGGCCGAAGCTGGCGGAAGTTCTCGTGATGGCGGTAGCAGGCGAGCCGAACCTGATCGTCGTTGCCGACACCGAGGCGCTGGCGCAAGCCGCAGCCGAGCGGGTGATGGCGCGGATGTCAGCCAATCCCGGCCGCATCGCGATCTGCCTCACCGGCGGCTCGAGCCCGAAGAAGCTCTATCAGTTGCTCGGCAGCGACGCGTATCGCGAAAAGATCCCGTGGGAGCGCATGCACTGGTTCATCGGCGACGAGCGCTTCGTGGCGGAAAGCGATCCCCTCAACAACATGGCGGTCGCCCGCGCGACCTTTCTCGATCGCAATGCGCCATCAGGCCATATCCATCCGATCCCGACCACCACAGACAATCCCGACGCCGGCGCCGAGGCCTATGCGCGCGAGCTGCAAGCCTTCTACGGCTCGGAGCAGCTCGATCCGTTCCGGCCGCTGTTCGATCTCGTCCTGATGGGCGCAGGCCCCGATGGCCACACCGCCTCGCTGTTTCCCGGCTATCCCGCGATCGAGGAGACCGCGCGCTGGGTCGTTGGCGTCCCGAAGGCCAATGTCGCGCCTTTCGTGCCGCGGATCTCGCTGACGCTACCCGTGCTGGCCTCCTGCTGCGAAATGCTGTTCGAGATATCAGGGCACGACAAGCAGCCGATCTTGACGCGCATGCTCAATGGCGAGACTCTGCCGGCCACACGCGCGCGCTCGAATGGTGAGACCGTCTGGCTGGTCGACCAGGCCGCGCTTCCGGAGGGAATTCGTGGCGGGCGTTAAAGCACCTTGTGCGTTGATCGTGATGGGCGTGTCGGGCTCGGGCAAGAGCACGGTGGCGGAATTGCTCGGCAAGCGGCTCGGCTGGCGATTCGAGGACGGCGACAGCTTTCATCCCGCGAGCAATGTCGAGAAGATGCGGGCCGGCCACCCCCTCACCGACGAGGACCGCTGGCCCTGGCTCAACGCCATCGCCGACGAGATCGCGCGGGTCTGCGGGCGCGGCGAGCAAATCATCATCGCCTGCTCGGCGCTCAAGCACACCTATCGCGAGGTGCTGCTGCGCGGGCGTGACGACGTGCGCTTCGTGTTCCTGAAGGGCACGCAGGAGCTGATCGCCGACAGGCTCGCCCACCGCAAGGGCCATTTCATGCCGCCGGGGCTGCTGACCAGCCAGTTCAACACGCTGGAGCCGCCGGATGCGAGCGAGCACGTCATCACGGCGTCGATCGACGAATCGGTCGAGGCGATCGTTGATGGCATCATGCGGCAGCTGAAAATTGACGGCGGAAAACGCTGAGGCCGGATAACCCTGGGGCACTGCCATGACGAAAATCTCACTCGTGGTCTCCGACGTCGACGGCACCCTGCTCACCAAGGACAAGACGCTGACCGACCGCGCGCGGTCGGCGGTGCAGCGTCTGCACCAGGCCGGCATCGGCTTCACCATCACCTCCAGCCGCCCGGCGATCGGCATGCGCTTCCTGACCGAGCCGTTGGCGCTGTGGCTGCCGGTCGGCCCGTTCAACGGCTCCTCGATCGTCGATCCCGAGATGAATCCGGTCGAGCAGCATCTGATCCCGAAAAGCGCGGTCGAGCGCAGCCTGCAGATCCTCCGCGAGTTCGGCGCCGACATCTGGCTCTTCACCACCGACAAATGGCTGATCGACAACGCAAGCGGCAAATACGTCGCGCATGAGCAGCACACGATCCGCTCCGATCCCACCATGGTGACGGACTTTACGCCGTATCTCGCCGGCGCCTGCAAGATCGTCGGCGCCAGCGCCGATGCGGCGGGTCTCGAGGCCTGCGAGAAGGCCATGCAGCAGGCCCTCGGCAACGAGGCCACCGCGGTCCGCTCGCAGACCTATTATCTCGACATCACTCCGCCCGGCTTCGACAAGGGCACTTTCGTGCAGGCGATGGCCAAGCGCCTCGACGTTTCCCTGGATGCGGTCGCTACCATCGGCGACATGCAGAACGACCTCGCGATGTTCCGCGTCAGCGGCACCTCGATCGCCATGGGCAACGCCACCGACAGCGTCAAGGACCAGGCCACCAACGTCACCGCGACCAACGAGCAGGACGGGTTTGCCGAGGCGATGGAGATGATCCTGAAGCGGAACGGGGTGGGGTGAGGTTCGGCCCCCGCTGCCTCCGCAACAACGGTCTGTTCCCTCCCCCCTTGTGGGGGAGGGTTAGGGAGAGGGGTAGCCCAGGAAAAGGTGTTGTCGATGATGCACCAAGGCTGGGTGCGCGACGGAGAGAGTCCCCGTGTGGCACCCCCCTCCCTGCCCCTCCCCCACAAGGGGGGAGGGAACGGAGAGAGCGGTGCTGCAGGCCGAAATCTGGGACACGCCACTCCCTCACTTCGACCGCTGCATCGCCGGCTTGTCGCTGGCGTGCCTCGCCGCCGAGAGATTATGCGCGGTGTTGATCAGCGCAATGTGGGTCAGCGCCTGCGGGAAGTTGCCGGTCTGCCGGCGCGCGATGGAATCATATTCCTCGGCCAGCAGCCCGACATCGTTCGCGAGCGCGGCGATGCGATCGAACAACACCTGCGCCCGGTCGAGATCGCCTGCCAGGACGTGGGCGTCGGCAAGCCACAGCGTGCAGGCCAGGAACGCGCCCTCGATCGGCTGGATCTCCTCGGACGCCTCGCGCGGATCGCGTCGGAGCACAAAGCCGTCGCGCATCATGTGTCTTTCGACCGCTGCGATAGTGCCGCGGATGCGCGGGTCGTCGGCCGGCAGGAAGCCGACCGCCGGCAACAGCAAGAGGCTGGCATCGCACATTTTCGAGCCATAGGATTCGACGAAGGCCCCCTCCTCGGCGTCGAAGCCCCTGTTGCAGACATCGCGATGAATGGCTTCGCGCAAGGCGCGCCAGTGCAATAGCGGCGCCTTGAAGCCAAACGTCTCGGCGCTCTTGATGGCGCGGTCGAAGGCGACCCAGGTCATCACCTTGGAGAAGACGTAGTGCCTGGGCTCGCCACGCCGCTCCCAGATGCCATGATCGGGCTGGTCCCAGACCTCGGCGAGATGCTGGAGCACGGCGCATTCCAGCGCCCAGGTCGCCTCATCGTCGAGCTTGAGCCTGGCCATGCGTGACTGGTGGAAGGCGTCGATCAGTTCGCCATAGACGTCGAGCTGAAGCTGCGCATGCGCGGCATTGCCGACGCGCACGGGCCGCGCACCCTCATAGCCGTCGAGCCACCCTGCCTCCCATTCCAGCAGCCGCCGCTGGCCCCAGATGCCGTACATGATCTGCATGTTGGCGGGCGAGCCCGCAGCCGCGCGCAAGAGCCAATTGTGCCAGGCGGAGGCCTCCTCGGTGTAGCCCGAGTTCATCAGCGCCAGCAGCGTAAAGGTGGCATCGCGCAGCCAGCAGAAGCGGTAGTCCCAATTCCTGGTACCGCCGAGCTTTTCCGGCAAGGACGTGGTCGGCGCGGCAACGATGCCGCCAGTGGGGCCGAAGGTCAGCGCCTTCAGCGTGATCAGCGAGCGCATGACGAGATCGTGGTAGTCGCCCTCGCGATCGCAGCGGTCGCTCCACTCGCTCCAGAATTTTTCGGTCTCCTGCAGCGCGATATCAGGGTCGATCGGCTCGGGCGGATCGAGATGCGAAGGGCCGTAGGTGAGCACGAACGGCACGGTCTCGCCGGCCTTCACCTCGAACTCGGCAATCGTGGTCAGATCCTCGCCGCGCGTTTCGATCGGCGTGCGCAGCACCGTCATGTCCTGGCCGGCGACCGCCAGCAGCGAATGGTCGATCCGTCGCACCCAGGGAATGTCGACGCCGAAGCCGAAGCGAATGACGAGTTCCATCCGCATCCTCACCGTGCCGCCGATGCCGCGCACCAGTCGCACGATGTCGGAGGCTTTGCCGCGCGGCGGCATGAAGTCGATCAGCGCGACGATTCCGTTCGCGGTCTCAAAACGCGTTTCGAGAATGAGGGTGTCGCCGAGATAGCGGCGTGAGATGCCGGTAACGTCCTCGCTCGGCGCGACCAGCCAGCGGCCGTTCTTGTTCGTGCCAAGAAGAGCAGCAAAGCAGGCGTCGGAATCGAAGGCCGGCCAGCACAGCCAGTCGATCGAGCCGTTGCGCCCGACCAGCGCTGCGGTCTCGCAGTCGCCGATCAACGCATAGTCCTCGATCTTCTCTGACAATGCCGTGCGAGCCTTGGAATACCCCCGGCTGATTAACTCCCGCTGACCAGCGAACGTTCCCGCGTCGCGGCTTTCAAAGCCGCGAGATCGACCTTTTCGATGATCCTGTCGAGCGTGACAGGCAGGCGTTGGCGCCAGTTCGGATGCTCGTCGATCGTGCCGGGAATGTTCGGCTGGTCGATCACGCCGAGCAGATCTTCCATCGATACCGCAAGCAGCCGCGACGGCGTGCGCGACAGGAAGGTGAGCACCGAATAGAGATCGTTGGCGTTGATGCCGTTCTGGCGCAGGATCTGGTCGAGCGCGCCGAGCGCATCCCAGCGCGCCTGCTCGTTCTCGCCGGGGTCGAGCCCGAGCGACAGCTTCATCCTGAGATCGCTGAAGGAGCGCCAGCCCGCATAGGTGCAGAGATCGTGCGTGTTCAACGTCACCAGCGCGTTCGGCCGGTAATGGTCGATGTTGCGGAAATGGCCGGCATCGTCGCGCTCGAACATCATGACGAGATAGGACCAGATGCCGAAATCCTGCATGGTCTCGCGAAAACCCTCCGGCACGGTGCCAAGGTCTTCGCCGATCACGATGCATTTATGGGTGACGCTCTCGCGCACGACCGCGGCGAGCAGCGCCTCAAGCGGCATCTGCACATAGGCGCCGTTGTCGGGCTTGAAGCCGCGCGGCACGAGATAAAGCCGCTTCAGCCCCAGCACGTGATCGAGCCTGATGGCGCCGGCGTGCCGCATAGAGGCGGCCACCATGTCGGCGAACGGCACGAAGGATTGCGCCTCCAGGCCACCTGCGTTGAAGCCGGCGAGGCCCCAATCCTGCCCGACGGTGTTGAGCACGTCGGGCGGCGCGCCGACTGCGAGATGGCGCGAGATCGCCGCCTGCTCGTTCCAGGCATCAAAACCATTGGACTGCACGCCGACAGCGACGTCGAGATAGAGCCCGACGCGCATGCCGAGCTCGGCGGAGAGCTCCTTGGCCGCGTGCAGCTGGCTGTCCGCCGTCCATTGCACGAATTCGACGAACTCGACCTCGTGCTTGTCAGGACCGTTGCGCAGCGCGGAGCATTTCGAATCATCCGGCTGCTGCCATTCCAGCGGCCATTCCCACCACGGCGACACGAAGCGATGGCGCAGCACCTCGAAGCAGGCAAAGCGCGACAACAGCGGCCCTCGGTCGGCGCGGAAGGCATCGAACTGGTTGCGGCGGACACCGGTCGCGGTCTTCACAAAACTGTCAAAGGCGGCGCGAAGGCCCAGCCACTTTAGCGCCGCCATATCGGCATAGGGAACGCGATCGCCTTCGCGCAGCCGCGCAGCAGTCGCGGCCGCGTCAGGGATGAGGTCGGCGGAAAATTCCGGGATCGCCTCGACGTCGATATAGAGTGGGTTGAGAAACAGCCGGCTGTTCGGCGAATACGGGCTGCAATCGGCCGGATGATTGTCGAACAGCACATGCAGCGGATTGAGCCCGACGCCATCGGCGCCGAGTTGCTTGGCGAGCCGGACGAGGCCAGCCAAGTCTGTGAAATCGCCGATGCCCCAATTGCGGTCGGAGCGGACGCTGTAGAGCTGTACGGCCAGCAGCCAGCCGCGGTCGAAATCACCGCCAAAAGCGCGCTCGGGTGCCACGATCATCGGCACTTCTTCCGTCGCGCCTTCAGCGTCGGTCAGCGTCAGCCGGTGATAGCCGAGCGGCAGGCCGGCGGGCCAGGCAATGACAGGCTCGCGCGTCTCGCCTTGCCCGATCACATTGGGTTCGCTGATTTGGCCGTTGCCGGTGATTTTCCATTGCAGCGGCGCAGTGCCGATGGCCGCAAGCTCCGTGCGCGGATTGCCAAGAGCGCGAACCACGACCGGCCCGCTGACGAAGCGATAGACCGGCTTCTCCGGCAGGGCGTCGAGGATGGATTTGAGCGCCTCGGGCGAGGTGACCCGCAGTTTGCCGAGGGCATCTGTGAATTCGGACTGAATGCCCTTGATTTGGGCTTGAGCTAAAAGATCCATTCGGCACGCAGCTTGCAGGCCATTATCAGGCCGGGGTCATCGATTTTAACGAGGCAGCGGAAGACGTTAGTCAGGTTTAACTCGCGAACGGCGCCTGCCGTTCCGGGGCGGAACTAATGACACACAAGCGGCTTTCTATATAGGTACCAAGCGTAGGTTCCCGCCAAGGGAAACGGGCCCCTGCTTTCTTGTCAATGGCATCACCGTGAACAAGACAATTCAAACTGTCGAGAGTGCCGCTGCCGGCAGCGCTTTCCTGATCGAAGACGTCTATCCCTCGATCGATGGCGGCCGCTTCGCCGTGAAGCGGATCGCGGGCGATCGGGTCGAGGTGTGGGCCGACATCTATCGCGACGGCGATGCGACCATCAGCGCCGCGCTGGTCTGGCGCGGCGAGCAGGACCGCGAATGGCGGCGCGAACCCATGACCCACCATGGCGATGACCGCTGGTCGGGCGCGTTCACGCCGACCGAGCCGGGCCAATATGTCTATGCCATCGAAGCCTGGACCGACGAATTCGCCACCTGGCGTCACGGGTTCGAGCGCAAGCAGCTTGCCGGCGGCGACGTCACGCTCGATGCGATCGAGGGCGCAGGCTTGCTGACCAAGGCGCATGGTGCGGGACAGGACGCCGCGGCCATCATCGTCAGGCAATGCGAGGACTATCTTCAGAACGGCGACGTCACCTCGCTGCTGGCAACCGATCTCGGCGAGGCCATGGCCGAGAGCCAGGCGCGGCCTGACCTGACCCGTTCGCCGAACTTCCCGCTTGTCATCGACCGCGACAAGGCGCGCTTCGGTGCGTGGTATCAGATGATGCCGCGCAGCCAGAGCCAGATCGCCGGCCAGCACGGCACGCTACGCGATTGCATCGCGCGCGTGCCCGATATCGCCGCGATGGGTTTTGACGTGCTGTATTTCACGCCGGTCCACCCGATCGGCAAGACGCGCCGCAAGGGCCGCAACAATGCGCCTGTGGCCAATGAGGGGGAGCCCGGCTCGCCCTATGCGATCGGCTCGGCCGAGGGCGGGCACGATGCCCTGCATCCCGAGCTCGGCACCATCGAGGATTTCCGCGCTCTGGTCGCGACTTGCCTGGAATATGGTCTCGAACTCGCGCTCGATTTCGCCGTGCAATGCTCGCCGGATCATCCCTGGCTCACGCAGCATCCGGAATGGTTCAAATGGCGGCCGGACCGTTCGGTGCGGACAGCGGATGGCCCCTATTCGGATATCGTCAACCCCGATTTCGCCTCGGTCGACCGCGTGGGGCTGTGGAATGCGTTTCGCGACGCCATGCTGTTCTGGATCGACCACGGCGTCACCATCTTCGCGATCGACAATCATGACACCGCGCCGTTGCCGTTCTGGGAGTGGCTGATCCACGAGATTCGCCAGCGGCATCCCGAGGTGATCCTGTTCTCCAAGACGTTTGCGCGGCCGAAGCCGATGAAGGGCCTCGCCAAGCTCGGCTTCACGCAATCCTTCAGCTATTTCCCCTGGCGCACAGGGAAGTGGGAGCTGGAGCAATATCTGGGCGAGCTGACGCGCTATCCCGAGCAGGACTTCTATCGGGCGAATTTCTTCGTCAACACGCCGGACCTGCTGCCCTACCATCTCCAGAGCGGCGAGCCCTGGATGTTCAAGTCGCGCCTCGCGCTGGCTGCAGCGCTGTCGGGCAATTACGGCCTCTACAGCGGGTTCGAGCTACTCGAGCACGAGGCCATCCCCGGCCACGAAGAGTATCAGGATTCCGAGAAATACCGGATCCGGCAGCGCGACTGGGACAAGCCGGGCAACATCAAACCTTACATCACTGCGCTCAATCGCATCCGCAACGACAATTCGGCGCTCCAGCAGACCAACAATTTGCGCTTCCTCGCCATCGACGACGGCGAGACCATAGCCTTCGTCAAGGAAGCCGCTGAACCGGCCAACCTCGTTGTCGCGATCATCGCCCTCTCGCGCCATGTGCGCGAGTTCTGGTTGCCGCTCAGCGACCTCACCATCGACGTCGACGGCGAGCGCCGCCACGTCACGACAATCGAAAATCTCATGACCGGCGAACAGTCCCGCATCGAATGGGGCGGGATCAAGTTGCGTATCGATCCCGACCGTGATCCGGCGCTGCTGTTCCGCTGCCTGGCGTAAGGATCACGCCATGAATGTTTTGTCTTCCGTCGATACCAAGAAGGCCGAGGCTGCCGAGGTCGTGGATGAGCTCTGGTACAAGGACGCCATCATCTACCAGCTCCACGTCAAGGCCTTTGCCGACAGCAACAATGACGGCATCGGGGATTTCGCGGGGCTGACCGAGAAGCTGCCTTATCTGCAGGATCTCGGTGTCACCGCGCTGTGGCTGCTGCCGTTCTACCCCTCGCCGGGCCGCGACGACGGCTACGACATCGCCGACTACGGCGCGGTCAATCCCGATTTCGGGACGATGAAGGATTTCAAGCGCTTCATCCAGGAGGCGCAGAAGCGGGGCTTGCGCGTCATCACCGAGCTCGTCGTCAACCACACCTCGGACCAGCACAATTGGTTCAAGCGCGCGCGGCGCAGCCCGGCCGGCTCGAGCGCCCGCGACTGGTATGTCTGGAGCGACACCGACCAGAAATACCAGGGCACGCGGATCATCTTCACCGACACCGAGAAGTCGAACTGGACCTGGGACCCCGAGGCCGGCGCGTTCTACTGGCATCGCTTCTTCTCGCACCAGCCCGATCTCAATTTCGACAATCCACGTGTCGTCAGCGCCATCATCCAGGTGATGAAGCGCTGGCTGGATGCCGGTGTCGATGGCTTCCGGCTCGACGCCATCCCCTATCTCTGCGAGCGCGAGGGCACCTCGAACGAGAACCTCCCGGAGACGCATGCGATCATCAAGCGCCTGCGCCAGGAGCTCGATGCCTATTCCAAGGGAAAGCTGCTGCTGGCCGAAGCCAATCAATGGCCGGAGGATGTGCAGGAATATTTCGGCCGCGGCGACGAATGCCACATGGCTTACCATTTCCCGCTGATGCCGCGCATCTACATGGCGATCGCGCAGGAAGACCGCTTCCCGATCACCGACATCCTGCGCCAGACGCCTGATATCCCCGCGAGCTGCCAATGGGCGCTGTTCCTGCGCAACCATGACGAGCTGACGCTGGAGATGGTCACCGACGTCGAGCGCGACTATCTCTGGACCACCTACGCCAACGATCCGCGCGCACGCATCAATGTCGGCATCCGCCGGCGGCTTGCGCCGCTGATGGACAATGACCGGCGCAAGATCGAGCTGATGAACTCGCTGCTGCTGTCCTTCCCCGGCACGCCGATCATCTATTACGGCGACGAGATCGGGATGGGCGACAACATCTATCTCGGCGACCGCAATGGCGTGCGCACGCCGATGCAGTGGAGCCCGGACCGCAACGGTGGCTTCTCCCGCGCCGATCCCGCCCGGCTCTACGCGCCGCCGATCATGGACCCCGTCTACGGTTACGATGCGGTCAATGTGGAGGCGCAGTCGCGCAGCCTGTCGTCGCTGCTCAGCGCCACCAAGCGGCTGATCTCGGTTCGCAAGTCGACGCTGGCCTTCGGCCGCGGCACCATGACCTTCATCCGCCCGGCCAACCGCGCCGTGCTGGCCTATGTCCGGCAATATCGCGACGAGGTGATCCTCTGCGTCGCCAACCTCTCGCGCGCAGCACAGGCGACCGAGCTCGACCTCACGCCGTGGAAGGACCGCATCCCGCAGGAGATGCTCGGCCGCACGCGCTTCCCGGCGATCGGCGAACTGCCCTACATGATCACGCTGGGGCCCTACGGCTTCTACTGGTTCCAGCTCCAGGAGCGCGACAAGTCCGAGCCGGTGACACCGCGCGCGGTGCCGGAATTCGAGACTCTGGTGGTGCCGGTCAATTCGAACTGGGTGTCACTGGCGCGCGAGCGCGGCGTGTTCGAGCACGACGTGCTGCCGGGCTTCCTGTCGCGGACACGCTGGTATCCCGAGCACAATCCCAAGCATATTCAAGCCACGTTGACCTCGGCGGTGCCGTTCAGCGACATCGGCGACAACAGGCCCTGGATCGCGTTCTTCGAGACGACGCGGGACGACGTCACGACGCGCTACGTGCTGCCCATGCAGATCGAGTGGGTGCGCTTCGACCGTGAGCGTTTCAACCCGAAGGCGCTCGCGGCCGTGCGCCAGGGTGCACGCGAAGGCACACTGCTCGACGTCGCCACCGACCAGATTTTCATCGGGCTTTTCCTGCGAGGCCTGTCGCAGAAGCTTGTGGTAGAGGAGAACAACCTGCGGCTCGCGTTCAAGCCGACCAGCCTGTTCGCCGACTACACCGTCAAGGAGCCCGCGCGGATCCGTGCGGTCGAGCAGTCGAACAGCACCGCGCTGGTCGACAACCAATATGTCGCCAAGATCTATCGCCAGCTCCAAAGCGGCATCAGTCCCGAGATCGAGATCGGCCATTATCTCACCGAGGTCGCACGCTTTGCCCACGCACCGGCGCTGCTCGGCAGCGTCGAGCTGGTCGAGGGCAACATCAGCAGCGCGCTCGGCGTCTTGCACGCCTATGTCGAGAACCAGGGTGATGGCTGGGCCGTCACCACAGGCTATCTCGACCGCTATGTCGATGAGCAGCGCGTGCTCCCACCGGGCGAGATGCACCCGCGGACCCAGGAGCAGGCGCTCTATCTGCACTACATGGCCCAGATCGGCCGGCGGCTCGCGGAGCTGCACATGGCGCTCGCGGCCGCAAAATCCACCGATCTTGCCCCTGAGACGATCGGGCCCGCGCACGTCAAGCGCTGGACGACCGACCTCAAGGCGCGCGCCGAGCGGGCGTTCGAGCGCCTCGCTGACATCAGGGACGGCCTGCGCGAGGCCGACCGTCCGCTGATCGACCGGCTAGCTGCAGTGCGCGCGACCCTGCCCAACCACCTCAATGCGCTCTTGCCATCCGACATCGGCGGGTTGAACATCCGTCATCATGGCGACTTCCGCCTCGGGCAAACTCTGATCGTGAAGGACGACATCTTCATCATCGATTTCGACGGCGATCCGCGGCTGCCACTGGCCGACAAGCGGCGCAAACTGCCCGCCGCGCGCGACGTCGCCGGCCTGGTCCGCTCGATTGATCTTTCGGTTAACGCCGCGCTTAGCCGGGCGCTCTCGGGCGGCAGCGACGAGCACGGCCGGCTTGCGGCCGCGCTCGGCGAGTGGCGTGAGCATGCTACGGGGAGCTTCCTGTCCGCCTATCGCGAGGCCATGACCGACCGTCGGCTTTGGCCGAAAGACAAGCATTCGGCAGAAAGCATGTTAAGGTTTTTCCTGCTTGATCAAGCGTTCGACGAGGTAGAGTACGAGCTGTCCCACCGGCCGGAGGGGCTCCATGCGCCGCTGACCGGCCTGCTTCGCATTCTGTCCAGTGCCGAGAGCGAAGCCCATGCCTAAACTGCCTGCCGAAGCCTATGCCATCATCGAGGGTCGCCACTCCGACCCCTTCCACTATCTCGGGCTGCATCCCGAGGGCGACAAGAGCGTGGTGCGCGCCTTCCTGCCCGATGCCTCCGATGTCGAGGCCGTCGGTGAGCATGGCGAGGTCGCCCAGCTCGACCGCGTCCACGCATCAGGGCTGTTCATCGGCGCCCTGCCGAACGGCTCCAGGCGCTATCAGCTCCGCGCCAAATTCGGCGACACATTCGTCGAGTTCGAGGACGCCTATCGCTTCCCGCCGATCCTGACCGATTTCGATCTCTATCTGCTCGGCGAAGGCACCCATCAGCGGCTCTACGACAAGCTCGGCGCGCATCCGATGCGTCTCGAAGGCATCGACGGCATCGGCTTCGTCGTGCTGGCGCCGAATGCGCGGCGTGTATCCGTGGTCGGCGATTTCAATTTATGGGACGGGCGGCGTCATCCCATGCGGGTGCGCGGCGCCGGCTATTGGGAGTTGTTCATCCCGAATGCCAGGGCTGGCGACCACTACAAGTTCGAGATCATCGGTCCACACGGCCACCTGCTGCCGCTGAAATCCGACCCGATGGCGTTTGCCAGCGAAGTCAGGCCGAAGACGGCCTCCATCGTGTTCGACGAGGCGCATCTGCCGCGCCCGCGCCCGGCGCCCGACGGCATCAACGCGCTGTCGGCGCCGATGTCGATCTACGAGGTGCATCTCGGCTCGTGGCGGCGCAAGGACGGCAATGATTGGCTGACCTATCGCGAGCTCGCCGAGCAGCTGCCGGCCTATGCCCGCGACATGGGTTTTACCCATCTCGAATTCCTGCCCGTCAGCGAGCATCCGTTCGACGGCTCCTGGGGCTATCAGCCGACCGGCCTCTACGCACCGACCAGCCGCTTCGGCACGCCGGAGGATTTTGCGGCGCTGATCGATGCCTGTCATCGCGAAGGCATCGGCGTGCTGCTCGACTGGGTGCCCGGCCATTTCCCTGACGATCCGCACGGGCTCGGCAGCTTTGACGGCACGGCACTGTATGAGCACGCCAATCCGCTGCAGGGCCGCCACCTCGATTGGGGCACGCTGATCTACAATTACGGCCGCACCGAAGTGACGAACTTCCTGGTGTCGAACGCGCTGTTCTGGCTGGAACGCTACGCCATCGATGGCTTGCGCGTCGATGCGGTCGCGTCCATGCTTTATCTCGACTACAGCCGCCCGCCCGGCGCCTGGATTCCGAACCAGTATGGCGGCCGCGAGAACATCGAGGCGATCAACTTCCTGCGCCGCTTCAACACCGAGCTGTTCGCACGCTTCCCGCAGGCGACCACGGCGGCCGAAGAATCCACCGCATGGCCGCAGGTCTCGCGCCCGGTCGAATTCGGCGGGCTCGGCTTCGGCTACAAGTGGAACATGGGCTGGATGCACGACACGCTGAACTACATCAGCAAGGATCCCATCCACCGCAAGCACCATCACGGCGAGATCCTGTTCGGCCTGCACTACGCCTTTTCGGAAAACTTCATCCTGCCGCTGTCGCATGACGAGGTCGTGCACGGCAAACGCTCGATCCTCGGCCGCATGCCCGGCGACGAGTGGCAGCGCTTTGCGAATTTGCGCGCCTATTACAGCTTCATGTTCGGCCATCCCGGCAAGAAGCTGTTGTTCATGGGCGGCGAGATCGCGCAGAGCCGCGAGTGGAATCACGACCAGTCGCTCGACTGGCACCTGCTCGAATACAAGACCC
Organism: Bradyrhizobium sp. BR13661; assembly: GCF_029892425.1. Lineage (GTDB taxonomy): Bacteria > Pseudomonadota > Alphaproteobacteria > Rhizobiales > Xanthobacteraceae > Bradyrhizobium. The sequence goes on along the minus strand of NZ_JARXWB010000001.1, from coordinate 584,334 downwards.
ATTCCGGCATCCAGGCGCTGATCCGCGACCTCAACCGGCTCTATCGTGCCGTCCCCGCGCTGCACCAGATGGACTGCGACCAGGCCGGTTTCGAATGGCTGATCACCAATGATGCCAACCGCAACGTGTTCGCCTGGCTGCGCAAGGGATTTGGCGAGCAGGCGCGGTGTCTGGTCGTCATCAACTTCTCACCCAACGTTTACCGCAACTACCGCGTCCCCGTGCCCTTTGCGGGCAAGTGGAAAGAGGTACTCAACTCCGACTCCGCCCATTATGGCGGCACCAATGTCGGGAACATCGGCGAGGTACAGACCGTTGAGGGCAAGGCACCCGAGCTCCGCCTCACCATTCCGCCGCTCGCTGCGATCTTCCTCGTTCCGGAAAGCTGACCGATGCGCCTGACTGCTGGATCGCCCGCTCGCCTCGGTGCAAGCTGGGACGGACGCGGCACCAATTTCGCGCTATTCTCCGCTCATGCCGAGAGGATCGAGCTGTGCCTGTTCGACAGCCAGGGCCGCCGCGAGCTCGAACGCATCGAGCTACCGGAGCGCACCGAGCACGTCTGGCACGGCTACCTCAACGACGTCTCGCCGGGCCAGTTGTACGGCTATCGCGTGCACGGTCCCTACGAGCCCGAGCACGGCCACCGCTTCAACGCCAACAAGCTGCTGCTCGACCCCTATGCCAAGCGGCTTGCCGGCAGGCTGGTGTGGAGCGATGCGCATTTCGCCTATCGCACCGGCTCGGCACGCGAGGATCTGTCGTTCGACCGGCGCGACAACGCGCGCGGCATGCCCAAGGGCGTCGTGGTCGACGAGACCTTCAACTGGGGCCGGCGCGAGATCCGGCCCAACATCCCCTGGGAAGACACGATCATCTACGAGGCCCACGTCAAGGGCCTGACGCAGAAGCGCCACGACGTGACGCCGAATTTGCGCGGCACCTATGGCGGGCTGTCGTCGCCGGCGATGATCGAGCACCTGAAGAAGCTCGGCGTCACCACGGTGGAGCTGCTGCCGATCCATGCCTTCGTCGACGACCGCGTGCTGGTGGAGAAGAAGCTCGCCAATTACTGGGGCTACAACACACTGTCCTTCTTCGCGCCGGAGCAGCGCTACGCCCAGGACAATGCGCTCGATTCCTTCCGCACCACGGTCGCACGCCTGCACGATGCCGGCATCGAGGTGATGCTGGACGTCGTCTACAACCACACCGCAGAGGGCAATCACCTCGGCCCGACGCTGTGCTATCGCGGCATCGACAATGCCTCCTATTACTGGCTGAACCGCGAGAACCCGCGCTATTACGACGACTTCACCGGCTGCGGCTCCTCGGTGAACCTGACCCACCCGCGCGTGCTGCAGATGGTGATGGATAGCTTGCGCTACTGGGTCGAGGTCTGCCATGTCGACGGCTTCCGCTTCGATCTCGCCACGACGCTCGCGCGCGGTCCCAATGGCTATGATCGCGGCAGCTCGTTCCTCACCGCGATCCGCCAGGATCCGGTGCTCGCCACCGTCAAGCTGGTCGCCGAGCCGTGGGACCTCGGCCTCGGCGGTTACCAGGTCGGCGCCTTCCCCTCGCAATGGTCGGAATGGAACGATCGCTATCGCAGCGCCATGCGCCGCTACTGGAGCGGCGAAGGCAGCCTGATCGGCGACATCTCCAGCCGCATGACGGCCTCATCCGACCTGTTCAACCATGACGGGCGGCGGCCGCGCGCCAGCATCAACCACATCACCGTGCATGACGGGTTCACGCTCGCCGACCTCTTCAGCTACAATGAAAAGCACAACGAGGCCAACGGCGAGGACAATCGCGACGGCTCCAGCGACAACCACAGCAACAATTGCGGTGTCGAAGGCCCGACCGACGATCCCACAATCCTGGCGCTGCGACGGCAGCTGCGGAAGAATGTGCTGGCCTGCCTGATGCTGGCCCAGGGCGTTCCGCTGATCCTTGCCGGTGACGAAGTCGGCAACACGCAATCCGGCAACAACAACGCCTATTGTCAGGACAACGAAATCGGCTGGGTCGGCTGGGACAATCTCGGCAAGGACGGCGACGACATGATCGATTTCGTTGCTCATCTTGCGGACATCCGCCGCCAGTTCTCGCAGCTTCGCAGCCATCGCTGGCTCGACGGCCGGCCGAAGGACGGCATCTCCTACGGGGCGCTTTGGCTGACGCCCGAAGGCAACGAGATGACGGAGAGCGACTGGACATTCCCGGATGGGCGGTTCCTCTCTTATGTGATGGGGCCGATGGAACCGGGCAGCGCGGCGATCTTTATCGTACTGAACGCCGCCCCCGAAGAGATCGCATTCAAATTGCCCAAAATGCCCGAGTACAAGAGCTGGCAGCAGGTCCTGAATACGACGGATGCCAAGCTGAACAGTGTCGATTTCTTGTCAGGAAGCGACAGCAAGGCGCCGCCGCGCTCGGTGCTCGCCTTCGCGGGGGCGCCATGAGGCCATCCTTCGGGGCGAAGCCGACCCGGGATGGCGTGTCGTTCCGCTTGTGGGCGCCCGGTGCGCGCCGGGTCGATCTCCTGCTCGAGCGACGACACGCCATGCAGCGCCGGCAGGATGGCTGGTATGTCGCTGACATCGCCGGCCTGCCGGTCGGAAGTCCTTACAAATTCCGGATCGACGACGAGATCGACGTGCCGGATCCGGCGTCCGCATTCCAGCCCGAGGATGTGTTCGGCCCGAGCGAAGTGATTGATCACGACGCCTTCGAATGGCGCGCGACGGATTGGCGCGGCCGCCCCTGGGAAGAGATGGTGCTGATCGAGACCCATGTCGGCACCTTCACGCGCGATGGCACCTACCGCGCCATGATCGACAAGCTCGATCATCTCGTCGCATCCGGCATCACCGCGCTCGAATTAATGCCGCTGGCGGATTTCGCCGGCCGTCGCGGCTGGGGCTATGACGGCGTGCTCTGGTACGCGCCCGACGGCGCCTATGGCCGGCCTGAAGACCTGAAGACGCTGATCGACGAGGCGCATCTGCGCGGGCTGATGGTGTTTCTCGACGTCGTCTACAATCATTTCGGGCCCGAAGGAAACTATCTCGGCCGCTACGCGCCAAGCTTCTTCACCGACGCGCATACGCCCTGGGGCAGCGCGATCGACTATCGCGTGCCGCAGGTGCGGGCCTTTGCGGTCGAGAACGCATTGTCCTGGCTCACCGACTATCGCTTCGACGGCTTGCGGCTCGATGCCGCCAACCACATCATGGCGATCCCCGGCGAGCAATCGATGCTGCACGACCTCAGCGCTGCGGTGGGCGAGCTTGCCAAGGCAACCGGGCGGCACATTCATCTCGTGCTGGAGAATGGCGACAATCGCGCGAGCCTGCTCGATGCCGCGCAGGAGCCGCCCAATGGCAAATACCGCGCGCAGTGGAACGATGATTATCACCACGCCTGGCATGTGTTGCTGACCGGCGAGCTCAACGGCTACTACGCCGATTACCAGACGCCGCGCCTGGACCTCGCACGCGCGCTCGCCTCGGGCTTCGTCTACCAGGGCGAAATCTCGGAGTTCTGGGGCAAGAGGCCGCGCGGCGAGGCGAGCGGCGAGTTGCCGCCCGCAACCTTCATCAACTTCCTGCAAAACCACGACCAGATCGGCAACCGTCCCCTTGGCGACCGGCTGGAGAGCCTGGCATCGCCGCAGCAGATCGAGGCGGCACTCGCGGTGACGCTGCTCGCGCCGATGGTGCCGATGCTGTTTCAGGGCGAGGAATGGGGCTCGAAAGCCCCCTTCCCGTTCTTCTGTGATTTTCAGGGCGGGCTTGCGGATGCCGTGCGCAAAGGCCGCAAGCAGGAATATGCGTGGGCTTACGAGAAATATGGCGACGAGGTGCCGGACCCGCTCGATCCGGCGACGCCACAATCGGCCGTGCTCGACTGGACCGGCCGCACGCCGGAGCAAGACAAGCGGCTTGCGCTGGTGCGCGAGCTGCTCACGCTTCGCCGCAAGCAGATCATGCCGCGACTGAAGGGCGCGCGCTTCGGGAGCGCCGAGGCTGAAGACAACGGCCTGCTCACGGCGCATTGGCGGATGGGCGATGGCGCGACGCTGCGGCTCACGGCCAACCTGTCGGACAAAGACATCACGCATTCCAGCTACAATTCCGGCGCGCCGATCTGGGGCGGCGCGGCCGGCAGCCGACTTCCGCCCTGGTCGGTCGTCTGGCATCTCGGAGGTTGAGATGCCTTCCGCTACCCCCCTCGCGACCTACCGGCTTCAACTCACCGCGGAGTTCGATTTCGACAAGGCCGCCGCAGTGGTGCCCTATCTCAAGTCGCTCGGCATCACGCATCTCTACACCTCGCCGGTGATGAAGGCGCGCAAGGGCTCGACCCACGGCTACGACACCGTCGATCATGGCCAGTTCAATCCGGAGCTTGGTGGCGAAGCCGGCTTTGCACGGCTGAGCGAGGCGCTGAAGGCGCACGACCTCGGCCTGATCATCGATTTCGTGCCGAACCATGTCGGCGTGCACTTTGCCGACAATCCCTGGTGGCTCGACGTGCTGGAATGGGGCCAGGCCTCGCCGCACGCGGTCTCCTTCGATATCGACTGGGACCAGCTGGCCTATCGCGAACGCGGTGGCGTGTTGCTGCCAATTCTCGGCACGTCCTATGGCGAGGCGCTCGAAGGCGGTACGATCGAGCTGCGCTACGATCCCGACGAGGGAAGCCTTTCCGCCTGGTATTTCGAGCATCGCCTGCCGATCGCGCCGGAGCGCTATGGCGAGATGTTGCGGATGATCGTGAAGCAAGCGGACGCTGCCGATACCGTCGCCGGCAAGCGCCTGCTCTCGCTCGCCGCGCGCTACACGGGCCTGCGCCGCCCGAACCGCAAGGAGGCGCCCGGCTTCAAGGCCGAGCTGAAGGAGATCGCAGGCGCAACCGATATCATCACGTACGGGCTCGCCGCCTATCGCGCGGCCACGGATCGCCCGGCGCAGACGCTGGCGCTGCATCATCTGCTGGAGCGGCAGCACTACAAGCTCGGCCATTGGCGGCTTGCGTCGAGCGACATCAACTATCGCCGCTTCTTCGACGTCAACGGGCTCGCCGGCCTGCGCGTCGAGGACCCCACCACGTTCGCCGCCACGCACCGGCTGGTGAAGCAGCTCGTTGCCGACGGCAAGCTGCAGGGCATCCGCCTCGACCACATCGACGGCCTGCGCGATCCCGCGCAATATTGCCAGCGGTTGCGCCGGCTGGTGCGCGATGCGCAAGGCGCGACAAAGCCGTTCTACACGGTGATCGAGAAGATCCTCTGCGAGCACGAGAAGCTGCCGCATTTCGCTGGCGTCCAGGGCACCACCGGCTATGAGTGGATGAACGCCATCAACCAGGTGCTGGTCGATGCCAAAGGGCTGGAGGCGCTCGACGAGACCTGGCGGCAGATCAGCAACCGTCCGCCGCGGCTTGCTCCTTACGTCAAGGATGCCAAACGGCGCGTGCTGGAGACGCTGCTGACCAGCGAATTTACCGTGCTGACGCGCCTGCTCGCGCGCATCGCCAACGGCCACTACTCGACCCGCGATTTCTCCGCCGACAGCCTGCGGCAGGCGCTCGAACTCTACGTGCTGCATTTCCCGGTCTATCGCACCTATCTGACCCACAGCGGCCCGACTGCACTCGACCGTAAGCTGATCGACGATACCATCGCGCGCGCTCGCGCGGAATGGTTCGCCGCCGACGAGGGCATTTTCGACTTCCTGCGCGATGCGCTGACGATGGACCTGCTCAAGCCCGGCCGCCCGCCGCACAGCGCCCCGCGCGTGCGCCGCTTTGCGCTGAAGGTGCAGCAGTTCACCGGGCCTGTCATGGCGAAGTCGCTGGAGGATACTGCGTTCTATCAATTTCACCGGCTGCTGGCTCTCAATGAAGTCGGCGGCGATCCCGCGAGCAAAGGCCTCACCATTCCCGCGTTCCACGGAGCCATGCGCGCCCGGGCCAAAGAGTGGCCGCAAGGCATGACGGCGACCGCGACCCACGACACCAAGCGCGGGGAGGATGCTCGCGCCAGAATCGCGGCGCTGAGCGAAATTTCCGGCGAATGGGCCAGCTGCGTGGCACGCTGGAAGGTGCTGAACGCGCCGCATCTTGCGCTCAACGGCAATCTGCGCGCGCCGTCGGCGACGTTCGAATACATGCTCTACCAGACCCTGCTCGGCGCCTGGCCTCATGAGGGGCCAGATGCCGACTTTGTCGAGCGCATCCAGGCTTATGCGCTCAAGGCGGCGCGCGAGGGCAAGGAAGAGACAAGCTGGCTCAACCCGCACCAGGTGTATGAGGACGGAATCAGGAGCTTCATCGAAAAGATTCTCGATCCCGCGCTGTCAGGTGAATTTATCGAGGCGCTGCAAACAATGGCGCGCCGCGTCGCGCTGCTCGGCGCGCTGGACTCGCTGGGTCAGCTGACGCTCAAGGCGACGCTGCCGGGAGTCCCCGACTTCTATCAGGGTGCCGAGTTCTGGGACCTGTCGCTGGTCGATCCCGACAACCGCCGCCCGGTGGATTTTGCCGCGCGCCAGGCAGCTCTGAATTCGCTGGAAACGCCCGATTGGCGCAGCCTGATCAATACCTGGCCGGACGGACAGCTCAAACTGGCCTGGACGCGACATCTGCTCAAGCTTCGTGCCGAGTTCGCCGAAGTCTTTGCGCGGGGCGAGTACCAGCCGCTCGAAGTCCGCGGTGCGCACGCCGATCATGTCATCGCTTTCGCCCGCCGCCACAGCCGTGCTGCCGCCATCGTCATCGTAGGACGCCTGTTTGCTCCCTTCACGCAAGCGGGGCGGGAATGGCCTGTGCTCGAGAGGTTTGACGCGACGGTCGACGTCAGCGGCTACGCAGCGCCGGGTATTGCGGGCAACGAACTACCGCTCGCGCAGGCTTTCCGTGACTTTCCTGCTGCGGTCATCGGGGCCCGCGGCGCAAGCACCGTCAGGTCTCCGCGGCACCACGTGCGCGCCTAAGGCCTACTTCCCGTCATCCTTGGTCAGCAGCAACTGTCCGCGCTTGCGGATGGCCGCCTGTGCCATCTCGGCAAATCGCTGCAACAACCAGGGCAGCACCACCTCGACCTTCACATGATCGTCGGCGACATCGACCTGGCCGCTCGCAATCTGGCCGAGCGCGCGGATACGAAAGTTCATGCTGTCGCCGCTCCAGCGCTCTTCCTCGACTTGCATCACGGGGATGCTCGCTGCGGCGCGGCCGAGCCCGGCCTTGAGCCGGCGCACTGCCTCTTCGCGGCCCAGGCGATGCGGAATGGAGACGACTAACGGTGCTGACATGGCCCTGCCCTGGTGACTGATCCTCACATAGTCATGCCGGGCGAAGCTGCAAAGGTTCCATGCAAGTTGGGACCTGTGGACCCGTTTCAGAACCGGAACTTTAAAACATGCGGCAAGTTGCCCTCGCACAACGGGACAGGTTGCAACGACCCTTTCAAGCAAAGGGCTGGAGGAGATTCGCATGTCTATCGGTACGATCATTCTGATCATTTTGGTCATCGCCCTGCTCGGCGGCTTCAGCGGCATCGGCGGCGGCCCGTTCTACGGCACCGGCTATTACGGCGGCGGCGGCCTCGGGCTCGTCATCGTCATTCTGCTGATCCTGCTATTGCTTGGGCGGATCTAGCAAGCTTCGTGGGGTGGGTTAGCCCTCGGCTACGCGAAGCGTAGTCCGAAGGCGTAACCCACCCTACTTCATTTTCGCAGCAAGCTTCTTCATCGCCGCCTTGATCGACGCAGCGGCATCGTCATAACCATCCCACGCCTTCGAACGCGGCAATATGCCTGGTACGCTGCGCACCGTGTAGCGCTTCGGATCAAGATCGCCCTTCACCTGCGCCCAGGTCAGCGGCATCGACACCGTCGCGCCATCGCGCGCGCGCGGCGAGAGCGGCGCGACTGCCGTGGCCAGCCGGTCGTTGCGCAGATAGTCCAAAAAAATCTTCCCGTTGCGCAGCTTCTTCGACATGTTGAGCAGATAGCGTTCGGGATCGTCGTCGGCCATCCACTGGCAAACCCCTTGCGCGAACGCCTTGGCTTCTTTCCAGCTCACCTTGTCGCGTGCGCCATGCAGCAGCGGCACCACCACATGCAGGCCTTTGCCGCCGGTGGTCTTGCAGAAGCTCCCCATGCCGATATCTGTGAGCCGCTGCCGCATCTCCTTGGCCGCCTCCACGACATCGGCGAATTCGACATCCGGCGCGGGATCAAGGTCGAACACCAGCCGGCCCGGCGTATCATAGGCATCCGGCGCGCAATTCCAGGGATGCAGCTCAACGCCGCCGATCTGCGCCACGGCGGCAAGGCCCTCGACGCGGTCGATCTGCAGATAGGGCTTGCGATCGCCCGAGACCTTGGCGAGCTCAAGCAGGTTCGACGTGCCCTGCATCGCATGGCGCTGGAAAAACGTTTCACCACCGATCCCGTCAGGCGCGCGCAGGATCGAGCAAGGCCGCCCCTTGATATGCGCGATCATCCACGAGCCGACGGCCTCGAAATAGCGGGCGAGATCGAGCTTCGTGACGCCCTCGCCGTCGCCGCCATCGGGCCACAGCTCCTTCTCCGGCTTCGAGATGACGACGCCCATCACCTCGGCTGTGCCCTTCCCTTTCGCGGGCTGCGCCGGAACGCGCTTTCTGGCAGAAGGCTGCGCGAGCTTGATATCCACAGGCGTTTCCGCCTCGACCTCCTCGGCCGGCTTGTCCTGCCGCAAGCCCTTGAACGCAGCCTGACGAATATTGCCATCGGCCGTAAACCCGGCGAATTCGATCTCTGCAACAAGCTCGGGCTTCAGCCAATGCACGTCGCGGGTCTTTTTCGGCGCATTCTCGCCGCCGAAGGGACTTTCCTTGGCGGCCATGGCTTTCAGCGACGGCATGAGGCGCTTGACCTTGTCGGCACCAAATCCGGTCCCGACCATTCCGACGAAAGCGAGATGATCGTCGCGATGCACGCCCGCCATCAGGGAGCGGAATTTTCCATTGGTCGTCTTCCAGCCGCCGATCACGACCTCGTGGCCGGCACGGCACTTTGCCTTGCTCCAGCTTTCTGTGCGACCGGAGCGATAGGGCGCGTCCAGTTTCTTCGACACCACGCCTTCGAGCTCGAGCTTGCAGGCCGATTGCAGCACCGCATCGCCACCGCTCACGAAGTGCTCGACATAACGGATCTGGCTGGACTTCCGCTTGCGTGCCTCCAGCAAAACCTTCAGGCGTTCCTTGCGCTCGCCAAGCGGCAGACGGCGGCAATCGAATCCGTCAGCGAACAACAGATCGAAGGCAAAGAAGATCAGTTCCCCAGTCTTGCCGTCCGACAGCGCCGCCTGGAGTGAGGAGAAGTTCGGCGCCCCATGATGGTCGAGCGCCACGATCTCGCCGTCGATCAGCGCGTCCGGCAATGCGCTGGCCTCTTCTGCGATCGACGCAAACTTGTCGGTCCAGTCGAGGCCTTTGCGCGTCTTCAGCGTAGCCTCGCCATCCTCGACCCGAAGCTGCACGCGATAACCGTCGAACTTGATCTCGTGGCACCATCGGTCGCCTGACGGCGGCCGCTCGACCGGCGTACAAAGCTGCGGCGCAACGAAGTCCGGCATCTCCGAGACCTTCTTGGCCGTTGTCGCGGTCGTTGCCTTCATTTTTGAGGCCTTGCTCTTCGCAGGCCTGCCGCTCGTCAACGCCGCGCGCGGCGCCGGCTTGACGGTGCGCCCCCGCGTCTCCTCGGCGCGGTTGGATTGCCAGACTGCATCCGCCTTGCCCTTGCCCTTCGCCAGCATGAACGGCTTTGGCGCGCGCCCCTTTCCATCGGCGATCTGATCCATGGCGCGGCCCGACGCCACCGACTTGTCTTCGCTGAGAATGTCCTGATCCTCGCTGGCATATTCGTCGCGGTGCTTGATCAGCAGCCAGTTGGTGCGCTTTTCGCCGCCGCGGTTGCGCATCCGCACCAGCACCCAGCTTCCATGCAGCTTCTCGCCGTGCAGCGTGAATTTGAGATCTCCCTTCTTGAAACCGGCTTCCGGATCGTCGGACTCCCAAGTGCCGCGGTCCCACAGCATCACCGTGCCGCCGCCATATTGGCCGTCGGGAATGGTCCCTTCGAAATCGCCATAATCGAGCGGATGGTCCTCGACCTCGACCGCCAGCCGCTTGTCTTGCGGATTGAGCGAGGGGCCCTTCGTCACCGCCCAGGATTTGAAGACGCCGTCGAATTCGAGGCGGAAGTCGTAATGCAGCCGGGTCGCGTCGTGCTTCTGGATAACGAAGCGACGCTGTTTCGACGGCGCGACTTTCGTCTTGCCGGACGGCTCCGGCGTCTTCTCGAAATCACGCTTGTTTCGGTAAGTGGAGAGTTTTTGCAGCACGACCGGTCCCGCTTCTCATTCGGCATTCAGCCTAGCATGGCAAAAGTCCCACCCGGAACCAAAACCCAATGGGGCGGTTGGGGTTCCAAAACGCCTTGGAATCACTGGAGAATGGAATGGCTCCGCGCGCCTATTGGAAGGGAACGTTGAAACTCTCGCTGGTCAGCTGCCCGGTCGCGCTCTATCCCGCGACGACCGCCGCCGAGAAGACGCGGTTTCACATGATCAACCGCGAGACCGGCAACCGGCTCAAGCAGCAGATGGTGGATGCCAAGACCGGCGAAATCGTCGAGAGCGACCAGAAGGGTCGCGGCTACGAGCTGCGCAGGGGCAAATATGTCGAGATCGAGCCGGAGGAGCTCGAGGCCGTCCAGATCGAGAGCAACCACACCATCGACATCGAGAGCTTCGTGCCGAGCGAGGAGATCGACCAGCGCTATCTGAACCACCCCTATTACATCGCGCCGGAAGGCAAGGCCGCGGTCGACGCCTTCGCCGTGATCCGCGACGCCATGAAAGACCAGGACCGCGTCGCCCTCGCCAAGATCGTTCTCACCAACCGCGAGCACATCATCGCGATCGAGCCGCTCGGCAAGGGCCTGCTCGGCACTACCCTGCGCTTTCCCTACGAGCTGCGCGACGAAGACCAATTCTTTGATGAGATCAAGAGCCCGAAGATCACCAGGGACATGGTCGAGCTCGCCGGCCACATCCTGCACACCAAGGCGGCGCATTTCGACCCGAGCAAGTTCAAAGATGAGTATGAGACCGCGCTCAAGGCGCTGGTGAAACGCAAGGCCAGCGGCAAGAGGATCGAGCTGCCCGTGCCGGAGGAACGGCCGAGCAACGTCGTCAGCCTGATGGATGCTCTAAAGCAAAGCTTGAAGGGACGAGGCGGCAAGAAGACAGCGGCGAAGTCGCATGCGCGGCGGGCGTCGGGGCGGCAGCGAGCGGCGAAGAAGGCGCACCGTTCGACGGCGCGGCAGCGGAAGGCGGGGTGATCTTAGCCGTCGTTACAGCTCGCGCCGCACCGTCATGCCCGGGCTTGTCCCGGGCATCCACGTCCATCCGAGCACGCCGAAGCGCGTGGATGGCCGGGTCAAGCCCGGCCATGACGAGTGTGCCCAAAGCGGCGATTTACGTTGCCTTTACGCCCGGTGCTTAATCCCCCGCCTTCAGCCGATACCCGATCCCCGTCTCCGTCAGCACATATTGCGGGCGTTCCGGATCGGCCTCGATCTTCTGGCGGAGCTGGCGGACATAGACGCGCAGGTATTGCGCGTCGGTCAGCTCGTCCCAGAGTTCCTTCAGCAGGAAACGATGCGTCAGCACCTTGCCGGCGTGCTGGACCAGCACGCGCAGGAGGTCGTATTCCTTCGGCGACAGCTTGATCTCGCGTTCGCCGAGCTTGACGATGCGGCGGACGAGATCGACCGAGAGATCGCCGGTGCGAAATACCGGACGTTCGCCCTGCACCTGCAACTGATGCCGCAGGGCCGCGCGCAAGCGCGCCAGGAGCTCGTCCATGCCGAACGGCTTGGTCAGATAGTCGTCGGCGCCGAGATCGAGCGCCTGCACCTTGCCGGCTTCGTCGCCGCGACTCGACAGCACCACGATCGGAACGGCCTCATTGCGGGCACGGATGGTGCGCAGCAGCTCGTGGCCCTGGATGTCGGGCAAGCCGAGATCGAGGATGATCAGCGCGGGCTCCTCAGTGAGCTTCTCCAGCGCGATCTTGCCGTTCGACGCCTCCAGGATCTCATAGCCCTGCGTCGTCAGCCCCATCCGCAGCAATTTGCGGATCGGCGGCTCGTCGTCGACCACCAAAACCTTGATCGGGGCAGCACTCATGCGGCAGTATCCAATGCTTGGGTCTGCGCCGGAACAGGCAGACGGATGGTGATTACGGCTCCGCTCCGGTCGCCGCGATTGGCGGCCGTGATGGTGCCGTGCATCGCCTCGACAAAACCGCGCGAGATGGCGAGCCCGAGCCCGGTGCCGGGGCGGACATGGTCGCCCTTTTGCACACGGTAGAATTTGTCGAACACACTTTCGAGCTCGTCGGGTGGGATGCCGGCACCTTCGTCGGCGATTTGCAGTATCACCTGATTTCGCTCGCGCTCGCTCTTGATCGAAATGGCGGTCTCGGCCGGTGAATATTTCGCGGCGTTGTCGAGCAGGTTGAACAAGACCTGCTCGAACAATACGGCATCGAGCTGGAGCATCGGCAGATCGGCTGCCAACACCAGTTCGACCTTATGCGAAGTGAGGATCTTGGATGCACGCCGCAGCGCGCTGCCGACGATTTCACTGAGATCGTGCAGCGCCGTGTTGGGCACGATGGCGCCGGATTCGAGCTTGGTCATGTCGAGCAGATTGGCGATGAAGCGGTTGAGCCGCTCGGACTCGTCGATTACGGTTGCCAGCAGATCGCGCTTCTCGGTGTCGGACAGCGCGCCGGCGAGATCGCGCATGGTCGATGCCGCGCCCAGCACGGAGGCGAGCGGCGTTTTCAGATCGTGCGAGATCGAGGTCAGCAGCGCCGAGCGCAAGCGCTCGGATTCGACGGTGCGCTTGACGCGGTCCATGTCTTCGACCAGCAGCACGCGTTCGATCGCGAGCGCGCCCTGATCCACCAGCGCATCCAACAGCCGGCGCTGGTCCGGCGTCAGCAGCGGACCCGTGCGGTCGTTGTCAATGCCGATCACGCCGATCGGGCCGCGACCGGTGCGCATCGGCAGGAACAGCCGCTTGGCGCCCGGCAGCGTATCCGAACCCCGACCGGCGGAACGGTCGTTGCTCCAGGCCCAGTTGGCGGCGGCGAGATCGGCCTGGTCGAGCTGGTCTTCAGGTGGATAGCCGGACTTCACCGTGAGCAGCCCATCCTCCGGCAGCAACAGCACCACCCGCACCTTCAGCATCAGCGCGATCTGATAGGCCGAGGCCCACAGCACGTCGTCGAGGGTCGCGGTGCCGGCCAGCTTGCGGCTGAAGGCATAGAGCTGCTCGGTAGTCCTGATGCGGCCGATCGCGGTGTCAGCCTGCGTGCGCACGCGCGCAGCGACATTGGACACGATCATCGCCACCACCATGAACAGGACGAAGGCGGCGACATTGGTCGGGTCAGTGATCGTGAAGGTGTAGATCGGCGGCAGGAAGAAAAAATTGTAGGACAGAGAAGCCGCGACGGTCGCAAGCAGAGACGGCCACAGACCATAGCGGACGGCAACGGCCACCACTGCCGTGAGCAGCACGAGGTCGACGTTCTCGATACCGAAATAGGGCTGGATCAGCTCGGCGGCGCCGAGGCCGACCACCACGATGCCGAGCGCCTTCAGATAGGGCAGCGGATTGAACGGTTCGGACCGCGCCGCGGTCTGCACCGCCGTCTTCGGCACCGCCTCGTCCGTCAGCTCGTCGCCGGGAATGACGTGAATGCTGATATTGCCGGCGCGGCGTACCAGATCATGCACGACGGAGCCGCGCGTGATTTCGAACCAGCGCGAGCGGGTCGACTTGCCGATCACGATCTGGGTGACGTTGTTGCCCTGCGCGAAGTTGATGACGTCATCGGCGATGCGGCGGCCGACCGCGGGAATCGTCAGCGCCTCGCCGCCGAGCGATTCGGCGAGCCGCAGCGTATCGGCGAGCCGGTCGCGCTCCTGGTCCGAGAGCTGAAGCGAGCGCCGCGTCTCGATCGAGATCGCGGTGAACTGCGCGTGCAACCGGTCGGCCAGACGCTTCGTATAGCGCACGAGCCCGGCCGCACGCGGGTCCTCGCTGACGCAGACGAGAATGCGCTCGCCCACGGCCCAAGGGCCGGCGATGGCGTTCGCCTGCATGTGAGTAAGCAGCTGCTCGTCGACCCGCTCGGCCGTGCGCCGCAGCGCGAGCTCGCGCAGCGCCGTGAGATTGCCCGGCGAGAAGTAATGCTCCAGCGCCCGCTCGGCCTGCTTGGGGACGTAGACCTTGCCTTCACGCAGGCGCTGGATCAGGTCGTCGGGAGTAAGGTCGATCAGCTCGATCGCATCGGCACGGTCGAAGACCGAATCCGGCACGGTCTCGCGCACCCGCACATGGGTGATCTGGGCGACGACGTCGTTCAGGCTCTCGATGTGCTGGATGTTGACGGCGGTGTAGACGTCGATGCCGTGGGAGAGCAGCTCCTCGACGTCGAGATAGCGCTTTGGGTGTCGACTGCCGGCCGCGTTGGTGTGGGCGAGCTCGTCGACCAGCGCAATCTTCGGCCGCCGCGCGATCACCGCGTCGAGGTCCATCTCCTCGACGATCTGCCCGCGGTATTCGAGCCGCTTGCGCGGGACCACTTCGAGCCCCCGCACCAGCGCCTCGGTCTCGGCGCGGCCATGGGTCTCGACGAAGCCGACCACGACGTCGATGCCGGCCTTGCGCTTGGCATGGGCGCTTTGCAGCATCTCGTAGGTCTTGCCGACGCCGGGGGCGGCGCCGACGAAGATCTTCAGCTTGCCGCTCGCGCTCTCCTCGCGGCGCGCGGCTTCCAGCAGCGCCTCCGGCGACGGACGTTGTTCGGAATCGCGGCGCTCTCGAACCATGGTGCGAATATAGCCATCCGTGTGCCGCGAGCCTAGACCGCTACTTCGCGGGTGCACGATCCAGTGCGAGGTTCAAGGCGAGAACGTTAACCCGGGGTTCGCCGAGCAGGCCGAGCAGACGGCCTTGCGTGTTGGCGGCGACGAGCTGGTTGAGCTGCTCTTCCGAGACGTTTCGCGCCTTGGCGACGCGCGGCACCTGGAATTGGGCTGCCTCCGGCGAAATATCGGGATCGAGGCCGCTGGCCGATGTCGTGACCAGATCGACCGGAACGGCGGCCTTCGGGTTTTCGGCCTTCAGCTTGTCCACGTCTTCCTTCAGCCGGTCGGCCAGCGCCTTGCTGGTCGGGCCGAGATTGGAGCCGCCCGAATTGGCGGCGTTGTAGGGCGCCGGCACCGTCTTGGTCGAATCATTCGGATCCGTCGCAAGTGTCGCCGAGGGGCGGCCGTGGAAATATTTGTCGTCCTTGAACTCCTGGCCGATCAGGGCGGAGCCGACCACCTTGCCGTCCTTCTCGATCAGGCTGCCTTGCGCCTTGGCGGGAAAGATCGCACCGGCAATGCCGGTCATGGCGAGCGGATAGGCCAGGCCCGTGATGGCAGTGAGCACCAGCAAGAGGACGATGGCGGGGCGGATTTCTCTGAGCATGTTAGGTCTCCAGTTGCGTCGTCGTTGCGAGCGAAGCGAAGCAATCCAGGATCTTTCCGTGGACACAGTCTGGATTGCTTCGTCGCTTCGCTCCTCGCAATGACGGGGTTAGGCCAGGTGCAGGGCGACAACGACGAGGTCGATCGCCTTGATACCGATGAAAGGAATGACGATGCCGCCGAGGCCGTAGATCAAGAGGTTACGACGAAGCAGCGCGCCAGCACCGACCGCGCGATAGGCAACGCCCTTCAGCGCCAGCGGGATCAAGCCGATGATGATCAGCGCGTTGAAGATGATCGCCGACAGGATGGCGCTCTGCGGGCTCGACAGGTTCATGACGTTGAGCACGTTGAGCTGCGGGTAGAACGCCAGGAACATCGCCGGGATGATTGCAAAATACTTTGCGACGTCGTTGGCGATCGAGAAGGTCGTCAGCGCACCGCGCGTCATCAAGAGCTGCTTGCCGATCTCGACCACCTCGATCAGCTTGGTCGGATTGGAATCGAGGTCGACCATGTTGCCGGCCTCGCGCGCGGCCTGGGTGCCGGTGTTCATGGCGACACCGACGTCGGCCTGCGCCAGCGCGGGCGCGTCGTTGGTGCCGTCGCCGCACATGGCGACCAGCTTGCCCTTGGCCTGCTCGTCGCGGATCAGCTTGAGCTTGTCCTCGGGCGTTGCCTGCGCCAGGAAGTCGTCGACACCGGCTTCCGCCGCGATCGCCGCGGCGGTCATCGGGTTGTCGCCGGTGATCATGACGGTGCGGATGCCCATGCGGCGCAGCTCGGCAAAGCGCTCACGGATACCGCCCTTGACGATGTCCTTGAGCTGGATGACGCCGAGCAGCCGGCCGTCCTTGGCAACAGCCAGCGGCGTGCCGCCCGCCTTGGCGATCTCGTCGGAAATTGCCTGAATCTCTCGCGCCATGTCCGAACTCGGGGACGGTTGAATGGCGCGTACGGCGTTCCCCGTGGCGACCGCCTGCGCGGAGCCGCCACCGATGTAGTTCAGGATGGCATCGACCGCGCCCTTGCGCACAGATGACCCGCCGGCATCGACGCCGCTCATGCGGGTCTGCGCCGTGAACGGAACGAACGTTGCGCCGAGCTCCGCCATATCGCGGCCACGGATGCCGTACTTCTCCTTGGCGAGCACGACGATCGAACGACCTTCCGGTGTCTCGTCGGCAAGCGAGGCGAGCTGGGCAGCGTCCGCCAACTCCTGCTCGGTCACGCCACGCACGGGACGGAACGCAGTCGCCTGGCGGTTGCCCAGCGTGATGGTGCCGGTTTTGTCGAGCAGCAGCGTGTCGACGTCGCCGGCAGCCTCGACTGCGCGGCCGGACATGGCCAGCACGTTGAAGCGGACCAGGCGGTCCATGCCGGCGATGCCAATGGCCGACAGCAGCGCGCCGATCGTAGTCGGGATCAGCGTCACGAACAACGCGACCAGCACGATCACCGAGATCGAGCCGCCGGCATAGGCCGCATAGCTCGGAATGGTGACAGTGGCGAACACGAAGATGATGGTGAGGCCGGCGAGCAGGATGTTGAGCGCGATTTCGTTCGGCGTCTTTGCACGCTCGGCACCCTCGACCAGCTTGATCATGCGGTCGATGAAGGTCGAGCCCTGAGCCGCCGTGATGCGAACGCGGATCCAGTCGGACAGCACCTGCGTGCCGCCCGTCACCGCCGAGCGGTCGCCACCGGATTCGCGGATCACGGGCGCGGATTCGCCGGTGATGGCGGCTTCGTTGACGGAAGCAACGCCCTCGATCACCTCGCCGTCGGACGGGATGGTATCCCCGGCCTCGACCAGCACGACGTCACCGACCTTCAGGCTCGTACCCGGCACGAGCCTGAAGTCCCTACCCGCGCCGCTCAGCAGCTTGGCCTGGCTTTCGGTGCGGGTCTTGCGCAGCGATTCCGCCTGCGCCTTGCCGCGGCCCTCGGCCACCGCTTCGGCGAAATTGGCGAACAGCACGGTGAACCAGAGCCAGAGGATGATCTGGAAGGTGAAGCCGAGATTTGCGCCCCCCGTGAAGAGGTCGCGCAGGAAGATCACCGTGGTGAGCGCGGCCACGATCTCAACCACGAACATCACTGGATTCTTGATCATCAGGCGCGGATCAAGCTTAACGAAGGAGGCGCTGATTGCGGGCACGACGATCTTGGGATCGAGCATCGCCGACATCGGAGCGCGCTTTTGCAGTTTCATGGTTTCCATGGAGGTCACTCCAACAATCAGAAGACGTTACCGGCGTTCATCGCGAGATGCTCGACGATCGGGCCGAGTGCGAGAGCCGGGAAGAAGGTGAGGCCGCCGATGATCAGGATCACGCCGACGACGAGGCCGACGAACAGCCCGCCGGTGGTCGGGAACGTGCCCGCCGACGGCGGGATCGATTTCTTGGCGGCGAGCGAGCCCGCGATCGCCATCGCCGGCACGATCATGAAGAAGCGGCCGACGAACATCGCGGATGCGAGCGTCAGGTTGTAGAAGAAGGTGTTGCCGGTGAGGCCCGCAAAGGCCGAGCCGTTGTTGCCGGTCGCCGACGTATAGGCGTAGAGCACCTCGGTAAAACCGTGCGGTCCGGCATTGGCCATCGAGGCCACCGCCGCAGGATAGACCACGCCGACCGCGGTCCAGCCGAGATACATCAGCGGCAGCACCAGGATCGCCAGCATCGCCATCTTGACCTCGCGCGCCTCGATCTTCTTGCCGACATATTCCGGCGTGCGGCCGACCATCAGACCTGCGACGAAGATCGCGAGCACGACGAACAGCAGCATGCCGTAGAGGCCGGCGCCGACGCCGCCGACGATGATTTCCCCCAGTTGCATGTTGATCAGCGGGATCATGCCGCCGAGCGCGGTGAAGCTGTCATGCATGGCGTTCACGGCGCCGCAGGAGGCGGCCGTGGTGATCACGGCGAACAGCGAGGACGCGACGATGCCGAAGCGGACCTCCTTGCCCTCCATGTTGCCGCCGGCAAGGCCTAGCGCCTGCAACGTCGAAGTGCCATTGGCTTCCGCCCAATAGGTAACGGCGACGCCGGCGACGAACAGCACGCCCATCACGGCCAGGATCGCCCAGCCCTGGCGCTGGTTGCCGACCATGCGGCCGAACACGTTGGTCAGCGCGGCGCCCAGCGCGAAGATCGACAGCATCTGCACGAAGTTCGACAGCGCGGTCGGGTTCTCGAACGGATGCGCGGCGTTGGCGTTGAAGAAGCCGCCGCCGTTGGTGCCGAGCATCTTGATCGCAACCTGCGAGGCCACCGGCCCGACCGCGATGGTCTGCTTGGCGCCTTCAAGCGTCGTCGCATCGACATAGTCTCCGAGCGTCTGCGGCATGCCCTGCGAGACCAGGAATAGCGTGTAGACAACGCAGATCGGCAGCAGCACGTAGAGCGTGCAGCGCGTGACATCGACCCAGAAATTGCCGACCGTGCGCATCGAGGCGCGCGAGAAGCCGCGGATCAGCGCCACCGCAAGCGCAATGCCGGTGGCCGCCGACAGAAAGTTCTGGTGGGTGAGGCCCACCATCTGCACGAGATAGGAGATCGTGCTCTCGCCGCCGTAATTCTGCCAGTTGGTGTTGGTGATGAAGGAGATCGCGGTGTTGAACGACAGATCCTCCGCAACCGCGACCTGCCCGGCCGGATTGAAGGGCAGCACGGCCTGAAGGCGCATCACGCCATAGATGATGAGGAAGCCGCCGACATGGAACAGCAGCATGGCGACCGTGTAGGTCAGCCAATGCTGCTCGCGCTTCTCGTCGACGCCGGAGATCCAGTAGATGCCGGCCTCGATCGGGCGCAGCACCGGCGAGAGAAATGTCTTCTCGCCGCTGAAAACGCGCGTCATGTACCAGCCGAGCGGCTTTGCAAGCGCGACGATGATGACGCAGAATAGAATGATCTGGAGCCAACCGATCACAGTCATGGAATCAACCCTTCAGGCTTGGTGTCCGGCGCAACAGCGGCGGCAGCACCGCAAGCAGGCAGCCGACGAGCGCAGCGTCGGCCAGCAACAATTCGAGAAGCAGCACGGCTCAGAACCGCTCCGGCCGCAGCAGCGCATAGGTGAGGTAGATCAGCAGGCCGAACGAGACGGCACCGGCGAGCGTATAATCAAAGATCATGATGCGCTCCGTCACAGCCGTTCGCAGGCGTAGGTGTAACCGATCGCCAGCGCGAAGAACGCCGCAGCCAGCGCCAACATGAGAATGTCCATCATGGGATACTCCTCGTTGCGCTCAGTCCTGGCGCAACTATTCCGTAGTTTTGGACGGACATCTTGCGATGGATCAAAATCGATCCACGTAGCGCCGACCAGGATTTTCACAGCGGTGAAGTGCCACTGCCGCCATAGGTTTTCGAGACGAGGGCTATGACAAAAATATAGGAATTCCATAAAGAGCGATCCGGCCGGCCGCGTGGCCGCGCCCCTGATGCCCCCTCCCCGTCTTTATGAAATTCCTATATCTCCCGGCCCCATTCCATCTCGTTTTCCAATGCCCGTCCCACCATCCTGAAGAGGCCGGCCGACTGACCGACGCCCATTCCAGGACGCTGCCATGACCGTCGCTTTCCGCCATTTCGATCCACCATCCCTCAGCGAGCGCCTGCGCAACGCGCAAGGCATGACCGGTCCGCTGATGCGCGAGATCATGGACAAGGCCTGCCGACGAATCCCCTCACTCCGCCAAAGCGAGCGCACGGCGCGCCTGATGCAGCTGATCGATGCGGGGGCCTGGACCGATGCCGCGCTGGCGCTGATGGAGCTCGAGCTGCCGCTGTGGCACGTCCGCCGTATCGCCTATGACGAAGGCGAATGGCATTGCGCGCTGTCGCGTGAACGCGAACTGCCTGACTGGCTCGACGCGGCCGTCGAAGGCTGCCACGGCGATCTTGCGATCGCGCTGCTGTCGGCCTTTATCGAAGTCCAGGCACTGGCCGTGGACGTCTCTCGGCCGAGCGTTCCCAGCGTGCGCCCTGCCCCGGATGCGCTGTATGAGCCGGTCGCCTGCGAGAATATCGGCTGAGCGGGTACGAGGCCTTATGGCGTTCCTATGAGATCGCCGCGCGCTCTCTCTCGAAATCATATCCATTGAGCAAGATATTGATCGGGCGATGACGGGACGAGATCCCGCAGCGTCCGTCAATTGGAAGGAATATTTCCGTGAAATTCGTCGAACCTCCCTCGTGCAGCGCCCTCTCAAGTATCGTTTTCGTCGGCCGGAACCACCGGGGTCAGTGGATCGCCCAGGAGCAGAACGGCCTGTTCGGCGGCTTGTTCGTCAGCCGTGCCGAGGCCTTCAAATACGCATTGTTCGAGAACGGACAGCATCCCGAGACCATCGTCGAGCTGCCGCGCGAGATCGAGCTCGACATGGGTAGCCGCCCCAACCTGCCGCAGCGCGCCGCCTGAGCCGGCGCCTTCAGGCGGACAAGCCATGTTCATCCCTCCCTCAGCCTGGTTTACCGGCTTCATTCCCGATCTGCCGTCGCCGTTCGATGCGTCGGATGGAATCGATCTCAAGGCATTCGCCGCGCAGTGCGAGCGCCAGATCGCGGCGGGTGTTCCTGCGCTCGTGGTTTGCGAAACAGCGGGCGAAGCACCAACGCTCTCGCCCGCCGAACAGACGCTCGTCATTCGCGCCGCGGTCGACGTCGCCCGCGGTCGCGCGCGGGTTATCGCGGGCGCCATGTCGAATGCGACCAGCCGCGCCGTCGAGCTTGCCCGGCGCGCGGAGGCGGCCGGTGCCGACGCCATCATGTGTGCGGTGCCTTCCTACAACAAGCCGATGCAGGAGGGCATGCTCGCGCATTTCCGCACGATCGCCGGCTCGACAGGCCTGCCCGTGATCCTGCACGACGCGCCCTCCCGCACGTTGCGCCCGCTCGCCGACGAGACACTTCTGCGTCTGGTCGAGTCCCGCCAGTTCGTGGGCTTGCGCGATGGCAGCGGCGATGTCGCCCGGCCGATGCGCCTCAGCCGGCTACTGCCGACGGGCTTTCGCCTGCTGTCCGGCGACGACGCCACTACCTTCGGCTACCTCGCCGGAGGCGGTGACGGCGCGATTTCGGAGATCTCCAACATTGCGCCGGATCTCTGCCGCACGATCTTCTCGCAAGTTAGGCAAGGCCGCCTGCAAACTGCGCGCTATCTGCACAAGCGCCTGATCCCGCTGATCGCCTGCCTCTCCAAGGAAAGCCCGTCCGCGCTCAAATATGCGCTGAGCACGCTGGGCCTGATGTCGCCGGCAACACGGTTGCCGATCGTGCCGCTGGATGACGCGGCTCGGGCCGAGGTCATGAGAGCCTTCGTTGCGATTGCCGACGAAGAGCTGATCGATGGCCTCGGCGCGTAGAGCGCGCCTTTATGGCGTTCCTATGCGACAGCACCAGCGCCCGTCTCGCATTCCTATGCGGCAATGCTCATCATGAGAGGCATGATTGGGGCGGCCGCCGTGTCGCCCCAGGGACAAGGACTTCCGACATGTCGATGCTGACACATGACTTTGAACGGCCCTTCAACTGGGCCGAACGCCCGATGCGTATCTCTGGCGAGCGCAAGGCTCAGCTCAAGCGCGTCGCGTTGCGCGCGCTGGCCGCGCTCACCATGGGCGGCGTGCTCACCGCGCTCATCGCACTGAAGACTACAATCTTTGTCTGGAACCTCCACGCCTGACCGACGGCAAAGACCATCATGACCTTGCAGATGTGTGAGGAGGCCGCCATGGCCGCGATTGCTCTTCAAACCCCTCATCGCCAGGCACGGCAGGTGCCGGCGGCAGAACTCAAGCCGCTGGACCCTGACGTCGTCAGCACTGCCATTCCGGCCTTCTTCATCGGCCGCAACCAGGCAGGCCTCTGGGTCGCGCGCGAGACGAACGGGCGCGCCGGCGGCCTGTTCTTGCTCAAGAGCTCCGCCGTCGATTTCGCCAATCGTCAGAGCGCGCCAACGCGCTGCGCGCTGGTGTTTCCCAGCGAGACCTTCGAGCTCGACATCGAGAACCGCGGCAATCCGCTGATCGTACTTGCGGAACAGGCCAGGCGGTTTCTGGCGCGCCTCGCCGCGAGGTAACACGCCATGATCGAGCTCAAGATCGCCATACTGCTCGCGTTGATGGCCGCGCTGCTGCTCGGCCTGCGCGCCACGGCTGAGCCCGCCTCGGACAGCTAGACGTGCAGCTCCTCAAGGGACATCTCGAGCATGCGGCCACGATCATCCTGACCATGGCACTAAGCCTGGTCTGGGGCGCGGTCCTGACGATCGTGATCACGCTCGCCGCGCGGGGCCTCGGCGTCTAGATCCCCATCGCCCGGCCAGGGGCGCTTCGCGCCCTGCGGAAAATGGCCCGGCCGATCTGGCGCCGCTTCGCGGAACCGTGTTAGATCGGCTGCATGAGCACAAGCAGCGTCAATGTCGTCGCCCATCCCCTGGTCCAGCACAAGCTTTCCCTGATGCGGGAGAAGGACCGCTCGACCAAGAGTTTTCGGGAGATCCTGAACGAGATCGGGATGCTGCTGGGCTACGAGGTGACGCGCGACCTGCCACTGGAGCTGGTCGAGATCGAGACGCCGATCTCGCCGATGCAGGCGCCGAAGATCGCCGGCAAGAAGCTCACGCTGGCGCCGATCCTGCGCGCGGGCGTCGGCTTCCTCGACGGCATGCTGGCGCTGATGCCCTCGGCCCGTATCGCCCATATCGGGCTCTACCGCGATCCCGACACATTGCAGGCTGTGGAATATTACTTCAAGGCGCCGCAGGACCTGTCCGACCGCACCGTCATCCTGATGGACCCGATGCTGGCGACCGGCAATTCGGCCAGCGCCGGCGCCTCCCTCCTCAAGGACCGCGGCGCCCGCGACATCCGCTTTGTCTGCCTGCTATCGGCACCCGAGGGCATTGCGAAATTCCAGAGCGAGCATCCCGACGTGCCGATCTGGACGGCTGCGATCGACGAACGGCTCAACGATCACGGCTACATCGTGCCGGGCCTGGGCGATGCCGGCGACCGGATGTTCGGCACCAAGTAGACAGGTCTGCGCGGGCGGGCTACTCCGGTTGCCATGCATGCCGACGATGTTTCACTGCATTCGCTGATCGGATCGGAGATCGCCGCCGATCCCGCCTTCATGTTCGACGGCACGCCCGTCTCACGCGCGGAATTCTCGGGAAAGATCGAGCAGACGGCGGCGTGGCTGGCCGCACGAGACATCGGCAAGGGCGACGTGGTTGCCGTCTGGCTGTTCAACCGGGTCGAATGGATCGCGCTGCTGTTTGCCGCGGCCCGGCTGGGTGCGATCGTCGCCGCCGTCAATACACGCTACCGCAGCGCAGAGGTCGTGCACCTCCTGAAACTATCAGGCGCAAAGCTGTTGGTGGTCGAGGCGGCGTTCCGCTCGATCGATTTCGAGTCCATTCTCGCCGACATCGCCAAGGCTGATGTCCCCGCGTTGCAAGAGCTCGCGGTGGTCGGTGCGGATGCGATCGCGGTACAATGGCCCTGCGTGCGCTTCGACGCCTTCGACGAGCCCTATCCTCCAGCCCCCTCCCAGGCCGACGTCGATCTGCCCGTGCTGCTCTACACCACTTCGGGCACGACCAAGGGACCAAAACTGGTTGCGCATTCGCAGCGAACGCTCGCGAGCCACGCCAAGGCCGTTGCCAGAGCGCTCCAGCTCTCCCCGCAGCGCCACTCGCTGCTGGCGATGCTGCCGTTCTGCGGCACTTTTGGCATGACGAGCCTGCTCGGCTTCATCGCCGCCGGCGCGACCATCCACGTGCTCGACGCCTTCGAGGCCGCGCCGGCACTCAAGATCCTCACCGAGCACAGGATCACGCACAGCTTTGGCTCCGACGAGATGTTCCGCCGCATCCTCGCCCTCACTGAAGCGCCGCGGCCGTTCCCGCATCTCCAGGTCTGTGGCTTCGCTGCGTTCCAGCCCGGCTGGCGTGAGCTGGCTACGGAGGCCCAGGCGCGTGGTCTGCCGCTGTTCGGCCTCTATGGCTCCAGCGAGGTGCAGGCGCTGTTCTCGATCGCGCGCGACAGCGATACCTTCGCTGATCGCATCGAGGGCGGCGGCTGGCCGATGTCACCAGACGCACAGGTTCGCGTGCGCGACACCGAGACCGGCGAGCTTGCGGCGCCGGGCGTCTCCGGCGAGATCGAGATCCGCGCGCCGTCGTGCTTCCTCGGCTATTTCAACAATCCAGAAGCGACGCGCGACGCGATCACTGCGGACGGCTTCTTCCGCACCGGCGACATCGGCCGTATCCGCGGCGGCGCCTTCGTCTACGAGACCCGCGCGGGCGATGCCTTGCGGCTCGGCGGCTTCCTGGTCGCGCCCGGCGAGATCGAGGACGAGCTCAAGGCCTGCGCGGGCGTTGCCGATGCGCAAGTCGTCGCGGTCGATCTGAAGGGCCAGGCGCGCTGCGTCGCCTTCGTCATTCCAGCAGGAACCTCGCCACAACAGGATGCGCTGACGGCACGCCTGCGCGAGCGGCTCGCCGGCTACAAGGTGCCGGCGCGGATCTACATCGTGGACGCCTTTCCGGTCACCGACAGCGCCAACGGCGTCAAGATCCAGCGCGCAAAGCTCCGCACCATAGCGATGGAGCGGATCGCGGCCGAACAGGCCCAGCCTATTTCAGATAGCTCGCCAGGTTCATGCTGAGGATTTTTGACATCGCCGAATAGGACGCGGTGAGCTGCGCCTGGTAGGTCGAGAGTTGGGCGGTGATGGCGGCGACATCGACGCCGGTGAGGTCATTCGACAGGCTCTCGGCATAGCTCTTGTAGTCGGTCTGGCGCGCGCTCGCCGTCTCGATCGAAGACGCCGAGCTGGAGAGCTTGGCCTGCACTGCTGCAGTGTCGTCGAGTGCCGTGCTGGCGAGATTGAGCGCGCTGGAGATGTCCGAGGACGACAGCGAGGTGCTGTTGGCCACGAATTTCAGCACGCGCATCACTTCTTCGAACGCCGAATTGTCGGCGTTCACACCATAGGACACGGTGTCGTCGTTGGCGACACGCACCGAGGCGATCTCGTCATCGCCCTTGTAGTAGCTGGTGTCCGCCGTGGTGGTCGAGCCCGTCCCCGACGAAAAGCTGGTGAGGTCGACCGGTGCCGTGTCGGTCTTGCCACCGGCGAAGACATACTGGCCGTCATATTGCGTGTTCATCAGCGACCCCATCTCCTGGAGCATCTGCTGGGCCGAGGAAATCACCGAGGTCGTCTCGGTCGAGCTTCCGGTCGACGCCGCGCTGAGCTGGGAGCGGAGCTGCGTGACGATGTCGGTCATGGAGCCGACGGCCGAGTACATGACCTGGACCTTGCTGTCGGCGAGCGTCGCCGCATCGACATAGGACTGCGCGCGCGTCACCGAGACCTGGAGATTGACGACATGCTGCGCGTTCGAGCCGTAACCCGCAAAATCGGTCGAGACGACGCCGGAGGACTCCTGAACCTGCTCGTTGGCCATGACCGACTCGACGCGCATGGCGTCGGAAATCATCTTGCTCGACTGAGCAAAGGTGGCGATCCGCATCGCGACCATGATGCCCGCTCCCTCGCCTTACGACGACTGAACGGCGGTGATCAGCGCCGAGTACATCGTGTTGATCGCCGAGATCAGCGCGGAAGCCGCCGAGTATTGGTTCTGGAGCGTACTTAGATTGGCCGACTCTTCGTCGAGATTGACGCCCGACTGCGACGACAGCGAGCTCGCATAGGTCGACTGCGCGGTCTCCTTGGCGGTGTAGTTGGTAGAAGCCTGCGAGGATTTGCTCGCGACATCGGATACGATGGCCGAGGCATAGTCGGCGAAGGAGCCGGTGGTGGCGGCGAGCCCGCCTGTGGAAGAGAACGTCCGGGACGCCGTCAATGCGCTGGAGAACGCGTTGACCACGGTCGCGGACCCCGAGGTCAGCACAGAGCTGCCGACGGTGAGGCTCGACGAGGAATCCAGCGTCGCAAGCTGCAACTCGCTGGAGCCGGTCAGGATGCTGCTGTTGACCGCGATGTCAGACGCGCTGGTGCCAGTCACGAGGTCGTTGAGGCCAAAATAGTCGGAAAACCCTTCGCTCGAACTGCCGATCGAGCTCGTCATCTCGTTGATGGCGACGCCATTGCCCGAGCCGGTCGCGGTAATCGCGAGATGGCCGTTGGCATCGATCGATGCCGACATCCCGGAGATGCCGTTGATGGCGGTGACGAGATCACCGACCGTCGAATAGGATGACAGGTCGAGATCGCTGTAGGAAACCAGATTGCCGCTCTTGTCGGTGACGGCCAGCCGCACCGTACCCGTGGCCGACAAAGCCGTACTGCTGGTGACGCCGGTCGTCCCCGTCAGGGACGTCGGCGCCGGGACCGAGGACGCGCTGTTCGAGACGGTATTGACCGCGGAAGCGAGCTGCGTCGCCAGCTGGTCGAGCTGGGACTGTGCCGCCGGCAGGGTCTTGTCGCGAAGCGTGATCAACCCGCCGATGCTGCCGCCTGATATCTGCGAGGTGATGTCGACGCCGTTCACCGTGATCGCGCTGAAACCGCTCGACGACGAGCCGGCGGTGTAGGTCGTCGACGACGACACGTTGGCAGCCGACGTATAGCTGATCTTGTGCGCGGAAGAGTCGACCAGCGCCTGCCCGGTCGTGGTGTAGACCTGGAGATCGCCGTTCGACGCCGTATAGTAGCTGACGTTCATCTTGGAGGCGACGTCCTGGAGCGCAGTGTTGCGCTGGTCCTCCAGGTCAGCGGTCGACTGGCCGGCTGCAGCCGTCTGCTTGATCTCAGCGTTCAGATCCGCGATGTTCTGCAGGTCCGTGTTGACGCTGTTGATCGAGGACGAGATGTCCTGATCGGCATTGGAGCGGAGCTTCTGGATGCCGCTCGATGTCTCCCGCAACTGGCTCGTGACGTCGTCGAGCGCGCTGACGACGTTGGATTGCAGCGAGGCGCTGCTCGGCGTGCTCGCCAGCGACGACAGCGCCGACTCCAGCGAGGCGATGCCGTTGGCGAGCGAGGTCCCGGTCGACGAACTGCTCGTGCTGCTGGTCGAGCCGTAGAGCTTTTCCAGCGATGTCAGATAGGTGTTGGTCGTGTCGGCCGAGCCGAGATCGGAGTCCGCACTGACCAGCGACTTCAGCAGCAGCTTGTCCACCGTCGAGGTGATGCCGGTCACCGTGACGCCGGTGCCGACGCCGTTGGTGACGCTGCTCGACTGGTTCGCGGTCTTCTTGGTATAGCCCGTCGTGTCGGCGTTCGAGATGTTCGACGACGTCACACTGATCTGGACCGAGGTGGACGACAGTCCACTGAAGGCGATCGATCGTGCGATATCGAGCGACACGGCGGGCTCCCCTGCTCGTCAGGCGCTGCGGTTGGTGCCGCTGGAGACGGCGCGTGCAGCGACGCGGCCGGAGGCGCCATAGGGCGACACCGCGGCGATCTGTTCGCGGATCGCCTGCATGACCGCCTCGATCCTGCGGTTGCTGGCCTCGATCGCCGCGCGCAGGCGCACCAAATTCTCGTCCATCGCCGCGCGCAGCTTCAGGATCCGATCCAGCAGTTGCTCGCGCAGGATCCGGTCGCGCACGTTCAGCGTGGCCGTTCCGGCGGCGCATTCGGCGACGGTCCGCTCAAAAATCTCGGCCAGGCGGTTCTTTTCGTCGACCTGCTTCAGGCGCGAGGCCGGCAGGCCCTTGGCGAGCTCGGCATTCTCCTCCGCGACCAGCACGGTGAGAACGTCGATCAGCTGGATCAGCGACTTGATCCGCGCGTCGCCATTCGTGGCATTGGTCCTGGTGGTTTGGGCTACACTCATGGTCATCGCCTTCTTCTAATTATGCCGCTTGCCACGTTGGATTTGCGAATTGCGCAAATAGGCGCCGATCGCGGTCGTCCTGACCGTGGCCTGTCTCATCTGCCCCTCAACCTCGGCGCACTCCTTCATCAGACCGCGGCGGGTCGTCTCGATATCATCGAGCAACGCAACGAGCTGCTTGTGGTCGCTGTCCCTGACACTCCCGGCTCGCGCCACCAGGCGCTGCAGCCGACGCAGCAACACCTCTCCGGCGGCGCTGGCCTTGTCACCGCGCATCGCTCACCTCATCGCCGAAATGAGCGTGTCGTACATCTTGTTGACGGTCGAGATGACCTGGGAGGCAGCGGAATAGGCCTGCTGTGCCGAGATCATGCTGGAGAACTGGCTGGAGGTATCGGTGGTCGAGGATTCCAGCTCGCTGCCATAGATCGTGCCCGCGCCGTTCTCGCCGGACGCCTGCAATGCGGCGTTCCCAGACGTCACGGTCGCCGAATAAAGGCCGTCGCTCGCAGCAGAGAGCCCGGTCGGATCGGCAAAGGTCGCCACCGCGATCTTGTAGATCGCGATGGTCTGGCCGTTCGAATAGGTGGCGTCGACGATGCCGCTCTTGCCGATAGAGATGCTGGAGAGCTTGCCGTAGGACAGGCCGTCCGAGGAGATGCTGGTGACGTTGACGGTCGGCGTCGTCTCGCCCGAGGCATATTGCGTCAGACCGTCTGTCTTGCCGGCGGTGCCGAGATTCATCGTGATGGTGCTGTCCGTCGCGCCATCGGTCCAGCCCGTGACTTTCACCGTTGCGGGGCTTGGGCTGGTGCTGGCAAGCGAACCATCGCTGTTGAACGTAATCGCGATCGTGCCCGAGGCCGTGCCGGTCGCGGTCGTGGTACTCGATGTCGAGGTCGGATTGGCAAAGCTTGCGCTCCAGGTATTGGTCCCGGTCTTGGTCCAGGTGACCTGCATCGAGTTCGCAGCGCCGAGCGAATCGTAGACCGTCATCGAGCTGGTGTAGGTATCGCCGGTCGCGGCGTCCGACGGCAGATTGGCTGCAATCGTGGTCTTGGTGGTGGCGCTGCCGCTGGTCGAGGCGACCTGGGTGTTGATGGCCTGCAGATTGCTCGCCGATTCATTACCGACGACGTTTCCGTCCGCGTCAGTGCGCCAGCCTTCGAGGTAGCTGCCATTGTTCTCGAGATAGCCGGCGTTGTCGGTCGAGAAAGCGCCGTTGCGGGTGTAAGACGTGGTGCCGCCTGAGGTGGCGCTGGTCACGACGAAGAAGCCGGAGCCCTGGATCGCGACGTCGGTGGCGTTGGAAGTCGTCGCGAGCAGGCCCTGCTGCGTGATGTTGGCCCGGCCCGAGACCGTGACGCCGCCGGAGGCATAGGCCGTCGTGTTGCTCGATGCGGTGACGAGATCGTCGAACATCGCCGACGTCGTTTTGTAGCCTGTCGTAGAGGAATTGGCGATGTTGTCGCTGATCATCGACAGGGACTGGCTCTGCGCGCTGAGCGCCGAGATCGCCGAGGACAATGCACCGGTGAGACTCATGATGGAACTCCAGAGAAATCGTGACGAAGGATCAGGACGTGACGCCGATGATGTTGGCGGCGCTGACGGAGACGCCGTTCACGGTCAGCGACGGCGTTGAGGTCGACGTGTCGATACCCGTGACCGTGCCGGTGACGGTCGTGTAGTTGAGCACCGAGTTGCCGGCCGAATCCGTCGCCGTCACCGAAATGGTGTACTGGCCGCCGTCGGTGAGCTGGGTGCCGCTGGAATTCTTGCCGTCCCAGGTAAAGCTGTTGGAGCCGGCATTGCCGGTCCCTGTGCCGGTGTAGACAGTGTTACCCGAGGAGTCCTTCACGGTGATCGAAACGTCGGAGGCGGCCGATGACAACGAATAGCCGAACGTCGCCGAGCCATTGCTCAGCGTCGACGTGTCAGTCTTCGCCTCGACGGTGTGGCCGATATAGTTGACCGAGTTGAGCGTCACGAGGCTCGAGAACGAACTCGAAAGCGAGGTCAGACTGGAGTTGATCGACTGCTGGGAGGTGAAATTGGCGTAGGAGGTGAGCTGATTGACGAGGTCGGTGGTCGATGTCGCGTTCAGCGGATCCTGGTTCTGAAGCTCGCTGACGAGCAGGCTCATGAATTCGGTGGACGTCAGCGTCGAACTGGACGACGTGCTCGAGGACGACGATGTCGTCGTGGCGGCAGTCGTTGCAGAACTCGTCGCGGAAACTGTCATCAGGGACTCCGGGTTTCCCGCGCAGCCGGTGACAAGGATGTCGATCAGCGCGCTTGAAATCTGTGTGCTGATGAAACGCGTGGACGCGCCGATTCAGGCGCGGATTCACCCGCGCGAAAATCGCCTTCGACACGGCAAAATCTGCCGTGTGCGTGGGTGAGAAGCGTGATGATGTCGAGACGACCTGAAGCTGGGCTCTTTCGTCCCGCGAGCGGGGCGAGGTGAAGAAGCAAGCATAGAGACGTTGGAAGAAGAGCCGATCAGCTCTCGGCCGTCTCGCCTTCGGTGCGCGGCTCGGCGGTGTCGCTCTTCATTTTCGCGGCAGCGGCGGCGATGCGATCGGCGAGGCCGACCGGCGCCCGCACCGGGGGCGCGGCGAGTGCACGGCGCAAGGCGCGCATCTCTTCGAGCAGAGCCTGGGCGGCCGAGGAGTGCTTCAGCAGCTCTTCAGCAGGCAAGCGACGATCCTCGGGCCAGCGCGAGAGATCCTCGCCCAGCCGGTCGATCAGTTCCTCAAATTCGGTGACGTCCATCGCCCGCCGATCCCGCCTCGGTCAGGCCCGTCATAAAGCATTGCTGGTGCGGCGGAAACCGGTTTCCGCCGGCCTTGTGCGCCAAAACCGCCCGGAGCATTACGGAAACTGGCTCAAACTGCCGGGCTGGCGACGCCGGGATGCTTTGGCGGCCCGAGCGCCGCCGCCTTTAGCCTGTGCGGGCCGAATCGGCCGGCGCAGGCTTGGCCCCGCGCACCGCCGCGTCGACGTGCTCCCAGGCCTCCCGAAGCTCGGTCACGGCCGCGATGATCCGCCGAAAACTCTCCCGCGCGTGCGGCCTGCCGAACGCCTTGTGACTCGCCACGATCAGGCTGTTGTAGGTCTGGAACAGCCGCTCGGCCACCCCCTCACCCTTGGTGAAGTCGAGATTGTGGCTGAGCCCGCGCAGGATCGCGGTCGCCTTCAGCAGGTATTCGTGTCCTTCCTCGAAGCGCCGTGCCTCCTGCGCGGCCAACGACTTCTGGAAGAAGGTAATCGCGCCGCCAAGCAGCATCGAGATTGCCTTGAGCGGCGGCACGCTGGTGGCCGCGCCCCGATAGGCCTGATTGGCCATGTACGCCATCGGATTATGCATCATCAACCACTCGAGCTGGAGTTAAGCAGGGCCTTGAGATAGGTGAGCGTGTTGTTCGCGCTCGAGATCGCGGCCTGGTATTTCGCGTATTGGGTCTGGAGCTGGCTCTGGTAGGCGGACGCCGCGCTGTCGATATCGTCGACCTTCTGCTGAAGCTCGGTGTCGCGATCGGTCAGATTCGTGATCAGTGTCTGCAGTGAGCCCGAGCTCGACGACGCGGTCTTGGACAGCTGGTAGAGCTGCGTCGCGATGCCTGATGTCGAGGTCACCGTGATCGACTGCGACGTCGATCCCGAATAGGTGAAGGCCATGCCGGCATAGGCCGTTCCCGCAGCGCCGATGATCGTCGTACCGCTCACCGTGAACAGCGATGAGTCCCCGCCGACCGAAGCCGAGGTGAGATTTCCGGACGAATCCACGGCCACGTCGAGCGTGAAAGATTGCGGCGAGGTTCCCGTGTTGACGACGCTGAGCTGGCTCGACGAGGTCTTGGTCTGCGCCGACAATAGCGTGGTGACGCCGCTCAGATTGGTGCTCAGGACGTTGGACAGCGTCGAGGTGTCGAGTGAGAGCTCGTTCTTCTCGTTGAAGGACAGGCCGAGGTCGGCCATGGTCAGGCCGCCCACCGTGCTGTTGAGCGCGTTTTGCAGCGAGCCCATGATGTCGCGCATGGTGCCGTCGCCGAACAGCACGGCGCTGGAATCCGCGGTGCCATCCGAGGCTGTCGCCTGCTGCGCGATCACTGCGTCGCGGAACGTGTTGTAGTTGGTGACGAGCGTCTGGACCGCAGTCGAGATCTGGCTAGTGTCGGGCTCGATGCTGATGTTCAGCGTCGCTCCGCTGGTCGTTGCCTGAAGCAGATTGAACGTCACGCCCGTCAGCACGTCGGTGATGTCGTTGGTATCTCGCGTCATCGAGATGCCGTCGAGGCTGAATTTTGCCGCCTGCGACGTCTGCAGCACGTCGGAAAACGCGCCCGTGCTGTCGGTGATACCGAGCTTGTTCAGGATGTCGTCGCCGGACGTGCTCGAATACGAGATGTCGGCGGCATCCTCGGTGCCCGTCAGCACCATCTCGTACGACCCGCTCGACACCTGGACGATCGAAGCTTGGACATTGGTGGTCGACGTCTGGGCGTTGACGGCATCGACGACGTCCTGGAGCGACATCGTACTGGTGACGCTGATGCTTGCGGTGCTGCCGCTTCCGAGACCGAGCGAGAACGTGCCGGTGTAGCCGAGCGCGCTGGTCTCGCTCGACTGCGCAGTGCCGGCCACCTTCTGCGCGGTCGCGACCTGGCTGATGGTCAAGGTATGGCTGCCGGTGGCCGCGCCGTTGCTGACCGACATCGAGAGCGCGGAGGACGCGCTGACGTCGCCGGTCGAGCTGATGGTGGCCGAGCGCGTGGCGAAGACGTTGGTCGCGAGCGAATTGACGATTGATGTCGCAAGCGAGGACAGGCCGCTGGAGAGCGTCGAAAGGTCAGTCTGGAGCGTCTGGTAGGCCGAGATCTTGGCTTGGTTGCTGGTGATCGAGGTCGAGATCGTGGTCGCCGCCGTGAGCTTCGCGTTCACCGCGGCCGTGATCAGCGCACTCCAATCGACGCTGGTCGATGTCGTGGTCCCGGTCGTGGTCACCGAGGAGGCGCTCGACGTACTCGAGCTTGTGCTGGCGGTGCTGCTGGTGCTCGAACTGACTGACGTCACTGTGCTGCTCGATCCATCCCAGGGGGAACCGGGCCAGCATCAAGCCGGCCCGGCCATCATTGGCCTAGCCGCTTAGCCGAGCAGCTTGAGCAGATACTGCGGCATCTGGTTCGCCGCGGATTCGGCCGAGACCGCGGCCTGGGTCTTCACCTCGGCTGACGACAGCGTGGCCTGTTCGGACGCGATATCGACGTCCTTGATCGCCGAGTTGGCCGATTGCAGGTTCTGGGTCTGGGTCGAGATCGAGTCGGACGAGAAATTGAAGCGCGATTCCTGTGCACCGATGCTGGCGCGGGCGGCCGAGACCGTATTGATCGCGGTATCGAGCGCAGATAGCGCCGAGGTCGCGTCCGACAGCGAACTCACGTCGAGCGAAGAGACGCCGAGCGACGACGCCGTCAGGTTCGATAGCGTGATGGTGATGGTGTCCGAGCCGGACGAGCCGACCAGGACCGAAACGCCGGACGAGAACACGCTGGAGCCATCGAGCAGGCTCTGGCTCGAATAGCGCGTGCCGGTCGCGATCGAATTGATTTCGCTCGTGAGCTGCGAGAATTCCGAGTTGATGTAGGCGCGGCTGGAGTCGGTCGTGGTGCCCGAGGCGGACTCCGACGCAAGCGACTTCATGCGCGCCAGGATGTCGGAGATGTTGGAGGCGCCGCCGTCGGCGGTCTGGAGGATCGCGGTCGCCTGCGAAGAGTTGGTCGCGGCTTGCTGGAGCGTGGTGACGTCCGAGGAGATGCGGGTCGAGATCGCAAGGCCGGCGGCATCGTCGGAAGCGGAGGTGATGCGCGAGCCACTCGACAGTTTGGAGAGGGCGCTGCTCTCCTGCGCGGAATTGATGTTGAGGTAGCGGACCGCGGCGTTCGCGGCGGTGTTGGTGGAAATTGCAGGCATCGAAGACTCCTGTGCTGATGGGCAAGGCGTGCCGCATCGTTGAAGACGATTGACGACGCAGACCGCAGCCCCGTCCGTTCGCTCAAACGGTGGATCGCAAGGAGATCAGGCGCGAAATTTTCCGCAGAGCCGATTTTATGGTTAGCAATCGGTAAACGCGTTGCGGATGTCGCGTTCGTGCTTGCGCAGCAATTGACGCAACTGCTGGCGTCCGCGCTTGAGCAGGGACTCGACCGCCGCCACCGTCGTGTCCATCACCTGGGCGATCTCGCCGTTGCTCATGTTCTCGTGGTACGAGAAGATCACGGCAATGCGCTGCTGCTCGGGCAGGCGCAGCATCGCGAGCTCCAGCATGCCATTCAGCTCGTTGCGCTCGATGATCTCGACCGCGCCCGGCTGGCTGTCGGCGACTTCAGGCACCGTGTCGACATTCTCGTTGCGCGGCTTGCGGCGCAGGTCGATGCAGCGGTTGGAGATGACGCGGTAGAGCCAGGTCGAGAATTTTGCGCGGCCGTGCTGCCAGCGTCCGCGATGGCTCCAGATCTTGAGCATGGTGTCCTGCACCACGTCTTCGGCGTCGGCCGCGTTGCCGACGATGCGCAGCGCGATCGCGTAGGCGCGATCGATGTGGCGCTCGACCAGCATGCGGAACGCGGCCTCGTCACCGGTCGCCAGTTTGTCGAGGAGTTCGCTGTCTTCGTCGAAGACGATTTCAGCGGTATCAGGCGGGCTATCAGGCGCCAGCGGCGCCGACGGCATAACAGGCACGATCTCTTCAGCCGGCAGCGTCGTCGTGATCTCGGCCGCGGCGGGAGCCCAGACTTCAGCAGCGTAACTCATCCCGCAATCTCCAACCCGCAATGCCGGCGGCGCACATGCCACACGGCTTCCAGGCGTTGAACGCAGGGCCAAGACAATCCAGGCGGATAATTTTTCTTATTTTTCAAGACGTTAGCCGGTATCTTTTGCCGAGTGTCGGGCAATAATTGCCGAGCGCGCGAGCTCTTCGCGCATCCCACCTGCAATCATCACATCGTCTCGCGCCATGGCGGATCAATCATCCTGAACAGATGTCGTTGAGAGAAAACGCTGACATTACGCGGCACTAGGTGATCAAACGCGACGCGCACGCTGCGCATCAAGATGCTGATGTTTCCGAGTGTGAATGAACGCGAGACGACTTCTGCACTCGGCAATTTTTTCCGAATCACCTTTTTCGAACCTAGCGATTTTTTTGAATCTGTCAGTCGTGACGAATGCGTTTTTGAATCGCGCGTGAATTTTTTTCGCGCATGTGGCGCCTGACAACGCGAATGCGCACGTTAATTGATCCGATTGATGGGGAATCCCGGGATGGCGATCGCTACACCAGGCGCAGAGCGTCGTGCGAAGATTGTTTCTGCTTGGTCATTCGATGTTTTCGATACATTTCTTCTGCGCGCCTGCACGACGCCAGATGGCGTATTTGAAAGGACTTACGAGCTTTCCGGCATTTCGCAGATTTGTCCGAATGTTTCCGGTAGTTTCGTTCAGCATCGTATCCAGGCCGAAGCGCGCGCGCGGAGGACCGCGAAGGAGAAGCGCGGCGCGAGCGAAGTTCGCATCGATGACATCTATTCCTTTTTTCCGTTCAGGCTGTTCGGCCTTGCGCACCATCATCTGGACGATCTCGTCGAATCAGAGTTCGCAGCCGAACTCGAACTCTGCCGCGCCAATCCGGACATGCTCCGGCAATATTGGGACATGAAGCGCGCCGGCCACCGCGTCGGATTCATCTCCGACACCTACTGGGATTCCGACCGGCTGGCGCGACTGCTGCGCGCGTGCCGTCCCGGGCTGACCTGGGACTTCCTCTACGCGTCCTGCGACCATGGCAGCGGCAAGAGCGAGGCGCTGTTCGCAAAGTATCTGTCCGAGCAGGGCGTCGATGCCGGCGCCTCCTTTCACGTCGGCGACAACGACAAGGCCGACATCAAGGGCGCGAAGCGCCACGGCATCCGCCCGCGTTATTATCCGCAGGCGACCGCGCAATTGGCGTCTAGATTCCAGCGCGAGACCGCGCTGTTCGAGCTGTTATGCGGCGGCGCGCCGTCAAAGCTCGATCACGGCGCGCGGACCTTGCGGCGCATGATCGCCGCCCGCAGCGCCGAGAAATCGCCGGCCTTTCATCTCGGCATGACCGTGCTCGGGCCGGTGATGACCGCGTTCGACGCGTTCATCGCCCGGCGCTGCGAGGCGGTTGCCGGCCCGGGCCGGAAGGTCGCCCTCGCCTTTCTCGGCCGCGACGGCTTCTTATCCCACCAAATCTGGCAGGAGTTGCACGGCACGACATCGGCCTATCTGGAGATCAACCGGCGCGTCAGCCTGATCGCCTCGGCCGATACCATGCAGCCGTTAGTCGATCTCCTCAGCAAGATCTTGAAGATCGATGCGCCGGCCTTCCGGGACGTGATCAAGATCCTGCCGCCGAATGTCGCCGCGTTCTTTGCCGCTTATCCTGACGGAATTGCGCCCGGCGAAGATCTCGCCGAAGCTTTGCCAGAGCTGATGGACGCCAGCGAAATCGTCGAGCTAGCGACCGCCCTGCGTGCCCGACTGCTTGCCTATCTGCGCCACACAATCCCCGATTTCGACGAGTGCACCGACCTCGTGCTCGCCGATCTCGGCTATTCCGGCAGCGTACAGAAGGCGCTACGCCGCGTCTTCGATCTCGGGGGCCTCGAGATCCGCCTCCACGGCGCCTATCTGATCTCGCTCGACGACGCCTTCGACGATATCGCCGATGAGGACAGCGCGGCAGGCTTCATCTCGGACCTCGTGGTGACGCCCCATATCAAGCGTATGCTGATCCGCAATGTCGCGCTGCTGGAGCAGATTTGTTGCTCGGCGGACGGCTCCGTCCGGGACTATGACGGCGAGCGGGTGCTGCGCGAGATCAATCCGCGCCCGGCGAGCCAGATCGCGTTGGCCGCGGAGATCCAGGCGGGAGCAGTGGCGTTTGCGGAGAGCGCCGAGGATGTCGCGCTCGACTTCTGTCTCAGCCCTTATGACGCCCCTGATGTCGCCGCGCGCTGGTGCACGGCGACGCTGGCGCGGTTCCTGCTGCTGCCTGACGAGGACGAGCTGGCGCTGCTCGGCGGACTGAAGCACGACGTCAATTTCGGCACCCATTCGCTTGCGCCGATGATCGACAGCGATTTCATCCGCCGACAAATCACCGCCCGCGGTTTCTCCGCTGCCTGCACATCCGGCGCACCGCCGATGTGGCTCGCAGGCTGCTTCGCCCGGCTGTCACCGTCGAACGCCTACCTCTATGCGTTGTTCGGAGCCAACCGCCTGCCCGCCGATGTCTTCGAGGAAAGTCCCTGCGGCCAGGTCCGGATCGGGCTATTCCGCGCCAACGGCGAAGCGGCGCTGGAGACCTCAACTCTCTACCGCACCGGCCTCGGCGAGCTGCGCCTGCGGATTCCCCTTTCGCGCGCCATGGGCATCGCCATGATCGCGCTGCCCCTGCCGAAACTCGCCGCCGAGGGCATCCTGCATGGCGTGACCATCCAGTCCGCCGACGACATCAGCGACGCTGCCGAGAGCCAGGACGTGATCGGCATCGCCGCCGAAAGCCTCATCTCAGCCGGCATCCAGCGAAATCACGCGCACTATCGCGCCGAGAACGAGGACGCCTGCCTGCTGATCCCCGTCGCCCCGATGACGCAGGACATCGCGATCTACTCGGTCGCCATCACCCCGCTCGGGTCCACGCCCAAATAGTGCGCCTGATCGCGCCTCCTCCGCCGTTCAAGTCCAAGGGCTTGGTCGGCGACGCGAGGGGGCACGGAATTGACTGACGGGACGCATGAAGACCTTGATGACCTCCTGCAATCCGGTGGCCTCAGGCTCGGCCGCGCCCAGCGCGATCGCCTGGGCTGGCTCACGAGCCAATTTGGCGCCCCGACGCTGGACGACAGCGCCGGGATCCGGCGTGCCGGCGTCATCATCCTCAAGGAAGCGCCGAGCGGCGCCGCGGCTGAGCTGTTTTACCGCTCGCTCACTCCCGGCAGCGCCATCGTCATTCCCAGAAGCGAAAATCCCGGCTTCGATTTCCTCAAGTCCAAGCTGACCGAGTTCGGCACCGTCGGCCCCTGCGGCGCCGACGGCCCGCATGAGATGTGGTGGGGCGGGATCGGCTGGTCGAAATTCCTCGCCGCCGCCGCAGACACATCCACCGTCCGCCCGAGGATCGTTTCATGCTACCCGCGCGGCGGCGACGCGACTGCCGCCTTCGCGCTCCGGCATTCGCTCGAACGCTTCGATCTGGCCTGTCACATCGAGCCGATCGACACCCAATTCAGCGACCGCCTGCTCTGCTTCGAGAAGGCTGAGTTCTTGCTGCGGATGTGGGATAAATATCGCGAGCCGCTGCTGTTCGTCGAGGCCGGCGCCGTGCTGCGCGAGGCGCCGCTGCTGCCGTCCTTCCTCGGCTGCGACATCGCGCTTCACAAATGGAATCGCTGGGAGATGTCGGCGCGGACGTTCTATCTTGGCCGCACCCGCGCCGCGGAGATGTTGCTGCGCACCTGGCAGCACCTCGCCGCATCGTATCCCGCGATCTGGGAGGGCTATCTGCTCGACCAGGCCTGGAGCCTGACCTCGTCGCAGGTGCCGCTCGATACGGTGTGGCTGCCGCGCTCCTATCACGCGCTCGCGGGCGATCTCGGTGCGATGCGCGCCACTGTGCTGCACAACCAGCAGACGACGACGCTGGAACTCGGACCCGATCCCGCCTTTGCAAGCCTGGTGCGGTCGGCCCGCCGCGCCGGCCGCACCGGCGCACGCGATGCCTTCATGGTGATGACGTCGAAAGCCGAGGCGAGCAACGGCATCGCCGTGATCCTGCGCGACATCTCGAAAAGTGACGCCGGCGCGGTGGCCGCCACCGTGGAGGCCGTGACCGGCGCCTATGCCGCCGATTGCGGCGGTTATGGTCGCCTCGAACTGTCGCTGTGCGCCTGGCAGGACGACGTCGGCGCGGCACGCGAGGCGGCGGCGCTGGCGCGCCACCGCATCCTTGAGGTCGCGCCGGGACAGCGCATCGCCAACGACCTCTTTGCCAACTGCGCGGCCGACGACGCCATCATGCCCGCCCGCCATCTCTTCCCCTGAGGGACCTCACGCGATGCTCAAGACCATCATCCTGCTCACCGACACCGTGCAACAGCAGCAGCCGCTGGCCAACCTGCTTCGCGAGCACAATAGCGAGCTCGCCTTCTGCTCCGCGCTGGGCGCCCAGGATCTTAGCGCCATCGATCCGAAGACGCTGAGCGAAGCTCGGCTGGTCTCCTTCGCCGCCGACATCGCCGTGCCTGAAAAGCTCCTGCTCCAGCTAGGCTACGGCGCCTACAAATTCTACGCCGCGGCGACGCAATATCCCGGCTTGCCGCCGGAGCCAGACGAAAGCGATGAGGCTCCGAACTGCTACTCCGTGATCGCACAGTCGATGATGATCTGGCCGGATTTCAAGAAAGTCGTGGGTCTGGAAACTGTGACCATTCCGGACGGAACCGCACCCGCCGAGCGTGAGCGGCTGGTGTTCACCCGCCTTGCCCATTTGTTCTGGCGGATGTCCGACATGATTGCCGGCGGCGCCGAGGAGCTTCCGGGGATCATCGGATCCAACGATAGCCAAAGGCCAGCGTTTTCGATGTTGAATTGAGCTAACGGCCGACGCCGCGGAGCCCTTCCCTGGGATCCCGCCGGCAAGTCCGCTCTTCTAATACGACTTGGCGAGGCCGAGCACCTTTTCCGCAATGAAGCTCAACGCAAGCTGTGGGCTGACCGGCGCGATGCGCGGGATCAGCACTTCGCGCAGGTAACGCTCGACGTGGAATTCCTTGGCGTAGCCAAAACCGCCATAAGTCATCACCGCCTGCTCGCAGGCATGATATCCCGCTTCGCCTGCGAAATACTTCGCGGCATTCGCACCGGCGCCGCAGGGCAGGCCCTTGTCGTATTGCCAGGCTGCCTGCATCACCATCAGCCAGGCGGCCTCCAGCTCCACCCAGTTCACGGCGAGCGGATGCTGGATGCCCTGATTCTTGCCGATCGGACGATTGAAGACGACGCGCGTCTTGGCGTATTCGGTCGCCCGCGACAGCGCGAGCTTGCCGAGGCCGACGGCTTCCGCCGCGATCAGGATGCGCTCGGGGTTCATGCCTTCGAGGATGTACTGAAATCCTTTGCCTTCTTCGCCGATGCGATCCTCCATCGGGATTTCAAAATCCTCGAAGAACAGCTCGTTGGAATCGACGATCTTGCGGCCCATCTTCTCGATCTCGTGGACCTTGATCTTGTTGCGGTCGAAGTTGGTGTAGAACAGGCTCAACCCGTGGGTCGGCGAGCGCACCTCCTCCAGCGGCGTGGTGCGCGCCAGCAGCAGGATCTTGTGCGCGACCTGCGCGGTCGAGATCCACACCTTCTGGCCGTTGACGATGTAGCGGTCGTTCTTGGCAACGGCGCGGGTCTTGAGCTGCGTGGTGTTGAGGCCGGTGTTGGGCTCGGTGACGGCGAAGCACGCCTTCTCACGGCCCTCGACCATCGGCGGCAACATGCGCTTGCGCTGCTCCTCGGTGCCGAACACGACGACGGGATTGAGACCGAACACGTTGATATGCACCGCGGAGGCGCCGGACATGCCGGCTCCGGATTCCGCAATCGTGCGCATCATGATGGCCGCTTCGGTGATGCCCAGGCCGGAGCCGCCATATTCCTCCGGCACGCAGATGCCGAGCCAGCCGGCATCTGCCAGCGCCTTGTGGAAATCATGCGGGAAGCCGCCGTCGTGGTCCTTCTTCAGCCAATAAGCATCGGGGAAGCCTTCGCAGATTTTGGCGATGGCGTCGCGAATGGCTTCCTGCTGATCGGTGAGCGCGAAATCCATCGGTGTTTGATCTCCTTGATCGCCCCTGTTCGCGCTTTCCAGCCGTTAGGGTGGAGTACATAGACGTGAATCTCCCTGTCAAGTAGATGTACCATGCATGCGGCCATGCTCGGCGGAAATGCCGCCTCACGGCAATAAAGGAAAGGGACGCTCGATGCGTTCGATGCTGTTCGTGCCGGGCGATTCCCCGCGCAAATTCGAGAAGGCGAGCGAAGGTAAGGCCGATGCGCTGATCATCGATCTCGAGGATTCCGTCGTCACCGACAAGAAGCCGGAGGCACGCGGGCTGACGCTCAACATGCTCAAGAGCCGCCCCGGTCCTCACCAGCTCTATGTCCGCGTCAACGCGCTCGACACCGGCATGACGCTGGCCGATCTTGCCGCGGTGATGTCGGGCAGGCCCGACGGCATCGTTCTACCGAAGTCGCAAGGTGGCGACGACGTGCGCCAGGTCGCGACCTGGCTTGAGGCGCTGGAAGCGGCCGCCGGCATCACGGTCGGCGCGACGCGGATCGTCTGCGTCGCGACCGAGACTGCCGGTTCGATCTTCGGCCTTGGCAGCTACAAGGGTTGCTCCCCTCGCCTCGCCGGCCTGATGTGGGGCGCAGAAGATCTTTCGGCCTCGCTCGGCGCCACCGAGAAGGCGAGCGGCGGCGTATTCCATAGCCCTTATCGTCTCGCCCGCGATCTTTGCCTGATGGCGGCGGCGGCGGCGGAGGTCGCACCGATCGACACTGTTTATACCGACATCGACAATCTCGCCGGCCTCGAGCAGGAAACGCGCGCGGCACGGCGCGATGGATTTTCGGCGAAGGCGCTGATCCATCCCAAGCATGTCGAAATCGTCAACGCGGCGTTCGATCCGACCGACGCCGAGCGTGCATGGGCGGAGAAGGTGATCGCGGCGTTCGCAAACAACCCGAACTCCGGCACGCTGCGGCTTGATGGCCAGATGATCGACAAGCCACATCTTCGCGCTGCGAAGAAGATCCTCGGCCAGAGCTAGAACCGGACTCAAAGCCCCACCATGATCGTTCGCCAAGCCGCAAACGTCCTGGAGATCATGGAATTCTTCGCGCAAACGAGGAAGCCGGATTGGGCCGAAGATCGCCGAGGTCGCGACGCTGATTGCAAGGACGGTCGATCGGCTGCGGCCGAAGACAGCGGCGTAAGCTACACGATCTTGATCGACATATCCGGCAGGCCCTCGAGCTTGCACAGGAGCACGTCGCCCTTCACGACAGGGCCGACATTCTCCGGCGTGCCGGAATAAATGATGTCGCCAGCCTTGAGCTCGAACGCTTCCGACAGCTTTGCGATCTGCTCGGCGACGCTCCAGATCATCTTGCTGAGATCCGAACTCTGCTTCACCGTGCCGTTGATCGCCAGCGAAATGGCGCCCTTCTCGAAGTGACCGGTCTTGCTCGCCGGATGGATGGGGCCGAGCACCGCGCCGTGGTCAAAGCTCTTGCCGATCTCCCAGGGTTTCTTTTCCGCGGCCATGCCATTCTGGAGATCGCGACGGGTCATGTCGAGTCCGAGCGCGTAGCCATAGACGTGGTCGAGCGCCTTCTCAGGCGCAATGTTGGTGCCGCCGGATTTCAGCGCAGCTACCAGCTCGACCTCGTGATGGTAGTTCTTGGTCAGCGACGGATAGGGATGATCCGCGACCTCACCGACCGCGACGTTCTGGATCGCATCCGTCGGCTTCTGGAAGAAGAACGGCGGCTCACGGTTCGGATCCGAACCGCGTTCGATCGCGTGGGCGGCGTAATTGCGACCGATGCAGTAGATGCGGCGAACCTGGAACACGCTCGTTTCGCCGACGATCGGGATCGTCACCATCGGCACGG
This sequence comes from Bradyrhizobium sp. BR13661, assembly GCF_029892425.1. Taxonomy (GTDB): domain Bacteria; phylum Pseudomonadota; class Alphaproteobacteria; order Rhizobiales; family Xanthobacteraceae; genus Bradyrhizobium. Next base: position 541,111 of record NZ_JARXWB010000001.1, on the reverse strand, counting down.
GGAAGATCGGCTTGGGTTCGGCCAGCGCTGCGGCCGGCGCAGTGTCAGCCAAGCCCGTGGCGGTCATCGCGGCTGCGGCAGTGAGCACGCTCCGTCGGGTGGTTTTTGTTATGGCGTCACTCCCTGATTTTCGCCGTTTCTTGTCTTGACATCCGTCATAGAGCCAAACGATGGGAGGCCCAATGGCCCGCCCTGTACGTCTTAAGTCGCGACGCGATCGAAGAACACACGAACCTTCTGCGCGCAAACATCCGGGTCGGTCGCAGCGACGTGATAGGAATCACCGGGCAGAACTTCCAGCTTCGAGCCCGGGATCGTCTCCTGCCACGCCCTGACGGAATCGACGCTGCCGAGCCCCGAGCCGGTCGTCGTGATCACGAGCGCCGGCCGCTTGATCGAGGGCAGTTCGCCGGTGACGTCGACCGTCGGCACCATCTGAAGGAACGCTTCCAGCGTCGACGCCTTGGTCTTCGACATCAGGCCGATCCACCAGTCGAGCGCCGCCGGCGGCAGCGACGAACCGAGCCGGCCGGCGGTGGTCTCGCGGACCCAGGCCTCCACGCCCTGCTCGCGAATTTGCTTGCGCCAGGTCGGCGCCCGCTCATTGAACGAGGTCAGCGAGGCCGGCGCGCCGACCGCGGCCACCGCGATCACGCGATCGGGATGCTTCGCGGTGAGATGCATCGCCAGTGTGCCACCGATCTTGCCGCCGACCAGGAACACGCGGTCAAGCTTGAGCGCGTCCAGCATCCGGATGATGTCGTCGCCGAGGCCTGCGAAGCGATAGACATAGTCGCCTTGCATCGGCGTCGAATCGCCGTAGCCGCGCAAATCGGGGCGCACCACGAGATGATGCGTGGCGAAGTACGGCGCCCAGCGCCGGAATGCCTCGCCGCTCTCCGCGAGCCCATGCAGCATCACGACCGGCGGCCTGGTGTCCCACGGCAGCAGATAATCGTCGATGCGAACCGCAAGCTGGCAATCGTCGCTGACACCGATCTTCCGCAGTTCGCTAGCCATCAGATACACCTCGTTCCACCGCCATCGACATTGATGCAGGTACCCGTAATGAAGGATGCACGATCTGAACAGAGGAATGCGACGAGGCCGGACACCTCGTGCGGCTGGCCGACGCGACCGAGCGGCACGGAGGCGATCGCAGCGGCATTCGTGGCGCCCTGATCCTGGCCGGAGATCGCCGCGCCCTGGGAGATAAGGCTGTCCCAGCGATCGGTCTGCACCGGCCCCGGATTGACGCCGGTAACCAGCACATTGTCAGGCGCGCATTCCTCGGCCAGCGCCAGTGTGAAGTTGAGAAGGGCCGCATTGACCGCGCCGCCCGCCATGTAGGCCGCGCGCGGCTGATGCCCGCTGCGGCCGATGATGTTGATGACGCGGCCCCAGCGGCGGTCGCGCATTTCCGGCAGGACGTTGCGCGCGCAGCGCATGTAGCCGAGCAGCTTCAGCTCGATCGACTTGGCCCAGATCGCGTCCGGCGTCTCCGCGATCCGGCCCATCGGCGATGCCCCGGCATTGTTGACGAGGATGTCGACGCGGCCGAAGGCTTCGCGCGCGGCGTCCATCGCGCGGGCAATGTCGTCGGGCTTGGTCATGTCGCCGGCGCAAGCGATCACGCGCCGACCGGTGTCGCGCGACATTTCCCGTGCTGACGCTGCAAGCCGGTCAGCGTCGCGCGCGACGATGACCACATGCGCCTGCTCGCGCGCGAGCTCGGCGGCGATTGCCCGCCCGATGCCGATGCTGCCGCCGGTGACGACGGCAACCTTGCCGCCCAGATTCAGATCCATGACGCGCCCCTCAATCCACGGTGGCGCCGGAGGCCTTGACCAGCTTGCTCCACTTCGCGGTTTCGTCCGTCATGAATTGCCCGAACGCGTCGCCGAACACCGCGCCGGGCTCGGCCCCAAGCTCGGCAAGCCGCTTCTTGACGTCGGGCATCTTCAGAATGGCTTCGATCTCGCCGCTCAGCTTGGCAAGCGCGGGCGCAGGTGTCTTTGCCGGCGCCACCAGTCCGAACCAGGACGAGGCCTCGAAACCGGGCACGGTTTCGGCGACAGTCGGCACGTCAGGCATGGCCTCGGCGCGCTTGGCGCCCGCGACCGCGATCGCATTGATGGCCTTGCCCTGCACCTGCGGTAGCACTGCGGGCATGTTGTCGAACATGAAGGGAATCTGGTCCGCGAGCAGATCGTTCATCGCCGGCGCCGCGCCGCGATAGGGCACGTGGACGATATCGATGCCGGCCATGCTCCTGAGTAGCTCGCCCGCAAGGTGATTGGTCGATCCGATGCCCGACGAACCAAAATTGAGCGAGCCTGGCTTGGCCTTGGCGAGCGCGATCAGCTCGGCGACGTTCTTGGCCTGCACCGAGGGATTGATGACCAGCACGATGGGCACCGAGGCGATCAACGCGACCGGCGCAAAAGCCTTGGCCGGGTCGAATGGCAGCTTCTTGTAAAGGGAGCCGTTGATCGTCAGCGGTGGCGGCGCGGTCAGCAGCAAGGTGTAGCCGTCGGGCTCCGCGCTCGCGACCACCTCGGCGCCGATGTTGCCGCCGGCGCCGCCACGATTCTCCACCAGGAAGTTCTGGCCGCTCCGCTCGGTCAGCTTCTGCGCGACGATGCGGGCGATGATGTCATTGGATCCGCCTGCCGGGAACGGCACGATGATCTTGACCGGCCGGGAGGGATAGTCCTGGGCACAAGCGAGGCCCGAGAACAGAGCGGCCGCGCAGGCGGCCAGAACGATGCGTCGCATAACCCCGCGCATGGGCACTTCCTTGATGGTTGTCTTGTTGTTGATTGGTTCATCACACAATGAGCAATGGTCTCAACTTGCCGATGTCGTCAAGCCATTCGAGATTGCCGATCTGCTCGATCGGCCTCTCGGCCTTGCAAGGCCCTGCACCATTGCGGCCAGGTCGCGCGCCTTCGTGGGCATGCTTCGTTCGCAGTTAGCATCGCGGGAACGCCGGCCGCCGAAATCTCTAAAAATTTGCCGAAGCAGTGGCTATTGTTGCGGCAAATCCCGACCGCCGCGCCCTAGCATGGAACTTGCATAAATTCTGGGCGACATGGACGCCGCATGAACCTCATCAGTCTCGACATCCGCATGCTCCGGTCGCTGATCTCGGTGGTCGAGACCGGCAGCATCACCGAGACCGCGCGACGGCTGGGCCGCACCCAGCCGGCCATCACGCTCCAGCTACAGCGGCTGGAGGAGCTGACCGGCAAGCAGCTGTTCGAGCATGGCGGCCGCAGGCTGATCCTGACCGAGGACGGCACCACGGTCCTTACCTATGCCAAATCCATCCTGAGGTTGCATGACGAGTTGATCTCGCAACTGGCGTCGCAGGAGATCGAGGGTCAGGTCGTGCTCGGCACGCCGGATCTCTATGCGGCGTTCATGCTTCCGCAGATCCTCAGCGTGTTCAGGAAATCATTTCCGCGCGTGCAGGTCGAGCTCAACTGTGCGCTGTCGACGCCGCTGGTCGGCCTGGTCAAGCGCGGCGATGTCGACATCGCGCTGGTCACCCGCATGAATGATTTCACCGGCGGCCAGGTGGTGCGGCGTGAGCAGCTGGTCTGGATGACCGGGGAGCAATCCGCCGCGCACCAGGAACGACCCATTCCGCTCGCGCTCTTGCCGCCGGGCAACATCTATCGCGACTATGCGATCGATACGCTGGAGCGCGCCAATCTGCGCTGGCGTATCGCCTGCGTCAGTGAAAGCGTCGGTGGCCTGCAAGCGGCGGCCTTCGCCGGCATGGCCGTCACCGTGCTCGGCCGCAGCGCGCTGGTGCCGGCGATGCGCGAGATCGGACCGAACGAAGGCCTGCCGCCGTTGCCGAAGATCGAGCTGCTGCTCTACAAATCGAGTGGCGCGACCTCGAAGGCGGCGACCGCGCTGCACGACTATCTCGCGCATTATCTGCGCCTCGACGAAGAACTCAGCGGGCGCGGCGCGCCGATCGAGCTGGGCTAGGCCCGCAAACGTCGAAAACAACCCCATGCACAGTAGAAAGCCCCTTGTTTGCAAAGGGGTTTTTGCTGCCCTTACCCTACCCCGCGCAACGCCACCTGCGGCCAGAACTTGGCCCAGGGCTGCGCCTGCTCGAACGCTGCGGCAATGCGGAAGATGGTGGGCTCGTCGAGCCAGGGCGCGATGATCTGAAGCCCGATCGGCATGCCATCGCGATCAAAGCCGCAGGGCAGCGTCGCCGCGGGAAGACCTGCAAGATTGATCGGCCAGGTGAACGGCGACCAGCCGAGATGCGGATCGACCTCGCGGCCGTCGATCTTGCCGACACCGATCTGGCCGGCCTCGAATGCAGTCACCGCGACCGTCGGCGTCACCAGCACGTCGACCCGCTCGAACAGCTTGACGAAGGCGCTGCGCGCCTGGCCGCGACGGTAACTCGCTTCGATATAATCCGTGCCGCTGTAATGGCGGCCGGCGCTGACGACATTGCGATAGTCCGCTTCGGAGCCGGCGAGATCGGCTGACGTCTTGGTCGCGACCGCGGCGGCCTGTTCGGTGAACGCGATCGGCTTCAGCGTATGCTCGAGGATGCCGGGGTCGAGACCCGGCCCATCCATCGTGACCTGCGCGCCGCAGGAATCGAGAATGGCGAGCGCCTTGCCAAAGGCCGCGCACACGTCAGGGCTGACGGCGGCATAGCCGAGATCGGCGCTGGCGCCGATGCGAATGCCATCCAGGCGCCCTGGATTCGTATCGAAGCGGCGCGCGGACACGGGTAGGCTTGCAGCGTCGCGCAGATCGTAAGCAGCGATGATCTCCAGCGTCAGCGCGGCGTCAGCGACGGTGCGCGTGATCGGCCCGGTATGGGCGAGCGAGGCCCAGGACGGCGGCGAGAAACCAGGCGAGCGCGGCACCAGGCCGAAGGTCGGCTTCAGCCCGAACACGCCGCAGAAGGAGGACGGCACACGGATCGAGCCGACGCCGTCGGTGCCGATCGCGATCGGGCCACAGCCGGCCGCCACGCCCGCCGCGGCGCCGCCGCTCGACCCGCCGCTGGTGCGACCGGGATTCCAGGGGTTACGCGTGATGCCGGTGACAGGGCTGTCGGCCGTCAGCTTGTAGCCTGACTCGCAGGTCGTGGTCTTGCAGGTGACGATCGCGCCAGCTGCTTTCAGAGCCGACACCACGGCGGCATCGACGTCCGGCACGAACGCCTCGTTCATCGGCGAACCCGCATAGGCCGGCACGCCCGCAACGAAGACGAGATCCTTGATGGTAACAGGCACGCCGGCGAGCGGACCCTCGGCTTCGCCCGCGCGCATCTCCCTGGTGAGACGGTCGGCCTCCGCCCTCGCCTGCTCGTACATCGGTGTCACCACCGCGTTGCAGGTCTCGTTCGTTGCCTCAAGTGCAGCAATGGTGTCGTCGACGACATCGCGTGGCGTGAACGCCCTGCGCCGGTAGCCGGCCATGATCTCGGTTGCAGAAAGCGCGCCAAGGCCAGTCGGCGCCGGCGGGAAGGCCGCTCGGCCGGAACCATCAGTCATCATCAACCCTAAGGAGCTAGCTGAGCGCCGCGTCAACGGCGCGCTTGGCCATCACCGTGACGAGATGCGCACGGTAATCGGCTTCGGCGTGGATATCGGAGGTGAGGCCGTCATTGTCGATCTTGATCGCCGCGATCGCGGACGGATCAAAACTTCCCGACAGCGCCGCCTCCATCGGCGGCACGCGGAATACGCCGGGGCCTGCGCCGGTGACTGCGACGCGGACACCATCGGCGAATTTCGCGACGAACACGCCGACCAGCGCATAACGCGACGCCGGCGCCTTGAACTTTGCGTAGCCAGCCTTGAGCGGCACGGGAAAGCGGATCGCCGTGATGATCTCGCCTGCTTCAAGCGCGGTCTCGAACAGGCCGAGGAAGAACTTGTCAGCCGGGATCTCGCGCATGCTGGTGACGATGGTGGCGCCGAGACCGAGCACACCGGCGGGGTAGTCCGCCGCGGGATCGTTGTTGGCGACCGAGCCGCCGATGGTGCCGCGGCTACGCACGGCGGGATCGCCGATCATCGCGGCCAGCGCCGCAAGCCCGGGAATCTTCGTCTGCACCAGTTTCGAGGCCGCCACCACCGCATGCGGCGTCATCGCACCGATGGTGATGGTGGCGCCATCGTCTGTGATGCCCTTGAGGGAGCCGAGCTTTGACAAATCGACCAGCGCAACCGGGCTCGCCAGCCGCTGCTTCAGCGTCGGGATCAGCGTCATGCCGCCGGCGACGAGCTTGCTGTCCTCGATTGAAGTCAAAAGCTTGGCCGCCTCGGGAATCTGGTCGGGCTGGTGATAGGCAAATGGTTTCATCGGTGTCCTCCCTATTCCGCGGCGACCGGCAGCGACGCGTTCTGCAGAAGGCGCCAGATCCGGTTCGGCGTTGCCGGCATGTCGACATGGGTGACGCCGAGATGCGCAAGCGCATCCACCACGGCGTTGATGACGGCGGCCGGCGAGCCGATGGTGCCGACCTCGCCGCACCCCTTCACACCCATCGGAGTGTGCGTGCAGAGCGTGGAGTGGGTCGCGACCTTCATCATCGGCAGATGGTCGGCGCGCGGCATGCAATAATCCATCAGCGAGCCCGACAGCAGCTGACCGGAGCCCTCATCGTAGACGGCATTCTCGAACAGCGCCTGGCCGACGCCTTGCACGATGCCGCCATGCAGCTGCCCCTCGACGATCATCGGATTGATGACTGTGCCGACGTCGTCGACCGCGGTGTAGTTGACCAGTGTCACGGTGCCTGTCTCCGGATCAACCTCGACCTCGGCGATGTGGCAGCCGCCGGGATAGGTGAAATTGACCGGATCATAATAGGCCTGCTCTTCCAGGCCCGGCTCGAGCACCTCGAGCGGATAATTGTGCGGGACGTAAGCGGCGCCCGCGATCTCCTCGAAAGTCTTCATGCGGTCCGTGCCGGCGACCGAGAATTTGCCGCTCTCGAACTGGATATCGACTTCGGCCGCTTCGAGCAGATGCGACGCGATCTTCTTGCCCTTGGCGATCACCTTGTCGGTCGCCTTGGACAGCGCGGCGCCGCCGACCACCAGCGAGCGGGAGCCATAGGTGCCCATGCCGAACTGAACGCGGTCGGTGTCGCCGAACACGATGTCGACATTGTCGAAGGCGACCCCGAGCTTGTCCGAAACGATCTGCGCGAAGGTCGTCTCGTGTCCCTGGCCGTGATTGTGGGTGCCGATCATGACCGTCACCTGGCCGGTCGGATGCACACGCACGGTGGCGCTTTCATAGAGACCGCCGCGCGCCCCGAGGCGCCCAGCGAAGCGCGACGGCGCAAGGCCGCAAGCCTCGACATAGGTGGAATAGCCGAGCCCGCGGAACTTGCCCTTGCTGGCCGAGGCCGCTTTTCGTACGCCGAAATTCTTGACGTCGGCGGCGACCAGCGCGCCATCGAGGCAGCCCATGGGATCGCCGGAATCATACTGGACCAGCACCGGCGTCTGATAGGGATACGCCTCTTTCGGGATCATGTTGCGGCGGCGGATCTCGACGCGATCGATGCCCATTTCGCTGGCTGCGACATCGACGATGCGCTCCAGCACGAACGTCGCCTCGGGACGGCCGGCGCCGCGATAGGCGTCAACAGGCACAGTGTTGGTGAAAACCACCTTCACGTTGCAGTAGATCGCCGGCGTGGTGTAGACGCCGCCAAGCAGCGGGCCATAGAGATTGGTCGGAATGTTCGGCCCGAAGGTCGAGAGATAGCCGCCCATATTGGCGAGCGTGTTGACGCGGAAGGCGAGAAACTTTCCGTTTTCGTCCAACGCCAACTCGGCCTCGGTGACGTGATCGCGACCGTGGCGATCGGAGACGTAGCCTTCCGAACGGCTCGCGACCCACTTGATCGGCCGCTTCACCCGCTTGGCGGCCCAGGTGATTACGGCTTCCTCGCCGTAGTGGAATTGCTTGACGCCGAAGCCGCCGCCGACGTCGGGCGCGACCACGCGCAGCTTGTGCTGCGGGATATTCAGCACCAGCGCGCCCATCAGGAACCGCACCACGTGCGGGAACTGGCTGGTGGTCCACAGCGTGAAGCGGTCGGTGCCCGGCTCGTATTCCGCGATCGCCGCGCGCGGCTCCATGGGATTGCCGATCAGGCGGTTGTTGACGAGGCTGAGCTTTGCGACATGCGCCGCCTTGCGGAACGCGGATTCCACGGCGGCCTTGTCACCGAGCTCCCAATCGCAGCAGATGTTGTTCGGCACGTCGTCGAACAATTGCGGCGCACCGGGCCTGACGGCCTCGAGCACGCCGACTACGGAAGGCAGCACTTCATAATCGACGTTCAAGAGTTCGGCTGCGGCATTCGCCTGCTCCGGCGTCTCGGCGATGATGAAGGCCACCATGTCGCCGACAAAGCGCACCTTGCCCTGCGCCAGCATCGGAAACGGTGGCTCCTTCATCGGCACGCCCTTGGCATCCGAGATGCCCCAGCCGCAGGGCAACCCGCCAAGGCCGTCGGCCTTGACGTCGTCACCGGTCAAGACCGCGATGACACCGGGCGAGGCTAGCGCCGCGCTCTTGTCGATGCCACGCAGCACCGCGTGGCCATGCGGCGAGCGTACGAACACGCCTGCGCTCATGCCGGGACGCTTGATGTCGGAGACGTAATTGCCGCGGCCGGTGAGGAAGCGCTGGTCTTCTTTCCGCTTCGGTGCAGCGCCGATGCCGATCACATTGCCCATGGTCACTCTCCCTTGGCGGCGTTCATGGCGGCAGCGCCGGCCATCACGGAAACCACGATGTTCTGGTAGCCGGTGCAGCGGCAGATGTTGCCTTCGAGACCGTGACGGACGTCGGCCTCGGTCAAATCAGGCTTCTCGGTGGCGAGCGCGATCGCAGTCATCAGCATGCCGGGCGTGCAGAACCCGCATTGCAGCCCGTGATGCTCGCGAAAAGCTTCCTGCATCGGATGCATCTGGTTGGAGCCCGGCGCACCCTGCAGACCTTCAATGGTCAGCAGCGTCGCGCCGTCGAGCGCCGGCGCCAGCAGTGTGCAGCTCTTCACCGGCAGGCCATTGAGATGCACAACGCACGCACCACACTGGCTGGTGTCGCAGCCAATGTGGGTGCCGGTGAGGTGAAGCTGTTCGCGCAGCAGCTCGGCGACCAGTGTTGCCGGTTCGACGTCCACGGTGGTGGGCCGGTCGTTGAGTGTGAAGGATATCTGCAAGGTCATACTCCTGCGCGACGGGGCTTTAGGCGAGAGGCAACGCGCTGCCGGTGGCCCATGTGGCCATGACGACATCGCCGACGGTGAAGGGATCTGCGAAGAAGGTCTTTTCCGGCACGTAGGCGACGAACTCGTCGTCGGGCACGGTGTCGAGCATGACCTTGACGAAATAGCCCTGATACTCGATCGCGAGCACGCGGCTTGGAAGCGAGGTGGTATGGCCTGATGGCAAGTCCCTGCCCGGCCTGACGAGCGCAACGTCATCGCGGCGGACCGCGATATCGACCCTGTCGCCGACACTGACCGTGGGTCGCGCCTGGAGCGGCACCTCGATGCCTGACGGAGCCGCTTGTGCGAGCGTGAAGCTCGCGCCGTTGACCTTCTCGACGCGGCCGGACAGCACGTTCTGGCCACCCATGAACTCGGCGACGTAGCGGTCGTGCGGATGGGCGTAAACGTCGCGCGCCGCGCCTGCCTGCTTGATCTTGCCTTGCTCCATCACCACCACGAGATCCGCGAGCGCGATCGCCTCGAGCTGCGTGTGGGTGACGTGGATGAAGGTGATGCCGAGCTCCTGCTGCATCCGCCGGAGCTCCTGGCGCATCTGGACGCGAAGCTGCTCATCGAGCGCGGAGAGCGGCTCGTCGAGCAGCAGCACGCGCGGCTCGGTGATCGCGGCGCGCGCCAGTGCGACGCGTTGCTGCTGGCCGCCGGAGAGCTGCGCCGGCAGACGATCGGCGAATTGCGTCAGGCGCACCTTTTCGATCATGGCGTCGGCCGCACGCAGGCGATCGGTCTTGGACATGCCGCGCACGCGCAGCGCAAAAGCGATGTTCTCGCGGACGGTCAGATGCGGAAACAGCGCGTAGGACTGGAACATCATCGCGGTGCGGCGCTGCACCGGCGCAAGGCCGACGACGTTCTGGCCGCCGATCACGATCTCGCCCGCGGTTGGATCCTCGTGGCCCGCGATCATGCGCAGGATCGTGGTCTTGCCGCAGCCGGAGGGACCGATGAAGCAGCAATAGGCGCCGTCCGCGATTTTGAGATTGACGCCGTCGACCACGTTGGTCACGCCGTCAAAGCTCTTGCAGACACCCGCCAGTTCGATATCGCCGCGATCGTTCTTCATTCCTAACCCTTTACCCGGCTGCCGCGCTTCTTCTGGATCAGCACGATGGTGCCGAGGCTTGCGCCGATGACGATGAAGGAGACCACGGTGGTCACCGTGCCCAGCGCGTAGAGCGAGGGCGAGGTGACGTTCAGCGTCATGCTCCAGATTTCGAGCGGCAGCGTGTTGAGCGAACCCGCGGTCTGGAGGCTGCGCGCGAATTCGTCGTAGGACAGCGTGAAGCCGAACAGCGCGACGGCGACGAGGCCGGGCGCGAGCACCGGGATCATCACCAGCCAGATCGACTGCCAGCGGCTGGCGCCGAGGTCATAGGCCGCCTCCTCCCAGACATGGTTGAAGCGCGACATCACCGCGAACATCACGAGCACGCCGAACGGCAGCGTCCACGACAGCTGCGCGCCGAGCGCGGACGTGTACCAGCTCGCGTTCAGTCCGAGCGCCTGGAACAACAGACCGGTGCCAAGGCCGAGCACGAGGCCCGGCGCCACCAGGCTGCCGATCATCATGTAGAAAACGACGGTGTCGCCGCGAAAGCGTTTGCGGAAGCCGAGGCCGGCAAGGAACGAGACCACCACGGTGATCACGGTGACGATAACCGCGAGCTTGATCGAGCGGTCGAACGAGCCCTTGACATCGCCGGTGCGTACCTGCGTGAAGAGATCCACGAACCAATGCAGCGAATGGCCCTTCATCGGGAAGACGAGGCCGCCGCGGATATCCTGGAACGACAGGACGTAGATGCAGAACATCGGGCCATAGAGCGCGATCACGTAAGCGGCGAACAGCGTCGCCAACACGTAGAACGTCCAGGGACGGCCGCCCCTGCTCGGCGCGATGGCCTTGGTCGTCGCGGGCGCGACGCTCTTGGACGTATCGGTTTTGGGCATGTCGGCGAGAACCGCGCTCATCGCGTGATCTCCTGCCTGATGTCGACGGTGCGCAGGATCAGCGAGACGATTGCGACCAGGACCAGTGTCAGCAGCACGGCGCTCGCGGCCGCGGTCGGATATTGCAGCACGCCGACATCCTCGTAGAAGGCGCTGACTACGGAGGCCGAGCCGCCGCCGGACATCACCTTCACCACGAAGAAGTCGCCCATCACGATCGAGACCACGAAGATGGTGCCGAGCGCGATGCCGCTCTTGGACATCGGCACCACGATCAGGCGCATGATGTCGAAACGGCTGGCGCCGGCGTCGATCGCAGCCTCGATCAGCTTCTTGTCGATCCGGGCCATGGAATTGAAGATCGGCACGATCATGAAGATCGTGAGCTGGTGGACATAGGCGATGACCACCGCGAGGTCGGAGAACAGCAGCACTTCCAGCGGCTGATGGATGATGCCGGTGGCAAGCAGCGCCTGATTGATCAAGCCTTCTTTCCCGAGCAGAGGAATCCAAGAAATCATCCGGATGATGTTCGAGGTCCAGAACGGCACGGTGCAGAGCAGGAACAGGCCGATCGCCAGCAACTGGTTGCGGACGTGGAAGACGAGGAAATAGGCAACGAAGAAACCGATGATCAGCGTGAATATCCACGTCAATACGGTGAACTTGATGGTCGCCAGATACAATTTCAGCGTCAGCGCCGAGTGCAGCACCTCGACATAGCTCGCGAGCGTGAAGCCCGGCGTCAGTCCGCCAAAGCCGTCGGTGGCAAAGAAGCTCGCGGCCAGCACGACCAGGATCGGCGCGACGAAGAACGGCACGAGCACCAGGACCAGCGGCGACACATAGAGCCAGCCGGCGAGATTTGCGCGTGGCGGAGATTGAGTTGAACTCGAACTTGGCTGCATATCAGCAAAGGCCTCGAAGTCGGTCTTATCAGCACCGGCGCGTGATGGCGCCGGTGCTTCATGTCAGTCAGGGAAAGCAGGTTTCAGGCCACCTTGAAGTCGTTCCAGCGCTTGTTCATGTAGGCAGCCTCGTCCATCAGCGTGTTCCAGCACGAGATGTTCTTGACGCGGTCGAGGAACGAGCCGCCGTCGCGCTTGGTGCCGGCCTTCTCCATCGGCACGCCGTAGGGATCGTTCACCACTTCCGGTGCGGCCTGGCCTTCGTACCAGAACGCCCATTCGGCCGGCGTCAGGAATTTCTTCGCGGTCGAGGGCACCGGGCTGTAATAGCCGTAGCGCGCGACGAAGCCGCCCTGCCAGCCCGAGAGGTACCAGTTGAGATATTCGTAGGCGGCATCGAGCTTCTTGCCGGAGAGATGCTTCATCAGGCCCATGCCGTTGCACCAGCCGCGATAGCCCTCCTTGCCGTTCTTGACGTTCACAGGCGCGTAGACGCAGGGGATTTCCTTCACGCGCACCGCGGCTACCGCCGGCGACCACATCGACTGGATCACCACCTCGCCTGCAGCCATCAACTGCACCGACTGGTCGAAAGTGGTCCAGGTGGCGCGGAACTGGCCCTGCTTCTTCAGCTCGATCAGCTTGTTGCAGGTAAAGTCGATCTCCTCCTTGGTCATGTTGCCCTTGTTGCCGTACTTGATCAGCCCGGCACTTTCGAAGCAGAGCGCGGCATCCATGATGCCGATCGCAGGCACGTCGAGGATCGCGGCCTTGCCCTTGAACTTGGGGTCGATCAGGTCCTTCCACTCGGTCACTTCATGGCCGACGAGGTCGGGGCGATAGCCGATGGAGTCCGCGTTGTAGACCTGCGGCAGGAAGGTCGCCCATTCGGTGACGCCGTCGTTCAGATCGGTGGAATCGGGCTTGGCGATGTACATGGCTTCATAGGGCGAGATGCCCTGGCGCGGGATCTTGTGGCCGTCGATCTCGCCCTTGGTGAAGATCGGCAGGATGTTGTCGAACTCCTTGATCTTCTTGACCTCGATGCCCTGGATCACCGAGCGCTTGGCGGCGAGCTTGGCCTGCCAGCCCTCGAGATCGGCGATATCGACCGTATTAGGCTGGCTTATGAAGCGGTTGATGGCGGCAGAGGTGTCGAGGTTCTGCATCGTCACCTTGAAGCCGAGGTCCTTGGCCGCCTGGTCGCCGATCGCCTTCACCACCGAGTAGGAGACGCCGACATGGCGCAGCTCGATGTCCTTGATCTCCTGCGCCCAGATGGTCGGGAATCCGCGGATCGCATCCGAGCCTGCGGCCGCGCCCGCAACTGCGGCCGCTCCCTTTAACAGCGTGCGCCGGCTCAGTTTTTTCGTCGACTTGACGTCCGCTTTTGCTTCCGTTCCCGCCAGATCGGAAGTGGATGTCCGCTTATCCCTGTCAACCATAGCAACCCTCGTTGGTTACGATAAACGCCCGCACCGATCGCCATTGACCGGCTGCGATGTGATCAATTGCCCGCGAGGCTATGGGCGGGAGTTTGCGAAGTAAAATTGGAAGTAAAAATTCGGCGTATAAACGCGGCTAATGGATCGGGCTGCTGCATTTGCTTTTGGCAGCGCGCATAAGAAGGCATCAGGGCGTGCATACAAGGCAAGGTGCCGGATCGCGCGAACGCGTTCGCGCCGCGGTTGTTATAACGATTGCGCTGCTGATTGCCGCAACGTTGGGCGCAGCGCACGCAAGCGACGTATCCGCAGCGCCTGCGGAACTGAAGGCGATCGGCACGGTCGACACGCGCTTTCAATCCTACAACATCGAGATGGTGGAGGTGACCGGCGGACGGTTCTGGAAGCCTTATCCGCGAACGATGCGCGCGCTCGATGAGCGGGATCGTTACGGCGCGAGATCGCCGATCGATCTTGCCAATGCCCGGCTGCGCAAGCTCGCCGCCGCCTTGTCGCCGGCTTATGTGCGCGTGAGCGGCACCTGGGCCAATGCGACGTCCTTCGCAGACACCGACGGCACGCGGGGAAAGCCGCCGCCGGGATTCGACTCCGTGCTCAGCCGCGACCAATGGCGCGGCGTCATCGATTTTGCGCGCGCGGTCAATGCGGAAATCGTCACCTCTTTCGCGATCAGTCGCGGCAGCCGCGAAGCGGATGGCCTGTGGACGCCGGATCAGGCGCAGCGCATGATCGATGCCACGCGTTCGCTGGGCGGCCGCATCGCGGCGGTTGAATTCATGAACGAGCCGACACTCGCCGCGACCAACGGTGCACCGCCGGGATATGATGCGAAAGCCTATGGGCGCGACTTCAGGATATTTCGCGAATGGATACGGCACGCCGCGCCGGAAACGCTGATCGTCGGCCCAGGCTCAATCGGCGATGCGCCATCGCCATCCGGGTCGGAGATCACCACGCGCGATCTGCTCGCTGCATCCGGCCCCGGCGTCGATCGATTCTCCTATCATCATTACAACGCGCTCTCGCCACGCTGTGGCGGCCGCAACGATCCGGCGCAGGCGCTCACCACGGAATGGCTGGTGCGCGCAGACGCGACACTCGCGACCTACCGGGCCCTGCGCGATGCATTCGAGCCGGGCAAGCCGATCTGGCTGACGGAGACGGCGGACGCCGCCTGCGGCGGCAACCGATGGGACGCGACGTTTCTCGACACGTTCCGATATCTCGATCAGCTCGGAGGCTTGGCGAGAGCCGGCGTCCAGGTCGTGATGCACAACACGCTCGCCGCCAGCGACTACGGCCTGCTCGACGAGGGGACGTTCCGCCCACGGCCGAACTACTGGGGTGCACTGCTCTGGCATCGGCTGATGGGAACGATCGTGCTCGACGCGAACGCGGTCGCCGCACCCGATCTCCATCTCTACGCGCATTGCCATCCGGCCGTGCGAGGCGCGGTGTCCGTGCTCGCGATCAACGCGTCGCGGCGCCTGTCACGCGTGCTGAATTTATCAGGTCCCGCAGAGCGGTACACGCTGCACGCGGCGCGGCTGGAGAGCGCGACCGTGCAGTTGAACGGCAAGGCGCTCGCACTGAGGATCGACGACGAGTTGCCCCGACTTGCGCCGCGCACAGCTCCCGGGGGAGCGATCCGGCTTGCGCCCGCGACCATCACCTTCCTGATGTTTCCGGACGCCGCAAATCCTGCCTGCCGGTGACTGCTCTCACGATCTCAGCGTGTCGCGCGCCGTCTCCGGCGTCATCAGCGTCGCGATGATGGTGATGATCGAGAGGCCGATGATGTAGAGCGACACCGGCCAGTAGGAGCCGGCCCAGGCGAGCAGCGCCGTCGCGATCAGCGGCGAGAAGCCGCCGCTCAAGGCGGCTGCGACATTGGCGCCGAGCGAGGCGCCGCTGTAGCGCACCTGGGTGCGGAACAGCTCGGGCATGAACGCAGCCTTGGGTCCGAACAGCAGCGCATGCGTCAGCGTCATCGTGACGACGAGTGCCAGCGTGATCAGCATCGGCTCCCTGGTGTCGAGGAACCAGAACAGCGGAAACGCCAGTGCCACCGTGAACACGGCGCCGGCCAGGTACAGCGCCTTGCGGCCGAAGATATCCGAGAGCCAGCCGGCGAGCGGCAGCGTCGCGAACTCGACGAGCGCGGCATAGACCACCGCATTGAGGATCACCTGGCGCGGGATGCCGAGCTTTGCCGTGGCATAGACCACGACGAAGACGGTGAGGAGATAAGCGAGCCCGACCTCCGACACCGTGATGCCGATGGCGAGCAGGAAGCTGCGCCAGTCGCGACGCAGCACTTCCCACACCGGCTGCGCCAGCACTTCTTTGCGCTCGACGACTTCCTTGAAGTGCGGCGTCTCCGCAAGCTTGAGCCGCACGATGAAGCCGATGCCAACAAGCAAAATGCTGATCAGGAACGGCACGCGCCAGCCCCAGCTGAGGAAGTCCGCCTCCGGCAATTGCGTCATCAGGCCGAAGATGCCGGTCGATGCGGCGACGCCCACGGGAAAGCCGATCTGCACCAGGCTGCCATAGAAGCCGCGCCTGGCGCCGGCATGCTCGACGACCATGACGACCGCGCCGCTCCATTCGCCGCCAAGGCCAATGCCCTGGATGAAACGGAGGATGACGAGGAAGATCGGAGCCCAGACACCGATCTGGCTGTAGGTCGGCAGGCAGCCGATCAGGAACGTGCCGAGCCCCATCGCGATCATGGTCGCGACCAGCATCCTCTTGCGGCCGAGCCGGTCGCCGTAATGCCCGATGATGGCGCCGCCGATCGGCCGCGCGACGAAGCCGACCGCATAGGTCGAGAAGGCCGCAAGCGTGCCGACGAACGGGTCGAAACTCGGGAAAAACAGCTTGTTCAGCACCAGCGCGGCAGCCGTGCCGTAGATCAGGAAGTCGTACCACTCGATGGCCGTGCCGAGCGCACTCGCCCACACCACATGCGCCGTCGTCGATCGCTCCGTCTCGCCGGAGACCCCCGTTGCTACCGTCATTGCCTTCAGCCCCACGATTCCGGTGGGCATCATGGCCAATCGGGGTGATCGCTGCAACCTGCGGCGGTGTTCACACTGGAGTGCCCCGAGCTATTATTCGCTATTGACAAACTTATTCGTCAATATCTAATTTACCATCAGAACAGCCGGCCGCACCAAAGCGGCCCAAAAAGAGAGGGAACGACGATGAGAGGGCTTTTGGCCTGCGCCATGCTCGCGGCCATGACTTCGGCTGCCATGACCAACGTTGCGCACGCGCAAGTCTCCGACGATGTGGTGCGGATTGGTGTGCTGACGGATCTGTCGAGCTGGGGCCGCGATAATTCCGGGCCGGGCTCGGTCGAGGCGGCCAAGATGGCGGTGGAGGAGTTCGGGCCGACGGTGCTCGGCAAGCCGATCGAGATCATCAGCGCCGACCACCAGATGAAGACCGACGTCGGCGTCAACATCGTGCGCGGCTGGTTCGACAACGGCAAGGTCGATGCGGTGGTCGACATTCCCAATTCCGGCATCGCGATCGCCGTGCACAACATGGTGCGCGAGCGCAACAAGATCGCTCTGCTCTCCGGCCCCGGCGCCAGCTCGCTGACCGACGAGCTGTGCAGCCCGAACACCGTGCACTTCACCTACGACACCTATGCGCTGTCCAAGGTGACGGCCTCCGCCGTGATCAAGGAGGGCGGCAAGTCCTGGTACTTCATCACGGCCGACTACGCCTTCGGCCAGCAGTTGGAGAAGGACGCGACACGCTTCATCAACGAGATGGGCGGCAAGGTGCTCGGCGGCGTCAAGCATCCGACCAACACGGCTGATTTTTCTTCGTTCGCGCTGCAGGCGCAGAGCTCGAAAGCCGACGTCGTCGCCTTTGCCAATGCCGGCCAGGACACCGACAACGCCATCAAGCAGTCAGGCGAATTCGGTCTCGTGCAGGGTGGCCAGAAGCTCGTCGGCCTGTTGATGTTCGACACCGACGTGCACGCAATCGGGCTCAAGTCCGCACAGGGCACCTACATGACCACGGCGTCCTACTGGAACATGGACGAGCAGACCCGCGCCTGGTCCAAAAAATTCTTCGCGCGCACCAACGTGATGCCGACCATGATCCAGACCGGCGTATATGGCGCGGTGCTGCATTATCTCAAGGCGATCAAGGCGGCCGGCACCGACGATCCGGCCAAGGTGATGGCCAAGATGCGCGAGCTGCCGATCGAGGATATCTTCGTCCATGGCGGCAAGTTGCGCGAGGACGGCCGCGTCATCCGCGACATGTATCTCGCCAAGGTGAAGACCCCCGAGCAGTCGAAGGAGCCCTGGGATTATCTTGAGATCATCAAGACCGTGAAGGGCGAGGACGCTTATCGTCCGGTCTCCGAATCCAAATGTCCGCTGCTGAAAAAGTGAGGCCCTGATGACCGGTGACGAGCATGGCGCAATTGAGACGTACGAGTGCGATGTGCTCGTGGCCGGATCGGGCTGCTCCGGCATGTCGGCCGCGATCACCGCCAGATATCGCGGCCTCGACGTGCTGATCGTCGAGAAGGAGCCGCGCTTCGGCGGCACCACCGCCCGTTCCGGCGGCTGGCTCTGGATCCCCGGCACGTCGCTGGCGAAGGCCTACGGCATCGCGGAGACGCCGGAGCAGGCGCGCACCTATCTGCGTCACGAGGCCGGCAACAATTTCGATGCCGCCCGTGTCGATGCATTCCTCAGCGCAGGCCCTGAAGCCGTCGATTTCTTCACCACCAAGACGGCGCTCCGTTTCGACATGCCGCTGGTGTTCCCGGATTATCACGCCGAAGCGCCCGGTGGCGCGCAGGGCGGCCGCTCCATGGTGACGCGCCCGTTCGACGGCCGCGAGCTCGGCGACCAGATCAAGACGCTCGGCATGCCGCTGCCCGAACTCACCGTGTTCGGCATGATGCTGGGATCAGGCAAGGAGATCATCCATTTCATGCGGGTGACGAAGTCGCTGACCTCGGCGGTCTACGTCGCCAAGCGGCTGTCGCGGCATCTCATGGACGTGCTGCGCTATGGTCGCGGCATGACGCTCACAAACGGCAATGCGCTGGCGGGACGGCTGGCGAAATCCGCGCAGGACTTGAAAATTCCGATGTGGCTGTCCGCGCCGGTGCGCGAGCTGACGGTCGAGAACGGCACGGTCACCGGCGCGATCGTATCGCGCGAAGGCCGCGATGTGCGCGTTCGCGCAAAACGGGGCGTCGTGCTCGCCTGCGGCGGCTTCCCGCATGATATCGAACGGCGCAAGAAGATGTTTCCGCATGCGCCGACCGGCCATGAGCATTTTTCGCCGGGCCCAACCGGCAACACCGGCGATGGCCTCCGTCTTGCGGAGAGCGCCGGCGGACATGTCGAGGATCGCCTGCCGAATGCGGCCGCCTGGGTGCCGGTGTCGCTGACGACGCGCAAGGACGGCTCGACAGGCGTGATGCCGCATTTCATCGACCGCGCCAAGCCCGGCGTGATCGCGGTGATGCGCGACGGCAAGCGCTTTGCCAATGAGGGCAATTCCTATCACGATTTCGTCCAGGCCATGATCAAGGCCGCAAAGCCCGGCGAGGAGATCGCGGCCTATCTGGTCTGCGACCACGCAACGCTGCGCAAATACGGCCTCGGCTGCGTGCCGCCGTTCCCGATGCCGCTGGGTCATCACCTCGCGACCGGCTATCTCATGCGCGGTGACACGCTGGAAGCGCTGGCGGCGAAAGCCGGCATCGACGCGAAGGCGTTCACGGATACCGTCAAGCAGTTCAACGCGACCGCGCCGCAAGGCCAGGACGCAGCGTTCGGGAAAGGCTCAAGAGCCTATAACCGCTACCAGGGCGACGCCATGCATGGCCCCAACCCCTGCATCGCGCCGATCGGCAACGGTCCGTTCTATGCCATCAAGATGGTGATCGGCGATCTCGGCACCTATGCCGGCATCGTCACCGACGAGAACGCGCGGGCGCTGGACGCCGAAGGGCGGGTGATTCCCGGGCTCTACGCCGCCGGCAACGACATGGCGAGCATCATGGGCGGCAATTATCCCGGCGCCGGCATCACGCTTGGGCCGGCGCTGACCTTCGGCTACATTGCCGGGCGTCATCTTGCCGACAGCGCCGCCAGGCGCGACGCGGCGTAGAGCATGATCCGGAAAAGTGTGCAGCGGTTTTCCGAAGAGATCATGCTCAAACAACAACTCAAGCGCATCGGAGGCGCATGAAGAGAGAAAGCCGCGGCATCCAGTCGATCGAGGTCGGCGGAGAATTGCTCCGCGCGCTCGCCAGATGCGGCGAGCCGATGATGCTGCGCGATCTCGCGCGCGAGGCCGGCATGACACCGGCCAAGGCGCATCCCTATTTGGCCAGTTTCTCCCGCATCGGCCTGATCGAGCAGGACGAGACCACCGGCCGCTACGAGATCGGCGCGCTGGCGCTGGAGCTCGGCCTGATCAGCCTGCGCCGCCTCTCCGGCGTCCGCATTGCGCAGCCGAAGATCGCAGCGCTCGCAAGCCAGATCGGCCACGCCGTCTCGCTCGCGGTCTGGGGCACACATGGCCCAACCGTGGTGCAACTCGAAGAGCCCGGCCAGCCGGTGCACATCGTGATGCGCGCGGGATCTGTGATGGCCTTGCTGGAGACCGCAACGGGCCGTGCCTTCGCGGCGTTCCTGCCGGAGAAGACCATCAATGCCGCGCTCGAAAGCGGGCTCGATCGCCAGGGCGTCGGCTACAATCCGAAGCGGCCGATGAAAGGCGCCAAGGTTGCCGAGATGCTGGCTGAAGTCCGCAAGCACGGCCTCGCCCGCGCTCTCGGCGATCCCCTGCCCGGCGTCAATGCATTCTCCGCGCCGGTGTTCGACCATTCAGGCCATGTCGCGCTGGTCATCACCGCGATGGGGCCGGAAGGCACGTTCGATGCGCGCTGGGACAGCCCCATCGCGCATGCACTGCGGGATTGTGCCGGCGGAATCTCGAAGCGGCTCGGCTACGGCATGACGATCGCGGCGGAGTAATCCGGCCTTATTTGTCCTTCACCGGCACCGTGTAGTTCAGGATCAACCGGCCGCCATCTGGATAGATCGTCTGCCCGGTGATGTACGACGCATCGTCGCTCGCGAGGAACGCGACGACGGATGCGACCTCGCTCGGCTCACCGCCACGGCCGGCGGGCGTACGCGACATCACGGTCTTGCGGGCCTCCTCCGAGGTGTAGATCGATGACGCCACCATGTCGGTGAGGATCGTGCCGGGCCCGACTGCGACGACGCGGATGTTGTGCGGGGCGAGCGCGACGGCGGCCACCGAGGTCAGCTGCTTCATGCCGCCCTTGGACATGGCGTAGGTTGCAAGCGCCGGGATCGCCAGCAGCGCGTTCACCGAGGACATGTTGACGATGACGCCGCCGCCGCCCTGCGCGATCATCTGCTTGGCCGCGGCCTGCACGCCGAAGAAAGCACCCTTCAGATTGATGCCGATGATTTCGTCGAATTCCTCTTCGGTGATTTCCAGGATGTCGCGGTTGCGCGCGACGCCGGCGTTGTTGACCATGATGTCGAGCCGGCCGAACTCCTTCACCGCGGTCGCGACCAGCTGATCCACATCAACCCGCTTAGCGACGTTTCCTACCACGGTGCGCAAGGCCTCAGGCCGCCCGAGTTCGGCGGCCGCGGCAGTCAGACCGTCGGCATCGACATCCGAGATGACCACCTTGACGCCGTCGTCGAGAAATCGCTTTGCGCAGGCCTTGCCGATGCCGCGCGCCGCGCCGGTGATGGCGGCGACCTTGTCGGATAGTTTCATGGGGTCTCACTCCAGAATAGCTGCTTGCGGCAGGCCTACGCCGAATGAGGACCGAGCGCTAGGCCGCCGCAAAGCCGAGATGAGCGGAACCGGTTCTTGATAAAGACCACGTCGCCCGAAGGCAGCGAGCGCGACGCGCATGACCGCGCCCTCTCCCCTTGCGGGAGAGGGCATCACCGCAGGTGGACACAAACTCGCTTAGGTGAGGGGTCTGTCTCGGCGTGCTCAGACGCTGCTGTATGCGTGGAGAAATACCCCTCATCCGGCGCCTCGCGCCACCTTCTCCCGCAAGGGGAGAAGGGAAGAGCACCGTCGCTGTGGCTCGCTAGCTAATTCGCCCCGGCTCTCGCCGCCGGCATGTAGATCTGCGCGTAGCCTTCCTTGATTGCCGAGGTGATGCGATCGAGGCGGCGGTCGATGTGCTTTTCCAGCACCGAGACGCAGGTCTCTTCGTTGCGCGCCTTCAGGCCCTCGATCACCGCGCGGTGCTCGGCCTGGGTGTTGGAGCGGTTGATGCTGTCCATGTCGATCCAGCGCACGAAGCGGATGCGGGCGTTCACGTTGCGCAGGACGCGCAGCATCTCGGCATTGTTCGACATCGCCATCAGCCGCTCGTGAAAGGTCTCATCGAGCTCGACCAGCTCCACCGAGGTTCGCTCGCCGGGATCGGGGCCAGTGGCTTCGAGGAATTTCAAGAGCGAGTCGATGTCCTCATCCTTGGCGCGCTTGATGGCGAGGCGGACCGCGGCGACCTCGATCGATTTGCGCAGCTCGTAGAGATCGAAGATCTCGTGCGCGTCGAGCTCGCGGCAGAAGAAGCCCTTGCCCGGCGTGAAGCGCAGAAAACCTTCGGTGTTGAGACGGTTGAGCGCTTCGCGCAACGGCGTGCGGCTGACGCCGAGGCGCTTGGCCAGCTCGCCCTCGTTGAGCCGTTCGCCCGGCTTGAACTCATAGCTCACGGCCATCGCCTTGAGCTGCTCATAGACGCGATCGACGATACTATCGGAAGCCAGTTCCACGTTGCTCATCATCAACTGCATTCATCCCCGAACACAGCTCAATATACCGGGGCTGCGGGAGCGATTGCAATGTCAACGAGAGCACAGCTCGTGAAGGGCACGCATCGGCTGGAATCAGGCAAATACGCGCGGGCGCAGTCCAGCATGAAACCAGGTGATCATGGAATAGATATCGTAGACCGGCAACCCGACTTCCGCCTGCAGCGCGGCCGCATAAGGCGGCATGTTGGTGCATTCGAGCACGATGGCGCCGACGTCAGGGTTCCTGGCGACCAGTTCCTTGCCGGCCTCGACCACGTCGCGCTCGGCCTGCGCCACGTCCATATCATCCTTCTCGGCCTTGATCAGCACGCGGAAGAACTCCTTGCCGTGCTCGGTGCCAACCAGCGGCGTATCGAGCGGCACGCCGGCACCTTCGAGATGGGCCGGCGTCAGGGTTGAGCCTGATACCGTCACGAGACCGACGCGCTTGCCCGGCGGCAAAGTCGCCTGCACCCACGGCGCCTGCATCAGCGACGAGGTCGCAACGGGAACACCGACGGCCGCTGCGATCTCCTTCTGGAACAGCGAGAGGAAACCGCAATTGGTGGTGATGGCCTCAGCGCCCAACCGCACCAGATCCTTGGCCGCATCGATGAAATCGGGCAGCAGGCCGGCGGCGCCCTTCAGCACCACCTTCTCGGGCGATGCGCCGCTCACCACGCGATAGAGCACGGGGAATGGCCAGGTCGTGCCGTTGCCCATGTCGCCGGGAATGCGGGGAAAGCGCGCTTCCAGCATCAGAATGCCGAGTGGCGCGCCGTAGATGGCCTTGCCGCCACGGGCGATGCGGGAAGAGGAGTTGGCAGAAATGGTCATGGTGCGATCTCAGAGAAAGCGACTGGGCGAAAACGGCGCGAGCGAAATTTCCGGCGGCTTGCCGCTCAGGAGCTGGGCGACGAGACGGCCGGTGCGAGCCGAGCTGACGAGGCCAATGTGCCCGTGGCCGAAGGCATAGACGATGTCGCGCGAGGCGCGTGCATAGCCGATACAGGGACGTCCGTCCGGCATGCTCGGCCGATGACCGAACCAGGTCTTGATGCGCGAGGCTGGAATATCCTTCGGCAGTTTCGGAAACATGCTGAGAAGGTGATTGCGCAGGATCTCGGCGCGCTTCCAGTTCGGCGCAGCCTCGAGGCCGGCGATCTCGACGGTGCCGGCAGCGCGCAGGCCCTTGTCAGTCCAGTTCACCACCATCTTGGCGTCGGACGCCATTATCGAGCTGCGCGGACCTATTTCCGGGTTCTCGATCATGACGTGATAGCCACGCTCGGTCTCGAGCGGGAGGGGATCGCCGACCGATGCCGTGAGCTTCTTTGAATGCGCGCCGGCCGCGACCACTGCGGCATCGCAAGCGATCTCACCAGTCTCGGTACGAACGGCGACGAGCTTGTTGCCGCTCAGCTTCAAGCCGATTGCCTTCGCTTGCACGAACTTCACCCCGTTCGCGAGCGCATGCTGGGCCAGCGCCGCAACGTAAGCGCCGGGATCGCGGCAGCGTCCGGCCTCCTCCACCACCACGCCAAAGGTGTAGCGCGGATGCAGATCCGGCTCGCGCTGACGCATCTCGTCGGCGTTGAGCTCCATCCACTGGACACCGACCTTCTTGCGCAGGCGCCAGCCGAGATCGTTGTCGAAATTGCCGCGCGACGGGAACACGTGCATGACGCCGTTGCGCTCGACCAGCTCAGGCACGCCGGCTTCTTCCGCGAGCTTCCGGTGCAGCAGTGGCGCGTCCTTCAACAGATCGCGCAGCGCAAACGCCGTTGTCTCGACCCGCGCCTCGGTCCAGCCCGAGAGCAGATATTTGATCAGCCAGGGCAGCGCCTTCGGCAGATAAGACCAGCGGATCGCGAGCGGACCGAGCGGGTCGATCAGATAACCAGGCACCTTCTTCCAGACGCCGGGCTCGGCCGGCGGGATCACCGAATGCGAGGAGAGCCAGCCAGCATTGCCATAGCTCGCCGCCTGCTCGCCACCAGGCGTGCCTGCGTCGATCAGCGTGACGCGGTGTCCTTCGCGCAGCGCCTCGATGGCGCTGATCACGCCGATTGCACCGGCTCCGATGATGGCGACGTGGCGGCTTTCCGGCATCGCTTACGCCTTCACCGCCGGCGAAAAATCCTTGCCGACCGAGATCGCGCGGGGATCGATGATGCAGTGAAGGATCGACGGCTTGCGTGAAGCCAGCGCGCGCTCGAAGGCCGGCGCGAATTCTTCGGTGCGCTCGACGCGCTCGCCATGGCCGCCGAACGCCTTCGCATACATCGCGAAGTCAGGATTCTTGAGCTGGGTGCCGACGACACGGCCGGGATAGTCGCGCTCCTGGTGCATGCGGATGGTGCCGTATTGCGAATTATCGACGACGACAACGATCAGCGGCGCGTCGTACTGCACGGCGGTCGCGAATTCCTGGCCGTTCATCAGGAAGCAGCCGTCGCCGGCGAAGGCGACGACGACACGGTCCGGATATTGCCGCTTGGCGAGTACGCCGGCCGGCACGCCATAGCCCATCGAGCCCGAGGTCGGTGCGAGCTGCGAGGCAAAGCTGTGGAAGCGGTGATGGCGATGGATCCAGCCGGCATAATTGCCGGCGCCGTTGCAGACGATCGCGTCCTTCGGCAGGCGGTCGCGCAGCCAGGTCATGACCTGGCCATACTGGAACGTGCCCGGCAGCTCGCGCGCCTTGTCGGTCCAGGCGAGATAGTCTGCATGGGCCTTGGCGGCCTCGCCCTTCCAGGCAACCGTGCCTGCGGGCTTCAGCGTTTCGACGGCGGCAGTGAACGCGGCCGGTGTCGCCTGGATCGCGAGCTCAGGCTGATAGATGCGGCCGAGCTCTTCCGAGCCGGGGTGAACATGGATCAGCTTCTGCCGCGGTGTCGGAATGTCGAGCAGCGTGTAGGACGATGATGGCATCTCCGACATGCGGCCGCCGATGAGGAGAAGGACGTCGGCGTTGTCGATGCGCGCCTTCAGGCCCGGGCTCGGCCCGATGCCGAGATCGCCGGCATAATGCGAATGGTCGGCGTCGATCAGCGAGGCCCGGCGGAACGAGGTCGCAACCGGCAGGTCGAAGCGTTCGGCAAAGCGCGCGATGCTCTTGGTGGCGTGATCTGTCCAGCGCGAGCCGCCGAGAATGACGAGCGGCGCCTTGGCGCTCGCGAGCATCGCACCGACCTGCTCGATATCTGATGGTGCCGGCCAGCTCACCGCGGGCTCGATGCGCATGGCATCGGCCACCGCCGCAGTCTCGGTCAGCATATTCTCCGGCAGTGCGATCACGACCGGACCGGGGCGGCCCTGCATGGCGACGCGGAAGGCGCGCGCGACCAGCTCGGGAATGCGGTCGGGGCGATCGATCTCGACCGCCCATTTCGCCATGGTGCCGAACACGGCCTTGTAGTCGAGCTCCTGGAACGCTTCGCGTCCAATCATGCCGGTGTCGACCTGACCGACGAACAGGATCATCGGCGTCGAATCCTGCATCGCGATGTGAACGCCGTGGCTGGCATTGGTGGCGCCGGGGCCGCGGGTGACGAAGCAGACGCCCGGGCGTCCCGTGAGCTTGCCATAGGCTTCGGCCATCATCGCCGCACCGCCTTCGGCGCGGCAGATCATGACGTCAATTGGGCTGTCATGCAGCGCATCGAGCGCCGCAAGATAGCTCTCGCCGGGCACGCAGGTCACGCGCTCGACACCTTGCGCGACCAGCTGGTCGATCAGGATCTGGCCCCCGGTGCGGGTGTTTCTGATGGTCATGACGGCTCCCTGCAGGCTTTGGCGAATGCGCTTTTGGCGTAGGACAGGCTGAAATCGAGTGCAAGGCCGATGCTGACAGTGCTGAGGGCATCGACACGCATGTCAGCGCCGCGCGGCAATCGCGATCACCTCGATGCGGTAGGCGGGGTCGGCGAGTTCGACCTTGCCGCAGGCGCGGCACGGCGTGCTGCCTGATACGACCCAGGCATCATAGACCGCGTTCATGGCGTCGAAATCGTCCATCGTCTTGAGCCAGACCTGAACGCTGAGCAGCCGCGACTTGTCGGTGCCGGCGCGCGCCAGCATGTCGTCGACCTTCGCCAGCGCCTCCTTGGTCTGCTGGGTGATGTCGGCGGTCTTGGTGTCAGCGACTTGTCCGGCAAGGAAAACGAGATCGCCGAACACGGAAGCGCGGCTGCGGCGGGCGTTCTGGTCGATGCGGGTGATGTCAGACATGGGATGTCCTTGTTCTTTACTTGCCAGTCGCGATGATGCGGCGGCAGTGGTCGAGGGCCGCGCCGATGAGATTGTCGCTCGCCTCCGGCGTGCGGAATGCCGAATGCGCCGACAGCGTCACGTTCGGCAGTTTTGTGAGAGCATGGCCAGCCGGCAGCGGCTCGACGGTGAAGACGTCGAGGCCGGCATGGGCGATGTGGCCTGAGCGGAGCGCCTCCAGCATCGCGTCTTCGTCGACGACAGCGCCGCGTGCCGTGTTGATCAGGATGCTGCCCTTGCGCATCTGCGCGATACGCTCGCGCGACAGGAATCCCTTGGTCTCGTCGTTGAGCAAGAGATGCAGCGAGACGACGTGGCTCTCGGCCAGCAGCTTCTCCAGCGAGACGAACTCCACGCCTGGATGCGTCTTCGGCGTCCTGTTCCAGGCGATCACCTTCATGCCGCAACCTGCCGCCATGCGCGCGGCCTCCGCCGCAATGCCGCCGAAGCCGATCAAGCCGAGCGTCTTGCCGGTGAGCTGCACGGCGTCGCGACGCAGCCAGTTGCCCTCGCGCATGCCGCGGTCCATCTCGCCGAAGCCTTTAGCCGACGCCCACATCAGCGCGATCGCGCATTCGGCGACGGCCGTGTCGCCGTAACCCTTGATGGTGTGAACCGAGATGCCGCGCTCGGCGAGCTCATCGGGATTCATGTAGCTGCGCGCGCCGGTGCCGAGGAAGACGACATGCTTCAGCGCCTTGCAGGTCCCTGCGATCGGCGTCGGCACCGCGGTGTGGTCGACGATCATGATCTCGGCATCGCCGAGCAGGCCGGGGAGATCGTCGGGCTTGATCGCGGGATTTCTGACGATGCTGACGGGTAGATTCTGTGCGGCCAGCAGCTTCTCGGTGACCGCGGCCAGGGTGTCGTTGGCATCGACGAAAACAGCACGCACAGACTTATCTCCTCTCAATCCCGGTAGCCCTCCGGCCGGCCCGATATAGGCACGGCTTCACGGAGTTTTCTCTCGCTTTGCCAACGGATTAGGCTCTAACCTGCCTCATCGCACAAATCCCCGGCAAAGGCGCAATACCATATTGCATTATGACCTGAATACAGAAATAGTCCACCCGCCGGAGTTGATGATCCCCATTCCCCAGGAGCACTTGCCCATGAACCGCAGGGACGCACTCACCACCGTCGCGCTGGCGGGCGCCGCAATGGCCGCGACCACATCAGTCAAGGCCGACACCGCGCCGACTTCCACGCTCGAGCGCATCAAGAAGAGCGGCGTGCTGCGCATCGCTGTCATCGCCGGCCAGGATCCCTATTTCCACAAGGACCTCTCCACCAATCAATGGTCGGGCGCCTGCATCGACATGGCGAATGACATCGCTGGCAAGTTAGGCGCCAAGGTCGAGATGCTGGAATCGACCTGGGGCAACCAGATCCTCGATCTGCAGGCCGACAAGGTCGACCTCGCCTTCGCCGTGAACCCGACGCCGGAGCGTTCGCTCGTCATCGATTTCTCGACCCCGATCCTGGTGCACTCCTTCACGGTCATCACCAAGAAGGGCTTTGCCAAGCCGCAGACCTGGTCCGAGTTGAACAAGCCCGAGGTCAAGATCGCCGTCGACATCGGCTCGACGCACGAGACCATCGCGCGTCGCTACTGCCCGAAGGCTGATATCCTCGGCTTCAAGACCCGCGACGAGGCGATCCTCGCGGTATCGACCGGGCGCGCCGACTGCAACATCTCGCTGGCGGTGCTCTCGATCTTCACGCTGAAGAAGAATCCGACGCTCGGCGAGCTTGCGATCCCGCGGCCGATCCTGACACTGCCGACCAATCTCGGCATCCGCGCCGAAGCCGATCGCCGCACCAAGGATTTCCTCAGCGCCTGGGCCGACTACAACCGTTCGCTCGGCCAAACCCGCGAATGGCTGCTGAAGGCCTATCAAACCGTCGGCCTCAGCGCCGACGACATTCCGGGCGAAGTGCAGTTCTGATCGATCGCGCATGTCGGCGACGCCTGCAGCCGTACAGTCGGCGGCTGAGGCGTTCTTGAGGCGATCTCACTGGACATATTGACGCGGGATGCCCCGAGCAAACCGGGACGCTGATATGCAGTCGCGTTACGTGGCGCTTCCGCTGTTGACGCTGACACATGCGCGTTTAAGTAGGTGAGACAAAGACTGCTGGGGGTGGCGACGTTCGCTGGGCTTATTCCCGTTGCCGTCACCCATGCAGGACACATGACGACCTCGCCTCCCGCGACCTCGCCAAGCGCGAAACCGAAATCCCATTCAGCGCCCCCTCATCTCGCCATCGTCCTGTTCTCGCTCGCGATGGGCGGTTTTGCGATCGGGACCACCGAATTCGCATCGATGAGCCTGCTGCCGTTCTTCGCGGCCGACCTTCATATCGACGAGCCGACCGCCGGACACGCCATCAGCGCCTACGCGCTCGGCGTGGTGCTGGGCGCGCCGCTGATTGCGGTGCTCGGCGCGAAGTTCGCGCGGCGCACGCAGCTCTTGGCGCTGATGGCCGTGTTCGCACTCGGCAACGCCCTCACCGCACTGGCACCTGGCTTTGGTTCGATGATCGCGGCCCGCTTCCTGTCGGGCTTGCCGCACGGCGCCTATTTCGGCATCGCCGCGCTGGTGGCCGCCTCGCTCGTTCCGCAACATCGTCGCTCGCAGGCGGTTGGCCAGGTAATGCTGGGCCTGACCGTCGCCACCATCATCGGCGTGCCCCTGGCCAATCTGATCGGCCAGGCAGTCGGATGGCGCGCGAGCTTTGGCCTCGTGTCGGTGCTGGCCTTGCTCACGATGCTGCTGTGCGCGCTGTTCGCGCCGCGCGACCAGGCCGGGCGGTCGGATCCGCTGCGCGAGCTCGGCGCGCTCAAAAGCCGCCGCGTCTGGAATACGCTTGCAATCGGCGCCATCGGCTTCGGCGGCATGTTCGCCGTCTACACTTATCTGGCGACGACCTTGATCGAGGTCACCAAGGTCAGCACTGGGGCCATTCCGTTCTTCCTGGCGATCTTCGGCATCGGCGCCACGCTCGGCAATCTGTTCGTGCCGCGGTTCGCCGACCGCGCGCTGATGCCGACGGCGGGCGGCATCCTGGTATTTGCCCTCGTGGCCCTGCTGGCATTTCCGCTTGCCGCCGGCAATCCCTGGCTGCTCGCGATCGACATTTTCGCGATCGGCGCCAGCGTCGCGCTCGGAGCCGTCCTGCAAACGCGGTTGATGGACGTCGCCGGAGACGCGCAGGCGCTTGCCGCCGCGCTCAACCATTCGGCGTTCAACACCGCCAACGCGCTCGGCCCGTTCCTCGGCGGTCTTGCCATTCGTCAGGGGTTCGGCTGGACCTCCACCGGCCCTGTCGGCGCGGCGCTCGCGGTTCTGGGCATCCTGATCTGGTTCGTCGCCTGGCGCGACACCGGTCCTGCACCGGTTGAACACGGCTCAGGCGGTGACGCTGCGCCACGAGAGGACGCGCCGCTGAAGCCCGCACCGCCGCTGGCGCCGCGTGAGCGAAGCCGCTCCAAGGAACCGGTGGCCTGAGGGATTGCGACGCGCTCAGAATAGAGCGGCGTTGAGAGCCTGTCCGTAGATCATCGCGGCGACGAGCGAGACCAAGAGGCCCGCGCCCGAGAAGATCACGAGGATCTTCAGCGTTTCGATGTCGACATTGGTTCCCGTCGCACGGGATATTGCTTTTGCCAGTGCAGCAATCATCGCCAGCTCCGAAGCCGGCCGCGCGACGCGGGGCCTGACCTCATCTAGCGCAGATCGGCGCATCCGCCTGTGAAACAGATTACAGGTGCCGACTTCGCGCTAGTCGCGCGATATCCGCGGTGTCGACGGCGTGACGTTGGCGGGCGTGTGGAATTCGAGCCGCACCCGGTTCTCCTCGCGCAGCCCAGTGTCGTCGCCGAACTCGACATAGGTTTGCGCGTCCGGCTTCCATTGCGGCCACGGCGTTGCCGGCGTGGCCGGATTGCCGGACCGCGCGAAGGCGACGAGCGTGTCCATCATGCGCTCGGACAGCGCGCGGTCGAACTCGGTCCAGTTGCGTGTGGTGCGAAATTTGTTGAAAGCATCCTGCGTTCCGAACCAGTAGGGCACATCCGAGGTGTGATAGGCGCCGATCTTCTGCGGGCTGTCGAAGAATTCGACACCGGGCGTGAAAGGATGCACGCGCGAGAACATGTACATGTAGAACGGCGCCTTGCCGGTCTTCGCCTGCGCTTCGGCCCAGTTGCGCGTGCCGATCTCGACCAGGCCCTCGCGCGCAGCGAGCAGGCCCATGGCTTTTGCCTCGTCATCGGTCCTGGCGGGATAGAGCGCGAGAAAGCGGTCGGCCTGGTCGCCGTAGAGCTTCTTCGCGGCCGCGACGTAGGCCTCCAGCGTGCCGGCGGTGCGGAGATCGTTCGAGCTCTCATCGCGCGTGAAACCGGCGACGGTCGCGACATCGTTTTGCTTGCCGGCCGCAAAAATGTTCGGAACGGTGTCGGGCAGCACATAGCCGTCGATATCGGGCGACACCGAGATCGTTCCGGCGCAGCCGAGCTGGCAGTCCTTCTGGACCGCCAGAATCTTGTCGGCCTGGATCAGCCGCATCTCGGCCAGCGACGCTGCGCCGAGCGCGGACTGCACCTCGAGGCCGGTCTTTTCGGCCGCCGGCAGCGCCGGGAATTTGAATCTGGCGTCGAACATGCTGAGACTCATCGCGAAGCCGCGATGGAACAGGCCCTTCGCCAGCGGACTCGCCTCCAGCGCCGACACCGACATCGCGCCGGCCGATTGCCCGGTGATGGTGACGTTGTCGGGGTCGCCGCCGAACTGCGCGATGTTGCGCTTGACCCATTGCAGCGCCGCGACCTGGTCCATCAGGCCGTAATTGCCGGAGGCGTGGTGCGGCGATTCCGCGGTCAGTTCGGGATGAGCGAGATTGCCGAGAATGCCGACGCGGTAGTTGAAGCTGACGAAGATCGTGCCTTTTCTGGCTACATTCTCGCCGTCATACATCGCCATGCCGCTGGAACCGAGCGTGAAGCCGCCGCCATAGATCCAGACCACGACCGGCAGTTTTGCACCCGGCTTGGCATCCGCGCTCGCCCAGATGTTCAGATAGAGGCAGTTCTCGCTGGTCGCCTCTTCGCCGAAATAATGATTGAGATTGTGCCGGCGCAGCACCTGGATGCACTCAGGCGCCAGCCGGTCGGCGTGATACACGCCCTTCCACGCCTCGACCTTCTGCGGCGCGCGCCAGCGGAGATCACCGAGCGGCGGAGCTGCGAAGGGAATGCCGAAATAGGCTTTGACATTCGACGGCAGCACCTTGCCGGAAACGGCCCCGCTATCGATGCTGACGGGGTCTCCGGGAACAGGCGTCGCGACGATCTGCGCCGAGAGCGGCGAAGCTGCAAGCATCGCGAGCAACGAAGCGATCGAGATTGCGGACCATGACGCGTTCCGGTTCAAGATGCTCATACGGCCTCCCTGATGTTCTTTTTATCGTTGGCGCCAGTGCTCAATTCCGCCCACAGGCGGAAGCGCGCGCCTTCGTTCTGCGGCACGATATGAAACGGCTGACCGAAGATTGCGAGCGGCTCGTTAGCAGGCTCGAACCGCGGCCAGGCTTCCGCGACGTCGGGCTGGCCTGATGTCACGAAGCGCAACAGGCTGGTCTGAAACCGGGCCGCGACGTCGATGTCAGCAGGCGTCATCGGGCCGCCCTTGCGTTTCAGGATCGGCCGATCGATGAAGTCGGGCAGATGCGCCCAGAGGCAGGCATTGTCGGCGCCGTGGGTCGGACCTTGCGAGAGGAACGGCTCCAGCGCCGGGCGATGATCGAACCGGCTCAGCCACACCGCGCCGCCCGCAGCCGAATGGAGCCGCGCGAGATCGGCCATCGGGCGATGCCAGAACGCATCCGACAGCAGCGCCTCGTAGGGATCCTCGTCGGGGCGCGCCGAGCCGCGATAGCAGGCCAGCAGACGCTCCCAGCCGGCGTCACTGAGCGCAACACGAACATTGCGCTCGGTGGTGCGGATCATCGCGGCCGGCGGATTGCTCTTCAGGAACATCACCATTTCGTCGCGACAGGAGCCGAGCCAGAGCGGGATGTGGCGCAAGGCCCCGTCGGCGAAGACATCGCGCGGCTCGCGCGCGATCACGGTGCCGTCGAGCACCGGGCCGAACACGGTGCCTGAATCCGTCTCGTCCGCGATCCTACGGCCGACGCGTTCGACGGCCGCGAATAGCTTTGGCAACGGCAGGGATTCGATCGCCTGCGGGTCTTGCTCGAGCTCAAGTTCGGCCAGCACCCGGCGCACGACGTGATCGGCATGGGCGGCGCTCATGATCTTGCGGCCGGGTGCGCTTAGCGCCAGCGCACGGGCGAACTTGCCCTTGGCTTGCGGCAAGGTCGCGAGCGCGATCACCATGGACGCGCCCGCCGACTGGCCCGACAGCGTCAGCTGATCAGGATCGCCGCCGAAATTGGCGATATTCGCATGCACCCAGTCGAGCGCAGCGAGCGAATCCGAGATGGCGAGGTTGTTGGCTTCAGCCAATCCATGGCCATGCAATTGCAGAAAGCCGAGCGGACCGAGCCGGTAATTGATCGTGACAATGACGGCCGGGCCGTGCGTAGCAAGGAACGCGCCGTCATAGTCGGCGCCGCCGCCGGTGACGAAGGCACCACCGTGGATGAAGAACAACACCGGCAGCGGGCCCTTCGTCCCGACCGGCGCCCAGATATTCAGGCTGAGACAAGACTCCTCCGCCTGATCGAGATGCCCGGGCTGCGGCGCGTAAGCGCCGTAGTCCGTGCAGCGGCGCGGTTCGGTCCACGCCGGCGGCGGTGTTGCCTTGGCAAAGCGCCGCGCGGTCGCGAAGGGCACACCCTTGAAGGCACGGATGGCGCCCTGCTCGGCCCCCATGATCGGGCCGAGCGTGGTCTGAACTGCGTTGGTCAGCATCGATCCCAATCCTGTCTTTACGCGCGCCGCTTGCCGAGATCGGCGATGTCGACCTTGTGGGTTTCGCGCGCGGTCGATGCGGCCAAGGCCGAGGCGACACAGCAACCGGCGACGAAGATCGCAACCGGGATCCAGCCATTCGGTCCCTCGCCGACGAGGCTCGCGCTCACCAGCGGCGTGAAGCCCGCGGCGAGAAAGCCGAGCTGGGTGCCGATCGCGGTGCCGGAATAGCGCACGCGCGCCTCGAACATCTCCGCATAGAACGACGGCCAGATCGCGTTCGGCGCGGAGTAGATCATGTAGAGCCCGATCGCGGCGGCGAAGATCGCAGTCGTGCTGCCCGACGTCACCAGCATGAAATACGGAAACAGCAGCACGGCGCAGCCGAGCACGCCGCCGATGAACACCGGCTTGCGGCCGATCCTGTCGGCGAGCAGAGCCCAGAGCGGCTGCGCGAACAGCGCGGTGACATTGCCGAGCACGCCGGCCCACAGCATGGTCGGGCGCGCGACGCCGAACTTGCTGGTGGCATAGCCGAGGGCGAACACCGCGGTCAGGGTGGAGACGGTCGCGATCAGCGCGCAGACGATGACGCGCAGCACGTCCGGCCAATAGTCGCGCAGCAGCGCCACGACGGGAAAGCGCGCCACTTGCGCCTTGTCCTTGATGTCCTCGAACACGGGCGTTTCCGGCATGGTCCGGCGCACCAGATAGGCGACCAGCAGCACCAGCGCGGAGAGCAGGAACGGAATGCGCCAGCCCCAGCTCAGCAGCTGATCTTCCGGCATGCTCGACACCGGGATGAACACCAGCGTCGCCAGGATCGCGCCGGCCTGAGTGCCGCTCAGGGTCCAGCTCGTGAAGAAGGCGCGGTTCGAATTGGCGGAGTGCTCGAGTGTCAGCGAGTTCGCCCCGCTCTGCTCGCCCGCCGCCGACAGGCCTTGCAACAAACGCAGCAGCGTCAGGATAACAGGTGCGGCATTGCCAATGGTCTTCGCATCGGGAAGCAGGCCAATCGCGAGCGTCGAGGCGCCCATGATCACCAGCGTAAACAGCAGCACCGTCTTGCGACCGATGCGGTCGCCGAAATGGCCGAGGATCACGGCGCCGACGGGGCGCGCGATATAGCCGATGCCGAACGACAGCAGCGCAAGCAGCGTCCCTGTCGACGGGTCGACATTGGCGAAGAACACTTTTGGAAAGATCAGCGCGGCCGCGGTGCCGTAGATGAAGAAGTCGTAGTATTCGAGCATGCTGCCGACGAAGCTGACGAGTGCGGCGCGCTTCGGCAGCTTGGCTTGCGCAACGTCCGCGCCGGATGGCGCGTGCAGCGATGCAGTTGAGGTCAAGCTCATCAGAATTCCTCCCCGTGTGATGGCGGTCGCAGTTCGCGTCATGCCCGTCCGGCCGTGCGCGTCTTTTGCTTTTGGTTGCCGCAACCTTGGTTTCGATCCATAATGTACGAACTAGTACGTTTATGCAAGGCCGCGCCGGAGAAGCGTCGGATTGGGCGAAATTTGCCTTCACCTTCAAGGTGATCCATAGAAACGGGCGGGAGAAACTGTGATGCTCAAGCGCATGCCACCCCCATCGAAGCGCACCAACGACCCCGAGCGCACCAAGCGCGACATCCTCGAAGTGGCGATGGCCGAATTCGCCTCGGAGGGTTATTCCGGCGCGCGCGTCGATGCGATCGCGGCGCGGACACGCACATCCAAGCGGATGATCTATTATTATTTCGGCGGCAAGGAGCAGCTCTACCTTGCCGTGCTGGAAGAGGCCTATCGCAGCATCCGCGCGCTGGAGGACCAGCTCGACATCGAAAGCTGCGATGCGCGCGAGGGCCTGCGCCGGCTGATCGAGGCGACCTTCGACCACGACGAGCGCAACCCGAACTTCATCCGCCTCGTCTCAATCGAGAACATCCACCATGGCAAGCACCTCAAGCAGAACCTGCAGCTGCGCCAGCTCAACGCCAGCGTGATCGCGACGCTCGACGGCATCCTCAAGCGCGGTCGCAGCGAGGGCGTCTTCCGCGACGACGTCGACGCCATCGATCTGCATCTGGCCATCTCCTCCTACTGCTTCTTCCGCGTCGCCAACCGGCATACGTTTGGTGCGCTGTTCGATCGGGATCTGAGCGAGCCGAAGGTGCTGGCGAAGAGCCGGAGCCAGATCGTGGAGATGATCCTGGCGTGGTTGGGGGCGAAGGCTTGAGCCGACCGCCCTCACCCCGCCTTCTTCTGCCGCGAGCTCGCCGCTAACACCAGCAGGAACGACGCCGCCGTCATCAGCGTCGAGATAGCGGCAATCGTCGGATCGATCTCGTCGCGGAGCGCGGTGAACATGCGCTTGGTCAGCGGCTGATACTGGCCGCCGGAGATGAACAGCGCGACGATGGTCTCGTCCATCGCCGAGATGAAGGCGAAGATGCCGCCGGCGATTACGCTCGACTTGATCTGCGGCAAGGTCACCGCGAAGAAGCTGCGCAG
Organism: Bradyrhizobium sp. BR13661; assembly: GCF_029892425.1. GTDB lineage: Bacteria > Pseudomonadota > Alphaproteobacteria > Rhizobiales > Xanthobacteraceae > Bradyrhizobium. The sequence goes on along the minus strand of NZ_JARXWB010000001.1, from coordinate 504,903 downwards.
CCGGTTCATGCCGAGGCTGCGCGCCACCATCTCCTGCGCGGGATCAAAGCTTTGCATACCGGCGAGCACGGAGATGACGACGTAAGGCAAGCCCAGCATCACGTTCGCCAGCACGAGGCCGGGCATGGTCGCGACCAGGCCGACCTTGGCGTAGACGAAGAAGATTCCCACCGCGGTGATGATGATCGGCACCACCAGCGGCAGCAGCAACGCCATGTGGATGACGCGCATGATCCGCAGTTTTGACTGGCTGATGGCATAGGCAGCGGCCACCCCGAACGGGGTCGCGATCACCACCGTCAGCAGCGCGACCGTCAGCGTCGTCAGCGTCGCCTGCATCCAGGCCGGATTGGAGAAATACTGCTGATACCAGCGCGTCGAGAACGACGGCGGCGGAAAGGTCAAGAAGCGCGCGCTGGAAAACGAGATCGGCGCGATGATCAGAACCGGCAGGATCAGATAGACCAGCACCAGCGCGCTGATGACGTAGAGGGCGATGCGTGCGGGCGAGATGCGCGTCATTTCTGCCCCAACACGCGATCGAGCGAGATAAAGCGGCTGACGACGAAGAAGATCGCGAGCACGCCAAGGAGCAGCACGACGGCGACCGCGCTCGCGGCACCGAACTGGTTGTAGAGCTCGACATTGCGGCTCACCAGCATCGACACCATCACCGTGCGGCCGCCACCGAGCAATTCCGGCGTGATGTAGAAGCCGAGGCAAAGCACGAACACCATGGTACAGCCCGCGAGCACGCCCGGCAGCGACAACGGCAGGAAGACGCGGAAGAACGTCAGCGACGGGCTCGCACCGAGGCTGGCGCCGGCCTGCATGAGATCGCCGGGAATTTTTTGCATGGTGGCGTAGAGTGGCAGCACCATGAACGGCAGCAGGATGTGCACGGTCGCGACGGCAGTGCCGAACGTGTTGTGAACCAGCGCCAGCGGCTCGGAGATCACATCGAGATAGCGCAGGAGCTGGTTGATCACGCCGGTGCGCTGGAGCAGCGCCAGCCAGGCATAGGCGCGCACCAGCACTGATGTCCAGAACGGCAGCACCACCAGCGATAGGATCAGGATGCTCCATCCCTTCGGCACGGAATTGGCGAGATAGGCGACGGGATAGCCGAGCAGCAGCGCGATGACGGTCACCGCGAGGCTGATCTCGAAGGTCAGCGCAAAGCTCCGCCAATAGATATCCTCGGTAAAGACGCGGCGATAATTCTCCAGCGTGAAGCCGTCATGGTAGATCGACTGCCAGGCGAGCCAGCCGACCGGCAGCACGATCAGAGCCAGGATCACCAGCAGCGCCGGCGACACCAGCGCCAGCATCAGGCCGTGCTCGCGGCGCTGATGCTTTTGCGATGGATCTGGCACAGACATCGTCAACGCCGCCTCGCTCATTTCTGCATAAACGATGCCCAGCGCTTCTCGGCGGCCTCACCTGATGGCGAGGACCACCAGGCGTAGGACATCAGCGCCTGCTTGGCCGCATTCGCCGGCTCGCTCGGCAATTGCGCAGCGCGCTCGGGCTTGATCACATTGGTGTCGAACGCCTTGGGATTGCCCGGACCGTAATCGATGTTGAGCGGCAGATTGGCCTGGTGCACGGGGTCGACGGCCTCGTTGAGGAACTTCACCGCCGTATCGAGGTTGGGCGCGCCCTTGAGGATGCAGAGCGAGGTGCTCTGCAGGATGCCCTGGTTGTAGGTGAAGGTGACCTTGGCGCCCTCCTTGGCGACCGCGCTGACGCGGCCGTTCCACGCCATCTCCATGTCGACCTCGCCGTCATTGAGGAGCTGCGCCGACTGCGCGCCCGAGGTCCACCACACCGTGATGTTGGGCTTGATCTCCTCCAGCTTCTTGAAGGCGCGATCGACGTCGAGCGGATAGAGCTTGTCGGGCGCGACGCCGTCAGCCATCAGTGCCGCTTCGAGCGTGGCAATCGGGTGGTTACGCAGCGCACGGCGGCCGGGGAATTTCTTGACGTCCCAGAAATCCGCCCAGCTGTTCGGCGCGTCCTTTGGGAACGTCTTCTGGCTGTAGGCGAGAACGCTGGAATAGAATTCATACGACACTGAATAGGGACTGCGATACGCTTCCGGCATCGCCGCCGCGTTCGGGATCTTCGAGAAGTCGAGCTTCTCGATCAGCCCCTGCTCGCCGCCGCGCAGGCAATAGCCGGTGGGGGTGTCGACGACGTCCCAGATCGGCTTGCCGCTGCCGACCTGCGTCTTGATCGCGGGCCAGGCGTCGGGAATCGAATCCTGGTTGATGGTGATGCCGAGCTTCTTGGCGGAGGGATCGAGGATCGCCACCGTCTGCGCCTGTTGATAGGCACCGCCTTGCGAAACGAAGGTGATCTGCTCGGCGGCATCCGCCGCAGCGGTCAATCCCATCGCGCCCACCAGCGCGCAGCCCAATCCAAATTTCCGTTTCATGTTCATCCTCACCTCCTCCATCACCAAAGATCCTATTGACCGATCGCGTCGAGAAACTGGTACCAGCCGGCGACCATGCGCACGGCGGGCTCGCGCAGCGGATAGAACGGAATGGCCTTCATCCGGCTGACGTCGAGCAGCCCGACATCGGGCGCTTCGCCGCGGACGAAGGCCGCAAGGTAGCGGCCCATCAGGCTCGACATCGCGACGCCTGCGCCGTTGTAACCCATCGAGACCAGCGTGCGGTCGTCGATCCGGCCGATATGCGGCACCGAGTCCAGCGTCATCGCAACGAGGCCCGACCATTTGTAGGCGAGCGGGACGTCGGCGAGATCAGGGAAGATGCCGACCATGGCCTTGCGGAGCGCGTCAAAGGCGGCTTGCGAGTCCTGCTTGCCGAAGGCGCCGCGGCCACCAAAGATCACGTGATCGTCGACCATCCGGAACCAGCGCATCATGCGCTTGGTCTCGGTGTAGGTCCGCCCGGTCGGCATCAGCATGCCCGCGAGATTGCGCGGCAGTTTTTCGGTCGCAATGAGCGCGCTGCGGAACGGGATCAGCGTGCGCTGCATATGTGCGGTCGCATCGGTCAGATCGGAATAGCTGTTGGTCGCGATGATCGCCTGCTTCGCGCGCACCGCACCTTGCGGGGTCTCGGCGACAATGCCGTCCTTGTCGCGCCGCAGCTTGATCACTGGCGATTGCTGGAAGATCGGAACGCCGCGGCGCGCCACACCATCGGCAAGGCCGCGCAGATAGTTCAGCGGATGAATGCCGCCCGAGCCGGGATTGAGCACGCCGCCGACAAAGACGTCCGAGCCGGTCTCGTCGCGCACGGCGCCCTTGCTGAGGATGCGAACCTCGGCCGAGCCCATCTCGCGCGTCATCCAGTCGGCTTCGTCGACGGCGGCCTTCAGTGTCGTCTCGTTGTGCGCTGCCTTGACCTGGCCGGTGCGCGTCAGGTTCGCGCTGGTGATGCCGAACTCGGAGACCAGTTCCTCGACCATGTCGGTCGATTCATGCGCGATCTCGTACATGCGCCTGGCCATGGCGCGGCCATGCACGGCATCGATCTCGCGGAACGACAGGCGAAACTTTGCGGTGATCACGCCGCCATTGCGGCCGCTCGCGCCCCAGCCGGGACTGTTAGCCTCGAGCACAACAGGTGCGAGGCCGCTCCTGGCGATGTGGTGCGCGGCGGACAGGCCGGTGTAGCCCGCACCGATGATCACCACATCCGCCTGATGCTCGCCGGACAGCACGGGAAACGCGCGCGCCGGCTCCGCTGTGGCTTCCCACAGCGAGTTGGCCGATGGCAGCGCTGTCCAGTCCCGTGTCATGCCGGCGCTCACGGATTACGCCGCAGGCCCGATGGCCGCGTCGGCCAGCGCCTTCAAGGTCGGGAAATGGAAGTCCGGTTTTGTCAATGTCTCGACGGCGGGCGTGCCGCCAAAACCGGCGATACCCTGACGGCGTTCGATCCAGCACACCTTGTAGCCGAGCTTCCGTGCAATCCCGATGTCGTGGTACTGGCTCTGCGCCACGTGCAGGATGTCGGATTGCTTGTAGCCGAAGGCCGACTGACGGCCCTTGTTGTAGGCGAAGAACTCCGGGTTCGGTTTCGCAACGCCCGTCTCGTCGGCGCAGACGGTGTCGTCGAAGGGATTGCCAAGCGCATGCGCGTAGCACGACAGCGCAACCCGGTCGGCATTGGTCATCGCCACCAGACGAAACTTTGTGCGCAGGCGCTTCAGCGCCTCGACGGAATCAGGGAATGGTCCCCAGCGTAGCACCGAGAGCTGGAACACGTCGCAGGACGCGTCATCAGCCGGCAGTCCGAGCTCGGTCGCGAGATGACGATAGACGTGGAACATCACTTCGCTCGAGCGCTCGTAATGCCTGTCGCGGCCACGCTTGTAGGGCTCGAAGATCTGCTCGTCGCTGAGCTCGGCTGCCTTCTTGCCTCCGATCCTGCGCACGGCTTCGAGCACGCCAGTTTCGAAATCGATCAAGGTGCCGACGACGTCGAAGGTGAGAACCTTGAAATTGCTGAACGCGGCTTGGGTCGACATGTGTTCTTCTTCTCTCAGGTTGCAACAAGGCTTCAGTCCGCCCGGGGCACGACGATGGTGTCCTCGGGATGAAGGGTGACGGTGAGGCTGCCGCCGAGCGGCGGAATGCGGCTATAGGCCTGGTGATAGGAGGGCTGGCGCAGGCTGATCGCGATGCCGTCAGCGAGCGCCAGGAAGATGCGCAGGCTCTCACCCTGATAGACGATGTCGGTGACCGTCCCGGTCAGGCGGTTGCAGGTGGCATCCTGCGCGCCGTCGTCGATCAGCAGCTTCTCGCTGTGCACGGCGAGCATCAGGGCGTCACCATTTGGAATGGCGCGGGCGCTGCGCAGCAGGGCATTGCCGAGCGCGACACTGGAGGCATCGACGCGCCGGACGGGGAGCATCGTCGCCTCGCCGATGAAACTTGCGACAAAGGAATCCGCCGGATGATCGTGCAGCCGCTCGGGCTGGTCGATCTGGATCAGGCGGCCGTCCTTCATCACAGCGACCCGGTCACTCATGGTCAGCGCCTCGCGCTGGTCATGGGTGACATAGATGATGGTGGCCTGGATGCGCTTGTGCAGCGCGCGCAGCTCGATCTGCATGGTCTCGCGCAGCTGCTTGTCGAGCGCCGAGAGCGGCTCGTCCATCAGGATCAATCGCGGCTCGAAGATCATGGCGCGCGCGAGCGCCACGCGCTGACGCTGACCGCCGGACAGCTGCGCGATGCCGCGCTCCTCGTAACCGGCAAGGCCGACCATCGACAATGCCGCGCGGACCTTGTCCGGCCAGCTCGCTTTCGGCAGGCGGCGGGCGCGCAGGGGAAAGGCGACGTTCTCGCCGACGCTCATATGCGGGAACAGCGCGTAGTTTTGGAAGACGACGCCGATGTCGCGCTTGTGCGGCGGCATGTAAGTGACGTCGCGGCCGCCAAACAGGATGGTGCCGGAGGTCGGCAGGATGAAGCCGCCCAAAATGCCGAGCAGCGTGGTCTTGCCGGAACCGGAGGGGCCGAGCAGCGAGACGAATTCGCCGGCGCCGACATTGAGGGAAACGTCATCGAGGGCGCGAACGGCGCCGTACGCCTTGCTCGCGGACCTGATCTCGACGCTTTCCGCTCGTTTGTCCAACGATCGACCTCGCGCATCCCTGTGAATGGCGTGCCTCACTGCACGCCATAAGCCTGCTTTATAGACAGCGTTTTGGAGCATTCTCAGGCGTAGCGTGCGCCGCACCAAATTCTTGCTCGCAAAGCCTGTCTTTTGGCTGTCACGGCAATGACACCAGACTTGGCAGAATCCGGCAATTGCCAAATTCTCACCGCGCTCATAACATGACGTTATGCCCGAGCTGCGCCGCATGCTGCCCTCAAGTAACGCCCTGTTCGTCTTCGACGCAGCGGCGCGCAATGGCAGCTTCACGGCTGCAGCCGCTGAATTGAACGTTACGCAGCCCGCGGTCAGCCGCATGCTTGGACAATTCGAGGAGCATCTCGGCGTTCGCCTGTTCGACCGCGGTGCGGGGCGCGCGGTTCTCACCGAGGAAGGCGAGCTGCTCTATCGCCGCGTGCTCGAAGGCTTTCGCAGCATCGAGACCGGGCTCACCGAGATCGAGCGCCGCCGCAAGGGCACCGAGACCGTGACGCTGTCGGTGTCCTCCGCCTTTACCACGCATTGGCTGATGCCGCGGATCGACAAATTGCAGAAGCAGTTTCCGCAGGTCGATCTGCGCTTCCAGCTGATATCAGGCGCGCTGCGCGGCCCGGTCGAGAATGTCGATCTCGGCATGCGCTTTCGCGATCGCGACGAGCCGTCATCCGGCGGCACTTTGGTGATGAAGGAAGTGATGCTGCCGATGTGCAGCCCTGGCTATCTCGGTGAGACCGATCCCGCTAAAGGCAACACCATCATTCGCCTCGCCGAGACACCGGGCGACTGGGCCGCGGATTATGCCTCGCTGCTCACAGGGCGCCGCGGCGCGGCCAAGGGGCTGAGCTTCACCGACTACGCGGTCGTGGTGCAGGCGGCCCTGCTCGGTCAAGGCATCGCGCTCGGCTGGCTGACCGTCGCCTCGCACTGGCTGCTCACCGGCGCGCTGGTGCCGGCCTCCGACCGGCTCACCACCACGCGCCGGATCTGCGAATTCCTGCCGCCGCGCAACCGGCCGATGCGCCCGATTGCCGCCGAGATCCGCGACTGGATCATCGGCCAGATGCAAAGCGAGATCGCGGCGATCGACAAGCTCTATCCCAAGCTCGGCGCGATGGCGGCGTGCTATTGAGAGCAACCGGCTGGTGTTCCGCTCCGGACGCGCACATTGGCACGCGACAGCTGGCGCCGTCCTTCAGCTCGCATCGAGCGGCCATTTCGGGCGCCGGATCTTGCGGTATGGCAGCGAAGTGACGTCGCGGGCCACGACGCCGGGCGCGTCGACCATGATGACGCGCGTGGCAATCGGCTCGAAGGACGCGCGGAAGTGCTGGGATGACTTGACCACGACGATCTTGCGTTGCGCGGGATCGACCCCGAGCTGGGTGAAGACATCGATACCGAAGGCCTGGCAGCGGAAGGTCGAGAGCACGACCTCGACGCCGTTGCAGGCGACAAGCGCGCAGTCGCCGAGCTTCGCCGGCGTTCCCGCAAGTCCCGTCATCACCATGCCCGGCTTGAGCGCGCGGATCTCCCAGACGGCATCGATGGGATCACCGGACAGCGGCCCGATCTTGCCGCCGATGCGCAAGGCGAGGCGCGCGCCGATGCCGGCATCGAAAGCGATCCGCACCGCGCCCGGATCCCACAATGGTCCGAGACAGGCGCTCGCGACGTCGCGATCGATGAGGCGTCGCAGGATGTAGGTGGAATCGCCCGGCGCGCCGCCGCCGGGATTGTCATTGCCGTCGCCGAGCACCACCGTGCCGTTGGTGGCCACCGCCGCATCGAGCGCGGCATCGACGCCGATCAGGGGCTCGGCGAGCGCCTCGCGCAAGTCGCAGAGTTCGCGCGCCAGGCGCTGCGCCACGTCCCGGCCGCGCGCGCCGTCGGGATCGGCCGCGGCGTCGGTGTAGACCAGCATCTTCGTGCCCATGTCGGGCACATCGCCCCAGGCGAAGCCGTGCACGGGGGATATTGAGACTATGCCATCCTTGCCCTCGAGCGCGCGCACGCGGTTCACAAAACCCTTGCCCGGCTCGCGCGTGGTGTGCAACGACGCGATCATTCCGGTGTCGACAACGGCAACCTTGAGCTTGAGACGCTTCTCGGCCAGCGCCGTGCAGAATTCGACGAGCTCCCGCGCCCGCTCCAGGATGTCCGTGTGCGGATACTCCTTCCAGCAGATCAGGAGGTCGGCATTCCCAACCATGGCGTCGCTGAGATGCGTGTGCGGGTCGAGCGTGCCGCCAACGACCGTATCGGGTCCCACGATCTGCCGGACGCGCGCCAGGAGGTCCCCTTCGCAATCATCATAGCCGTCGGCGACCATGGCGCCGTGCATGCCGAGCAGGACCATGTCGACGGGAAGCGCCGCCTTGAGATCCCCGAGGAGCTGGTCGCGGAGACTTTCATAGGCTGTGCGCGTGACGATGCCGTTCGGCACGGCTGCCGCCACCAGCCCCTCGATCAGCGTCCAGCCGCGCGACGGCCCGACCTCCCGCGCGGCCCAGAGCGGGCCGCCGTGCATCTGCATCACGTCGGGATGCTTCCCGGCCGGATAGTAGGCGCGCTCGTGAAACGCCGACACGCCCGTCGGCATCGGCGCAAAGGTGTTCGTCTCGGTGGCAAGTGCGGCGGAAAAGACGCGCATGGGATTTCACTTCTCTCATTGAGAAGCGCAATAACGCCCGCTATGGCGGCCCGGCGCAACCGTCTTTAATGCATGATCGCTCGCTCGGATGGCAGGCATTGGACCCCTTGGACTGGTGCCGAGAGTTCCGTATGCTTGGATTGATGCGTCTGGGGCGGACGAGCAATGAAGCGGCGGCAGTTTATTCTTGGACTTTCAACCTTAGTTACCTTGCCCGCACTTGCCGGGGCACAACAGCGTAAAGGAATGCCACGTCTCGGCGTTCTTATGACGATCGGTGCGGAGGCGAAAGATCGGATTGCCGCATTGAATAGAGGTCTCCGCACACGGGGCTGGATAGACGGGGAAAACCTTGAAATCGATTATCATTGGGCAGACGGCAACAAGCAGCGCATTGCGGACATCGCGAACGTCTTGGTCAACTCTCGACCCGATCTCATCCTGGCCCACAGCTCGCCTGCAGTCCCTCCGTTTTTGCGCTTAACGCAAGACATTCCAATCGTTTTTGTTCAGGTCTCTGACCCCGTGGGCCAAGGGTTCGTCAAAAATCTAACTCGACCCGGAGGCAATGTAACCGGCTTTGCCGCGTTCGAGTTTTCGGTCGGAGGAAAATGGGTCGAACTGCTCAAGGAGCTGTCGCCGAACGTCGATAGGGTTGGGATCCTCTACAATCCGTCCACGACGCCATATGAGCAGTATGTCGTGCACGGGAGGGCGGCTGCCGACGCTCTTGGGATCGCGCTTACGCAGGTCGAGGTTCGCGAGAGTGAGGAAATCAAACCGGTCCTTGGCAAGTTTGGCGAGCGTCCGGGCGGCGGCTTGGCTCTGCTTCCCGATCCATTCACATCGATCCATCGGGACGAGATTGTCGGTACCGCTGCGCGTCTTGGCGTGCCGGCTATCTATCCCTATCGAGCCTACGTAGATTCGGGCGGATTGTGCTCGTATAGCTACGATGTGTCGGACCTGTTCTTCAGATCCGCCACGTATGTCGACCGCATCCTGAGGGGGGAAAAGCCCGGCGACCTGCCAGTCCAGCTGGTGACGCGCTATCAACTTGTATTCAATCTCAAGACCGCAAAGACGATGGGCCTTGCCCTACCGCCGACGCTGCTCGCCCGCGCCGACGAGGTGATCGAATAACCGCCGGGTTTGCTGCGGTGCATGAGTCTCCTGATGGCCCTGGCTGACTTCAGCCCAGTGCGCGTCGATGTGCGCTTCCGAGTGGTGACCTGATCAAGGGCATGCTTGCTTCGAGGCCAGCCTTTGGACCCATGGGAGACACTACCCCGAATCCTTGTGCGCGTCGAAAGTCGGTGCGACCTTTGTCAAAGTCCTTGTGCAAAGTTAAGATGCTGCTCCTACAGGGGTGAGAGCGCGGTATGCGACGTCGGGATTTCATAACCGGTGGTTTGGCCACGGCGTGGCCCCTCGCTGCGCACGGGCAGCAAGCACGCAAGCTTCCAGTGGTCGGTTTTCTTGTCCCCGGCACAGAGCAATCGCACGGCAAGTGGGTCGCCGCTTTCACCAAACGCATGAGCGAGCTTGGCTGGATTGATGGCCAGACCGTTCGTCTTGAATATCGTTGGGCCGCGGGCCACCCTGAGCGCTATCCTGGCTTTGCTGCAGAATTCGTTGAGCTCAACGCCTCGGTTCTCGTAACGTCCATCAACGATGGCGCCGTCATTCTGCAGAAGGCGGCGCCCGAGACGCCGATCGTTCACACCGCCATGGTCACGGGATCGACGTTCATTTCCAGCCTGTCTCATCCGGGTGGCATGGTGACCGGACTGTCGCAGATTGGAGGGGAGCTTGGCGGAAAGCGTCTGCAGCTTCTCATCGATGCTATCCCCCAGCTTCGTCACGTTGCGGTGCTCGGCGTCGCCGCGGATGTCAAGCGTGCCCCGGAAACGGAGCAGGTCACCGCAGCGGGGCAACTGTACGGCATCGAAGTCGTGCCGCTCACGGTGAGCAAGCTGGATGACATTGCCCCAGCGATCTCGTCAGTGAAAGGCAAGGTCGACGCGCTCTACGTGATCATTCATCCTTTCGTGAGCGTCAATCAAATCGCCATCAATACATTGGCGCTCGAAGCTCGCTTGCCGACAATGCATGGCTTGCCTGAGCACGTCAGGTCTGGTGGCCTGATGTCGTATGGCCCGAGCTTTGAAGACCTCTTCGCCCGAGCTGGAAACTACGTCGATAAGATCTTGCGCGGCGCCAAGGCCGCCGATTTACCGGTCGAGCAACCGGTCAAATTTGATCTCGTCATCAATCTGAACACCGCGAAAGCGCTGGGATTGAGCGTGCCGGTGTCGCTGCTCTCAAGCGCGGACGCGGTGATCGAGTAAGCTCCGAGTTCCGGTTTTGGCCCGCGGCTGACCTCAGCCCAGAGTGCAACGATGTCCGCTTCCAAAAGATGACCTGACTAAGGGCATAGTGCTGCCGAGGGCAGCCTTTGACCCGAAGCGGTCTTGGAGCTACCGCCGATGCGGATCGCTTTCATGCGCTTTTCTTTAGGGGAATGCTGTAGCGAACGACGCAAAGAGAGCGAACAAAAAGACAAGAGATGCCATCGCGACCAACATGATGCACATGGCTAGGTAGAGATCGCCCGAGTCCAAACCCTTGAACTCAGGATTCCGCGCACGTTGCAGCTTCTCAGACTGCGAAACCATCTCCTGAAATCTCTGCCAATTCAAATTCATGAACAACGGCATTAGAAATAGAACTAGCTGAACGATTGTGAGCAGATTCAGAGCCGACTCTGCGTTCGCCGAATCATGCCGTCCAGCCCGCATCGGCGCGTCTCGACCCCAGAGATGCGCCCAGGTTGAAATGGAGGCGCCAACGGCGAATAGGCACCCATTGATGCCACAGGCCCATTTTGCTGGGCTTCGTGAGGCATTGAGAATAGAGCGTTCTTTTTTTACATGGTCATTCATTGCGATCGCGGCACATAGTTGTCTTTTCAGTCCAACGATCATGGATAAGTGCGCTAAACAAAAAGCCCCAGCAATGCCGGGGCCTTCTTCGTCACTGCATTAGGCGGATCAGTACCGCGCGACGACAGGGCCACCGAAGGTGTAGTTCAGCCGGACGGTACCCATGTCGATATCCTGCTGGATTCGCTCGGTGCGATCGAACACGCCCGCTGGCGTGATGATATTGCTGCTGCTGCGACCCATGAACAGATGGTCGTATTCGACCGCGACCGACCAGTTCGGCGCAAATCCGTATTCGAGGCCGACACCGACCGCGCCGCCCCAGCGGGTTCCGCTCGCGCCGTCGAAAGCGGTGCCGACCGGGAATGCGCCGACTGCGGTTTGCACCACGCCGTTGTAGCTATTGTGGGTGACGGCGGCGCCGCCCTTCAAATAGCCGAGCACATTATTCCATGCGTAGCCAACCTGGCCGGTGAAGAGGCCGATCGCATCGGTCTTGGTTTGATTCAGGAACGGAAAACCGCCGAAGGTGCCGGTCAAACTCGTGTTCGAGCCCTTGAGGTTTGCCCAGTCGCCCTGGGCTTCGAGGCCGAACACCCAGTTGGTTGCCTGCCACCGATAGCCGACTTGGCCACCAACCAGACCGCCCGTCGCGTCCGAACAACCTTCGCTCGGCGCGGCCGGAACTGGACCGGCTGCGACGGCCGTCAGATTCCAGCAATTGCGGCTCGAGCCGCCGCCGGCGTTGAGGCCGACGTAGAAGCCGCCCCAATTGTAGACCGAAGCGGCCGCAGGCGCCTTGGTGTAGACCTTGGCGGCAAGATCGGCAGCAGATGCAGCACTCGCAAAGCTCACAATCGAAAGCAATCCGGCACAAACGGTATTGAAGCGAAGCATTCCCAGTCCCCAGAGTTGCAACAGAGCAGCCCCACTACTGGCATGAAATTTCAAGCTGCGACAGTTTGCCGTGGCTCCCGGCTTTTCTTTTCTCTGACGTGTTGCCGGGGCGCCACGGGCCACACCTGCGCCCCTATGTTCAGCTGTTGCCCATCGCGACATATTGGGCTGCCGCACAAACTTGGTCGCTATGGGGGCAAAGCGGACATTGCTTTCGTCGCATCAAGTCGCCGGGTTTATGGGTACACGGCCTAGCTTCTCCTCTCCCCGCTCTTATCCGCCCAAGCCTTAGCGAAGGCGGATGCGGGGCCGCGACGAGCTTCGCTCGCGCTGAGAGGGTCGGAATGAGGGGCTGCTTCCGCAATCAGGTGGGAGATGGACTCGCGGAGAGTCCCCCTCACCCGGAATTTGCTGCGCAAATTCCGGCCTCTCCCCCGCAGGCGGGGAGAGGCGAAGAGTCCCGAGCCCAAGCTTCGCCCTACCGATGCCCAATCGCCCGGATCGCGCCGCGCAACTCGGCAAGGCCGCGCAGGCGGCCGATTGCGGTGTAGCCGGGATTGATGCGCTTGGTGGCGGTGAGATCGTCCAGCATGCGGTGGCCGTGATCGGGGCGAAACACGATCTGCTCGCCCAGTGAACGCCGCGCGTTCTCCTTCAGCAGCACCTTCAGCACCGCAATCATGTCGACGTCGCCGTCGAGATGATCGGACTCGTGGAACGACAAGCCATCGGCCTCGCGTTTGGTCGCGCGCAGATGCGCAAAGGCGATGCGCGGGCCGAAGCGTTCGGCCATCGCGGGCAGATCGTTCTCAGGCCGCACGCCGAGCGAGCCGGTGCACAGGCAGATGCCGTTGGCCTTTGACGGAACGGCGTCGAACAGTGCCTGGTAGTCCTCGGCGGTCGAGGCGATGCGTGGCAGGCCGAACAGCGGCCGCGGCGGATCATCCGGGTGCAGCGTCAGCGACACGCCGAGCTGCTCGGCGATCGGCGCGACGCGGGCAAGAAATTCGACGAGATGCTGCCGCAGGATTTTTGGCGTGATGTCGCGATAGGCCTCCAGCCGGTCGCGGAATTGCGGAATGGTCATCGGCTCGGTGGTCGAGCCCGGCAGCGCGCTGGCGATGACCATGATGAGATAATCGATATCGGCCTGGCTCATCCTATCGAACAGCTTTTTGGCGCGTGCCTGCTGCTCAGGCGAATATTCCTGCATCGCCGCCGGCCGCTCCAGGATATGCAGCTCGAATGCCGCAAACCGGTCCTGATCAAAGCGGAGCGCGCGGGCGCCGTTCGGCAACTCCCATTCGAGATCGGTGCGGCACCAATCGACGACGGGCATGAAATTGTAGCAGATGATCTTGATGCCGGACGTGGCCACCGCCTCGAGGCTTGCGATCCACGCGTCGATCGATTTGGTTGCCTTAGCCCCGAGCCGCTTGACGTCATCCGGAATCGGAATCGATTCCACCACCGACCAGGTCAGTTGCGAGCGGCCGGGCTGGCCATTCTCGATGAAATTCTTGCGCTCCTCGACCGCCTTGCGCGTCCAGGCCTCGCCGATCGGCACCTGATGCAGTGCCGAGACGACGTCGCTTGCGCCGGCCTGCCTGACATCATCAAGCGACACGGGATCGTTGGGTCCGTACCAGCGCCATCCTTCGCGCATCATCGGCTCTCTCCGATCAGTTGGCGGTCAGCACGACCTTGACGCTCTGCGAACGGTCGAGTGCCAGCCGCAACGCGTCCGGCGCGATCGAGAGCGGCCGCTCGGCGGTGACCAGCGACAGCACATCGACGCTGCCCGAGCCGATCAGTTCCACCGCCGTCATGAACTCGAGCCCGAAGCGGAACGAGCCGCGCAGGTCGATTTCCTTGGCCATCACCGCATTCGAAGGCGTCGGAATCTGGCCGCCCGGCAGATTGCCGATCTGCACCACCACACCACCGCGCCTGACGATGCCGATGGCGCTCGCCAATCCCGCAGCCGTACCGGAGACCTCGAACGCAACGTCGTAGGGGCGTGACGCGGCCTGCGCCTTCAGGCCCTCCTCGCCGCCCGCGACATTCTCGACGTGGGACGCACCGAGCTTGCTCGCGAAGGCCAGCGGCGCCGGCGCGATGTCGGCCACCGTGATGTCGGCCATGCCGGCACGGTGCGCCGCCAGCATGGTGAGAAGTCCGATCGGGCCGGCCCCGAAGATGATGCCACGCTTGCCCTCGATCTTGCCGGCGCGCGCAACCGCGTGCAGGCAGACGGCGAGCGGCTCCGCGAGCGCTGCGGCCTGATAGGACACATGATCAGGAATCTTCACGCACTGCGCGGGGATCGCGTCGAAGAGGTTGGCAAAGCCGCCCTGCATGTGCGGCGTCTTCGAGGCCGAGCCCATGAAGTAGATATTCTCGCAGAGGTTCTGCCGGCCCTCGCGGCAGGCGACGCAATGGCCGCACCAGCGCGACGGATTGACAGCGACGCGGTCGCCGACCTTCAGGTTCGCAGCCGGGCCCGCGATCTCAACGACCTCGCCCGAAATCTCGTGGCCCAGGATCAGCGGCGACTTCACCACGAAATCGCCAGTCCGGGCATGACGGAAATAATGCATGTCCGAACCGCAGATGCCACCGGCGCCGAAGCGGATGCGCACCATGCCGTCTGCGAGCTTGTCGAGCGGGTGCTCGATCATGCGCAGATCTTCCGGGCCGAACAGGGTTGCGGCGAAAGAGGTCGAGGTCATCGGTCAAATCCCATTGTGTCTGCAGCTTCGTTCACCCGCCTCAACAGAGACGAGCCATCCAAATTCATCGCCGCCGCGCGCTGCCGCTTTTGGCCTGCGCGCCAGACGGTCGTTTTGGCTTCGCCGGCGCACCTCCGGATCGCGCCGCCCGCTTCCGCGCCGCCGGCGCTCCTGCAGTGCCGTCGGCGCCAAAGTTCTGCGCAAAGCGCTCCTGTGAATGCGCCAGGTGGTCGCGCATGGCGTCGTGAGCCGTTAATGGCCGGCCCGCCGCAATGGCGTCGCGGACGGTGCGATGCTCGTCGAGCGCGGCGCGCCAGGTACCCGGATTCTCGAAATAATGCGCAAGCTGCGCGAAGTAGGGATTGAGGCGCTGGTCGAACAGCTCGCCGACCACCCGCACCAGCACGGCATTGCCGAGACATCCGGCAATCGCGATATGGAAGGCGCGGTCATGGACCATCGAGGCTTCGCCGGGATGCTCGACATTCTCCATCGCGACGAGCGCGGCGTCGATGCGGGCGACGTCGTCCTTGGTCGCAACGCGCGCAGCCTGTTCGGCAATGGCGCTTTCCAGGAACTCGCGGGCGCGCAGCAGCTCGAATGGCCCTTCGATCACGGCAGACGTCACAGGCGCGGCGTCGGCGGGCTCGGTCACATAGATGCCTGAGCCGACGCGAATGCGGACGCGGCCTTCTACCTCGAGCGCGATCAGGGCTTCGCGCACCGTCGGCCGCGAGATTTTCAGCTGCTCGGCGAGCTCGCGCTCGGTCGGCAAGCGGCTGCCGACCGCGTATTCGCCGCTGTCGATCAGGCTTCGCAATTGATCGGCGACCTGGCGGTAAAGCCGTCTCGCCTCCACAGCTTCCAGTGGCACGCTGGCCTCCCCGAGAAGGTGACACCGGTCGACCCGGCGGCCCGCCCATTTTGGGAAATTGGTCTTACCAATTGACCTGATACAGCCGCCATGTCAAGCAGCGTCCAAACCTTCAGGAGACGCCCATGCGGCTTGGCCATGCCAATCTCGACCGGATACCATCGGCCATCCGCCGCCCGGCCTATGACCGCTCGCGCGTCACTCCGGGAATCGTGCATCTCGGCCTCGGCGCGTTTCATCGTGCGCATCAGGCCGTCGTCATCGACGATTGCCTTGCCGCAGGCAGCTCGTCATGGGGCATCATTGGCGCGAGCCTGCGCAGCCCGGAGACACGCGACGCCCTCGCCCCGCAGGATCACCTCTATACGGTCGCCGTGCGTGCCACTGAGGGCACCGAGCTTCGCGTCATCGGCGCGCTGCTCGACAGCGTCGTCGGGCGCGAAAAGCCGGCAGCGCTCGTCGAGCGGATGGCCGATCCAGCCATTCGCATCGTGTCGCTCACGGTCACCGAGAAAGGCTATTGCCACACGCCGCAGACCGGCGATCTCGACGAGCGGCATCCCGATGTCGTGCACGATCTGAACAATCTCGACGCACCGCGCTCGGCCCCCGGCTTCATCGTCGCCGCGCTGGCGCGCCGGCGGGCGCTTGGGGTTCAGCCGTTCACCGTGCTGTGCTGCGACAACCTTGCCGCCAACGGCCACACCGTGCAGCGGATCGTGACGCAATTCGCGGCGCTGCGCTCAAAGGATCTCGGCAAGTGGATCGCGGACAAGGCCACCTTCCCCTCGACCATGGTCGATCGCATCGTGCCGCAGACGACGGACACCGATCGCGACGCGGTTGCATCGTCCCTGGGGCTCCGCGACGCCTGGCCGGTGATGACCGAGCCGTTCACGCAATGGGTGGTCGAAGACCGCTTTGTCACAGGCAGGCCCGATCTCGCCGCTGCGGGCGTCGAGCTCGTCAGTGACGTCAAGCCGTTCGAGCTGATGAAGCTGCGGCTGCTCAATGCCAGTCATTCGGCGCTCGCCTATCTCGGCTATCTCGCTGGCTACGAGACCATCGCCGAC
This sequence comes from Bradyrhizobium sp. BR13661, assembly GCF_029892425.1. Lineage (GTDB taxonomy): Bacteria > Pseudomonadota > Alphaproteobacteria > Rhizobiales > Xanthobacteraceae > Bradyrhizobium. The sequence goes on along the minus strand of NZ_JARXWB010000001.1, from coordinate 488,087 downwards.
ACGATGGTTGATCCGCATTTCGCCCGGCTCGCAGCGCAAGTGATGGAAGAGGCTGCGGTGACGCTGACCATGCCTGCTGGTACGGACCTCGCCGCCTATCGCGCCTCGCTGCTCAAGCGCTTCACCAATCCGGCATTGCATCACCGCACCTGGCAGATCGCGATGGACGGCTCGCAAAAGCTGCCGCAGCGGCTACTTGGCGCGATGCAGGACCGTCTCGCCAAAAACCTGCCGATCGCGACGCATGCGCTCGCGGTGGCCGGTTGGATGCGCTACGTCACCGCGACCGACGAGCAGGGCCGCGCCATCGATGTGCGCGATCCCCTCGCCGCCGAGCTGGCGGCGCTGGCGCGCGAGGCAGGTCCCGCCGCCGAACGGCTCGCGCCCGCATTGCTCGGCGTCGGCAAAGTATTTGGGCCGCTCGGTGCCGAGCCGCGGCTGCGCGAGGCCGTGACCGTGGCGCTCGGACGTCTCTATAAGGAAGGTGCACGGCGCGCGGTGGAGACGCTGATTTCGGCGTGACCAGAAAGTGGGCAGTCATGCTGCACTGCGTTCAAAGTCGGACAGAAGTCGCGCTTGATTTTTGCGTGCCATTGGCCCACCCGAGAGGTATGGCAAAGGACACCAAGGTCATCGCCGCAAACGCGGCTTTCTACGCCGCCTTTTCGAGGGGCGATTTCGACGGCATGAAGCAGATGTGGGCGGATGACGACGCCATTTCCTGCATTCATCCCGGCTGGCCCGCGATCGTCGGCCACGCTACCGTGATCGGGAGCTGGCGCGATATCCTGCAAAATCCTGAACGGCCGCAGATCGTCTGCGCCGAACCGCAGGCGATCGTCGACGGCGACAGCGCCCGCGTGCTCTGCATCGAGATCGTCGACGGCACTGCGCTCGCCGCCGCCAACCATTTTCGCCGCGTTGGCGACGGCTGGCGCCTGGTGCATCACCAGTCGAGCCCGATCGCGCAGATTGTCGAACAGGGTGAGGACGATAGAGCGAGCCACCGGGTGCACTGACCGCCACCCTCACGCCGGCGTGATGTACTGTGCATGGGGTTGTTTTGCGGTTTTGATTTCTTATGAGCGAGGACGCACAGGCTCGCGCGAACCAAATTCGGACCCAGCACGAAAGACGCATGCGGCTCTTCATCCTCGGCCTCGGCTATAGCGCCCGGCATTTCGTCCGCAGGTTCGGCGGCAGCTTCTCGCATATCGCGGGCACCGTCCGCGATCCCGCCGGGCGGAACGACCTCATCGATCTCGAGCTGCATGGCTTTTCCGGCAGCCGCCCGTCCGACGTGGTGGTCAATCGTATCCGCGATGCCGACGTCCTTCTGATATCGATCCCGCCGGGCAGCAGCGGCGATCCCGCACTCGCAGCGTTCGGCGAGGCTTTGGCGGCGCACCACCGCAAGGTCGTTTATCTCTCCACCATCGGCGTCTATGGCGATCATGGAGGCGGATGGGTCGACGAGACCACGCCGCCGCAATCTTCCCTCGACCGCGCGCGGATGCGGGTCGCGGCGGAGCATGCCTGGACGGAGACGGCGCACGGCGATGTCGCGATCCTCAGGCTTGCCGGCATCTACGGCCCCGGCCGCAACGCGCTGGTGACGCTGCGCAATGGCACGGCCCGACGCATCATCAAGCCCGGTCAGGTCTTCAACCGCATCCATGTCGACGATATCGCCAGCACCATCATGGCCGCGATCAACCACGACAGCGGCGGCACCTGGAACGTCTGCGACGACGAGCCGGCGCCGCCGCAAGACGTGATCACCTATGCCGCGCAGCTGATGGGCGTTGCCCCGCCGCCTGAAGAGGCGTTCGCAACCGCCGAGATGTCGGCAATGGCGCGCAGCTTCTATTCGAGCAGCGCCCGCGTCTCCAATGCGAAGCTGAAGCGCGAGCTCGGCGTCGTGCTGGCGTATCCGACCTATCGGCACGGCCTCGATGCGCTTTGGCGCGACGACGAAGAGAGACTCGCACAGACAAAATGAAAAGGGCGGTCGCTCTGACCGCCCTTTTGGAATCCAGCGTCAGCTCAACACGCCGTATTTCTTGAACCAGGCCTGCGCCTGGGCCCACGCATCTTCTGCGGCGTCCTTGCGGTAGCTGCCGCGGTAATCGGCATGGAAGCCGTGCGGCGCTTCCGGATAGATCTTGAATTCTGCCGTCTTCTTGTTCTGCTCGAGCGCGGCCTTGAGCTGCTCGACCTGGGCGACGGGGATGCCGGTGTCGGCGCCGCCATAGAGGCCGAGCACCGGCGCCTTCATCTCGGGTGCGAGCTGCAGCGGGCTCTTCGGCCAAAGCGGATTGGGCGCATCGACCGGCGGACCGTAGAAGGCGACGCCGGCCTTCAGCGTGCCGCTATGGGCGGCATATTCCCAGACCGTCCGGCCGCCGCGGCAGAAGCCGATGATGCCGAGCTTCGCGGTGTCGCAGCCTTGCGATCCGGCCCAGGCCACCGTCGCATCGAGATCGGACAGCAGCTCTGTGTCCGGCTTGGCGTTGACGACCGGCAGCAGGTCCTTGATGTCGGTGATCTTGGTAAGATCAGTGCCCTTGCGGAAGTAATAGTCGGGCGCGACCGCGAAAGCGCCGAGCTTGGCAAGGCGCCGCGTCACATCCCTGATGTATTCGTGCAGGCCGAAAATCTCCATCGCCACGATGATCACCGGCGCCTTGGTGTTGCCGGCGGGCCGCGCGAAATAGGCCGGCATCTCCTCGGAACCAACCTTGATCTTGGCATCGCCGACCTGAAGGCCGCTCGTGTCCGTCGTGATGACCTCGGCGCGGACGGGACCTGCCGCAAGCGTATAGCCGGCGGCAACGGCCGCGGTAGCGCTCATGAAGCCACGACGCGAAACCGGGGCGACTTTCGTCAGCCCGACGACGTCGGCTGTCATGGTAGTATCGATGCTCATCGGTTTGTCCTTCCTGCTGCCTAGCCCTAGCCCTGATGCTTCAGGCGGCGCATTCGTCGACAATTGTCGGTAAAACGCAAATCACCAGCCTGCGAGCTTTCGCCGCGTCCGGGATGCGGCCGATTTAACCGCGTGACCGCATTGCGTCGCAACATCCATTAACCGAGATAGGCGGTTCTCCCGCACCTCAGTGCGCCATGACGTGTCACACGCTGTGTGTGGTTTCGCGCAATTCGAAACGTTTCGCCGCAACATTCGGTCTCGATCGTGGCGGCAACGACACATCATGTTGCCTGGACACCGCACAGCACTCCGTCATAGGACGCAAGCCCGCGCCATTTGACACGAATTTTCAGATCAGTTGAGCCGTCATCTTTACTCGAACTTTCTATGCGGCGCTCTAGTTCCACTCCCGAATGTTCCGTCTCCAGAATGGAGAAGCGTCTTTCAAGCGCGGCATTTGTTTCCGCTTCGAGCGACGCTCGACAGCCTCATTCTGACCCGCAGCGATTACGCATCCTACCGCCCAATTGAAAAAGACCTTATCCGATCCGGCATCGAAATGAATTTGGCTCGCGAAGCGATTGAATTATTGGGACAGGTGGCACGGATCCTGTGGTTCGAAGGCACCAAGCATGGCATGCGCGATCGCGAGTGGATGGCGCTGCGATTCCTCTCCCGTGCAAACCGGTTTTCCAGGACGCCTTCGGCGCTGGCGAGCTATGTCGGCGCCACGCGCGGCACCGCCTCGTTCATCATCGGCGAGCTCGAGCGCCTCGGCTATGTGGAACGGAAGCGATCCGCCACGGACAAGCGCTCGGTGATGCTGAGCGTGACGCAGCAGGGCAAGAAGTTCCTCGCGCGCGATCCCGTCAACGGCCTGGTCGACGCCATTGCCGTCCTCGATGACGACAGCAAGATCCGCTTTCGCGACACCTTGCGACACGTGCTCGATCAGTCGGATGCCGCCGAACAGCGGCATCACACCGACGTCTGCAAGCGATGCATCTTCCTGCGCGAGGATCGCACCAGCTCCGAGAGCAAGTCGGCGGTCGAGTTCACCTGCCGCCTGTTCCGCGCACCGATCGCGGAGGCCGAGATCGACCTGCTATGCACCAGTTTCGAGCATCACCGCCAATAGATTTTCGGCCAGTCACTTGCGGGCCGAATAGACCACACCGCCACCGCTGGTTTCCACGACCAGACGACCGTTCTCGTTCCTGATCTCCTCGATGCGGCCGAGGTTCGGCACCTGCTGGCCGAGCACGGCCTCGATGACGCCGTTCGGCCCCTGCAGGATCGCAATGCCTTCATAAGCCTGGCGAACCGACCAGCCCTTGATCACCTTTCGCGGCGCCGAGCTGCGTTCGATCGGAGACACCGACCCTGTGGTCTCCGGCGCCGCGACCGAGGCCATCATCGGCATCGCCGACGACGGTTGCGCCGCGACCGGTGTCGGCGCCGGGACCTGAGCTTGCGCGAGCCTGTCCAGCTTCGCCGTCGAAGACGAGCTCACCCGCTCGATGCGATCCAGATTCTCGGCAAAGCGGCCGAAGCGGTCGCTGGTCGCCTTGCTCGACTGATCGACCGCCGTGCGCAGGCCGTCGAGGTTTTCGGATACGCCGGACAATTGCTTGCGCAGCTGCGCGACTGTGTCGCGTAGATTCCGGATCTCGACATTGGCCGCGACATTGGTCTGGCTCGGCTGGGTCGTGAGATAGGCAATCACGCCAGTACAGGCGCAAACCACCAGAATGGCGGCCACAGCCAATGTCGCGAGCGGCGCGACCCATGTCGGACGTGGCGGCGGCGGCTTCGCCACGATCACCGCCGGCTTGACCACGACAGGCGCAGGCTTTGGTATGGCCATCTTGTCGAGGCGCGCCTTGGCGCGAATACGCTTCAACCCCTCGAGCGCCTCTTTGGCTGCAACTTCGTCACTCGACGCCGACGCAGGCTTCAACCCAGGCGCAGGCTTGGCCGCACGCGGTGCATTGTTCACCTTGCTATCGCGCGCTTGCGGAGCCGGCTTCGCCGCCGCAGCGATGTCCGCAGTTTCGGCGGGACGCGCTTTTCCTTCCGACAACATTTGAAAATGCTCCGTTCGTATTTCGATCTGTCGAACGAAGCTAGTTGGCGAAGCTTGCCTGAAACGTGCGCGTCAAAAACTTTTCGTCGCGCTCACGCGACGTCGAACGAGTCGGACGCATCATGCGCGACGCGAAAGTGCGACTCGAAAGACACACACGCGCCAAGATTTCGCCAAGCTTGAATTTCGTTGCCATACATGAGTCGAATTGTCGCAGGCGGATGCGCGGCCAGAAGAGTCAATCCGGGGTTGAATGCCCTGCACCGCGGCGGCTCGGTGGCACTACCCAAAATTGCTTTAGTTGCACAGGCATGCGGAACTTTACAACCGTTACGGTGCAAAACTAGTTTGAATATCAAATCAACTGGTGAAGCTGGAAATACAAAGAAACAGCCAGAAACAAACCAACAGCATCAAGCACACGTAGCAACAGCTTTGTTTCGCACGCTTGATCGGAATTCGGCAATTGTTACGGTCCTACTCAAGTGATTCTCTCCAGTTGGCGAGGAGATCGACTGAGTTCAGTTGCGTTGGACACGATAAGCAACTTGGCGCAACTGTTCTAGGTCGCTGTCTCAATCCGCCCCGCAAGGTGATCCGTAGGACACCCGCCGGGCCTCACACAGTAAGCGTTCAGTATCGAGTCGAAGTAACAGGCCTGCTCACGCAGGCACTGAATGCGTAGGGCTGCCCGCGAATATCGAAACCATAATAACGGTTCGCGGGAGGGAAAATATCGTCAAACAGCATAGCCGACGAACCGGGGCATCACAAAAACCTCCCGGTCGCTGCAAGTGCGAAACAGGGGCGAAAGACTGATGTATATTATCGTTGATGATCGCGAGAGCGTCACGAACAGCTACGTTGGAGGGCTCGTTCGCGAAGGTGTATCGTCGATCGGCTTCTCCTCCGGAGAATTCTGGGACTGGCTGCAATCCGCGAATGAATCGGATCTGGCAGCCGTCGATGCCTTTCTTCTGGGGGACTGCGATGCCCGCGGCAGCCTGCCACGGGCGATGCGCAAGCGCTCCATGGCTCCGATCATCGCCATGAGCGGCCAGAAGATGCTCAAGAACACGCTGGAGCTGTTTGAATCCGGCGTAGACGACGTCGTCCATGTGCCGATCCATCTGCGTGAGATCCTCGCCCGAACGGCTGCGATCGCACGTCGCCGGGTGGGCGAGCTGCCGAGGCCCTGCGAAACCAGGATCCAGGTCTTCTTCAACGGACGTGACCCCGAGATCGCGGGCCACGCCCTGACCCTGCCCCGCCGCGAACTGCGCATCCTCGAATACATGGTCAGCAACCACGGCAAGTGGATCACCAAGACGCAGATCTTCAACGCGGTCTACGGCATCTTCGAATCCACGTTCGACGAGAGCGTGATCGAGAGCCACGTCAGCAAGCTGCGCAAGAAGCTTCGCGACCGCCTCGGCTTCGACGCGATCGTGGCCCGGCGTTACGTCGGATACCGGCTCAACATCCCGGCGAGCGAGGCGATCGACGAGCCGATGCAGGAGATCGACGAGGTCGGCATCCTCCTGAATCGGGCACATGCCGCTCCCGCCGCCTACCCGGCCGGCAACTGACGCACTGAGTCAGCCAGCAAAAGACCACCGGCCTCTGCGGGGAGATCCCACAGAGGCCGGTTCGTTTTCGTGGAGAGAGACGTCGCTGCGCTGGCGCGGCTTCGCAGACCGGCGCGTCAGGGCTTCTGCTGGAACTCTTCCCTGGAGACGTAGTTGAAGTCCTCGACCATGACGTCCTGGACGATGTCGGCCTGCATCCGCTCGTTGACGCGCTGCTTGATCGCCGAGGTGAGGACGGAGAGATCGTAGCGGGCGAGCTTCCTGAAATCGAGCTTGTCGTCAGCGTAGATCCTGCGGAAGGCCTCATCGACGACGAATGGCTCCGGCGGAACAGTGAGCTGGTGCATGGTCCGCGCCTCCACGGTGTAGACGAAGCGCGCGACGATGTAACCCTGCACGGCGCCACCCTCGACCATGGGCACGCTCAGCGCCCGCGTCTTCTGGTACTGCAGCCCGTCGAGGTATTCGTCCTTCGCGGGCAACAGGCTGCCGTTCTCCTTCCAATAGGCCACGCCATAGCTCGTGCCCGCGGTGAGGATGCAGACCCAGAGACCGGCCAGAACGAGCTTGATCATTTTCCGTCCCGTGCTGCGCGACCGGTATAGGTGCCGTCGGATTCGGAGTCCTTGATCGCCTTGACGATGATGGCCGCCACCTCGCGCACCGCATCGTAGTGCATTTCGAGCAGCGAGCGGTTTCGCTCGAGCTTCTCGCGCAGCCGCTGGATCTGCTCGGTAATCTCGGTTTCGTCACCGAGATGCATCCGTGCCCGCATCAGGCGGACGAATTCCAACATGCTCCGGCTTTTCCGGGCGCTGAAATCGTCAAAATCGATCTTCTGTCCGGTGGCGAGCGCGACGGTCTCCTCTTCGACGATGCTTTCGAGCCGGCGAATTGCGGCGAGCAGGCCCGAGATCTCTTCGGAACGCGTAGCCTCCGACCTTGCCGCTTCAGCGTCGTCGGATATCACGTCGCTGCCAACATTTGGCAGGAGCGCGGGCAACTGAGCATCGCCTGGCGCAATTTCCGTCATGACCTCGATGCCCGCGACCGGCTGCTCCATGACTACAGCCGTCGCGCCTTGTTCTGCCTGCATAGCCAATTCACCCCTCAACTTTCATCACCCATGTCCCGATTCATCCTTCGGCCTTCCCTGTCACGTCCGGGCCCGCCGGATGCGCAGCCGCTAGCTGCCTGGCAATTCCGATCCCCTTGCCCTTCGCAAGCTGGGCGCCGAGCTGCTCGGCCAGCATCGATTTCCAGATGCCGCCGGCAGTGCCTTTGCCGAACACTTCCTCCGACTCCTTCGGCAGCATTGTCTCGACAAAGGTTTGGAGCACGAACGCTTCGAACTTGCGATAGACCTCGTCCTGGCCGGGCTTCTTGATCACCCGCACCGGCGGTCCGTTCACCACACCCGATTGCGCCCCCGCCAGCTGCCCGGCGGATTGATCGGCTGCCGCGGCGGTCGCCTTGCTGGCTGCCGCGTCCATCGTGGCGGCGAAATCGGCGTCCGACGATTTCAGCGCGTCGAGCTTCGCGGTCGCCGCGCGCTGCGCCACCGGGTCGGCGGCATCGAGGACGTCGAGAACGAGGTCGGGCGTTGCTGTCACGATCATGTCTTGTTCCGGCTGGCTGGCCGCGGCGTCAAATCGCGCACGGCGGCATGTGTCCCCGTCATGTCCTCGAGCGAGCGCTTCTCGGCGTCGCGCAGCTTGTCGGCCAGCGCGGCCCTGGCGACTTCCTCGAGCTGCTTCACGCGCCGGTTCTCGGAGCGGACCTTGTCGAGCTGCATCGCAGCGCGCTCCTGCACGGCACGCGCCCCGATGCTCGTCCTGTTGAGCCGCCGCGCGATCGAATCGCTCGACGATCCAGCCGGCGCCCTCCCCTCGTTCAGGGTTCCAACCAGCCACGCCTGCTCGTCCTGCATGGTCTGCTCCTGCTGCCGCAATTGCGCGAGCTGCCATTCCGACAACCGCAATTGCAGCTTCACGAGCGAGACGATCCGGCTGAGCTTGTCGGCGCGCGATGTCATGACCAATCATCCCGCCAGCCATGACGACATGCCGAGCATGAACTGCGTCAGCAACTCGTCGCTGGTGAGGTAGAGCAGCAGGAAGCCGCCGAGCAGGACGAACGGCACCGAGACGAAATAGACCGGTATAGCCGGCGTCAGCTTGTTGATGAGACCGACCGAGAAGTTGACGATGATGGAATAGACGATGAACGGGCTGGTGATGCGCAGCGTCAGCACGAACGCGTCGGCGAGGCGGCTCACGAGCTGGTTCAGCGCCATCTCGCCAGTCAGCTTCTCGCCGGGACGCCAGACGTCGTAGGAGTTCATCAGCCCGCGCAGCACCTGCCAATGCTGGTCGGTCAGGAAGAACAGGGTGGTGACCGCGGCCATGACCAGCGGCACCACGGGCGGCGCCGGATCGGTATCGCCGACGGGCGTGCCCGGGATACTGCTGAGCCCGATCGCGCTCGCCATCACGGTGAGCATGGTCTGGAGCGCCAGGAAGAACACGCGCCCGCCGAGGCCGATGACGCTTCCGACCACCAGTTCGGTGACGATCAGCAGCGCCAGCGTCAGTGGCGAGGCGCCGTCGACGAGCGGCTTCAGGATCGAAACCAGGATCGGCGTCAGTGCAAACGTCGTGACCAGCGCGACGAACAGGCGGATCTGCGGCGGAACGTTCACGCTGGAATAGCCCGGCACCAGCATTAGGCAGGCGCCGATTCGGCAAAACACGATGAACGTGGCGAGCACGTTGTCGGTGAGGCCGCCGATCACGAAATGGCTCCGAGCGCCCGGATCTCGGCGCTGCGGGCCACCTCGACATGCGACAGGATCGGCAGGGTCGGGAATACCCGTTCCAGGATCATGCGGACATAGGGGCGCGCTTCCGGCGTCACCGCCAAGACCACGCTGGTGCCGTCCTCGGTGAACTTCCGGACCGCAGCGCTGGCTTCCGTTGCGAACTGCTCGATCAGCCGTGGATCGGCATCGAACTCGACGACGTCGCCCTTGCCGTCGCGCTTCAGGCTCTGGTGGAAGGCCAAATCCCAGCGGTTGCCGAGGCGAAGAACGTTGAGCACGCCATTGTCGGAGAGATCTCCGCAGATCTGCTGGGCCAGACGCATCCGCACGTGCTCGGCAACCTGCTCGGAGCGTCGCACGTGGGGCGCGATCTCGGCAATCGCCTCGAGGATCAAATGCAGGTTCCGGATCGACACCCGCTCGCCCAGCAGGATCTTCAGGATCGCCAGCAGGCCCGAATAGGAGATCTGCGACGGGCAGAGATCGTCGACCAGGCGCTTGTACTCTGGCTCGAGCCGGTCGAGCAGCCCGCGCATGTCCTTGTAGGACAGAAGCTGGGAGAGATTTGCCCGGAGCACTTCGCTCAGATGCGTGAGCAGAACCGAGAGATTGTCGACCGGCTTGCAGCCCTGCCGCTTGACCTCGTCGGTGAACGCTTCCGTCACCCAGAGCGCCTTCATGCCGAATGCCGGTTCGATCACCTCGTCGCCGGGGACATCGGGCTTGCCGTCCTTGTCCACCAGCACCATGATCTCGCCGATCCTGAGCTCGCCATGGGCGACGCGGGTATCGTGGATCCTGATCTGGTATCCCTTGGGGTCGATCGACAGATTATCCGACAGCTTGATCTCTGGAATGACGAAGCCGTACTGCTTGGCGAACTTCTTGCGGATCTTGGCGACGCGATGGGCGAGCTCATTGCGCGAGCTGAGCAGGTGCACCGACAGATGGCTGCCGAGCGACAGCTCGATCTCGGCGGTCTTGAGCGATTCCTTGACCGATTCCTTGGCCTCGTTCTGCGCACGCTCTTCCGCCTTTCGCGCGTCTTCCTTCTGCCTCGCGGCCGCCTGGCGCCTCGGCAACGAGTAGCCGACGAAGGCCATGACGCCGCCCAGGAGCACGAACGGCGCCATCGGCAGGCCCGGCATCAAGGCGAGCACGAACATCATCAAGGACGCCGCCGACACCGCGCGCGGATAGCCACCGAGCTGCCGCAGCACCGCCTGCTCGGCCGAGCCTCTGGTGCCGCCCTTGGACACCAGCAGGCCCGCCGACAGCGACACGATCAGTGCCGGCATCTGCGTGACCAGACCGTCGCCGACGGAGAGTTTTGTGTAGACGTCGGCGGCGCGCGACAAGGTCAGACCGTGATGAGTGACGCCGATGATGATGCCGCCGAAAATGTTGATCGCCGTAATGATCAGGCCGGCGATCGCATCGCCGCGCACGAATTTCGAGGCACCGTCCATCGCGCCGAAGAAGGAGCTCTCCTCTTCGAGCTCGCGGCGACGGCGTTGGGCTTCCTTGTCGTCGATCAGGCCCGCGGAGAGATCCGCGTCGATCGCCATCTGCTTGCCGGGGATGGCATCCAGGGTGAAGCGGGCGCCGACCTCGGCGATACGCGTTGCGCCCTTGGTGATCACCACAAAATTCACCGTGACCAGGATCGCGAAGATGATCAGTCCGATCACGAAGTCGCCGCCCATGACGAACTTGGAGAAGCCGGCGACAACGTGGCCTGCAGCCGTCTCGCCCTCCCCGCCGCGCGACAGGATCAGGCGGGTGGTCGCAACGTTGAGAGCAAGCCGCAGGATCGTCGCGATCAGGAGCACGGTCGGGAAGGCGGAAAAATCGAGCGGCCGCTGGATCCACAATGCGACCATCAGGATCAGCGCCGCCAGCGCGATCGAAAAAGCGAGGCCGAGGTCGATCAGGATAGGAGGAATCGGCAGGAACAGGATCGTGAGCATGGTCACGATACCGCCGGCGAAGAAAGCATCCGCGCCGAGGCGTCGCGGGTTCGGCAGGCTAGCAGCTAACGTATCGGCCATGGGTCACCGGCAGCAGGGTCCGCCCCGCAATTTGCCCCGCAAAGCTTACGCGAGGGTGGTGGCCGGAGCTCTCAGCGGATCAGAAGCCGTGCTCGATCCGCGAATAGACCATCTCGGTGAAGGTGGAGAGATGCGCGCCGATGAAGGAACCCGATAGAGCCACGACCACGAGGATGACGACGATCTTCGGAACGAAGGTCAGCGTCGCCTCCTGGATCTGGGTCAGCGCCTGGATCAGCGCGATGGCGACGCCGACCAGCATCGCCGCGCCGACTGCGGGTCCGCAAGCGACGAGGATGGTCCAGATCGCCGACTGGACGAGGTCGAGGGCGTCACGCTCGTTCATGACTAGTTGCTGATCGTGAGGCCGGGGCCGACCGCGACCTTTGTGCCGTCCTGAAGGGTCGCGACGGAGCCGTTGCTGTTGATGGAGATCGACGCGACCTTGCCGGAGAAAGTCGCTCCGGTCGAGTCGGTGAAGCTGACGTTCTTCCCGATCAACCCGTCCGCCTGCGACAGCGACTGGGATGACAGCAGCGAATCGAGCTTCGTATTGGTCTGCATCGCCTGCTCGACCGTGGAGAGCTGGGCGAACTGGCTCATATATTGCGACGTATCGGTCGGATTGGTTGGATCCTGGTTCTTCATCTCCGCGATGAGGAGCTGGAGGAAGGTATTGTAGTCAACGCCGGTGCTTGACGTGGACGAAGTGGACGACGTTGGGCTGGTGCTTTTGTCGGTCGCGCTGGTGACGTTCATGTGTCTCTCCGCTGTCAGGCAGCCTCGAATGGGGTCTCAGTGGTAGCGGTGCCGGCCAGGATCGCCTGCTCCAGAGGAAACAGTGCCCGGATCCGCTTGAGCGCTTCGAAGTAACGGGTGCCGCCGACCATCTCGTCGATCGCGGCAAGCCCGTCGAGCATCTCGCGGTTCTCGCACACCGCACACAGCGCCGCATGATGCTGCCCGTAGAGCGAGGCGGCGGCGGCGACATCCGTCGGGTTCATCAGCATCAGCTGGACGATGAAATAGAGCTGGCGCATTGCCGTGGTGGCGTCGGACGCCTGCATGACCTGCCCTTCGAGCAGGAACATCACGTCGTTGACGAGTTCGAGCGAGACCTTGCGGTCCACGCGCAGCACCGCGCCGTTGATGTAGACCCGTTCGCCCGCCCGCAAGGAAATCTTCATTAAAGCGCGTCTCTGATCAGGCGGTTGATTTCGATCAGCTGCATCACGTCGTTCGATCGTTCCTCGCGAACGCGATCGGCTTCCTTGACGACCCACAACCCGATCGAGATGATGTCGGCACGCAGCTGCTCGGGCAGTCCGTTCTCGGGATGCGCCAGATCCTCGATGAAGATGGTCCACAGCCGCCGCACATAGAGCAAGCTCTGGACCTGATCTTCCATGCTGAAGCGCTCCTTCTGGAGCCGCTCCAGCCGCTCGATGCCGAGGCTGAGCGCCTGGCGCTCGCGCCCCCGCGCCTCCTGGCCGCTGTCTTCAACGACCGTCTCATAGGCTTCAAAAGTCATCCGAACAACTCTGCGCAGGAATTTCCAGGAAACTGAATCGAGAACGTGACGGCCGCACAGGCTCAGAGATAGTTGATGAGGCTGATCTTCTGGAGCTGCGAGGTGAGCGCAAGCGCCGTCTGGATCTGCGTCTGCAGCGCACTGACGCGCGTTGACGCTTCCGCCGGATCGACCTTCTCCATGCCGACGATCTGGTTGTTCAGAATGTCCTTCTGCGTCTTCAGCTTGTCGGTCGCATTGGTGATCCGCTGCTGGACCGTGCCGACGTCGCCGCCCAGCGTCGCGAGGTCGGTGATGGCGCTGCCGACGAGGCCGATGGCCTTGTCCACGACGACCTGGAACGTCGATTGATTGAGATTCGCGTTACCGAGATCGGCCATCATGGTGTAGGCCTCGGCAAGCTTGCGGAAACCGGTCTGGTTGGCGCTCACAGACGTATCGGCGATTTCGGTCGTTGAGATGCGGCTCTGCATGACCTGGTCGGTGGCCGTCGACCAGTTGGTGTTCCAGGCCGGGCTCGCGAACTCGGCATCGAAGCTGGTGTTGAGGAACGTCTGCATTTGGGCCGGCGTGATGTTGGCCACGCTGGCCGAAGATTGCGAGAAGCCGAAGGTCGAGAGGAAATCGCTGTCGACCTGGTTCTTGCTGGCTGAGCCCGCGGTGTAGGCCGTGATCGGCTGGTTCTGCGTGTTGATGCCCGAGAACAGAAACGAACCGTTATAGGAAACGTTCAGCGCGCCGATCAGATCCTGCAGGTTGGACGACGCCGGCGGCAGGATGATCCGCCCGCCACCGTCGGTGCTGCGGGCCGCGATCAGGTCCTTGAGGAACTCCGTCGCGGTCGAGCTGAGCTGGGTGATGCGGTTCTGGGTCACGTCCAGGCGTCCCGCGACGAGCCCGTTGGTATCGACCAGCTGATCGCCGAAGTTCAGGTCTGCGCGCAGGGTGACGTCGCTTCCCGTCGTGGCACCGAGCTGGAGGCCGACGTCTGCGAAGCGGCCCGTCGTCGCTTCCGTTGACGCCTTGCTGAGCAAGGCCTGGTTGTTCGTGATCGAATACCTCAATGACGAGGACAGCATCAGGGTGGAAATGTAGTTTGCACTCATCATGGCTCAGTTCCCCACGGCTGCCAGCAGGCTCTGCAGCATTTGGTCGACGGTCGTAATGATCTTCGACGACGCCGAATAGGTGCGCTCGACCTGGAGCATCAACGACATCTCGTCGTCCATGTTGACGCCACTGACATTCGATAGCGCCGTCGTGCTGCGGGTCAGCAGCGTATTCTGGTACTGCGAATTGTCATTGGCGGCCTTGCGCTGGTTCTCGATCCAGCTCGTCGATGACGCCGCGAAGTCGATCAGGCTGCCGTTCGGCTTGCCCTTCGTGGTTGCATCGAACGGCTGCGACGCATCCATGTTGCCGATGAGCTGCTGAAGCCGTGTCGCGAAACCGGCATTGCCGGCCGTGTTGTATTTGTAGGCAACGTTGCCGCTGATCGCACCGTCACGCAGCAGATTCGGGTTGCCGCCCACCGCCGAATCGACCGATGCGGCAACCGCGATCGTGCCGGCGAGCCCCACCGAGACGGTGGCGCTCGCGGGCATCGCCGGCGCGCCGGGATAGGTGAAGAGACCGGGAACGTCGGGCAGCGCCGCACCCGATTGGTCGCTTTCCTTGAAGGAATTGATCAGGCCGCGGGCGACTTCGTCGAGCTGGCTCTGATAGGTCACGGTGTCATTGTCGCGCAATTGGGCGAGACCGGCGAGCTTGCCTGATTTGATCGGCATCACCGAATTGGCGCCGGTCACCGGCACGCCGTCGATGAAGACCGCGTTGCCCGTGATGCTCGCCGAATAGGAGGTGGTCGGAGCGAAGCTCACGGCCCGCGCGGTCTTGTCGAACAGGACCACGCCACTGTCGGTGTAGAGTGCGGCGTCGCCGTTGGTGCGGATCGACATCGTGACGCCAACTTCCTGCGACAGCTTCGAGACGATGTTGTCGCGCTGGTCGAGATAGTCGGTCACATCGTCGCCGGCGATCGTTCCCTTCACGATCGCCGTATTGACGGTCTGGAACTGCGAAAGCAGCTGATTGATGTTCTGGACCGAAACCTTCATGTCGGAATCCGCGCCTTCGCGGACCGACTGTACGGTCTGGGTTGCCTGGTTGAGCGCGGTCGCCATGTCCTTGGCCGACGTCACGGCAGCCTGCGCCAGCGTGGTGTTGTCAGGCGCGTTGGCATATTGCTGCAGCGCCTGCTTCAGCGCATTGAGCTGAGCCGTCGGCGACTGGTCGAGCTGCGGATCGTCGACCGTGGCAGATGCGATCTTCTGCAGACCATCATAGATCGCGCTCTGCGTGGCGGCCGCGGAGGTCGCGGTCAGGACGTTGGCGTACAGGCCCGAGGAGGCCGCACGCTGGATCGCCGCCACATAGACGCCGGCGCCGGGGAGGTTGTCCAGCACCGTGATCTTGCGCGAATAGCCGGTCGTGCTGGCACCGGCGATGTTGCGCGAGACTGTCGACGACTGGATGCCAGACGCCATAAGCGAAGAGCGGGCGGAGTCGAGGGCCGAAGTGATGGACATGGCGTGCTCTTGGGCGTGCTCTTGCCGGGAAAAGCGCTGAAGGACTCAGCGCTTCAGGTTGACGACGACGTCGAGCAAATCGGCGCCGGTCTGGAACGATTTCGAGTTCGCGGTGAAGCCGCGCTGCGCCTCGATCATCGACGTCAATTCGTTCGCGAGATCGACGTTCGAATCTTCCAGCGCGCCCGACTGGATGGTTCCGAGACCGCCCTGGCCGGCGAGGCCGACCTGCACGTTTCCGGAATCAAGGTTCGGCGAATAGACGTTGCCGACCTCAGGCGTCAGATGGTCCGGGCTCGGCACGGTGGCGAGCGCAACCTGGAAGCTTGGCAACTGGGTGCCGTTCTTCAGGACCGCGGTGACGACGCCCTTGCTGTCGATGTTGACCTTCTCGACGGCGGACGGCGCGTTGCCGTCGACGGTCGCCTTGAAGTCGAAGCTGGAGGCGACCTGGGTCATGGCCGACATGTCGATGTTGAAGGCCGAGCCGCCGGGAATGTTCACCGTGAGCGAGGTCGCGCTTGGCGGCGGGCCAACGAGGTCCAGCTTGCCTTTTCCAGTCGCACTCACGTCGAACTTGAAAGTGGTCGCGGCCGAAGGACCGGCCGTCAGCGCGGTAGCGCCATTGTAGACCTCGATGTCCCAGGTGTTCGCAGCGGTCTTCGCGGCGTAGACGTCGAGCGTCACGGCATTGCCAATGTTATCGTAGGTCACCATCGACGTCTTCGAGGTGTAGTTGCCCGGACCGGCCGCAGCGGCTGGTGCAGCGACAATCGCAGCGCTCGGATCGAGGTTGGCGGCCACCGTTGCCTTGGTCGAGGGCGAGGCCTGCAGCGCCATCTTGTTGACGTTGATGACCTGGAGGCCGCCGAAGCCGTTGGCCGCGACGTTGGGCGCGGCGCCGTTCTGGATGTTGTAGCCCATCAACTGGAAGCCGGCGGTGTTGACGAGGTTGCCGGTGCTATCAGGCACGAACGAGCCGGCACGGGTGAGGAAGTTGTTGCCGTTCGCATCCTTCACGACGAAGAAGCCGTTGCCCTGCACCGCGAGGTCCGTCGTCGAGGTCGTGAACTGCAGGTTGCCGCGGTCGGTGATGGCGTAGCGGACCGTGGTCTCGACCGCGCCGGAGTCGTAGTTGCCGGAGCCGCTCTTCAAGATCAACGAGGAGAATTCCGTCGAAGCCCGCTTGTAGCCGACCGTGTTGACGTTCGCGATGTTGTCCGAGACCGTCGACAGCTTGTTGGACTGCGCGTTCATCCCGGAAACGCCGGTGCGCATAACACCATACAGGCTCATGAAGTGGGCTCCTTTGACCGATTGTCATTACAATGGGGGGTCTTGCTTGCGCGGGGCTGATGATTTGCCACGATGCACAACTTCATGAGGCACTTCGTCATCTCAGGTTGTTCCGGGTTGGCAGAACGAGCGCGCCTTGTCGGTCCACGCGCCGAAGCCGCTGGAGACGAGATGCGCGACGATGTGACAGACGTAGCGCTTCTGCGCAGGTTGATTGTTGGGACCGGCGTTGTAACGGGCAACCGCCATGGTCCAGCTTCCCTCGCGTTGCTTCAGCTCTTTCAAAAATCGCGCGGCGTAGTCGACGTTCTTGGCCGGGTCGAACATCGCGCGCACCGATGTGAACTTGTCGCCGTGAAAATAGTGGTTGATCTGCATGCAGCCGAGATCGATCAGCTTGATGCCCCTGGCTCGCATTGCCTCGAAATTGGCGATCGCATCGTCCATGTCCCTGGCGAACACGGTCTGTCCTTCGGCGCCAAGCGCGTAAGGATAGAGCGCGCCGCGCCGCCCGGTCTCGGTGAGGCCGACGGCATAGAGAATGCCGAGCGGAATCCCGTGCTGCTGCGACGCGCGCGCCATCTCGCGCTCGCACGGGCGCGCAGTGTCGCTCGCCGCCGCCGCGGCTGCGGTTGCGTTACAGATAAACAGGGCCGCGACGAGTATGCGGCGCCACGTCCTGGTCATGGCGTGCCTCCTGATTGGGTGGCTGGTCCTGCCGGGCTTGCCTGGCGCCGCCGTCCGATTGGCCGGACGACGAACCCGCTCCGCCGAACGCGCCTTGCGACTGGGACGATTGCTGTTGCTGGCCCGCGAGCTGCGGCTGCGACTGACCCGAACCTGACTGGAATCCGTCGAGCGAGCCGTGCTGCACCGGCGCGACATCGGCCACATAGCCCGCTGACTGCATCAGGCCGCGGATCTGGTCGCGCTGCTGATCCAGCATCGTGCTGGTGTCCTTGCGTTCGGCGGCGAGCTGGACCGACACCTCGTTGCCGACGAGACGCAGGCGCATCGTGACGTTGCCAAGCGACGGCGGCTCAAGATTGACGGTGAGGATCTTCAGTGGCTGGTCCGGTGAATTGCTCTGCGCGCCCGCGAGATCGGCTGCGGCGGACGCGGTCGGCGCGGGCGAGCTCTTGAGCTCCGACACCACGGCGTTTGCGACCTGCTGAGTGGCGCTGAACTGTCCGACAGGAGGCAGATGCGTCTCCTGCTGAACCACCGTGACCTTGGTCGCCTCCGGCAGGGCATCGCGGCCCGCAGACTTTGCGGCGTGCTCGACATTCGCCGCGATGGCGTCAAAGCCGGGCGTGACAGCCGCGGCCTTCGGTTGAACATCGCTTCCCTGCGGCATCGCCGCAGCCTGAGCGCCGATCGCCGGTTCCGCACGCGGGCCGGAGGCATCGCCGGCGGACCGCGCGGCGATCGAGGGCGCGGTGACCGACGCAGCGGCGGCGCGAGCGACATCTGTCGCTGCCGCCTTTGCGTCGCCGATGCTTTGAACCTCGCGCTTCGCTGCGGTCGGACGCTCGCCCCGCTCCGACGTCTCCTTCCTGTCGCCCGACGGCTGCGGCGCCTGCACCGTCACCGCTTGCGCGGCGGCGAGCTCCTGCCCCACGATCGCCGGAAGACTCAATCTGGTCGGGACGTCCGCCTTTGCAGCCTGATCGACTTGCTCCTGCTTGTTCGACGACTTGGTCTCTTCGGCGCGTTCGTGCACCGGTTCGTCTTTCGAATTGCCGTGCTCGGTCAGTTGGGTCACACGCGGCCGTATCGGGGCAGCCTTCGTGGTCGTGTCGGGGCCCTGATCGTCCAACGCCCGTTTGGCCATGTTCGAAACGGTATGAAGCAGGTCGTGAAACGAGGAATCGTCTGCCGCTTTTGTGCCCGTCATTGCCGCACCTTTCGTCGCACGGGTCATCCCGCGCGTGAGGCTTTCGGCGAGACCCGCGAAAAGTTGTCCAGAAGTTCCACTGAGCTTGGTCATGGACGGCGGTCCTTGGTGAGAAGCTCCAGTCCGTCGAGTTGCGTCTTGGCGCGCGCAAGCATCGCGTTCGAGGAGGCGAGATCGATCCGCGCCGGCGTCGGCGGCGGCTTGTCGGCGGACATCATGGCAGCCGGACCCGCGATCGGCTTGCGGACGTCGAGCGCAAGCTGGAGAGTTGCATTGAGGAGCAGGACGTCGCGTTCCGCCAGCTTCGACCGGTCCAGCGCCTTCAGCTCGGCGAATCCGCCGTCGTACTCGTCAGTGAGCGCGCGGGATGCACCGCGATAGAAGTGAGCACGCTCGCGGTCGGCCGTCGTGTCTGCGCTGAGCGTCAGCGCTCGCTCGCTCGCGAGCTTGACGACGACGAGCTTGCCGCGGATCAACGCTCCGCGCGCGATCACCAGGTAAAGTTTGAGGCGGCTGGCACGATCGACCTGTTCCAGCAGCGCCGCGATCCGCGCAAAGCGGCGATCGTCCAGCGCAAGGCTGGATTGCGTCAGGCCGGTGGAGAAGCGCTGCCAGAAATCGCCGGCATAGACCGAATTGCGGTAGTGCCGAATATAGGCCAGCGTCAGGAACTCGAACTTGTCGAAATCCTCGGCTTGCCCGACCAGCAGGATCTCGCGCCGCAGCGCCGCCTCTTCGACGAGCGTGCCGGGCAACAGCAGGCGCGCATCGTCCAGACGCTCGATCGCGAGCGATGCCTCGGACCGCGCGAACAGCGCGCCCTGGACCAGCGCCACCTGCCCGCCCATACCGGACGGGATCGTGCGCGGCTTGACGTCCTTGAACAGGTCCCTCGCCTCGTCCTGCCGGCCTTCGACGTAGGCGAGCGCGCCGTCGAACAGCGCCTTGTCGACGTTGATCTTGTCGCGCGGCAACTTGCGGACGATCTGCGGCGCGCCACCGCTCAGCAAATAAATCACGACCGCCTGACCATTCTGCGGATTACTCCACACGCCGGGATCGGCCGCGAGAAACTTTTCGCCGATCTGGCGGATCAGCGCGAGGTGGCTGCCATGCGCCGCGGCGTCGCCATTGGCGATGCCGTCCTGCACCGACTGCAAGTTGCGGACGAGCTCGAACGGTTCGCCGGACGGCGGTGCGGATTCGGCAAAGGCGCGTGTCGCCATGAGCGACAACACCATCAGAAGCAGGTTGCGGAGCAGCGGCCTGGTCAAGGGCGCTTCTCCCGGATCAGGATCTCGATCCGCCGGTTTTGCGCGGCTGCCGGATCGTTCTGAAGCTTCGGCCGCCGATCGGCATACCCCTCGACATGCTCGATCCGCTGCGCGTCGATTCCGGAGCGGACCAGCATGTAATAGGCCATCTGCGCACGCGCCGTCGACAGCCGCCAATTGTCATAATTGTCGGACTTGTAGGGACGGTTGTCGGTGTGACCACGCACGATGATCATGCCGCGACGCTTCGCAATGATCGGACCGATCTTGTCGATGACGCGAACGAGCTCGGGTCGCGGCTCGGCCGAGCCGACCGCAAACATGCCGAAGCTCGCATCGTCGGTCAGGCTGACCAGGAGGCCCTCCTCGACCTGGCGGACCTCAGCCACCGGCCCGGCGCCGGCCTTGATATCCGACAGCGCGTCGGCGATCGCGGACTGAAGCTGCTTCACGGTCGGCTGCTGGGTCTGAGCGGCGTCGCGCGGTTCGGCCTCCTTCGGGGCGTCGGCGGGACGCGCCTGCGGCGCGGCGTTGGCCTGAAGATTGGGCTGTGCGTTCGGCTGAACGTTGGCATCTCGCGTAGCCGATGACGGCGCCGGCCCCGGCGGCAGCAGTGGCGACACACTCGTGGACGACGCCGGCGCGTCCGGGGCGACGTTGCCGCCGGTATCATCGGTCCGGCCGCGTCGCGGCTCGCCTTGACTGGCCCCGGCCGCATTGTCGCGCGCGGACACATTCGCCTTCGGCTCGCCCTCCATGATCCTGTCGGCCTCCTTGGAAGCCTCGGGCGCGAGCTTCCAATAGCCGGGATCGAATGGATCGCGATAGGCATCGCCGCCTTTGAGGCCATCCTCTTCGGCTGATGTCAGCGCGCCGGCGCGCCGCTGGCCCGAGGCCTGGTTCGAACTCGCTGCGATTTCGGCGAGCGTTGCGTAGGGATCGCGGAACAGCACCTTCTCTTCGTAGAAGGGCGGCTTCTCGGCCGTCGGCGAGTCGCCGCGGCGCTCCTCGTTCGGCCCGTTCGGTTGGCGCTTGCCGTCCTGCCCCTCGAACGTCGTCGGCTCCTTCTTGGTGAGATCCTTCAGCCCCTTAGGCGCCGGCGCATTCTCCGCGAGCTTGATCGGGTTGAAGTAACTCGCAACCACCTGTTTCTGGTCCTGGTTAAGCGCATTGAGCAGCCACATCACCAGGAAGAACGCCATCATCGCGGTCATGAAGTCCGCATAGGCGATCTTCCAGACGCCGCCGTGCCCCTTCTCGTCTTCGAAGGCGCTCCGACGACGGATGATGACGAGCTCGTGCTTGACCTCTTCCATGGTGCAGTTACCGGCGCGCCTCGTTCAGCCGATCCATCCAGGTCGATATCTGCGTCTCGATCCTGGTCTGATCGGCAAGAACGCGAACCTCGACGGTGTCGGCAGACTGGTACTCGACGCCCGTGCGGCCGGCGAGATTGAGCTGGGTCCTGACGAGGTCGATGAGCTCGCTCGGCCCGGTGACGCGAAAGGCCGAGACCGGCGAATTAGATGTCAGCGCCGAGATCTGCTCGACCAGGGAGCCGATCGCCTTGTCGCGGACCGCGTCAGCGAGGAACGGCAGCAATATCCGCGCCACAGAGCTTGCGATATTGCTTTCGATCTCGCGGCAGGCAGCCTCGAAGCCATTGACGATCGCGACTGCCTGCTGGTCGGACCATTTGGCGCGCTCCTCGCCGAGGCGGATCGCGCTGCGGACCCGCTCTTCGGCGATCTTGGCTTCACCTTCCGCAAGACCTGCAGCATGACCGCGCCGATAGGCATCATCGAGAAGATTGACCGGCGGGGCTTCCGCCGCGGAGGCCGCAGCCGGCGACTGCAGTTGCGGCTGCGATGGCGCCGGACGTTCCTCACGCTGCGGTTGAGATTGAGGCTCGCGCCGGGCCTCCTTCTGCTTCGTCAGCACGTCCTGGATCTTCAGCGGCGGCGGTGACTTGACCCGGCCGTTCGCGTCGAATTGCGTCAGGAGTTTTCCGATTGCCGCGTTCATGCCGCCTCCTCGCGTCGCATCCAGTCTTTAAGGATTGCTGCCGCCTGCATCTGGTCGAGGCGGACGATCTGCTCCAGCCGCTTCTGCGGCGTGCGCTGCATCTTGCCCTCGAGGTCCTCGACAAGGTTTAGCTCCGGGTCCTGGCTGTCGGCCAATGCGAGGGCCGTAGCGGTCTCGAGCTCGGCGGCCTCGGCAGCCTCGGTCTGCTCCTGTGCCGCGCGATGGGTCAGAATGCCGTTGACTGCAGGCCGAAGTCCGAACCAGACCAGCATCGAAGCGACCGCCAGGATGGTCACGGCGTTGATGACACTGCCGAGCTGCTTGTTGATCATTTCGACGAAGCTGATCGGCGGCACTGGCGCCAGGTCACGTGAGCCCTCGACGAAGTCGACCGCCGTCACCTGGATCTGGTCGCCGCGCGCCTTGTCCAGACCGCCGGCGGTCGCCGCAAGCTGGCTGATCTCGGCGAGCTTGCTGTCGACGATGGCCTGGTTGGTCTTGTCGCCGAGGTCGGCGACCAGACGTGTGCGGTTGACCAGCACCGCGATGAAGAGCTTCTTGATCGAATAGCCGTCACTCACCGTCGTCGTGGTCTTGGACGAGACCTCGAAATTGGTGACGTCCTCGCGGCGGGTCTTGTCCTCGCTCGAATTCTTGGTGCCGCCGGCATTGACCTGCTGGTCAGGAAGGTTCTGCTGGACGGTTGTCGGAGTCGAGCGGTCGGCGTTGGATGACTTCTCGTTTTCGCGGACATTGCGGACCGAACGCTCGGCGCGCGTCTCCGGATCGTAGACGGTCTCGTTGGTCTGGCGCTTGTCGGTGGAAAGCTGCGGCGCGACGCTGACCTCGAAATTGTCCAGCCCAAGATAGGGCGTCAGCGCCTTGCGGATGTTTTCCTGCACCATCCCGCCAACGGTCTTCTGCAGGCTCGCCATCTTGGTGGGCGCTGCACTGGCCTCGTCCTCTTCGGCCAGCAACATCGAGCCGTCGGCATCGAGCACGGTGACCTTGTCGCGCGTCATGCCGGGAATGGCGGCTGCGACGAGATGGCGGATCGACTGCGCCGTGCGCGCCTCGATCGCGCCGTCGGTGCGCAGAACGACCGATGCCGAGGGTGGCTGCTGTGTCGCGCGAAACGAGCCGCGCACCGGCATCACGATGTGCACTCGCGCGGCCTTGACACCCTTCATCAGCTGAACGGTGCGCGCGATTTCGCCCTCCAGCGCGCGGAGCTTGGTGACCTCCTGCATGAAGGAGGTCAGTCCGAGCGATCCGATCTTGTCGAACAGCTCGTAGCCCGAATTGGCGCTGGTCGGCAGCCCCTTTTCGGCCAGCAACATTCGCGCCTGCGCGGTCTGGCTTGGTCGCACCGAAACGGTATCGCCGGCCGCGTTGATATCGAAGGCGATGTTCTGCTCGCGCAACGCGGCGCCGATACGTGTCACGTCTTCGCGGGCGAGGCCGGTATAAAGGGGTTCGAACTCCGGCCGGCTCAGATAGTAGGCACCGCCGACCACGGTGACGAGGACGGCGAAGCCGATCAATCCCAAGGCCATCAGACGTCGCGGCCCTAGTTCCAGCAGATTGTTGAGCAGCTGCTGTAGCTGCGCGCGACTGAGCATATGACCTCGTACCAATGCGAATGGTGAAGACACTCCGCCGCCAACCTTGCCCGAAGGTTGTGCGCGGACACGGATATGTCAGTTCGCAGGCGAGGCGTTGCAGTTTTGCAAAAATCCCGGGGGGCAGCAACCGGATCAGCGGCAAGCGACATGCGTTCGCATGGCTGTGCGAGCCACTCGTTGCGGGAAGTCCAGGGTCAGGAGATCGATTGCGGGCACGTCATGTGCCATCGTGTCCGCCGGCCACGGCGGGACCGCGCCCCCATGGGAGCACGGTCGTTTCCAAAGCCTGAGCTTACTTGAACAGCGACAGGATGCTCTGGCTGTTCTGGTTGGCGATCGAGAGCGCCTGGACGCCGAGCTGCTGCTGCGTCTGCAGCGCCTGAAGGCGGGTGGATTCCGCGTTCATGTCGGCGTCGACGAGCTGACCGACACCGCGCGTCACCGAGTCCATCAAGGTCTTGACGAAGTCCGTGTTGGTCGCGATGCGGTTCTTGACCGCGCCGAGGCCGGCGGCGGCCGAAGCCACCGAGTTGATCGCAGCTGTAACCTGCGAGATGTAGCCGCTGAGCGTGGTCTGGTCGGCCGCCGAGTCGGTCAGCGTGCTGATGTTGATCGTGTCGACCGATGCGCCGCCGCTCACGGTGTCCAGGATGCCGCTGGTGGACGAAGTATAGAGCGAATAGTTGGAGATCGTCAGGGTGATGGAGCCGATGGTCGGCGTGCCACCGACGCGGGAGAACGACGACACGAGGTCGAAGGTCGCGGGCGTCGCCGTCGTCGTGCTCAGCCAGTTCACGCCGTTGAAGGTTGCCGCACCGGCGGTGCCCTTCATCTGTTGCTGGATCTGGGTGATGTCGGCCTGGATCTTGGTACGGTCGATGCCGGCGGTCTTGGCTTCGACCAGCAGCGACTGCAGCTTGGTCAGGCCGCCGGTGCTGTCGCCGACAACCGCGGTCAGTGCGGTGTATTCGGTGTCGACGGTCGCGGCCGACAGACCGAGCGAGTCGGACACCGCCGAGAGCGCGGCGTTGTCGGCGCGCATCGAGGTTGCGATCGACCAGTAGGCAGCGTTGTCCGAAGCGGTGGCCACGCGCTGACCGGTCGAGATCCGGCTTTCGGTGGTCTGCAGGTTGGAGCTGACGTTGCGCAGCGTCTGCAGCGCGGTCATAGCGGCGGAGTTCGTGAGAAGGCTGGAGCTCATGTTTGACGTCCCCTTGAAAACGATTTGAAATGTTTGGGACATACCGGGCTTGCACCGGTACGACAGGGCGGCATCATGCCTTTGGGTCGCGGAAAAGCGCGCTCAACCTGTCGTATCAGCGGCGATAGCACGCGAAGTTTGCGCGAGGCTTGCGGCTGTTACCTGAACGCAGCAGAGCGAGCCAATTTCGATGTGTCATATTGGCATTGCTGCGCGTGAACGACGCCGGACAAAAATGAAAAGGGCCGCGCTTGCGAACAGCGCGACCCCTCTCGGATAGTCTTCAGACTTAGCGGAACAGCGACAGGATGCTCTGGCTGTTCTGGTTGGCGATCGAGAGCGCCTGGACGCCGAGTTGCTGCTGCGTCTGCAGCGCCTGAAGGCGGGTGGATTCCGCGTTCATGTCGGCGTCGACGAGCTGACCGACACCGCGATTGACCGAGTCCATCAAGGTCTTGACGAAGTCCGTGTTGGTCGCGATGCGGTTCTTGACGGCGCCGAGGCCGGCGGCAGCCGAAGCCACCGAGTTGATCGCAGCGGTAACCTGCGAGATGTAGCCGCTGAGCGTGGTCTGGTCGGCCGCCGAGTCGGTCAGCGTGCTGATGTTGATCGTGTCGACCGATGCGCCGCCGCTCACGGTGTCCAGGATGCCGCTGGTGGACGAGGTATAGAGCGAATAGTTGGAGATCGTCAGGGTGATGGAGCCGATGGTCGGCGTGCCACCGACGCGGGAGAACGACGACACGAGGTCGAAGGTCGCGGGCGTCGCCGTCGTCGTGCTCAGCCAGTTCACGCCGTTGAAGGTTGCCGCACCGGCGGTGCCCTTCATCTGTTGCTGGATCTGGGTGATGTCGGCCTGGATCTTGGTACGGTCGATGCCGGCGGTCTTGGCTTCGACCAGCAGCGACTGCAGCTTGGTCAGGCCGCCGGTGTTGTCGCCGACAACCGAGGTCAGTGCGGTATATTCGGTGTCGACGGTCGCGGCCGACAGACCGAGCGAGTCGGAGACGGCGGAGAGCGCGGCGTTGTCGGCGCGCATCGAGGTTGCGATCGACCAGTAGGCAGCGTTGTCCGAAGCGGTGGCCACGCGCTGACCGGTCGAGATCCGGTTTTCAGTCGTTTGCAGGTTGGAGCTGACGTTGCGCAGCGTCTGCAGCGCGGTCATAGCGGCGGAGTTGGTGAGAAGGCTAGAACCCATTTTGATGTCCCTTTGAAGATCGAGTTGTTTTGGGGACATACCGGACTTGCACCGGTACAACAGGGCGGCGTCATGCCTTTGGGCTGCGGAAGAGCGGGTTAGGGCCCAACCTGTCGTACGGCGACCCTAGCGTGCGAAGCTTGTGCGGGGCTTGTGGCCATGTGTCCCCAGCGCAACAGGGCAGTCGAATTTGCGGCGCGCGCGGGACGTCACGTCAAACGAAAGGGCCGCGCTTTGCGAGAAGCGCGGCCCCCTTGTCAGATGGTTTTCAGACTTAGCGGAACAGCGACAGGATGCTCTGGCTGCTGCTGTTGGCGATCGAGAGCGCCTGAACGCCGAGTTGCTGCTGAACCTGGAGTGCCGACAAGCGGGTCGATTCCTGGTTCATGTCGGCGTCGACAAGCTGGCCGACACCGCGCGACACCGAGTCCATCAGCGACTTCACGAAGTCCGTGTTGGTCGAGATACGGTTCTTGACGGCGCCGAGGTTGGCGGCGGCGGATGCCACCGAGTTGATCGCGGAAGTCACCTGCGCGATGTAACCATTGAGCGTGGTCTGATCGGCCGCCGAGTCGGTCAGCGTGCTGATGTCGATCGTGTTGACCGACGCACCGCCGCTCACCTTGTCCAGGATGCCGCTGGTGGACGAAGTATAGAGCGAGTAGTTGGCAACGGTCAGGGTGATGGCACCGGTGGTCGGCGTGCTGCCGACGCGGGAGTAAGACGACACCAGGTCGACCGTCGTCGGGGTGGCCGTCGTGGTGCTGAGCCAGTTGACGCCGTTGAAGGTCGCCGCAGACGCGGTCGCCTGCATCTGCTGCTGGATCTGGGTGACGTCCGCCTGGATCTTGGTGCGGTCGATACCGGCCGTCTTGGCTTCGACCAGCAGCGACTGCAGCTTGGTCAGGCCGCCGTTGCTGTCACCGACAACCGAGGTCAGAGCGGTGTATTCGGTGTCGACGGTCGCAGCCGACAGACCGAGCGAGTCGGAGACGGCGGAGAGCGCGGCGTTGTCGGCGCGCATCGAGGTGGCGATCGACCAATAAGCGGCGTTGTCCGACGCCGTCGAGACGCGCTGGCCGGTGGAGATGCGGGTCTGCGTGGTGGCGAGTTGCGAGCTGACAGACCGCAGGGTCTGAAGCGCGGTCATGGCGGTCGAGTTCGTAAGCAGGCTTGACATTGCGAATGTCCCTTTATGTACGCGTTACATTTTCACGAGGGGACATACCGGGCTTTCACCGGTACGGAGGGGCGGCATCATGCCTTTGGACTGATGTGGGTGGGGTCCAACCCGCCGTGCCGCATTGCTAGCACGTCGAATCTTGCTTCCGAATTAATGCGGCCTTGAATTATGTAGCAAAATCATATGGTTAATATTACTATTCACTAACCTTAACCAACCGTTAGGGCGATGATCGCCCTCAGGAGAACGACCGCACCAATCCGGAGGCGAGCAGATTCCAGCCGTCGATCAGCACGAAGAACAGCACCTTGAACGGCAGTGCGAGGATCGATGGCGGCATCATCATCATGCCCATCGACATGGTCAGCGTCGCCACGATCATGTCGATGACGAGGAACGGCAGGATGATGAGGAAGCCGATTTCGAACGAGCGCCGGAGCTCGGAGATCATGAAGGCCGGGATGATGACGCGCATGTCGATGCGCTTGTCGTCGAACTTCTTGCGGAAGCTTTCCGCGGCGAGCGACTCGAATGTCTGCAGATCCTTGTCGCGCACATGCGCCAGCATGAACTCGCGAAACGGATCGCTGATCTTCAGATAGGCATCTTCCTCCGAGATCTCGTTCTTCATCAGCGGCTGAACGCCGGTTTCCCAGGCGCGGTCGAAGGTCGGCGCCATGACGTAGAAGGTCATGAACAGCGCGAGGCTGATCAGCACGAGGTTCGGCGGCGTCGTCTGAAGGCCGAGACCGGCGCGCAGGAACGACAGCGCGACGGCGAAGCGGGTGAAGCTCGTGACCATGATGAGCAGCCCCGGTGCGACGGACAGCACCGTCAGCAGCGCCATGAGCTGGATGATGCGGCCGCTGGTCGAGCCATTGCCCGGCGGCAGCAGCGAATTGAGGTCCGGGATCTGGGCGAACGCCACTTCGGGCAGCACGACCAGGACCAACGCGAGCAGCAGGACTCTCAGTTTCACTGAATCACCAACGTTTCAATGATCAATTCGCGCACCTTTCCGGACGAACGAATGCTGGCGCGTTCGGACAGGTCATCGCGCAGATGCTGCAGCCCGCGCGTACCTTCGAACTGCGTGACCGAGGCGGTCCGCAGGTACGTGACGATATCTTCGCTGATATGGGCGGCCAGGATACCGGCATCCTCATCGCTCATGCTGTCGGTCACCATGGAGGCTTCGACCCGGGCCCAATTGTTGGCGGGTGCTGCGAGATTGGTCACGATCGGCGACAGTTTCCTCAGCCGCGCGCTGCCGGTGTAGCTCGACGCGATCGGCGGTGGAGTTGCGCCCTTCTTGGCGTCGGCGACGCGCTCGGCGGCAGCGAACAGATGCAGGCCCGCCAGCGCGCCCGCGCCGATCGCGACCAGGGTCAGCACGACGATGGCGGCGATCAGGCGCATGACGCCCCCTGCTCCCACGACGCGCGAACCTCAGAACGGTGCCACGGCATCATAGATCCGATGTCCCCATCCCGGCTGCTGCACGTCCGACAGATTTCCGCGACCACCATAGGAGACGCGCGCCTCCGCGATCTTCTCGTAGGAGATCGTGTTGGTTCGCGAAATATCGCGTGGACGCACGATGCCGCCGACGTTGAGCACGCGCATCTCCGTGTTGATGCCGAACTCCTGCGAGCCGCTGATCATCATGTTTCCATTCGGCAGCACGTCAGTGACGACCGCGGCGATGGAAAGCTTGATGTCCTCGGAACGGTCGATCTGGCCGTTGCCCTTGATCTGCGTATTGGTGTTGAGGTTGGCATTGGCCTGGCCCTTGTCCTGCCAGCCTGCAACGTCCATCAGCCAGTTCAGCCCGAACTGGACCTGCGAATCGCGCGAGCGACCGGTCTTGTTGTCGAGCTTGGCCTTGTCCTGCATCGAAATGATCACCGTCACGACGTCGCCGATGCGCCGGGCGCGGGGATCGCGGTAGAGATCCGTGCCATCGTCCCAGGTCGAGCGATAGCTGACGGGCGTGCGCATGCGGGGTGTCACCGGAATCGGTTCGGCCGGCGTCCTCAGGCCGCTGCCCACGGGTGACAGCTTCGGGCCGGTCAGGATTTCTGCCGGATCATGCGAGCATCCGGCCAGAAGCAACAGCGACAGGATGAGGAACGGCGTCTTCATTTACTTGGTCTTTCCGTCATCCACGCGACGCATTCCACCGAGCACATCGGCGAGATGTGCTGCGCGCCCGGTCTCCATCTCGTTGAAAATCGCGCTCGAGCTCCTCGGGCTGAGCTTTGCGAGCACGGCGGCAGCCGTCTCGTCCGCCATGCCGGCGATCTGGGTGGCGGCCGCATCCGGCTTCATGCGCGAATAGATCTCGACGACGCTTGCCTCGGCCTTCTTCAGGAAGTCGTCGCGCAGTGCCATCCACTTCTCGTATTCCGCGCGCTTGGCCTCGACTTCGGCGATTCGCTCGCGCAGCAGGCTCTCGGCCTTCTCCAGCTCCTTGAGCTGCCAGGCGAGCCTGGCGTCGACGGCGGGATCGGCGACGTTGCCACAGAACAGCGCAACCTCGTTGTCGGCAGCTGCGGCGGCTTGAGCCGGCGCCGGCTTCGGCGGCGCCGTGACGCTGCCGGGCTTCGCCGGTCGTGGCGGCGCGGGTGCGGGAGCCGGCGGAGGCGTCTCCGGCACGGCACCGGTGATTGCGGGACCGGAATCCTCCGCCGCCCAGGCCGTTGCGCGTGGATTATCGCTCGGAACCGGCGTCGCCGCTGCGTGCGGCTTCTGCGGCCCAGCCGCGCGAGCGCGCGCAAATGACAGCAGATTAAGCGGCTTCGACGGCTTCGGCTCGTCCAGCGCCAGCACCGGCGACGCGCTCGCGAGTGTGAACATCGCGGTCATGAGAAGGAGTTGCGCTTTGTGATCCAGCTTCAGCATCGGCTTGCGTGCGATTCCCGGTCGAGACCAGAGCATTGAGCGACCAAGCTTGCACCACGCTTGTGCATCATTGCACGATGACTTCGGCCTGCAGCGCGCCGGCGGTCTTGATCGCCTGGAGGATCGCGATGATGCCGGACGGCTTCAGTCCGATCTGGTTCAGCCCGCGCACGAGACGCTGGAGGTCGACGCCGCTCAGGATCGCCACCTGCGAACCCGCCTCGTTGGCCTCGACCACGGTCTGCGGCACGACGACCGTCTGTCCCTGCGAGAACGGCGCCGGTTGCGACACCACGGGCAGCTCGGTGACACGCACCGTCAAATTGCCGTGCGTGACGGCGACGGTCGAGATTCGCACGTCGCGTCCGATCACCACCGTGCCGGTGCGTTCGTTGATCACCACGCGGGCTGGCGTGTCGGGCTCGACCGTGAGCTCGCCGATCTCGGCAAGGAAGCGGACAGGGCCCACATAGCGCGGCTTGGACAGCACGATCGTCCGGTAGTCGCGCTCGAAGGCGATCTGGGCGCGATAGCGGCCGCCCGCATAACGATTGACGGCGTCGAGGATCCGCGTCGCGGTGACGAAGTCGGGGTTCTTCAGCTCCAGCACCAGGAACTCCATCTCGTGGAGGCTTCCCTGCACCTCGCGCTCGACCAGCGCGCCGTTCGGAATGCGCCCTGCGGTCGGCGTACCCTGGCTGACGTTCTGGGCCTGGCCGCCGACGCTGTAGCCGGCGACGGTGACCGCGCCCTGCGCCACCGCGTAGACGGCACCGTCGGCCGCGCGCAGCGACGTCATCACCAGCGTGCCACCGAGCAGCGACGTCGCGTCTCCAAGCGAAGACACGGTCACATCCATCCGCTCGCCTGGTCCGATCGACGGCATCAGGTCTGCCGTCACCATCACGGCGGCGACGTTGCGTGTGCGCAGTGTCGTCGGCCGCGACTGGTTGTTCGTGCTGCTGGTCTCGTTCCGGACGTTGATGCCCATATTCTCGAGCATCGACTGCAGCGACTGCTCCGTGAACGGCGCGTTGCGCAGAGTGTCGCCAGTGCCGTTGAGGCCGATGACGAGGCCGTAGCCCACGATCTGGTTTTCGCGCAGCCCCTTGATGTCAGCGATGTCCTTGATGCGGACGGCGGCTTGAGCGCTGGCAGCGGAAACAACGAGGAGAAGCGCGATCAGGAATCTGGTCATGACCCGTCCGCGACCTTGACGGTACCGTCCGGCTGGACAATGGCCCTGATGATCACGCCTGTATCGGTGTTTCGCACGGTAATGAGCGAGCCCGGTGCGCCGGACTGCATGGCCGCTCCGTAGGTCACGATCGAGAGGCCGGAGTCTTCGACCACGACCTTCACCATGGCGCCACGGGCGATGGTGAAGGGATCCTCCACCGAATTGGTCGGGATCGGCTGCCCCGGCAGCAGCGCCCGCCGCGCCATGCGGCCGACAAGGACCTGACGCCCTTCGATGAACACGGCAACACCCAGCGCGTTCGGGTCGAAGATGCGCTCGGTGATCATGTCATCCCTGATCAGCTCGCCGGCGCGGATCGATACCGCCGGCACGGGAAGCCGCTTCTCGTCTGCGGCGGCGTACCGCGCGGAGACGAGAACCAGCAGTGCGGCGGCCAACCCGCGCACGATCAGGCCCACCCTGTTCAACATGGAGACACCGGAACTAGCGACTGAGACCCTTCGATACCGTCTGGGCCATGTCATCCGACGCCTGGATGACCTTGGCATTCATCTCGTACGCACGCTGCGCCGAGATCAACTCGGTGATTTCCTTGACGGGATCGACGTTCGAGGCTTCGAGATATTGCTGATTGATCTTGCCGTAGCCGGCATCGCCGGGCAGGCCAACGACCGGCGCGCCTGACGCCGTGGTCTCACGATAAAGATTGCTGCCCAGCGGTTCGAGGCCCGCTTCGTTGGCGAAATTGGCAAGGTTGAGCTGGCCGATCTGCCGCGGATTGACCTCCGTATCCAGCTTGGCGAACACCTGCCCGGTCTGGTTGACGGTAACCTGCACCGTGCCCTGCGGCACCGTGATGTTGGGATCCAGCAGGTAGCCGTCCATCGTCACCAGCTGGCCGGTGGCATTGGTGTTGAACGAGCCCGCACGGGTGTATTGCACTTCGTTGTTCGGACCAAGCACCTGGAACCAGCCGCGGCCGTTGATCGCAAGGTCGTATGGATTGCCGGTCTGCGTAAGCGCGCCCTGGATGTGCAGCTTGCGGATCGCCGCCGACTTGACGCCGAGGCCGAGATTGGCGCCTTCCGGGATCGGCGAGGCGCCGTTGACGTTGGCTACGCCCTGCATGCGGTCCATCTGGTAGAACAGATCGGTGAATTCCGCACGCGCACGCTTGAACGAGGTCGTGTTGATGTTGGCGATATTGTTCGCGATGACTTCGATATTGGTCTGCTGGGCATTCATGCCCGTGGCCGCAATGGCGAGCGATTTCACGACGTTACTCCTTCAGATCAGATCGTCATCCGCGCAACTTCCTGGTAGGCCTGCACGACCTTGTCGCGAACCGCGACCGCCGTCTGCAGGGCCTGCTCAGCCGACATCAGCGCCTCGACGACCTTTCGCGTCGATTCCTTGCCCTGCATCGCCGAGATCGACGCCGCTTCGCCGGCCTTCAGCGTTCCAATCGCGTCCGTGGTCACCTGCTTCATCACGGAATCGAAACCGACATCGTCGGCGGACTGGATTGCCGATGTCGCCGGGGGCGCAACGGCCTGCGTCTCGGTGGTACGAGAGGCCGCCTGAGCTGCGTTGATCGCGGTCGATGAAATCGCCTCTAGCATTGTCAGCTCCTCAAGAGATCGATGGTCATGCCGAGCATCGACCTGACTTGTTTCACGACCTGGAGATTGGCTTCATAGGAACGGTTCACTTCCCGCATGTCCGCCATCTCGATCATCATGTTGACGTTTGGCATCTTGACGTAGCCGGCCTTGTCGGCGGCGGGATGTCCCGGATCGTACTCGACGCGATATGGCGTGGTGTCGACCCCGATCTCCTTGACCTTCGCCAGCTGCGTGCCCGAGGCCCGGTCCAGCGCGGCATCGAAGGTGATGGTCTTGCGCTGATAGGGATCGGCACCGGCGGTGCGCCCGGTCGACGTCGCGTTGGCGAGGTTTTCCGAGACGACGCGCATGCGGGTCGATTGGGCTTCGAGTCCCGAGCTTGCAACCGTCAACGAAGCCGTGAGAGCATCCAGCATGTCAGTTCACCTCAGGTCTTCGCGCTGGTCAGAACCATGCGATTGAACGAGCGCACGATCGCCGAATTCATCGAATAGTCGCGGTTGACGTCGCTGCCCTTGATCATCTCCTGCTCGAGGCTGACCGAGTTGCCGGAGTGGACGACATCCCAGCTGTCCTTCTTCGCGGTCGCCCGCGTATCGGTCTCCGCCGGAGACAACTGCATGTGCTCGGGCGACGTGGTCGCGAGCCTGACCGGCATGGCGTCGAGCACCTTGTTGAACGGTTCCACGTCGCGCGCCTTGAAGCCCGGCGTGTTCGCGTTGGCGACGTTGGTGGCGATTGTCGATTGACGAAGCTCGAGCCAGCGAGCCTGCGACGATGCGAGTTCGAAGAGATAAAGCGGTCCCACGACAGCCCCATTCTGGTCCATTCCGGAAGAACCCTAGGGCGTTAAGCTTTCGTCAAGCTTTTGCGCGAAGCACCATCCTCGGAAACCTACTGAACTTTCTCGGGCCGCGGCGCTTGCTTGGACTGCAGGAAGTAGATGATTTCGGCTACGGGACGGAAAAACTCGGCCGGGATCACCTGATCGACCTGCACTGCCTCGTAGAGCGCGCGCGCGAGCGCCTTGTTCTCGATGACGGGGATTCTGCTCTTCTCGGCGACTTCGCGAATTTTGAGCGCGATCACGTCCATACCCTTGGCCACGACGAGGGGCGCCGGGTTCTCGTCGCGGCTGTAGCGCAGCGCGATCGCGAAATGCGTCGGGTTCGCGATCACCAGCGTCGCGCGCGGTACGGCAGCGATCATGCGCTGGCGCGAGCGGTCGCGCGCCAGCGAGCGCAGGCGCGCCTTGATCAGCGGATCGCCTTCGGCCTGCTTGTGCTCGTCCTTGATCTCCTGCTTGGTCATGCGCAGCTCGCGCCGCCAGTGGAAGCGCGCCCAGGCGAGGTCGATTGCGACCAGCACGATCGTCGCGATGCAGATCGCCGAAACGATCCGCATTGCGATGGTGAGGATCATCTCCGGCAACGCGACGGGATCGGTGTACATCGCCTCGAACGCCCTCGCCTCCGAGGAGCGCAGCACGAAGCACACGACCGCGGTTACCGAGGCGAGCTTGAACATCGACTTGGCGAACTCCACGAGCCCCTGCGTTCCGAAGATCCGGTTCCAACCGCTGGCGGGTGAGATTCTGGAGACGTCGGGCAGGATACGCTGCAGCACCAACTGCGGCGCATTTTGCAGCAGCGAGGATGCGAGCCCGAACACCGACAGGATCACGACCAGAGGCATCAGGAATCTCAGCGCCTCGAGACCGACCACGGTGAGAAGGTTCAGCGCGTCCGCCGCGTTGCTAAGCGGGTAGCCGTCGGGATCGTCGAGAAAGCCCTTCAAGGTGGGCGTCAGTTGCTGCACGCCTTGGCCGATCAGGAATGCCTGGATCACCATCAGCGCCGCCATGGACGCGAACATGGATGCCTCCCGAGAGACCGGGATGTTGCCCTGTTCGAGCGCATCGCGGACTTTCTTCTCGGTCGGCTCTTCTGTCTTGCTCTCCTGGTCCGATGATTCTGCCATGCCGGTTGAGCGGTCAGCGGAAGACCGGCTCATCCTCCTGGTCGGGGTTGAGCTCGATTTCACCCTTTTCAGCGAGGTCGAGGGCGAGGTCGGTAATCACGCGACGCGCCTCCAGTACGTCACGCTGGTTCGACGGCTCGCCGATGGCAAGCTCGTGCTCGACGACGCGGCGGACGCGCGAAGCGACCGCCGACAGGATCAACTCGCGGAAGTGCTTGTCGGTACCCTTCAGCGCGACGACGATGCGATCGGTCGGAACCTGGTCGAAGATCATGGTGCGCGCCTTCGGCGCCAGGTTGACGACGTCGTCGAAGGTGAACAGCAGCTCCTTCAGCACCTCGGCCGACTTCGGCCGCTTCTCCGACAGGCTCTTCAGCATGTCCTCGATATGACCGCGCTCCATCTTGTTGATGATGTCGGCGACGCGGGCGTAGGTATCGGCGCCAAGGTTGCGGGCGAAATTGAGCGTGAGATCTTCGTGCAGCGTCTTCTCGAGCACCTTCATTGCGTCGTCGACGATCGGCTTGAGGCTGAGAACGCGACGCATCAGCTCATTGCGCAGGCTCGACGGCAACTGACTCATCACCTTGGCGGCACAGGACGGCTTGACCTTGGACAGAATCAGCGCCGCGGTTTGCGGGTGCTCCTTGGAGAGGTAGGTCGCCAGCGAATTTTCCGATACCGACGAGACCCGGTCCCACACTGATCGGCTCGAATTGCCCAGCAGATCCGACATGATCGCCGAGACCTGGTCGGCGGGAAGCACGTCACCGAGCACGGCTTCGAGACCGCCGATCGTGCCGAGAATGTTGGCGCCCATCGAGAATTGCTGGGCAAACTCCTCGACGATCGCTTCAAGTTCCTGGGCCGTGATCGGCCGCAGCTCGGCCGCGGCCTTGGTGACGATGCGAATGTCCTGGGGCTCGAATTGCGCGAGCACGCTCGCAGCCGCCTGCCGGCCCATGGCCAGCAGGAGCGCCGCGACCTTTTCCGTCCCGCCCAGCGTGGCAACGCCTCGCTGCTTGATGGGAGCGATGCCGACCTGTGCCGCCATTGTCAGGAATCACTCTGCCCCAGCGGTCCGACGATCTCGGTGAGCGAAACACCGAAGCGTGAATTGTCCTCTTCCACCACGACCACTTCGCCGCGGGCGACGACGCGGCCGTTGACCACGACGTCGACGGGCTCGCCGACGCGGTGATCCAGCGGCACGACGGCGCCGCGGCCGAGCTTCATCAAGTTCGCCACCGGGATCGTCGCCGATCCCAGCACCACCTGCATGGTGACCGGAATACGCAGGATGGCATCGACATTGGCGAACTTGCCGGTCTCCTCGGCGGTGCGCGCGGCGATCTCCGCCAGGCGCTCCAGCGGAGACGTCTCGGCATCATCGGATGCGGTTGCAGAATCGTAGTCGAAGGATTGCGCCATCTGGTATCGCCTCTTGGTATTTCCGCTCCCGGAGCGTCGCGACGTTCCGATCCGTCTCTTCGGCCGCTTGCGGCCTTAATGCTTGTTGGCCTCGGGGCCGCTCACGGCCACAGCGCCGTGTAGTCCGTTCCGCGCATCGAGTGCCGCGATCGCCTCGTGGGCCTGGTCGATCTTCGTGCCCAGCACGTTGGCGAGCCGGCCCAGATTTGCCGTGGAGTCGTGCGCCGCGGTAATCACCGTATCGAAGGCACCCGCGGTCTCGTGGACAATGGTCGAGAACTCGCCCTGGTAGCTGCGCAGTTTCGCCAGCTCGCGGTGCATCCGGGTCACCCGCATGCTGGTGAAGGCGAGTGCAATCAGCAGCACCGCATCAACGAGATAGGATATCATCAACGAACTCCCGCTTCTGATCGACGGGATCTGCCACCTGCATGGCGTAGTAGCCATCGAGCTGGCCGATCTGGCACCAGAACAGCACCTGGTTGTTGCTTTCGAGACGCGCAAGCGTGCGCGGGGTGGCTTCGAGCTCGAGGACCTGTCCCACCTTGAATTTCACGACGTCCTCGAGCGTGATCATCTTCTCGTCGAGCACCGCGCTCAGGGTCACCTCGGTGCGATGAACCTCGCTCTCCAACTGCTCGCGCCAGCGCGGGTCGGCCGCACCGCCTTCGCTGACGACCACGTGAGCGAGTTTCTGCCTGAGCGGATTGAGCGCGGAATGCGGAATGATCAGGAACATCTGGCCGCCGCGATAAAGCGCCTGCACCATCATGTTCGCACAGATTGACATGTTGCTGGCGCGCCCGATCGCCAGCGACGCCATCGCCGTCTCGACCCGCTCGACCCGGAAGGTGACGTTGGACGTGCCGGCGAAGGCGGTTTGCAGCGCCTTGGCGAACCGCTCGAACAGCGCCTGGACCAGCCGGATCTCGATGTTCGAGAAGGTGCGCTCGACATCGAGCGGCGGCTCGGCGCCGTCGGAGCCGAACATCGCCTCGACCATCGTGAACACGAAGTCGCGATCCAGCATGATGATGACGCGCGAATCCCACTGCTCGGCATAGAGCACGGCGGCAACCGCGTTGCCCTCGTAGTCCTTGATGATGTCGCCAAGCGGGTCGTTGCTGATGCCGTTGACCGAAAAATAGCAGGGCGTACCGGCCAAAGGCTGCAGGCTGTCCGTGCACGACGCCGCCATGCGATCGAAGATCACATTGAGCATCGGCATGCGTTCGATCGAGATGCCGGCCGCGTCCAGCAGGTAGTTCGGCAACTGCTTGCGCTGATCGACCTCGACGTCTTCCATCGTCATGCGCGTGCAGCCTTGGGTTCAGCGTCGGACACGGCCTTGGGACCCGCGATGGTCTCGTTCTCGACCACGTCGATCGAGGGTCGCTCGCCGCTCGCGATCATCTTGCGGCCATGCTCGACGGCAATCTGCGGCATGGCGCCGTTCATGAACGCCAGCAGCGTCTGCTTGACGATGATGTAGGGCCGGCACTTCTTCTCGCGCGTCATCTTGATCTTCAGCGCGAAGGGCGAAATGATGCCATAGGACAGGAAGATGCCGGCGAAAGTGCCCACCAGCGCCGCGCCGATGAAGCCACCGAGCAGCTTCGGCGACTGATCGAGCGCACCCATGGCCTTGATGACACCAAGCACCGCGGCGACGATACCGAGCGCCGGCAGCGCCTCGGACACCGTCACCAGCGCGTGATAGGGCGTCAGCTTGCTCTTCACGATGGTATGGATCTCTTCGTCCATCAGCGCCTCGATCTCGTGGGTGCGCGCATTGCCCATGATGATGAGGCGAACATAGTCGCAGATGAACTGGAGCAGCGCCGGATCCCCGAGCACGCTCGGAAACGCCTTGAAGATCTCCGAGGACGAGGGATCATCGATATGCGCCTCGACCTCGTTGCGGCCCTTGCCGCGCAGTTCGCGCATCAGGGCATGAAGCGCCCCGAGCAGGTCGAGATAATAGCGCTCACCGGGCACCGCGCCGGTGATGGCCTGCATGCAGGCAACCCCGGTGTCCACGACCGTTTTCCATGGATTGGCCACGATGAAGGTGCCGACCGCGGTGCCGATGATGATCACGAATTCCCACGGCTGCATGAGCACGGCCAGATGCCCGCCCATCGCGGCAAAGCCGCCGAGCAGCGCCGCTACCGTGATGAAAATCCCCACGAAACTGAGCAACCCGCCACTCCATCGCCGATCCCATCGGGAATACCTAGTCGGCGACGCTTGCGCGAAGCTGGCTTCGGGATCGCCCGAGGCTTGGCCAGCCCCGCGCAAGCAATTCGGGGCAGCTTGAGACCATGTCGCAATTGCGGCTAGAGGGGCGCGTGCCATGCTATCCACCATCGCGGACTACACGAGGCTGACCACCGACATGAGCAGATCGCTGACTCAGGTCGAGCAGCAGCCGGACGTCAGCCGCGACACCGCCTACTACCTGGCCAATATCGGCAAGGTGAAGAGCATCGACGATTTCCTGAACAACTATAAGCTCTACTCGTATGCGATGAAGGCCTTTGGCCTCGACGACATGATCTACGCCAAGGCGTTCATGCGGAAGGTGCTGACTGAGGGCATCGCGACTTCGGACACTTTCGCCAACAAGCTGAGCGACAGCCGCTACCGCGAGTTTGCCGCCGCCTTCAATTTCGCAGCGCTCGGCGCCAACGCAACCCAGGCCGCTGCGGCCACGACCAACGTGACCAGCCAGTATGCCACCCAGACATTGGAGCAGAATGCCGGCGACCAGAACGAGGGTCTGCGGCTCGCGCTCTATTTCACGCGCAAGGCCTCCTCGATCACGAGCCCCTACCAGATCCTCGCCGACAAGGCCCTGACCCAGGTGGTCCAGACCGCCGAGGGCTGGTCGTCGATGATCAGCTCGTCCGACATCGACATGCAGGCCAAGATGATCACCGACAAGATCAACCTCACCGATTTCCACGACCCGACCAAGGTCACCAAATTCGTGCAGCGCTTCGCGGCGATGTGGGATGCGAACCAGGCCCAGAGCGACACCTCGACCAATCCCGCGCTGGTTCTGATCACCGGAGCATCGAATTCGTCGGCCAGCCTGGATACCAACATGCTCACGACGCTTCAGAACATCAAGTTCAACAGGTAAGCCATGCAATCGGCTCTCTATGTGGGATTGTCGGCACAGGTGGCGCTCGAGAAGCGCCTCCAGACGATCGCCAACAACGTCGCCAACGTCAACACGTCGGGCTTCCGCACCGACGTCGTGAAATTCGAGACGGTGCTGTCCAAGGCCGGCGCCAACCCGGTCGCTTTCTCCTCGCCCGGCGACAACATCATCTCGCGCGAGGCCGGCAACATCACCGAAACAGGCAATCCGCTCGACGTCGCCGTGGTCGGACAGGGCTGGATCGCCTTCGCCGGCCCCAACGGCACGGTCTATACCAGAGACGGCCGCCTCCAGATCGCCGCCAACGGCGACCTCCAGACGGTGTCGGGCTTCCCGGTCATTGATTCCGGCGGCGCGCAGCTCACGCTCGACCCGAACGGCGGTCCGGTCTCGATCTCGCGCAGCGGCGCGATCACCCAGGACAACAACGAGATCGGCACCATCGGCCTCTTCAATATCCCCCCCGACGCCAATCTCGACCGTTACGGCAATTCCGGCGTCACGCCCGACCGGCCCGCGGCCGCGATCGCCGATTTCAGCCGGGACGGCTTCAAGCAGGGCTATGTCGAGGGCTCCAGCGCCAATCCGATGATGGAATTGACGAAGCTGATGTCGGCCTCGCGCGCCTTCGACAGCACCAACTCGCTGATTGATGGCACGGACAGCACGCTCCGGAACGCAATCCAGACGCTGGGCGATCCCAGCAAGTAGACCGCGCGTCGCGTGTAATTGGGGTGGACGGTTTCCTTGAACGCTCTTCGGCAACTTGAGTGGGCGCTGCTCGATCTGCAGCAGAGCACGCCATTGGCAAGCATCAGCGGCGCGATCTCCGAGATCGCGCCGACGCATTTTCGTGTCTCCGGCCTGTCGCGTTCGGTCAAGCTCGGCGAGCTGATCGGCGTCAATACCGGGGCCAGGACGCAGATCGGCGAGGTGGTGCGCATCGACAGCGAAGGCATCGTGGCCAAGCCATTCGACCGGCAATTCGCCGGCGGGCTCGGCTCGGTCGCCTACCGCATGCCGCCCCTGTCGTTCGCACCTGATCCAAGCTGGAAGGGCCGCGTCATCAACGCCCTCGGAGCGCCGCTGGATGGATTGGGACCGCTCACGCCGGGATCGCGCGCCGTCTCGGCCGAGGCGGAGGCGCCACCGGCGATGAAGCGGGCGCGCGTCCACAAGCCGCTGCGCACGGGCGTGCGTGTCATCGACCTGTTTGCGCCGATCTGCGCCGGCCAACGCGTCGGCATCTTTGCCGGCTCCGGCGTCGGCAAATCGACGCTGCTCGCCATGCTCGCCCGCAGCCAGGGTTTTGATACCGTCGTCCTGGCGCTCGTCGGCGAGCGCGGCCGGGAAGTGCGCGAATTCATCGAGGACGTGCTCGGCAACGACCGCAACCGCGCCGTCACCATCGTGACGACGGGCGATGAAAGCCCGATGATGCGGCGGCTGGCGCCGAAGACGGCCATGGCGGTCGCCGAATATTTTCGCGACCGCGGCGAATCGGTGCTTCTCGTGGTCGATTCGATCACGCGCTTTGCCCATGCCGCCCGTGAGGTCGCGCTTGCGGCCGGCGAGCCCGCGGTGGCGCGCGGCTATGCCCCGACGGTCTTCACCGATCTGCCGCGCCTGCTGGAGCGCGCCGGGCCCGGCGAGGAGGGATCCGGCACCATCACCGGCATCTACTCCGTGCTGGTCGACGGCGACGATCACAACGAGCCGATCGCCGATACCATCCGCAGCACGCTTGATGGGCACATCGTGCTCTCCAGGCACATCGCCGATCAGGCGCGCTATCCCGCCGTGGACGTGCTGGCCTCGGTCTCCCGCCTCGCCCACAACGTCTGGGATCCTGAAGAGCGGGAATTGGTGAGCAAATTGCGCACCTTGATCGCCAAATACGAGGACACTCGCGACCTTCGCCTGATGGGCGGATACCAGTCGGGGCGTGATTCGGCACTCGACCAGGCGGTCGACATGGTGCCGCGAATCTACAACGCGATGCGACAAGACGCCTTGGGTCCGCCGAGTGCCGATCCGTTCCGCGAGTTGCGAGACATGCTCAAGGGCGACTAGTCCCAAGCTAGCTAGCCTCAAGCCAGCTATCCTGAGAGCAGCTCCTGAAGGCAGCCAGCGGGGCGAGACGCGCCTGGCCTGCGATTTCCAATCCCGTATTTGACGCAGATGTGACGTTGCGCTGCACGACCTGCGTACGCGCGTGCGCGCGACCCGTGTTGTCCACGCAAATCTCGACGGTCCGGATGAGGCGATCGACGCGGCCCTGGATCACGTCGCGTCGATGATACCCCGGCACGACATCACAACAACCGACACGTGTATTTGTAACGAGTTCCCCCGACCTGTCTCCCGGCGATATGCGAGGCAGATCGCGGAAGTTGTGGATGAATTTCGTGATGCACATCGATTGACCTGCCCAAGCTTCGGTCAATTGCATCAACGACGGACAGCGATATCCGTGCAATCAACCGCGCGTAGAACTACGCGCAGCTGCCTTGTTTCACCGTGTATTGCGTTCACTTTCGTGTGCCTTGAAGCACGAGATTGTCTTGAGAATTACATTGGTCTGCAACGACATCGGCTCTACAGTCGTGTCTCTACTTGATTTTGTGGAGAAGCTCATTCATCGTTTCGACGGAACAAAAGAAACGTCTGCGTGCGACTTGAACTCAGGGGCTTCGGTTGAGCAATTC
This sequence comes from Bradyrhizobium sp. BR13661, assembly GCF_029892425.1. Classification (GTDB taxonomy): domain Bacteria; phylum Pseudomonadota; class Alphaproteobacteria; order Rhizobiales; family Xanthobacteraceae; genus Bradyrhizobium. The sequence goes on along the minus strand of NZ_JARXWB010000001.1, from coordinate 445,772 downwards.
CGATCCATCGTCCGCAAGCGACGGCAATTCGGGCTTGCATTCGACGACTCTGCGGCACGCATCGGACATGGCTGAGCATCCGGCTTCTCGCGAGAGATTCGTGCGCCATGGTGGAATGCGGCTCCGGGGCGCCGCACACGCGATTCCCGGAGCAAGGTAGGAATTTATGCCGTTGGCACGCGAAGCAGTCGAGCTGCTGGTTCAGGCGGCCAGAGCCTGGTATTTCGAAGGTAATCAACACGGGTTGCGTGATCGGGAGTGGATGGCGCTGCGCTTTCTCGGCCGCGCCAATCGCTTCTCGCGCACGCCGTCGGCGCTCGCGGGCTTCATCGGCGCAACCAGGGCAACTGCATCGCAGATCGTGAAGACGCTCGAGGCCAAGTCCTTCCTGGTGCGAAAACCGTCGCAAGAGGACAAGCGCTCTGTCGTTCTACACGTCACGGCGCAGGGCGAGAAATGTCTGAACCAGCACGATCCGATCAATCACGTGTTGAATGCGGTCGACTCGCTCGGCACCGAGGAATGTATCAGGCTGCGCGACTCGCTCCGCGAGATCCTCAATCATCTGGATGCAGCCCACCAGCGGCTCGATGCCAGCATTTGCCGCGATTGCATGTTCCTCGCCGAGCGCAGCCCCAGCACGGGCAAGGGTCGCGCCACCGTCGAATTCATGTGCCGGCTGTACCGCGCCCCCATCTCGCTCGAGGAGACGGAGCTGCTGTGCACCAGCTTCGAACGCACCCGCGACCGCCCCAAGATCGAGGAGAATCTCGATCGCGCGCGCGTGGCAAGCCAGGGGTGAGGCGGCACGCGGGGCTTCAGCGGCGAGATCACGTTGCACGAAGGACGTCCGCTCTATCCAACGAAGCAATCCAGAGTCTTTCCGCAGTGGGATTCTGCAGACGCACGTTTGCGTCCTCGCGGCTTCATACGCCCGAGCTTTGCTTGATCTCGTGTCCCTCTTGTCCGAGAGGGCGCAGGGAAGACCGGGTGCTGACCTTGCACCCGCGGTCCGCTGCGCGAAAATGTAGCGCAGGAAAACCGCACAGCAGCATACAGGTGGTGCCAATCACTCGGCCTTCCCTGCGCAGTGGTTTGACGACTTATGCCGTGCTCTCCCGGGAGCCGAATTCCTTCTGGCCTCCCTCGCTTCGCGGATTGACGATGTGGTTGATCCGGTTGGACGCTCCACACCTCCGCGACAGCTTGACCGTAGCGACGACGGCCAGGACCACACGGTTTTGCCGTACGCACGGCTCGCTTGTTCACCGCAGTTTTCCCAGGCCTTGTCGACATACCTGAGAACCCGCAGGCGAGACGAACCTGACAGCGCCGTTCGTCTGCGCGCGGTTACGGACTCACAGGGACTACCCGCCCTGCCCGCACCATCTCGCGCCGACGCTGCCGCGTCCACCGCAAGCCCGGCTCGCGATCATGACGACGTACGATCGCCCCTCAAGGTCGAGCCGGGATGGTCGACACATACGCCAATTCCGAATTTCGGTAAAGTGGAATATTTTTGTGGATGCGACTTGACAGCGCCTGCGGGTGTTTTGCCCGTCGGGCGCTCGTATCGGCGATGATCGAGGCGCGCCGTTACTGTGCGCCCGAACCGCCCTGGACGATCTTTTCGTTCAGCTTCTGGTCAACGGTCTCGACCGTGCGGTCGATCTCGGCATTGGGTGCGCCGAGCTGATGCGAGATCAGCTTCACCAAGAGATCGACGCGCTCGATGAAGGGCGCGCCGCTGGCCACCGCGCGCGCCGCCGACGACGGCTTGAGCAGGCTTTCCGCGGCCTTGGCGTATTTCGCAAACGGCACCTGGTCTTCGGGGTCGGCACCGAGGCGGCGGGCGATGGCATCGACATGGTCGTAGATCGTCTGCGAGCGCGCGAGGTCGCCATGCACGGCGTCGCGGATCGACCGCGGCTCGTGCGGCGTGATGCAGCGGTAATTGCCGGTGAGCAGCATCGACCATTTCGCCAGCGGCACGAACAGGGACTCGAATACTTTCAGCTTCACCGGCACGTCCTTGCCGTCGATCGTCACCGCGTCGATGTCGGCCTCGAGCTCGCGCAGCACCTTGTTGTGCTTTTCGTCGGCGAAAACCGAGGCCTTGAAGTTGGTGGGCAGGCCGACATGGAGCACGTTCGCCGCTTCCTCCGGCGGACGGAAGGCTTGCGGATCGGGCGAGCACAGCGTCACCAGACCAGGCTCGAAACGCTCCCACACTTGCGCATTGGTGTAGGCCTCCTCGAGATCCATCTCGGCGAGCGCTGGGATGCGCTTGAGATAAGGCAGCGGCGGCATGTTCATGATCGACAGACACGGCAGCTTGGCCGCGGCGATCTTGACCATGAGCATGCGAACCGTGTGGTTGGTGTATTGCGGCTCCTGCATCGCAAGGCCGACGAGGTCATAGCGCGAGACGTCGACATTCTGCGGCGTCACTGCATCCAGCTTGCCGGGCAGGTCGCGGGAGAAGATCGCGCGGTGCGTCGCCTCGTCGCGCAGCTTGATGCGCACCTCGGTGCCGTGGCGGTTGATCAGCTCCGCGGTCTTGGCCCGGCAGACCAGGGTCACGTTGTGCCCGGCCATCAAGAGCTTGGTGCCCAGCAAGGAGCCGTAGGAAGCTCCCAGAATCAGTACGTTGCGCGCCATGTTCGTCCCCTCGATCTCTTGTGTGATTTTTGAGCCCCGGCTGTCATCCGCACGGGTGCGTTGCAGCATCTAAGGCAAACCGGCTGAGTATGGCAACTGGGATAATGCATACAAGGCGCTAGAGAATATTCCGCCCCACGGACGAAGCCCGCAGTCGCGTTCCTCTGGCGCGACTGCTGTTTTACCGAATCCCATGATCGTGGCCGCGGGCTGACTGGACAGCCCGCACTTCTACGGCTTTCAAATCGCGGCAAAAATTCCGCCGTGGGCAACGCGGCGTGTTCCCGCGTGTTTCGCTCGACGCATCCCGATCCGATTGATAAGCCCCTGTCCGCGAATGACGGGGACTTGAGTCGGGACATGACGGTTGCGATCGAGATGGGGCTGACCACGGCCGGCGCCGCGGCGGCCATGGACCTCGAGGAATTGCTGGCGACCCGTCTCCTGGTGCAGGGCAATTCCGGCTCCGGCAAGTCGCATCTGCTGCGGCGCCTGCTGGAACAGAGTGCGCCCTGGGTGCAGCAGGCCATCATCGACCCCGAAGGCGATTTCGTCACGCTGGCCGAACGCTTCGGCCATCTCGTGATCGAAGCCGAGGATCATACCGAGCGCGGCCTGCAGGTCGCGGGCGAACGCGCACGGCTGCATCGGGTCTCCACCGTGCTCAATCTCGAAGGGCTGGACGCCGAAAACCAGATGCGGCGCGCAGCCGCCTTCCTCGGCGGCCTGTTCGACGTCGAGCGCGACCATTGGTACCCGATGCTGGTGGTCGTCGACGAGGCGCAGCTGTTTGCACCCGCGGTCGCCGGCGAAGTGTCGGACGAAGCGCGCAAGCTCTCGCTCGGCGCCATGACCAATCTGATGTGCCGCGGCCGCAAGCGCGGCCTTGCCGGCATCATCGCAACGCAGCGGCTGGCAAAGCTCGCCAAGAACGTCGCGGCCGAAGCCTCGAACTTCCTGATGGGCCGCACCTTCCTCGACATCGACATGGCGCGCGCCGCCGATTTGCTCGGCATGGAGCGGCGGCAGGCCGAAGCCTTCCGCGATCTCGAGCGCGGACAGTTCATGGCGCTCGGACCTGCGCTGTCGCGCCGTCCGCTGCGCCTGAACATCGGCCCGACCGACACCAGCCCACGCAACTCGACTCCGCGGCTGATGCCGATGCCGGAAGCGGCGCTGGAGGATGCGCGCGCCGTGATCCTGGCGGCGCCACCGCCGGATGCCAGCCGCCCCCAGCGCCGGCCGGCGCCGGATCTGCTCGAACAGCTCCGCGCGGCCAAGGCCGCAGCACCTGTGATCAGCGCCGAAGTCGTCGAGGAGCCGGTCAGCGCGGAAGAGCTTGCCGAGCGCCGCGAGCGCGTAGATCGCACCTTGCGAGCCGTATTGGCCGCGCCCGATGCCGGCTTCCGCGCCATCGGCGTGCTCTATCAGGAATTCGTGGTCCGCTGCCGCATCGAAGGCCTCGGCGCGTCCGTACCTGATCTCGGCGAATTCCGCCGCATGCTGACGCATGCGCGCGCGGGTCTCGGCACAGAGATCGCCGAGGACGACGCCTGGCAGGAGGTGAGCTTGCGCGCCTCGATCCTGCCCGACGACATGCAGGGCGTGTTCATGATGATCGCGCGCGCGGCGAAGGAAGGCTGGCCCTGCCCCGGCGACGCCGCGATCGCGCGCGCCTACGGTTCGCACTCGCTGCGCCGGGCGCAGCGTTTGCTCGGCTACATGGAGGAGCAGGGCCTGATCGTGGTCCAGCTCGACGGCGGCGGCCGCAGGTTCGTGACATTGGTGGAATTGGCCTGGGCGACCGCACCGGGCGATCCCCATGGCGACGATCAGCCGGCGGAGCCGATCGCCAACGCAGCGTCGGCCTGACGCCGTCAGGCCGATGCGAACATGCGGCGGTAGAGCACGCTCGAGACCAGCCATGCGATCACGAACAGCGCGATCACCGCGAAGCCGACATTGGCAAGCGACTCGTTGAGACCATCGACCAGCGCCCACACGCCGCCGTTCAGTCCGAGCCGATCCGAGATCAGGCCAAGCGCCTCGATGCCGCCGATGAACAGCGCGACCGCGACGGAGGCGCCTGTGATCGTGAGGTTGTACCAGAGCTTGCGCATGGGGTCGACGAAGGCCCAGCGATAGGCACTGACCATCAGCGCGGAGTCGGCGGTGTCGACCAGCGCCATGCCCGCGGCAAACAGCGCGGGGAAGACCAGGATGTCGACGAGCGAGGCGCCGCGTGCCGCTTCGGTGGCGGAGATGCTGAGCAGGCCGATTTCGGTCGCGGTATCGAAGCCGAGGCCGAACAGGAGGCCGAGCGGGAACATGTGCCAGGGCCTTGTCACCAGGCGGAACATCGGGCCGAGCAGGCGCGCGAGGAAGCCACGGCTCGCGAGTAATGCATCGAGCTGGCGCGCATCATGAACGCCATGCTCACGCGCCGTGCGAAAGGTCCGCCACAGGCCGGCGAAGATGCCGAGGTTGATGGCCGCGATCACGAGCAGGAACAGCGCCGACACCGAGGTGCCGATCAGGCCGCCAACGTCCTTGAGCAAACTATCGCCGCCGAGGCTGACGACGCCCAGCGCGAGTAGCATGGTCGCGACCACAACGACGGTTGAATGGCCGAGCGCGAAATAGAGGCCGACCGATCGCGGCGTATCGCCCGCCTGCATCAGCTTGCGCACGACATTGTCGATGGCCGCGATGTGGTCGGCATCGACAGCGTGGCGCAGGCCGAACACCCAGGCGAGCAGCGCGGTGGCCATGATCGTCGGCCGATCGCCGAACAGCGCGAACGCCCAGGCCCAAGCGGCGATGTTGGCGGCGACGAGCCCTCCAAACAGCAGCGCAGTGGCAGGCTCGACCGCCCGCAAAGACCTCGTCGCGAAATTCATCCCGCCGCGCCTCGTTGCGTCAACGGTATGATATTTTCAGAAAATGATCACACCGACCAGTGCAATCCCGTCCAGCCGAGGCAAATTTCCTGCATGGCCGCCTTATGCCGGTTCGGATCCGCCCAGATAAGCGTCGCGCACGCGGGGATCGTCCTTCAGCGTGCGTGCCGGGCCCGACAGCACGATCTTGCCGGTCTGCAGCACATAGGCCTCGTGCGCGATCTCGAGCGCAAGGCTGGCGTTCTGCTCGACCATGAAGACCGAGACGCCCTCCTGGTTGATGGTGCGGATCAGCTCCAGCACGCGGTCGACATAGAGCGGCGACAGGCCCATGGTCGGCTCGTCCATCACGATCAAACGGGGACGGCTCATCAGCGCGCGCGCCATCGCCACCATCTGCTGCTCGCCACCCGACAAGGAGCCCGCGCGCTGCGACAGCCGCTGGCCGAGCTTCGGGAACAGCGTGAGCATCCTGTCAAGATCCTGCGCGATCGCATCGCGGTCGTTGCGCACGAAGGCGCCCATCAGGATGTTTTCGCGGACGCTCATGTCGGCGAACAGCCGCCGCGCCTCCGGCACAGAGGCGATGCCGCGGCGAACGATTTGCGGCGTGGTGAGGCCGATCAGCGAGGCGCCGTCGAACGTGACCTCGCCGGAGCGCGGCTTCACCAGGCCGAGAATGATCTTCATGGTTGTCGATTTTCCGCTGGCGTTGCCGCCGAGCAGGCAGACGATGTGGCCGCGACCAACGGTGATCGACAGGTCGAAATGCACCTGCGCCTGGCCATAGAAGGTGTTGACGTTTGAGAGCGCCAGTAGCGGTTCGGATGCGCTCATGCCGCGCTCTCCTGCTCTGTCGCACCCGACAGGCCGTGGCCGAGATAGGCCTCGATCACCTTGGGATCGCCACGCACCTGTTCGCCCGGCCCTTCCGCGATCTTCTTGCCCTCGTCCATGACGATGACGCGGTCCGAGAGGCGCATCACCATCTCCAGCTTGTGCTCGATCAGGAGAATGGTCAGCCCCTCTGCCTTCAACTCGGCGACCAGCGCCTGCATCTCGGCGGTCTCGCTCGGGTTCATACCGGCGGTCGGCTCGTCAAGCAGCAACAAGCGCGGCTTCAGCGCCAGTGCGCGCGCGATCTCGACGCGGCGGCGATTGGCGTAGGAGAGGCTGTAGGCGGGCTGGTCGATCCGCGGCAACAGCCGCTCGCCGAAGCGGGCGAGAATGGCTTTGACCTCCTCGCGCAGCTGCTCTTCCTCGGCTTTGACGCTTCCCGGACGCAGCAGGGCCAATCCCAATTCCAGCAGCGGACCGATCACCGGCACGGCCGGCTTCACCGCACGCAATCGCGTGTGGGCGCCGATCAGGACGTTGTCCATGACGCTGAGATTGCCGAAGACGCGACCGAGCTGGAACGTGCGTGCGATGCCCTGCGCCGCGAGCCGTTCCGGCGAAAGGCCGGTGACGTCATGCCCTTCGAAACGAACCTCGCCCGCATCGGGCCGGTCGAGCCCGGTCACGAGATTGAACAGCGTGGTCTTGCCGGCGCCGTTCGGGCCGATGATGCTGACGAGCCCGCCTTTGGCGAGATCGAGATCGATGCCGTCGACGGCCGTGAGGCCGCCGAAGCGGCGCGTTAGCCCGCGCAGGGACAACAGCGGTGCATGGATCTCCGCCATCAGATCGTCCCCAACAGGCCCTGCGGCCTGAACCGCACTAGCAGCAAGAGCACGATGCCGTAGATCAGGATGCGGTACTCGGCCGCGATCCGGAAGACTTCGGGCAGGCCAACCAGCGCGACCGCTCCGACGACAGCACCGACGACATTGCCGAGGCCGCCGAGGATGACGACGGTCAGCGCCAGGATCGATTGCTGCGTGTTGAAGGTCTCGTGGTTGATGTAGGAATACAGATGCGCGGCGATGCCGCCGCTGACGCCGGCGGCGAATCCGCCGAAGATAAAGGCGAGCGATTTGTAGCGGTTCAGGCTGAGGCCATAGGCGCGCGCGGCGATATCGTCATCGCGAATGGCGCGAAAACTGCGGCCAAGATGCGAGCCGAGCAGGCGCGCCTGCAGCAGCGCCAGCACGACCATCACGGCGAAGCTGAACCAATAGACCGCTTTCGGGTCGATCAGATCGTAGCCGAATAGCGACAGCGGTGGAATGCCGGAGATGCCGATCGGACCACGTGTGACGCTCTCCCAATTGAGGATCACCAGCGACACGATCTCGCCGATGGCAAGCGTCGCGATCGAGACATAGTGCCCGCGCAGGCGGAACGACGGCGAGATCAGGATCGTGCCCAGTGCGGCACTCATCAGGCCGCCCGCAACGATGGCGAGACCGACGGGCACGTTGAGCGCCAGCGACAGCAGCGCGGAGGTATAGGCCCCGATCGCGAGCAACGCGGCGTGTCCGAGCGAGACCTGGCCGATCGTGCCCGCAACGAGCGTCAGGCTGAGCGCGAGCATGCCGAGCAGCCAGGCGTTGATCAGGGTCTGCAGCACGTAGAACGACACCGGCAGCAGCGGCAGGATCGCGAACAATGCGACCGCGACTGCCAGGGCCCAGCGCGGAATGCGCACCGGCCGGCTCGGTGCGATGAAGGTGCCGGTGAGCGGCTCGGGCGGCGCCTGCCGCGCACTTGCGAACAACCCATTCGGTCGCAGCACGAGCACGACGACTAGCAGCAGGAAGGCGAACAGATTGCGGTAGCTGGTGCCGAACACCGCGACGCCGTAGCTCTCGACGAGGCCGAGCAGCAAGCTTCCGACCACGGCGCCCGGCACGTTGCCCGCGCCGCCGACGACTTCAGCAACGACGCCCTTGAGCGTCGCCTGCAGGCTCATCGCGGTGTCGATCTGGTTGTAGTACATGCCGACCAGGAGGCCGGAGACGCCGCCGAGCGCGGCGGCAATGCCGAACACCGTCTGATTGACGCGGTTGACATCGACGCCCATCTGCATCGCCGCGTCGCGGTCCTGCGAGGCGGCGCGCACCGCCCAGCCGAGCTTGGTATAGCGCAGGAACACGAACAACAAGAGCGCGCTGGAGATGCCGACACCGGCGATGAGGAGATCGAGCGGGCCGATGGTGCCGCCGCCGACCTGGAAGCGCACATCCGGCAACTGGCTCGGCAACGCGCGCGGATTGGGCGAGAAGGTCAGCATGACCAACTGGTCGAGCACGAAGCTGATGCCGATCGTCGCCAACAGCGGCGCTATGCGCACGGAGTTCTGCAGCGGTCGCAGGCCAAACCGCTCGATGATCAACCCGACCAGCGCCGCCACCATCGCAACAAGGATGATGGTGAGCGGCAGCGGCGTGTGCAGCTGCACCACCGCGACCCAGCCGATATAGGCACCGACGAGATAGATCGAGCCCTGCGCGAAATTGATCAGCCGGCTGACGCCGAAGATCAGCGCGAGCCCGACTGCAACGAGGGCGTAAACGTTACCGACGATCAGCCCGTTGATGGTGTAGTCGAGCCAGGAAGACACGCAGGGTTCCTAATGAAGGGAGAAAGGCCGGAGCAAGACTCCGGCCAAGAGATCAGGTGGGCTTGCCGTCCCAAAGCGCGAACTGGCCCTTGCGCACGACGAGCTCGGCATTCATCGCGCCCTTGACGCGACGGGTCGCGACGTCGAACGTCGCGGTGCCGAAGATCACGCTCGGGACGTCCTTGACCTTGGCGAAGGCATCGCGGATTGCCTTGCGGTCGGTACCGCCGATCTTGATCACGGCAGCCGCCATGTTCATGGCGTCATAGGAGTAGGCGTTGAAGGCATCGGGCTCGAGGCCGTTATACTTCTTCTTGAAGCCGGCGATGAATTTCTGCACCTCGGGCCGCGGATCTTCCGGGAAGTAGCGCGTTCCGACATGAACATCCTCGACGGCATCGCCGCCGAGCTCCAGGAATTTCGGCGAATAGACCGAGCTGGCGGCGCAGATCACCTGCTTGAGCCCGACCTGACGGGCCTGGCGCGCGATCAGCGCACCGTCGGAATAATAGGAGATCAGCACCAGGCCATCGGGATTGGCGTCGCGCACGCGCACCAGCGTGGAGCGGAAGTCGCGCTCCTCGGCGATATAGCCTTCGGTGACGACGATCTCCGCGCCATATTCTTTCGCGGCGTTGTTGAAATAGTCGCGGCTGGTGCGGCCCCAATCGGTGTTGAGGTGCAGCACCGCAAGCTTCTTGAGGCCCAGGCTCTTCACCGCATAGCGCGCGAGCAGCGGCTGCTCGTCGGCCTGGCTGACCGAGGTGCTCCACATGAAGTCGCCGCCCTTGGTGAAATCAGGGTGCGAATTGGTGAAGCCGAACTGCACGAGGCCGCCGCGCTGATAGATCGGCGAGGCCGCCATCGAGGCGGGGCTGGAGAAATCGCCGAGCTCCAGCACGATCCTGGGATCGGAGACGAATTTCTGCGCAATCGCGACCGATTGCCGCGGATCGCTCTGGCTGTCCTCGAAGATATAGGCGAGCGCGCGGCCGTTGATGCCGCCGGCGGCCGTGATCTCGTCGAGCGCGAGATCAAAGCCCTGCTTCCATTGCGTGCCGTATTGCGCGTTCGGCCCCGTGAGGGGACCGCTGACGCCGAGCAGGATCGGATCAGCGTCGGCGAAGGCGGCGCGCGAGAATGTCGTTCCCGCGATTGCGGCGGCGAGCGAGCCCTTGACCAGGGTTCGGCGATTGATGTTGCTCATGCACGGCTCCATCCAGTCAGGTGTTGACAACAAGCAGCAAGTCTTGTGCCGGTGAGATTGCCTATTTCGAGGGCTCGCCGAGCGACAGCATCAGCCGGTTAGCCCAGTTGAAGAACGAGGCGCCGTTGATGACGTCGACAATCTCGGCGTCGTCGAGGCCGGCCTTCCACAGCTCCGCGATATTGTCCGGGCCGAACGCGATCGGCGTCGACGCCAGCGCGACCGACGCCTTGACCACCGCGTTCCAACGCTGGCCGAGATCGGCCTTGACGCCCTCATCGAGCAGCTTCTGCACGTCCTCGCGGCGCTTGGAATAGGTGCTGGCGAAGCGCGCATGCACCGAGGCGCAATAGATGCAGCCGTTGTAGCGCGAGGTGGCGGCCGCCGCGAGCTCACGCTCGGCGCGCGGCAGTCCGTCGGCGACGTTGTAGAAGATGTCCTTGTCGGTCTTGGTGCGGGCTTCCAGCACCTCGGGGTCGCGCACCAGCAGGCGGAAATATTCCGACTTGGCGCGAGCGCGATCGACCAGGCCGTTGAAATGGCGCTCGGTCAGCTCGGCCTCGGGCAGCGGCTCGATCCAGGACACCCAGCCGAGCTCGTCCTGGGTGAAGACATCAGGCGGATTGACGGTGGCGCTCATGATTGCGGCCTCCTCTTATGCGTTCGCGGCGGCAAGCGTGCGCAAGCCGCTGACGACCCGCACCTGAAACGACAGGAACGCGACGAGTTGGGAGAAGGTGACGATGCCGGTGTTCGACCAGCCGGCGGCGAGCAGCGCCTTCATGTCGCTGGACGCCGCATCGCGCGGCCGGAACACCAGCAGATGCGCATGCTCAAGTGCCGCGGCGAGCCGCGGACCGAGTGCCGATTTGCTCGCCGCACTCACGCGAAAAATGAGGCCGGCCGTGTTCTCGACCGAGAGCGGACCAGCGGGAAACGATCCATACGGACCCGAGGTCTTGCCCCGCGCGATCTCGGCATCGACGGCTTCAAGCAGCGCCGCACCACCCGTGGTCGCCGCAAGCTTGTCGCGATAGAAGGTCGCAACGGGGGACTCGCCATGCAGCCCGGTCACGAAGGCGGCGACCGCGGCGCGCTCGAGCAGCGAGACGTCGCCGGCGTCGATCGGCTCGAACAGCGAGAGATAGCTCTTCTGCGCGTTCTCGCGCGCCTGCAGGCGTTTTGCGCGAAGGGCGTCCAGCGCCGATCCCGGTTCGATGCCCGCAAGTTTGTCGATGATATCCGTCATCATTCAGCCTCGTGCAATTCCATCAACGCCGACTAGCCCGCCAGCGCCACTTCGGGCGCAGTCCTGGTCCAGCCCAGCGCGGGTGCGACCTTGTCCGCCACCAGCTCGATCGAGCGCAGGACGTAAGGGTGCGGCGCATCGACGGAGTGGACCTGGAAGACCAGATCGGTGATCCGATCCAGCGTCGCGTCTGATCGCAACGAGGCGATGACCTCGTCAGCACCGCCGACATGGGTGTCGAACGCCGTGATCATCTCCTCCAGCGTCTCGCCCGGAGGAAGGTGCCCGCTCTTCATGAACTGCGGCAGTGCACGACGCAGGCCGATATCGGCAAGCCGCATCGCCTCGCGATGATCGTCGGCGACGAAGACGCTGCGCGAGGCCATGATGCGTGGCTCGGCACCCGGCGGCAGCGCGGCGAGATAGGCATCGATGATCGGGTTCTGGATGTCGGCGAGCGTGGCATTTGGCGCCTCCTTGGCCCGCGGCTGGGTCCGCGAGAGCAAGAGGCCATCGCCGGCCTTGCCGGCGCGCGCGCCGCCCGCCACCGAAAAGGTCGCCTGCCAGATGCGCTTGTCCAGTTGTGGCCGCTGCGGATAGAGCGTGTCGCCGCCGTCGAGCGGCTTGCCGGTCAGGGCCTTGCGGACGACCTCAAGATTGCGCGCAAAGATCTCGTTGCGCTGGGTGCCGTCAAGGCCGAAGGCGGCGAAGGCCGACGGATTGCCGCCGGTGCCGACGCCCAGCTCGAACCGGCCATTGCAGAGAAGGTCGAGCACCGCGGCGTCCTCCGCCACCCGCACCGCGCTCTCCAGCGGCAGGGTGACGATGCCGGTGCCGAGGCGGATGCGCGAGGTCTGGGCCGCGACATAGCCGAGGAAGGTGAAGGGCGACGGCAGGCCGCCCTCGCGCTCGTGAAAATGATGCTGCGCGATCCACGCGGAATCGAGCCCGGCCTTTTCGGCGCGCACGATCTGCTCGGCGGCGAAGCGATAGCGCTCGGCCGGCGGAGCTTCATCGAGAAGCCGCGTGAAGAATCCCAGGCGTTTCAGGTTGGCAAAGCGTTTCATACGACCCCTGTCGGGCGAGAATGGGCCCCGATGATGTCGGTTGCCGCGGCCCGAGACAAGCGGGCAATGCGCAAGGCTGCCCGCCGGGATCGCGCCCCTCTGCTAGACCTTTGGCTAGACCTTCGGCCAGGCAGGCTGCCTACCAGCTCGGCAGCACCGCGCCCTTGAACTTGGTGAGGACGAATTCCTTGACCTCGGGCGTGTGGTAGCTGTCGACCAGGATCTTGACCCAGGGCTTGTCCTTGTCGGCGCTGCGCACCGCGATCAGGTTGACATAGGGGCCCTTCGGGTCCTCGCGCAGGATCGGATCCTTGACCGGATCGAGGCCCGCCTGGGTTGCATAATTGGTGTTGATCGCCGCGGCGTCGACGTCGTCGAGCGCGCGCGGCGCCTGCGCCGCGTCGACCTCGATGAATTTCAGCTTCTTCGGATTCTCGGTGATATCGAGCACCGTCGGCTTGAAGCCCGTACCATCCTTCAGCTTGATCACGCCCTTGTCGCGCAACAGCAGCAGGACGCGGCCGCCGTTGGTGGGATCGTTCGGGATCGAGACCTTGCCGCCCTCGGGGATGTCCGCGAAGGCCTTGTGCTTCTTCGAATAGACGCCGATCGGGAAGTTCACGGTGAGCCCGACGGACTCGATCTTGTAGCCGCGGTCGGCTTTTTGGTTGTCGAGGTAAGGCTGATTCTGGAACGAATTGGCCTGGATCTCGCCGGCATCGAGCGCCGCGTTCGGCACGACGTAGTCGGAGAACTCGATCAGCTGGATGTCGAGCCCCTGCTTGGCGGCGATCGGCTTCACGGCCTCCAGGATCTGGGCATGCGGACCCGGCGTCACGCCGATCTTGATGGTCTCGGCGCCTGCTGCGGCCGACCACGCGGCGAGCACGGTTGCGAGGATCAGGGCGGGGCGAAACGACATCTTGGTCTCCATGACTCAGCAGTGGCTGGAACCGTATTCGCTTCTCCGCCGCTCGAAATCAATGAAATGAAAATCCATATTGACCGCCCGCGGCGGGCGACGCTTCTCCGTTCGCCGCCAAATGGGAAATGAATCCAAATTGAGGCAGGTGCGGGCCGTGCCCACGCCCTTTCCTAGGCGCGTGGCTCGGCGCGCCAGGTCGATGGCGACAGCATGATCAGCACGCAGATCGCGGCGTAGACGGCCAGCGACACCGTCACCATGGTGGCAAGGCCCGTCATTCCCGCGCCGAAATATGCGACCGCGATCCAGCCGCCGCCGGCCGCGATCAGGATGCGCGCGATCGCGGACATCAGCGGGCCCATCGCCCGGCCCGTACCCTGTGCCGCGAAAGATACAACGAAGCCGAAGCCCAGCGCCGCATAGGCCGGTGCGACGATGCGCAAATAAGTCATGCCTTCATTTACGACGTCGGCGTCGTGGCTGAACAGATGCAGCCATGCCGTCGGAAAGATCGCGACCAGCAGGCCGATCGAGCCGGTCATGATCATGCCGGCGGCGCCGCTGACCCAGCCGATCCTCTTCGCCCGCGCAGTCTGGCCCGCGCCCATGTTGACGCCGACCATGGTCAGCGTCGCGGTGCTGATGCCGAACAGCAGCGGGATCATGATGTAGTCGAGCCGCGAGGCGATGCCGTAACCGGCCAGCGCCGACGTGCCGAACAGCCCCACTGCCCCGGTGACCAGGATGACCGTGAGGTTTGTGAGCACCGCGTTGAATGCGGTGGGAATGCCGACCTTCAGCATGTCGCCAAAGATCTTGGCGCGCAGCGGCACGATGTGCAGCCTCAGGCCGGATGCGCCCGAAGACATGTAGCGCAGCAGGAACAGCATCGCGGCACCGTAGTAGAGGCCAAAGGCGATGCCGGCGCCGCCGATGCCGAGACTTGGGACGGGGCCGAAGCCGAAGATCAGCAGCGGTGAAACGGGAATGGTCACGATTGCGCCGATCAGCGTCACCAGCGCAGGCACCTTGACGTTGCCGGAGCCGCGCAGCGCCGCGGCCTGGAGGTTGACGATCCAGACCGGAATTGCGCCCGCGAACAGATAGCTGGAGTAAGTGACGGCCGCATCGAGCGCACCGTCGCGGCCGCCGAGCGCGCGAAACAACACCGGCCCACCGAAATGCACGCCAAGCGTAAACAGCGCGCCCGCGATGATCGCAAGTACGATCGCATGAAACAGTGCCGCATCCGCATCGTCGCGGCGACCGGCGCCGACCGCGCGCGCCACCGACGAGGCGACGCCAGAACCGAAGCCACCATTCGACATCATCGTCATCAGCATGAAGATCGGGAACACCAGCGCGGCGCCGGCCAATGCGTCGGTGCCGAGATAGCCAACGTAATATGCTTCAGCGATGTTCACGGCCGTCTGCGCCACCAGCACGGTCACTGTCGGTGCCGCGAGCTTGAGCAAGGTCGGCAGGATCGGCGCGCTAAGAAGCGCGGCACGCCGCTGGTCGGCGGATGTCGCTGGGGGACGGGGCGTGGCCGGCGTGCGCGCCGGGGCCTCAGTTGCCGACAAAGGCGGTGCGGCGACGTCCTCGACTGACATTCCCGTGGTCCTGTTGTGTTCCGGGGCCCCGCCCGATCGCCCGCCATTGCATTACGACTATAATTCATTATTATGATCGTAATGCAATAGAGAAATCGCTCACGGTCCCGTGGCCACCCATTCGGGCAGGTCGCGGGAGGGAGTCGAGACCATGCGCTACGACAAGGGACACAAGGACGAGACGCGCCGGCACATCCTCGATGTCGCCTCAGCGCAATTCCGCCAGAGCGGGATCGCTGCGGTTGGTCTCGCCGGCATCATGTCGGAGGCGGGGCTCACCAATGGGGCCTTCTACACGCACTTCGCCTCCAAGGAGGATCTGGTGCGAGCGGTGCTGGTGGATGCGCTCACGAAGCGCGAGGAGCGGCACAAGGCCAATCTCGAGAATGGCGTCGCGGTCGAAACCGTGATCCGCGACTATCTCTCGACGCGGCACCGCGACCGGGCCGGCTCCGGCTGCCCGACCGCCGCGCTGGTCGCCGAGATCGCGCGGCATCCCAAGGCAACGCGCGATGCCTTTACCGGCAAGATCTCCGACATCGTCATGCTGATGGCGAAGCAAATCAGGCAAGGCACTGCAGAAGAGCGCCGACGCAAGGCGATCACGATCTATTCGACCATGGTCGGCGCGCTGCAGATAGCGCGCGCGGTCAACGACAAGCAATTGTCCGACGAGATCCTGCAGAATGCGCTGGACGCTGCGGTCGCCATTGCGAACGACGGCTGACGAAAGCCCGATCGTCATCTGTGGCGGTTTGGAGGCGGCTGTAACGAAAATCTGGCCGTTGCAACACAGCGAAACTTGATGTGGCTACATCGGCCGGGCTAGCGTCTGCGCGCGACCTTACAACTTCCCCAAGTTCACTGAGTTCGCGCTGGGCCGTCGCCTGAACCTGCTGTCAGGCGGCGGTCCAGACCACGCCTCGCACGCGTTGATCCATTCGATCGCCTTGATCGCCGCGCTACACCGGATCGAACGCCCGGATCGGCGGCAGATTGCCGGTGAACTTCTCCACCTCCGCCGTCGTGAGCTGGCCGGTACAGCCCTGCGCAAAGGACGAGGTGCCGATGTCGCGGGTGAGCACGTTCGGATTGCCGTGCACGCAGAGCGGCGCGTCGTCTTCCGGATCCATCGGATCGTACCAGGCGCCGGTCGGCAGTTGCACCACACCGGGCGCGATGCCGTCGGTGACATGCACCGCGGCGAGGCAGGCGCCACGTTCATTGAACAGGCGGATGATGTCGCCATCGACGATGCCGCGCGGATCAGCGTCACGCGGATTCATCCGCGCGACCTCGCGGCCGCGGTGCTTGGCGCCCAGCGAATGTCCGCCGAAATCGAGCTGGCTGTGCAGCCGCGTCACCGGCTGGTTGGCAACGAGGAAGCACGGCGCCCCTAGCTTCGGCATATCGCTCTTCTCGAGCCAGACTGGATGGCCGGGGCAATCGGCATCGCCATGGCCGGCGATCTTCGCGGAGTAGATCTCGATGCGTCCGCTCGGCGTCGGCAGCGGGTGCGCGACCGGGTCGTCGCGGAAACTGCGCAGGCGGCCGCCATCGTCGGGCTGCTGCGGCACGACCAGGCTGCCGCGCTTCCAGAACTCCTCGAAGCTCGGCGCCTCCAGGCCGCGCTTGGCAAGTGAGGCGCGGGTCGGCTCGTAGAGATGCTCCAGCCATTGGCGTGAGGTGCGGCCTTCCGTGAAAGGCTCGCGGGCGCCGAGACGATCGGCGAGATTAGCGAAGATCTCGTAATCGTCGCGCGCCAGGCCATGAGGTTCGGCAATGCGATGCATTGCGACCATCAAGGGATCATTGGTGGAATAACCAATGTCCTCACGCTCCAAGGTCATCGTCGAGGGCAGCACGATATCGGCGTGGCGCGCGGTCGCGGTCCAGGCGAGCTCGTGCACCACCAGCGTGTCGACCTTCGCAAACGCCTTGCGGAGGCGGTTGATGTCTTGATGGTGATGAAACGGATTGCCGCCGGCCCAATAGACCAGCCGGATATCAGGATAGGTACGCGTCTCGCCATTGTAGCGATAGGTGCTGCCGGGGTTGAGCAGCATGTCGGCGATGCGCGCCACCGGGATGAAGTCGCGCACGCCATTGCGGCCCTGCCCCAGCGTCGGCCCCGGCACGTCGTTGACGCGGCGGCCGTAATAGCCGATCGCGCCGAGTGAATAGGCATAACCGCCGCCGGGAAGACCGATCTGGCCGAGGGTTGCCGCCAGCACCATGCCCATCCACACCGGCTGCTCGCCATGTTCGGCGCGTTGCAGCGAATGCGAGACGGTGATGAGCGCGCGCTTGCCGGCAAGGCGCCGCGCCAGCGTGCGGATCGCGCCTGCATCGACGCCGCAGATCGCCGCGGCCCATTCGGCGTGCTTGGGCTGTCCATCGCTCTCGCCGGTGAGGTAGCGCAAGAACACCGGCCAGCCCTCGGTGTAGCGATCGAGGAAGGCCTGGTCGTGCAGCCCTTCGCTGACCAGCGTATGGACCATGCCGAGCATCAGCGCGGTGTCGGTGCCGGGGATGCAGCTCATCCATTCCGCGCCGGCCTCGACAGGCAGATCGTCGCGCAGCGGGCTCATCAAGATGAATTCGCAGCCGCGCCGGCGCGCCGCTTGCATCGCGCCGCGCTCGACATGCTTGCTGATCGAGCCGCCGGCCACCATCGAATTCTTCAGCGCCATGCCGCCGAAGGCGAGCACGATCTCGGTGTTGCCAGCGATCTGCTCCCAGGTGACGTTGCGCCTGGTGATGTCCTCGTAGCCCGCCATGATCTGCGGCAGCAGCACCGAGGATGCACCGGAGGAATAGGAATTGACCGAGCGGACATAGCCGCCCATCGCGATGTTGAGAAAGCGATGCACCTGGCTCTGGGCGTGGTGCAGCCGGCCCGCGCTCGACCAGCCATAGGAGCCGCCGAACACCGCTCCCGGACCGCGCGTATCGCGGACGCGCATGAGCTCATCGCCGAGCAGATCCAGCGCCTTCTCCCAGCTGACGGAGACGAATTCGTCGCGGCCGCGCCTGTTGTCGGGGCCGGGCCCGCGCTCGAGCCAGCCGCGTCGGATCGCAGGCTGGGCGACGCGCGCCTGGTGGCGCAGGGCGCCGGGAAAATTGTCGATGATGCCGTTTGGATCGGGATCGCCTGCGTAGGCCCTCACCTCCAACCCGGCTGCGCTGTTGCGTGCGGAAAACACGCCCCAATGCGAGGTGTGCGGCTTGAATCCATCCGACAGGTCGAGGCCGGGATCTGGGAAGCCGATCGTATCGTCCATCGCATGGCCCTCAATCGCGGAGTGCCGTGCAGGCAGTTCCGGTCACATCGTTCGCCGCACTATAGTGAGGCGGTTGCGCGGAGAGCAACGGATTACCGACGTCTGGAACGAGGCGCATGGCGGCATCCCACCGCTCGCAGGTCTTTTGGAGCACTGGACTCACCGCCGTCATTGCGAGCGTCGCCTTCGCCATTTCGTCGCACCGCTTTCCACCATCGTCGGCATTGCTGCCCCCTCCACGATGCAACATGATGGGGTGCCGGTGACGACGTTCTTTAAGGGGTGGGGATCATCTGATGGACGAAAACGACATCCGCGGCTTTATCGCGGAGGTGAAGCAAGGCACGCTCTCGCGGCGCTCGTTCATCCAGACCATGGCTGCGGTCGGGATCGCAGCTCCCATCGCGAGCCAGATCCTGCTCTGGAACGATGTGGCGATGGCCGACGCCACGCTTGCCTACAAGCCGACGAAAGCCGGCGGCGGCGGTCCGCTCAAAATGCTGATCTGGCAGGCTCCGACACTGCTCAATCCGCATTTCGCGCTCGGCACCAAGGACCAGGTCGCCTCGCGCGTCTTCTTCGAACCGCTTGCCGGCTGGGACAAGGAGGGCAACCTGTTCCCCTGCCTTGCCGCCGAGATCCCGACCAAGGCCAATGGCGGCCTTTCGGCCGACGGCACCACCGTGATCTGGAAGCTGAAGCAAGGCGTGACATGGCACGACGGCAAGCCCTTCACTGCCGACGACGTCGTCTTCACCTGGGCTTACGCCGCGGATCCCGCGACCGCCGCCTACACCACGGGGTCCTATCAGAACATCACGGTCGAGAAGATCGACGACCACACCGTCAAGGTGATCTTCAAGGCGCCCACCCCGTTCTGGGCCGATCCCTTCATCGGCTCGGTCGGCCAGATCCTGCCGAAACATCATTTCGGCGACTATGCCGGTGCGAAGTCGCGCGATGCGCCGGGCAATCTGAAGCCGGTCGGCACGGGTCCTTATAAATTCGTCGAGTTCAAGCCGGGCGATTTGCTCCGAGCCGAGCGCAACCCCGATTATCACGTCAAGAACCAGCCCTTTTTCGACACGTTCGAGCTCAAGGGCGGTGGTGACGCCGTCTCCGCCGCACGCGCGGTGCTGCAAACAGGCGAATACGACTATGCCTGGGGCCTGCTGGTGGAGGACGAGATCCTCAAACGCATGGAGATCGGCGGCAAGGGCAAGGTCGAGTTCACGACCGCCGGCGGCATCGAGTTCGTCGTCCTCAACACGACGGACCCCTGGACCGAGGTCGATGGCGAACGTTCCAGCGCCAAGACCAAGCACCCGACGCTGTCCGATCCAGCGGTGCGCCGGGCGATCAACCTGCTGATTGATCGCGACGGGATCCAGAAATTCATCTATGGACGCGGGGCCGTCGCAACAGCGAGCGTGGTCAACCAGCCGCCGCAGTTCAAGTCGGGCAAGCTGAAATACGAGTTCAACATCGACAAGGCGAACAATATCCTCGACGAGGCCGGCTGGAAAATGGGCGCGGACGGCATCCGCGCCAAGGACGGCAAGCAGTTGAAATACGTGTTCCAGACCTCGATCAACGCGCCGCGCCAGAAGACGCAGGCCATCATCAAGCAGGCTTGCCAGAAGGCCGGAATCGAGCTCGAGCTCAAATCGGTCACCGCATCGGTGTTCTTCTCGTCCGATGTCGGCAACCCCGACACCTATTCGAAATTCTACTGCGATATGGAGATGTACAACGCAACGCAGCCCCAGCCAGATCCGGAGCGGTTCCTGAACCAGTGCGTTTCCTGGGAGATCGCGAGCAAGGACAACAAATGGCTCGGCCGCAACGTCTCGCGCTGGTCCGACCCTGAAGCCGACAAGGCCTACAAGGCCGCGCAACAGGAGCTCGACCCGGTCAAGCGCGCCGCGCTGCTGATCAAGGTCGACGAGATCTTCTGCGAGGCCAACATCTTCCTGCCGCTGCTCTCACGCTACATCGTCGGCGGCGCCGTCAATGGTCTGATGACCGACATCTCGGGGTGGGATGTCACGACGTGGAATTTGGCGAGCTGGTATCGGAGTTGACTGACGACAATCCTTTTTGCGGCGCATGACCACCGCGCGGAACTGGGCTGCGCCTGCGTCTCTTGGATTACGACCGTTTGACGGGCTAACTCACGCGCGATCGGGAATGCTGAAAGGGCCTCGGTGTCAATCGAGGTCTTTTTTCGTGCCCGGGCGCGTCCCCGTTGCAATTGTTTGAAATGAAGCCGTACGACAACAGAGCCTGGTTCCTCGTGCTTCCCGCCCTGGTCATCGTGACCTTCGTCGGAATCCTGCCTCTGGTCGCCGTCACCAACTACTCGTTCCAGGACCTGTTCAGCCTGAACAACCCCTATTGGGTCGGCGTCGATTGGTACCGGAACATCGTCACCTCGCAGCGCTTCTATGCGAGCCTTGCGCGCAGCTTCCTGTTCTCGGCCATCGTGCTGTCGATCCAGCTGCCGCTCGGCATCTGGATCGCGCTGTTGCTGCAGCGATCGCACCAGTTCATCGTCAGCACCGTCCTCGTCCTGATCACGCTGCCGCTCGTGGTGCCCTGGAACATGATCCCTGTGATCTGGCTCAACTTCATCAATCCCAATATCGGTCTCGCCGGCCGGATGCTTGGATGGCTTGGCGTGGGCTTCGACTACAAGTTCAATGCCCTGCACACCTGGATCGTGCTTGTCGTGATGGACAGCTGGCACTGGCTCGGGCTCGTCGTCGTGCTGGCCTATGCCGGCATCTCCAGCATTCCGCCGGCCTACTACCAGGCCGCCGCCATCGACGCCGCCTCGCCCTGGCAAGTGTTCCGCTTCATTCAGCTGCCGAAAATGAAGACCGTGCTGTCGATGGCCGTGCTGCTGCGCTTCATGGACAGCTTCATGATCTATATCGAGGCCTTCCGCATCAATGCCGGCGGCCCCGATAGCGCCACCGCATTTCTCAGCCTCGACCTCGGCGAAGAGATTCAGTCCTTCAACTACGGACCATCCGCCGCCCGCTCGATCGTCTACTTCCTGATCGTCCTGACCGTCGCCTGGAGCTTCAAGGCGGCGACGAGCACACGGGCGCCTGTCACCTTGGAGGCCGCCAAGTGAAGTCGCTCGGCCGGATCATCCTCTTCGCTGTGATCGGCGCCTTCGTCCTCATGCCGCTGGCGCAGACGATCATGACCAGCTTCGTCTCGACCCTGCCAAGAGCCGGGATCACGGAGGGGCATTTCAGCCTCATCAACTACCAGAACATCTTCCATTCGGCGGTTCTGAAGGAAGCGATCCTCAACTCCATCATCTACGTCGTGCTG
Source organism: Bradyrhizobium sp. BR13661 (assembly GCF_029892425.1). GTDB lineage: Bacteria > Pseudomonadota > Alphaproteobacteria > Rhizobiales > Xanthobacteraceae > Bradyrhizobium. The sequence continues at coordinate 424,013 of NZ_JARXWB010000001.1, read as the reverse complement.
AACGTCGCGCTTTGCCTCGGCGTCGGATTGCCGGCCGCCTATGCATTCGCGCGCTATAGCTTCGTCGGCGACCGGCAGCTGTTCTTCCTGCTACTGGTGTTCCGCATCACGCCGACCGTCGTGCTGTCGCTGCCGATCTTCGTTCTGTTCGCGCAAATCGGCCTGGAGAACACGCCGGTCGGCATTGCCCTCGTTCACTGCGTCTTCAACATCCCGATCGCAATCTGGATTCTGGAGGGTTTTATTGCCTCCGTGCCGCGCGAGTTCGACGAAACGGCTTTCCTCGACGGCCACTCGCTGCCGAGCTTCTTCTTCCGTCATCTCGTTCCGGCGATCGCGCCAGGCATCGGCGTGACCGCGTTCTTCTGCTTCATCTTCTCCTGGGTGGAGGTGGTGCTCGCCCGCATCCTGACGACCACAGGCGGCAAGCCGATCACCATGGCCATCAACGCGCTGTTCGGCTTCCGAACCGATTTCGGCCTCGTCACGGCGATGACCGTGCTCGCGCTGGTGCCGGGGATAGCGATGATCTATTTCGTGCGGAATCACCTCGCCAAGGGATTTGTGATCCGCACCTGAGCCGGATCGATCACATGCCCCAGCGGAGCGCCGCGGTATGCACCGGCGCGTCCCACAATTCCTTTGACTGGCCATCGAGCACCGAGACCGTGATCGATGCGCCGGCCATGTCGAGCGACGTCACGTAGGAGCCGGTCAGGAAGCGCGTCGCCGTGATGCCGGCGCCATCCAGAATCCGCTTGGCGCTGTTGACCATCAGATAGAGCTCGATCAGCGGCGTTGCGCCGAACCCGTTGACGAGAAGTACGACCTCGCTGCCCTTGCTCGGTTCGAGATCATCCAGGATCGCGCCAACTATGTCGGCGGCGATAGCATCGGCAGAGGCCAGTGCCACCCTGCGGCGACCCGGCTCGCCATGAATGCCGACACCCATTTCCATCTCGTTGTCAGCCAAGGTGAAGTTCGGCCGGCCCGCGGCGGGCACGGTGCACGGCAGCAGCGCCACGCCCATCGAGCGGGTGCGCCTGTTCACATCATCGCCGAGCGTCTTGAGCGCGGCGAGCGGCATTCCCTTTTCGGCCGCGGCGCCGACCATCTTTTCCACGATCAGCGTGCCTGCGACACCGCGACGTCCCGTCGTGTAGGTCGATTTCTCCACCGCGACGTCGTCGTTGGTTACGACGCTTGCGATCTCGCGGCCGGCCATTTCGGCGGCCATGGTGAAGTTCATCACGTCGCCTTCGTAGTTCTTGACGATGAAGAGCACGCCTGCTCCGGTGTCGACGGCCTCGGCCGCCTCGATCATCTGATCCGGCGTCGGTGACGTGAACACCTGGCCCGGACACGCGGCATCGAGCATGCCGTGGCCGACAAAGCCCGCATGCAGCGGTTCATGGCCGGAACCGCCGCCCGAGATCAGCGCAACCTTGCCCGGCTTCAGGGTGCGGCGGCGCACGAACTTCCGCTCGGCGCCAAGCTGCAGGATATCGGCATGGGCTGCCGCCAGCCCATCGAGACTCTCTTCGAGCACCGTATCGGCGCTGTTGATCAGCTTTTTCATGGCGTCCTCCCGGTTGTCTTTTTTGCAGTCAGAATTCGTCAGCCGATGCTTTCGGCGTAGCGCGCGAGCTGAGCGGCAAAGTCGATGATGAGCTGCTCGAGCGCGCGATTCTTCTTGTCGTCACCAAGATCGGGCACCGTCACTGCAACAGTGCGCGTGCGCGCCTCGCGGTGGGCACCTCGCAGCCGACCCGGATGCGCGCGCCCATAGGCTTCGAGGAAAGCGGCACGCTCGGTGCCGGAGAGATGGCAGACCTCAAAGATGATCGCGACATGCTTCGCCGGAATCGGCACCAGATAGGCCGGATTGGTGATCTGGCTAACGAAGGAGCGGTTCTTGCCGAGTGCGGCCGCGAGCTTCAACCGCGTCCCCGATGGCCTGTTGTCGAGGGCCCGCCGCAGGATCAGCTTGTAGTCTGCGACATTGCTGTCGCCCGGCCGGCTTGCGTCCTCGCCTGCATCCTCGCTCATGAGGTCACCCCGGCGATGGCGGCCTTGAGCCGCGCCACCGCAATCGGCGAGACCGAGAGAGTCGTCAGGCCTGTAGCCAGCAGCGCATTCGTCAGACGCGTATCGGCGGCGGCATCGCCGCAGAGCGAGACCTCGACGCCGCGCTTGCGCCCGGCCTCGACCGTCCGCGCGATCAGCGCCAGCACAGCCGGATCGCCGGCATCATTGAGGTCGGCGACAGCACCGATGTCCCGCGCTGCGGCCATGGTGTATTGGGTCAAATCGTTCGACCCGATCGAATAGAACGCCGCATCAAAATCCTCCGCACGCAGGGCTGCGGACGGGACCTCGACCATGATGCCGAGCGGCGGCCGGGCGCAAGCGAGGCCCTCTGCGCTGAGTGCGGCGAACTCCGTGTCCAGCATGGCGTTGGCACGGTCGAGTTCCGAGGGGATCGCGACCATCGGCAGCATCACCTTCAGCGTCCCGTGCACGGCTGCACGGCACAGCGCCCGCAACTGCACGCGAAACACCTCCGGCCGTGCCAGCGAGAGCCTGATACCGCGCAGGCCCAGGAACGGATTGCGCTCATCATCGACCGTCAGGCCGGCAATCGGCTTGTCGCCGCCGGCATCGAGGGTACGGATTGTCACCGGCCGTCCAGCGGTCCATTCGAGGATGCGCCGGTAGACCGCATATTGCGTATCCTCGCCGGGCAGGCCCCTCGAACCCTCGAACAGAAACTCCGTCCGCACCAGGCCAACGCCATCGCAGATGGCGGGATCGAGGCTCGCGAGCTCTTCGGGCGCGGCAACGTTGAGCATGACGGCGATGCGCCTTCCATCGGCCGTCACAGCCGGCTTGAGGCGGCCCGCATCGGCAGCGATCTGTGCGGCGTTCGCAGCCGCCATGCGGTCCTCGAACAAACGGCGCGTTTCGGGTTTGGGATCGAAAATCACGGTGCCGGCGTCGCCATCGACCAGCGCAAATGACGGCGGCTGCCCGTTCCATGGCAATGGACCGAGGCCGACCACCATGGGGGCGCCGCGCGATCGCGCGAGCATCGCGACATGCGACGACGGCGATCCGCTGGCGAGTGCAATGCCGCCGCCACGGGTCCAGTCGACGGCCAGGAAGGTCGAGGGCGAGATATCGTCACCGGTGATGACGGAATCGCCGGAGATCTTTGCGACCACATCCGCACCATTCAGGCTGGCAAGCACGCGGTCGCGGATGTCGACCAGATCCGCAGCGCGCGCCCGGAAATATTCCTCGTCCGCGGCGCGATAGCCCGATATCTCCACGTCGAGTGCAGCACGCCAGGCCTCATCGGCAGCCGTACCGCCCGCAATGGCTTCGTAAGCGCCTTCCGCAAGCGCATCATCACCCAGCATCGCGACCTGAAACTCCAGGATCTCGGCGGCTTCGCCGTGGACCGTCGCGATCAGTTCCGCGAGCTCCACCGCTGCCCCCTCGATCGCCGCCTTGAGCGCAGCGGCTTCCTGAGCCGGATCGCCTTTCGCCGTTCGGCTCGCCACTGCACGCGTCAGCACCGCGACCGGGCCGATGGCGAGGCCTGGCGAAGCAGGATGACCGGTGAGATGGATCTCGCCCACGATTCTAGGCCTCGCCGAAACCGTCATGCACCAGCGCCAGCATGGCCGCGAGCGCCGCCTCGCCATCGGGACCGGCGACGCGGAAATGCAGCGTCGCGCCCTGCGGCGCCTTCACGCGCATCACCTTCACCGGGCTCTTGGCATCGGTCCACGGGCCTTCGGCAGCAAGCGCAATTTCGATCTTCGCGGTGAAGCCTTTCGCGCATTGCGTGAGCTTCACCGATGGCCGCGCGTGCAGGCCGACCGGATTGACGAGGACCGCCGAGGCGGTCAGCGGCGCAAACGTCTGGGCCGCCCGGTTGGCGTTGGCATCATGCATAGAATTCCTCCGCACTGCGCTTGACGGCGGCCAGCGATGAGCCGCCCGAAGATTCGGTCGCGGCGATCACAGCCCCCTCGACCACCGGGGCATTGCAGACCAGCACGCGCGCGCGCCGGTCTTCCGGGAGCATCTCCACCGCCATCTCCGAATTGGTCTCGGCACCACCGAGATCGACAAGGATCGCAACGCCCGCCGGCGACCAGGCCGTCTCGATCGCCTCGAGAATCCCCGCAACGTTCGTACCGAGGCCACCATCGACGTCGCCGCCAGTCCAGGCCAGCGGCACCGCGTCTCCGACCATCTGGCGCACCATATCGGCCGCGCCTTCCGCGATCTTCGGCGAATGCGATACGATGACAATTCCGACATTGCTCATGTATTGACCTCGAATTCCAGTGTCTCGACTGCTGCGCCGATCAGAAGCGATACCGAGCGCGAGCCGGGGTCCATGTGACCGATGGAACGTTCGCCCAGAAACGACGCGCGACCGCGAATCGCCAGCATCGGCGTGGTGCGATCGGCGGCTTGCACAGCCTCCGCCGCGATCGCCCTGGCATCGCCGCCGTCCGCCAGAACGCCTTGCACCGGCACCAGGACATCCAGCAGCGTTTTCTGACCCGCCTCAGATCGGCCGCGCGCCTTGACGGCTTCGATCGCCTTCTCCGTTGCTGTAACGAGATCAGAGCGGCTTGGCTGCTCGGGAAGCGCCTTGCCCAGTTCCATGAAGAACGTCCCGACCAGCGGCCCCGAGGCGCCGCCGACCTTCATCACCAACGTCATTCCAATCGCCTTCAACATCTCGGGCAGCGACTTGTCGGCAAGGCCCGGCAGTGCGACGAGCACCGCCTCGAAGCCGCGCTTCATGTTCAGCCCGTGATCCCCATCGCCGATCGCCTGATCGAGGCTCGTCAACTCATCCGCGTGCTCGATCACTGCCCCTGCCAGCGCTCGCACCAGTCTTTCCCTGGCTACCCGATCAAGGCTCATGCCGCTACCCTCCAGCCCCTGGCATCGAAAAACAGAGGTTTGTTCAGACGGAGCGACACGACGTCTCCAGCGCCAAAGCCCGCCTCGGGATCCGCCAGGGTCACGACCGGGCGGCCGGCGACGTCGAGATGGAGATGACTCTGGTCGCCGAGATGCTCGACACGCTTGACGGTTGCAGAGACGTCGCCGCCGCTACGCGCGATCGTCAGGTGCTCGGTCCGCGCGCCGACAGTCTCGACGCCGGCTGGCGCGCCACCGAACAGGGCCGCTGGCAGCAAATTGATCACCGGCTGGCCCAGCCGCGCCGCGACATGCGCATTGACCGGATTCTCGTAGATCTCTCGCGGCGTGCCGATCTGCATCAGCCGCCCGCCTTCAATCACGCCGATGCGCGACGCCATGGTCATTGCTTCGGTCTGATCATGGGTGACATAGAGAATCGTCGCGCCGAGATCGACCTGGATCCGCTTGAGCTCGAGCCGCAACTCGCCGCGGAGCTTGGCATCCAGCGAGGACAGCGGCTCATCCATCAGATAGATCGAGGGCGAACGGACCAGCGCCCGGCCGATCGCAACGCGCTGCATCTGCCCGCCCGACAGCTGCGTCGCCTTGTTGTCCAGCTTGGTCTCGATATGGAGCAGACGTGCAATCTCTTGCACCTTGGCGCGGATATCCGCTTCGGGCACGCGCCGGGTGGGCGCGCGTAACGCGAACGCCATGTTCTCGAACACGGTGAGGTGCGGGTACAGCGAGTATTGCTGGAAGACAAAGGCAACGTCTCGATCCGCCGGCGCATCGCCGGTCACGTCGCGTCCGTCGATGCGAATTGAACCTTTATCCGGCTGTTCCAATCCGGCGACCAGTCGCAATGCCGTGGTCTTGCCGGCGCCGGTCGGCCCGAGCAACGCGACGAACTCGCCGTTGCCGATCGTCAACGACAGATCGCTGAGGGCTTGCGTCTTGCCGAAGGCCTTGGAGACGGCGTTGATTTCGACCTCAGCCATGCGCAGCTCCCTCATGCAGCGCGGTACGAACAGCCCGGCCGGATGCCTTGTCGAAGATGGAAAGCGTATCGGGCCGGAAGTCGAGCCCGACCGTCTCACCTGTTCGAAACGACTTGCTGCTGGGTGAGCGGGCCTTGAGCGCGCCGTAGCTCGTCGTCACCGTCACGATCTGCGTCGTGCCCAGATATTCCGTCCCGTACACCTCGCCGCGCACCATGCCGCGATCGGTGAAGCGCACATGCTCGGGCCGCACCCCGAGCACGAGCTCGCTCTCCGCCATCGCCTCGCGCGCGGCAGGAATTGCGACATCGCGCTCGCCGAGCCGGATCGCTTCCGCGCCGGTCTGCAGCCCGCCGCGGAACGGCAGGAAATTCATCGGCGGCGAGCCAATGAAGTCGGCGACGAAAAGCGACGCTGGCCGGTCGTAGATGTCGCGCGGGCTCGCGACCTGTTCGACGACGCCGTTGTTCATGACCGCGATCCTGTCGGCCATTGCCATGGCCTCGAGCTGGTCATGGGTGACATAGACAGTTGTCGCTCCCAGGCGGTCATGCAGAGCCCTCAATTCATGAATCATGGCCTCGCGCATTTCTGTATCGAGCGCGCCGAGCGGCTCGTCCATCAGGAAGCATTTTGGTTTGCGTACGATCGCCCGTCCCAGCGCAACGCGCTGCCGGTCGCCCCCGGCGAGACCAGACACCGACCGGTCGAGGAGATGAGAGATCCGCAGGATGCGCGCGGCCTCGACGACGCGTCGGTCGCGCTCGGCCGCACCGATGCCCTCGCACTTCAGGGGAAAGCCGATGTTGCGGCGGACGTTCATATGTGGATAGAGCGCGAAGAGCTGGAACACGAAGGCGATGTCACGCGCCGACGCGCGGTTCATCGTCACGTCTTCGTCGTCCAGCCTGATGGTGCCGGCCGTTGGCAGCTCCAGCCCGGCGATCATGCGTAGCGTCGTGGTCTTGCCGCAGCCGGACGGTCCAAGCAGGCAGAGGAACTGGCCGTCCTCCACCGTGAAGCTGGCGGACTTGACCGCATGAAAAGACCCGAAGGATTTGTCGAGTGCCTCGACCTTGATCTGTGCCATCGCGCCCTACTCCCGGACCTTGGAGACGATGGTGAACATCACCGTGCCGAACAGGGTCGTGGCAAACGACCAGGAATACAGCGTGAGCGAGAACGGCTGCATCAGCATCACGACACCGGCGGCGATGATCGTCGTGGCGACCGCCTCCAGCGGGCCGCGGCGCAGAATGCGGTCTGCGAAACCGTGATGCGCGACGGTTGGGGTGGCATCGAGGCTCATTTGCGGACGGCTCCGAAGGTGATGCCGCGCAGCAGATGCTTGCGCAACAGCACTGTGAACACCACGATCGGCACCAGGAACAGCGTCGTGCCGGCGGCCACCGCGGGCCAGTCCTGCCCGCCCTCACCGATGATGATCGGAATGAACGGCGGCGCCGTCTGCGCATTGCCCGAGGTGAGAAGCACCGCGAAGGCGTATTCGTTCCAGGCGAAGATCAGGCAAAAGATGGCGGTCGCCGCGATGCCCGTGGTGGCCTGCGGCAGCACCACTTTCACGAAGGCCTGGAAGCGCGTGTATCCGTCGATCATCGCGGCTTCCTCGTACTCGCGCGGGATTTCGTCGATGAAGCCCTTGAGCAGCCACACCGCGAGCGAGACGTTGACCGAAGTGTAGAGCAGGATCATGCCGAGCCTGGTGTCCGACAGGCCGATGGTGCGGTACATCAGGTAGATCGGGATCGCGACCGCGATCGGCGGCATCATCCGGGTCGACAGGATGAAGAACAGCAGATCGTCCTTCAGCGGCACGCGGAACCGTGAGAAGCCGTAAGCCGACAACGTGCCGAGCGCGACCGCGAGCACGGTCGAGCCGAACGCGATGATCAGCGAATTGATGAAGCGCGGCACATAGTTCGAGGGTCCTGCGACCACCATGTTGCGGCTGCGCGCGATTTCATCACACATCCCCTGCGGCGCTCCGAGCGAGCGGATGAACTCCGGCGTCTGGCGCGAGCGGGTCGTGAAAAGATTGCAGAAGCCTTCGAGCGACGGCTTGAACATCACCTTTGGCGGATAGGAGATCGCATCGTCAGGCGACTTGAACGCGGTGAGCATGATCCAGACCAGCGGAATCATGGTGATGATCGCATAAAGCACGACGAGCGAGCCGGCAAAGCGCCGTGTCGTGGCCGAGGGCTCGACGACCGAATGAGCTGCGGTGGCTGAGGTCATCGGCTTTTCACCTTGTTCAGCGCCTTCACGTAGATATTGGCGAGACCGAAGACCGTCACGAACAGGATGATCGCGAAGGCCGACGAATAGCCGGTGCGCCAGCTCTCGAACGCCGCACGCTTGAGCGTGATCGACGCGACTTCCGTGGTCGATCCCGGCCCGCCGCCGGTGAGCAGATTGACCATGTCGAACATCTTGAAATTCTCGATGCCGCGGAACAGCACCGCCAGCATGATGAAGGGCAGCGCCATCGGCAGCGTGATCGACCAGAACTGCCGCAACTTGGACGCACGATCGACCTCGGCTGCCTCGTAGATGTAATCCGGGATCGAACGCAGGCCGGCGAGACAGATCAGCATCACATAGGGCGTCCACATCCAGGCATCGACGATGACGATGGCCCAGGGGCTCAGCGTGACATCGCCGAGCATCTGGAAGGACGAGGCGGCGCGGCCGGTGAAGAAGGCGACGACGTAATTGAACAGGCCGATCTGGGGCTGGTACAGGAACGTCCAGAAATTGCCGACGACGGCCGGCGACAGCATCATCGGCAGCAGGATGATCGTGGTCCACATCCCGTGGCCGCGAAACTTCTTGTCGATGAGATAGGCAAGGCCAAATCCAAGGACCGTCTCGATCACCACCGTCCAGATCACGAAATGCGCGGTGACCTGCATGGCCGCCCAGATGTCCGGATCGGTCAGGATCGACTGGTACCAGTCGGCACCCAGCCAGATCGTCGGCACGTTGGCCCTGTTGGCGCGGTAGTTCGTGAACGAGAGATAGATCGTCCAGAGCAGCGGAAATATGTTGATCGCCAGCAACAGCACGATCGTCGGCGTGATGAACAGCCAGGCGAGCGCCTTGTCCGACAGGCCCCGGATACGACGCGCCACACCGGGCCGGACCATGACGGCCCGATAGGTGATCCGCGAAGAGGCACTCAATTCATTCATTGCAGCGACCGATCCTGGCACCCGGCGCCGCCACTGCGACAGATCCGGTCATCTCGAAGGAAACCCGGAGCGCGAGCACACGCGCTCCGGGCAGCTCAATTCAGAACTTCTTGCCTTCTTCCTTGAAGATCGCCTTCCAGTCCTTCACCAGACCGTCGAGCGCTTCCTGCGCGGTGCCCTTGTCGGCCACCACATAATCATGCACGCGCTTCTGCTCGGCCTGCAGCAGCTGGGCGTAGGACGGCTCGGCCCAGAAGTCGACGACCATGCCCATCGACTGCAGGAACTCCTTGGCGAAGGGCGCGCTGTTCGGGAAGCTCGGGTCGTTCAGCACGGACTTGGCGCAGGAATAGCCGCCGAGCGCCCACCACTTCTTCTGGACGTCGCCGCCGGAGAACCACTTGATGTATTGCAGCGCTTCGGCCTGGTTCTTCGAATAGGAAACGACCGAGATGCCCTGACCGCCGAGCTGCGTCGCTTGGCCAGCGGGACCTGCCGGATTGACGAAGAAACCGATCTTGTCGCCGCCGACATTCGGGTCCTTGTAGAGGCCCGGGAAAAACGCGAAGAAATTCATCTGCAGCGCAACCTGGCCGGACTTGAAGGCATCAAGCCCCTCCGACATGTAGGAGTTGGAGGCACCGGGCGGCGTGCAGCACTTGTAGAGCTCCTTGTAGGCCTCGAGCCCCTTCACCGCGTTGGCCGAGTTCACGAACCCGTCCATCGCATAGGGCTTCTTCGGATCGTCGTACTTGAAGCCGTAGTCGTAGAGGTAGTTCGACACGCCCATGGTGATGCCTTCCGAGCCGCGCTCGGTGTAGATCGAGGCGCCATAGACTTTCTTGCCGTCGATCTCGCGGCCCTGGAAGAATTGCGCGATGTCCTTGAGCTCATCGAGCGTCTTCGGCACGCCGATATCGCGGCCATACTTGGCCTTGAAGTCCTTCTGCACGTCCGGCCGCGCGAACCAGTCCTTGCGATAGGTCCAGCCCACCGCATCGCCCATCGCCGGCAGCGCCCAATAGTTCGGCGTGTTCTTCGGCCACTCGGAATAGCCGACCACCGTTGCCGGCATGTAGTCGTCCATGCTGATTCCTTCCTTCTTGAAGAAATCGTTGAGCTTGACGTACTGGCCGTTCTCCGCGGCACCGCCGATCCATTGGGAATCGCCGATGATGAGGTCGCACAGCGAGCCGTGCGAATTGAGTTCGTTCAAGAACCGATCAGCGTAATTGGTCCACGGCACGAATTCGAACTTCATACCGATACCCGATTTGGCGGTGAAGTCCTTCGACAATTCGACCAATGCGTTGGCGGGGTCCCATGCGGCCCAGCACAGCGTGATGGTCTTGCCCTGCGCCTGCGCGGGCGTGGTGCCCGCTCCGACACTGAGCGCGGCGGCAACAGCCCCGCATGCCACGACAAGCGTCTTCATCGTTCGTTTCATTACACGTTCCCTCCGAGTGGGCCGGCCATCGACATGGCGCGGCTTTCCTACCCGCTCGAATGCTTCGAGCAGAGCGACACAGTCCATGACGAGCTGAGTAACTAAACTGGTGTTTCCTCGCGCCACCCGGATTCTATAGGCCCGGTAGGCTCGATTTGTTTAGTGAACCACCAATTACTAAACATTGCAAGCGGAGTCGTCAGGTTCTTCGCTGCGGCGCCTTGACGCCGGCATACGAAGCGACGTCATCGCCTCAATCGAATGTCGTCTCGCAGTGATTGCGCGACCTGCAATCAGGCAAGCCCGGCCTCGTTCAGGCTTTGCTTCAGATGCGCAACACCTGTTTTGGCGTAGGTCAGCGGGTGTGCTTTCTGAGGGTCCTGCTCCGCCTCGACCACGATCCAGCCGGAATAGCCCTTGAGCTCGCGAAAGACAGAGGGGTAATCGACCATGCCGTCGCCGGGCACGGTGTAGACACCGAGCTCGCTGCCCTGCCCCAGCACGGCATCGAGGAAACTCCAATCCTCGCGCCGCGCCTGCTCCATCACCGCCCGGCGCACGTCCTTGGCGTGGACATGGCTGATGCGGGCGCGATACTTTCGCGCCAGGGCTGCTGGATCAGCGCCGCCCCAGGTGGCGTGGCCGGTGTCGAGCAGGAGATGAGCAGCCTCGCCGGTCGCGGCCATGAAGGCATCGATGTCCTCAGCGCCTTCCACGATGGTGCCGATGTGATGATGGTAGACCAGCCTGACGCCCTCGGCGAGCGTGCGCTCGGCGACCTCAGTGATACGGCGGCCGAACTGCGCCCAGTCGCCGGCCTTCATCACCGGCCGCTGCGAGAGCGGCTTGCTGCGATCGCCGTGGATCGCGTTCGAGGTCTCGGCGAAGACGAGCACGGTCGATCCCATCGCCTTCAGGAGATCGAGATGCGGGCGCAGATGCCGCATCTCCTCATCGGCATCGCGCTTCAGAAGCTCCGCCGAATACCAGCCTGAGATGCAGGCCATGTCGAAGGGCGCGAGCGCCGCCTTCAGCGCCTGCGGCTCGCGCGGAAATTTGTGACCGAGCTCCATGCCGACGAAGCCCGCTTCGCGCGCCTCGGCAAGGCAGGTCTCGAGCGGCGTCGCGCCGCCGATCTCCTGCAGATCGTCGTTGGACCAGCCGATGGGGTTGGCGCCGATACGGAGTGGCATGTCGTCCTCGCTTGATCAATAATTGCGGCGCACGAGCGCCTCGACATAGTTGCGCCTTGCGGCCTCGACCTCGGTGCGATCAGAGACCTCCGGCACCGCCACATCCCACCAATGGCCGCCGGCATCGGTCGAGGGCAGCGGGTCGGTGTCGATCACGACGACGCTGGTCCGATCGTGGCGGCGTGCCTCGTCGAACGCCGCTTCCAGCTCGGTGATGCCAGCGACCTTGCGCGCGATCGCCCCCAACGCGGTGGCGTGGGCTGCGAAGTCGATCGCGGGCAGCGTCTCGTGGCGCGTGTCGCGCAGGAGGTTGTTGAAGGGGGCGCCGCCGGTCGCATTCTGGAGGCGGTTGATGCAGCCGAAGCCGCGGTTGTCGAGCACGACGATGATGAGTTTTGCGCCTGACATCACCGACGTGGCGATCTCGGAATTCATCATCAGGTAAGAGCCGTCGCCGACCATCACGATGACCTCGCGCTTGGGATCGGCAAGCTTGACGCCGAGCCCGCCGGCGATCTCGTAGCCCATGCAGGAATAGCCGTATTCCATATGATAGCCGCCCGGCGCGCCCGGCTGCCAGAGCTTGTGCAGCTCGCCGGGCAAGCCACCGGCTGCGCACAGCACGACATCGTCTGGCCGGCTGCGGCGTTGAACGGCACCGATGACCTGCGCATCGCTCGGCAAGGTTTCGTTGCCGGCTACGGTGTAACGCGCAGCCGTTTCCAGCCAGGTCGTGCGACTGGTTCTTGCCTGTCCGGTCCAGGCGGCAGGCGCCGCCCAGCCCCGAAGTGCGGCACTGAGTTCCGCCAGAGCGACCTTGGCATCGGCGACGAGTGGCTGCGCGCGGTGCTTGCCGGCATCGAAGGTCTGCGTGTTAAGGCCGATGATGCGGCAAGCGGGATCGGCAAACAGCGAGCGCGAGCCCGTGGTGAAATCCTGCAAGCGCGTGCCGATCGCAAGCACCAGATCAGCCTGCCGCGCCGCATCGTTGGCAGCTCCAGTGCCGGTGACGCCAATCGCACCGAGATTGAGCTGGTGGTCGTGAGGCAACGCGCTCTTGCCGGCTTGCGTTTCCGCGACCGGGATGCCGTGCGCGGTGCAAAAGGCCGCAAGATCGCCTTCCGCCTCGCTGTAGAGGACGCCGCCGCCGGCGACGATGAGCGGGCGCTTGGCCGCCTTGATCAGCGCGACCGCCTGCGCCAATTGCGTCTCGTCCGGCCGCGGGCGGCGCGGTTGCCAGATGCGTTCGGCGAAGAACCAGTCGGGATAGTCGTAGGCTTCCGTCTGCACGTCCTGGCAGAGCGCAAGCGTCACGGGGCCGCAATCAGCGGGATCGGTCAAAACCTGCATCGCGCGCTCGAAGGCGGGCATGATCTGCTCGGGCCTGGTGATGCGGTCGAAATAGCGCGAGACGGGCCGGAAGCAATCATTGGCGGAGACGGTGCCGTCGCCGAAATCCTCGATCTGCTGCAGCACCGGATCGGGGCGGCGTCCGGCGAAGACATCGCCCGGCAGCAGCAGCACCGGCAGGCGATTGACGTGAGCAACCGCTGCGGCCGTCACCATGTTGGTCGCGCCCGGGCCGATCGAGCTCGTCACCGCCATCATGCGCCGGCGGCGCGAGGCTTTGGCGAAGGCGATCGCCGCATGCGCCATCGCCTGCTCATTATGCGCGCGCAGGGTCGGCAGACGATCGCGCACCGCATACAGCGCCTCGCCGAGACCCGCGACATTGCCATGCCCGAAGATCGCCCAGACACCGGCGAACAGCGGCTGATTCTGCCCGTCGAGCACCGTCCGCTGCGCGGCCATCGCTGCGACGAGCGCCTGCGCCATGGTCAGCCTGATCGTCGCCATCACTTCGCTCCCACTCAACCGCGCCACCCGGCAAGGGAAGCTGGCGGAAATTGTTCCATTCATCGCGCTGGACCCGCGCGTTCGTCCTCGTCCGATCCGACACGATGCCGTGACGCAGGTGACGACATCGCGAGAGACACGCCTTGACGAGGCGGCGCAGAGAATGGAATGCTTCATCGAATAGTCAAGCACGACGACGAAAATATGCCACTGAAGGGAGCGCCTCCGTCTCGGACGGACATCATCATGACAATGCGGTTTGGACTTCTCGGCGCCGGCAGGATCGGGCGCATTCACGGCCTCAATGTCGCGGCGCGCGGCGATGCACAACTCATTGCGGTGGCCGACGCCTCGCGCGAGGCCGCGTCCTCGCTGGCGCAGGCTGCTGGCGCGCTCACGGCCGATGCCGACGCGATCCTGAGCGATTCCGGCATCGATGCCATATTGATCTGCACGCCGACCGACACGCATGCCGATTTGATCGAAGCCGCCGTCTTGGCCGGCAAGGCGGTGTTCTGCGAAAAACCGGTCGATCTTGATTCGAATCGTATTCGCCGCTGCCTCGCCACGGTCGAGAAAACAGGCAAGCCGCTGATGATCGGCTTCAACCGCCGCTTCGATCCGAACTTCGCCGCGCTGGAAAAGCGGCTGCGCAGCGGCGAGGCCGGCGAGATCGAGATCGTCAGCGTCATCTCCCGCGATCCCGGACCTCCGCCGGTCGATTACGTGAAACGCTCGGGCGGCCTGTTCCGCGACATGATGATCCATGATTTCGACATGGCGCGCTTCCTGCTGGCCGAGGAACCGGTCGAGGTGTTCGCGCTCGGCTCGGCGCTGGTGGACAAGGCCATCGGTGACGCCGGCGACGTCGACACCGCCGCCGTGCTGATGAAGACGGCGCGCGGCCGCATCGCGCAGATCTCGAATTCGCGCCGCGCCACCTACGGCTACGACCAGCGCATCGAGGTGCATGGCTCGAAGGGCATGCTGCGGGCCGGCAACATTCACGAGACCACCGTCGAGATCGCGACGGGTGAGGGTTTTCGCGCCGATCCGGTGCAAAACTTCTTCCTCGAACGCTATGCCGCCGCCTATCGCGCCGAGCTCGCTTCCTTCATCGATGCCTGCACTGGGAAGGCTGCGCCCTCTCCGACCGGTCACGACGGGCTCCGTGCGCAGATGCTCGCCGACGCGGCCACGGAATCGGCCCGCACGGGGCGCCCCGTCATGATCGAGGCTGCCTGATGATGACCCCAGCCGAACTGCTGCTGCGCCGTTACGCAGCTCAGGGCCTTGTCGCCGAGGCGGGGCGCATCGCGCTCGATTTTTTCGGCCGCAAGGAAAGCCTCGGCGTCACGATGAAGGGAGCGCAGGACTGGCTCACCGTCGCGGACGGCACCGTTGAGGATTTCTTGCGTGCGCGGCTGGCGGAGCTGTTCCCCGGCGACACTGTCATCGGCGAGGAAGGCGGCGGCGAGGCCAGCGATGCGGTCTGGATCATCGATCCGATCGACGGCACCGCGAACTTCGCCCATGGCGATCGCAACTGGTGCATCTCCGTGGGCTTCCTTGTAAACCGGGAGCCGACGATCGGGATCGTCGCCGCGCCGGCGCTGGACGAGCTCTATGTCGCGCAACGCGGCCAGGGCGCCACACTGAACGGGCAAAAAATCGCCGTCTCCGGCATCGATGATATCAGACGCGCTTATGTCGAGCTGGGCTGGTCGGCCCGCATGCCCGCGCAGCTTTATCTCGACGTGACCAGCCGCGGTTATGCCGCCGGCTGCTCGATCAAGCGCTCGGGCTCCGGTACCCTCGGCCTTTGTCATGTCGCGAACGCGCGCACCGACGGCTATGCCGAGCTGCACATCAACGCCTGGGACGTCGCCGCCGGCATGGTGATCGCCAGCGAGGCCGGCGGCTGGGTGAGCGACTTCTTCGCCGGAGACGGCATCAGCAAGGGCAACCCGATCCTGTGCTGCACGCCGGCGCTGGCATCGCAGCTGAGTGACATCACGGGGATTGCCTAGCCGGCTTTTTGAGCACTCCGGCCTGGAGATCGTGGATAACAGGCTTCAGTCCGCCAGGCGTGATTTCGAGGCTCGCAAGCGTGATCGGCAGCTTGAAGCGCCGGCGCCCGGCACTGCCGGGATTGACGTAGAGCACGCCATTGGCGGTTCTGATCTTCGGCACGTGGGAATGGCCTGAGACGATGACGTCGATGCCAAGCGCGACCGGATCGAGCTGCAGCGCGTTGAGGTCGTGCAAAACATGGAACAGCCGACCCCCAAGCCGCACGCATTCGGTCTCGGCGAACTCCTTGGCCCAATCGCCCGTGTCCACGTTTCCCCTGATCGCCGTGACGGGGGCAATTCTGCGCAGCGCGGTGATGATCTGGGGATCGCCGATGTCGCCGCCGTGAATGATGTGGTCGACGTGGGCGAGCGCGCGAAGAGCCTCCGGCCTCAGCAGGCCGTGCGTATCCGAGATGAGGCCGATCGTGAAAGTCATCAAGGCATCCGGTCGAAGCACGACGCTATCATGCGTATCCAAAAACCACATCCGCGATTGAGCGTCAGCGAAAAACGGACATGACTGCGAGTTCTCGCGGCGGATTCCGCCCGAGCTTTGATTCGTCGTTCCGCCCTCTTGTCCGAGAGGGCGCAGGGAAGACCGGGTGCCGACCTCGCACCCGCGGTCCGCTGCGCGAAGATGTAGCGCAGGAAGAACCGCACAGCAGCATACAGGTGGTGCCGAACACTCGGCCTTCCCTGCGCGATGGTTTGACGGCTTATGCCGTGCTCTCCCGGGAGCCGAATTCCTTCTGGCCTCCCTCGCTTCGCGAATTGATGATGCGCTTCACCCGGTTGGGCTCCCCGCACCTCCGCAAAAGCTTGACCGTAGCGACGACGGCCAGGACCACACGGTTTTGCCGTACGCACGGCTCGCTGCTTCGCCGCGGTTTTCCCAGGCCTTGTCGACATACCTGAGAACCCGCAGGCGAGACGAACCTGACAGCGCCGTTCGTCAGCACGCGGTTTCGGGCTCACAGGGACTACCCGCCCTGCCCGCACCTCTCGCGCCCAACGCCGCCCGCGTCCACCGCAAACCCGGCTCGCAATCAAGACGACTCGAGATCGCCCCTCAAGGATGAGCCGGGATGGGGGATACATACGCCATTTCCGAATTTCGGTAAAGTGGAATATTTTTCTGGGGAGGGGTTGACGGGGTGCGGGGTGTTTTGGGTGACGGCAACGGCACTGTGCAGGTGCTCGCACCGCGCGCCACAAACCTATCTGAGCGTACAGCCGGAGTTCAGCTCTCGGATTCGACGCCGTCCCCGCGCTTTCGCCGCTCAGCCAATCTGGCCCTTCGCTCGAGTGCCTTGAGAACCGGTGCATTGACCTGATCCATCGGGATAACCGGTGGATCGTCCAAGTTCAGCACAAAACCATCGGGATCATTCTCGGCAATGGTCCACGCAGGACGAACGATGAGATCGAATTTTTCCAAACTATAAGGCGGAATAACCTCTGGGCTCGTGTCTATGCTCGGCCAATGCGCAGCGACAAGCCGGAAACGACCTAGACGACGGAACTCACTCAGGAACAGATCTAGGTTCTTTGAGCTTGTTGGCTGCATAATTTTCACTTGCGCAACAAAACCTACTATGCTCGACGCGCGCAATTTGATCCGATCCATATTGGGACCAACCACCATCGCGTAACCATGCGGGTTTGAAATATTGACACCAGTTATAATCGCAACCCGTAGATTTTGATCGGCGTCGCTGCCGCCGAAGCGCTCGTGCCACGCTTCAAAAATTCTCACTGCGGGCTCCCTATGCTCAAATGCAAGCCCGAGAAGGGGGGCCATTTCTGAGCCCGGCGAGCACATAAAGAATGCTCCGCGCCAGTGCGCGCTTTCCCACTTGCGGGTGTCAATCGGACTTACGATCCGATAGTCGGAATGCTTCACTGACTCGACATCGAAGAGCTCGCTCGGCGGATCTCCGGCTCCTTGAGATAGCGGTATTTCTTCCTTGCGATCTTTCGGCTCATCGGCGGACCATCCCGACGTCCGCGTAATTTCGGTGACCGGATCGCCCTCTTCCACCCACCGATCGAGGGACAGCCTTTGCAAATCACCAAAGATTATATTGTACGCAATCGGAGTGTTTGAGAACGTAATGGCCCGAGAAAACCCGTTCTCCTGTCCGAGAACCGTATCCCCCCAGGCCTCGGGGTCTTCCGGAACCGCAAACGTCATGAAGAGGTTAATCACCGCATCTTGTAACCAACGCGGAAACTCTGCCGCTTCCTCCCACGTGGGATATCGAATTAATGGGCGGTGGGTGACAATCGCAACGGTAGACCCGCTCTGTTCGACGAATTCAAGCGCGGGAGTGATCGGAGCATCTTCCTTCGATTGAACACGAACTATAAGCCTGTCGAGATTTGGAAATATGCGTAGACTCAGGCTTGTTGCTAGCAAAGATTCTAACGCGCCAAGAAGCGCCTCACCGATTGCGATCGATGTCAGGCTGTTTTCACAAATCGCGCTGACTTGATAACCCAGCACGCGCGATTGTAGCATAACGCTATCTGCCAAAAGGTATTCGGGTTTGGGCAGGGCGGCCGCCTTGGCAACCACGGCAAAGCGATTGAACATCGACTCAATGGCTTGCGGTGTTTCTTCCATTGGAACTGCTTCTGCAACCCGAAGAGCCTCGGAGCCTCCCATAAGGAAAAGAAGCGTTGCGCTAGCCTGAAATAGGTCGAACCTTTCTAACGCGGCTGGAAGCATTGTTAGTTGCTTCAAATCATAAAAGCTTGTGCCAAGCAGCAGAGCGGCAAACCCATGACCCTGCTCGATTCTACGTTTTTCAGCGAGATCGATCTCCTCTTGCGTCCGGCTGCGAGCGTAGCGAACTGTCACCCCCATTTCGTACGCGACGAGCGCGAATGGGACGCGGCCGAGTTGCAGTTCGCACGCAAACCATTGCGAGAGAACGGCTGGATTGATATCATCAGCGCTTCCTGACTGGTTATACTTGCGGCATTCAGTTGCAGTTGCGGCTAGCGCGTAGTTACGAGCAGCCCAATATAGGCCGGCTTCCATATATGCGATGCTACATCCACACAGAGCCTCAACCAGCTCATCCTCATACTCAGCTTTGACAAGCAGCGAAACGGCACGCCCGAACCAACGGATTGCATCGTAGTGAAGTCCCTTCTTTAGCTTCTGGTACGCTCGTTCGCTATTCAGCTTCGCAGCCTCTCCTTCCTTCTTGCGCTCTGAGAGGGCGTCGGTCAGATCTTCATACAGATTATCAAATGCTGAGCTTTCCGGAACGAATTCGCCCATTTGGGTAAGCGTATTTGCGATTGACTCAAACGGAAAAGTGCCAAGTCCACGCGATTGACTGATGACCTCCTTGAACTCCTCCCAAATCTCGTCGAGACTCCCTGCATAGTCTTCTCGACCGAACATCGTAACACGAGTGAGTAGTAGCAGCGCGTGAGCGTGCAATGCATTGTTGCGGCGGGTCGCGTCACTCTTCGCCACCTCCAATGCGGCAACGAGCGAAGCTCGACGCCTCTCAACTGCTCCGTCCTCGGAAGACAGCATGCCGTGCCTAATCGCACTTGCAAGAAGTGGCAGAAGATTATTGAGCCGCTCAAGGTCGTTCGCACTGTCGGAGCCGATCGCGAGTTTCTCAACTTGATCATAGAGATCGGTAAGTCTCTGCGCGTCATCAAACCAGAAGTACGATGTCCAAGCCCATTCGTAGACAGCTGCAAGATTTTGGCTAGAAAGCTTATGCTCGCGGGCAATTCGCACGGCCCGTTCATAGCGGCCATCGACTTCGAACCGTGGCTTCTCAAGCCCCCGCGCCAACTGGGCGGCGCGCAACGCGTCATCTGCTAGCGTCGGAGTTCGTCCTTGATAATTTGCACCATCACCCAATAGCTTTTCAATTTTGTCGAGTTGATTTTGGCGCTTCAGGTCTCGTGGACCAAGCCGCTTTGCTTGAACGTCGGATCCGACCCCAAGAGTCTGCTGCGCAATATCCAAGCTGTCTCGCTCGAATACAGAATCAAGCAACCATGTCCGATCTAAAATCGTGATAGAAATGCCGTACTCTTCTTCGAGGCTGTCCTGAATCTCTGCACTCAGCCTTGCCGGGGCATATTGGCTGGTGACGAAGTAAATCCGCGGATAGCCTCGGTCAGTCCCGGCAATTGCTTTGACGTCCGCGCGGACTTTGTCTCGCCAATCCGCCTTGGCGCTAAAGGCAAAAGCCCAACGCTCCCTCCCTGCGGCCGGGTCAGCCGCGAACCATCTCTCGGAAACATCGCTCGCAACTGGGTAGGTCTCGGCATCTGTCTTTCCATCGCCGCCTCCAGTTGGTCCCGTCTGAGGACGCAAGTTCGGCGCGATAAACTTCTCAACAAGCCG
The DNA here is from genome assembly GCF_029892425.1 of Bradyrhizobium sp. BR13661. Lineage (GTDB taxonomy): Bacteria > Pseudomonadota > Alphaproteobacteria > Rhizobiales > Xanthobacteraceae > Bradyrhizobium. The sequence continues at coordinate 403,882 of NZ_JARXWB010000001.1, read as the reverse complement.
TTTCGCAAAGTTCTCGAAGACCGTTTCCGCCTTTTGCTTAGTCAACGTGTCGAGATGATGCGAAAGAACCTCCCGCGTAAGGATAACTTCCACTCTTTGTTCGGAGTCGGAAAACAGATGGGGCCGCCGCGCCCGCATGTATCGCGAGGGCGGATGGATATCGTCGCTTTCGCCAGGATCAGGAGTGTTCCCGCTCATACAGGCAACTTAGGGTGAAGCGAGCGGACGCGGAAGCCACATGGCAAACCACTCAACAGGGCTTTTGGGCACCAACGCGCCGAATTGGGCTTCCTCTGCGACTGAGGGACTTTGCTAACCTGGGAGGAAAGCCCCCGTAGGCGGCGAAGCCCGCGCCGCAGGCGCGAGGCCGCACGCCTATTTCCGCCCAATCGGCTGAGCGATCTCCCAAACATGCCCCGATGGATCGGCGAAAGCCGCGGTTCGGCGTCCCCATGGGCGGTCGATCGGGCCGTTGAGCAGATCGACGCCAACCTCCCGAAGCGCGGAGCACACCGCATCGACGTCGGTGACCCTGATCGTGAGCAGCGCGCGGGCGCCTGCGGAGGACGGAGCGACCGGCAATGGCGCGACGGGCGTCGGCGCCTCTCACGCCACGAGAGATATCGCCCGCTCTACCCCGGAACAGGCGCTTCTGCGTCCAGCAGGCGCGCTGCCTTGAGATCGCTCCAGAGTGCTGATGGCACCGAGGCGGTCAGCGCTGCCACGTTGCGCTCGACCTCCTGCGCATCGTGCGCCCCGAGCACGACGCTCGCGACAGCGGGATGACCAAGCGCGAAATGGAGAGCGGCGGTCGGCAGCGGTACGCCATGAGCTGCGCAGATACGCTGGATTTCCACGACCTTCGAAAGGATGTGCGGCGGCGCATCCTGATAATTATACTTGGCGCCCTTGATGGCGCCCGTCGCCAGAATCCCCGAATTGAACACTCCGCCGAGCAGCACTGCGATGCCCTGCTTCAGCGCCAGCGGCAAGAACTCCTCGAGTGCGGGCTGCTCGAGCAGGGAATACCGTCCGGCGAGCAGCATCACCTCGAAGGACCCGGCTTGCGCAAAGCGCACGCACATTTCGGCTTCATTGACGCCGATCCCGATCCCCGCGACCACGCCTTCGGAACGAAGCTTGTCGAGCGCAACATAGGCCCCGGACATCGCTTCGCGAAAGCGATCTTCGATCGCGTCCTTGCCGTGTGTCCACACATCGACATCATGGATCAGCAACAGGTCGATACGGTCGGTGCCAAGCCGCAACAGCGATTGCTCGACCGAACGCATGGTGCCGTCGTAGGAATAATCGACAACGGCCCGGTGCGGCTGTCCGCCGACAAATCCGGACCTGGTCTCCGGCGGGTGAAAGGGATCCATCCAGCGACCGGTCTTGGTGCAAAGCACAACATCGTTGCGTGGCACACGCCGGAGCGCCGTTCCACAGCGATGTTCGGACAGGCCATTGCCATAGTGGGGCGATGTATCGAGCAGATTGATGCCGAGCTCGAAGGCACGGCTCGCGGCAGCAATCGCAGTCTGGTCGTCGAGCTCAAGAAAGAGGTCGCCCAGTGGCGCGGTTCCGAATCCGAGGATCGAAGCTTCAAGTCCGGTCCGGCCAAGGGTGCGACGCGGCAAAGCCGATTGCGAAACCATGATGGATTGCTGCCCTTCTCCGCGGTCTCAATGACGCGCTGGTCTCGTACGTGGTGATGCGCAGCCTATGTATTTGCCGCGACGTGTCAACGCGAAGGATCAGCGCGTAGGGTGGGTTAGTCCCGCGGATTGCGTGGAGCGCAAACTGCGCGGCGTAACCTACCCCACGAATCACGAACTACGTCCGCTTGATCAACTGCGCGATCTCCCAGACATGACCTGACGGATCAGCGAAGGCCGCGGTGCGCCGTCCCCATGGACGGTCGATCGGGCCGTTGAGGAGATCGACGCCATTTGCCCGAAGCGCGGCGCACACCGCATCGACGTCAGCGACCCTGATGGTCAACAGCGCGCGGGCGCCTGCGGAGGACGGCGCGACCGGCAACGGCTCGACGAGCGTGGGCGCCTGGGATGCGGCGAGAAGATTGATCAGCAGCCCGCCGAATTTCAGGACGGACGAGACCTCATCCTGCCAGACGGTCTCGGCTGCGAAGACCCTGGCGTAGAACGCCTTCGACGAGGCGATGTCATCGACGAACAGCGTGATGACTTCGACGTCGCTTGGCAGACCTTTGACCATGTCGTCCCACTCCCCATTGCGGCGCGTGCTTGCGTCAACGCGACAGCCGACGCGCGTGAGAACTCTGGCACGTAAATCGGTTCACATTGAGAACAGGTTCGCCGATAATGCCCCGAAAATGGGCCGGACCTGCTCCACAAATCGTAGGCTCCGACGAGATGGCCCTGCTTTTGTCTGGTCGAGAGTTTATATGCGTAACGGCACAAGGTTTGGATTGCGACATGTATGGGATGGTCCTTGCCGCGCGGGGCGCGCCGTTGGCGCTCCAACAACGACCTGACCCGGCACCGGGGCCAGGCGAAGTCCGCATCAAGGTTGGCGCTTGCGGGGTTTGCCGGACCGATCTGCATGTCGTCGATGGCGACCTGGCCGACATTCCCTATCCCATCATTCCGGGGCACGAAGTGGTCGGCCGCATCGACGCGTTGGGCGAAGGCGTCGTCGGCCTGCAGCCAGGCATGCGCGTCGGCGTTCCCTGGCTCGGCTACACTTGCGGAGAGTGTTTCTATTGCCGCGCGAATAAGGAAAATCTCTGCGACCGCCCCAAGTTCACCGGCTATACGCGCGATGGCGGATTTGCGAGCCATTTGGTCGCCGATGCCCGATATTGCTTTCCACTCGGCGAGCACGGCGATGATGCAGCCATCGCGCCGCTGCTTTGCGCCGGCCTGATCGGCTGGCGATCTCTCGTGATGGCCGGCGAGGGGCAAAATTTGGGCATCTATGGTTTCGGAGCGGCCGGCCATATCGTGGCGCAGGTTGCGCGCGCCCAGGGACGGTCAATTTACGCCTTTACCCGCAACGGCGATCGAGACGCGCAGCAGCTCGCGCTTTCGCTCGGCGCGGCCTGGGCGGGTGCGTCCGAGGATAAGCCGCCGACCGAGCTCGATGCCGCCATCATCTACGCGCCGATCGGCGCGCTGGTGCCGCTCGCCCTGCGCGCGGTGCGAAAGGGCGGACGCGTTGTCTGCGCCGGCATTCACATGTCCGACATTCCGGCATTTCCCTACAATATCCTTTGGGGCGAGCGGCAGATCCTGTCGGTTGCAAATCTCACACGACAAGACGGCATCGATTTCCTCGCCGCCGCCGCGAAGGCCGAGATTCGCACCCACACGACGGTCTTCCCGCTGACCGAAGCCAACCAAGCACTTGCCAGCCTGAGAGACGGCAAGCTCGTTGGCGCCGCCGTGTTGCGTCCCTGATCGATGGCCGAGACGAAAAGGCCGCCGGGACCTGGGGTGGGTCTCGGCGGCGACTTGGGGGGACGTAGCCGTGGGTCGGCTACAGAAAGACATTTAGCCCTGCGTCCGCGATCGCAGCTTGATCAGGATCAAGCCCGGCGCGAGCGCTAACGCTTCCTGGTATCGCTTGCCAGCCCACCTGTGGCGGTATTGACGAAATGAATTCCGGTACAAGCCGGGCAATTCACCACCACGATCCTTCCATCCTTCTTCTCCGAGGATGGTTCGCCGACAAAGTGCTGAACATTCATACCGGTCTTGGGACAGCGAAACAGGACATTGGACATACGTCTGATGTGCTCATTTCCCGCAATCTGATCAACTCGGGAACATCACTTAGGTGCCCGGCCTTTTCACGGTATTCAAGCACCGTCGCCAAAGGGGGATCGCGATGCCGTGTGTAATCCCGTGTCGCCATCACGGTGATGGAGTGGTAACATTCAACTGTTACGGGTAGGGGGAAGCGCGCCATGCATAGGTATGTCGCCCGGGCCAATGTCGACCACTACCTGGGTATTCTGAAAGACGCCACGCTCACGATACAGCAACGACATACCACAACGTCTCTGCTCATTGCCGAGTTGGACAAGTTGAGCAGCGATGCCGAGCACCTCGAGTTTGCCGAGAGCAAAGTTGCGGTCTGCAGACAACAGGTCGCGGAAGCGGCTTCGATCCGCAACGCCTGTGCCGCGGGCACGCCGCAACGGCAAGACGCGGAGCGGCACTTGATCCATCTCGAAAACGTTCACACTTTGCTCGATGATTTCTGCCACCGCCTGAGAAACAAAGTCGGCGGCCGCCCGGATTGAGGACGAACGGGGCGGCACCGGCCTTCCAGCGAGCCGCGCTCAGGCGGCGACCGGCTGGTTTCTTTCGGCGTTCCTGGCAAGCAGCGGAGAAAACTGCTCCGCAGTCACCGTTTCATTTGCAATCAATAGCTCGACACCAGCGTCAAGATCGGCACGCCGGCGTGCCAGAATATCACGTGCACGGCGATCACCCTCCTCGATCAGGTTTCGCACCGCGAGATCGATCTCGCGGCCGGTGGCTTCGGCGGCGGTGACGACCGCATCCTGGGCGGCGAGGAATGCTTGAGGCTTGGGCGCATAGGTGCGCTGCCCGACCACCTCGTCCATGCCGTATTTGGTGACCATCTCGATGGCGACTTCGGTTGCGCGTTGAAGATCATCGGCGGCCCCCGTCGAAACCGCGCCGTCGAAAATCAAACGCTCCGACGCCCGTCCACCCATCAGCACGGCAATACGGTTCTTCAGCTCGTCGGTCGTCAACAGGAACCTGTCTTCGGTCGGACGTTGAATGGTGTAACCGAGCGCGCCAATCCCGCGCGGGATGATCGAAACCTTCTGCACCGGATCGACGCCAGGCAGGCTCGCCGCGACCAGGGCATGCCCCATCTCATGATAGGCCACCCGGCGCCGCTCGTCCTTGCCGAGCACCCTGCTCTTTTTCTCGACCCCCGCGACGATCCGTTCTATCGCGGTCATGAAATCGGCGAACGAGACCTTGTCCCCACCCCGCCGCGTCGCGGCGATCGCTGCCTCGTTGACGAGATTGGCGATGTCAGCCCCGGTGAAGCCGGTCGTGAGGCCTGCCACCTTGTCGAGATCGACCTCCTCGCCCATGCGAATCTTCCGGACGTGCACCTTCAGAATGGCGGTACGCCCGATCTTGTCCGGTCGGTCGACGAGGACCTGTCGGTCGAACCTCCCGGCCCGCAGCAGGGCGGGATCCAGAATCTCAGGGCGGTTGGTGGCAGCCAACAGGATCACGCCGGCGCTCGGATCGAAGCCGTCGAGCTCCGACAGGAGCTGATTGAGCGTCTGCTCCTTTTCGTCATGGCTCGAGATCGACAGCGGCCCGCGGCTGCGGCCGAGCGCATCAAGCTCGTCGACGAAAATGATGCAGGGAGCAGCCTTGCGAGCCTGCTCGAACAGGTCCCTGACGCGCGCGGCCCCCACGCCGACGAACATCTCGACGAACTCCGAGCCCGAGATCGAGAAGAATGCGACGCCGGCCTCTCCGGCCACGGCGCGGGCAAGCAAGGTCTTCCCTGTTCCTGGCGGCCCGACCAGCAAGATGCCCTTCGGCACATGCGCTCCCAACCGGCCATAGCTCGCGGGATCCCTCAAAAAGGAAACCACTTCCTGAAGCTCGAATTTTGCCTCGTCGACGCCGGCGACATCAGCGAACGTGACCTTGATGTCCTTTTCGACATAGACCTTGGCTCGGGACTTCCCAATCGCCATCAGGCCGCCGAGCCCTTGGCCACCCATGCTGCGGCCCGCCCAGTACCAGATCCCGACAAAGACGACGACCGGAAGGATCCAGGACAGCAGGCTTTGCAATGCGCCGCCGCTGGGAACGCCGGTCACACTCACGCCTTTTGCCGCCAGCTTCTCAGCCAAGGCCATGTCAACTCGCGACGTCACGAAGGCGGATTTTCCGCTGGGGAGCGGCTCCTTCAGCTTTCCCTGGATCGTATCCTGGCCAACCGAGACTTCGGCGATCTTCTCCTGGGCGAGCAGCTGCTCGAACTGACTGTAAGGAATGGTTTCGATTGAATTGTACGTCACGGCAATGAACTGCAGAACGACGAGCAGCATGCTCCCCGCGAAGAGAACGGCCATCACTATCGTCTGCTTCCGCGAGATCTGGTTCGAGTCCACGTCCGCCTCCGGCCCGGTGTCGATTGTCGAGAATGGTAGTTTGGGCGCGTGAGGGGCGCTTGATTCAGGTCAACGCAGTGGTCGGCAATTCGGTCGTCGACCGTCATAACCTCCTCAGGTTGACCAAGATCAAACTGAGCCGGACCCAGTCGTACAAACTGGCGCCAAATAACGCCAAGTAACGCCAACGACGACCACCTTGAGGCATTGAAATGGCACACAAACAGGTCCTGTTCCATTCGGCGGCCCGTGAGAAGGTCTTGCGCGGAGCATCTCTCCTTGCAGACGCAGTGCGCGTGACGCTCGGCCCGAAATCGAAATCCGTCCTGATCCAGAAGGCATGGGGAGCTCCCATCGTCTGCAACGACGGTGTGACCATCGCCAAGGAATTCGACCTGAAGGATGCCGAAGAGAACCTCGGCGCCCAGGTGCTGCGTCAGGCCGCCGAAAAGACCGGCGACGTGGTCGGCGACGGCACCAGTACGTCAACCATTCTCGCCCACGCGATCCTTTCGGATGGCGTGCGTAACGTCGTCGCCGGCGCGAGCGCCATCGACCTGAAGCGCGGCCTGGATCGCGGGACGCAGGCGGCCATCGCCGCATTGCGCGCAATGGCAAAGCCCGTGAAATCCAGAGCGGAGAAAGCGCAGGTCGCCACCATTTCGGCCCACAACGATCCGTCGATCGGGGAGCTCGTAGCCGATGCGATCGAAAAAGTCGGCGGCGACGGCGTGATATCGGTCGAAGAGTCCAAGACGACCGAGACCCTTCTCGACGTCGTCGAGGGCATGAAGTTCGATCGGGGCTTTCTTTCGCCCTATTTCGTCACCGACGCCGACCGGATGGAATCGGTCTTGCAGGATCCCTACGTCCTGCTCTGCGATCACAAGATCGGCGCGCTGCGCGATCTGGTTCCCCTTCTCGAGCAGGTCGCCAAAAGCGGCCGGCCGCTTCTGATCGTCGCCGAGGACATCGAGGGCGAAGCATTGGCCACGCTCATCGTCAACCAGCTGCGCGGCGTCCTCAAGGCGTGTGCCGTGAAGGCCCCCGGATTTGGCGACCGGCGCAAAGCCATGCTCGAGGACATTGCGATCCTGACAGGCGCCCAGGTGATCTCGGAAGAAATCGGCCTGAAACTGGAGAACGCCACCCTGCAACAACTCGGCCGCGCCGCACGCGTGGTCGCCGACAAGGAGAATACGACTTTGATCGGCAGTGGGGGCGATCGTACCCGCATTGATGCCCGACTGGCGCAGATCCGGGTCGAAATCGATAAAGCGACCAGCGATTACGACCGCGAGAAACTCGAAGAGCGCCTCGCCAAGCTGTCGGGCGGGGTCGCAGTGATCCGGGTGGGAGCGCCGACCGAGGCTGAAATGAAAGCAAAGAAGGAAGCTTTGGACGACGCCATCAGTTCGACGAAAGCTGCAGTATCGGAGGGTATCGTGCCCGGTGGCGGGCTGGCTCTGCTCCGCGCCATCGCCGCCGTAGCCAAGGAGGAAGCGGCCTGTGAGGGCGACGAGCGGACGGGCGTGCAGATCCTGCGGCGAGCGCTCGAGGCGCCTGCCCGCCAGATCGCCGAAAATTCCGCTGCCGACGGTGGCGTCGTGGTTGCCCGGATGCTCGAAAGTCAGGGCAACTTCGGCTTCGATGCCGCTCGCAAGATCTACGTCGATCTCGTCGAAGCTGGCATCGTCGATCCGGTCAAGGTGGTACGGACGGCCCTCGAAAACGCGGTTTCCGTTGCAAGCGTGCTCCTTCTGACCGAAGCGACGATGACAGAAATCCCGGAGTCGAAACGCGAGCGGCTTCCAGAGCAGGAGATGGCGATGCCGTGACAGCCTGAGCGATGCCTTATCGGTCAAACGATGATCTTCCCGCGAGATTGCAACGTCACTTGCCGTCGCACGCCCTCGACATCTACAGGGAAGCGTTCAATCACGCCTTTGACTCGCATGCCGGAGATATCCGCCAGGAAGAGATCGCTCACCGAACGGCGTGGTCCGCGGTCAAGCGCTCCTACGTGAAGCTCGCAGACCGCTGGGTACCAAAATCGGTGGCATAGGATCGAACTTGGCGCGTGCCAACGGACAAGAACGTCTGCCTCCCTGCCGCATCGTGGACGAACCCACGAAATAAGTTCGCAACACGCCGGGCCTGCAATTCAGCAAGCGCTTCCTCACATCGCCGCCTGCCAAAGCGAAGAATTTCGACGGCCCAACAGCAGGTTTTGAGCGAAATCAACTTTCCAACCAGCACCCATGGCTACTCTTTCCGACGACCGAGATGGTCAAACCTCGAAGGAGAAATCATCATGGCAACCGAAACCAAATTACCCGTCACAAAAACCTCGGCCGCTCCCGCTGTCGCGGGCGAGCCTTGGCATCCATTTCTGGCGTTGAGAAACGAGATCGACCAGATCTTCGACGATTTCGGCAGCGGCTTCTGGAATCGGCCGTTCCGTTCGCTCGCACGGCTCGAACGCGACTTCTCGAAGGCGATCTCCGCGCCCGCCGTCGACGTCGCCGAGAGCGACAAGGCCTTTGAGATTACGGCCGAGCTTCCGGGTCTCGACGAGAAGAACATCGATATCAAGCTCGTCAATGGCGGCCTTACGATCAAGGGCGAGAAGCGCGAGGAGACGGAAGAGAAGCAGAAGGACTACTACGTCTCCGAGCGCCGCTATGGCACGTTCGAGCGCTATTTCACCCTGCCGGAAGGCGTCAACGCCGACAAGATCGAGGCGACCTTCAAGAACGGCGTGCTGAAAGTCGTGCTTCCGAAGACCGAGGAAGCCCAGAAGCCGGCCAAGACCATCAACGTGAAGGCGGCTTGACTGCCTGCCGGGCGAGGCTGCCTTGCGGCCTCGCCCAAATCTGCATCCCCGCGAGATAGAGGGCTCGTCATGCACGCAATTCATGTGATGACCAGAGACGTTGTCGCCGTGACGCCGCATACGACGATCGAAGAAGCCGCCAAGATCATGCTCCGGATGCACATCAGCGGCCTGCCCGTCATCGACGATGCCGGCAATCTCGTTGGCATCGTCTCGGAAAGCGACTTCCTTCGCCGCAGCGAGATTGGCACCGGTCGCAAACACGCCGCTTGGCTGAAATTCTTCATGGGACCGGGAAGGGCCGCGGCCGAGTTTATTCACGAAAGCGGCCGAAAGGTGGGAGATGTCATGACGCGGGAAGTCGTCTCCGCTCAGGAAGAGACTTCCCTGGCCGAGCTGGTTGAGCTGATGGAGAAGCACGACATCAAGCGCATCCCGGTCATGCGGGGCAAGGCGACGATCGGCATCGTCACAAGAAGCAATCTGCTTCAGGCGATGGCAAGCCTCGCGCATGAAATTCCGGATCCGACTGCTGATGACGAGCATATTGCCGATCGCATCACGCGTGCGGTCGATAAAGCCGACTGGCGTCCAATCAGTTTCAGGGTGGATGTCCGTAAAGGCGTCGTCCATCTGCATGGCCTGATCACGACCGACGAGGCCCGGCGGGCAACGATTATTGCTGCCGAAAACACCAGCGGCGTCAGGGAAATCCATGACCACCTCGGCCTGGTCGACTCGTACTCCGGCTATTACGTGGAGTCGCCAGAGGACCTGAAGGCGGCAGGCTGAAAGCGGCGGGTCGGGAGCGCTCATGCTTGGATGGATCGTCCGGATACTCTTCACCATCGCGGCGCCGATCACCGCGCTGTTCGTGTCGCGAGACGCGCTGAACTTTGGCCTCATTCAAACCATTGTTACGATGCTCCTCGTCACAGCCATCGTCGGATTGATCGCGGCCTACACGGGACGTAGCCGGAACCCGAGAGCGTCATAATGAGCGGAGCCAGATACGATTTGAGGGTTCTCAGATCTCCTCGCGCCTTCGCGCCTCGGAGCCCTACGGACATTTCCTTAGGTGACGCACCCGAATTTTGATCGCGCTCCCGCTACGGTAGAAACGGTTCGTCAATAGACATTCGGCTCACGACCAAGGGAGCCTGCGATGAATCATTCGATATACACGGCAGACAAGGCAACTCATTTGAAAGTGGTCGTCGTTGCTCTGCTCGCAGGCACCGCAATCATGGCGGCGACGCTGGGCAATCGGGTGGCTCGTCCAGGTATCAACGCGCAAACGATGACGACGCGGACCGTCTACAAGCCTCTCCCAAGCCCCATCCTCACCGAAATGACCCGAATTGGAAAGCACGCCATCTAGATCGATTGGCAGAGGACATCGACATGACGAACGAACTCATCAAAGTCTTGATGTTATTCGCTCTCTACGGGGCACTTGAGATTGCGCTGTTCTCCTCATCGATCGGGAGACTGGTCTCCCGCGCAGTCCGCTCGCCGCGCCCCTCCATGAGGAAGCGAGCCACACATCCGTCGCGCGAGACATGACGAATCGAGATGCTCGGCGGGGCTAGCGAGCAGGAGCGATTGGCCGTCATCGAAGAATACGCCGAGGATCTTCGGGCAATCATCAAACGAGACCGTGGGCCCAACTGACGCAGCCGGCGGATCAGACGCTACAGCGGTTCATCATCCAGCGTGGACGGCTCCGTCTGAAGCGAAACGAAATCGCCTCCGCCGTAATCTTCCTCCGCGTCGGGCTGGGTGGACTGAACGCAAAGACGGTCATCTACTCGCCGAACACCGGTAACGTTCTCGCAAGTCACGACGACAGCCCGGTGGGCGTTCTCACCCCTGATGACGCCACGAAGCGTCACCGCGCCGTCCTTCACACTGACGTTCAGGCCGATTGGCTGCCACGGTGCCCTGGCCAGCGCGGCGAGAACCGACCGGCGCAGCTGGTTGTCACTTCCGGAATATCCCGTAGCGCCCGTCAGTGGCCCGGCAACAGCTGACACGAAGTCAGAGCGTGTGATCATTCCGACGATGCGATCATCGCGCATAACCGGGACGTGGTTGATGTGCCGGCGCTCCATCATGTCCGCGACTGCATCGAGCGGTGTTTGCTCGCCAACGGTGACAGGCTGACGGGTCATCACCTCTTCAACCTTCCGTCCGTGCTCTTTCACGAACTCACCCGCGAGCCGCTCGGTCCCGAGCAGCAGCGAAAGCAACCGATTGCGCTCGTGCTCAGTTCCGATCTCGCTGCGCCTGAGGAAGTCGCTCTCGCACAGGATGCCGACGAGATTTCCCATGGAATCCACGACCGGCAGGCCACTGATATGATGTCCGAGCATCAGTTTGGCCGCATCGGCGACCGGCGCCTCGGGCCGTATCGTCAGAACTCGCCGGGACATGATGTGGTGCGCGCGCATATCGTTCACTCCGGAAAGGCCCAAGAGGTATTTCCTGTGCTCAAAGGCGTCTTGATGGAGATCAACGTCGGGACCGGTGGAGCTGCCAATTTGATCATTGACATCGGAAAAGCCTGATCATGCGTCTGCGAACCCTCCCGTTGGTCGCGATACTTGTATCGCTGTCGGCCTCGAGCGTCGGAGCACCAGCTGACGTGCCCGCCGCGCTGTCCGATCTTATGAACAGGCTTCAGCTTCAGCACGCAAAGCTATGGTTTGCCGGCAAGCTGAGCAATTGGGGCCTGGCGAACTACGAAATTCAGCAGATCGAGGCCAATCTTGAGGCTACCGGAAAGTTGTTGGCCGACCCATCGCGGGCCGACCATGCCAAGCAGCAACTTCAGGCAGTTCGCCAGGCGCTACAGTCAAAAGACCTACCCGCATTCATGAGTTCGTATGCCGCCATGACGAACGAATGTAACGGCTGCCACCGCAGCAGCGGCTATGCGGCGATCACAATTCAGATTCCGCTCACCTTGCCGGTCCCCAATCAATCGTTCGTCGACCAGGTGGCGGAGGGTCGGGCTCTCGCCCACTCATTCTGCGCGACGTGCCATGTCGTCCCTGACGCGACAAAGGTGACGCCGGCCCTGCGCCCACCGGCTCCAGCCTTCCAGGAGATCATCAACCGGCCGTCGTTCACTGCTGATGGCCTGCGACAATTCTTGGCATCCAACCATCGTCGCCTTGGGCCAGACCAGGCCATGCCGAACCCAAGGCTCTCCGAGTATCAGATAGAGGCTGTCGTGGCTTATCTGGAAACGTTAAGAGCCGACCAGCCTCGCTGACCCGCATATCCAGCGCGTCGCCATCGCTCCTGGTGGATCAGGGATTGATCTGCCGCAAGCGCATCTCCCGACTGAGCTCTATCCTTGCGCAAATTTCGAAAAGAAGTATCGATGAATCCCACTCCACCCGGCCGCGCTCAGCTTAAGTCCCGCCATGTCAACCTCGACACCGGGCGCGAAAATGTCGTGGTGATCTCTCGCCGCTCAACAGCGCTGCGTCCCGAATTGTTTCGCGGCTTTTCCAGGGTCGAGCTGCGCAGTGGTTCGCAGACGCAGCTCGCGACCATGCTTCTCACCGACGACGACAGCCTGGTTGGACCCGACGAGCTCGGCATGGCGGAACCTGCGTTCCGGCGCTTCGGACTGCCGGTGGGGAGCTACATCGCCGTTGCCCCGGCCCCCTCGCCTTCAAGCCTTGACGCAGTTCGCGCCAAGATCCAGGGCAAGACGCTCGAAGCTCCCGACATCGGCGCAATCGTCGATGATCTCGCCCACTATCGTTATTCGGACATGGAGACCGCCGCGTTCCTGGTCAGCTCGGCGAACTTCATGACGTCAGGCGAATTGATCGCTCTCACGGAGGCTATGGCAAGAGCCGGCACACAACTCCGATGGAGCGCGAAGACTGTTGTCGACAAGCATTGCATCGGCGGTATTCCCGGGAATCGCACCTCCATGATCGTAGTTCCGATCGTCGCCGCACACGGTCTGACGATCCCAAAAACGTCTTCGCGGGCCATCACGTCGCCCGCCGGAACAGCTGACACCATGGAGGTGTTGGCGCGGGTCGATCTCAGCGTGGAAGCAATGAAGGAGGTCGTCGCATCATGCAACGGCTGCCTCGCATGGGGCGGTCACGTCAATCTGTCGCCGGCCGACGACATCCTGATCAGCGTCGAGCGGCCCCTGGCTCTGGATACGCACGAACAGATGGTCGCGTCCATCATGTCGAAGAAACTTGCCGCAGGATCGACCCACCTTCTCATCGATCTCCCCGTCGGACCTAGCGCAAAGCTCACGACAGCGTCGGAAGCCATGCGCTTACGCAAGCTCTTCCAGTTCGTTGGCGATCGCTTTGGGCTCGAGGTCGAGATCGTGACCACCGATGGGCGGCAGCCGATCGGCAACGGAATTGGTCCTTCGCTCGAGGCGCAGGACGTCATGGCAGTCCTGGCCAACGAGCCTGAGGCTCCACGTGACCTCCGCGAGAAATCGCTGCGCCTTGCGGCCCATCTTCTGGAACACGATCCTAACCTGAGGGGCGGCGCAGGCTATGCGCTAGCATCTGAGCTGCTGACGAGTGGAGCGGCGCTCCGGCAGATGGTGAAGATCATCGAAGCCCAGGGGCCCGCGCCGTCCAAGAGCGAGCTCGGGAATCTCACCGCCGACATCCGGGCCAATAGAAGCGGAGTCGTTTCGACGATCGATTGCTTACGTCTCAATCGGCTGGCCCGGACTGCAGGCGCCCCACTCGATAAGGGCGCGGGCATCAAACTGTTCAAGAAACTGGGCAATCGCGTCGAGCAGGGCGAGCCGCTTTATCGGATTCATGCATTCGAACCTTCCGGCTTCGACCTTGCCGTCGGCATGGCCGAGCTGGATTCAGCCTACCGGCTGGAGACGGAAGTTGGAGCCTCGCCATGACCCCGATCACAGTCCAATGGCTTCCCAGTTCCAGCCATTTCGGGCCTGCGCTCGCCGAAAGCCTCGGACTCGCGGGTCACGCGATCGAGCTCCATCGATTTCCCGATGGAGAGTTGAGAGCCACTGTCGGCCCGGTGGCGACCACCACGATCGTCTGTTGCTCGCTCGATTACCCCAACGAGAAGCTGATTGCCCTGTTGCTCACGGCAGAAGCCTTACGGCGCAACGGAGCTTCGCGGCTGGTTCTTGTCGCTCCGTATCTCGGCTACATGCGCCAAGATACAGCATTCCATCCGGGCGAAGCGATCAGCCAGCGCGCCATTGGAACGCTTCTGTCAAACAACTTCGATCGTGTCGTGACATTCGACGCCCATCTGCATCGCACATCCAATCTTGCCGATATCTTCCCTGGAGCCGAGGCGGACAATCTGTCTGCTGCTCCGGAAATTGTGGCTTTGCTTCGTGCAGACCCGGTTGCCGCGGCCTCGGTCGTTGTCGGGCCCGATGAAGAGTCGCGAAACTGGGTCGCCGATATTGCAGGCCAGCTCGGCTTGTCATACAGCGTTGCCCAGAAGGTTCGCAAGACCGATCAGTCCGTGCAGGTCACATGGTCCGACCGGACGCAATTTGCGGGACGCCCGGTCGTTTTGATCGACGACATCGTGTCATCCGGCGGGACGCTAATTGCCTGCGGGGAGGCTCTTACCGCGGCGGGAGCATCCTCCATCCAAGCAATCGTCGTGCACGCATTGTTTCCGCACCCGCTCATGCCGCTCTTCGGCCGTGCAGGCATCCGGTCCATTCGCTCCACCAATAGTGTGCAACATCCTACCAACGCCATGAGCCTGAACAATCTTCTCGCTCATGCATTGCGAAACGAGCTGGATAGTCTGCGGCTCATCGGGAGCCAGGCGTGAGCGTCACAATTCAAATCTGCGGTGCTGCGCGTACGGTGACCGGCTCCTGTTATCTTTTCGACGTTCCCACGGGACGCTTCCTGGTCGATTGTGGGTTATTCCAGGGACCGAAGACGCTCAAGGCGCTGAACTATGGCGCCTTCCCGTTTCGTCCGGCGGACGTCGATGCCGTCCTGCTGACACACGCTCATATCGACCATAGCGGCCTCCTTCCAAAGCTGACACGCGAGGGTTTTGCCGGCCCAATCCTCGCAACTCGCGGCACGATCGATCTTTGCTCCTACATGCTTCCCGACGCCGGCAACATCCAGGAAACGGAGGTTGCGGCCCTCAACCGAAGAAATGCCGCTCGCGGACGGGCAGCCGTCAGCCCTATCTATACGCAAGCCAATGCGATTGCGGCCCTCGATCAGTTCCGGCCCGTCGAATATGACGCATGGTATCCGGTGATACCAGGCGTGCGCACCCGCTATTGGAATGCGGGCCATTTGCTCGGATCGGCTTCGATCGAGCTCGAGTTCGCGGGTCAGGGCGATGATGGACGCCCTTTGCGCGTTCTGATGTCGGGTGACATCGGCCCGGACGCCAAACTCCTGGAGCTGGATCCAGAGGGCCCCACCGGCCTCGACTACGTCTTCTGCGAGTCGACGTATGGCGATACAGACCGTCCATCCACGACGCCTGCACTTCGTCGGTCTCATCTGGCACAGGAAGTTCGCGACGCTGCCGCAGGACGTGGTGCACTGCTGATCCCCGCTTTTGCAGTCGAACGCACCCAAGAACTGATCGCCGATCTCGCCGACCTGATGGCGCAGGGCGACATTCCCGCCGCTCCCATCTTCCTCGATTCCCCGTTGGCGATCCGCGCCACGGAAGTCTTTCGGAGAAATGCCGCCAGCCTCGATCCAGCGGTCGATCTCGACCGGCTTCTCACATCAACTCAGCTGCATTTCACGGAGACCGTCGACGAGAGCAAGTCGATCGCCAGGCTCTCCGGCTTTCATATCATTATTGCCGCGAGCGGCATGTGCGATGCCGGCCGCATCCGCCATCACTTGAAGAGGTGGTTATGGCGCAAGGAATGCACTGTCTTGCTTACGGGTTTTCAGGCTCAAGGTACGCTAGGCCGCTTCCTGCTCGACGGTGCAAAGGCGGTCAGAATCCAGGGCGATGAAATCAAGCTCGAAGCGAGAATTCGGTACATCGACGAATATTCCGGGCATGCCGACGGGCCGGAGCTCGAGCGCTGGATCGCCGCGCGGCGCCCCATTCGCCGTGGACTGTTCATTGTACATGGAGAAGAGCACGCCCTCGGAGGCCTTCAGAACCGGATCGCGGAGCGAACCCTGCCGACCGCGCGAATATTCGCGCCGATGCTGGACGATGTCTACGACCTGTCGACAGCAGCTCCGACATCGATTGATGTCGCCCGCCGCCGCAGGCTCGCCCCAGACGCCGTCGTCAATCTCGACTGGCACAACGACATGTCGAAGCTCATTCTTGACATCAATGATCAGATTGAAGCTGCGGCCGACGATCGGGCACGTGGTGTTATCGTCCGGAGGCTGCGAAGGGCGCTCGAGCAAGCATGACACAATGCCTCAGCGGCGGCTTACTGGTCGATTCCTTGCAGTGAACATCTCAAGCGCTGCTCGAGCGCCGCGAGCATCTGCGTCTTACCTAGGATACCCGCCAACTTCTTGTCCCGGAGGACGAGCACCTGCGAGATCTGGTAGATGTCCATCTGCTTGACGACCTCTTCGAGCGTTGCGTTTTCGTCGACGCAGACGGGATGCCGGCTCATAACAGCATCGACCCGTAGACCACCGGTTCGCTCGCGAGCGAACTGCCCTTCGTCTCTCCCGAACAGCCACTCGAGCCAAAACCCCTCCGGGTAGTCGACGCCCAACTCTTGCCTGTGAAGGAAATCACCTTCAGAAATGATGCCTAACAATGCCCCGTCACCATCAACGACCGGCAGGCCACGCTGATTGGTTTCGAGCAGCAGATGGATGGCATCGAGCAGCGGGGCGCCTGGCTTCACCGTCGCAAACCAGGTTCGCATGATATCTGCTGCTTTCATGGCCGCCTCCATCTAAGCCGGCTGAAGGGATACTCTCTGCTCTGCGCTAGTGAGACATCAGCAAACATACATTTGCCTCTTCCAGCAGGCTGCGGGTCATTCCGCCGAAAATCCATTCTCCTAACCTGCTATGGCCGTAGCCGCCCGTAACGATGAGGTCGGCACCAACCTCGGTGGCCAGCCTGGCGAGATAACCGCCGTCCGGCTCAGCCGTGTGGACACGCACCTCATGCTGGCATTGCACCCCGTGCCGCTGAAGATAGCCGGCCACGTCTCGAACCCGCCTGCGAGCCGCGTCCTGTTCGTCCGATGTGCAGACCTCCGCGATCGTGACCTGCGAGGCCCTGGTCAGAAAGGGCAGCGCGTCGCGAACGGCGAGGCGCGCCTCCCTCGTGTCTTTCCAGCCGATCACAATGCGATCGCCGGAGAATTCCGTCACCCGCTCCGGCACGAAGAGCGTCGGGCGCCCCATGCGCAGCATGGCTCCGGACGGATCGAAGAAGTGCGAGTGGCTGGTCGTGCGCGGCTTGCGCTTGACGACCACAAGGTCCGCCGCCCTTGCCTGCTCGACCAGGAAGTCGGTGGGATAATCGAGGGCCCAGCGCCATTCGACGGTTTCGGTCGGCAACCGGACCACCTTTCTGAACCAGGCTTCCTTTGCCGAAAGCGCGGCCTTCATACGTTTGACGTCTTCCTCGGTGGTTTGCTCGATGATGACGCCTTCGGCCACGAACGGAGGCTCTACAGCCACCGCCGAGACCCCCAGGAGGGATGCTCCGAAACGTTTCGCGATACTCTCCGCAACGGCGACCTGACCCGACGCCTGCTGCTCGGAATCGACGTACACCATGACGCTTGCGACAGACATGACGATGCTCCGACGGGTTGGAAATGATTACGCTGCGGCGAGCAGATGCTTCTCGATCTCGTCAACAGGATGCTTGGTGAGATCCTTGTCGAGTTCGCCGATAATTCGACGCTTCACATCGTCATGAAAGGCCGAACGAAGCTCCGCCAGCGCGCGGGGTGGCGCGACGACGATGAGAGAGGTCGAATGTTCGCCCCGAAGGAGGCGCTCGGCAGCGGCCGCGACGTGTCTTACGAAACGACTC
This sequence comes from Bradyrhizobium sp. BR13661, assembly GCF_029892425.1. Lineage (GTDB taxonomy): Bacteria > Pseudomonadota > Alphaproteobacteria > Rhizobiales > Xanthobacteraceae > Bradyrhizobium. The sequence continues at coordinate 385,841 of NZ_JARXWB010000001.1, read as the reverse complement.
TCCTCAATCTCATGCCAATCGGTCATCTCCACCGCGCTTCGCCGACCTGAACCTTTGCCGACCCGTCCGGGGCGATCGCTCCCTTGGGCGTGCGAGGGTGGATTTTCTTCCTCGAAGACCGCTTCCGTCTTCAAATTCGGAAACTTCTCGTCTCCCTCGTTGCGCAGGAACAGCGCTTTCCGACCATCCCCGACAAACACGATCGCACGATGCGGTATCCTGATCATTGCCGCTCTCCTTCTGACATATGGATGATTTCTATCGCCGCGCAGGCCGCGAGGCTTGATCCCGATCAAACCGGCCCATTCGCGATAAGGCAGGATCAGCAAAAATCGAGCGAACGAGGTCTGCCATGCAAGCACGAGACGTGATGGTATCCCCTGTCGTCACAGTTGGACCAAACGCAACAGTCCGCCAAGTCGCGCAAATCCTGATGGAGCGACGGATCAGTGCCGTGCCTGTCGTCGACGCCGACAACAAGGTTCTCGGCATCGTGAGCGAGGGAGATCTGATCCACAGAGCCGAGAGCGGAACCGAGCGCTCCCCCTCCTGGTGGCTGCGCCTCTTGACGAGTGATGCCGAGTCCGCAGCCGACTACGTCAAGTCGCACGCCGTCAAAGTTCAGGACATCATGACCCGCGATGTCGCAACCGCCGCGCCCGAGATGCCATTGGCTGAGCTTGCGATGCTGCTCGAAGAGCGCCAGATCAAGCGCGTCCCGATCGTCAACAAGGAAGGACAGATCGTCGGGATCGTCAGCCGGGCCAACCTGCTCCAGGCCATCGCGAGCGCCCGGCCAAAGCTCGATATCTCGCTTCCGGATTCGGCCATCAGGAAGAGGTTTTTCGAGGAACTCAGGAAGCAGCCTTGGTCTCATACGTTCAACGTGAACGCGACCGTGCAGGGCGGCGTCATCGATATCTGGGGTTTCGCGCCTTCGCGTGCCGAGCGAACGGCCATTCGTATTGCCGCAGAGGCAATTCCCGGTGTCGTGACGGTGAACGATCACCTGCTGGAAACGCCGGTCTTCGTTTACTGACCGATACGTGAGCGCCGGCTCGCTCTCAGTCCAGTGTCACCAATGTGATGACGAAGTGAAAGAGCTCCCAGCCGAACGTCATCAGCAATGCTCCGATGATGAGTATTTTGCCATACCAGGAGACCGTTGGCCTGATACGCGTGCGCTTTTGCGAAGACGACGCGATGGCTCCCGGTCGAGGAGGCAGCGACGTCACCTGATCCGAAACCTTTTCGTCCGGAGATACGACCTTCCGCTCTGACGGCATCGATTTCATGACTCGCCTGTGGGCGGTGTGGCGTGTGCAGCATCTGACATCGATCAGCTCGCGACGATCGGTGGTCTTCAGGCCAGCAATAATCAGTCAGCCGGTGTCAGGATTTGCGGTGGCTTCACGCCATCGAGAGCGTGCGTTGCGGCTGACAGGTAACGCGAGGAAATGTTTTTCATCAGGTCCATCTGACATGCCACGATCTCGGCGGGCGTTGTGCACTCGGCGAGCTTGAGCAGGTAATCCGCGTGGTCATGGAGACAGGACGCGCCGACCTCCAACAGACCTTTTGTCGCCTGCCCATAGGCAGACGTCGCGGGCGTGTAGATGAGCTTTGTCCAGTCGACGCTATTCACCCCCGCCGTCATCTCAAAGGGAGATTCACTCGCCATTTCAGCCTCCGAGCCTGTTTGAGGGGTTCAACCGCATAGGTGTAAACCACACCGGTCGCACGCAGACCTCCTCATTTAAGACTTGAAATGCTGCGCCTGGCCGCAGCACGTCGTATTGCGCTAGATCAAACAGGCGCCGATCATTCGTCGATGTGCGCTTGATCGATCGGAACCGCGACGAAATTCATTGCGTCGGCGCGTTTGATACGGATCAGCAACGTTCGCTTGGCGCGGCCCCGGGCCTCACCCACCAGCCGGTTGAAATCCGCGACAGCAGCGACTGGCCGTCCGCCGATGCTGAGCACGATGTCGCCGACCTGCAAGCCGCCGGCTGATGCCCCGCCTTCGGGATTGATCTCGAGAACAACAACGCCAACCTCGCCCGCACCGGGAACCAGAGCCGCTGGAGCGAGAGTGAGCCCGAGCACTGCTTCTTTTCCCAGCTTCTCCTGTTTGTCCGAAGGGCCTTTCGCTGCTTGCGACAGCTCGCCTGCGGTGACCGTCACGGATAGTGCCTGACCGTTTCTCAAGACGCGGACATTGACGTCGGAGCCGGGAACGACCGCCGCCATCGTCCGGGCGAAATCGCGCGGACTTGTCACTTCGTGATCGTTCAGGAACACGATCACATCGCCCGCCTCAATGCCTTGCCGGGCGGCGGGCCCGCCCACATCGAGCTGGGCAACGAGAGCGCCTTGCGCTTTCTTCATATCCAAGGCGTCCGCGATGCCGGGCGTCACCTCCTGGAGGTACACGCCAACCGAGCCGCGCGTCACCCGCCCTTTTTCCCTGAGTTGCTGCACGACAGCCTTTACAGTCTCGGCCGGGATATCGAACGCCACGCCAACAGAACCGCCCGATGGCGAATAAATTGCCGTATTGACCCCGACCACCTCGCCCCTCACGTTGAAGGTGGGCCCGCCCGAATTTCCTTTGTTGACGGGCGCGTCAATCTGAATGAAATCGCTATACGGCTCCTCGCCGAGATCGCGACCGCGCGCCGAGACGATGCCTGCGGTCACCGTGCCGCCAAATCCGAAGGGATTGCCGATCGGCAGCACCCACTCACCGATCCTGGGCTCCGTCGTGGCCAGACGGACATATGGCAGGTCCGCAGCCGCGGAGATCTTGATCAGGGCGAGATCGGTTTGCGGATCGGAACCGATGAGCCTGCCCGAGTAGATCTTCCCGTCATCCAACGTCACTTCGATGTCGATGCCATTTGTCACGACATGCTCATTCGTGACGATGTAGCCGTCTCCGGAGATGAGGAATCCCGCACCGACCGATGTATCGGGTTCAGATCCCTGATCCGGAGTGATCTGGATGCCGAACTGCCGGAAAAACCGATCCAGCATCGATCCCTGCGGGATCGGGCGCGGGCGCGGGACATCGGACGTTCGCTGGTCCGTCTTCACACGAATGCCGACGACGGCTGGCCTCACGCGTTCGACGATCTCGGCGAACCCGATCGGAGCGACGACGCCGACGGCATCGACCTCCGCGGCACGTGATCGGTTCATTTTGTCGGGTACAAACAGCGCTCCGATCATGGCAACGAAAAACGCAAAGCGAATTGCCTTGCAGACGCGGGCGGCCGCAACGATACGCAAGTTATGGTCTCCAAGCATCAATCTCGCGCCCCAAGGTTGGATTCAGCATGCATGCTATGGACGCTTGTCCAGGGAACGGAGTCCAAGCGTCTCTCTTACCTCATCGTCCTCAAGGGCATCCTTGATCGCCCGATCGGCCTGCTTTGTCGCGAGGTGCCCACCCCGGTCCGGCGCGGGCACCTTCGGCGTGCGCTTCGCCAAGCGCTCCCGCGTCCTCTGATCATTCTTGCTCATTTCGCTTTCCCTCGTCGAACTGCTCCACTGGCCGACTGACTGCTCGTAACGCGATCACACCCCGAACGGATAAGTGTCCGGAAGCCCGGCGATCTCGGCGGTATCCAGCGGAGTTATCGCCCGCGTGTCGTCAAACCAGATGTATTCGTCGAACTGTCGCGGCAGGCTGGCCCGGAAGTAGTGGCTCGCAAATTCGGATTCGGGCCTGTAGATCACGCCAATGGCTCGCTCGAGCCGTTCCCTGCCAAGGCCCTTTGGACCGCAGAGATCGCCGCGACCGCGCAAGCCCAGCATGAAGCGCGGAAGGCCCACCGCGTGACATAGCCGTTCATAGCTACTGGGCAGCGATGGCCGAATGGTCTTGACCTCCATCGGGCCGCCCCAATCGGACGCCGCGGCGACCGTGCCGCTGTGGGTGCCGAAGCCGACCAGATACGCCTGGTCGCCAAACGCCCTGCGGCAGTGCTGCCCGATATTGTGCTCGCCACGAACGGCCATCTCAGTCGCCGCGGCGTTACCGACATGCGAATTGTGTGCCCAGATTACTGCCTTGCTGTCCGGCCCATGGAACGCCAACAGGTTCTTGAGGGTGTCGAACATATGACTGTCGCGCAGGTTCCATGACGCGCGGGAGCCGTAGTACATGATCCGGTAATAGCGCTCGGCGTTGGTCACGAGGCGCGCATTCTGCTCGGCGTCAAGAAAGCGCTCACCATCGTGCTCGGCATAGGCCCGGCGCTTTGCCAGGAGATCAGTGAGCGCATGGGCCACATCGGATTCGCAAGTCGGGTAGGATCCGGTCAGCGCGGCATGGCCGTACGTAGCGGGATCGCGCTGCCACGGAGTCAGGCAACCATAGCGCTCGCGGGCGACGCGCGCCGAGGCGGGATCGACTCCGTCGAGGTAATTGAGGACCGACCGAATTGAATCGTAGAGGCTGTAGAGATCGAGACCGTGAAACGCGACGCGCGAACTCTTCTCCACCGTGCCGTTGTGCTTGCGCAACCAGCTGACAAAATCGCGCACCTCGGTGTTTCGCCACATCCAGGTCGGAAACCGCGCGAATGCAGTCCACTCCGACGGAGGATATTCGAAATGCCGCACATAGTGATCGACACGAGCGGCATCCGGCCAATCCGCCTCGATCGCCACGAGGCGAAAACCCTTCTTGACGATCAGATCGCGCGTGATGCGTTCGCGCATCCGGTAGAACTCGGACGTACCATGGGTCGCCTCGCCGAGCAGGACGACGCGCGCCGACCCGATACGTTCCATCAGTGGGCCGAGATCGGCCGCCTCGATGGATGGAAACGATTCAGCGGCGTCAGCGAGATCGCGGACTAGCGTCTCCTCCTCCGGAGCAGCCGGACGAAGCGCTCGTCGCATGGACGCCCGAGCCTCGCCCTTTTTAGTTGCCCACCCTTCCTCTCCGATCAATGGAACAAAGCGGACATCGGCAATATCTTCGCTGCGATACTCGTCCTTCGAAATGCGGATGACGCATACCAATTCCTGCGTATTTTGATCGGCGCCAACCGGAATCACCAGCCTGCCACCGATCTTCAGCTGCTCCTTGAGCGCCTTTGGAACCTGCGGACCGCCGGCGGCCACCACGATGGCGTCGTATGGCGCATGTTCCGGCCAGCCTTTGGTACCGTCTCCATGCAGGACGTGGACGTTATCGTAACCGAGTTCGGCAAGTGTGACCGCCGCCCTTTCGGCAAGGGGACCGAGGCGTTCAACCGTGTAGACATCGGCCGCGATCTCCGACAGCACCGCGGCGGCGTAACCGGAGCCTGCGCCGATCTCGAGCACTTTCTCGCCGCCCTTGAGCATGAGCGCTTCCACCATGTAGGCGACAATGTAGGGCTGAGAAATGGTCTGCTCTCCGGCGATCGGGAGCGGCGAATCTTCGTAGGCAAATTCGCGAAGCTTTTCCGGCAGGAATAGTTCGCGCGGCACCTTTCCCATTGCCTCGAGAACGAGCTCGTCACGCACACCGCGCGCGGCGATATTGCGCTCGACCATCTCTGCCCGGAGCGCGGGAAACGACCTCACCACATCAGAGCGATCCGGATTCTGCGCTAACGATCCCATGAAGGCGGCTCCTGCATCTCGCTCACGTGGAGTGCTCCTGCAAACGTCTCCGCTATCTGCAATAACGCCGTCGACCGTCGCGCCCGATCGTCGCACGAATGGCAGCGCGTCCATGCATGATCAGCCTCCAACGGCAACCTAGGATCAATGTGCCTCCATCGATTTGATCGACATCAAACCGAGAAATGGCGGGTGCGTCAGGATTATTGAATGCAAATGGAGACGGCCATGGATCTCAAAGAAGCCATCTATCGTCGGCGCGCGGTACGCGAATTCACCTCGCAACCGGTGGACGAGCAAGTGTTGAGGCAACTCATTGATGCTGCCATCCAGGCGCCTAGCGCCGTCAATCAACAGCCATGGCTGTTTACCATCGTGCAGGACAAGGCACTACTCGCCCGCATTTCGCGCGAAGCAAAGGCGCATATGCTCAGGACCTCGGCCGCGGCGTTGGCATCGCATCACTTCCAAAGCATCCTCGAAAATCCCGATTTCGACATATTCTATCACGCGCCGGCATTGGTCGTGATCTCGGCACCCGAGGGTCCCTGGGTCGTTGAGGATTGCGCTCTCGCGGCGGAGAACTTGATGTTGGCGGCCTGCGCCGTGGGATTGGGGACATGCTGGATCGGGTTTGCGCAAGCCTGGCTTGGAACGTCGGAGGGAAAGTCGTCGCTTAAGCTTTCCGGCATGACCGTGCCGGTCGCGCCCATCATCGTAGGGCATCCCAAGACAGCGGCGGCGCCGGTTCCCAGAAAGGCCGCGAAGGTTGACTGGATTTCGTAGACCTTCGGGGATCAGGTGAAATGAAAGACCCTTACGAGACGCTTGGCGTAACCCGATCCGCGACCGAGAAGGAGATCAAAAGCGCCTTCAAAAAACTCGCGCGCAAATTTCATCCCGACCTGCATCCGGGCGACAAGGAGGCAGAGGCCAAGTTCAAGGCCATCTCGGCTGCCAACGATCTGCTCAAGGACAAGGAGAAGCGACGGCGGTTTGATGCAGGTGAGATCGACGCCAGCGGCGCAGAGCGGCCGCAGGAGCCATTCTATCGCGACTTCGCCGACGGACCTGCCTACACCGGCCATGCCGCGCAGGATGGATTTGACAGCAACGAAGATCTGGAAGAATTCCTGGCAAAAGCGTTTGCCGGCAGAGGGCAACGATCAGAGAGGGCATTCCGGGCGCGCGGTCAGGATGTGAGCTATGTGCTGCCGGTGGCCATCGTGGACGCCGCCAGCGGTGCCACGCGCGCTGTCACGCTGCCGGACGGCAAGACCCTGGAGGTGATCGTTCCCGAGGGCGCCGAGGACCGGCAGATGCTGCGGCTGAAAGGCCAGGGAATGCCAGGCTATGGCGGCGGGCCGCCAGGCGATGCCTATGTCGAGTTGCACATCCAGCCGCATCCGTTCTTCCATCGCAAGGATGACAACATCCATGTCGAAATACCCGTGACCCTGCGCGAGGCGGTGCTGGGAGGCCAAGTCGAGGTACCGACAATCACTCAACCGGTGACGGTGACGATCCCGAAGGGTTCGAATTCCGGCACCACGCTGCGGCTGCGCGAAAGAGGTATCCGCAACCGAAAGTCCGGGCAGCGCGGACATCAATTGATCAAGCTGAAGGTCATCCTTCCCACTGCCGAAGAACCCGAACTGGTACGATTTCTGGAAGCATGGCGGCCGAAAAACCCTCAGTATCCACGCAAGGAGATGGAGTCATGATGGCTGTTGACGATCTTTTGGCGACCATCTCCTCGCTCCAGCGCGCCGATCTCGAACGTTGGGTCAACGAAGAACTGGTCGTGCCGGAACAGGACGGAGGGTCTCTGACGTTCTCGGACATGGAATGCGCGCGGATCCGCCTCATCTGTACGCTGACCTATGACCTCGACGTTGATGACAGCTCACTTCCACTCGTGCTGTCGCTGCTTGATCAGCTTTACGACACGCGCCAACGGTTGTTTTCCCTGACCCGGGCCATCAAGACGCAGGACGAAGCCGTTCAGCTCTCGATCGCAGCCGCGACATCGCCGGAAAGCAAGCTCAAAGCCTGACCTTCAACGCATCGGCCGCGCGTGTCGGACATTTGCTTCGGAATGTTATCGACGATCGGGCGACGCGCTAATCGTTCGAAAGGTTGACCTGCCTCAAGGCCGAGCAGGCGGGGCGTGATCTGCTCGTTGCATGTCGGGATATATCAGATCTTTCCTCGAAATCGGATTGGGCGACGTCGGACTGGTCGGCGGCAAGACCGCTTCGCTTGGCGAATTGTATTCCGCGCTCGCATCCCAAGGGGTTGCCGTCCCCAACGGCTTCGCCATCACGGCAGACGCCTATCGCGAAGCGCTATCGCGGGACGGCGTAGCCGACGCGCTTCACCGACTTCTCGATGGGATCGACAAGAGCAAGATCAAGCAGCTCGCGAGTAAGGCCGCCAAAGCCCGCGAGATCATATACGGGGCGATGGACACGCCGCTGCTGCGCGAACAGATCGTGGAAGCCTATCGACAGCTTGAACGCGACGCCGGGAGAGGGGTCGCCGTCGCCGTACGCAGCTCCGCGACGGCAGAGGATCTACCGACGGCGAGTTTTGCAGGTCAGCACGAAAGCTTTCTCAATGTGCGCGGGCCCACGGACTTGTTCGAAGCTTGCCGGCGCTGCTTTGCCTCCATTTTCACCGATCGCGCGATCTCCTATCGCATCGACAACGGCTTCGATCACTTCAAGGTCGCGCTCTCCGTCGCCGTGATGAAAATGGTCCGGTCCGATCTGGCAGCCAGCGGCGTCATCTTCACGCTCGATACCGAATCCGGCTTTCGCGAGGTGGTTTTCATCACCGGCTGCTACGGTCTCGGCGAGACCATCGTGCAAGGCCAGGTCGACCCGGACGAATTCTATGTTCACAAGCCCACGCTGAGCCAGGGATATCGCCGCGTGCTGCGGCGCCGGCTGGGCGCCAAGCAAATCCGCATGATCTACGGCAAAGGTGGGGGTAAGCATGCGACGCTGACCCGCAACGTGCCTGAGGCGGAACGCCGGACGTTCTGCATTTCCGACCCGGAGGTGCTCAGCCTTGCCGAGAGCGCGGTCCTGATCGAGGCTCACTACTCCAAGCACGCCGGGGTCGCGATGCCGATGGACATCGAATGGGCCAAGGACGGCGCCGACGGAAAGCTCTACATCATTCAGGCTCGCCCTGAAACCGTCGCCTCGCGGCGCGCCGCGGACGTCTACGAGACCTACAACCTGAAGGGGCGTGGCCCGGTCATCGTCACCGGTCGCGCGGTGGGTGAGAAGATCGCTTCGGGACGGACGCGTCGCATCGTGACTGCGCGCGACCTTGCAGCCTTCAGGCCCGGCGAGATCCTGGTGGCGCCGGCTACCAGTCCGGATTGGGAGCCGGTCATGAAGATTGCGGCCGGCATCATCACCGACAAGGGTGGCCGCACCTGCCATGCCGCCATCATCGCGCGAGAATTGGGCATCCCCGCCGTGGTGGGCACCACTCTCGCGACGGAGAAGATCAAGACCGGGACCGAGGTGACGATCTGCTGCGCCCAAGGCGACGTTGGCAGCGTATATGAGGGAACGATTGCTTTCGACGTGACCAGAACGCCGGTCAGCGAGCTTCGGCGGCCGCGCACGGCCATTATGGTGAATGTCGGCACACCGGAGATGGCGTTCCGCACCGCGATGCAGCCACAGGCCGGCGTCGGCCTTGCCCGCATGGAATTCATCATCAGCGAGCATATCGGCGTTCACCCGATGGCCCTGCTCAAGCCGGACAAGGTCAAGTCAGCCAGGGCGCGCGCCGAGATCGCGCGCCTGGTGAAGGGCTTCACCAGCCCGGCCGACTTCTTCGTTCAAAGACTGGCGGAAGGCGTCGGCACCATCGCCGCGGCATTCTATCCGAAGCCCGTGATCGTGCGTCTTTCGGACTTCAAAACCAACGAATACGCCAGCCTGATCGGTGGCGAAGGCTTCGAGCCCCGGGAAGAGAACCCGATGCTCGGTTTCCGGGGCGCCTCCCGCTACAGCCATCCTGCCTATGCCGAAGGATTTGCGCTGGAGTGCGCAGCACTCCGCCGGGTGCGGAAGGAGATGGGTCTCTCCAATCTGCGCATCATGGTGCCGTTCTGCCGAACCGTCGAGGAAGGCCGGCGCGTTATCGCGACGATGGCTGCCAATGGACTGAAGCGCGGCGAAGACGGTCTCGAGATTTACGTCATGTGCGAGATCCCGAATAACGTCATCCAGATCGACGCATTTTCCCAGTTATTCGATGGCTTCTCGATCGGCTCGAACGACCTCACCCAACTTACGCTGGGGGTCGACCGGGATTCCGATATCGTCGCCTTCGATTTCGACGAGCGCGACCCCGGAATGCTGGAGATGTTCCGACAGGCCGTGGTGGGCGCCAAGCGCAACGGCCGTCATATCGGCATCTGCGGCGAAGCACCGGCGAACTACCCGGAGGTCGCGCGATATCTGACGGAGCTCGGCATCGACTCGATCAGCGTCAATCCCTCGAGCGTATTTCGCACGATGGCCGTTGTATCCGATGCCGAGGCCAATCTGCCAAGATCCGGGACATGACGCTTTTGCGCATTGCGGCGATCAGATCACCGCTGGGACCGCAGCGGCGTGAATGTGTTCCACGGCCGCATTGACTCTGGTCATGGTTCTCGTCAGTTCGCCATAGACCTCGTCGTCGATGGTCACCGTGCCGAAATTCGAATCTTCTCCGTCAAAGCGCCCCTCCGCTGGCTGGTCGGCATGCTCGAACCAGTGGTAGCCGACCACATTCGGCTTGCTGAGGGCCATCGCAACATAGCCCTCGAAGGCCCGGGCGCGCTCGGTCTGAGTGGCAACGCGCGGTCCCGCCCCTTTGGAATTTGGCAGGCCCGCGTCATCACCGCGAAAGGAGAATTCAGAGATCAGGCATGGCTTGCTGGTGGCGGCATAGGCGTCAATGATTGGGCCCGGGTTGAACTCGTAGCAATTGAAGGAGATGACATCGAGGTGACGACCGGCTGCGGCAATGACGCCCGCCAGCGGTTGATAGCCGAACCGGGATCCGAGCACGAGATGATTGGGATCGGCCGTCTTGATTGCCGAGACGCACAGTTCGAAATACTTGTCGGCCACGACCGCCACGAAGGCATCGCAATCTGCCGAAAACGCCTCCCGGGCTTGATTTGCCAGGTTGGCCTTGGTTTCGAGCGCATCGTTCAAGATACCAGGGCGAAGCCTGACGAATGGCGCCATGACATGTTCGATCCTGCCAAGCTCCTCCCAGGATCGCGCCGTTGTACGCCATACCGCATTGAATTGGGCAAAGTCCCGATAACGCGCCTGCAGACCCGAGAGGGCGGCGACTCTGCCTGGTCGGCGAGGCGGCAGGTTCATGAACAGCGTCAGGAGCTCGTCGGTACCGCGCCAGTCGGGCGACCAGTAGAGTTCATTGTCGATGAAGGTGCCGAGCAAGCCGGGATCGTTGCGCCGATGCCTGCAACGCTGATCGGCGACTGCGCGGATATGCGCCGAAAACTCCGGATCGAAGACATCCGGAAAGATCTGATCGCGGCGATGAATGCGAAAGGACATACCGAGCTCCGCGGTTGGCGCGTCCGCCAGTAGTTGCGACCCCGCACTGGCGACGCCTTGGTCCGACCAGCAGCCGACTGTGTTGAATTGCCAGCTTGCAAGGCGGTTGGACGCAGCGGCGCGCCAGGTTGGCAGGCTGCCGTATTTGGCCCGACAGGCCTCGGCATAGGGCACGCGCTCGCTGCGCCCGATGTGGTCCTGATCGAAGCGGACCGTGTTGATTCCCTTCGAGATGAAGCGGCCACCATCGGGATCGACGAACCAGAATACGCCATTGCGCTCGGCGATGCGGAAGAAGCCGCTTCCCTCGAGGCCGTCGTCGACGACCCCTCCCCATCCGGTCCTTCGCAAGCGTGCCCCCGGGCTGTCTGAAGTTGCCATTCCATCGCACGGCCAAGCCAGGGGTTCTTGACCTATCTCAATACCAGCCGGGGCCACCCTGATTACCAATTCCGGAGGGAGACAACGCGCCTGAAATCCAGCCGGCCGGTCGCGTGACGCGTAACCAGACACCGGCTGAGCAGGACCAAGCAGGTCGCTCATGCCGACAACGCCACTGCCGAACATCGCCAGCCTGCGCCCTGACTTCATCTGGGGCGTGTCCACCTCCAGCTTCCAGATCGAAGGGGCAACGCAGGAGGATGGGCGCGGATTGAGCGTTTGGGACATCTATTGTCGGACCGGTTCAATCAAGAACCACGACACCGGCGACGTCGCGTGTGATCACTACCATCGCTACCGCGAAGATGTCGGTCTCATGAAGGCACTAGGCGTGCAGGCGTACCGGTTCTCGGTGGCCTGGCCGCGCGTCCTGCCGCAGGGGCGCGGCCCTATCAACGAGGCCGGCCTTGCATTCTATGACCGGCTGGTCGACGCGCTCTTGGCCGACGGCATCGAGCCGTGGCTGTGCCTGTATCATTGGGACCTCCCCCAAGCCCTCGAGGAGCAAGGCGGATGGCTCAATCGGGCATCGGCCACATGGTTCGCCGACTATGCAGCTTTGATCGCCACGCGCCTTGGCGACCGGGTCAAGCGGTTTGCGACATTCAACGAACCGTCGATGTTCAGCCTGTTCAGCCGTTCGCTCGGCAAGCAGGATAGCAGCAGCGAAGACAAGCTCCACCGTATGATCCATAACGTCAATCTTGCCCACGGAGCCGCGGTGGATGTGCTCCGCGCTGACGTCGTCAACGCCTCGATCGGCTGCATTCACAATCGGCAGCCATGCCGGCCTTCCAGTGCAAGCGAAGTCGATGCGGCGGCGGCAGCGCGCCTGGATGTGTACTGGAATGCGGCCTTTCCAGATCCGCAATGCCGCGGCGAGTATCCGCCGTCGATGCGAGATGCGATCGAACCGCATATGCAACCCGGCGACCTTGCGCGAATTTGCCGTCCGCTCGATTGGTTTGGATTGAATCACTACAGCCCGGTCTACGTGAAGTCGCGGGCGGACTCGATGCTGGGCTACGACTTCGGCGACAAGCCGGCCGACGCTGCCTTGACCCCGATCGGATGGCCGATTGATCCCGACGCTTTCAGCGAGACGCTGCTGGCGGTCCATACCAGATATGGCCTGCCGATCTATGTGCTCGAGAATGGATACGGCAATTCCGACGAACCTGACCGGACCGGTGCTGTCATCGACCCGGGCCGAATAGAATTTCTCAAGGCCTATATCAACGCGATGAATGACGCCGCTGCAGGCGGCGTCGATGTTCGCGGCTATTTCGTCTGGTCGCTGCTTGACAATTTCGAATGGGATTCCGGCTACAGCATCAGGTTCGGCTTGACGTACGTTGATTATGCTTCTCTGCGGCGAACTCCGAAATCGTCGTTCGGCTGGTATGCCGGGTTGATCAGGGCGATGCGGCCATGATCAAGACGACACTGCGGGGCCGATTGCACCACATGCCAGACTATCTTGCCGCCTCCCAGTTTCGACGGCGCTTCGAGGAGAAGGGGCGGCTCCGAAACTTCCTGGAACCAATACCGGCCTATCTGATCCTGGACGAGGACGTCGCCTTCGTCGGTCTTCGTAACCTGATGGAGGTCGAAAGCCTTGGCTGAGACACCGCAACTCGACATCGTCACCTTGACCATCAACCCGGCTCTCGATGTCTCGACCTCGGTCACGAAGATGGTGCCCTTCACGAAGATGCGCTGCGCCGAACCTCAACGCGATCCCGGCGGCGGCGGGATCAATGTGGCGCGCGTCCTGAAGCGACTGGGCTTCGAGGCGACCGCGGTCTATCCGGCCGGCGGCGCCACCGGGCAGACATTGGCAGCCCTGGTTGAACGCGAGGCCGTGCGCAGCATCGTCATTCCGACATCGAAGGATACCCGCCAAGACATCACCGTCTTCGATGAGACGAGCAAAGAGCAGTTCCGGCTGGTGTTTCCCGGAGCCCCCCTCAGTGAATTCGAATGGCAGCAGTGTCTCGACACAATTGAACGCCTCAGTGCGCAGGCTGCGTTCGTTATCGCAAGCGGCAGCCTGCCACCAGGAGTTCCGGACGATTTCTACGGCAGAGTGGTTCGGGCTTCCAAAGGGGCGGCCAAGGTCATCGCGGATACATCTGGCGCCGCGCTCAAGGCCGCGCTGGAAGCGGGCGTTTATCTCATCAAGCCCAACCTTCGGGAGTTTCAGGAGCTGGCCGGGATCAGCTGCGCCAACGAGCAATCGCTCCTCGAAGCGGGACGCCGCCTGTTCAGCCGTTATCGCATCGACATTATCGCACTCTCAATGGGCCCGAGCGGCGCTCTGCTGCTGACGCGAGATATCGCCTTGCGTGCGAGTGGCCTTGCTATCGAGCCCGTTAGTGTGTCCGGCGCAGGTGACAGCTTCCTGGGAGCGATGGTTTCGCGGCTCGCCCATAGCGACAAGCTCGATGATGCCCTGCGCTATGGAGTTGCCGGCGGTTCGGCGGCGTTGCTCAGTCCCGGCACCGGACTCTGCTTCGGTGCGGATGTTCATCGGCTCGCATCGCGCGTGAACGTCGCAGCCATTACCGGCTATCATGCTTAGCAACGAAACATATCACGCGCCCAGTGAACGGCAGTTGTTGCTGCGTTTCTGGAAAAGCGCGCGCGGCTTCTGGACAGGCAAGTCGGCGGTCTTGGCCTGGTTGCTGACAGTGTTGCTGATTGCGACAGTTCTTCTGCAATTGCTGACCCAGTACTATCTGAATTTCTGGAACCGCGACTTCTTCAATGCGGTGGAGCGCAAGGCTGGGACAGAGCTTCTCAGCCAAGCCTTGCGCTTCATACCGCTCGCCGCAGCCAGTCTGTTTCTCGCCGTCTTCTCGGTTTGGGGGCGGATGACGGTGCAGCGGACATGGCGGGCGTGGCTCAGCGATGAGCTTTACCGCTACTGGCTGGGACGGAATCGCTTTGTGCGGCTGAACTTCGTGACGGGAGACTATCAGGCCCCGGAGTACCGGATAGCCGAGGACTGCAGAATGGCAACAGACCTTCCGGTCGACCTCGTTCTCGGGCTCGTCAGCTCGCTGCTGACAGCGGCCACCTTTATCGGCATCCTCTGGGTGGTCGGAGGCAATCTCACGATTGATGTAGCAGGCCTTCCTCTGACCATTCCCGGCTACCTGGTCGTCGCCGTCGTCGTCTACTCGATCACCGTGGCAGTGGTAACGATGTTGATCGGCCGCCGTCTGACAGACGTCCTGGAGGAGAACAAGCGGGCCGAGGCCCAGCTGAGGGCCGTGGGCACCCATGTGCGTGAAAGCGGGGAAGGCATGGTGCCCACCATGAAAGGTGAGGACGGAATTCGCGCGATCCAGCCTGCCCTCACGGCGGTGATTGTTTCGTGGCTGAAGTATTGCTGGGAACTCGTGCGTCTCACGATCATAACCCACACAAATTCACTGGTAGCGCCGGTGATCGGCCTGCTGCTTTGCACGCCGAAATACGTTGCCGGCACGATGCTGCTCGGCGAGGTCGTTCAGGCGGCCGCAGCCTTCGTCGTGGTCCAGGGCGCCTGCAGCTGGTTTACGGACAACTATCCTCGTCTCGCCGAATGGGCCGCTTCGGCCAATCGTGTGGCGTCGCTTCTTCTTGCGTTGGACAAGATCGGTCCGTCGCAAGAGAAGGATGAATAGCACGCATGCGCGTCTGACGGGGGCGCCCACGAAGGCCAGTGGGCAAAGCCCGCCATTCGCGCGTTGTCCGTCTCGCGTGTCGACCGGGAGTTTCCGGGCCGCGCCCGCTTGGCACCAGCAAGCTCCGAGCCACACCAGACGCGCATGTTCTGGCCGACGAGACACCCCGCCCGTGAACGAGGCTCGGACGGGGCTGGGGTCCGAGCCTCGTTACTTCCGAACAGCCAACAGGTTACCGGGGGCAACTGTTCGGGCGGCGCCTATGGCTTAACTCGCCTAGCTGAACCTGACCTGAAGGAAAGTTCGGGTTCCAAAAAAAAGCGGCGGGTACACTCCGGGGTGGATGCAAGGGCGCAAAGAGCGCTCGCGCCATTGCATGGCTTGTTCGGCTTACTCATCGCGACAGCGGAATCCCAATGCGATCCCACACTTCTGACAAGGCCTGTCCAAGTTGATCAACGAGCCGATCGTCATGCAAGGGCGACGGCGTGATCCGAAGCCGCTCGCGGCCCCGTGGCACAGTCGGATAGTTGATCGGTTGGATATAGATGCCGTAGTCGGACAGCAGCATGTCCGAAGCGAGCTTGCACCGCTCGGCATCGCCGACGTAAAGGGGTACAATATGCGTGTCGCTTGGCATGAGCGGCAACCTTGCAGCTCTGAGCATAGACTTTACACGAGCCGCGCGGTCCTGGTGGCGATCGCGCTCCTTTTGCGAGATCTTGAGATGCCGGATCGCCGCGGTCGCCGCGGCACAAATTGCCGGCGGCAGCGCGGTTGTGAAGATGAATCCTGGCGCATAGGACCGCACGGCATCGATGACGTTCGCGTTCGCCGCGATGTAGCCGCCGAGACAGCCAAACGCCTTGGCGAGCGTTCCTTCCAGAATGTCGATACGCGACGCGACGCCGTCGCGCTCGGCGATCCCGCCGCCCTGCGCTCCATACATTCCGACGGCATGGACCTCGTCGACATAGGTCATTGCGCCATAGCGCTCGGCGAGGTCGCAGATTTCGTGCAGCGGCGCAACGTCACCGTCCATCGAATACAGACTCTCGCAGAGGATCAGCTTGGGTCGGCCCGAGTCGGCGGCGCGCAGCAACTCTTCAAGATGCCCGATGTCGTTGTGGCGCCAGATCTGCCTTTCGGCGCCGGATTGGCGGACGCCCTCAATCATGGAGTTGTGATTCAGCTCGTCGGACAGCAGAAGACAGTTCGGCAACAGCTTCGCGATCGTTGCAATGCCAGTCTGGTTCGACACATAGCCGGAGGTGAACACGAGGGCGGCCTCCTTGCCGTGCAGAGAAGCGAGCTCGCGCTCCAGCTCGATGAGCGGATGATTGGTCCCGGCGATATTCCGGGTGCCGCCGGCGCCGGTTCCCATGCGCCAGGCCGTCGATACCATCGCGCTCACGACGGCGGGATGCTGCGCCATCCCGAGATAGTCGTTCGAGCACCAGATCACGACCTCCCGAGGTCCTGTCGGCGAATGCCAGATCGCGCGCGGAAACTGTCCTGCAAGCCGTTCCAGATCGGCAAACACGCGATAGCGGCGCTCGTCGCGCAGCCGCGCCAAAGCGGCGTCGAAGGACACATCATAGTCAAAGCTGCCCGCAATCGACCTGTCGAGATAGTTCATGGCCTCGCTCCCGTCCTTTGTTGGTTAGTTGAACTTGTAGGTTCCCTGAACGAACACGCCGTATCGGTCGGTCGTGTAGCGCAGCATCTGGTCGAAGGAATCGATCGCGTCCGTGTTGAAATGCCACCAGCGCCCACCGATGCCGATCTCGAAACTGTCGTTCAGCTGATATTTGAGAGTCGATTCCGTCTGGAAGCCCTGTCCGCGACCCGACGCAGGATCCCGGCCGAACGTAAGATAGTGCGTGTCGGTCGCATGCTGCGTGGTCCACGCATAAGCGATTTCGGCTTGCCAAGTCAGCCGATCCAACAGGCGCGCCTCGACCGAAATGCCGGCACGGCCGGTTTCCCAGCGGTCCTGCTCGGTGATGACTTTCAGATTGGCGGGCAACGCTGGCGCGCAGATGAACGGATTGCCTCCGATCTGGGTGCAGCCCCGCACATCCACCGTCTCGAGCCAATGGTGATATCCGACGAACGCGCCGAAGCGGAAACGATCGATCTGCAGGAGATTGTAGCCGAGATCGATGCTGGCATACTGCAGGTTGCCGCGAGCGCTGCTGCTCGTCTTCGACGACGGATCCACAAAGGGCTGGAAATCCTCGTCGAACAGCTTGCCGCTTGTGATCTTGCCGGCCCCGACAAATCCCTTGACGAACATGTTGGTCAGCGGCCCATCCAGCGCATCGACGCGGAAGAATACTTCGCCCGAATGGCCCGCCAGGCCACCGTAGCTCAGGCGCGAGACTTCGGTGCTGGGAGTCGAATCGGCGAAATAGCTGTATCGGTTCTTCGCGGAGCTGAACCAGTATCGCAATCCGGTCTCGATGGCGTAGCCCGCAACCAGCGGCGGGGAAGTCCCTGCTCGCCCCGCAGCCGCCGGAGTGCCGGCTGGCTTCGCCCACGCGCAACTCACAGCCGACGCGTGGCATTGCGTGACGCCGTCGGTGCCGAAATCCTTGCGAATGCCGAGCGTGGCAAACAGATCCTTGGTGGTCGACTTGACGCCGGACAGCGTGCTTTCCAGATATTTGGTCCCGATCTCGGCCTCCAGGCTGACGCCTTTCCACCAGATGTAGTTGACCAGGAACGACGGCAGCACCGTGATCTCCCTGAGATCTGTCCCGACACCCCTGCGGTATCCGAGACGCAGCCGTGGGCTAACGCTGAGATCCGGCGTCACCGGGTAGCGCGTGTTCAGATCGAGGACGTAGATTTTTGAATCGGAAAGGCTGGCGTAGCGGACCGCGCCCATCAGGAGGTCACCGGGTTTGAAGATGCCGGTCCCTGTGAGCTGGGTGGACACGTAATATTCAAGCCCGCTCGCCGGCGTGCCGTCGACGCCGCCGGACGGCATGGTGCCGGAGAGATTGGTCACCGTCGCGTCGGCGCCGATCTGGTAGGTCTCGCTGAGCGGACGCGAGTAGCTCACCATTGCGGATTCGAAGGTCGGCGTGCGATCGATCGCGAACTGCCTGACCTCTTCCGCCGTGTTGAACTTCATCATGTCGTACAGGGTCAGGAAGGGCTGGCCCTGGAGCGCGTTCCAGGTCGACAGATACGGCACCTTCCGATAGTCGAGAGCGGTGTTGATCACTGACTTGTCCTCCAGCGTATAGGTGCCGGAGAAGATCGCAGCGTTGAGCCGGTTGAAGTGAACGTCGTAATCGAGGGTCCCCAGCGCCGACTTGTTCCTGTCGAAATAGCGGAACTCGGCGCCTACGGCGCGGCGATCGATGATGTCGCGATCATACTGCTCGATTGCGAACAGGCTGGTCTCGAGCACGCCGAACCATTTGCCGAAATCGACGCTCGTTCCGTATAGGCTCTTGCCGTTCGCAAACGGCGCATCGAAGCGGCTCCAGTTCGGAGATCCAGCCAGGACGTTGAAGCGCAGATCGGGACTTTGCTGCCAGCTCACGACGGCGCCATCGAACCGGCCGATCACGCCGCCCGTATTGCGCGACTGGCGACCGACCCTGGCGGTCACGTCGTACTCCTTGAGCGTATAGTCCACGCTCGCGGTCGAGACACCGTACTTGTCTGTCCGGTTGTCGAGCTGATGTTCCTGCGTGAATGCAAGCTTGAACTTGGCTTTGATCTGGTCGTTGTCGGCGGTGCCGAACATGTCGTAGTTGGCGAGCAGCGTATTGAGGTGCGAGCGGTGCGCATCAGGATCGGCGTTGGGGTTCGGCGCCGTCGACAGATCCTTCGCCGTGGTCGCACTGTCATTGGTGATGTAGAAACCCGAGACGCTGCCGGACACCGACCACCGGGTCTCCCCGGTCGATCCCGTCTTCTTCGGCTCGCCCGCGCCGGGTGAGACATCGATGCTGCCGCGCAGCTTCTCGGGCGCCGCTCCCTCGGCGGTGAGCAGGGCCGCGAGGCGCTGGCGAACGCGCTCCGCGCCCTCGCCATCCGGGTATCGTCGCAGATAGTCCTCGAATTCGGCCCTCGCGGCCGTGCGTTGTCCGGCCTTCAGCCTGACGACGCCGAGCAATTCCTGCGCCTCGGCGCTGGACTTGTTTTCCGGATATTTCAGAACCTTCTTCAGGAGGTCGGCGGCTTCGGCGAAGTTGCTTTTCTTGATCGCCGCGCGTGCCTCATCCATCGAGGCGTCGATTGCCTTCGCATCACTCTCCGACACGCCGCCGGCGCGTGCGGGCGCGCTTCGCACGGACTTGCCGACATCGGCCCCGAGCTTATCCGGGCCAGCGCCGCTCGGCAGGCCCGACTTTCCAACCCCGCTCACCTTGCACGTCGCGGCCGACCCGTTCTTCGAGATCGCGACCGCCACCTGCTCAAAGCTGCCCGACTGCACGACCTGATAGGCGGTCGGTCGGGCGAACCGAATCTCCAGCACGGGACCAATCGACTGATCGAGCGCAAGGTCGACCGCGACAATTCCGGCTGCGGCGCCGTTGTCGACTCTGACGCCTTCCCGGGGGGTCAGGCGGCCGTCGACCACGGCGTCCCGATCGACCAGCTGAAGCGAGATCCGCAACTGGCTGCCGCGATCCGGGGGAAAGTGCCCGGTATAGCGAACACGCCAATTGAAGTTGACGCGCAGCACGCTGCAATTGCCGGACGCAGTTACGGCGGCGCTTGCCACGAACTGGTCGATCACCGGCTGGGCCAGCGTACCGGGCGTGGGCAGCACGACCGCCGCCAAAAGGGCTCCAAATACGACCGCTGTGCGGCCGTAAGCAGATCTCAGGCGAAGCCTATTGGAAGCGTATGCGATCACCAGCCGCCTCCGTTGACACGATGTGATTTGGGACGGCGTGTCAGGATCGCCGTCAGTGACTTGTCCGCGTACAGGTGGCAGGCACCGGCGCAGTCCTTGAGCTCGGCAGCCGTGTAGTAGACCGGTACGGGCTTGGCGGCCTTGATGTGCTGCTGCGGCCTGAATTCGGCGGCATGGCACGCAGCGCAGTCGGGCTTGTAGGACGCAAGCTTCCAGGGCACGACCTGCGCGTTGCTGGTGTGGCAACTCCCGCAGGCAATCGTCGCGCCGTGATTTGGATACGTCGCCGATGCATGGCGGTAGGTCACCGATGTCCAGCTGCTGGTGCGATGACAGCTGTCGCAAGGCTGGGTCGTAACGAAGTGCTTTTGGCCCCTGCCCTGGGCGTTCGTCCCGTTGTGGCAATTGGCGCATGGGACGGTGACGTTGCTGTGATCCATCCGCGCACCGCCAAAGGACACCGTGCTCTTGTGGCAGCTATCGCATGCGGCCGTCGTGAGCACGTGCTTCGGCGGCTTGCCGACGGCGATCGTCCCATTGTGGCAGCTCGCGCACGTTGCCGTCACCGCCAGGTGATTGAAGCGTGCGCCGGCAAACGTCGTCGTGCTCTTGTGACAGGATTCGCAGGCTGCGCTGGACGGGACGTGCTTCGGCGGCTTGCCGCCAGCAACTGTGCCGTTGTGGCAAGAGGCGCATGCGGCCGTCGCGGAATTGTGCGTGAACTTGGCGCCGCCGAAGGTGACAGTGCTCTTGTGGCAGGTTTCGCACGGCGCGTTGGTGACGACGTGCCGCGCCGGCTTGCCGGCTGCATCGCGGCCGTTATGGCATGTGGCACATGGTCCTCGCGCGGTCGCGTGGTTGAACCTGCCGGACAATCCCAGAGCTGAGGGACCCGTCGCTCCGTTCCCTGCAGCCGGCGATGGCGAGCCGAAATTCTGCGCGGTCGCGGCCGGGGGACCGATGGCGGGAGGCAACATGTTTCGTACCGGGTTGGGAACCTGGGCCGAATTTTGCGCGAGCGGGGACGGCGCCGAGGCCGACGGCGGGAGAACCGCCGGCGCTGACGCCGCGACGCCGGGCTTGGACGTGCCGCTCGGTCCGACCGGCGCAACCTTGGTGAAGTTTGACGCGGCCGGATTCGCTTTGGCCTGCGTCGAAGGAGCAAGCGCCGCGGCGGGATCGGCCGGCTTGGCCCCCGGTACGAAGGTCGAGGTCGACACCGGCTTGTTGTTGAACAGGAGCGTGCTGGCCGGATTCTGCGCAGCCGCGGCGCGCATCGTGGGCGCGGGGGCAGCCGTCGGCACCGGCGTGGGTGTCGGCGCAGTCTTGGGCGTTGCAGCGACGCCCGTCTGATGAGGCGGTTGCGGCGCGGCGCCTCCAAGCTTCGAGGCCGCCGAGCGCACCATCGCGGTCACGTCGGAGATCGTTCGCGTGACGACGGATTGGATCGACTTGGTCATCGTGGCGAGCCTGGTCTGTTTGGCGGGGACCAATGTTTTCGCGGTGGTGACGCAGCCGGCTGCGGGCTGCTGCGGGTCGCTCCAGCTCGAGAAACTCGTGGTCGACCTCACGTGGCAGCAACCACAATCCTGCGTCTTGGCGCTGTGATCTGGCCCTTGCGCACCCTGGCTGCCCTGGCTCCTGTAGGCGCCGTTATGGCAGGAGTCACACCGCGTGGCATGAACCGCCGCATGGGACATCGTATAAGTCGTGAAGCTCGTCGCACTCGACGTGTGGCAATTGCTGCATTGGATTCCTGTCACAGGAATGTGCGGCGGCGTGGTCAGTCCGGTTGCGGTCGCGCCGTTGTGACAAGACGAGCAATTGGTGTCGGCCGCCGTATGGACGTAGGTGCCGCCGGCCCAGCTCACATAGCCGCCACTCACCGCCTTGGCATGGCAGGTGGCACAGTCGTTGGCATTGGTAGGAACGTGGCCGGCATAGGAGGCTGTGCCGTAGGCGCCCTTGGTACCTTGCGAGGTGTAGGAACCGCTGTGACAGGAATCGCAGCGCGAGCCCGTCACCGCCGCATGACTCATGGTGTAGGTCGTGAAGCTTGTTGCCGAATTGTTGTGGCAATTGCTGCACTGGATGGTGGCGGTCGGAATGTGCGGCGGCGTCGTCATTCCGGTCGCCGTGGCACCGTTGTGGCAGCCGACACAGTTGGTATCGGTGGCAAGATGGATGTACGCGCCTCCGGACCAGCTCGCGAAGCTGGTCGCGGCGCCGGCGTGGCAAGTGATGCAGTCGCGTCCACCAGTGGCGACGTGCCCCGGATAGGATGCGGTGCCCATGGCCCCCTTGGTCCCTTCCGACGTGTAGGAGCCATTGTGGCAGGCGTCGCAGCGGCTCGCGCTCACCGTCGCATGGTTCATCGTGTAGGTGACGAAGCTGACGGCCGAGCTGGTGTGACAATTGCTGCACTGGGCGCCGGCCGTAGGGATGTGCGGCGGCGTGGTCAGACCGCGTGCGATGCTGCCGTTGTGGCACGTGCGACAGTTGGTGTCGGCTGCCTGGTGCGCATAGGTTCCGCCGGACCAGCTCGCAAAGCTCGTGGTCGAGCTGGCGTGACAAGTCATGCAATCCCGGCCGCCGGTCGCGACGTGATTGGCATAGGACGCCGTTCCCTGCGCGCCCTTGGTGCCTTCCGACGTGTAGGAGCCGTTGTGGCAGGAATCGCAGCGGCTGGCGCTGACCGCCGTGTGGTTCATCGTGTAGGTGACGAAGCTTGCGGCCGTATTGCTGTGGCAATTGCTGCACTGGACCGCCCCGACCGGAACGTGCGGCGGTGTGGTCAGGCCAAGCGCAATGCTGCCGCTGTGGCAGCTCGAGCAGTTTGTGTCCGTCGCCTGGTGCACATATCCGCCGCCGGCCCAGCTCGTGTAGGTCGAAGCAGCGCTGCTGTGGCAGGTCACGCAATCGCGGCCACCGGTGGCGATATGGTTGGGATAGCTCGACGTGCCGAGCGCACCCTTGGTACCTTCGGTCGCATACGAACCGTTGTGGCAGGCATCGCAGCGCGTGCCGGTCACCGCCGCATGGTTCATGGTGTAGGTGACAAAGCTTGCCGCACTGCTGTTGTGGCAGTTGCTGCACTGGACCGAGCCTGTCGGAATGTGTGGCGGCGTGGTCAGCCCCAGCGCGGTGCTGCCGTTATGGCAGCTGATGCAATTGGTGTCCGTGGCTTGGTGCGCATAGGTGCCGCCCGTCCACGCCGTGAAGCTCGCAGCCGCCGATGCGTGGCACGTGACGCAGTCCCGCCCGCCGGTCGCGACATGGCCGGCATAGGCCGTGGTCGCGTAGGCACCTTTGGTGCCTTCCGACGTGTATGAGCCATTGTGGCAGGCATCGCAGCGCATCGTAGAGACCGCGCTGTGGCTCATCGTGTAGGTGACGAAGCTCGCCGCGGTATTGGTGTGGCAATTGCTGCACTGAACGGTGGCTGACGGAATATGCGGCGGCGTTGTCATGCCGAGCGCATTGGTGCCGTTGTGGCAGCTCGCGCAATTGGTGTCCGCCGCCTGATGGCTGTAGGTCGCTCCGGCCCAGCTCGAGAAGCTCGCGGCGGCGGCCGCATGGCAGGTGACGCAGTCGCGCCCGGCCGTCGCGACGTGGTTCGCACGAGATGCCGTTCCCTGCGCTCCCTTGGTGCCTTCGGATGCATAGGAGCCGTTGTGACAGGAATCGCAGCGGCTGACACTGACCGCCGAGTGGTTCATCGTATAGCTGACGAAGCTTGCCGCCGTGCTGGTGTGACAGTTGCTGCACTGGACCGCGCCGACCGGAACATGCGGCGGTGTCGTCAAGCCGAGTGCAGTCGAGCCGTTGTGGCAGCTCGAGCAGTTGGTGTCCGTCGCTTGGTGCACATATCCGCCGCCCGCCCAGCTCGTATAGGTCGAGGCCGCGCTCGCATGGCACGTCACGCAGTCGCGACCGCCGGTCGCGATGTGGTTGGGACGGCTCGATGTGCCGAGCGCGCCCTTGGTGCCCTCGGTTGCATATGAGCCGTTGTGACAGGCGTCGCATCGCGTGCCGGCGACCGCCGCGTGGTTCATGGTGTAGCTGACGAAGCTCGCCGCGCTGTTGCTGTGACAGTTGCTGCACTGGACCGAACCGGTCGGAATATGCGGCGGCGTGGTCAGGCCGAGCGCGGAGGTGCCGTTGTGGCAGCTGACGCAATTGGTGTCGCTAGCCTGGTGCGCATAGGTGCCGCCGGTCCAGGAGGCATAACCGCCACTCACCGCCGAGGCGTGACAGGTCGCACAGTCTCGGCCGCTGGTCGCGACGTGCCCCGGATAGCTGGCCGTCCCGTACGCGCCTTTGGCGCCCTGGCTCGTGAACGATCCATTGTGGCAGCTATCGCACCGCGCCGCACCCACCGCCGCATGGTTCATCGTGTACGAGATGAAGCTCGTCGCGGTATTGCTGTGGCAGTTGCTGCACTGGACGCCGGTCATCGGAATGTGCGGCGGCGTGGTGTTGCCGGTCGCCGTCGTCCCGTTGTGACAACTCGCGCAATTGGTGTCGGTCGGCTGGTGCGGATAGGTGCCTCCGGCCCATGATGCGTAGCCACCGCTCACCGCTGTCGCGTGGCAGGTGGCGCAGTCGCGGCCTCCGGTCGCAACGTGGCCGGAATAGTTCGCCGTACCGTACGCGCCCTTGGTGCCTTCGGCCGCGAAGGAGCCGTTGTGGCACGAATCGCAACGCGCCGCGCTCACCGCCACATGGTTCATGGTGTAGGTGACGAAGGAGACCGCACTGCTGGTGTGACAATTGCTGCACTGGATATTGGTCGCCGGGATATGCGGCGGCGTGGTGTTGCCGGTCGCCGTCGTTCCGTTGTGACAATTCGCGCAGTTGGTATCGGTCGGCAGATGCGAATAGATCGCCCCGGACCAGCTGACATAGCCGCTGCTCGCGGCAGTCGCATGGCACGTGGCGCAGTCCCGCCCGCCAGTCGCGACATGGCCGGCATAGGCCGTGGTCGCGTAGGCACCTTTGGTGCCTTCCGACGTGTATGAGCCATTGTGGCAGGCATCGCAGCGCATCGTAGAGACCGCGCTGTGGCTCATCGTGTAGGTGACGAAGCTCGCCGCGGTATTGGTGTGGCAATTGCTGCACTGAACGGTGGCCGACGGAATATGCGGCGGCGTTGTCATGCCGAGCGCATTGGTGCCGTTGTGGCAGCTCGCGCAATTGGTGTCCGCCGCCTGATGGCTGTAGGTTGCTCCGGCCCAGCTCGAGAAGCTCGCGGCGGCGGCCGCATGGCAGGTGACGCAGTCGCGCCCGGCCGTCGCGACGTGGTTCGCATAGGCTGCGGTGCCGAGCGCTCCGCTGCTGCCTTGGCTGGCAAAAGATCCATTGTGACAGGCGTCGCAACGCAACGCGCTCACGGCGGAGTGCGTCATGGCGTAAGTCGTAAAGCTCGCCGCCGTGTTGGTATGGCAATGGCTGCACTGGACCGCTGCGCTTGGAATGTGCGGCGGCGTCGTCATGCCGAGCGCGATCGTGTTGTTGTGGCAGCTCGAGCAATTGGTGTCGCCGGCCTGGTGGGTGTATTTGCCGCCGGCCCAGCTCGAGAACGTCGTCGCCGCACTCGCGTGACAGGTCGCGCAATCCCAGCCGTTCGTCGCAACATGTCCGGAGAAGGACGCCGTGCCCTGCGCGCCCCTGCTTCCTTCGCCTGTGTAGGTGCCGTTGTGACAGGAATCGCACCGGCTCGCGCTCACCGCCGAATGGGACATGGTGTAGGCGGTGAAGCTTGCGGCGGTGTTAGCGTGGCAGCTGCTGCACTGAACCGTGCCGACGGGCACATGCGGCGGCGTGGTCAGCCCGAGCGCGGTCTTTCCGTTGTGGCAATTCGAGCAGGCGGTGTCCGCGGGCTGGTGCACATAGGTACCGCCCGTCCATGCCGTGAAGCTCGCAGCCGCCGATGCGTGGCACGTGACGCAGTCCCGCCCGCTGGTTGCGACGTGGCCGGCATAGGCCGTGGTCGCGAGAGCGCCCTTCGTACCTTCCGACGCGTACGAGCCGTTGTGGCAGGCATCGCAGCGCATCGTGCTGACCGCGCTGTGATTCATCGTGTAGGTGACGAAGCTCGTCGCCGTGCTGGTGTGGCAGTTACTGCACTGAACGGTTGCTGACGGTATGTGGGGCGGTGTTGTCAAGCCCAGCGCATTGCTGCCGTTGTGGCAGATCGAGCAATTGGTGTCCGCTGCCTGGTGGTTGTAGGTCGCGCCTGCCCAGCTCGAGAAGCTCGCGGCGGCGGCTGCATGGCAGGTGACGCAGTCGCGCCCCGCGGTTGCGACGTGGTTCGGATGGGCTGCGGTCCCGAGCGCGCCGCTGCTGCCCTGGCTGGCGAAGGAACCATTGTGGCAGGCGTCGCAACGCATCGCGCTCACGGCGGAGTGCGTCATGGCGTAAGTCGTAAAGCTCGCCGCCGTGCTGGTATGGCAATGGCTGCACTGCACCGTTGCGCTTGGAATGTGCGGCGGCGTCGTCATGCCGAGCGCGGTCGTGTTGTTGTGGCAGCTCGAGCAATTGGTATCACCGGCCTGGTGGACATACTTGCCGCCGGCCCAGCTGGTGAAGGCTGTCGCCGCGGTCGCGTGACAGGTGACGCAATCCCAGCCGTTGGTCGCAACATGTCCCGTGAACGAGGACGTGCCCTGCGCGCCCCTGCTTCCTTCGCCTGTATACGAGCCGTTATGGCAGGAATCGCACCTGCTCGCGCCCACCGCCGCATGCGACATCGTGTAGGTGACGAAGCTTGCGGCGGTGTTGACGTGGCAGTTGCTGCACTGAACGGTCCCGACCGGCACATGCGGCGGCGTCGCCAGTCCGAGCGCCGTTTTCCCGTTGTGGCAGGTCGAGCAGGCGGTATCTGCCGGCTGGTGCACATAGGTACCGCCCGACCATGCGGTAAAGCTCGCGGCCGCCGATGCATGGCAGGTGACACAATCTCGCCCGCTGGTCGCAACGTGATTGGGATAAGAGGCGGTTCCCTGCGCGCCTTTGGCACCCTCGGTCGTATATGATCCGTTGTGACACGCGTCGCAGCGCACGGCGCTCACGGCCGCGTGGTTCATCGTATAGGTCGCAAAGCTCGCCGCGGTGTTGCTGTGGCAGTTGCTGCACTGAACCGTTCCTGAGGGAATGTGCGGCGGTGTGGCCATCCCGGTGGCTGCGCCTCCCCCATGACAGCCGATGCAGTTGGTGTCGGAGGCCTGGTGCACATAGGTGCCGTTCGCCCAGCTGGTGAACCCCGTTGCGGCCTTGGCGTGGCAGGCGATGCAGTCCTGACCGTTGGTGGCCACATGGCCCGGATGATTCGCCGTGCCGTAGGCGCCCATGTTGCCCTGACTTGCGAAGGATCCATTGTGGCAGCTGTCGCAGCGGCTCGCGCTGACGGCGGCGTGGTTCATCGCATAGGTGACGAAACTCTGCGCCGTGTTGGTATGGCAATTGCTGCACTGGAGCGTGCCGACCGGCACATGCGGGGGCGTCGTGTGTCCTGTCGCAATCGTGCCGTTGTGGCAGTTTGCGCAATTGACGTCGCCGGCCTGGTGCACGTAGACGGCGCCGGCCCAGGTGACGTATCCGCCGCTCGCCGCCTTGGTATGACAGGTCGCGCAATCATTGCCGTTGGTGGGAAGGTGTCCGGCATAGAATGTCGTGCCGTAGGCGCCCTTCGTTCCTTCGCCCGCATAAGATCCGTTGTGGCAGGAATCACACCGCGTGGCCGCCACCGCGGTATGGTTCATCGTGTAGCTCGCAAAGCTCGCGGCGGTATTGCTGTGGCAGCTGCTGCACTGGATCGTTCCGGTCGGAATATGTGGCGGTGTGGTCAACCCTGTCGCCGTCCTCCCATTGTGGCAGGAGTTGCAGTTCGTATCGCTCGCCTGGTGGACATAGAGGCCGCCGGCCCAGCTGGTGAAACCGGTGTTGGCATGACAAGTGACGCAATCGCGTCCAGCCGTGGCGACATGATTGGGATAAGACGCGGTCCCCTGGGCGCCGCTGGAGCCCTGACTTGTAAACGACCCGCTGTGGCAGGCATCGCAGCGGACCGTGGCAACCGCAGCATGATTCATGGTGTAGCTGACGAAGCTCGCGGCCGTGTTGCTGTGGCAATTGCTGCACTGGGTCGACGCTGTCGGAACGTGCGGCGGTGTCGTGAAACCGGTTGCCGTCTTCCCGTTGTGGCAGTTCACGCAGTTGGTATCGGAAGCTCCGTGGACGTATGAGCCGCCCGACCAGTTGGTGAAGCTCGCCGCCGCCTTGGCATGGCAGGTCGCGCAATCCCAACTGTTGGTCGGCACGTGCCCCGGATATGATGCCGTGCCCAACGCGCCCTTGCTACCCTCGCTGCCATAGGCGCCGTTGTGGCAGGCGTCGCAACGCAGCGCGCTCACCGCGCTGTGGTTCATCGTATAGCTGGTAAAATTCGCCGCCGTATTGCTGTGACAGTTGCTGCACTGGGTGGATCCCGACGGCACGTGCGGCGGCGTCGTCATTCCGGTCGCCATCAGCCCGTCGTGGCAGCTCACGCAATTGGTGTCCGACGCGGCGTGCACATAGGCGCCGCCTGCCCAGCTCGAGAAGCTCGTCATCGCGCTCGCGTGACAGGTCGAGCAATCGCGCCCCGCGGTGAAGACGTGGCCGGGATAGGCCGTCGTCGCGAACGCGCCCTTGGTCCCCTGGCCGGTGAAGGAGCCGTTGTGACAGGAATCGCAACGGCTGGCGCTCACCGCCGCATGATTCATCGTGTAGGAGGTGAAGCTCGCCGCGGTGTTGCTGTGGCAGCCACTGCACTGAACTCCGGACGCCGGAATGTGCGGCGGGGTCGAATTCCCCGTCGCAATCGTACCGTTGTGGCAGCTCGCGCAATTCGTATCGCTCGGCTGGTGCACGTAGACCGCCCCAGCCCAGGAGACAAAGCCCGCGGTCGCGGAGGCGTGGCAGGTGATGCAATCTTGTCCGTTGGTCGCGACGTGTCCGGGATACGACGAGTTTCCCAACGCACCTTTGGTGCCTTGGCCGACATAGGACCCGTTGTGGCAGCTGTCGCAGCGATTCGAACTCACGGATGCGTGGTTCATCGTGTAGGCGACAAAGCTGACCGCCGCGCTCGTGTGGCAGCTGCTGCATTGAACGGTGCCCACAGGAACATGGCTTGTTGCCTTGCCGGTCGCCGTGGTCCCATTGTGACAAGACGAGCAGTTGGTGTCGGTCGCAAGATGCACATACACAGCGCCGGCGAAGCTCGCGAAAGCGGGGGCCGCGTTGGTATGGCAGGTTGCGCAGTCGCGACCGGCCGTCGCGATATGTCCCGGATAGGACGAGGTGCCGAACGCGCCTTTGCTGCCTTCTCCCGTATACGCTCCCGAATGGCAGGCATCACAGCGGACCGCGGTGACCGCCGTATGGTTCATTGTGTAGGTCGCGAAGCTCGATGCCGTGTTGGTATGGCAGTTGCTGCACTGCGCCGAGCCTGATGGGATGTGCGGCGGCGTGGTCATTCCGGGCGCCGTCGCTCCGTTGTGGCACGAGGAGCAATTCGTATCCGAGGCGGCGTGAAGATACTTGCCGCCGCTCCAGCTCGTGAAGCTCGCGGCTGCTCTGGCATGACATGTGATACAGTCGCGGCCGCCGGTCGCAACATGGTTGGCGAAGGACGAGCTGCCCTGCGCTCCCGCCGTGCCTTCGTTCGCGAACGATCCGTTGTGACAGCTATCGCAGCGGCTCGCGGATACCGCCGCGTGATTCATGTTGTAGGTCGCGAAGCTCGACGCCGAATTCGTGTGGCATTGGCTGCACTGAACCGCGCCGATCGGAACATGCGGTGGGGTTGTCTGGCCCAGGGCCACCGCCCCATTGTGGCAGCTCGCGCAATTGGTATCGGCCGCCTGATGAACAAACGTCGCCCCGGACCAGCTGATGTAGCTGTTGGCGGCGGATGCGTGGCAGGTCACGCAGTCCTGGCCGCTGGTCGCGACATGATTTGGATGCTGGGCAGTGCCGAAGGCCCCCTTGCTGCCCTCGGCGGTATAGCTGCCGTTGTGACAGGAGTCGCACCGGGTGCCGACCACCGCCGCATGGTTCATCGTATATGATGTGAAGCTCGGCGCCGTGTTGGTGTGGCATTGGCTGCATTGCACGCCGCGCGCCGGGATATGCGGCGGTGTCGCCATGCCCGACGCAACGACGTTGTCGTGACAGCTCGTGCAATTCGTATCCGACGGCTTGTGCCGGTAGATTGCTCCCGCGAAGCTGACAGTGCTCGCGTGACAGGTCTCGCAGGGCAGGTTCGTCGGCACATGATTGCCCGGCTTGCCG
This sequence comes from Bradyrhizobium sp. BR13661, assembly GCF_029892425.1. GTDB lineage: Bacteria > Pseudomonadota > Alphaproteobacteria > Rhizobiales > Xanthobacteraceae > Bradyrhizobium. The sequence goes on along the minus strand of NZ_JARXWB010000001.1, from coordinate 355,269 downwards.
AGCGCCGTCACGTTGTTGTGGCAGCTCGCGCATCCGGACGTGATTCCCGTATGATCGAACTTCGTGACGATGGCGAAGCTGACCGTGCTGGTATGGCAGGTCTCGCAAGGCATGACGGTCGGCACATGGGTGGCCGGCTTGCCAAGGGCAGTCGTTCCGTTGTGACACGTCGCGCAACCACCGGTGATTCCCGTGTGATCCATTCTGGTCGCAAGGGCGAAGCTCGCCGTGGTCTTGTGACAGGTTTCGCACGGCGCGACGGTGGGCATGTGATTTGACGGCCTGCCGCGCGCCATCGTGCCGTTGTGGCAAGCCGCACAGGTGTCAGTTGCCTGAGTGTGGTCGATGACGCGGATATCGTTCCATCGCGTGGTCTGGTGACAGACCCCGCAGAGCGGACTCGTTCTCGGATGGTTGACCGGTTTCCCCGAGGTTTGCGCCCCGTTGTGACAGCCGACGCAGGCGGTCGGCGTTGCCTTGAAGCGTCCCGACCCATGACATGAACCGCAATCGACTGTTTGGTGGCTGCCGGTCAACGGAAAGCCGGTGGCGAAGTGATCGAACGAGCTCCCTTGTGCCAGAGCATGGTGCAAGCCGCCGACGACGAGCAGGCAAGCGACGGCGGCGCCCAACAGCACGGCGCGCGCGCGACGCATCAAGCGCGTCAGATGACTAAGGCACTCAGCCAACCCCTTCTCCAATAACAACTCAACTGAAACGCTCACCGGGACCGCGGATGAAGGCCACTGATTGGGCACACGAGACCTCATCGGCGGAATCGCAAAAGCCCGCCGCAAGGCATCAGCCAGCACTTCTACGCTTACTCAGTTCTGCGGGCGGCTTCCTGAGAGTCCCGCCACCCGCGCCTCGAACGCTCCTTCGCCTCGACAGCCGCGCGTCCCCAACGCGCGCAGCAGGTGATCGAATCTCCTGCGGTGATCCGGTCACCCGACAACTAGACGACCGATCTGAGAGAGACCTGAAAGCTGGCCGGAAAATTGACGGAGCTGAACGGCAGCTGAAATGTGCGGAGCGATTCAGCTATTTGCTGCGGCTTGTGTCGCGAAAGGCTCGCGGGTCAGCCGCACCATCATCTCTTCAGATCGAGCCTGCGCCACTCCGCCGTGTTGTGGCAGCGCTGGCAGTCACGGCCAAACGATCCGTAATGCGGGTCGACGCCCCGATGGCAGCTGTAACAGTCAGTCGCCAGCTTGAGCGATGGCGGAGACTTGGCCTTGTGGCAATTCTCGCAAGCGGCCTTCTGATGCGCGCCTGTCAGCGGAAACTTGGTTTGGCGAGCGTGGTCGAAACGCCAGCGGGCCCATCCATTCGGATTATGGCAGGTCGCGCAACGGCCACCGAGCCGCCCCTGATGGAAGTCCTCGTGGCACTTTTCGCAGGCCACGGGCGCGTCCTTGTAACTCGGAGAACGATGACACTCCTCACAGGGGACCTGCGCGTGCAGTCCGACCAGAGGAAAACGCGTGAGATCGTGGTCGAACGAGACGCTCTTGCGCCAGTCGACCTCTCCATGACAGGTCTCGCACCGTGGGCCGAGCTTTCCGCGATGGGGATCGTCCTTGCGATGGCAGGAAACGCAGCTTGTTGCGAGCTTGTCCTGGTACAGCGATCCGGTGTGGCAAGTATCGCATTTGACCTTGGCATGAGCGCCACGCAGCGGATACTTCGTCTTGTCGTGATCGAAGCGCCCACTCGCCCATCTGAGCTGATCGTGGCACGTCTCGCAGCGCGCGCCGTAGCGATCCGCATGCACGTCCTGCAGGCGATGACACGAGACACAGCTCGTCCCCATGTCCTTGTAGACCTGGCCGGCATGGCAGGTCGCGCACGCGATTTTTGCATGCGCTCCCTCCAGTGCGAAACGGGTCCTGTCGTGATTGAACGGCTTGGTGTCGCGCCATTTGACCACGCCGTGGCAATTGTCGCAGGCTTCGCCGAGCCTCCCACGGTGCGGATCCGACTTCTTGTGACATTCGAAACAGACCGACGGCGCCTTGCGGAATTTCACCTTCTCGAGATGGCAGCCCGTGCATGGCACATTTCGATGAGAATCGACCAGCCGATAGTTGGCGAGATCGTGATTGAACGTTTCCCGGTCAAGCTGCGTGACGTCGAACTCACGTCCCTTGTGATCTGAATGACATTGGCGGCATGGCGCCGCGACGGCCTCACGCTCTCGCCCGTGAAGGCCGGTGCGATTGCTCCGATCGGCAGCGACCTCCTTGTGGCAATCGAGACATAGATTGGACTGGGAATGTCGCGCAAACGGCTCGTGACATTTCGAGCACTCCGCCTCCAGCTTTGCGTGTCCCTCCACCAGCGGCCCCGGCATGACCAGCCGTTCGAGCAGGGTCTGGGCGGATGCAGGCATCGCCAGCCACAGCGTCGCGAGACCCGCGATCGCCAGGAGCACAGCGCGTCGTCGCATCACTTGCCTCTCCCCTCAGTAATGGTGGACCGCCCAAACATGGATGATCCCGGTCCCCACCATCAGAAAGAACAGCGGCAAGTGCAGGACGTGCCATAACGCAAACAGCCGTTCATAGAAGCCGAGTTCCGCGGCCTTGATCACCGCCGCCGAATAGAGCCGCACAATCTGCGTGATCTTTCTGAGCCCTTGACGTCGCTGCCACCATGACCATCCCCGAGCCTTGCCTTCGATACGGATCAGACGTCTGGCCTCGGCAATCAGATGGTGACGGAGCGCGCGCGCACGCACGGCAATGATCGCACCAAACCACAGGCTGCCGATGGCGGTTGTCGGCGTCTTGCCCTTGATCTCGTTGCTGAACGCGTTGAGCTCCCGCGAGACGAATTCGGCTGCCTTGAGCTCCTCGCCAAGCTCGCGTTTCAGCTCATCGGCCTGAGCCAGGATTTCCTCAACCCTCGCCTTGTGCCCGTAAAGACCCATGTGGATCTTGCCATAGATATATTTCCCGACGATCCCACTGCAGGCGACCAGCAGCATCGCAAACAGAGCGACATTACTGTTCATCGGACCGAGCTTGAAATTCGTGTGAAACAGGACGAGGACCGGGCCAGCGATCCCTAGTAGCATATGCGTACGAAACCAGAAGCGAACCGATCCGATGATCCGCGCTGCCCTGTATCGCTTGCGAAGGGAATAGACGAGAAGCGACAGCATCGCCATACTGCCGCCGATTCCGAGCCAATATCCGGGACCGGACTCCGGCACCAGATATTCCTCACCACGTTGCAGCCATCCCGCGACGATCACCCCGAGCACCGCCACAGCGGTGATCGCCGGCAGCATCTGGGTGATCGGGCTCATGACATAGGCTGCGACCGATTCTCCTCTCCCCATGCGACGTACGACTGGTCCTAGAGATGTTCGGGATGATTCCTGATCAGCCAACAGGATATCTGGAATTTTGCAGCCGATCCTGAACGTCAGCTGAAAGTCGCCCTGCTCGCTGCCACGCGTACTGCATGGTTGAGTCTTATTTCCTCCACGACGATTTGATTAAGGTTGTAATGAGCGCGCGTCCTTAACGTCCTGCCAACGGAGTTCGAGCATTTTGCGGATCGCCGGCGGCTTCTCGAGAAGAGGATTGTCGTAAGAACGCTGCCTGCCGATTTCGAAAGCCGCACGACGCGAGGCGACGGAGAGATCGGTCTCGACGCACCATAACGACGAGCTCAGCAACGCGGCTGAGGTTCGATACAATACCGGGACACCAGCCGATGGCCCTTGATACCATCCTTGTCTATGCAGTGCCGATGGTCGGCGTCTGGGCCGCCTATCTCGCGACGCGCCGAAAGCGCGAAGCACATAGTCTCGCCAAGTTGTCCGCGGCCAAGGAGGCCGGCATGATGGAGCCGGCTTCGCTCCATCCGGTCATCGATCCTTCGAAATGCATCGGCTGCGGATCGTGCGTGCGGGCCTGTCCGGAGGGAGACATTTTGGGGCTCATCGGCGGCAAGGCCGAGCTGGTCGAGCCGTCGCATTGCATCGGCCACGGCGCTTGCAAGGCAGCCTGCCCCGCCAATGCCATCACCCTCGTCTTCGGCACCGCGACCCGGGGAATCGATATTCCCAACGTCGACGAAAACTTCCAGACCAACGTACCCGGGATCTTCATTGCAGGCGAGCTGGGAGGAATGGGCCTGGTCCGCAACGCGATCGAGCAAGGCCGCCAGGCGATCGATTCCGTTCGCAAGCTAGTCGCTGCTTCCACCTCGGAGCCGGGCCTACTTGATCTCGTCATCGTCGGCTGCGGTCCAGCCGGCTTTTCAGCCAGCCTTGCGGCCATGCAGCACAAGATGCGTTTCGTGACGCTCGAGCAGGATACGCTCGGCGGCACGATCACACACTTCCCCCGCGGCAAGCTGGTGATGACCGCGCCGTTTACGTTGTCGCTAGCCGGAAAGTTCAACTTCACTGAATTGAGCAAGGAAGAGCTGGTCGGACTTTTCGAAAAGATCGCGGCCGAGATTGGTCTCAAGGTGAATGAGGGAGAGCGCGTCGAGACCATCGCGGCAGCGGGCAACTGCTTCGAGGTGAAGTCGGCTCGTGGCGTGTACAAGACACGTGCCGTGCTGCTGACCATCGGCCGCCGCGGAACGCCGCGCATGCTCGACGTCCCGGGCGAGGACCAGTCGAAGGTCGTCTACCGCCTCATCGATCCCGAGCAATATCGCGGACAGCGCGTCCTCGTGGTTGGCGGAGGTGACGCCGCCTTGGAGGCCGCATGCGCCGTCGCGGATCAGCCGGATACCGTGGTGACACTGTCCCACCGCAGCGGATCGTTCAACCGGGCCAAGCTGAAGAACCGCGACCGGGTTGCCGATGCGCAGGAATCGGGCCGGCTGAACGTCATGCTGAACTCGTCGATACAACGAATCGGACTAGATGACGTCGACGTCAAGCTTGGCGAAGAGACCTGCACGCTCGAGAACGACGCGGTCATCGGCTGCGTTGGCGGCATCCTGCCCACCCCGTTTCTCGAAAGCATCGGCATCAAGGTCGAGACAAAATATGGCACAGCCTAGAAGCGTCCTCTCCGCCGGCCTGCTGACCATTCTGCTGGTGCTCTGTTCAGCCTCTCGCCCAGCGTCCGCCCAGCAAGACGCAAACCGCGATCGCGGCGTTCAGCCCGCCAACGGCGCCATTCGCATGGGACACTACCATGAGGCGCTCAAGCTGCTCGAGCAATCAGCACTCGCGGGCAATGCCGAGGCTCAATATCGCCTGGCCTCACTTTACCGCTCCGGCCTGGGGACCAAGCCGGATCCGGCGCTTGCGTTCAAATGGATGAAGCTGAGCGCCGAAAAGGGGCACGCCAAGGGCCAGTACAATCTGGCACTGATGTATCTCGCAGCGCGAGGCGTGCCGTATGACGGCGTCCAGGGGCAGGAATGGCTGCGCAAGGCGGCAGCCGCCGGCTATCGGCCTGCGGCGAGACAGCTCGCCGACATCACGGCGCACCCACCTTCTCCACCACGCGGGCCAACCGCGCCGGCCCAGATCTCAACTGGCCGGACCGCGACCAATGCAGCCCTGAACACCGCACCCGAGGCAGCTTCACGCAATGGCCAATCGGGGCTGATCGACGCGGCGACGCGCGGGCAGGTCACCGCCGCTCGCCAGCTGATCGAGGCGGGAGCCGACGTGAACGCCGCAAATGATAACGGCGACAGCCCGCTCACAATCGCCGCGGCCGCCGGCCGAACCGAGCTGGCCGAGCTGATCCTGGCGGCCGGTGCAGATTCGAATGGCCGCAACCGCGCCGGCGAGACTGCGTTGATCCTCGCCGCACAAGGCGGGCACGCGCCGATCGTCAAGGCGCTGCTTGCAAAGGGCGCGGATGTTTCTGTCCGCGCTGCGACCGGACTAACCGCCATGGCTGCCGCGGTCGGCAGTTGCAACAGCGAAACAATCGCGGAGCTTCTTCGATCGGACACGCCGCCCTCATCGAGCGACGATCGAACCGCCCTGATGGTTGCGACGACCTCCTGCCCGCAGTCCGTGATCGAGCTGCTCGTTGCGGATCGTTCATCGATCGAAGCGACCGACAAGCACGGACGAACGGCGCTCTGGTACGCGGTGGATCGCGCCAACGTCGCTGCGGCCGAGGTGCTCCTGCGCGCGGGCGCCAGCGCACGCCATGCGGACGCCGATAGCGCAACCCCTTTCCTGCGGGCGCTGGAACATCACGACGCGCCGCTTTGCGCTATCCTGCTCGACCATGACGCCGATCCGAAACGAACGACCGCAAACGGCAACTCACCCCTACTCCTGGCGGCCCAGGCCGGCATGATCGATGTCGTGCGCAGATTGCTGGATCGCGGCGCCGACCCCAATGTGCGCAACAGTCAGGGTTTGAGCCCGTTGATGATGGTCGCGCACGAGGGACGACCCGAGATTGCCAAGCTCCTCATCGAAGCCGGGGCGGACAAGGGGCTCAAGAACAAGAAGCGAAGGACTGCTGCGGATATCGCGGAGATGTCCGGTCATCCGGAAATCAAAAAACTGCTCGATTGATTCGCGTGGTGTGCGCTGCGATCTGCACCTATCTCGCCAACTGCCTCTGTGAAAAACACATGGCCACGCCACCGGCCACCGAACTCAGCGTACCGCGCCGGCACGCTTCTCGCGCAGCTGAGAATGCATCGCAGTTCTGCGGCCGGAAAATTGGTACATTGCTGCAGCTACATACGCTCCCACAAGGCGCTCGGGTCCGATTTTACCGCTACCCTTGGCCGCCTTGCGCCTCCCTTCTTGCGAAACGATCGCAGCCATCTCTTCCTGAACGCAAGCTGAAATGCCTTCGGCATCATGACGAAATGTCGAACTATTAATGCCTCAATTCGCATCTTCAGTCATAGGTGGGTGGCGTAGCAATCAACGTCGATTGCTGCTGCAGATCATTGTTTGGGGGACAAAGGAATGGCAGCAGAGGCTGGAAGCTTCGCGCTAATTCTCGCGCTGTTCGTTGCACTGTCGCAGTCATTCGTACCATTCGTGGCGCTGCGACGCCGCGAGTCTGCGATTACGTCCTTCGTGCGCCACGCCGCTGTTGCCCAATTTCTCTTCATTGCGACCGCGTTCGCCTGCCTGACCTACGCATTCGTAACCTCCGATTTCTCGGTCCAGGTGGTCGCTGCGAACTCTCATACGTTGAAGCCGCTGCTCTACAAAGTCTCAGGCGTGTGGGGCAATCACGAGGGATCCATGCTGCTGTGGGTCCTTATTCTTGCGGTGTTCGGCGCTGCCGTCGCCTTGTTCGGCGACAATCTGCCTGATCGACTGCTGACCAACGTGCTCGCGGTCCACGGCATGATCGGTCTGGGCTTTCTGGTCTTTATTGTCGCGACGTCAAATCCGTTCACGCGGCTCGCCGATCCGCCGGCGGATGGCAACGGCCTCAACCCGATCCTTCAGGATCCGGGGCTCGCAATCCATCCTCCATTTCTTTACCTCGGCTATGTCGGCTTCTCGATGGCCTTCTCTTTCTCGGTCGCCGCACTGATCGACGGTAAGGTCGATGCGGCCTGGGCCCGTTGGGTGCGGCCCTGGGTGCTCGCCGCCTGGTGCTTCCTGACCATCGGTATCACGCTCGGCAGCGCCTGGGCCTACTACACGCTCGGATGGGGCGGCTGGTGGTTCTGGGATCCGGTCGAGAATGCCTCGTTCATGCCCTGGCTCGCCGGCACGGCCTTGCTGCATTCGGCACTCGTGGTGGAGCGACGCAACGCGCTGATCAGCTGGACCATCCTGCTTGGCATCCTGACCTTTTCTCTCAGCCTGATCGGTACGTTCCTCGTGCGCTCGGGGGTTCTGACCAGCGTGCATTCGTTCGCCCAGGATCCCGCCCGCGGTGCGTTCATTCTGGCCTTGATCCTGATTGCGACCGGCGGCGCGTTGACGCTGTTCGCGATCCGCTCGCCGCTCCTCAAGCAGGGCGGCGCCTTTGCGCCGGTAAGCCGCGAGAGCGGCCTGACGCTCAACAACCTCTTGCTCACCACCGCAGCCGCCACCGTGTTCCTCGGCACGTTCTATCCGCTGGTGGTCGACACGCTCGGCAACGACAAGATCTCGGTCGGACCGCCCTACTACAACAGGACGTTCGTGCCGATCATGGCCCCGCTGCTCATCGTCATGGCGATCGGTCCCGTGCTGAAATGGAAGCGCGATGGTTTCCGCGCAGCGCTCGGTCGATTGAGACTTGCAGCGCTGGCGGGCCTGCTTGTCGCCGCAACCGTCCTGACGCTGAGCTTCGGCCACGCCTGGCTCGCAGCCTTCTTCATGGCGATCGCCGGCTGGCTCGTCGTCGGCTCTCTGGCGGTGCTGATCCATCGAATCCGCCTGGGATCCGCACCGCTGGCAACCTCACTCGGACTCGCGCGCACGACGCCGCTCGCGGTCTACGGCCTGGTGCTTGCGCACGCCGGCATGGGGGTTGCCGTTGCCGGCATCACAGGCATGTCGTCATGGGCGACCGAACGGATCGAGATGCTGCGCCCCGGACAGAGCCTACACCTCTCCGGCTATGAGGTGCGGCTGCGCTCCGTCGGTCCTGTCCCCGGACCCAACTACGAAGCGGAACGAGGCACATTCGAGATCGCGCGCAAGGGGCGTCCTTTCACCCAGCTTTATAGCGAGCGCCGCTTCTATCCGGTACGCCAGCAGCAGACCACGGCGGCTGGAATCCGCACCAACCTGGTTTCCAACCTGTACGTCACGCTGGGAGATCCCGACGGCAAGGGAGCGTGGGCGGTGCGCTTCTACTATCACCCGTTCATGCCGCTGGTCTGGATCGGCGCGCTGATCATGGCGCTGGGCGGATTTGTGTCGTTGGCGGATCGAAGGCTTCGGGTCGGCGCGCCACAGCGCTCCGTACCGGCGCTCGCCGTCGTTCCCGCGCAATAGGAGACCAAGATGCCGCCTCTCTCCCGCACGGCTCCGCTTGCGGTCTTCGTGCTCCTGGTCGCGGGCTTCGCCTACAGCCTGACCAACGATCCCCGCAGGCTGCCCTCGACACTGATCGACAAGCCCGTTCCCAGCTTCAATCTCGCGGCACTCGATGGCGGCAACGCCGGACTGTCCGACCAGGATCTGAAAGGCGGCATCACGCTGCTGAACGTCTTCGCGTCATGGTGTCCTGGATGCCGATACGAGCATCCCACGCTCATCGAGCTTGCCGAACGGTCCGACATCCGGATCGTCGGGTTGAACTGGAAGGACCGCCAGCGCGATGCTGCGCGTTGGCTGCAGAGCAACAAGAGCCCGTATGCCCGCGTGGGCCTCGATGAATCCGGGCGCGTCGGAATCGATCTCGGCGTGACCGGCGTTCCCGAAACCTTCGTCATCGACCGCGGCGGTCGCATCCGCTTCCGCTATCCCGGACCGCTCACGGAGGACGTCTGGCACAGCGAATTCGAACCCCTGCTGAACACGCTGCGGAGCGGCTCATGACTTTGTCCCCTCGTATTGCCCTGTTGAGCGGAGGCATCTTGGTGCTCGTGCTGATGTCGCTCTCTGCTCCCTGCCGAGCGGTGACGCCCGACGAGATGCTGCAAGACCCAACGCTCGAGGCGCGGGCGCGCGTGCTGAGCCAGGAGTTGCGCTGTGTGGTTTGCCAAAACCAAAGCATCGACGACTCCAATGCCCCGCTGGCGCATGATCTCCGGGTCCTGCTGCGCGACCGGTTGGCGGCCGGCGACAGTGACCGGCAGGCGATCGACTTCCTGGTCGCGCGCTACGGCAACTTCGTGCTGCTGAAGCCGCCGATGCAGTTGAATACGGCGCTGCTTTGGATCGGACCGCTGCTAGTCCTCGTCCTCGCTGCCCTGGGCTTCGGACGATATGTCAGGAATGCGGCGGGCGAGATCAAGACGAACGAGGTCGCCACGCTGCTGACGGATGACGAACGCGAACGGATTGAAGCCATTCTCGGTGAACGGAGTGCTGGATGACCCTTTGGCTGGTATTGACGGCGATGATTTCTGCGGCCGCCGTACTGCTGTCGGCTCCCTTCATCCGCAGCCGTGAGCGGACGCGACTGCAAGCAACTTCCAATCTCGCGGTTTATCGCGATCAGTTGAAGGAGGTCGAGATTGAGCTCGCCCAGGGGCTGATCGACAAGACCCAGGCAGAGAGTGCCGATACCGAGATAAGGCGACGAATTCTCGTTGCCAGCGGCGTCGAGACGCCGACTGCAGAAGTCCTCAGTCGTCCCGAGCGCAACTTCGCCGTGACGTCCGTGTCCGCGATCGTGATCTTCGGATCCATTCTGCTCTACGCTATCGTTGGCAGTCCCGAGCTGCCGCCGGCTGGTCCTTCCCAGACCGCACCCGATCAGGGGCCGGTCGCCGCGGCGTCGAGCGCGGCGGCCGCCAATTCTGCCTCGCCCACGGCGAAGTCACCGAAGATCACAACGGCCAATCAGCCGACCACCACGACCGGAGGACAAGTCCAGACCAATCTGCCGCCGGTCGAGGAGATGATCGAACGGCTGCAAGCGAGACTGCAACGCAATGCAGCCGATCCTGAGGGCTGGCGCATGCTCGGCTGGTCCTATTTCAGCGTTGAGCGTTTCGCCGATGCCGCCAACGCCTATGCAAAGGCCATCGAGCTGCGCCCCGCCTCCGCCGACTATCGGAGCGCGCGCGGCGAGGCTCTCGTGCGCGCTGCCGACGGAATCGTAACGACGGAGGCCAAGGCCGACTTCGAGCAAGCGTTGCTCATCGACGCGAAGGATGCACGCGCTCGTTTCTTTGTCGGCTTGGCGAAGGAGCAGGCAGGAGACAAGCAGGCTGCGCTGGCCGACTGGAATGACCTGCTTGCAGCTGCAGATCCCTCCGAACCATGGCTCACCGAACTCCGGCAGCGCGTGACAGATCTCCGTAAGGAGCTCGGCGACGCCTCCGCCCCGGCATTCCGCTCAACGCCGGACCTTTCGGTAGCGGCCTTGCAGGACTTCCTCCAATCCGAGAAAGCCAGGCAGGCGCCCTCCGCGCCGCGCGGACCGAGTGCCGACGACGTCCGCAAAGCCGAAGGCATGACGCCGCAGGACCGCACGGCGATGATCCGGAGCATGGTCGACGGTCTCGCCAGCCGCCTTGACCAATCACCGGACGATGCCGAAGGCTGGATCAAGCTGATCCGCTCGCGCATGGTCCTCGGTGAGGCCAAGCAGGCGAAGGAAACGCTGCAGCGCGCGCTCACTCAGTTCAGCAAGGATCGGCCGGAATACCAGCGTATCGTCGATGCGGCGGGGCAACTTGGCATCGCGCCCTGATCCCTCACGAGAGTACTGCGGTCAACAACAAGAAGTAGCCATCAAGCGGTGACATCATTCGTATCCTTGTCATAGAAGATGAGGCGACGCTCGCCCAGCGGATCAGAGCCAACCTGACCGCGGCGGGATTTGTCGCGGACCTCGCAAGCGACGGCAACAAGGGCTGGCTGCTTGGCGATACGCAGACCTACGACGCTGCGGTGCTTGATCTCGGTTTGCCGGCGATTTCCGGGCTCGACGTGCTTCGGCGGTGGCGGGACGCTGGTCGGAATTTGCCGGTTCTGATCCTCACGGGCCGAAGCGGATGGGTCGAACGTGTCAATGGTCTCAACGCAGGGGCAGACGACTACCTCGAGAAGCCCTTTCAGCCCCAGGAGCTCATCGCCCGCATTCGATCCCTGCTGCGTCGCTCCACCGGCAAGCCGGATCCCACTATCCGCTACGCCGATATCGAGCTGAACGCCGCGCTCGGTCGCGTGATGAAGGGCGGCCGCACCGTCGAGCTTACGGCGCTCGAGATGCGTATCCTGGAATATCTCATGCACCGCATCGAACGGATCGTCTCGCAAAACGAGCTGCTCGATCATGTCTATTCCGTCAACGATTTTCGCGATTCGAACAATGTTGAAGTCTATATCGCGCGGCTGCGCAAGAAGCTTGGACGCGATGCCATTCGCACCATCAGGGGGATGGGGTACCGCATGGGGTAGGAAGATGCTCCGGCAGAATTTTCGCGCGAGGCTGATCATAGGTGCCGCGCTTTGGATCAGCGTCGGGCTGTGTGCGAGCGGCCTCGTCGTCTACGAGATCCTGCGGGGCGTCGTGGTCTCGCAATTCGAGCACGACCTGACGGACCACGCGGCAGAGCTCGCCGCCCTACTGGATGTCGAGCCCGGATCTCGCCCCTTGCTCCGTCATCCGCTCAGCGACGCCCGATTCCAGCCGCCGCGATCGGGACTCTATTGGCAAGTCCAGCTGGAGAACGATGCGACGCTCCGCTCGCCGTCACTGGAGGACGCACTGTTCTTGCCGGTCGGAGCCGAGGACACGATCGACCAGAGCTCGAAAGTGGACGGGCCGACCGGCCCGATGCGGCTGATCCGCAGGATCCTGCATCCATCCCGTTTCGCACGGCCGATCGAGATCAGAATGGGAGCCGACGAGAGGCTCATCGACGAAGAGATGTCACGAGTCCAACTTCCGCTTGTATTCTCTCTTGCAACGCTGGCCCTCGGCCTGATTGGAGCCGCGTACGCTCAGGTAGCATTCGGACTGCAGCCGTTGACGCATATTCGTCGCGAAATAGGTGCCATACGATGCGGGAAGTCGAAGCAGCTGTCCACGGATCTGCCAAGGGAAGTGCTGCCCCTGGTATTCGAGCTGAATGGGATGATCGCCGCAAATCTCAACATGGTCGAACGCGCCCGCACCCTTGCAGGCAACTTCGCTCATGCACTCAAGACACCGCTCGCGATCCTCGCCGGGGAGGCGAGAACTCTCGAGCATCAGGACCGCAGCGAGACCGCGCGCGTGTTGCTGGAACAATGTTCGAGAATCACGCTTTTGATCGACTATCAGACGGCACGCGCCCGAGCCTCGGCCCTCACCAATGCCGGGGCGATCTCGCGACCGGCCGAGATCACGCGACAGATCATCGATGCACACAGGCGCCTCTACAGTGGCGATCAAAAGTCGTTCGAGTTCGAGGCCGCAAGTGACGTGGCCGTTGCATGCGATCCACACGATCTGACGGAGATGATCGGGAATATCATCGACAATGCCGCCAAATGGGCAAAAGGCCGTATCGTGGTGACGATGAACGACTTCGCAAATTGCGTTGAGCTGATCGTGGAAGATGACGGCCCCGGAATTCCAGCCGAACGCAGAACCAGCGTCTTCGGCGTGGGCGTGAGACTTGACGAAACAATGCCTGGCACGGGGCTAGGGCTGGCGATTGCTCGCGATCTTGCGACGCTCTATGGCGCTCAGATTCGAATTGAATGCTCACGGTTCAGCGGCGCTGCCGTCCATCTGGTCCTGAACAAGCCGACGTCCGTCGACTGATGCGGAAGCGCGGATCGCGACGGCACGCAGCGCCCGAATCTTGGCCTGGGATCTTCTCCGAGCGCGCACAGGTTCGTCATCTCGTCGGTCATCGATGGTTCCTCGGTTGCTTTGGCGTTTCGCAACCCGATCCTACCGGAGAACCGTCGGTGACCACCGCAAAGCCGCCCGCCCACCAAGGCGCTGTCTGAGACGCGCGTCCGGGCGGCTTTGCTCTACCGAGCTACACCATCACCGGGGACACGACCGGCAAACAAACAGCCCATCGCGTAAGGATTTGAAATACCTACAGTTCGTATTCGAGTCCTTCAGCACAAAGGTTGAGATCCGTGGGACGGAGCGTAGTACGAAATTGAGGTTGCTGCGAGAAGAGAGCGAAAAGCCCAGGTTTTTCTTGGTAGCGGGGGAGGGACTCGAACCCCCGACCCCAGGATTATGATTCCCGTGCTCTAACCAGCTGAGCTACCCCGCCACAGGGTCGCGGATGCCTGTTACGGCCGATCTCGCGAACGCGCGGCATATAATGAGGGGGGCGGCGGGAAGTCAATCCGAAAAGCTTCCGCCTTCGCAAAGGCTCTGGCCGGACAAGTCCGCGGGAAAATTGGCCTTTTCAGGCATCGGATTCGGAGAGGCCCCCTCACCCGAAATTCGCGCGGATTTCGGCCTCGCCCCGGCGAGGGAGAGGCGAAGGAAGAGCGCGGCGAATTTCCTTATTTCGGCTTCACATTGGGGTCGCCGCCGGGGCTGCCGGGGGGCGGGATAACGGGCATCCTGCCGTCGGTGCTCGGCGCGGGGGCATGCATGTCGGGGTCGACGCCAGCGGGCGGGCAGAGCACGCCGTCGGATTTTGCCAGCTTGTCGCCGAGCGGTTCCCTCGATTGCCCGGTGGTGGTGCCGTCGGGCGCGGTGGCGCGGTTCGGGCGATCCTGCGGCGTGCAGTCGGCGGTGCGTTGCGGAGATGGCGGCGCGGTTGCTTGCGGCGGCGTCGCAGGCAGCGGCGGGGCCTGCGCGATCGCAGCGCCAGAGGCTGCGATCACGAGGCCCGCAAGGATGATGTTTGATGTCGTGCGCATAGAGTCAAAACGCACGAGCGATGGCGGTGTTCCGCCTGCGAAGATTACGATTTGTGGTAGCGGATCAGCGAGAAATGGCCCATCGGCGGCATAGGGCGGCGCTCGGCCAGCGTAACGCCGCCGTGCCTGGCGGCCCAGTTGACGAGGCGGGCCCACGGGAATTCCGGGCGCCAGCCGAGGCGGCGCGCGAGCGGCGCGAACGCGAGCTCGGAGAGTTTGCGCAGGCCCTTTTCGGCGCCGATGTGGTTGACGAGGATCAGCTCGCCGCCGGGCTTGAGCACGCGCACGAACTCGTCGAGCGTGCCTTCGGGATCGGGCACCGCTGTGATGACATATTGCGCGACCACGGCATCGAAGGAATTGTCGGGGAACGCGAGATTCTTCGCGTCCATCACCGAGAGCACTTCGACATTGGAGAGGCGCTGGGCCCGCACGCGTTGTTGCGCCTTGCGCAACATCGGCTCGGAAATGTCGACGCCGCAGATCTTCGTGGTGCGCGAATAATCCGACAGCGACAGGCCGGTGCCGACGCCGACGTCGAGGATGCGGCCGCCGATGCGGTCGGCCTCGGCGATGGTTGACTGCCGTCCGGCATCGAACACCTTGCCGAACACGAGATCATAGACCGGCGCCCAACGGCCATAGGCCTTCTCGACCCCGGCCCGCGAGATGTCTGCTGCCATGCCCCCTGCCCCGGAAATCATTCAGCCGCGCACGGCTTCAGCGAGCGGCCTCGCTGTGTTGCTCGCGACCTTCGCGGCGGCGCTCTGGATGAAGCCGCCGCCGAGCACGCGCGCCTGCCCGCTCGCTGCGTCGTAGAACACGCAGGCCTGGCCGGGCGAGACGCCCTCTTCGCCGGCGACGAGCTCGACTTCGTAATGACCGTCTGCGCCGCGCAGCCAGGCCGGCTGGGGGCTGCGCGTCGAGCGGACGCGGACGAACAGTTCGAGGCCGCCTCCGATGGCGCGGTCGATGTCGCCGCCGCCGATCCAGTTGACGTCGCGCAAGGTGATGCGATGCATCTTCAGCGCTTCGCGCGGGCCGACGACGACGCGGCGATTGGCGGCATCAAGACGCACCACGTAAAGCGGCGCGGCGGCCGCAATGCCGAGGCCGCGACGCTGGCCGATGGTGAAATTGGCAATGCCATGATGCTGGCCGAGCACGCGGCCGTCGAGATCGACGATGTCGCCGGGATCCATCGCGTTCGGGCGCAGGCGCGTGATGATGTCGGTATAGCGGCCCGTCGGCACGAAGCAGATGTCCTGGCTATCGTGCTTGTCGGCAACGGAGAGACCGAAGCGGCGCGCGAGCTCGCGCGTCTCGGGCTTGGTCATGTCGCCGAGCGGGAAGCGCAGGAAATCGAGCTGCTCCTGCGTGGTCGCGAACAGGAAGTAGCTCTGGTCGCGATCGCTGTCGGCGGCGCAGACCAGCGCGCGCGAGCCGTCGTCGCGGCGGCGCGAGGCGACGTAATGGCCGGTGGCGAGCGCCTGGGCGCCGAGCTCGCGCGCGGTCTTCAGGAGGTCGCGGAACTTGACGGAGCGGTTGCACTCGATGCAGGGCACCGGCGTTTCGCCGAGCGCGTAACTATCGGCGAAGTTGTCGATGACGGACTCGCGAAAACGGTCTTCGTAATCGAGCACGTAATGGGGAATGCCGAGCTTGGCCGCGACGTCGCGGGCGTCGTGGATGTCCTGCCCGGCGCAGCAGGCGCCCTTGCGATGGGTCGCCGCGCCATGATCGTAGAGCTGCAGCGTGATGCCGACGACGTCGTAGCCCTCGGCCTTCAACAGCGCAGCCGTCGTCGAGGAGTCGACGCCGCCCGACATGGCAACGACGACCCTGGTATCCTCAGGACGGCCTTCGATATCCAGACTGTTGAGCATGGGTTTTACGAGTTGACGGCGGCGTTCGGCGATCCGCGATTTCTGTGCCTTTGACCGGGACGGTGATCGTCCCCGGGAACTTCGGTTCCCCCGGAGGCTGGCTTGCCCGGTCGAAAGCGGCTGAGAGCACCCTTTAATATAGGCGGCATTCCGGTGAAGCAATCATGCCCGCCGCTGGGTTAGGGCAATTCTTGCCGGGGCGGCAGAAATGACGGGGCTGGCGGGAGCTCGGAAGGGGCCGCACCGATTTATCAAGACATTGATTTTGCTAAATAAAATGTCGAAATAAGGGATTGGCCCGCTCCTTGCTGACCTTCTGGTCCGAAGATGCTTTCAAGGGGTTTGCCTGTGGTCGGTGTCACGTCAGACGTAGCGGCAAGCGCACAAGTCTCCAGCGCGCAGCAAAAGCCTGCCCGGTCGCAGAGCACCAAGGACACCACGCCGAGCAACTCCTTCGGCGCGCTGGTCGACAGCAACACCCAGGCCATCAGCAACAGCGCCCCGTCCTCGAGCCAGGACAGCGCGCCGCGCCGGAGCGAGTCCCCGTCCTCCTCGTCATCGGACCGGAGCAACAACTCCTCGACCGATCAATCCGCCCAGAACAACGCGAGCGGCGCCTCGGATTCCACAACCGCGACCAGCGACACGACGACCGCGCCGGCCAAAACCGATGGCAAGACCGATGGCAAGACGGACGGCAAGACCAAGGACAAGGCTGACGCCTCCACCGCCAAGGCGGGCGACAAGTCCGGCAGCACCAAGGACGCCAAGACCGGCAGCACCGACGGCCTTGCCGCCGCGGTAGATGCTTCGGCCGCTGCGCAAACTGCGACGCCGGCCACCACGCCCGATCCGACCGCCGTTCCCGTTGTCGCACCCGTCGTACCTGTCGATCCGAATGCAGCCGCGAGCCAGGCCGCCAGCACGGCCTCTTCGCCGCTGACGATTGCAGCAGCCGGCATCGCCGCCAGCGCCACGACCACGGCGCAGATATCAGGCACCAAGGCGGACGCCTCTGGCAAGACCGCCAAGACCGGCGACGCCAAAACCACCGATGCGAAGACCGCAACGACCGATGCGGCTGGCACGACCGCCGACGCCACCGCAACCGGTGCCGCGGCCGACGCCGCGCAGCTGACGGCCGCCGGCCAGGGCACGCCCAAAACCTCGTTCAAGGCCGCTGTCACGGCGCAAGGCCAGACCGACGTCTCCAATATCGGCCAGGATCCGGCCAAGACCGCGCAAGTCGCGACACCAGCGCAAAGTCCCGCAACCGCAACGACCGCTGCGGGCGCCACCGCGCATCCACAAGCCGCAAAGCCGCAGGCTGATGCTGTTACGGCCGATGCGAAGGCCACCGACAGCAAGGCCGATGCGGCGGCGGCCGCACCGGCCACGCATGCGCATGCCGATACGCAAGCGGTCAGCACGGCGACCACCGACGCCAGCACGCAGGCCGCCAACGCCGTGCAGGCGCCGCTGACCACCACGACGTCGGCGGCCACCGCCTCCACCGCGACGCTGACCGCAACCGCGGCGAATGCGACGGCGGTGCCGATCAGCGGCATCCCGGTCGAGATCGCGGCCGCCGCGCGCGCCGGCAAGACCCGCTTCGACATCAGCCTCGACCCGGTCGATCTCGGCCGCATCGACGTCCGCATCAATGTCGACCGCAACGGCCAGGTCACCTCGCATCTCACCGTCGAGAAGCCGGAGACGCTGCAGATGCTGCGTCAGGACGCACCGCAATTGCAGCGCGCGCTCGACGATGCCGGCCTCAAGACCGGCAGCAACGGGCTCTCCTTCAGCCTGCGCGACCAGAATTCGTCGGGGCAGAACTCCGGCCAGAACAACGACAATGGCAGCAATTCCCGCCGCCTGATCATCAGCGAGGATGACCAGGCCGCGAGCGCGCCGGTCAGAAGCAGCTATGGCCGCGTGCTCGGATCGAGCAGCGGCGTCGATATCAGAGTGTGAGGAGTATTCGCTTATGACCACCACGAATGCCGCCACCGCCCCATCCGTCGTCTCCGGTACGACGCAGAACTCGTCGTCATCGAACTCGTCGAGCTCGAGCCTGGGCTCTTCCACCGGCGCGACGCTTGCCGGCAACTTCCAGACCTTCCTGACGCTGCTGACCACGCAGCTGCAGAACCAGAACCCGCTCGATCCGCTCGACACCAACCAGTTCACCCAGCAGCTGGTGCAGTTCGCCGGCGTCGAGCAGCAGCTCAAGACCAACGATTCGCTGTCCAAGCTCGTCACCCTGCAACAGACCACGCAGGCAACCCAGGCGCTGGATTACGTCGGCAAGACCGCCCTGGTCGACGGCACGACGGCAACCATGACGAAGTCGTCGGCGACCTGGCATCTCAACGTTCCCACCGATGCGACCGTCGACATCACCGTCGCCAACTCCAGCGGCCAGACCGTGTTCACCGGCAAATATACGGCCGGCGCCGGCACCGACGTTCCCTTCACCTGGAACGGAATGGGCAATGACGGCACGCAATGGCCCGACGGCAAGTACACGATCTCGGCCACCGGCAAGGACGTCGCAAACAACAACGTCGGTATCGCCGCGCAGGTGCAGGGCGTGGTGTCGTCGGTCGATCTGACCCAGTCGCCGCCGCTGCTCACGATCGACGGCAACAGCTACATGCTGAGCCAGGTGAAGAGCGTCGTCGCCACGAGCAGCAGCAGCGGCAGCTAAGGCGGCGCGCTGCCGATCCACACTCGGTGTCGTCCTGACGAAAGTCAGGACCCATAACCACCGAACGTCGTTTTGAGGCGAAGACATAACCCCGAGTCTTCGCCAAACTATTCCTTGGGGTAATGGGTCCTGGCTTTCGCCAGGACGGCAGTAAGGGCCGTAGCGGTATCGCGCAGGCCCCATTCGTTAGTAAAGTATTTACGCAGACCCCCGCTCGGCCGGCTGAAATCATGTCTTCAGCCCGCGGGGCCGGCGTCGTTCCAGCCGGATTCAACGAGAATTGTATTGAAGCCTTAGGCTTAGCGGATTTTTAAGCCGGGGTAGGTACGGTTGTGGCGTGAGTTCAGTGGTTGAGAGTTTGTGAGTACGCCATGACAGAACCCCATCGCCCGAGGGTAAAATACGTCATCGGGCCGGACGGCAGTCCGCTGACGATTGCAGATCTGCCCGCACCCGGCACCAAACGCTGGGTCATCCGCCGCAAGGCCGAGGTTGTTGCCGCTGTGCGCGGTGGACTTCTCTCGCTCGAGGAGGCCTGCAGCCGTTATACCCTGACGGTCGACGAATTCCTCTCCTGGCAGTTTTCCATCGACCAGCATGGTCTGGCGGGCCTTCGCACCACCCGCATCCAGCAATATCGCCAGTAAGCAATCCGGAAATCTGCTGCTTTTGACGAAAATCGGTCCCGCCCTGCGAGGCCGATTTTTTTCATGTCGCACCTTTTGTCCGAGCTCTTAACCTTCGTTA
The DNA here is from genome assembly GCF_029892425.1 of Bradyrhizobium sp. BR13661. Taxonomy (GTDB): domain Bacteria; phylum Pseudomonadota; class Alphaproteobacteria; order Rhizobiales; family Xanthobacteraceae; genus Bradyrhizobium. The sequence goes on along the minus strand of NZ_JARXWB010000001.1, from coordinate 335,501 downwards.
ACCATATCGAAACCATCACCTAGGCAATAATTGCCCAGTCGGCCTTTCCAGTGAAAGCAGCCGAATCTGTCGGGGCGGTTGCTTGCAAGGTCTTGCGGACTTTTTAAAAGGTATCGGCGCCGCCCGCTTCGGGGCGATGCTCGCGGTCACCGCCGCGCTCGTCGGCTTCTTTGCCTTCGTCATCATGCGCGTCACCACGCCGCAGATGACGACGCTGTTCACCGACCTCTCGGTTGAAGATTCTTCCAGCATTATCAAGGATCTGGAACGCCAAGGCATCCAGTTCGAGCTGCGCAATGAAGGCACCATCATCATGGTGCCCAAGGACAAGGTCACCCGCCTGCGCATGAAGCTCGCCGAGGGCGGCCTGCCCAAGGGCGGCGGCGTCGGCTACGAGGTCTTCGACAAATCGGACGCGCTCGGCACCACCTCTTTCGTCCAGAATATCAATCATCTGCGCGCGCTGGAGGGCGAGCTCGCCCGCACCATCCGGGCCATCGACCGGATCCAGGCTGCCCGCGTCCACCTCGTGCTGCCCGAGCGCCCGCTGTTCTCGCGTGAAGCGCCGGAGCCGTCAGCCTCGATCGTGGTCCGGGTTCGCGGCTCGCTCGAAGCCCAGCAGATCCGCGCCATCCGTCACCTCGTCGCCTCTGCCGTCAATGGCCTCAAGCCGCAGCGGGTCTCGATCGTGGACGAGGCCGGCCAGCTGCTCGCCGACGGCGCCGCGACCGATCCGGAGCAGGCGCTCGGCGACGAGCGCCGCACCACTTTCGAGAAGCGGATGCGCAAGCAGGTCGAGGACATCGTTTCCTCCGTGGTCGGCTCAGGCCGCGCCCGCGTCCAGCTCTCTGCCGATTTCGACTTCAACAAGATCACCCAGACCTCGGACAGGTTCGATCCCGAAGGCCGCGTGCTGCGCTCGAGCCAGACCCGCGAAGAGCAGAGCATGACCGCCGACAATAACGGCCAGGTCACGGTCAACAACGAGCTCCCCGGCCAGCAGCAGAACAGCGGCGCGGCGGCGAAGGACCAGAGCAAGAAGACCGAAGAGACCAACAATTACGAGATCTCCCGCACCACCAAGACCGAGGTGACCGAGGCCGGCCGGGTCAACCGCATCTCGGTCGCGGTGCTGGTCGACGGCATCTACACCAAGAACGACAAGGGCGAGCTCGCCTACACCGACCGCACCAAGGAGCAGCTCGACCGCATCGCCACGCTGGTTCGCTCGGCGATCGGCTTCGACCAGAAGCGCGGCGACCAGGTCGAGGTCGTCAATCTGCGCTTTGCCGATGCCCCTTCGACTGCCCCGATCACCGAGCCGTCCGGCCTCCTCGGCATGCTGCAGTTTACCAAGGACGACGTCATGTATTTCGTCGAGCTCGGCGTGATGCTGCTGCTCGGCCTGGTCGTGATGTTCATGGTGATCCGTCCGCTGGTGAAGCGCATCCTCGCCTCCGAAGAAGTCGCTGCCGCCATCACGGGCGTCCTTGCCGGGCCCGCCGCTTCGGATGAAGCCGCGCCGGCTGGCGCCGGCCAGGCGCTGATCCCGGGCGGGGCCGCCAGCGCGATCGACGTCGCCACCATTCAGGGCCAGGTCCATGCCCAGTCCGTTCATCGCGTCGGCGAGCTCGCTGAGCGCAACCCCAACGAAACCGTCGCCATCATCCGTCAGTGGCTGACCGAACCCACGAAATGATCGAGTGAACTGACATGGCAGGCTCCCTGCAAAACGCCAACTCGAACGACATCACCAGCGTGATCTCCACGCTCGGACAGCGCGCCGGCAATCGTGCGAAGGAGGGCAAGGGCGCCGAGCAATTGGCCGGTCCGCGGCGCGCCGCGATCCTGATGCTGGCGCTCGGCGAGCAGTATGGCGGCAAGATCTGGTCGCTGCTGGACGACGACGAGGTGCGCCAGCTCTCGCTGGAAATGTCGACGCTCGGCACTGTCGAGGTCGACACGGTCGAGGACATGCTGCTCGAATTCGTCTCGCGCATGTCGGCTTCCGGCGCGCTGATGGGCAATTTCGACGCCACCGAGCGCCTGCTGCAGCAATACCTGCCGCCGGAGCGCGTCAACGGCATCATGGACGAGATCCGCGGCCCCGCCGGCCGCAACATGTGGGAGAAGCTCTCCAACGTGCAGGAAGAGGTTCTCGCCAACTACCTCAAGAACGAATATCCGCAGACCATTGCCGTGGTGCTGTCGAAGCTGAAGCCGGAACATGCCGCGCGTGTGCTCGGCATCTTCCCGGAAGACCTCGCGCTCGACGTCGTCAATCGCATGCTGAAGATGGAAGCGGTGCAGAAGGAGGTGATCGAGAGCGTGGAGAAGACGCTGCGCACCGAATTCATGTCGAACCTGTCGCAGACCCGTCGCCGCGACGCCCACGAGGTGATGGCGGAAATCTTCAACAATTTCGACCGCCAGACCGAAACCCGCTTCATCACTTCGCTGGAAGAGGACAACCGCGAATCCGCCGAGCGCATCAAGGCGCTGATGTTCACCTTCGACGACCTCGTGAAGCTGGATTCCGGCTCGGCCCAGACCCTGATGCGCAACGTCGACAAGGACAAGCTCGGCGTGGCGCTGAAGAGCGCCAACGAGGACGTCCGCAACTTCTTCTTCGGCAACATGTCCTCGCGCGCGGCCAAGATGCTGCAGGACGACATGGCCGCGATGGGCCCGGTGCGCCTGCGCGACGTCGACGAGGCCCAGGCGTTGCTGGTCAACCTCGCCAAGGACCTTGCCGCCAAGGGCGAGATCATGCTGACCAAGAACCGCGCTGACGACGAGCTGGTGTACTGATGGGCGCTCCGGCCAAATTCCTGTTCGACACCGACTTCGCCGCGCCCGACCGGACGCGCGAGAAGGCCGCGACCGCGGCCGAGATCGCGCAGAAGGTCGCGGAAGCCGAAGCGCGCGCCTACCAGGACGGCTTTGCCGCGGGCCAGCGCGAGGCCAAGGCCGAGAGCGACCGTCGCGTCGCGCTCGCCATGGAAGAGATCAACATCGCCATCAGAGGCATCGCCTCGGGCATCGGCAATATCGAGACCAAGATGGAGACCGAGGCGGTCGACGTCGCGGTCGCCGTGGCGCGCAAGCTGTGCGCCGACCTCGTTGCCGCCGAGCCGCTCGGCGAGATCATGGCGCTGGTCAAGGACTGCTTCTCGCACCTGGTCGCGACGCCGCATCTCGTCGTCCGCATCAACGACGCCCTCTACGACAGCGCGCGCGAGAAGATCGAGCGGCTCGCCAAGCAGAGCGGCTTCGAAGGACGGCTGGTGATCCTGGCCGAGCCTGAAATTGCCACCGGCGACTGCCGGATCGAATGGGCCGATGGCGGCGTCGTGCTGGAGCGCAGCGCCATCGCGGCCAAGATCGACGACATGGTCGGACGCTATATCGCGTCCCGCAAGGGGAATTAAGCCATGAGCGAGAACGACGGACAGGTCCCGCTACCCGACCTCAACGGCCCATTGCCGCCGACCGGCGCCGATGTCAGCTACAACGAGGACGAATATGCCTCGCGCGTTGCCGCCGACCTCGAAGCCGTCTTCGACGTGCCGGTGCAGGTCTCGGCGGTGCTTGGCCGCTCCAAGATGGATGTCGGAGAGCTCTTGAAGCTCGGACCCGGCACCGTGCTCGAGCTCGACCGCCGCGTCGGCGAGGCCATCGACATCTACGTCAACAACAAGCTGGTCGCCCGCGGCGAAGTCGTCCTCGTCGAGGACAAGCTCGGCGTGACCATGACAGAAATCATCAAGACCGAACGCGCGTAAAGCGAACAAAGGGAATGACGCGCGATTGCGCGACCAGACGGACAGGAGACTGACATGCGGCTTCTCATCGTTGGCACATTGAAGGGCCAGCTCACCACCGCCACCAAGATCGCGATGGACAACGGCGCCACCGTGACCCATGCCGAGGATCACGAGCAGGCGATGCGCGTGCTGCGCGGCGGCAAGGGCGCCGATCTCCTGCTGGTCGACGTTGCTCTCGACATCCGCGACCTGGTGATGCGGCTCGAAGCCGAGCACATCCACGCTCCGATCGTCGCCTGCGGCATCACCAACGACGCCCGCGCCGCGGTCGCCGCGATCCACGCCGGCGCCAAGGAATACATCCCGCTGCCGCCGGATCCGGAGCTGATCGCCGCCGTACTCGCCGCGGTCGCCAACGATTCCCGCGAGCTGGTCTATCGCGACGAGGCGATGGCGCGGGTCATCAAGCTCGCTCAGCAAATCGCCGGCTCCGACGCCTCCGTGATGATCACCGGCGAATCCGGCACGGGCAAGGAAGTGCTGGCGCGCTACGTGCACACCCGCTCGGCTCGCGCCAAGCGCCCGTTCATCTCGATCAACTGCGCTGCGATCCCCGAGCACCTTCTGGAATCCGAGCTGTTCGGCCATGAGAAGGGCGCCTTCACCGGCGCGATCGCCCGCCGCATCGGCAAGTTCGAAGAGGCGACCGGCGGCACGCTGCTGCTGGACGAAATCTCGGAGATGGACGTCCGCCTGCAATCGAAACTGTTGCGCGCCATCCAGGAGCGCGTGATCGACCGAGTTGGCGGCACCAAGCCGGTGCCGGTCGATATCCGCATCATCGCGACCTCGAACCGCAATCTGGCGGAAGCCGTGCGCGAAGGCACGTTCCGCGAGGATCTGCTGTTCCGTCTCAACGTCGTCAACCTGAAGATCCCGCCGCTGCGCGAGCGTCCTGCCGACATCTTGGAGCTCGCCCAGCATTTCGTGAAGAAATACGCCGAGGCCAATGGCGTGCCGATGCGTCCCATTTCGGCCGAAGCCAAACGCGTGCTCTCGACCAACCGGTGGCAGGGCAACGTCCGCGAGCTCGAGAACACCATGCACCGTTCGGTGCTGATGGCGCAGGGCGACGAGATCGGTCCCGATGCGATCCTCACCCCGGACGGTGACCGCCTCGATCTCGCCAAGACGGTGCCGGCCGTGGCGCACGCCACCATGGCCGCCGAGCAGGTGACGCGGGCATTGGTGGGCCGCACCGTCGCCGACGTCGAACGCGACCTGATCCTGGAGACGCTGAAGCACTGCCTCGGCAACCGGACCCATGCCGCCAACATCCTCGGCATCTCGATCCGCACGCTGCGCAACAAGCTGAACGAATACGCCGACGGCGGCATCCCGATTACGCCTGCGGGCACGCCGGGTGAGTATCCGCGGATGCCGATGATCGGGGCGTAAGGCTCCAGCCGAGATCGAGAGGATGCAGATGCCCGGGCCCAGCCCCGGGCATTTTTGTTTTGTGCCCTCTGGCGACAGTCTCGTAGCCCGCATGACGGGACCGCGTTACGTGACTAGGCCGTGACGATGCGAGGCCCTATAACCGCTCGCGAGAACCACGCGAGGAACCATATGTCTGAAGCTCAAATCACGGATTGGCTGGCGTCGCAGCGGCAGGCGATGATCGATCTGCTCCGCGATGTCGTGAACATCGATTCCGGGTCCTATGACAAGGCGGGCGTCGATGCGGTCGGTGCGCGGTTCGAGCGTCATTTTTCCGAGCACGGCATTCCGTTCCGGCGCGAAAGCCACGATACGTTCGGCGATGCTATCCATGCCGAGGTGACAAAGCCCGGCAGCAACGAGAAGCCGGTGCTGTTGATGGGCCATCGCGACACCGTGTTCGGCAAGGGCGACGCCGGAAAGCGTCCGTTCACGATCAAGGACAACCGCGCCTACGGGCCCGGTGTCGCCGACATGAAGGCCGGCGTCGTCATGAACATCTTCGTGGCCACCGCCTTCCACAAATTCGGCGGCAATCCGCATCCGATCAAGCTGCTCATCACCTCGGACGAGGAGATCGGCTCGCCCTCATCGCGGCCGGTGATCGAGCGTGAGGGACGCTCCGCGCGCGCCGTTTTCAATTCCGAGCCGGGGCGCCCCACAGGTAATGTCGTCACCGGCCGCAAGGGTGGTATCTTCATGCATATGGCCGTCACCGGCAAGGCCGCGCATTCCGGCGCCAACTTCGCCGCGGGCATCAGCGCGATCAGCGAGCTCGCGCACAAGATCATCCAGATCCACGCGCTGACCGACCTCACCAAGGGCATCACGCTCAATGTCGGCCTCATCTCGGGCGGCCAGTCGGTCAACACGACCGCTCCTCACGCCGAAGGCCAGATCGACATGCGCTATGTCGATCCGAAGGATCGCGCCACGGTCATGGCCGAAATCGAACGGATCATCGCGACGCCCTACGTGCCCGGCACGAGCGCGACACTGACGATCAAGGGCGAGTTCGTGCCTGTCGTGCAGAGCGAGAGCTCGAAGGCGCTGTTCGAGAATTATCAGGCCGCCGCAAAACAAGCCGGCCTCACCACGCTGCAAGGCGAGTTCTCGGGCGGCTGCGCCGATTCCGGCTTCACCGCCGCGGTGGGAACACCGACCATTTGCGGCGTCGGGCCCGTGGGCGGGCTCGCGCATTCGCCGGAAGAATATCTCGAGCTCGACAGCATCGTGCCGCGCGCGCAGACGCTGGCGCTGGCGATTTTGCGGGGGTAGTCAGCCCCACGCTCCGTCATGCCCGGGCTTGTCCCGGGCATCCACGTCTCTCCTCAATCGCGGTCGCGCGTGGATGGCCGGGTCAAGCCCGGCCATGACGAGGAGAGATCTCACGAATAACTCGGCGCGTCGGGCTTGCGAAAAATGTGGATGGGATCGCCAGGCACGAAGGGCTGGCCGCGGAGCATCGCATAGGCGTAGAGCGCGAGATAGGCGATCGCCAGCGCGCCGACGGCGTAGAAGGCCCAGGTGCCGACGCGCTTCATAGCTCTCCGCTCCATGGCCGTCCCGGCGGGAGGGCTCAGGGCGCTTCTAGAGCGACGCGGGAAAAAAGGCCAGCCTCGGCGCGGCGATCAAACGCCGCGGAGGCTGCGGGCGGGAACGCTGACCTCGGCGAGCCGAGCGGCGTCCTCGTCCTGGTCCACCGCCACATACTGGCCATGCCAGTAGGCAAGCGCCGCGGTACGCGCCGAGTTCTCGATATTCCTGACACGGCCGATGACGATGCCGTGCGAATGGCGTTCGACGATCTCCTCGACCTCGCAATCGACCGCAGACAATGCTCCGACCAGCAGCGGCACGCCGGAGACGGCCGTGACCCACTGGCTGCCGGCGAAACGCTCGGCACCCTTCAGCCCACCCTTGCCGGCAAAGCGCTCGGCGATATCGAGCTGATCGGCCGCGAGGATGTTCACGCCGAAGGCGCCATGACGGCGGATCAGCGGGAAGGACGAGGCATCGCGATTGATGCTGACCAGTAGCGTCGGCGGATCGACCGACAGCGAGGTCACCGAGGTGACCGTCATGCCGGTGATATCCTTGCCCCGCCCGGCGGTGATGATGCTGACGCCGCCGGTGAGGTGGCGCATGGCGCCGCGGAAATCGGCGGACGAGACGGCAGTTTCGGTCATGAGATCGCGGGGCACTACATTCATGGCATGGTCCCCGGTATGGGGTTCCCTTCTATTTAGGTACGATCGTCCGCCGACAAAAGGTGGCTCAGAATCGAGCCCTCGAGGGCGGCAAGCTCGGCCGAGCCGCGTTCGCGCGGTCGAGCCGCGTTAACCGTAACGTCGTGGGCAATCCGGCCCTCGTCGATCACCAGCACCCGGTCGGCCAGGGCGACCGCCTCGGCGACATCGTGGGTCACCAGGATCGCGGTAAAGCCCTGGTCGCGCCAGACCCGCTCCAGAAGACGCTGCATCGAGATGCGGGTCAGCGCGTCGAGTGCGCCTAGCGGCTCGTCGAAGGCAAGCACGCGCGGATGCGAGACCAGCGCGCGGGCGAGCGCGACGCGCTGCTTCTGGCCGCCCGAGAGCACCGAAGGCCATTGGTCGCGCTTGTCGGCGAGGCCGACCTCGGTCAGCGCTTTTTCGGCACGTGCATGCGCATCTTGCGAGGCGCGATTGCGGCCGAGACCGACCTCGACGTTGGAGAGCACCCGCGCCCAGGGCAACAGGCGGGGCTCCTGGAACATCACGCGGATGTCTTCGGGCTGGATCGCCGCGTCGCCGAAGCTGACACTGCCGGAGTCGATCTTCTCGAGGCCGGCGATGAGACGCAGCAGCGTGCTCTTGCCGCAACCGCTCTTGCCGACGATCGCGACGAACTGGCCGGCGGGGATGTGCAGGTCGATACCGCGCAGCACCTCGTTGTCGCCGTAGGACTTGCGCAAGCCGCGGATGGTCAGCGGCAGGCCGCTTGTCGGCACCGGACGCTCCTCGCGCGCGACCCGGGCGTGCGGCGCGAAATTGGCGTGGCTGGCGAGCTCGGTTTCTTCGGGAAGAGCCGTACGAAGAGCAGTCTGCATGTTTCTCTCAGCGTTTCTGGAAGGCAGGGTGCCAGGAGAGCGTCAGGCGCTCCAGCACGCGGGAGGCGCTGTCGGCGAGCTTGCCGAGCAGCGCGTAGATCAGGATCGAGAGCACGACGACATCGATCAGCATGAACTCGCGCGCCTGCATCGCCATGTAGCCGAGGCCCGAGGAGGCCGCGATGGTCTCGGCGACAATCAGCGTCAGCCACATGATGCCGAGCGCGAAGCGGATGCCGACGAAGATCGACGGCAGCGCGCCGGGGAAGATCACGCGGCGGAACAGCTCGCTGTCGGTCATGCCGTAGATGCGGCCCATCTCGATCAGCTGCGGATCGACCGTGCGGATGCCGTGCAGCGTGTTGAGGTAGATCGGGAAGAACACGCCGAGTGCGACGAGAAACAGCTTGGCGCTCTCGTCGATGCCAAACCAGAGGATCACCAGCGGGATCAGCGCCAGATGCGGCACGTTGCGCACCATCTGCAGCGTCGTGTCGGTGAGCTTGGCCGAAAGCTGCGACAGGCCGTTGGCCAGCCCGAAGGCAAAGCCGATGCTGCCGCCGATCAAAAAGCCGATCGAGGCGCGCCAGAACGAGACCCAGATGTTGCGCACGAGCTCGCCTGACAGCAGCAGCTTCCAGCCGGCGAGCGCGACATCGCTCGGCGCCGGCAGCACGCGCGTCGGCACCAAGCCGGCGACACTCGCGACCTGCCAGATCGCGATGATGGCGAGCGGCACGATCCACTGGACAAGGCCGTCGACGCGCGGCAGGCGAAAGCTGCGCGGGAGTGAGATGCTGTCGATGAGGCTCATGATTGCGACACCCGATGCTGCGGACGATAGTCGCTGCCGACCGTTTCGCCGAACGGACCGCCGTTGAAATGCAGCTTGGTCACGTTGCTCGGCTGCTCCAGCGAGAGCAGCGGGAAGACCAGCTCGGCGAAGCGATAGGCTTCCTCCAGATGCGGGTAGCCCGACATGATGAAGGTATCGATGCCGATGTCCTGATACTCCTTGATACGGGCCGCGACCGTCTGGGGATCGCCGACCAGCGCCGTGCCGGCACCGCCGCGCACGAGGCCGACACCGGCCCACAGGTTCGGCGCGATCTCGAGCTTGTCGCGCTTGCCGCCATGCAGCTGCGCCATGCGCTGCTGTCCGACCGAATCCATCCGCGCAAAGTTCTTCTGCGCGGTCGCGATGGTCTCGTCGCTGACATGCTTGATCAGCTCGTTCGCGGCGCGCCAGGCCTCTTCATTGGTCTCGCGGACGATCACGTGAAGACGGATGCCGAAGGAGAGCTTGCGGCCGCGCGCCTCGGCGGCTGCCCTCACCTTCGCAACCTTCTCCGCGACTTGCGCCGGCGGCTCACCCCAGGTGAGGTATTTGTCGACGGTGTCGACCGCGACGTCGATGCCGGCATCCGAGGAGCCGCCGAAATAAAGCGGCGGTCGCGGCGACTGCACCGGGTGGAACAGCAGCTTGCCGTCCTCGATGCGGATATGCTTGCCCTCGACATTGACGGTCTTGCCGGCGAGCAGATCGCTATAGACGTTGAGGAACTCGCGGGTGACCTCGTAGCGCTCGTCATGACCGAGGAAGATTCCGTCGCCCTTGTTCTCGACGGGATCGCCGCCAGTGACGACGTTGATCAGCAGACGGCCATTGGTGATGCGATCGAGCGTCGCGGTCATGCGCGCCGCGACCGTCGGCGATTGCAGGCCGGGGCGGACGGCCACGAGATAGCGCAGCCGCTCCGTGAACGGCGCGACTGATGAGGCGACGATCCAGGAATCCTCGCAGGAGCGACCGGTCGGCAGCAGCACGCCGAAATAGCCGAGCTGGTCGGCGGCCTGCGCGACCTGGCGCAGATAGTTGAAGTTGACCTCGCGGCCGCCGATGCCGGTGCCGAGATAACGGCCGTCGCCGTGAGTCGGCAGAAACCAGAGGATGTTAGCGTTGCTCATGGACGGGCTCCTAGCCGTAGGTCGTGCCGACCGCCGCGGCGACGATGCCGACCGACAGGGCGATAGCTGCGATCACGCGCTGAATGATGCGCTTCATGTTCAGACCTTTTGAAATGGGGAGGTTGGTTGGCACGATCAGGTCGCCGTGCTGCGCCAGACGATGTCGCGGATGACGATCGGCTTCGGGATCAGGCCGAGCCTGGCGAAGCGATCGGCGACACCCTGCTGGGTCGCGACGATGTCGTCGGTGACGGGGCCGATCACGAAATTGGCGCGGTTGGCCGCGACGGTCTGGATATCCAGCGGCACGCCGGTGACCGCAGCCAGCGACTTCGCAACCTCGTCGCGGTGCTGTTCGGCCCATTGGCCCGTCGCGGTCGTCACGTCGACGATCTGCTGCAGGATCGCGCCGTGGTTCTTCGCGAAGTCGCGGTTGGCGATGTAGAAAGAGTTGGTCTTGGTGATCTCGCGCGCATTGACCAGGATGCGGCCGTTCTGCCTGGTCTCGCCGATCGCGAAATAAGGATCCCAGATCGCCCAGGCCTCGATGCTGCCATTGGCGAAGGCGGGGCCGGCGTCCGGCGGCGTCAGATAGACAGGGATGATATCGGCGTAGGTGAGCCCGGCCTTCTCCAGCGTCTGCACCACGACATTATGGGCGCTGGAGCCCTTGGTGAAGCCGATGCGCTTGCCTTTCAAATCGGCGATGGAGCGGATCGGCGAATCCTTGGGCACCAGGATGCCCTGGCCGTTGGTGATGGGCTGGCCGGCGGCATAGACGATCGCCGCGCCCGCGGCCTGGGCGAACACCGGTGGGGAATCGCCGACCGCACCGTAATCGACGCTGCCGACATTCATCGCCTCCATCATCGGGGGCCCCGACGAGAACTCGACCCATTTGACGTCGATGCCTTGCGGCGCGAAATGTTTTTCCAGGGTCGCCCGCTGGCGCGTGATAACCAGCACGCCGGTCTTCTGGTAGCCGATACGAATTTCCTTCAGCGTGCCCTGCGCACGGGCGCGCGGCGCGAACGCCGCTGCGGCTGCGATTCCCGCGGACAGTTTCAGAAAGTCACGACGCTGCATTCCAGGCTCCCGGCCGCGCACGGCCGCCATCATTCAAGTCTGGAGGATGATGGGGCGGCGCGGGAAAGCTGTCGAGAAGGCAGCGAAAATAGCGATGCGCGCACTGCGCGCGTGGCGGAGCGCATGATTAATCTTTCAAGCGCACGCGATAAGACAGACGGAATTTTTCCGCACGCGAATGAGAGAGCTCGCACGCGCGGAAAGACAACCGCGAAAACAACCCCATGCACAGTAGCCGGGGCGAGCGAAACCAATGACTTACGTATTATCCGAAATATATTTTGACTCGTCGGGCAAAACAGGAGCAGAATGGCACGATCGCAGGGTCCGGTCGGAGCGCCCTGCCCGGCTAAGGCAGCCAGCGCACCGGCAGGTTCTGCAGGCCGCGGAACGCCCAGCCGCCGATCCGCACCGGCTCGTCGTCGGCGAGCTCGATATGCCCAGCGCGCGCAAACACGGTCGGCAGCGCGACGTCGGCGATCATCGCGCGCGAGGCGAAGGCGCCGGCGCAGAAATGCGGGCCGGCACCGAAGGCGACGCTCTTCGAGGTGTCGCGACGCACGTCAAATTCGTCCGCACGCTCGAAATGCTTCTCGTCGCGGTTGGCGGAGCCGAACATCAGGAACACGCGCTCATCCAGTTCGAACGAGACGTCCCGGATCGACCACGGCTTGGCGATCCGCCGCGGCGACATGCCGATCGGCGAGATCCAGCGGGCATATTCCTCGAACGCCTGCAGCCACGTCACCTCGCCCCTGCGCACGAGATCGAGTTGCTCGGGATGCGTCAGCAATGCCCACACCGTGCCGGCGATCGCCTTGCGCGGTTCGTTCTGCCCGCCCGAGATCGCGAGTTTGACGTTCGCGCGCACGCTCTCCATCGGCATGCCGGAAGCGAGGAGGACGCCAAGAATGCTCTGATCGGGGTTCTTGCGCATCACCGGCAGGATATCGTCGATCGCAGCATCGATGCCCGATGTCGCGGCATGACAGCGCGCCTCGACCGCGGGATCGCCGCCGTAATTGGCGATGCCCTCGATCATGCCTTGCGACCAGGCATCCATGTCGGCAAAGCCGATATTGGTGAGGCCGGTGATCGACTTCAGGCATTCGCCGGAGAACGGCAGCGCGAAGTCGCGCATGAAATCGATCCGGCTGCCCGGCTCGACGCAAGCGATGATGCGATCGGCATGAGCCTGGAACAACGCGGTCCAGTGTGCCTTCACCGTTTTCGGCGACACCGTCGGAAACATCGCGCGCCGCTCGACCTGGTGCGCCTCGCCATCCTTGCGCATCATGTTGTGGCCCATCAGCCGGTTCATCAGGCCGGCGGGCTGGTGCGAGGAGAACACGTCGATCTGCTTCTCCGAGATCGAGATGTCGTCGCGGCTGGTCAGCAATGTCGAGCCGAGCTGCGGCACGAAGGCGATCGGCGCCTCCCTGCGCAGCTTGGCCAGCATCGGGTAGGGATCGGCCCAGAATGCGACGGGGTCGATGTCGATGCGCGGCGCGGTGCTCAAAGGCGGGCTCCCCTGGATGTTGTTTCCTTGTTGTTTCCTTGGGGCCAGACTAGCGAACTCCGGTGCCGGTGTCTGTCCCTAGCGATAGGGACGGACGGCGTCGGGTGCGGCTCGTGAGCCGGCTGTACGCGAGCGCAAAATATCGAACGTCTGAACATGGACCGGCCACAAGGCCGGCCCACCAGTTGATGGCAAATTAAAATGCGAACCGCGATCAATCCTCGCCTTCGAAATGCGGCGGCAGGAAATAGCCGTTCGGGAAGCGGAGCTGAAGGCGGCCGATCGAGCGATAGTCGCCGAGATTGTTGCTCGGCTGCGGCGTGTTGTAGCCCGCGAATACGATCGTCACTGTCCGCTCGTCGGTATAAACGGCCTGGGGATCGTATACACGGCCCGAGAAGAAGTTGGTGGTAAAGCCTTCGCCCGGCGGAGTGTACGGCGTAACCTGCGCGGCCGACAGCGCGTCGGCGCCGGTGACATTCACGAGCGGCGCATTCGCTGGGTATTTTGTATTCGTCGCGGGATCGACCACCGTGTCGGTAGAAAGGATCGGGTTGTCGAAGCCCCGGACCACATGCCATTTTAGAAGGTCGCTCGGCTGGCGCACCGGATTGTCGGTTTCGGCATAGCCCATGAAGTGGAAGCCGTCCGAATCGTTGTCGAGGCAGTTCCCGGCGCCGAAGAACAGGCCATAGCGGCCGTCCGCGATGCGCATGATGCTGCCACTGCCGAGCCAACGGATGCCGTTCAAGGCGACCGTAGTCGAGTCCTGAAGGCCGGTTGCAGCGCCCACATCGGCAAAATTGATACCGTCCGACGTCGTCGCGACGCGGATAGTGATCACGTCGTGATTAGTCTTGCGCGGCTTCTTGTTGACGAGATTCGTGAGTGCAAAGCTCGGCGTCTTCGGACAGACCGCGTTCGCTGGAAAGCTCGCGTCTCCTGGCGAGAGATTTTTGGACACATAAAGCACTGAGGTGGTATTGCCTGTCCGGGCCGTACCGAGAATCGCATCCGGATCGGTCAGGCCGCTCGTGTGGGTCGCCCTGGCGTCGAGGGTCGGATAGCCGCCAGAACCCAGCGGACTCACATAGCCAAACTCAGGAAGGCCAAACAGCGGTTCGTCCGAATCGTGACCAAGGCTGTGAACGACAAGCTGGTCGCTGTCGATATGGCCATCCGCGCGATTGAGATGGTAGATGTGCGTCCTGCCGCGAACGCTGAGAACAAAGGCATGACCGAGCCCGTTGTCACCGGCGCTGGCGTGATCAGAGCCATAAGGCGTCTTGGTCCCGTTGACGTTGACATTCAGATTGTCCGGATCGGTCGGATCCCAGGGGCAATACGGGTTCAGCGCCAGCGCCTTGCCGGTGAAGTGCCAAGTCTCGCCCCAATCCTCGGAGATCGCTGAGACGGTCGCTTCCTCCTCATTGCGTGGGCGGTAGTCGAAAAAGCCTTCGAGCAAGCTGCCGCGGCGGCGAACAAACGGAAAGTAGTAGGGCTGCATCACGCTCTTGGCATGATTGACCGTGTGTTGTCCGTCTGCACCGCAGTAACTGGCATAGGGCGTGCCCGAGACCGCGGGATTGTAAGGTGGCGTCGACCCGGCCGCAGGGACGACACCCGAAGCGTCGTGATGGAAATGTGTGCCGGTTTCATGCAGCGTCCATGGTCCGCGAAGGATCGTCGACTGCCTGAGACTGTTGGGAACATAAGATATTGCAGGATCTGCACTTGCAGCAAATGTGGTTGTGAGCAAGGCGATCGCGGCGACCGTGCCTAAGCGCAAGTAATTCATGATGATTGATTTCCTCCCATATCCGCCGCTGCGGTTCGCATCGGGGTGCGCCAGCTAACAATCTTCGCAAAACAGAACTGTGACCGCGCAATGAAACCGACAGCGGCTCCGCAATGTCCACTGCGACAGATCCACCGCGGCAACATCGCGTCATCAAATGTTCATCGCTTCACAATTCCTGCTTCACATGGCCGTCGCGCTCATGAATCGCACGGCACGCGCACATCGATCGTGTGCACCCGTCAAAATTCATCCTGATGTCAAGCAGCCGCAACAAGCCGCACCGTATGTTGCCGAAGTCGGCATTTTCTTCGGCCTTTAACCGCCGACTTGGGAGAAGACGATGAAGAAATTGAAGGTCTCGTCGGGCGCGCCGATCGGTTCGCTGCGCAGCCCATTCTTTCATGCGAATTGCTCGCGCTTCGCTCGCCGTCTGCTGGCACCCGCGCTGCTCGCGTGCACCGCCCTTGCCGGATTGCCCGGATTGGCGGAGGCGGGACCCGCGCCGGTCCAGGCGTCCTGCAAGCTCCATTCTGCCGACAACAAGATCAAACGCGTCGTCTACATTGTGTTCGATAACGTGCACCTGCGGCGCGACAATCCAAACGTTCCATCCGATCTCGAGCAGATGCCGAACCTGTTGAACTTCCTGCAGGGCAACGGCGTCATCAGCGGCAACCATTACACGCCGCTGATCTCACACACCGCCGACGACATTCTGACAGGCTTGACCGGGGTCTATGGCGATCGTCACGGCAGCCCGGTTTCGAACAGCTTCAGGATTTTCAAACAGGACAACTCCGCGACGGTCTCCCAGACCTCCTTCGTTTACTGGACGACCACCACGGCGCAGAGCCATCCGGAAGCCGGCGAAAACTTGCCTGTCCTTGTCGATGAAAACGGCAAGAACGCGCCGGCCCCGTGGCCTGCCTACACACGTGCTGGCTGCGATGTTGGCGTCTTCTCCCTGAATGGGCTTGCTATCGAAAACAACACTGACATCGCCAACATCTTCGGCTCGTCCGTTGCCTCCACGGCCCAGAATCAGGACTATCTTGGGATTGCGATCCACTGCGCGAAGGGCAGCAGCCTGTGCGGCAACTCCTTTGCGAAATCCGATCTTCTCCCCGACGAGCCGGGCGGCTATGGCGGCTTCTCTGCGCTCTATGGCAACATCAACGTGCAGCCGGTGATCTCGCCGAGCGGTTTCGTGACCGATCTCGACGGCGTCGTCATTACCGACCCAATTTCGAACAAGCCCGGCTTCCCCACCAACTTCGATCCTTCGGCAACCGCTTCGCTCGGCTATGCCGCCAAGATGCTCGAAGCAGGCGTTCCCGTCGTCTACACCTATGTTGCCGATGCACACGATCCGCAGCGTCTGGACATTCCGAATGCCCCTGCAACCCCGAACAATGGCCATGCCTATGGTCCGGGCGAGGCCGGTTACGTCGCGGCGCTCAAGTCTTACGATCAGGCCTTTGGCACGTTCTTCGCTCGACTCAAGGCAGATGGTATCGACGAGACCAATACGCTGTTTGTCGTCGTACCCGACGAGAATGATCATTTCGTCGGCGGCGCGCCGACGCCGGCGAACTGCGACGGTGTCAACACGCCCTGCACTTATGCGAAGGTCGGCGAGATCGATGCGTTCCTCGATCGCCTGCTGATCACCCAGCGCGCGAACTCGACGGCGTTCGACCTCCATTTCGACGATGCGCCGAACATGTATATCCATGGCAATCCCCAGCCGACCGATGCCATCACGCGAACCATGGAACACGACCTCGACGCGCTGACCGCCACCAGCCCGATCAGCGGCAACACCGACAAACTATCGAAGCTGCTGGCTGACCGTGCGGAAATGAAGCTCCTGCACATGGTCACCTTCAGCCCGGCGCGCACGCCGACGCTCACCATGTTCGGGAATGATGATTACTTCTTCGAAACCGTAAAACCGCCGGCGACGGGCTGCGCCAGTCAGTCCGACTGCGTGTTCGAGGGACCGGGCTTTGCCTGGAACCACGGTGACTTCCAGCAGCAGATCACTCAGACATGGGTTGCCATGGCGGGTCCCGGCGTGAAGCGGCTTGGCCGCCATGACAAGCAGTTCACCGATCATGCGGACGTCCGACCGACACTCATGGCTCTGCTCGGTTTGACCGACGACTACGTGCATGAGGGCCGCGCCGTCGCCGAGTTCATGCAGGAGAACGCGCTGCCCTCGGGCATCCGCGGCGATCGCGAGAGCTTCGTCGAGCTCGCTCGGGTGTTCAAGCAGCTCAATGCGCCGAAAGGCGAGCTCGGCCGCGCCAGCCTGGTTTGGTCGAACCGCTCCGTCACTGCGACAGACAGGAACTATGCCCGTTACCTGAAGCGGATCGGCGACATCACGACGGATCGCGATCAGCTTGCGGGTCAGATCAAGACGGTGCTGAACAACGCGACTTTCCACAACCAACCGGTCGCGGAGGCCGCGGAAGACGGCCTCGGCCATCGCGCCAAGCGACTGATCGATGAAGTCAAGCGCCTGGCCGAAGGCGATGGCGATCTGCAAGACTGAGCCGCGACAAATCCAGTCGCCAACGAAACCCGCCGGTATCAACCGGCGGGTTTCTATCAAGCGGATAGGCCCGCCGATCGCCAACAATCACCTGCGGAAAGCCAAAGCCTGCTGCGCACCGCGAGCCCCAGCACGAACCGGGCTGGATCTTTGTCGGCTACCTCCCGCAAAGCAGACGTTTGGGCACTCCAAACAAAGGTCAGCGACGGGTCACAAGGCGATAATCTTCACCCCACTTGATACAACAATGCCGTTTGATTTTTTTTGCTATGCGCAACCTTTACAGTGAGGTCTGCTGCAATCGGCTAAGGTGGTCCGCTCCGGGCACAGCCAGACATTCAAGCGGGGAGATGGTAGAATGCCCGTTCTTTCTTGTTGCCCCGGAGCAAGCCGTGCCTAGGTATTTTCCGATCGACGCAGGCGTGAGGTTTGACTGCGATAAGAGCGACCTTCTCGCGATTAAATGGGAGGCAGAAAGCCTCTCGGCGGACTTCCTTCTGCCGAGCGCTGAGGGCCAGGCGCTTCGCGTTCGCTTCAACGGCGCGACTATAGTCCGCCTTTTAGACGAAATGCCGCTCAGTACTGAGCAACAGCCTACGAAAAACGAGGGACTAGTTCCAAAGCACTTCGCATATACCGTGGAGGGTTCGACCTTCGCCGACAGCCAGTCGGACACCTGGAAGGAGATTCATCGTCCCGTTCGACATTACGAATTCATCACCGGATGGGGCTGCATGGATGTGCTCTCTGGAGTGGAGCCATCCTTTGAAGTTGTCGGTATCAGTGAATGACGAATGTCGGCTTCGCGTCAATTGCGAAGGTTTGCCCGGTTTAGGTTAGACCCGGCCTGCCCTTGACACCCGACATATTCTCGGCGGTGGGACGCGGCAGGGGCGATGGAGAAGATGGCCGAGGCGTTGAAGCCGCGCGCGTCAGCTTAGCGCCATGCTGCACGAGACGGAGGACCGGGTTACTGCGCCTCGGCGAGCTTCGGTCCTGAAGACGACGGCTGCGCGTTGGTTGCCAGGGGCCGGTTCGGCAGCACGATGACCTTCGCGCCGACCTTCACCCGATCATAGAGGTCCGTGACGTCCTCATTAGTCAGGCGGATACAGCCGGACGACACTCGTTTGCCGATCGTATCGGGCTTGTTGGTGCCGTGAATGCGATATTCGGTCTCGCCGAGATACATCGCGCGGGCGCCGAGCGGGTTGGTGGGACCGCCCGCCATGAACCGAGGCAGGTAAGGCTGGCGCACCAGCATGTCCGCCGGCGGACGCCAATCCGGCCATTCGGTCTTGCGGGCCACGGTCTGCTCACCGGACCAGGTGAAACCTTCGCGGCCGACACCGATGCCATAGCGCATCGCCTGCGCGTCGTTCAGGACCAGATAAAGGAATGTGTTCCTGGTATCGATGATCACGGTGCCCGGGGCCTGGTGGCTGGTGTAGTCCACCACCTGCCGGACCAATGCTCCGGGACCTTCAGCGGCTTTCGGTGGTTCGACCAGAGGCGCAGGGGCCGGAACCGGAGCTGGAGCTGGAGCTGGAGCTGGAGCCGGCGCTGGCGCTGCTGCATGAACCGGAGCGGCCACGTAAACCGGAGACGACGATGCCTGGGCCTCGTGTGCGGACGGCTTCCGTGCCGGAGGAACGGTGTCGGTGCGAGCCAGCAAGCCATATCCCACGACGGCGACCGCCGCGGCAGCAATTGCAATGCGCGCGGCCACGGGTATTGCGAGGGCCTCTGACTTTTTACGTTTGGCCCGCTTAGCCATGTCTTTCCCCGGGTCACTCTCCCCAAGAGAGGTACCCAGCAAAATTTAAGAAACCTCGAAGCGATTTCCGCTCAGGCCCGAACCGTCAACATGGTTAACGCCGACCTCACGTCCGGCGGCCGACGCTTGGGACAGAAGCCGACTATCGCGATGGCAATGCCTGACGTAGATACACGCATTGCAGGGAAGCTGGGCCGAGCGGGAGCGTTGCACCGATGTTGAAAAGCGACAGGTCCATCGCGGCGCTCCTGCTGGTCATGAGCGTCACTCCCGCGCTTGCGGGAACGAAGAGATTTCCTTGGGGACACTCTTATTATGTCTCCTGCACCAAACTCGCGGTGTCGCCAGGAAAGGAGGACGCGCGTCCAGGACTGGATGAGCTGAGCTTCGGCTTCTCTGATACGCAAAGATATCAGGTTGACCTCATTGTTGGTCCCGTACGGAGTGACGAGGAGCAGGTCGTTTTCAGCGATCTCGAGAACACCCAGAGAACAGGCTGGGTCGTGTCGCTGTCTCGCGCAACAGGCGTTTTGACCATCAGGGATGGGTCAGGATCAAAGGAAGCAAAGTATCTCTGTGAGAGGAGTAGCCCATACGGAACGACGTTTTAGATGCTGGATTTCAACCGGTGGAGTCGTCCGGCGATCGACAACGGAAACTACGGGTTTGCCGCCGCAGCGGCGGTCGCCACATATTTCGTGTAGAATTCGGCGACCCGGCCGCGCCACATGCCGACGAACGCCTCCGACGTCACATTGTCCACCGATTTCCAGCTGCGCTTGAACGCCGGAAGCGCATTGCCCCAGATCGCGCGCCTGCACCACCTCTCGCCCTTCTCCTTGCCTTCGCCGGTGGCGCACATGGATTTCCAGGCGAGGCGAGCGGGCTGGCTGATGTGCTCGGCGGCGCCTTCCCAGCCCTGCTGATGGATCAGGTAAAGATCGCTCATGTCCGGCGTCCGGTGCGTGATCCACCCGAACTGGACGCCTTCGGTGATGATCTTGTAGGCGGCCGCAACGGCGTTGTCGCGCGGACTGAGAATCTGCCCGGAGCCGAACTTGCCGAACTCATATTTGCTCAGCTGAAACAGGCCGATATAGGACCCGGTGCGTTGATTGGGGTTGAAACCGGATTCGATCTTCGCAACCGCCATCATGAAATTGACATCGAGACCAAACGCGTCGGACACGCGCTTGATCTCTTCGGCCGGCGTTCCGACCGGGATGTCCTTGAATGCACGCAAGACGGTCTCCGCCGGTTTCTCGGCGGGCGGCACTTCGGACCAGATGTAATAGGTCAGATAGCGGAGATCCGGCGTCGATGCCGCTTTGGGAGCACCGTCGGACGTGTCGCGTGCGGCCGGCAGCGACTGGACGATATCCTCTCCCAACGACGCCAGCTTCGGCCCGGCGGGCTCGTTGGCAACTTCGGACCCAGTGCTCAACGGCACCGAACCTGTTGACGTCACCGAGCCAAGCTCTGCTCTTTCTGCCCGCAGCGCTGCCGCAAGTCTGGCGGATGCCTCCGCGTACAATTCAGGCGTCACCAAATTCGCAGGCGTCACCATGTTCGCTGGAGCTGCTGTGTCCGCAGATGCCGCAATGTTTGCTGCCGCTTCGAGCATGACATCCGGGACTGTCGCGGCCGGCCTGTTTGAGGCGGCCAGATAGAGTCCCACGGATGCGATGACACCCGCGATGCAGCTGGTCTGCCAGACCCTCACTGCCCGAAGTCCACGGATGGCTTCTGTACGAAGGCTGTTCGCATGTCCCCTACGGCCCTGTGGTCAAGCCTCCTTCGTAAAATCTTAAGGTTTAAATGTGGTGAACGAGGCCAGACCTTCCGCGCCACTCATCGGACGTGTCCCGTTATGAGACACAAGCACCCGCCGACCGCGCATTGATCATTCCCTGATCCGCCAAACTTAACCCGGCATTATCCGTCCATTCCTGTTGATTGTGGAACTTCGATTGCACAATCAATCTTCACTCTACCTTAGATGATCGACGGATAAGTTGTTGGCGAAATGGATGACCACCGACGGCAAAACGCCGGTGTCAGTCCGAGTTGGAAGTATTGGAATGAACGTTGGGAATTTCCCGATGCCCCAGAACCTTGCTGGGCCATCAGGGGCGACACCGTCATCAACGTTGGGCACCTACGCGTTCCTGATCTCGCTCCTGAGCGTATTCTACATTTCCAACGCGTCCCTCATCCTCAGTCACTACGATCTCGGCTGGCATCTGGCCGCTGGTGACCTGATCAGAAGCCAAGCGCAAGTTCCGTTCCAGGACCCCTGGTCGTTCACGCTCGGCGCCAAGCAGTGGTTCAACCTGTCCTGGTTGTGGGACGTTATCGCCAGCCTGATATTCGAGTACGCAGGCTACGGTGGTCTCGTCGGCCTGGTCGTCGCATGCGGCGCGCTGATCGTCTTGTATCTGACGTCCGCCTGCTCGGGGGCCGGGGCGTCTCCGCTCGCGGTTTGCATCGCGATCTTCGCGACATCCCTTTTGTATCCGGCATACGAGGCTGCACCCAACACCTACCTGGCAGCATCTCCGAACGTCGCGACGATGCTGTTCAGCGTCATTTTCTATCGAGAATGTCTGCAGCCCAGAAAACTGTGGCTGTTGCCCTTGCTGATGATGTTCTGGGTCAACCTGCACGGAGGATTCGTGCTGGGCTTCATGATCCCAGCTGTCTTCGGCGGCACTGCGCTGCTCCGGCGCGACTGGAACAGGCTCAGGACGATAGCGCTGGCGGGGATCGGCTGCTTCGCCGCGACTTTCGTCAATCCGTTGGGCTGGCGCATCTACCAGGGTGTCACGGCGACGTTGGGGCACTTTGTTCAAGGAAACATTGGCGAGTGGCTGCCTTATTCCCACAACATCGAAATCCCGGGCAGCATTCCCGGAATGGCTTACATTCTGGCGTTTGTCGCGCTCGAATTGCGCTATGGGGCATCCACGAAGATCCGCCTCGAAGCCCGCATTCTGTCCTGGGTATTTCTCGCGCTCGGGCTCCATCAATTTCGATACATGTCCTTCTTCTTCATTTTCTCGACCATCCCCGTGGCTCTGCACCTCGATTGGATTCTTCCCAAGCAAGTGCAGCAGCGACAGGTTCAGCGCGCCCTGATGACTGCGGCGATCATGGGCGCATGTGTGCTCCCTCTCACGCTTCTTCAGATCCAGCCGGCCCTGGCGTTGCCCGAGATGCTATCGGAGCAAGACGCCGAATATCTGCAAACACATCTCGCGCATGCGCGTGTGCTCAATCATTGGAACGTGGGAGGATATCTGATCCTTCTCACCCATGGGTCAGTCCCCCTGTTCGTGGACGGGCGGGCCGCGACCGCCTATCCCGACGAATTATTGCGAGACTATTTCAGCCTCGTTCATTGGGACGTCGATGAGCGCACCTGGGATGACGTGCTAGAAAAATATCATATCGACGCCGTGTTGTGGCTGAAGGGGCACGAACAACTGAGGCAGTTCCTCGTAGGAAAGCGCGGTTGGAAGGAGGAGCATACCGGCCTTTATGAGAGCGTCTATACAAGGCCGGCTACGGGACGTTGACGAATAGACAGTCCAAACCCTTCCGCTGCAGGTCGAGCGTTCGCCTTGCGAGGCGACCTGCGTGCGGGACGCAGGCGGCGCCACAGGTGATTATCTTAACTTTCACCCGTCTATCCTTCACGGTTTGAACCCTGGCTATGTTCGAGTGCGCACATGAACCGGATGCTCGTCGGCTTTGCGGTCCTTGCCATCGGCGCTGCTTCGATCGGGATCTCCATTGTCAAAAAGCAAGCTTTTGCAGAGTCGCACCGTCGGAGCCGGCAAAACATCCTCTATTACACGCTGAGCCGGACCGATAATCCGATCATCGTTCTGGGCGACAGCATTGTCGAAGCGTCAACCCTGCCGCGCGAGCTCTGCGGCCATGCCATCGTCAACGCCGGCCTGGAGGGTGCCTCGACGACGAGCGATCTGGGCGGCTGGCTGACGGATGTGCTCGACGGCAAACCCGCCGCCGCGATCGTGATCGCCCTCGGGATCAACGACGCGTTGGGCGCCGCGCGGGACCTGCCGCAGTTCGAGGCGAACTACAGCTCACTCGTAGCGGCGCTTTCAAAGGCGACGCCCCATGTCATCACGCTGGCGATCCCGTCGCTCGATGCCTCGCCACGTCTTTCCGCCGAGACGCGAACGAAGGCCGCGCCGCTCATCGATAGCTACAATGCCGCTCTGCCCACACTCGCCGCGCGCAGCGGCGCGACCTTTGCTGCGTTGCCGCCGCTGCCGACACCGCACACGATCGACGGAGTCCACCTGAACAACGCCGGGTATCAGCTTTGGAATGAGGCCGTCTTGAAGGGAGCATCGGTCTCATGCGGCCCGACATGAAGCCGGCGGCTGCCGCTGGCCGGTCGAACAAGCTTCCTGGATTGGAGCTGCTGCGCTTCCTGACGGCTCTTGCCATTTTGCTATTCCACTATCGCCAATTCGCCTTCGTGGGCGACAGGGAAGTGGGGCTTGTTCAGGATC
The DNA here is from genome assembly GCF_029892425.1 of Bradyrhizobium sp. BR13661. GTDB lineage: Bacteria > Pseudomonadota > Alphaproteobacteria > Rhizobiales > Xanthobacteraceae > Bradyrhizobium. Next base: position 311,888 of record NZ_JARXWB010000001.1, on the reverse strand, counting down.
AGCTGCCGCTCTACTGGCTGTTCGGCCCGCTCTACCATAGCGGCCCGTATGCGGTGCGGGCATTCTGGTGCATCAGCGGCTTCATCTTCTTCTGGAAATATCGCGATGCGGTCGCCGGTCGCCTGCTCGACGGATGGAGATTCTTCGTCCTGCGTTTCTCGCGGCTCTATCCGCTGCACGTCGCGACGCTTCTGTTCGTAGCCGCGCTTCAGCCGGTGTACTTCCAGCTCACCGGATCCTTCTTCGTTTACCAGAACAATGATGCCCTCCATTTTCTTCTTCAGCTGTTGATGGCGGGCAACGCCACGACCCAGGAAGCCCTGAGCTTCAACGGACCGATCTGGTCGATATCGGTCGAAGTGCTGGTCTATTTCTTTTTCTTCGTGATGCTGCTGGCGACCCGGTCGTGGCTGCTCAATCTGGTGGTCATCGCCATCAGCCTGATGATTCCCGGACAAATCGCAGATTGTTTCGCCTTCTTCTATGCGGGCGGGCTGGCGGCGATGGCGCGGCAATTCGCGACGTCGCGAACGATTCATCCCTGGGCGGTCGAAGGCGCAAGCTGGCTCGCTGCGAGCGTGTTCCTGTTATGCGGATATGGATTCACGGATGGCCATCTGGAATCGATAGGCCTTCTGGTGATGCTGATCTGCACCCCCGTCCTGCTGTACAGTCTTTCCCGGGAGGTGATTTTGCCGGCCCGTCTGCAGCAGGTTGTCGAGACTGCCGGCAACATGACTTATTCAAGCTATCTGCTGCAATTCCCGATTCAGTTGACGATGATGCTGGGCTTTTCGTTGATGCGGGCGCCGGTCCCCATCTATGACAACGCCTTCTTCGGATTTTTCGTCGGCACGACGCTGCTGACCTCCTATTTCACTTACCGTCATTTCGAGGCGCCGGCACAACGGATGATCCGCGAGGCTTTGTTGCAACCGCACGCTGCCGGGGCATCTGTCGCTTCGCGATGAGAACGAAGCAGGAAGCAGGTCACAAGCCGACCTCGGCAGCTTGATCACCCGAAGTCGCCTGCAGCAGAAGGCAGAGCTATTCGATCACCTCGTCGGCCACCGTCAGCAGGCGGTCGGGCGGAGCGACCCCCAGGGATTTCGCTGTCTTGAGGTTGAGCACGAGCACGAACTTGCTGGCCTGCTCGATCGGTAGATCCGCCGGCTTCGCACCACCGAGGATCTTGGCGGCATAGATGCCGGCGCGACGGAAGTCGTCGATCAGATCGGCCGAATAGGACATGAGGAGCCCAGCACGGCCCCACTCCGGATAGGTGCCGACCGTCGGCTTTTTGGGCGCCATGACCAGAGGCAGGACGCGCGGCATGTTGTTGTAAAGCAGCGACTCGCCGGACACGTAGAGGGCGCCGACGCCATCGCGGATGCTTGCCGAAACCGCGTCCTCGATTTCGTCGAGTCCCGAAAGCGGATGACGCACGACATCAAAGCCGAATTGGCCGGCGACACTGTGCAACGCGTTGAACTCGGCCGTGGCAAGAGAAGACGACGTACCGATGAAACCGATCGCTTTCAGATCGGGCACCAGCTCCTTGAACAGGTTCATCCGCTTTTGCGTCAGCGCCTCCTCACCGCCCAGCGCATTCATCACGTTGCCGGTGGCGTGGCCACCCGGATGGACATAGCTTTCCGCAAATCCCGCCTTGATGGGGTCGAGGGCATAGGAGGTGAAAACCAGCGGCAAGTCGGGCAGGAGCTTGTGCGCGACCGGCGCCGCGGCGGCCGAAGCGATCATGACGCGCGGCTTGAGAGCCGCAAGCTCGAGGGCGAGAGCAGGCAACCGGTCGAAATCACCATCGGCATAGCGCGACGCGAACGTGAAGTTGATGCCCTCGGTGAGGCCGGCCTCCTTCATGCCCTGGCGGATGGCTATGATGCGATTTTCGGCGTTCTTCGCGGGACCCGGCACCAGCACGGCCACGACGGGCAAGCTCTTCTGAGCCCGCGCCACGACAGGCAAGGCCACCGCACCACCCAGAAGACCAAGAAGCTCGCGCCGCCGCATGTCTCGCCCCTGATATCAATGAGCGGCATTCTATCGGCCAGACCGATGGTTTGACTAGGCGGTCGCAAACTTTGCGCGGGGGGGCGGTCGGTGTCAGGTACCGAGCGTTATCCCGCCGCAGCTTGCGCCGGAGCGACATTGATCGCGAGCTTGCCGTAGCGGTCGGTGAAGGCCTCGGTGTCGATCTCTTCCAGCTTGATCTCGCCGCTCATCACGCCCTGCTTCCAGGCGGCCTGATCAGGATCGTTCTGGAATTCCGGCATCACTTCGCGGCCGAACAGCTCGAGCGATTCGCAGATGTGCTCGTGGCTGTTCTTGCCGGCTTGATTCAGCAGGATCACCTGGTCGATGTGCGACGACTGGAATCGCTTCAGCTTCCTGCGGATCGTCTCGGGCGAACCGATCAGGCCGCCGCGCAAGGCCGCCTCCTGCGCCTCCGGATTGTCGCGCTTCCACTTGTTGTACTCGTCCCACATGTTGACGGTGTAGGGCGCAGGCCGCTGGCGGTTCTGCGAGGCGCCGTAGAAGCGCAGCGCGAACTGGAAAAAGGTGGCGCCGTCGGCGCGCGCACGGGCTTCCTCGTCCGTCCTGGCGCACATGAAGAACGAGACCAGCGCCATGTTCGGGTTGATCTCGTAGTCGGCAAGCTTCGCGAGACGCTTGGTCATCGCGTTGTAGTAGGCGTGCACCCAGGCATGCGCGGCATCCGCGCTGACGAACTGGAAACCGAGCGCGCCAAAGCCGTAACGGCCGGCGCGCTCGATGGTCGGCAGTTGCGAGCAGGCCAGCCACAGCGGCGGATGCGGCTTCTGCACCGGTTTGGGCACGACGTTGCGCAAGGGGATGTCAAAGTACTTGCCGTGATGCTCGGAGCCTGCGTCCCTGAACATCGGGAAGATCGCAGCGACAGCCTCCTCGAACACCTCCTTCTTGGTCTCCATGTCGCGACCGAACGGCGTCAGCTCGGTGATCGACGCACTCTCGCCCATACCGAATTCGCAGCGGCCATTGGAGAGCAGATCGAGCACCGCGACGCGCTCGGCCACGCGCGCCGGATGGTTCGTCGTGAGCTGGAGAATGCCGTGGCCGAGACGGATGTTTCTCGTGCGCTGGCTCGCGGCGGCGAGGAAGGATTCCGGCGAAGGCGAGTGCGAATATTCCTCGAGGAAGTGATGCTCGACCACCCAGGCGTGGTCGTAGCCAAGACGATCAGCGAGTTCCATCTGCGAGAGCGCGTTCTGGTAAAGGGCGAGCTCGTCGCCGGCCACCCAGGGCCGCGGCAGTTGCAGCTCATAGAAGATGCCGAACTTCATGACGCCTCTCCCGCATATTTTTTGTTGCGGGCATCTTAGTGCGTAGGGCGGCGCTGTCTACGCAGTCGCAATTCCGCCTTGCGGGAGAACGCGCTTTTCGGCGCGGCGGCCATTCAGCACCGCGCCAATGAAGGTGAAGCGCACCATGAGATGATAGCTCGCCAGCATCGACGGAATCGCGATGAGGAGAATGACGGCGAACTTGATCAGCCCGGGCCAGTCGAGCTGCGACAGCGCAACCTGCAGCGCCATCACGATCGGCAAATGGATGATGTAGAGCCAGTAGGATGCATCGGCGAGGTAGCGCAAGGTCGGGCTGAAGTTCGACATGAAGCGGAGAGCAAGCCCGAGCGCCGCGAAGGTCGTCATCCAGATCGCCGGCGCATACAGGATGGCGGAGGCGAGCCGGAGCGTGGCGAAGCTGTACGGCAGTTTCGGCGCGCCCGGCGCGGAAATCATCACGCCTGACAGCACGAAGCCAACCCAGATCAGGACCAGCGCCAGCAGCAGATGCGGCAGCCAGCGCCGCTCGAGGATCCGCAGCAGATCGATCTGCCGATGCAACAGCCAGCCGACGCCGAAGGCCGTGCCGAAACAGATCCAGGCCTGCGCGTTGGTGATGAGCGATTGATCCGGTGTCCGCACGCCCATCACGTTGACCCAGCGTTGGTCGAGGCAAAAGGCGATGCCGATCGGGATCGCCAGAACAAGAGGCGCCAGCGGGTTGCGCATGATACTCGCAAACAGGCGGTCGACGATCGCTCGCAGCCTGCCTGACGCATCGAGCCAGATGATCGCGCCGCGCAGCAGCAACGCCGCGACATAGAGCTCCAGCAGAACGTAGAGAAACCAGAGATGGGTCAGGCGGAAATTCGGCAGTGCCGGCATCCAGCCGGACGCCTCTTGGAGCGGACCGCCATTCGGAAAGCTCGCCGCCCAGATGACCACAAGAGCGATGGGCACGTACACGAGCGGCCAGCCGATCACGAGCGGCAGAGCGATCCGCTGCAACCGGTCCCTGACGAAGCCCCCGGCGCCACGGCGATGAAAGCTCATGCGGGCGAAGAAACCGGCCATCAGGAAGAAGGTCGTCATTCGGAAGACATGGATGGTGAAGGACAGCAGGCTCAGGATGAGGCTTGGATGGGTGTCCTGGATGATCCAGAACCGGGGCGAGACCCACACAAAGGACATCGCCGCGTGCAGGACGATGCCGAGCAGCAGCGCGATGCCCCTGACAGCGTCGAGCGCGTGGAGCCGTTCGGAGGCGGAGGTGACAGCGCTCGAATGGGGCATGAACAAGCTCTCGTTGGCTGGACGGGATCTTCTGCCGCACAGTCTGCCCCATCGGGGCCGGTCGCTCTCGCCCGATCCAGAAATCGGCTAGCCGATTTCTCGACGTGGCTCGCTGATGTCAGCCTGATCCTGCCGGCTCAGCGCCTCGCGCCTGAATTCGGTCGGGGTGACGCCGGTTTCCGCCTTGAAGGCGCGATTGAAAGGCCCGAGCGACTGGAAGCCGGCATCCATGGCGATGGTCAGCACCGGGACCTCCCGTTGCGTCGCATCTGAAAGCGCCAGTCTGGCATCCGCGATGCGATAGTGGTTCAGGAACGCATTGAAGTTCCGATAGCCGAGCCCCTCGTTGATGGCTTGGCGGAGCCGATGCTCGGGAACCTCCAGCCGCGCCGCCAGCGCCCCGATCGCAAGACCTTCCTGACGGTAGGTTCGCTCCACGGTCATGAGATGGTCGAGGCGCCGCAATAAGATCGGGTCAACCACCACCCGAGCCGTCGGAGCACGATCGGGCCCGCGGGCATCACCCGATGCGATGGCCGCCGTAGCGTCGGCGGCGGGCACCGCCGGCTGAATCGCGAAAGACCCGAGGCCGACGAGCATCGCCACCACAAACAGGCCGAATGCGACCGGGAGGCTGGCGGGCGCGCCTGGGACCGCGACGGGAATGGCGGCGAAGCCGGCACCGGCGAGGGCCGCGATGAGCCCGACATTAATGGCGAGTATCGCAAGCCGCAGCCGGCGGCGCCGCGCCACCAGATCGGCACGCCAGGTCTTCACTGTCTGGACCGCGGCCGCGACGGCCAGTGCCAGATTGACCAACGCCAGGCCTCGACCGCCGGCTCCGGCCAAAGCAGGCGAGTAGGCCCAACCCAGCGTGAGCGCGAAGCCGAAGGCAACGAGGCCCAACCACAGAGCGCCGTGCCATCGCCGCAGCACGAAATCGTCGTCAAACGCCGCACGTGCCCACAGCCAGAACAGGGCGGGCTGGCCGGACAGCATCGGCAACACCCACCACCATGACGATTTGGGAAAGAACGGCGCGGTCGCGATCGCGTAGAACACGCCCCCGGCAGACATGGCCATACCCAGCCAAGCCTGCTGGCTGGAGGCACCACGCATCAGCGCCACGAGAATGATCAACAGGAACACGCCGCTCGTTGCGCCGCGAAGCCCGAGATCGATGGCCGTCAGCCCCATCACACGTTCTCGTCTCCCTCAGGGAACCAACTCTCGCATCGCCTTCGCGCGTGCACAATCCAAAATTGAGCTCGCGGCGGCGGCAACACCCTTCGCAACTTGATGGATTGATCCAGATCAACGCCTCAGCCGGCCTGTTGCAGCTAAATCGGCACAAGGCAACGGCCCGGATGCCGTCCCAATTCCCACATTTCAATGAGACCGAATATGTCGGCCCCTGACGACGCGACATCGCGCGTGCGCCGCAAGCGCATGGAGATTTTCGCTTTTCTGTTCCTGACCGCGGTCGTGATGCCCGTCCTCGCGGTCGGAACGGTCGGCTCTTTCGGCTTGAGCGTCTGGATCTACCAGATGTTCGCCGGCCCACCCGGCCCGCCAACCTCCCCGCATTGATTCCCTCGACAACCGAAAGACAGGCATCATGGCTCACGCCACACTCAACCGCCGCGCATTGATCACGGGCCGGGTGCTCAGCGCCGACCGCGTCATCTCGCCGCCCGGCTACGAGATCGCCAGCATCGTCGTGCAAGCGCGGCCCGAGCGCCTCGCCGCGCTGGAAGCGGAGATCGCAGCGCTTCCCGGCTGCGAGATCCATGGCCGCGATGTCAGAGGAAAGCTCGTCGTCGTCACCGAAGCGCCTGATGCCGGCAGTCTCGGCACGATGCTCAACACCATCCAGTCGCTGCGCGACGTCTATTCCGCGGCGCTCGTCTTTCACGCCATCGAAACCTGAAGGCCGGGAGAGCCATCATGACATCGCCAACGCTCGACCGCCGCCAGATGCTGAAGTTGGAAGCCGCCGCCATCGCGGCTGCCGCTGCAGGCATGCCGGCACCTTCGCTCGCCGCCAATCTCGTCGCTGAGCGCGACTCATCCGAACTGAAATGGGACAAGGCCGCCTGCCGCTTCTGCGGCACCGGCTGCTCGGTGATGGTCGCGACCAAGGACAACCGGGTCGTCGCCACCCATGGCGACATCAAGGCCGAGGTCAATCGCGGCCTCAACTGCGTCAAGGGCTATTTCCTCTCCAAGATCATGTACGGCCATGACCGCCTGACGCAGCCGATGCTGCGCAAGACCAACGGCAAATACGACAAGAACGGCGAGTTCACGCCTGTCACCTGGACCGAAGCCTTCGACATCATGGAGCTGAAGTGGAAGGAAACGCTGAAGAAGCGCGGGCCGAACGGGCTTGCCATGTTCGGCTCGGGGCAATGGACGATCTGGGAAGGTTACGCTGCCTCGAAGCTCTACAAGGCCGGCTTTCGCACCAACAACATCGATCCCAATGCGCGCCACTGCATGGCCTCGGCCGTCGCCGGCATGATGCGCACCTTCGGCATCGACGAGCCGGCCGGATGCTACGACGACATCGAGGCCACCGATGCCTTCGTGCTGTGGGGCTCCAACATGGCGGAGATGCATCCGATTCTGTGGACACGCCTTGCCGACCGCCGGCTCTCCGCGCCGCATGTCCGTGTCGCCGTGCTCTCGACCTTCGAACACCGCTCGTTCGATCTCGCCGACATCGGCATGGTGTTCAAGCCGCAGACCGACCTCTACATCCTCAACGCCATCGCCAACCACATCATCAAGACCGGACGCGTCAACAAGGACTTTGTCAACGCGCATACCATCTTCCGACGCGGACAGACCGATATCGGCTACGGCCTGCGGCCCGAGCATCCGCTCCAGAAAAAGGCAACGGGTGCGGCGAAGGCCAACGACTCCACCGACATGACTTACGACGACTACGTCAAGTTCGTCTCGGACTACACGCTGGAGAAGGCGGCGCAGATGTCGGGCGTGCCGCTGAACCGGCTGGAAGCGCTCGCCGAGCTCTATGCGGATCCGAAGACGAAAGTGGTCTCGTTCTGGACCATGGGCTTCAACCAGCACACCCGCGGCGTCTGGTGCAACAACCTCGTCTACAACATCCATCTGCTCACGGGGAAAATCGCCGCGCCCGGCAACAGCCCGTTCTCGCTGACCGGCCAGCCTTCGGCCTGCGGCACTGCGCGCGAGGTCGGCACCTTCTCGCACCGCCTGCCCGCCGACATGGTCGTGACCAACAAGGAGCATCGCGACAAGGCCGAGCATCTCTGGCTGCTGCCGGAAGGCACCATTCCCGACAAGAACGGCGCCCATGCCGTGCTGCAAAGCCGGATGCTGAAGGACGGCCTGATCAACGCCTATTGGGTGCAGGTCAACAACAACCTCCAGGCCGGCCCCAACGCCAACGAGGAGACCTATCCGGGCTTCCGCAATCCCGACAATTTCATCGTGGTCTCGGATGCCTACCCGTCGGTGACGGCGCTCGCCGCCGATCTGATCCTGCCAACGGCGATGTGGGTGGAGAAGGAAGGCGCCTATGGCAATGCCGAGCGACGCACGCAATTCTGGCACCAGCTCGTCCAGGCGCCGGGCGAGGCCAAGTCCGATCTGTGGCAGCTGATGGAATTCTCCAAGCGCTTCAAGATCGAGGAAGTGTGGCCTGAGGAGCTGATCGCCAAGAAGCCGGAAGTGCGCGGCAAGACGCTGTTCGACGTGCTCTACAGGAATGGCCAGGTCGACAAGTTCCCTGTGACCGACATCGAGGCGGGCTATCTCAACGACGAGTCCAGGGCTTTCGGTTTCTACGTGCACAAGGGCTTGTTCGAGGAATACGCCTCGTTCGGCCGCGGCCACGGCCACGACCTCGCGCCGTTCGACACCTATCACCGCGAGCGCGGGCTGCGCTGGCCTGTCGTCAACGGTCAGGAAACGAAGTGGCGCTTCCGCGAGGGCAGCGATCCCTACGTCAAGCAGGGCACGGACGTGCAGTTTTACGGCTACCCTGACGGCAAGGCGCGCATCTTCGCCCTGCCCTACGAGCCGCCGGCGGAATCGCCCGACAATGACTATCCGTTCTGGCTCTCGACCGGCCGCGTGCTGGAGCATTGGCATTCCGGCACGATGACGCGCCGCGTGCCCGAGCTCTACAAGGCGTTTCCCGAGGCCGTGTGCTTCATGCATCCTGACGACGCGCAGGAGGCAAAGCTGCGCCGCGGCGATGAGGTGAAGGTCGTCTCACGCCGCGGCTATATTCGCGCGCGCGTCGAGACGCGCGGCCGCGACCGGCCGCCGAAAGGCCTGGTGTTCGTGCCGTGGTTCGACGAGTCCAAGCTGATCAACAAGGTGACGCTGGACGCCACCGATCCGATCTCGCTGCAAACCGACTACAAGAAATGCGCCGTGCGCATCGAGAAGGCGTGACCGCCATGATGAAGCGATTTGGCATTGCCATGCTGGCGCTCGCGATCGCCGCGGGCACGGGCGCGCTCACCGCGCAGACGCTCAATTCCCCGCTGCGTGGCGTGAGCCCGCTCAACGAGGAAGGTCCGGCCGCGCCGATGACCCCGATGCGCAATACCGCGGAGAAGGAGCCGCGCAACTATCCGGAACAGCCGCCTGTCATCCCGCACTCGATCGACGGCTACCAGATCGACCTCAACGGCAACAAGTGCCTCACGTGCCATGCACGGGCGCGCACGGCGGAGTCGCAGGCGCCGATGGTCTCGATCACCCACTTCATGGACCGTGACGGCCAGTTCCTGGCCTCGGTCTCGCCCCGGCGCTTCTTCTGCACGGAGTGCCACGTGCCGCAGAACGTCGTTGGCCCACCCGTCAGCAACGACTTCATCGACATCGACACGCTGCTCTCGCGTGCAAGCCCCGGTGGCAAGCGATGACGACGACCACAGAGGAGCCAGAAGCCAAGCGCGGCTTCATCCTGCGGTGCCGGGATTTCGCGCTCGAGCTGTGGGGTGTGCTGTCACGGCCGAGCACGGTGTTCGCGCTCGGCACGCTGGTGCTGGCCGGCTTTGCCGCCGGCGTGATCTTCTGGGGCGGCTTCAACACTGCGCTGGAATTGACCAACACCGAAAAATTCTGCACCGGCTGCCACGAGATGAAGGACAACGTGTTCGCGGAGCTGAAGTCGACCATCCACTTCAGCAACCGCTCCGGCGTCCGCGCCACCTGCCCTGACTGCCACGTGCCGCACAACTGGACCGACAAGATCGCCCGCAAGATGCAGGCCTCCAAGGAAGTCTGGGGCAAGATCTTCGGCACGATCAACACCCGCGAGAAGTTCCTGGATCACCGGCTTGAGCTCGCCGCCCATGAATGGGCGCGCTTCAAGGCCAATGATTCCCTGGAATGCCGCAACTGCCACAGCGCCGATTCCATGGACATCACCAAGCAGTCGCCGCGGGCCTCGGTGGCGCACCAGCGCTTCCTGTTCACCGGCGAGAAGACCTGCATCGACTGCCACAAGGGCATCGCCCATCATCTGCCTGATATGCGCGGCGTTCCGGGGTGGCAGTAAGGTCACGGGCAACCGGATTTGCCCCGCTTGAACGGGCAGCACGAATGGTTAGTTTTGAGGGATGGCGAATCGCTTCGTTTCGCCCCTTCTCAAGACAGATATGGCCACTTTCACCCCGCATCAGGATGCCGCGCTCAAGGCCGTCGGCGATTGGCTCAAGGCAAAACCGGGCCGCAACGGCACGCCGCCGGTGTTTCGCCTGTTCGGCTTCGCCGGCACCGGCAAGACCACGCTGGCGCGGCACATCGCCGAGGGCGTCGATGGCGAGGTGAAGTTTGCCGCTTTCACCGGCAAGGCGGCGCTGGTCATGCGCAACAAGGGTTGCGACGACGCCTCCACCATCCACTCGCTGATCTACCGCGCCCGCGAATCCGGCGAGGAGCAGCCGAGTTTTGAACTCTGGGACGACGCGCCGGCATCAAAAGCAAAACTGATCGTGATCGACGAGTGCTCGATGGTCGACGCTGAATTGGGCCGAGATTTGATGTCGTTCGAGTGCCCGCTGCTGGTGCTCGGCGACCCCGCGCAGCTGCCGCCGATTCAGGGCGGCGGCTTCTTCACCAACACCGAGCCGGACGCGATGCTGACCGAGGTGCATCGCCAGGCCCAGGACGATCCGATCGTGCGGATGTCGATGGACGTGCGCGAGGGCCGCGAGCTCGACATCGGCCGCTACGGCGAGAGCGAGGTGGTGTCGCGGAAAGAGCTCGATCCCGATCGCGTCATGGGCGCCGACCAGGTTCTGGTCGGCCGCAACAACACGCGCCGCGCCTACAACATGCGGGTGCGGCAGCGCCAGAATATCGAGGACGTCTTCCCGGTCGCCGGCGACAAGCTGGTGTGCCTGCGCAACAACCGCAAGAAGGGCCTGTTCAACGGCGGCCTGTGGCGCGTCAAATCGCGCAACACGTCACGCTCGAAATCACGCATCCTCTCGATGCGGCTGTCACCGGATGAAGAGTTTGGCCACAAGGTCACAAAAGTCTCGGTACGCGCCGACTGCTTCGAAGGCGGCGTCGAGCAGATCGCCTGGGAGCAGCGCAAGCCCTATGACGAGTTCGACTATGGCTACGTGCTGACCGTGCACAAGTCGCAGGGCTCGCAATGGGACGACGTCGTGCTGTTCGACGAGAGCTTTGCGTTCGGGGAGAGCCGCGCAAGGTGGCTGTACACGGGGATTACGCGGGCGGCGAAGCGGTTGAGTATCGTGGTTTAGAGCGCAGCTGCTCTGGCGACGCCGCGGCCTCAACCACCGCTCGTCGTCCCGGACAAGCGAAGCGCAGACCCGGGACCCATACGCCGCAGCAATAGTCTTGCGAAGACTCGGAGTTGCCAGCTCGCGCCACAACTTCTCCCTGGGGTTATGGGTCCCGGCCCCCCGCGCGCAATTGCGCGCTAGGCCGGGACGACACTGAATGTGAGGCGCCAACATCACGCACCGCGTGCTCCCCTCACTTCCCCGCCACGAAGTAAAAATCCTCGCGTCCCGGCGGCGAGCCGTAGGTGAACGGCTGCTGCACGTGCTGGGTCGCCGACCAGACGTCGTCGCGGACGATGTCGAACAGTTTCCGGATCTCGACCTTCGGCACCTTGATCTCGCGGGAGAGCGCTGTGGAGAACGGGCTGTCGGCGCCGTTGTCGCCGTCGATCGCGGTCTCGCCGTGCTTGGCGGCGTAGACCACCATGAAGCCGGCACCGGGCTCGATGTTGGAAAAGCCCTTGTCGACCAGCTTCAGCGACAGCGTGTGCTGCATGGTCGGCGCAAACGGGTTGTCGCGGCAGGCATCCAGGATCACCAGGCGCACTTTGCTCGCAGCGCCCACCGCGGCGATCACCTGCTCGAGCGCTACGGCTTGCGTCTCGGCGTCCTTGTCGACAGCGAGCTTGGCGTCGACAGGAACGAGATAGTTCACTCCGCCAATTTCGAAACCATGGCCGGCGTAATAGACCACCGCCCAATCGGCCTTCTCCGCTTCGTCCGCAAACGACTTCAGCGCGTCGAAGAACTTGTCGCGGGTCAGATCGCTGACCGAGATGACGGTCTGGAAACCGACATCGTGCAGCACGCCCGCGATCAGCTTCGCATCGCGCGGCGGATTGGGCAGCGCGTGGACGTTCTTGTAGGCACCATTGCCGATCACCAGCGCGACACGCCGCCCGGTGGGCGCGCCGCCCGGCGTTTGCGGCGTCAGCGCGGCAAGCCGCTCCTGCGCAATGGTGCGCGCGCGCACGACATCAACTTCGTCGAACTTCGTGAGCGAATAGGCCGCCGAACGGTAATCAGCGCGAGCCTGGGCGAGGTCGTGCTTGCGCTCGTACACCTGGCCGCGGCCGGCATGGCCGCGGATACTGTTCGGGTAGAGCTGGATAACCGTATTGTAGTCCTTCAGCGCAGCATCGACATCGCCCTTCATCATGTAGACGTCGGCGCGATTGTTGAGCGCGAATGAGTTCTTGGGCTGTTTCTCGACCAGAGCGTTGCAATCGACCAAGGCCTGGTCGAACTTGCCCATCAGGCCGTAGGTGATGCAGCGGTTGCCGATGACCTGTTGCGCGGTCGGATCGATCTTCTCGGCCTCCGCGAAATCGGCGATCGCGCCGTCATAGTCCTTCAACATCGTGCGCACGCGAGCGCGATTGGTCCAGCCGAGCAGGAATTTGGGCGTGTATTTGATCGACACGCTGAAATCGTCGAGCGCGCTTTGCAGTGCGCCCCGGCGCAACTGAATCGTCCCGCGATTATTGTAGGCGAAGCCGAAATTCGAACGCTTCTGGATGGCGAGGTTGTAGTCGGCCATCGCCAGATCGTCCTCGCCCTTGCGTTCATGGGCCAGACCGCGAACGTTGATGGCACCGACATTGTCGGGATCGGCCTCGACGGCGGAGTTCAGCACCTCGATCGCATTGTCATAATCGCGCTTGGTCATCAGCGCCTGGGCGCGAATGACGAGCGCGAGCGACTTGTCCTTGCCGGTGACGCGGCCGGCGTTGAGCAGATTCTCGCAGGCCGTCGTCCGCGCCTGGGTCTCGGCCTGACGGTCGCGGCAAGTCGCGAGATCGTCGCCGAGCTGGGGCTCGGCCGCGGCGACCGCGCCGCCCGAGAGGAGTACGACCAAGGTCAGGCAAGCGATGCGCAGCATGTTGTCAAACCCCTACCACATTCCCCCGGATCGATCATCGACCGTCCGGCCTCAGCAAAAGCACGCAGCTAACACAGCCCTGCGTTCTCGTCACTTCCCCGCCACGAAGTAAAAGTCCTCGCTGCCGGGTGGGGAGCCGTAGGTGAAGGGCTGCTGCAAATGCCTGGTCGCGGACCAGACGTTGTCCCTGACGATGTCGAACAGTTTTCGAATCTCGATATTGGGCTGCTGCACCTCGTGGGCGAGCGCGAGCGCGAACGGGCTGTCGGCGCCATCGCCGTCCATCGCGGTCTCGCCGTGCTTGGCGGCGTAGACCACCATGAAGCCGATGCCGGGCTCGATGTTCGAAAAGCCCTTGTCGACCAGCTTGAGCGACAGCGTCTGCTGCATGGTCGGCTTGAAGGGATTGTCACGGCAGGCGTCCAGGATCACCAGGCGCAGCCTGCGCGCGCCTCCCACTGCGGCGACGACCTGCTCGAGCGCCACGGCTTCCTTCTCGGCGTCCTTGTCGACCGCGAGCCTGGCATCAACAGGCACGAGGTAGTTCACGCCACCGATCTCAAAGCCATGACCGGCATAGTAGACGACGGCCCAATCCGCCTTCTCCGCTTCCGCGGCAAAGGCATGCAACGCCGCGAAGAACTGGTCCCGGCTCAGATCGTTCGACAACATCACCGTCTGGAAGCCGACTCCGCGAAGCACGTCCGCGATCAGCCTGGAATCGCGTGGCGGATTGTTGAGCGCGTGAACGTTGCGGTAGGCACCGTTGCCGACCACCAGCGCTACGCGGCGCAGCGTCCCGGTGACGACAGGCGATTTCGGCTCGAGCGCAGCAAGGCGGGACTTGGCGCTGGCGCGCGCCATCGAGGCGTCGATTTCATCGAACGGCGTGAGCGCAACGGCGACCGAGCGGTAGTCGGCGCGCGCCTGGGCCAGGTCCTGCTTGCGCTCGAACACCTGGCCGCGGCCGGCATGGGCGCGGACTTTGTTCGGGTTCAGCTGGAGGATGGCGTTGAAATCGTTGAGCGCGGCATCCAGATCGCCCTTGGCGAGATAGGCGTCGCCGCGATTGGCAAGGACGAACTGGTTCTTCGGCTGCTTTTCCAGAACGGCGTTGCAATCGGCGAGCGCCTCGTCGAAGCGCCCCATCGCTGTGAACGTCACGCAACGATGGCTGGGGATCTGCAAGGCGTTGGGGTCGATCTTGGCTGCCTCGGCGAAATCCGCGAGCGCGCCATTATAGTCCTTCATCATCGTGCGCACACGGGCGCGGTTGGTCCAGCCGACCAGGAGTTTCGGCGCGTATTTGACCGTCGCGTTGTAATCGTCCAGCGCGCTTTGCCAGGCGCCCTTGCGAATATAGATCAAGCCGCGGTCGTTATAGGCGCCCCCGTAATTGGGCCGCTTCTGGAGCGCGAGATCGTAGGCGGCCATCGCAAGATCGTCCTGGCCCTTGCGCCAATAGACCTGGGCCTGGCCGTCGATGGCGCCGACATTGTCGGGATCGGCCTCGCGCGCCGCGGAAAAATCGGCGAAGGCGTGGTCGAAATCATTCTTGTTCAGCTCCGCGAAGCCCCGCACGAGCAGCGCGACGGCCTTGTCCTTGCCGGTGATCCTGTTGGCGTCGAGCAGGCTGCTGCAAGCCTGTAACCGCGCCTGGTTGTTCGCCTGCCGGTCTTGGCAGGTCGCGAGGTCGTCGCCAAGCTGGGGGTCAGCAGCCGCGGTCGTCGCATATGACGACACGACGAGAACGGTCAGGACGAGGCCACGCCACATGTTGAAAGGGAAGCTCCAGCGCCACAATTCGTAAGTCGATGCTCGGACCCAAGGGTTCATTAGGGGGTTCATTAGCGGGTTCATTCAAGCCGGATTTCCCCGGCCGCGCCAACCGGAATCCATATGCCCTCCCAATTTCACAGACTCGTGTCTGCCTGGCCGTAACAATCGCCCGGCCGGCCCGTATCTGTGGTGTCTGAAAATGCCGGGCAGGCTGTTCGCCCGCCCTCAACCGCCCTAAACTGTCAGGCCTTCCGAAAGAGGATCCGCCATGCGCCGCTCCGTCCTGTCCCTGCTCGCCGCCACCGCTGCCCTGTCGCTCGGCTTTGCCGCACCGACCCGGGCCGCCGAAGACGCCGTCGTGATCCCCGCCCCCGCGATGGACGCAGCACCCGCGAGCGGCATCCAGACCGCGGTGATCGCCGGCGGCTGCTTCTGGGGTGTGCAGGGCGTGTTCCAGCACACTGCCGGTGTTGTCAACGCGGTCTCCGGCTATGCCGGCGGTACCAAGGCGACCGCTGACTACCAGACCGTCTCGACCGGCCGGACCGGCCACGCCGAGTCGGTCGAGATCAAGTTCGATCCGAAGAAGATCTCCTACGGCAAGATCCTGCAGATCTACTTCTCGGTGGCGCACGACCCGACCCAGTTCGACCGCCAGGGCCCCGACACCGGCACGCAATATCGCTCGGCCATCTTCACCACCTCCGACGAGCAGAAGAAGGTCGCGGAGGCCTATATCACCCAGCTCAACTCCGCCAAGGTGTTCAGCAAGCCGATTGTGACCAAGATCAGCGCGCTGGAGGCGTTCTATCCGGCGGAGGCCTATCACCAGGACTATCTGACGCTGCACCCGAACCAGCCTTACATCGCCTATAACGACATCCCCAAGGTCGAGAACCTGAAAAAGCTGTTCGCGGATAACTACATCGAGAAGCCGACGCTGGTCAGCGCCAGCAAGGCCACCAATTGATCGCGAGATCTCAGAAGAAACGGGAGACCCATGCCCGATACCAAGACGAAAACCACCGACGACAAGGTCATCAAGAGCGAAGAGCAGTGGCGGCGCGAATTGTCGCCGATGCAGTATGCCGTGCTGCGCGAGAAGGCGACCGAGCGTCCCTTCTCCGGCGAATATGAGCACGACCACCGTGCCGGCACCTATATCTGCGCCGGTTGCGGGAACGTGCTGTTCGAGTCCGACGCCAAGTTCGATTCCGGCTGCGGCTGGCCGAGCTTCACCGCGCCCGCGGTCGAGAGCCACATCGACGAGGAGCGGGACACGACGCACGGCATGATCCGCACCGAGGTGCTCTGCTCCAAGTGCAGCGGCCATCTCGGCCATGTCTTCCCCGACGGACCGGGGCCGACCGGCCTGCGCTATTGCATCAATTCGGCGGCGCTGAAGCTCGAGCCTAAATAAGATTGCGCGCCGCCGGGTTCCCCGATGGAACCCGGCGGCGCGTTGTGCTTTTCTTGTCTGGCGGAGCAGCCGATGAGCGCTTTCCGGCGGCCGCCGGGGAGGATGCCAAGGAGGACGCCATGACACTCGGGACCATCCTGATCATCCTGGTGATCATCTACCTGCTGGGCGGCTGGTCCGGCCGGATCCGCGGCTATGGCTATGGCCTCGGCCATTCCGGCATGGGGATCGGCGGCGTCATTTTGGTGGTGCTGGTCGTGCTGCTGCTTCTTGGCAAGCTGTAAACCATACAAACCATTGAAATAGCTTGGTTTATAGCCTCTGCGGGGCTGCCATGCGCGGATTCATCATCTCCCATCGCAGGGGTCGCATTTCTGTCAAATCGGCTTATATTAGGGGGCGAAAATGACATGCGGCGGGCCCGCTCGATTGCGGCCTCCGCCCGTCCAAACCCCACGCGCTTAAAGCCCCAGACAAGATCACGAGGTCTTTGACCATGCGTCCACTGCGTCCGTTCAACTTTAACACTTCCGCCGAGCTCTTCCCCGCTGCTATCCGCAAGAAGAAGCGCGCGGGCTTCACCTATCGCCGGTTCGGGACCGCTGCCGAGGCCGTGCAATTCGCGATGGAGCAGCTGCCGACGGATTCGCTGAACGGCGCATATCTCCAGGTCGAGGAAGCCCGTTTCGACCAGAACGGCATCCGCTCCCTCTATGAGAGCGAAGCCTTCCCGCTGCCGCGTCACCGCAAGCCCGAGCCGGTCGCACAGACTGACGCCGACGCGGCGTAAGTTTTATTAAAGCTCCGATGTGCGCAGAAAGCGCGATGGCCGAAAGGCTGTCGCGCTTTTTGCGTTTCGGGGCTTCAGATGCGCGGCTGCTTGTCGAGCCAGCGGCGCAACAGGCGCACGTTGCGCATGTTGGCGCGGAACATGACGTCGAAGGCGTCGCCCGCGAACGGCACCATGCCGACCACGCCGTCGACCGCGACATTGCCGAGCATGCGCGCGGTGACGTACCAGGGCGCGCCGAGCGCGCGGGCCTCACGCACCAGCCACAGCGAGATCGCCGTGGTGATGATGTCGCCGATGACGGGGATCAGGCCGATCAGCCCGTCGATGCCATAGCGGATGTTGGTGCCGGGCAGGATGAAGGCGACGTCGAGGAGCCTGGCGATCGCCTCGAGCCTGAGGATGCGTTGCTCGCGCGTCAGATTGCCGAACGGATTGCCAGAGAACTGACCGTCTTTTCCAAATTCGAAGCGAAACTCGCGGAACCCCTGTTCCAGGGTTTCAGGACGGATCTCAACTCCGTCCTGGTCGATGATCGGGCCACGCGCCTCGCGGCCGGAAAAATCGGCGCGCGCATGCGCCCCGGAACGGGACTTGCGTGGCGCGAGAATGTCGTCATCGGGCATGGTCATGGCCATCACGAAACGCGCGGGCGGCACCGAAGTTGCAGCACCGCGCCTTGAGGTCGCGCACTCAGCTCGCCGCCGCCGCCGGTTGCGGCTCGTCGACATAATGATGCACCAACCAGGACGACAGCACCGCCGGCACGAAACCGACCAGCCCGTACAGGACCAACTGCACCGCGCCGGAATCCGAGCCGCGCGAGCCGTAGGTGATGGCTGCGAGGATGAAGGCAAACAGGCCGACCAGCAGCATCCGCAGCCCCGGCCCGATCCGCCTGACATGGATCAGGATGTCGTCCACCGCGCCCATCATCAGCGACGGCAGGAAGCCGAACAGATAGCTGTATTGCAGCGTCTTGAAGAACACCACGAACAGCTTGCCCACCTCGCCCCAATTGGTCTGGGTCCAGTAGCCGGACTGGTAGGTCGTGGTCAGCAGCAGCAGGAATCCGCCCACGAAGGGACCTACGAGCGCAAACACCAGATAGCGTTTCATCACGGACCCCTCATGCGCCAAGGCTTTATATGCCAAGACTTTTATAGCAGCGTGCCCGGAACCTTGGATAGCGGGGTTGGGGGCCTGCAGGGGAACAAGTGTCACGGCGACGAGTTCAGACAGGACCCTGAAATCGACCTGTCAAATCTGGAGCCACTGATGTCCGGTAAACTGCTGTTGCTGGCGACGGTCACCCTCACGGCCCTTTGCAGCCAGTCGAATGCTCCCGCCTTCGCGCAGGGCCATATGGGCACGCCGCAGGAGCAGCAGGCCTGCTCGCGCGACGCCTCGCGGCTGTGCCGCAAGGAACTCGGCAATGACGGTGCGGTGCAAGGCTGCCTGCAAGCCAACCGGGCAAAACTGTCGCGATCGTGCGGCAAGGTGTTCGAGAGCCATGGAATGTGAGATCGGCATGTAGGCTTGCGCCGGCATTTTGCGTGACGGCCGCGCAACAGCTGCGAATTCCTTTGCATCGCCCATTGAAGCTTCACGTCATTCGCGCATACTTGGGCCGGGCGGCGCAGCACTTTTCGATTCGAATATCAAGAAATCGAGCGACCACGTCCGGACATGAGCTTCCGGCTGTGGGCTTGCGACATGCGGCAGATCAAGCCGCGTGCGGCGTCCCAACAATCATGCGGCTCAAATCCGCGCAACTCGGGGACGCATTGTTCATGACACGCTACCGGACCATCGCTACGCTGCTCGCCGTCGCCACCACCGCCATCACCCTGCAGACATCCCCCGGCCTCGCCTTCTCGCCCGAAGCACAGCAGATGTGCTCGGACGATGCGATGCGGCTGTGCGCCAGCGAAGTCCCCGACATACCGCGGATCACCGTCTGCATGGTGAAGAACAAGTCGCACGTCAGCCCCGGCTGCCGCGCCGTGATGGACCGCGAAGCGGCCGCCGCGGCAACAGCACGCAAGAAGGAAGCGGCCGCGCAGTAGCGGTCATTCCGGGGCGCGCGGAGCGCGAGCCCGGAATCCATTTCCCCGCATGACATGCTGCCTGATGGATTCCGGGCTCGACGCTTTGCGTCGCCCCGGAATGACGGAAGCAACCTAGTCGCCCCACTGCGCGAAGGCGTCGTTGAAGGCGCGCTCGCCGGGAGCACCCTTCTCGATGGCGATGATGGCGCGGCGCTGGTTGGCATAGACCAGCGGCACGTCGAACCAGGAGCGCTCCTTCAGGAGCTGGACGTTGCGGGCGCGATCGGCATCGACGTTGGACAGGCCGACCAGGAAGAAGCCGTCGGTGACCTTGACCGCGAGGCCTGCCAGCGGCGTGCCGCGGGCCTGCTCGTTCGACTTCATCAGGATGCCCGGCACGTTGGAGACGCTGCCACCCGGAAAGTCCGGCGGCAGGACGAAGGTCAGCTCGGCCGTGTGGCTCGCCGGCAGCGACGAGTCGGTGTTGCGGCGGAACGACATCGTCATCTTGAACTTGCGATCGGGAATCTCGATCTCGGCGCGCACGGCGACGTCGGCCTTCTGGTTGCCCGACGCCTTGATCGGCTCCAATCGCCACACCACCGAACCGACATATTGCTTGCCCTTCGGGTCGGACGGGTCCTCGTCATAGAGCACGACCTTCTGCGCCACCGGCGCGGCCGGCTGGTCGCTCGCCGAGGGCTGGCCGACGCGATCCGGAATCTTCGGCTTGCTCTGCGGCTGCGAGGCATCCTTCGGCGCCTCCACCACCTGGGTGGGCGAGGACTTGAACAGATTGGTCGCGGTCTGGACCAGCTGTTTGCCCCAGAGGATGCCGGCGCCGACCAGGATCAGCACGATGCCGATGGCGATCGCGCTCTTGAACGGGAAGGCCGCGCCCCTGCCGGTGCGCTTCTTGGCATTGCGGTCGAGCACGGGGATGTGCGGACGCGGCGATGGCGGCTGCGGCGTGTAGCGCTCGGCCTCCTCCATCGACTCGTCATACGAATAGGGCGCGTCGGGAGCGTCGGTACGGTTTTCCAGGCTCGGCTCCAGCCGGTCGAATTCCGGCGAGGGCGAGGGCACGTTGGCATAGGTGCGGCGCGCGGCGCGGTTGGCCTGCGCGGCAGCGCCGCCGAGATCGTTGACGTCGGCGGTAATGTCGCGGAATCCGCGCACGCCCGGGGCCGGCGGCGGCCCGCCTTCCGGCGGGCGTCGTGGCGCAGAACGACCGGCCGGCGGTTCCGGTGGCGCCGGCTGGCGCGGGGCATCAAAGCGCGGGGCGCGCGGCGGACGCGGGGCCTCACCCTGGTCGTCGGCGCCGAGCGGCGGGCGGTCATTGCGCGGCGGCGGCGCGGCGGGACGGGCCCGCGGCGGAGCGGCTGGCGGAGCAGATGCAGGCGGGTTGTCGGCGGCCCGGGCGCTGGCCCGGCGGAACGCGTCGCCGCTGCCACTCCCACCACTGCGGGCTGCGCCGCCGGCACGCGAGGCTTCGCGGGCGCGCTGGGCGGCCTCGGATTCGACCTTGCGGACGGCCTCTTCCAGCGACAACCGCTCGCGGGTGATCTCGGATTCGGACAATGGCGGCTGCACGCTGCGCAGCTGTGCGATCAGCGCCGTGCGCGCGCGTTCATAGAGCGCGCGCCGGCTTTCGCCGGGAGCGTTGGGGTCCAGGGCGGCAATAGCGCGGGCGATCAGCGGATAGTAATCAGCCATTTCAACTCAACTATACCCGCGTCCTGGTAAGAGATCGTTAAGCCTCAAACGGGTTTTGCACCAGGATAGTATCCTCGCGTTCGGGGCTGGTGGAAAGCAGTGCGACCGGGCACCCCACCAATTCCTCGATCCGGCGGACATACTTAATGGCCTGGGCGGGCAGGTCGGCCCAGGACCGCGCATTGGCGGTTGGCTCCTTCCAGCCCTCGATGGTCTCATAGATCGGCTCGACCCTGGCCTGGGCGCCCTCGCCGGCCGGGAAATGATCGATCTCCTTGCCGTCGAGCTTGTAGCCGACGCAGACCTCGATCGTGTCGAAGCCGTCGAGAATGTCGAGCTTGGTCAGCGCGAGGCCGGTGATGCCGCAGGTCCGCACGGTCTGGCGGACCAGCACGGCGTCGAACCAGCCGCAGCGGCGCTTGCGCCCGGTATTGACCCCGAACTCGCGGCCACGACGACCGATCTCCTCGCCGATCTCGTTCATCAGCTCCGTCGGGAACGGCCCTTGACCGACGCGGGTCGTATAGGCCTTGCAGATGCCGAGCACATAGCCGACCGCGTTCGGACCGAGGCCCGTTCCCGTCGCGGCCTGCGCCGCCACCGTGTTGGACGAGGTGACGTAGGGGTAAGTGCCGTGGTCGACGTCGAGCAGCGCGCCCTGCGCGCCTTCGAACAGGATGCGCTTGCCGGCACGCCGCTCGGCATCGAGCAGGCGCCACACGGTCTCCGCATAAGGCAATAGCTGCGGCGCCAGCGCGCTCAGCTCCTTCAGGATCTCGTTGCCGTCGAACTCCGGCAAATTGAGGCCGCGGCGGAGCGCATTGTGGTGCGCCAGGAGCCGATCGATCTTGTGCGGCAGCGTGTCGAGGTCGGCGAGGTCCATCAGGCGGATCGCACGGCGACCGACCTTGTCCTCATAGGCAGGTCCGATGCCGCGGCGGGTGGTGCCGATCGCCGTCGCCGAATTGGACGATTCGCGCAGCGCGTCGAGCTCACGGTGCAGCGGCAGGATCAGGGTCACGTTCTCGGCGACGCGCAGATTCTCCGGGCCGACCGCGACGCCCTGGTTGCGCAGCTTGGTGACCTCGTCGAGGAAGGCCTGCGCATCGAACACGACGCCGTTGCCGATCACAGCCAGCTTCGACGGACGCAGCACGCCCGAGGGCAACAGCGCGAGCTTGTAGGTCTCGCCATTGATGACCAGCGTGTGGCCGGCGTTATGACCGCCCTGGAAGCGCGCGACGATGTCCGCCTGCTCCGACAACCAGTCGACGATCTTGCCCTTTCCTTCGTCGCCCCACTGGGCGCCGACGACGACAACATTGGCCATTCGCGGGTAATCCTTCGAAGAAATGCTCTCTAAACGGCATGATCCGATCGGAAAACCGGTACCCACTTTTCCGGGATCATGCCTGCGCCCAGCCTAAGTCCCGGCCCAAGGCCGTTCGCATGCGAGGCAGCCCCATCGGATAAAGGAAGCAGCCTCTCTAGGCAAGCAAGAACGGGGCTTTTTTCGGGCCCAAGGCGCGATCCAAGCCTTTGATATCCCCTAAAAATCCGCCTTACCGGGCGTCTTCCACAACGTTAGGCCGAGATGCGGCCGTCAACCACTTCGATGATGCGGTCGCAGCGCCGCGCCAGGTCCATATTGTGAGTGACCAGCAGGAAGCTCGTGCCGCTGTCGCGGTTGACCTGCCGCATCAGCTCGAACACGGCGTCGGCCGATTTGGTGTCGAGATTGCCGGTCGGCTCGTCCGCAAGCACGAGATCCGGGCTCATCGCCAAGGCCCGCGCCACGGCCACCCGCTGCTGCTGCCCGCCCGACATGTTGTTGGCGCGGTTGCCCGCGAATTTCTCCAGACCGACCTGCGCCAGCAGCCGGTCCGCCCGCGCCTCGATCTCCGCCGATGCAAAGCCGCGGTCGGCCAGCATCGGCATCATGACGTTCTCCCGCGCGGTGAAGGCCGAGATCAGGAGATGGTACTGGAAGACGAAGCCGATGGTGTGCCCGCGCAGGTGGGTGATCTCGCTGTCGCCGAGGGCTGCGATGTCGCGGCCCTTGATCAGCAGCCGGCCCGACGTCGGCTGGTCGAGCAGGCCGACGATGTTGAGCAGCGTGCTCTTGCCCGAGCCCGAGGGGCCGATCAAGGCGAGAAACTCGCCATGGTCGAGCTCGAGGTCGATGTCGTGCAGTACCTCGGTCTCGGTCGGCAGACCGACATTGTAGGCCTTGCACACCCGTTCGAGCTTCAGGATCGCATCAGCCACGGATCGCCACCACCGGATCGAGTTTCGCGGCGCGGACCGCAGGCGCCATCGCAGCCAGAAGGCCGGTGACGGTGGCAAGCAGCGCCGTGTAGGCGAACAGGCTCCGCTCCAGGATCAGCGGAAACAATTCGGTGCCGTCGGCCTGGCGGGCGATCGAGTGCCAATAGACCAGCGCGAACGCCCCCATGGCCGCGCCAAACAGCGAGCCGACGAAGCCGAGCAGGCCGCCCTGCACCAGGAACACGCGCAGGATCTGGCCGCGCGAGGTTCCCATCGCACGCAGGATGCCGATGTCCTTGGAGCGCTGGATCACCGAGACGATGAGCACCGCCGCGATGCCGAACGCCACGGAGAGACCGACGAAGAGACGGATCAAGGTGTTGGTATTCTGCTGGGCCTGCACCGCCGTGAAGAACTGCGCATTGGTCTTGATCCAGCTGTCGGCCTCGACCACGTTGGCGGCCTGGATGCGCTGGGCGATGTCCTCGGCCGCATAGATGTCGCCGACCGTGATGTCGATCGTGGTGATGCCGCCGATCATGCCGAGCAGCGATTGCGCAGTGCGGAGCGCGGCGTAGCAGACGCGCTGGTTGACGCCCTTGTTGCCGAGGTCGACGAGGCCGGAAATCGTGAGCACGCGCGTCGCGCCGGACGCGGCGCGAATGTTGAGCTTGTCGCCCACGGTGGCGCCCAGGTCCTTCGCAAGCTCGATGCCGATGATGATGTCCTCGCTGGTCAGGCGCGGCTCGCCGGCGACGATATAGTCGGGAACCTTGACGATCTTGAAATAGGAGTCCGGCTCGACGCCGGACAGATTCACCGAACGGCTGGCATCGCCGCGCACCGCGAGCACCGAGCCGAGGATCGTCGGCGACACCGCGACGACCTCGGGCATCGCCTGCATCTGGGCCCTGATCTTCGGCCATTGGTCGATCGAGATCACCCGCTGGCTCGGACGCTGCACCACTGCGTCTTCGATCTCGCCCGCGCCGTTGCGCAGCGGACGCGCAACCTGATCGGGCGTGAGCAGCTGGATCTGCGGCTGCGAGGTCAGCACACGCTTGATGAAGTTCGCCTGCAGCCCCGCAAGCATCGCCGACATGAAGACGATGACGCCGACGCCGATCGAGATGCCGCCGATGATGAAGATAGTCTGGAGCCGGCCTTCGCGCAGAAAGCGCACGGCCATGATCCATTCGAACGGCAGCCAGCGGTTCATTGCCGTACAGGCCGCACGCGCTGGCCGGTCAGAATGCCGGAACTTTGCGGGATCGCGACATCGCCGGCAGCGAGGCCGTCGGTGATCTCGACCTGGCTGTTGCCGTGCAGGCCGATCTTCACGGGGCGTTGGACGGCACGCCCGTCCTTGACGCCGAGCACCCAGGGATTTCCCGACAAGACGTCGTGCACCGAGCGCAGCGGCAGGATCAACGCATCGTCGCGTGCAGCCACTTCGATATCGACCGAAACAGTCATGTCCTGCCGCAGATAGTCCGGCGGGTCGGCGACCGTCAGCTTCACTTCGACCGAGGCGCGCGAAATGTCGACGCCAGGATTGATGTAGGTGATCGCTGCGGCGAAGCGTCGGTCCGGATAGGCGTCCGCCGAGGCGAGCGCCTTCTGCCCGAGCGCGATCTTGCCGAGATTGCGTTCGTCGATCTGCAGCACGAGCTGCGCGTCGCCGACCGGCGCGAGCACGAGCAGCGCCTTGCCGGGCTGCACCACGGTGCCGCGCTCGACGCTGCGCGTGATCAGGACGCCGTCGCGGGGCGCGGTGATCGTCGCATAGCCGAGCCGGGATTCCGCCGTGTCGAGATTGGCGCGCGCCTGGTTGGCTTGCGTCTGCGCCATCACGTAATCGCTACCGCCGGGGCTGGCGGTATAGACCTGAAACTCGGCCGACCGCTTCGCCGCGCTGGCGACGTCAAGCGTCTTCTGCGCATCGTCGAGCGCCGCGCGCGTCGCATAGCCGTTGTGTTCGAGCTGCGCGGTGCGGTCGTAAGTCTGCTGCGCGTTGCGCAAGGTCGCATTCGCCTGCGTTAACGCTTCCCTCGCCGACGGCAGCGTCAGTTCCTCAAGCTGCCTGATGCGGGCCTCGGCCTGCGCCACCGCGCCGTGCGCCTGCACGACGGCTGCGTTCAATTCGCGCGACTCCAGCGAAATCAGCGGCTGGCCCTTGCTGACCTTTTCGCCCTCCTGCACCAGCACCTCTTGCACCGTGCCCGTGATCTGGCTGCCGATCTCGACCCGGTACGGTGTCTCGACGTGGCCGCTCGCCACCACCGTCTCGATCAAGCGGCCGTGCCTGACCTCGTCAACGACGACCGCCGGTCCGAGAATCATGCGTACGCTTTGCCAGGCTCCGAAAGCCAGCAGAACGGCGGCCGCGAGGATGAACCATTTGTGATTGAGGAATCCCGACCACAGCGCCGCGACGGAAACCCGGCTCTTATGCTGCGGCAAGATGATTGTCTGCTCGACCATGACAACGCCATGCAAATCGCGCCGCACTGACCGACGGATTCACGTCCCGATTTCGATTACTGGCCCGGCAAAAAGCCGGGGTGATAGTGCGCGACGCTAACGTGCCGCCGGGAATCGAGATTGCTTTAGGTCAATAGGTTACGCCGAATTTAGCGGCATCTGATCCGCACGGGCGCAGGGGTTGAGGGGGGGTGCGACCGCGATATTTCGGCACCCGTCTGACCGGCAACGAGTTTCCATTGGCTGCGATTGACACAGGTCAACGGCCCCCGCCACCGCGTTCTCTTAGTATGGATTGCGATCAATCCAGACCCATAGAGGCCGGACGCTTGCCTCGATGCTCCAGCGAGGTCACCCGAGATGACACGCAGCTTTGACGCCATCGCGATCGGATCCGGCCTCGGTGGCCTGACCGCGGCAGCACTGCTCGCCCGCGCCGGCCATAAAGTGCTGGTGCTCGAGCGCAACCAGAGCTTCGGCGGCGCGGCCACGGTCTATCGTCATGGCCAGCTCGCGATCGAGGCCTCGCTGCACGAGATCGACGGCCTGGACGCCTTCGATCCCAAGCTGCCGATCCTGCGCGCGCTCGGCATCGATCGCGATCTGCCGTTCGTCGACGTCGGCGCGCTGCACGAGGTGAGAAGCCCCCTGTTCGAGCGCCCCTTCGTGATGCCGCACGGTCTCGAGGCCGCGGCGGCTGCGGCGAAATCGCAGTTTCCGGCACAGGCCAAAGGCATCGCACAATATTTCGAGCGCATCGATGCCGTTCGGCAGGCGATCGCGTTGATGAGCGAGCATCAGGACGATCGCGATTGGTGGCTATGGCACGCGCCGACACTGCCGTGGCGCTTGTGGCCGCTGATTCGCGACCGTCACGCGACCGTGAGCGAGGTGCTTGCACGCCTGTTCGGCGATAGCGAGGCGGTCAAGCTCGCGCTCGCCTCGAACCTCGGCTATTACACCGACGATCCCGACACCATGCCGTTTATCCAGTTCGCCATTCCGCAGGCCTCCTATCTCGTTGGCGGCGGACACTATGTCCGCGGCGGATCGCAGGCGCTCAGCGATCGCCTGGTTGCAATCATTCGCGATGCCGGTGGGGCGGTGGAGGCAGGACGCGAGGTCGAGACCATTCTCGTCGACGGCAACCGTGCTCGCGGTGTGCGCCATCGCTCGCCAGGAAGCGACGATGTGCGCGAAGAGCTGGCGCCCGTCGTGCTCGGCAACGCGGCTCCCTCCGTGCTGGCGGCGATGCTGCCGCAAGACAAGCGCGCGACGTTCCTGTCGCGTTACGACGGCCGACACCCCTCGATCTCGCTGTGGAGCATTGCGATCGGCCTCGATCGCCCATCCCGCGATTTCGGTGTCAGGCACTACTCGACCAGCATACTGCCGGGATGGTTGACGCGCCTGTCGGGATTCCGCGAGGCCGCCGCGCTGCTGGGCGAAGATCCGCCAGAGCGTCTCACCCCCTACGGCTTCGTCGCCTATGATCAGATCGATTCCGGCCTGAACGAACAGCCGCCTTATCTCGGCGCACTCGTCGGGCTCGACCGGCTCGCGAACTGGACCGGCCTTTCTGCCGACGCCAAGCGCGCCCGCAAGGAGCGCTGGATGGATCTCGTCATTGCCGATCTCGATCGCCAATATCCCGGCATCGCCGGTGCTGTCGTGCAGCGCGAGATGTCCACGTCCGAAACGCTTGCGCACTACCTCAACACGCCAGGTGGTGCAGTCTACGGCTTCGCACCGCAGTCGCGCAGTTTCGTGCCGATGCCCGTGACGGCCGTCGACGGCGTCTATCTCGCCTCGGCTTTCACTGGCGGCGGAGGCTTCACCGGGGCCATTCTCGGAGGTGGATGGGCCGCACGGGCGGCAATGCGCTCGGGATCCGTGCCACACGCCGCGCCGGCGGCGTCGTAGAGTTCCGTCACTTCGTGCGGCGCATGATGGCGATGCGCCTCGCGGCATTGATATCGCGCGCGTTTCGGTGTCTTTGGACGGGCCGGGTTTCGACCGGCCCGGACAGAGCCGGGCTGGCGGCCTTGCTGCACTCCACGCGGGGCCATAACAATCACAATGTCCGCCACCGGCCAGACCACGAGCGCCGAATCATCGAGCCACAGCTGGATTGCCAACCAGCCTTATCTCCTGCTGAGCATCACTGCGATGTGCTGGGCCGGCAATGCGGTGGTGGGGCGGCTCGCCGCCGGCCACATCCCGCCGGTGACGCTGTCGTTCCTGCGCTGGACCTTCGCCTTCCTGCTGGTGCTGCCGTTCGCCTGGAAGCATCTCGCCCAGGACTGGCCCGCGATCCGCGAAAAACTCGGTCTGATGATTGTGCTCTCGATCACCGGCATCGGCGCCTTCAACACCCTGCAATACTGGGCGCTGGAGCATACCCAGGCGCTCAACACGCTGCTGCTGCAGTCGGCCGCGCCGCTGATCGTGGCGCTGTGGTCGCTGGTCATCCTCGGCGTCCGCCTCACCCTGGCGCAGGCCTTCGGCGTAGCTCTGTCGATGTGCGGCGTGCTGATCATCCTGCTGCACGGCGATCTCACCACGCTGTCGAACATCGCCTTCAACAAGGGCGATCTGATCTTCATCGTGGCGCTGATCATCTTCGCACTCTATTCGGTGCTGACGTTGAAGCGGCCGCCGATCCACGGCCTGTCGTTTCTCGCCTTCACCTTCGGGGCCGGGGCGGCCTGCCTCATTCCGCTGGAGATCTGGGAATTGTCGGCGCGCCCCGTGATGAAGCTCGACGGCCCGAACCTGCTGACACTGTTCTACGTCTCGGTGTTTCCCTCGACGCTCGCCTATCTCTGCTTCAACCGCGGCGTCCGCCTGATCGGCGCCAACCGCGCCGCGCCGTTTTTCCACGTGGTGCCGGTGTTCGGCTCGATCATGGCGATGGTGTTCCTCGGCGAGCTGCCGCAGGCCTTCCACTTCATTGGCTTCGCGCTGGTGCTGTCAGGCGTGTTCGTGGCGTCGCGGAAGCAGCCGACCTAGCTCACCCTGAATTTGCTGTACGCCTCGCTGGTGGCGATGATGACGTGCTCGGCGCAGCCGTTGACGCGATGCGGATCGGCATCGCGCTCGTAGGGTTCCGATGTCATCATGTCGCGGAACGCCGCGACGGACGGATAGAACACCAGCGCGACGAAATCCCATTCATTGCCATCATGCGGGCCGAGCGCGATGGCCTTGGCCTCGCCGGTCCACAGCAGCGTCCCGCCGCGCGCCTTGATCATGGGCACGGTGATCGCGCTGTAGCGCAGATAGGCGTCCCAGCCGGAGCCGTTGCCGTCGCGCGAGCGGGTGTGGAAACGCATCAGGTTCAGCATCACCACCGGCGCATGCGGGTCGAGCTGTTCCAGGCCCTGGATGTTCAACATATTGACCGCCAATGGCACCTCCTCAGGGTTTGCCTGCATTGTAGCATTGCGGCGGCATGACTTGTGTCATGGTGAGAATCCGGCGCAAGCTCATCCGACGCCAATGACCATTGCCTCGCCCGCGCCATCGGCCTCGAATCCGGCCAGCTGGCTCAACAACCAGCCTCATCTGCTGCTCAGCCTGAGCTCGCTGTTCTGGGCCGGCAACATCGTGCTCGCGCGCCATGTCGGTGCGCATGTGCCGCCGCTGACGGTGACGACGATCCGCTGGTTCGGCGTGTTCCTGATCCTGCTGCCGTTTTCGTGGCCGCACCTGAAACGCGACTGGGCCGCCCTGCTCAAAAGCCTGCCGCTGATGCTGTTCCTGTCGCTGGTCGGCTTTGCCTTCAACAACGCGATCTCTTACTGGGCGCTGCAATTTACGGAAGCACTGAACGCGCTGCTGATCCAGTCGGCAGGTCCCCTGTTCGTGGCGCTGTGGTCGCTGGTGCTGTTCGGCGTGCGGCTGACGGCCGGGCAGCTCGCCGGCATCGCGATCTCGCTTCTCGGGGTGCTCATCATCATCCTGCGCGGCGATCTCGCGGCGCTGGCGAGCATCTCCTTCAACAGGGGCGACATCATGTTCGCCTCCTCGCTGGTCGCGTTCGGCATCTACTCCGCCTTCATCCCGCGGCGGCCGAAGGTGCACCAACTCTCCTTTCTGTCCTTCACCACCTGCTGCGGCGCCATGATGCTGCTGCCGACCGCCGTCTGGGAGGCCTGGAGCGGCAATGTCATCCAATTCGACACTTTGACGCTGATGACGCTCGGCTACATCCTGATTTTCCCCTCGACGCTCGCCTATTTGTTCTTCAACCGCGGCGTCGCACTGATCGGGCCGAACCGTGCCGCGCCGTTCTTCCATCTGGTGCCGGTGTTCGGCTCGGCGATGGCGATCCTGCTGCTCGGCGAAAAGCTGCAGCCTTTCCATTTGATCGGCTATGCGCTGGTGCTCGTCGGCGTCGTCATCGCCTCGCGCCGGGGCGCTGCGATGAAGTAAATTCCGCGCCACGGACGCGGCACCCTGCCGTCTTCCGGTTTCGATGCGGACCAGCTAGGTTCCCCGCAACGAAAAAACAGGGAACGTCCGAACATGCTCTCATCGTTCATGCGCGTGATGCGCACCGTCGGCGCGGCTGCGCTGTGTCTTGCGGCCGCATCCACTGCGGAGGCCGATACCTGGCCGAGCCGCAACATCACGCTGGTGCTGCCGTTTGCGGCCGGCAGCGGCACCGACACCACGACGCGGCTGATCTCGCACCATCTGTCGCAGGCGCTCGGCGTCGGCATCGTCATCGAGAACAAGGCCGGCGCCAACGGCATGATCGCTGCGACCTATGTCGCGCGCTCGGCGCCCGACGGCTACACGCTGCTGGTGACCACCAACACCACCCATTCGGCCAATCCCTATCTGCTCAAAAGCCTGACCTACGATCCGGTGAAGGATTTCACCCCGATCGCGCGCACCGGCGATCTGCCATTCATGCTGGTGGTTCACCCGGACGTGCCAGCGAAAACAGTCGCCGAGCTCGTCGCCTACGGCAAGGCCAATCCCGGCAAGCTCAGCTACGCCTCGGGCTCTTCCTCGGCGATCGTGTCGGGCGCGACCTTCGCGCACAATGCGGGTCTCGACCTCTTGCACGTGCCCTACAAGAGCTCGCCGCCGGCGCTCAACGACGTCATGGGCGGCCGCGTCTCGATGATGTTCGTGGACATCCTGACCGGCCTGCCGCACGTCCAGGGCAACGCCCTGCGCGCGCTCGCCGTCACCACCAAGGACCGCACGCCGCTGATCCCCAGCCTTCCGTCGATGCAGGAGGCCGGCGTGCCTGATTTCGACATCTCATCATGGCAGGGCTATTTCGGCCCCGCCGGCCTGCCGAAGGAGATCGTGGTCAGGCTCAATGCCGAGATCCGCAAGATCATCGAGAAGCCGGAGATCAAGGCCCAGCTCGCCACGCTCGGCATGGACGCCTTCTCCGGCACGCCGGAGGAGCTCGGCACATTCGTGAACGAGCAGCTGGTGCTGTGGGAGAAGTTGATCAGGGACGCGGGAATCGAGAAGCAGTAGGGATGGTTCTCGTGTCCCGGACGCGCTGCAGCGTGCAACGCTGCTGCGCAGAGCCGGGACCCAGATTGCCGCAGCATGGGCCCCGGCTCTGCAGCGCACCGCTGAAGAAGCGCTGCGCTGCGTCCGGGGCACGAGACATGCGCAGAAATTCTACGCCGCACGGACCTTGGCGAGGAAGCCGTCCACCGCGCTGCGCAGCGCGCCGGACTGGTGGTCCAGCTCGCGGGCATTGGTCAGCACGTCGCTGGCCGCGGCGCCGGTCGCTTCCGCGGCCGAGGTGACGCTGCCGATATTGGCGTTGATCTCGCTCGAGCCGGCCGCGACCGACTGGATGTTGCGGGCGATCTCGCGGGTGGCTTCGCCCTGCTGCTCGATGGACGAGGAGATGCCGGCGGTGATCTCGCTCATCTCGGCGATGGTCTGGGTGATGCCGCCGATCGCCGCGACCGCATCGCTGGTCGAGGTCTGCATCGCCGCGACCTGCGCGGAGATTTCCTCGGTCGCCTTGGCGGTCTGGTTGGCCAGCGCCTTGACCTCGGACGCGACGACGGCAAAGCCACGGCCGGATTCACCGGCACGCGCCGCCTCGATGGTGGCGTTGAGCGCGAGCAGATTGGTCTGCGCCGCGATCGAGTGAATGAGCTTGACGACTTCGCCGATCTTCTCGGCGCCGGTGGAGAGCTCCTGCACCGTGGCGTTGGTACGCTCGGCGTCGCTGACGGCGCGGCTCGCCACTTCGGTCGAGCGCGTCACCTGGCGGGAGATTTCCGCGACCGAGCTCGACAGCTCTTCGGCGGCCGCGGCAACCGTGCCGACATTGCCGGAGGCCTTCGACGAGGCGGCGCCGACGGTGGCGGCGCGCGACGAGGCGTCGCTGGCGGTCGCGGTCATCGACTGCGCCGTCGACTGCATGCCGGCCGCGGCCGACGAGACCGAGCGGACGATGCCGTTGACGCTGCGTTCGAAGTCGTTGGCGATACCTTCCATCGTACTGCGACGTTCCGCCATGGCGCGCTCCTTGGCCGCCGCTTCGGTCTGCTCGAGATCGCGGATGCGGAGCGCATTGTCCTTGAAGATCTGGACGGTCGACGCCATCGCACCGACCTCGTCGCCGCGGCCGACGCCGGGGATGTCGCCCTCCAGCTTGCCTTCGGCGAGATCCTTCATGCGGGCGCCGAGCAGCGCCAGCGGACGGCTGATGCTGCGGCCGAGCAGCCAGGCGACGCTGCCCGCGACGATGACGATGCCGAGCATGGCCAGGCCGAGCAGCCAATAGACCGGGCCCATCTTGGCATCGATGTCGTCGAGATAGGCGCCGGTGCCGAGATACATGTCGAATCCGGGCACCGCGACCGCGTAGCCGAGCTTGCGGATCGGCGTTTCCTGACCGGGCTTCACATATTCATAGTACAGCAGGATCGAGCCGTTGGCCTTGACGCCATCCATGAGCTCGACGGACAGCCTGCGGCCGTTGGTCACGACGTCCATGCGGTTGGCGCCGATCTGCTTCGGATCGGGCGCGAGCTGGGTGATGCCGTCATAGGACGTGCCGAACAGGTAGCCCGAGCCGTTGTCGTAGGTCATCGCATTGCCGTAGCGGCGAAGCTCGGCCAAGGCTGCGTCCCTGGTCAGCTCGCCGGCATCGACGCGCTTCTTCAGGGCGGCTGCAAAATTGCGACCGAGATCGACGATCGACTTGGCCTGATCGATGCGCGCATTCACCATCTCGCGCTTCATCAAATAGCCGGCGAGAACTCCGGCCACGCACAGGCCGAACAACGTGACGCCGACAAGGATGCCTAGCTTGGCGGCGATCTTCAGATTGCTCAACTTCACTGGATGGACTCCGGAGAAAAAGGGATACGGGCACGCGAGTGAACCGATCGAAATTGAATCAACTTTTAGTGTGGGACCCCTTAGCAAGTTACTTACGGCCCTCCGTAGAAGGGCTGACACTGCCGCCCAAAACGGCAAATAACATCGCTCTGGACAACCGGGAATTGTACGCGCTCGCGTCGATTTCGCGTAAAAGACGTAAAGGCCCACCCCCTGGGTATGGGTCGCAACAAGAACCGACAAACCAAATCGGGAGCAGGAAATGCCGAAATACAGGGTGATGACGCCGAAGGGCGCGAGCTTCACGGTCGCGGGCAGCGATTATTCCTACGAGCGCGAGGCGCTCGATCCGATCGATGCCGAGATCGTCGAAGCTCCGGCCAACGAGGCGGAATTCATCGCCGCCGCGAGGAATGCCGACGCGATCTACGCCAAGGGCATCCCGATCACCAAGACCATCATCGACGCACTGGAGAACTGCAAGGTCATCACGCTCGGCTCGGTCGGCGTCGACAGCGTCGACGTGAAGGCCGCGACCGCGCGCGGCATTCCCGTCACCAACATTCCCGACACCTTCATCGAGGAAGTCGCAGACCACGCGATGATGCTGTTGCTTGCGGGCTTCCGCCGCGTGGTCGAGCAGGACAAGATGGTGCGCAGCGGGCGCTGGGCCGAGGGGCGGCCGGCGCTGCTGAAGATTCCGCGGCTGATGGGGCAAACGCTCGGCTTCATCTCGTTCGGTCGTGTCGCGCGTGCGGTTGCGAAACGCGCCGCACCGTTCGGCCTGCGCATGATGGCCTACGATCCCTTCATCCAGGAAACGCTGATGTGGGACCACGGCGTTATCCCCGCGACGCTGAACGAGGTGCTGTCGCAATCCGACTTCGTTTCGATGCACGCCCCGGCCCGGCCCGAAGTGCATCACATGCTGACCGAGAAGCATTTTCGGCAGATGAAGAAAGGCTCGATCTTCATCAACACCGGGCGCGGCGCTACGGTAGACGAGGAGAGCCTGATCAAGGCGCTGCAGGAAGGCTGGATCGCGCACGCCGCCCTCGACGTGCTGGAGAAGGAGCCGCCCTCGCACAACAACCCGATCCTGGGAATGGAGAACGTGACCCTGACCGCCCACGTCGCCTCGGCCTCGGCACGGTTCGACGAGGCGCGCAAGCGCCGGGTGGGCTACGAATTGTCACTGGTGCTTCAGGGCATGTGGCCGGTAAGCTGTGTCAATCCGTCGGTGCTGCAGAACACCGCGCTCCGCCGCTGGCAGCCTGTCGGCATGGATCGCGGACCGAACAGCTAAGACGGCAGGCGCAAAAGCACGCCGAAAGCAGGAAACGGCCCTTCACCGGCGATCAACGCCGGGAAGGGAGACAACACAGGGAGGAACTGATGAGGAACGACATCACCCGTCGTGATGCCTTGGCGCTGGGCCTGTCCGCTGCGACGTTCGCCGCCACTGGTGCTGCAGCGCAAACATCAAACATCAAGGCCGCTGACGTCCCGGCGCCCAAGCGCGAGATCGAAAAAGGCGCGTCCTTGCGCATGCTGCGGCCGGTGCGCTTCGTCCAGGCCGACGAGGACGTGTTCCGCGCCAATGCGGCAAAATTCACCAAGGACACCGGGGTCGAGGTCAAGGTCGATTTCGTCGGCTGGGAGGACATCGCCCAGCAAACCGCGGTCACTGCCAATTCCGGTGCCGGCCCCGACATCATCATCGGCTTCTCGGATGCACCGCACATCTATATCGACAAGCTGGTCGAGCTGACCGATGTCGCCGACTATGCCGGCAAGAAGTACGGCGGCTGGCTGCCGCTGGCGCAGCGCTATGGCAAGAAGAACAAGAGCGACACCTGGATCGGATTGCCGTTTGGCGCCACCCCGGGTCCGCTGGTCTATCGCAAGTCGATCCTGCAATCGGTCGGCTTCGACAAGGTGCCGGAAGACCATGCCGGCATCCTCGATCTCTGCCAGAAGCTACAGAAGGCCGGCAAGCCCGCGGGCTTCGCGCTCGGCAACGCCAAGGGCGACGGCAACGGCTTTGCCAGCTGGGCGCTGTGGTCGCACAACGCCGCCCTGCTTGACGAAGAGGGCAACGTCATCATCAACAGCAAGGAGACGATCGCTGCGCTGAACTGGGTCAAGCAGCTCTACCCGACCTTCATCGCCGGCACGACATCGTGGAACGACGTCAGCAACAACCGTGCCTATGCCGCGCAGGAGATCGCGCTGACCGCCAACGGCGTCTCGCTCTATTTCTCCCTGAAGAACGATCCGGCGACCAAGGCGATCGCCGACGATACCGAGCATCAATTGCTGCCGAAGGGCGTTGCCAAGATCTCGCCGATGTCGGGCCTGACGCTGAACGCCATGGTGTTCAAGCACAGCCAGTACCCCAATGCCGCAAAGGCGTTCCTGCAATACATGCTGGAGAAGGACCAATACGAGCCATGGCTCAACGCCAACTCCGGCTATTGGTCGCAGCCGCTCGCAGCCTATGCCGACGCCGGGGTGTGGTCGCAGGATCCCAAGCTGAAGATCTTCAAGGACACCATGAACAGCACCTATTATGACGGCTATGCCGGCCCGATCTCGACCGCGACCGGTGCCGTCAGTGCCGACTACGTGCTGATCCAGATGTTTGCGTCGGTTGCCACCGGCGCGGCCACGCCGGAGGCCGCGGCCGCAGAAGCCGAGCAGCGCTGCAAGCGGTATTTCCGGCGGCAGAAGTGACGGCCGTCAGGCCGTCATTGCGAGAGCGCGTGACCAAATTGCGAAGCAATTTTGCACTGAAGCGACGAAGCAATCCAGACTGTAGCCGCGGAAGCAGACTGGATTGCTTCCGCCTTCGCCGAGGCTTCGGCGGACAAGTCGCTTCGCTCGCAATGACGGGTGTGGTGACTTTCACAGACAGGACAACGCCCCAATGTCCGTGACGACGCTTCCCTCCCCGATCCTCATCCACCGGCAGCCGAACTGGCTGGTGCGGCTGTTCGACTACAAGCCGTTCCTGATCGCGATGTGCCTTGCGCCCGCGCTCGGGTTGCTCGCGGTGTTCC
Source organism: Bradyrhizobium sp. BR13661 (assembly GCF_029892425.1). Classification (GTDB taxonomy): domain Bacteria; phylum Pseudomonadota; class Alphaproteobacteria; order Rhizobiales; family Xanthobacteraceae; genus Bradyrhizobium. The sequence continues at coordinate 275,628 of NZ_JARXWB010000001.1, read as the reverse complement.
TGACCTATCCACTGGGCCTCGGCATCTGGCTCGCCTTCACCGACACCACGATCGGCCGCAAGGGGGAGTTCGTTGGGCTGGAGAACTTCCAGTACCTGCTCACGGATTCGCTATGGTGGAATGCGGTATTCTACAGCGTGGTCTACACGGGCATCGCGACCTTCGGGAAGTTCGCGCTCGGCTTCTGGCTCGCACTGCTGCTCAACAACCATTTTCCGTTCAAGAGCCTGTTGCGCGCGATCATCCTGCTGCCGTGGATCGTGCCGACGGTGCTCTCGGCGCTGGCGTTCTGGTGGATCTACGATCCGCAATTCTCGATCATCTCCTATCTCTTGGTCGACGTGCTGCACTGGAAGTCGAGCAATGTCGACTTCCTCGGCTCGCCCTGGCCGGCCCGGTTCTCGCTGATCGCCGCCAACATCTGGCGCGGCATTCCCTTCGTCGCGATCTCGCTTCTTGCAGGCCTGCAGACCATCTCGCCCTCGCTCTACGAGGCCGCGATGCTCGACGGCGCCAGCGCCTGGCAGCGCTTCCGCTACATCACCTTCCCGATGATGATGCCGATCCTCGCCATCGTCATGACCTTCTCGATCATCTTCACCTTCACCGATTTCCAGCTCGTCTACGCCATCACCCGCGGCGGGCCGGGCAACTCGACGCATCTGCTGGCGACGCTGGCGTTCCAGCGCGGCATCGCCGGCGGCGAGCTTGGCGAAGGCGCGGCCATCGCGGTGTCGATGATCCCGTTCCTGGTGTTCGCGACGCTGTTTTCCTATTTCGGCCTGGCACGCCGCAAATGGCAGCAGGGAGAGGCCAATGACTGACGCCGTCGCGCAAGCCGCAACCGTCGCCGATGCCAAAGCGGCGCCGGACACCATGGCCTGGGATTCCGGGCTGCGGCGGCTGATGATGATCTACCTGCCGCTCGGCTGCTTCGTGCTGATCCTGCTGTTTCCGTTCTACTGGATGGCGATCACCTCGTTCAAGCCGAACGCGGAGCTGATGAACTACAAGGAGCACAATCCGTTCTGGATCTCCTCGCCGACGCTGGCGCACATCAAGCACCTCTTGTTCGACACCGCCTATCCGCGCTGGCTGTGGACGACGATGCTGGTCGCGATCGGGGCGACGACCCTGTCGCTGGTCGCGAGCACGCTGGCTGCCTACGCCATCGAGCGCCTGCGCTTTCGCGGCAGTCCCTATGTCGGCCTCGGCATTTATCTGGCCTATCTCGTGCCGCCGTCGATCCTGTTCATCCCGCTCGCCACCGTGGTGGTGCAGTTCGGCCTGTTCGACTCGCCGCTGGCGTTGATTCTGGTCTACCCGACCTTCCTGGTGCCGTTCTGCACCTGGCTGCTGATCGGCTATTTCAAGTCGATCCCCTACGAGCTCGAGGAATGCGCGCTGGTGGACGGCGCGACGCGGCTGCAGATCCTGCGCCGGATCACGCTGCCGCTCGCCGTGCCCGGGCTGATCTCCGCCGGCATCTTCTCGTTCACGCTGTCCTGGAACGAGTTCATCTATGCGCTCGCCTTCATCCAGAGCGGCGCCAACAAGACCGTGCCGGTCGCGATCCTGACCGAGCTTGTCACCGGCGACGTCTACCAATGGGGTGCGCTGATGGCGGGCTCGCTGCTCGGCTCGCTGCCGGTTGCGATCTTCTACTCGCTGTTCGTGGATTACTATGTGTCTTCGCTGACTGGTGCAGTGAAGGAGTAAGCCGGTACTGCAGCGGTCAGACAGCCGCCAAACGCCGTTGGGCAGTCCCAACCAGATCGATTGCCGGTCTATCCCGCGCGGCGGCATCCCTTGCGCGGTTACGCTCGTGACAGCTCTCCAGCCGCGAGCGGCGGGTGCGGCTGCGACGGCTAGGTCGCTCGTGCTTGCATGAGACTTCCGATCGCGATCAAACCGTGCCAACCGGACCAACAGGAGAGGATACGAAATGCGCACCAATATTCTTGCGTCGGTAGTATTGGTAATTTTCGTCGCATCTGCGATCGGTCTGTTCTTGTGGGTCGGGAACCATGCCGAAACTTATTTCCGCGGCCAGGGGTTCGAATCGCGATTTCCCGAGAAGACGCTCTCCTATTCGGAGAACGACCTACGGATGCTGGTCAAGTCGGACATCAGGAGCAGCTACATCAGTCCCATTCTGTTTCCGCTCGACTTGGCCGTCATGCTGGCACTCTCGATATCGCTGGGAGCTGCGTCCTTTTTCTGGGCTCGGCAGCTATACCCCACATTGGCTCAATTCGCGCTACTGCTGCCGGCGATCTACCTCCTGAGCGACATGATCGAGGACGGTCTTCTCATCTGGTTGCTCAGGCGGGGCGATCCGGATACTGCGGCGTCCGCACTTTTGGTCCTGAAAGCCATCACCGCGATCAAGCTTGCGACCATCACCGGCGCGTTCATCCAGACAGCTCTTGCCTTCGTCGTTTGGCTTTGGCGAACGTTTGCCCGCTGATGAGAGACGGCCTCGTTCACCGTGCCCGGCCCGATCTCAGCGCGGTAAAGGAGTAACCCGCGGCTGCGGCGTTTGGCCCGGCTTCACAAAACTGCAATGAGCGATCCGCATAAGGCGTCGTCCACTCACAGGAGACGCATATGCGCGCGACTTTTCTCTCGACCGTCGCAACGATCATTCTCACCGCGAGCACCGCGCTCGCGCAGAACGAGGGCGAATTCCCGGCCAAGCTCGCCGGTCACGTCGTGATGCCGGCCGCCACTTTCATCGACGCGCCCGCCGATGCGCCGGCCGATCTCAAGACCTCGGGGAAATACACCACGGGAAAACGCGTCGACGCGCTCGGCACCGTGATGGGCAAGTCGTTCGAGCGCCCGACCGGCATCTCGCTGCCGTTCAAGGGCCAACCGCTGCAGGGCCATTCCGGCATCAAGCACATGCCCGACGGCACTTATTGGGTCATCACCGACAACGGCATGGGCGCGCGCGCCAACTCGCCGGACTCGATGCTGTACCTCAACCGCTACAAGATGGATTGGGCCAGCGGCAAGATCGATCGTCAGGAGACCATCTTCCTGCACGATCCCGACAGACGCGTGCCGTTCCGCATCGTCCACGAGGACACCGAGAAGCGCTATCTCACCGGCTCCGATTTCGACACCGAAGGTTTCCAGATCATCGGCGACACCTTCTGGATCGGCGACGAGTTCGGCCCCTACATCCTGAAGGCCGACAAGACAGGCAAGATCCTCGCCGTGTTCGAGACCATTGCCGACGGCAAGCCGGTGCGTTCGCCCGACCATTGGGCGGTAGCGACCCCGGGCGCGCCGGGCGCGACCTACACCAACGTCAATCTCCGCCGCTCCAAGGGCTTTGAGGGCTTTGCTTCCTCCAAGGACGGCAAGTTCCTCTACGGCCTGCTCGAAGGCCCGCTCTGGGACGCCGACAAGAAGGACTGGGAGCGTGTCGACGGCAAGGAGGCTTCGCGCATCCTGGAATTCGACGTCGCCGCCGAAAAATTCACCGGCCGTTACTGGCAGTATGTGTTCGAGCAGAACGGGAACGCCATCGGCGACTTCAACATGATCGATCCGAGCGCCGGCCTCGTCATCGAGCGCGACAATGGCGAGGGCACGCCGGACAAGGCCTGCCCGGCCGGCACGCGCGGCGAGAACTGCTTCCCCGACGTCGCCAAGTTCAAGCGCGTCTACAAGATCGAGCTGACGGAGGCCAATGTCGGCAAGCCCGTGCGCAAGATCGGCTATATCGACCTGATGAAGATCCAGGACCCCGACAAGAAGGCCCGGAAAGCCCTCAATGACGGCGTCTACACCTTCCCGTTCTTCACCATCGAGAACGTCGATCGCGTCGACGACACCCACATCATCGTCGGCAACGACAACAACCTGCCGTTCTCGTCCAGCCGCGATCCCAACAAGGCCGACGACGACGAGTTCATGCTGCTCGAAGTCGCCGACTTCCTGAAGGCGAAGTAAGGACAGCGCTCTCTCCTCTCCCTCCCCCGCTTGCGGGGGAGGGTCGGGGAGAGGGTGTCTCAACAACGAAGACTCCCCAAGAGGATAGAGCCCTCACCCCAGCCCTCTCCCGCAAGCGGGAGAGGGAGCGCATCTCCTTCGTGGCGCGACCGCCCCTAACCCGACGGCACGATCACCATGGTCTTGTCCTTCGGCCAGCGGACCCGCCAGGCGAAGTTGATGTCGCGGACCTCGCCGGGCTTGGCGTCGAACGACCATTCCAGCACGCCGCGCTTGTCGCGGATATCTTTGGCCGTCGGCGGCGTGGTCGCGGGCAGCATCTCGACGACGATCTCGTCATTCTCGCTGACCGGCAGCTGGTCCTCGATCGCGACGCGGATCGGGAAGTCGTGGCCGTTGCGGATGGTGGTCTTGAAGGCCCGCTCGTCGGTTTTCGACGTCGTGACCAGCAGGCCGGCCGAGCCCTCGTTGCGCTTGAGCACCGCGCGCTCGATCTTGACCTTGTCGTCGGCACCGAAGCCGAGCCGCACGATATCATCCTTGGCTGAGGCCGCGAGCTTGCCGCGGCCGACGAAGATGCCGTCGCGGTAGATCGCGACCTTGCCCGGCAACAGCGTCGTATCGTCGGTCTGCTTGAAGCTGGCTTCGAGGAAAGCGGTGGGGTCCTGCACCGGCGCGGCGCGCACCGCGAGGTCGGCGGGCACGCTCATTGCGGCGATGCGCAGGCTCTTGGCGCCCTCCGCGGCGCCGAGGCTGACGCGGCCGGGGATTTTGAAAGTTGCCTGGAAGTCGCCGATCTCCGCAACCGCTTGCTGTTCGTCGGCTTGCTGGGCGACTGCAACCTCTTGCCTCGCGCTGGATGCCGGCTCGATCTTCCGCAACATCGGCGCTGCCGCGGGCGCAGGCATCGCCATGTCCGAGACCTGGCCCAGCGCGCGCGGCTTCGGCACCTGCGGATATTGCGCCACCAGCGACCCCAGCTCCGGCGCGCTGCCGCCGCGAGCGATGCGGACCGTGGAAACGCCGAGCGCGACATTGGACCAATCCTCGCCGGTCGATTGCGTGACCTCGGCGCGGCGGACCAGTTCGAGCTGCGGCTTGCGGTCCTTGGCACCGGTATCGAGCCGGGCGTCATAGAGCGGCAGCCAGCGTGCGTTGCGGACTGCATAGGTCACGCGCAGATTGGCCTTGGTCGCGGCTGCCGAAGCGACGTCGATGCGCACCTCGAGCTTGCTCGGCGGCTTGGCGGATCGATCGGCCTCGAGCTGCGCGATCTGGCGATCGATCTCGCGTTGTTTTCGTGTGGCATCGCGGATCGCGCTGTCGGCGGCCGCGACTTCCTCGGCCACAGCGGTAAAGGCCGCGCGCCACTCGGTGATCGGACGCGCCTCGCCCTTCTCGCCAAGGCCGGCAGGTGAGGCTTCGGCGAAGCGCTGGGCGAATTTGCGCCGGGCGGCGGCCGCGTCGATCGCGCCTTGCAGGTCGGCGCGCTCGTCCTTCAGCGCCTCGATACGCTTGTCGAGCTCGGGCAGATTGACCGGCGGCGCCGCACGCGGCGGCCGCGCATCGATAGTGCCGATGGTCAGCTTGGCGCCCGCCTCGCCCTCGACACGAAGCGACGACGGATCGAGCGAGAGCGGAAAATCCCTGGCGACCAGCGTGCTGTCGCCAGAGGCGAGATCGATCGCGATGACGCGGGTGACGGTGGCGCCGTCAGGGTAGACGGTGACGGTGTCGATGGCCGATGTGGCGTCCACATCGGCGGCCCATGAGGGCGAAGCGAGTGCCGTGGTCACCAGGACCAGGCTCGTCGTCGCCAGACATCTTGCGATCGTGCGCATCAAACTTCTCCCTGCCGATATCGCCGCGCCGCCAGCCGGACGCGCGAAAACATGCCACGCCATCAGGTTAAGACGCGGCAGGGAAGGAACCGGTTCGATTGAGGTTTCCGTTGGGCACAGTTGCGGCAGCAGCATGGCCGCGGAACAACAGAATCGTAACAGCAGACCTCAGACTTGCCAGACCTCAGACCTGGCCGGGCGCCCCCTGGCCGAAGATGCGGCGGAGCAGGTCAGTCACGTTCTTGGCGCCGGCCTTCTTCAGGATGCTGGCACGATAGCCCTCGACCGTGCGTGCGCTGAGATGCATGCGACGGGCTACCTCCTTGTTGGTGAGGCCGGCAGCCAGATGCGCGAGCACGTCGCCTTCGCGCGCCGTCAGCGGTTCGCAACCGGGCAGCCAACGCTGCCGGCTCGGATCGGGCTGGGCGGATTCGTCAATCGCGGCATCGATCCGGTCGACGACCTCATGGCTGCGGAACGGCTTCTCGATGAAGTCGGTTGCGCCACTCTTGATGGCATCCACCGCCATCGCGATGCTGCCGTTCGCCGAAGTTACCAGCACCGGCGCCATGCAATTTTCCTCGCGCAGGCGCTTGAGCACCTCGAGGGCGGCGGAGCGATCCGGCGGCATCTCCAGCAGCACGCAGGCCGGCATCCGCTCTTTTGCTTCCGACAGCAGCGATGCACCGTCGGCGAAGCAGATCACGTCATAGGCGCTCTGTTGAAGCGCCATTGAAAGTTGCTCGCGTGAGGTTGCATCAGTGTCAATGACGAATACCTCACCCTTGGAAAGCATGTTCCCCGGCATAATCCCGATCCAGCAATGTCTTGGTCAAATGATACGAGGCGGCCGGGGGCCTCATCGCGCCCCGCCGCCATCAGCACCGCATTCACGCCGGTGCTTCGCTTTCCCTTATGTATGTTCCACCCTGTTCCCGGATTTGACGGATCGGGACAGAAACTTTACATTTCGGGACATCTGCAGGAATGGCTGACAGGAACAGGTCGCATGACCGACCTCATTCGCAGTGCAGGCTTGAGTTGTTACCCCGAGGTCGCCCGGTCGGTTGGGCTCGATCCCAGGCAGATGATGCGCAAGGTCAGGCTGCCGCTGGCCATCCTCGACAGTCCCGATACACCCATTGCGGTTTCGGCGTTGCGTCGTCTGCTCGAGATATCGGCAGCGGAGTCCGGTGCCGAAGATTTCGGCTTGCGGCTCGCCGAGCGCGGCGGCCTGACCAATTTCGGCTCGGTCGGCCTGATCGTGCGCGAACAGGCCACCGTCGGCGAGGCGATCGAGGCATTCTCCCGCTTCATCCATATCCATCATGACGGCATGCGGCTCGACGTCGTCAGGGACAAGCAGACCGTGACCATCACGCTGCATTTGCGCGGGCGGCAACCGACCGCGCCGCGCCAGTCGATCGACATGGCGCTGGGCAGCACCCACCGCATCATCCAGTCGTTGTTCGGCAGCGACTGGCGGCCGCTGGAGGTGCACCTGCACTACCCGCCGCCGCACGACAGCAAGCGCTATCGCGAATTCTTCGGCTGCCGCGTGACGTTCAATGCAGATGGCGATTCGATCCTGATGTCGGTGCACGACATGGAGCGCCGGATCCCGAGCGCGCATCCTCTCATCGCGAGTTATCTGCGCAAGCGGATCGAAGCGATCGAAAACCGGCCCGCGAGCTGGGAGGAAAAGGTCGACGAGGTCGTGCGCAGCCTGCTCGCGAGCGGCGACTGCACGGTCGACCGCGTCGCCGAGCGTCTCGCCTGCACGCGCCGCACCATCCACCGGCACCTCGCCGCAGCAGGCACCAGCTTCTCGGCCATCCTCGACGCGCAACGCGCGGATCTCGTGATCCACCTGATCGAGGACCCCGACAGGCCGCTTGCGGACATCGCCGCGCAGCTCGGCTTCTCCGCGCAGAGCGCCATGGCCCGCTGGTTCCGGGGCCGCTTCGGCTGCACCATCACGGAATGGCGGCGCGGCGTGCGGCCTCTGGCAAAACCGGCCGGCGTCCCCTCAGCGTCAGCCGCCTGAGGCTCAGCGTGCCGGAGCCGGGACGCCCATGATGGCGAGCGCGCGCCGGGGACTGCCGGCAAGCAGCGGACCGAACGCGATGGCGAAGCCTAGGAACGCGACGATCCAGCCGCAGGCGGCGACGTGCAGTAATGCGTCGCTATGTGCGGGCAGCACCACGGCAGCAACGCGCGCCAGTGCCGCGGCGATGATCGCGACATAGATGGCTTGGGTCGCCGGCGAGGCCGTCAGCGCCTGTCCGGTATGGCCGAGGCTCGCGCGCGTCATCACCGCCAGCGTCATGGTTCCGGCAGCACCGGTCATCCAGGCATGAATGCCGGCGCTGGGTGGCAGTACGCCGAAGCCCGCCAGGGCATTCAGGAGGAAGCCCAGCGGCACAAAGGCATAGCCGACGTGCAGGATCACGAGCAGCCGTTCGCGCGTCGTCCGGTCACCGGACCAGCGTGCAAGCCGTACCAGGTGCAATGCGCCGACGAACGCCATCGCAACAGCAGTGACCGCATTCAGCGGCGCCACGATCCAGGCGATCAACGCGAGCGCGCTCAATCCGATCACCACGCCGTCGAACCGTCCGAACGGCACGGGTACGCGGCCGGGATTGAACTTGACCAGCCAGTTGCGAGTGAAGCTCGGGATGATGCGGCCGCCGATCAGCGAGATCAGCAGCATCACGACGCCGATGCCCACGCGAATGCTGACATCGGCTGCGCCTTCGTCATGCGCTTCGAGATGGAAGGCGACGTTGCCTGATAGCAGCAGCAACACAAGCACCACGACGGGCAGATTGCGCCAATTGCCGCCCGCGAGGATCTCGCGCATTGCGGCCGCAACGACCAGCGTCAGGAAGGCGGCATCGATAACGAGCGCGAACACCCAGCCGATCTCGGCCGACAGCACCACAGCGGCACGTCCGGCCAGCCAGACCACGAGCAGCACAACCAGCGAAGCCCCCTGGATCGGCAGCCGCCCGGTCCAGTTCGGGATCGCCGTGAACAGGAACCCGGTGATGACAGCGGGCAGGAAGCCATAGAGCATCTCGTGCACATGCCAGTCCCGCGGCGCGAGTGCAGACGTCACCGACAGTTCGCCATAGAACATCGGCAGCCAGACCAGGATCGACAGCCCGGCCTGGATAGCTGCGAGCAGGAAAAAGGGCCGAAAACTGTTCGCGAACAGCGGCCAGCCCTGGAAATTACGGGATCGAGCGCCAGCCATGGGGTAACTCCTGTGAATTCGGACCTTCGAGTAGAAAAATACTGCCGCGCCGCCGGTGCTTTTTTGCGCTATCGCAAACTGCCCGATGATTGCAGGTGCCATCACACTCCCTGATGCCAGGGAGGCAGGATGGCCAAGGTCGACACATCGCTGGTTGCGCATTTGCCGCTGTTTTCAGGCGTCAAGCCGGAGGATCTCGATGAGGTCCTGCGTGAAGCCCGCTCCGTGCGCTATCCCAGGAACGCCGCCATTTTCGAGCAGGGCGCGGACGCGCAATCCTTCTTCCTGCTGCTGCACGGCCATGTCCGAGCAGCGAAGACCACGCCGACCGGCGAACAGATCGTGGTGCGCTATGTCGCGCCCGGCGAAACCTTCGGGCTCGCGATGGCGATCGGCGCGGCGCATTATCCGGCAACCGCGATGGCGGTCGATGACAGCGTCGTGCTGATCTGGCCGAATTCGGCCTGGCCGCGGCTGATCGAACGGTTTCCCGCGCTTGCCGCCAACACGATGCAGACCGTCGGCAAGCGGCTGCAGGAGAGCCACACCCGTATCCTGGAAATGTCGACCCAGCAGGTCGAGCAGCGCGTCGCGCATGCGCTGCTGCGGCTCGCCAACCAGTCCGGCAAGAAGCTCGACCACGGCATCGAGATCGACTTCCCGATCAGCCGCCAGGACATCGCGCAGATGACCGGCACCACGCTGCACACCGTCAGCCGCATCCTGAGCGGCTGGGAGAGCCAGGGCCTCGTCGAGAGCGGCCGCCAGCGCATCATCCTGCGCGAGCCACACAAAATCGTCGTGCTGGCCGAGCGGAGCCCGGACGGCGGCGCCGCTTGACGTGCGCCCCGGCGCAGATTTCGACCCAGCTCACGCCGGCACACGATCGCTCAGCGCGGTCAGGAATTTGTCGCGGTCAATGCCATGCTCGCGGCAGGCGTCATCCACGGTGTGGAAGGTCGCAATCGGACAGCCGACACAGGCCATCCTGAAGGCGAGAAACACGCCGATCGTGTGCGGCGCGTTGCGCATGATGTCATCGACCAGATCGTCGGATCGGAAAGGCATGGACAACTCCGTTCCGAACTGACGATAGCCGGGTTGGCCGGAGGTTCTTTGTCGAAGCGCAAGCTGCCGGCGACTACACCGCCCGGCTGTGCAGCTGCTTGCCGGGATCCAGATGCGCGTCGAACGCCGCCGCAACACTGCGGACCAGGAAGCGCGAATCGTTTGCGACCGCGAGACGGTCGCCGTCGAGCCGGACGACTCCGTCTGCGATCAGCGGCTTCAGGCGCGACGCCGATCGCAGCATCGCCTCCGGCTCTGCGCCATGGCGCGCGCAGATGTCGCCGAGATCGGCGCCGAACTCGCACATGATGCGCTCGATGATGTCGGCGCGCAACCGGTCGTCGTCGGTGAGCCTGTAGCCTTTCGCCGTGGCGAGGCGCCCCGCCGCGATGCACTGCTGATAGGCACCGATCTGGACCTCGTTCTGGACGTAGCCCTGCGGCAGATGTCCGATCGCGCTGGCGCCAAAGCCGAGCAGGGCTTCGCTTTGGTCGGTGGTGTAGCCCTGAAAATTGCGCCGCAGCGTTCCCTGCGCGAACGCCACGGCCATGGCATCGTCTGGACGGGCGAAATGATCGAGGCCGATCTGCACGTAACCGGCCTCCTTCAGCGCATTGGCGATGGCGCAGGCCTGGTCGTGGCGTGCGAGGCCGTCCGGCAGTTGATCCTCGTTGATCATGCGCTGGTGCTTCTTGAAGCCTGGTACATGCGCGTAGCCAAACACGGAGAATCGCGCCGGCGCGAGCTCGAGCGAACGCCGCACCGTATTCAGGCAGGTGGCGACGGTCTGGTGCGGCAGGCCGTAGATCAGGTCGAAATTGATCCCCTTGATCCCGGCGCGCTGGAGCATGTCCACAACAGAGGCCGTCTGCTCAAAACTCTGCACACGGTTGATCGCACGCTGTACGACGGGATCGAAACTCTGCACGCCGAGGCTCGCGCGGTTGACGCCCGAGAGCCGCATGACGTCGACCATCTCCAATGTCAGCGTGCGCGGATCGATCTCGACCGCAATCTCGGCCGTGGGCAGCACGAAGAAGGCATGGCGCATCGCCGCCATTAACTCCGCGAAGGCCTCCGGCGCCATGATCGTGGGCGTGCCGCCACCGAAATGGACGTGCTCGACCTTGATGCGGCGGCCGATGGCGGCCGTGACCTGCGCGATCTCGCCGAGGAGCGCTCTTTGATAGGCGACAACAAGCTCGTCGCGGCGCACGATCTGGGTATGGCAGCCGCAGTACCAGCACATCTCGCGGCAGAACGGCACGTGCAGGTAAAGAGAGGCACTGGCGTTCGAGGGAAGCTCGGACAGCCAGCGCGCGTAGCTGTCGGCACCGATCGCCGGTGAGAAATGCGGCGCAGTCGGGTAGCTCGTGTAGCGCGGCAGCCTTTCTTCGCCGTAGCTCGCCGCGAGATCAGTCCTCATATCCTACCTATTCGTAAATTCGAAGCCGCACAGGGGCTTCGGCAAAACCCTCAATAATGCCAGATTACCCATTTTCCGGTAGACCGCCTTGCGCTCGCTCAAAGTCTCGGCGTCGAGGTCGTATCCCGGCAAACCTGTTAAGGACTTTACCGGAGGCCAAACCGGCAAAAAGCTTGTCGCAGCACAAACACGCTTGCCGCAACAGGCGCACACTGCATCCGTCATCAATACCCTTTCAGATGAAGGATGCTTTACGATGTTCACCCGCAGAGCCGCATTGATCAGCGCCGCCGCGACCGCCCTGATGCTGGCAACTCCCGCCTTCGCCGCCGACGATCTCAAGCTGCCGCGGCAGAAGGTCGAGCTGGTCGCCCCGCCCTTCGTGCATGCGCACGAGCAGGCGACCAGGCAGGGCCCCAAGATCATGGAGTTCAAGCTCACCATCGAGGAGAAGAAGGTCGTCATCGACGAGAAGGGCACCACCTTCCAGGCGATGACGTTCAACGGCTCGATGCCGGGGCCGCTGATGGTCGTGCATGAAGGCGACTATGTCGAGGTGACACTGGTCAATCCCGCGACCAACTCGATGCCGCACAATATCGACTTCCACTCCGCGACCGGCGCGCTCGGCGGCGCTGCGCTCACGCTGGTCAATCCGGGCGAGCAGGTCGTGCTCCGCTGGAAGGCGACGCGGACCGGTGTGTTCGTCTATCATTGCGCACCGGGCGGCCCGATGATCCCCTGGCATGTCGTCTCCGGCATGAACGGCGCCGTGATGGTGCTGCCGCGCGACGGGCTCAACGACGGCAAGGGCCATGCGCTGAAATACGACAAGGTCTATTATGTCGGCGAGCAGGACATGTACGTGCCGCGCGACGAAAAGGGCAATTTCAAGTCCTATGACTCGCCGGGCGAAGCCTTCACCGACACCGAGGAAGTGATGAAGAAGCTGATCCCGTCCCACGTCGTGTTCAACGGCAAGGTCGGTGCCCTCACCGGCAAGAACGCGCTGACCGCGAATGTCGGAGAGAACGTGCTTATCGTGCATTCGCAGGCCAACCGCGACAGCCGTCCGCACCTGATCGGCGGCCATGGCGACTATGTCTGGGAAACCGGAAAATTCTCCAACCCGCCGGAGACCGGCCTCGAGACCTGGTTCATCCGCGGCGGCTCCGCGGGAGCGGCAATGTACAAGTTCCTGCAGCCCGGCATCTACGCCTATGTCACGCATAACCTGATCGAAGCCGCCGATCTCGGCGCCACCGCGCACTTCAAGGTCGAGGGCAAGTGGAACGACGACCTGATGACCCAGGTGAAGGCGCCTGCGGAAATCCCACCCGGTGCCACCAACTAGACGCGACGAGGGGCCGGCGAACAACCGGCCCCTTCTTCCTTCGGGGGTGACAATGCTGATCGCATTCAAGCTCAAACTGGTGCTCGCCTGCGCGGCCGGATTAGCCGGACCGCTCACCGTCGCGCCGCTGGTTTCCGAGATGACGGCCCACGGCAGGCAAAGCGAGCCCGCGATCGTCGAGATTGCGGCCGGCAGCTTCACCTATCGTGAGGCTGGCGATTTCACGCGCGCCGGGCAGCAGGCCGATGCGCCGCTGCGCACCCTGGAATTCACGCGGCCGCTTTATATCATGCGCGAGCAGGTCTCTTCAGCCGACTACCAGCTTTGCGTGCAGGACGGCCAATGCCACGCGCTCGATCGTGGCGTCGCGATTGCACCCGATCGTCCGGCCGTACAGGTGAGCTGGCACGATGCACAGGCCTATGCGAGCTGGTTGTCGCGCAAGACCGGCCATCATTATCGCCTACCCAGCGATGCGGAATGGGCCTTTGCCGCAGGCTCCAGGTTCAGGGACGACGGCTCGCCGGTCGACGCGGGCGATCCGGCAAAGCGCTGGATCAGCCGTTACGAGCGCGAATCCGAGCGCGACCTTTCCGACACCACGGCCTATCCGTTCGGCAAGTTCGGCCTGAACGAGCGCGGCGTGTCCGATCTCGCCGGCAATGTCTGGGAGTGGACGTCAACCTGCTTCGTCCGCTCGCGCGTCGACGAAGCCGGCCATGCCGGCCGTCCGACGGTCAATTGCGGCGTGCGCATCGCCGAGGGCGCCCACCGCGCCTACGTTACCGATTTCATCCGCGACGCCCGCGCCGGCGGTTGCGCACAGGGCGTGCCGCCCGCCAATCTCGGCTTCCGCCTGGTGCGGGAGGAGACCTCGTGTGTGGCGAGCGTGTCGGCAAGGCTGAGCAAGGTGTTGGCGGCGAGGTCGTGATCGCGTAACCCGGATAAACGAAAACGACGCCGGCGCGCCAATGCCTCTCCAACGTCGTCCTGGCGAAGGCCAGGACCCATAGCCACCGTACAAAGTTTGGCGAAGACTGCTCATTCGGGGCTGTCACCGACCGTAATCGAGAGACCTCGCAGTATGGGTCCTGGCTTTCGCCAGGACGACATCGAGAATGCGGAGCCGCTCTCCTGCGTCACCATCGCTTAAGAGCGCTCGTCTCAAGTTACCCATACGGCAAACGAAAATAGCCGGGACGGAGCCCGGCCATTCACGTTCATTGCGATCGCTATCTTACGTGTTCTTCAGCGCGACGCGGAATTCGGCTTCGGTCTTTTCCTTGACCTCGTCGAGCGTGACGCCATCGGCGAGCTCGATCAGCGCCATGCCGCCGTCGCCGTGCTTGTCGATGGTGAAAACGGCGAGATCGGTGACGACCATGTCGACCACGCGCTCGCCGGTCAGCGGCAGATTGCACTTCTTCAGCAGCTTGGCGCCGTCCTTGGCGGAATGCTCCATCACCACGACGACGCGCTTGACGCCGGCGACGAGGTCCATCGCGCCGCCCATGCCCTTGACCATCTTGCCGGGGATCATCCAGTTGGCGAGATCGCCGTTCTGGGCCACCTGCATGGCGCCGAGGATCGACAGATCCATATGGCCGCCGCGGATCATGCCGAAGGAATCCGCGCTCGAGAAATACGAGGTCGACGGCAGCTCGCTCACGGTCTGCTTGCCGGCGTTGATCAGATCGGCGTCCTCTTCGCCCTCATAGGGGAACGGGCCCATGCCGAGCATGCCGTTCTCGCTCTGCAGGCTGACGTCGACGCCATCGGGGATGTAGTTCGAGACCAGCGTCGGGATGCCGATGCCGAGATTGACATAGTAGCCGTCGCGCAATTCCTTCGCGGCGCGCGCAGCCATCTGTTCACGGGTCCAAGCCATCAGATTTCTACTCCTGTTCCGGCCGGGGGTGCGCTAGTCGGGCGCGGGCGGGTGTTGCGGAATTCGATGCGCTTCTTGGCCGTGCCGACCTCGATGATACGCTTGACGAAAATGCCGGGCGTGTGGATGTGGTCAGGGTTGAGTTCACCTGCGGGAACCAGATGCTCGACCTCTGCCACCGTGATCCTGGCGGCGGTCGCCATCATCGGGTTGAAGTTGCGCGCAGTCTTGCGGTAGATCAGGTTGCCGGCGGTGTCGCCCTTCCAGGCGTGCACGATGGCGAGGTCGGCGAACAGGCCGCGCTCCATCAGGTATTTCTGGCCATCGAACTCCTTCACTTCCTTGCCCTCGGCGATCAGCGTGCCGACGCCGGTCTTGGTGTAGAAGGCCGGGATGCCGGCGCCGCCGGCGCGAATGCGCTCGGCCAGCGTGCCCTGCGGGTTGAATTCGAGCTCCAGCTCGCCGGCGAGGAATTGCTGGGCGAACAGCTTGTTCTCGCCGACATAGGACGAGATCATCTTCTTGATCTGGCGGGTTTCCAGCAGGCGCGAGAGCCCAATGCCGTCGACTCCGGCATTGTTCGAGACCACGGTCAGGCCCTTGACGCCGGAGTCGCGGATCGCGTCCGACAGCGACTCAGCGATGCCGCAGAGGCCGAAGCCGCCCGACATGATCATCATGTTGTCCTTGAGAACGCCCTCAAGAGCCGACTTGGCGTCGGGATAGACCTTGTTCATGCAAAAAAACCCTCGAAGCTTCGGCCTGGGCGCCGCGCCTTATTGGCGGCGATTATTAGGCGAAATCGTCCGAAGCCGTCAATGATACGGGGTTCTCCGATCCGAAAGCCGATGGTAGAAGCTGCCCACGCCGCGGGCAGACCGGCCAGCGGCCTTGAAAGCGACAAGAAAACCCATCAAGTTGCGGGGGTTGGGCGTGGGGGCGCGCCGGTTTCCCGCCCCGCCCTTTTGGCTCCAGCGACCAACCCGATCAGGACATGCCATTGACCATGGCCCAAGGAATGAAGCGCCTCGGGACGCCGATCGCGGCGCTGCTCGGCGTCGTGCTGATCGCCCTGATCGCGACCTCCTGGCTCATCAACCGCGACGCGCTGCGCACGGCCGTGGAAGCCCAGATCCGCGACGTCACCGGGCTCGAGCTCAGCGTGGCAGGCAACATCGACATTTCGGTGCTGCCGGCAAGCTACATCTCCTTCCATGACGTCGGCCTGAAAGGCGGCGGCACCGCCGACCCCGCGCTGCATGTCGATGTGCTCACCGCCAATCTCAGGCTGCTGCCGCTGCTGCTGCAACGATTCGAGATCGCCGACCTGACGCTGCTGCGGCCGCAGATCCATGTCAGCCTGAAGCCTGATGGCGACAGCAACTGGACACCTTTCATCCAGACCATCGCGCGCACGATGAAACCCGGCGCCGAAAATCAGGTCTCGTTCTCCGAGATCAGGATCCAGGACGGCGTGCTCAACTATGAGGACGTCGCCACGAACGCCACCGAGAAGTTCGAGGACATCGATCTGTCGCTGGCCTGGCCCTCGATCTCGCGGTCCTTTGCCGCGACCGGACAGTTCGACTGGCGCGGCGAGCGCGTCGACGGCTCGATCAGCTTTGCCGATTTCGTCGCCGCCCTCTCGGGCGATCGCTCCGGGCTGAAGGCGCGCATCGCCAGCGCGCCGCTCAAGCTTGCGTTCGATGGCAGCGTCGCCAACCGCACCAGTCCGATGATGGAAGGCACGCTCACCATCGACAGCCCGTCCTTGCGCAACGCGCTGCGCTGGACCGGCCAGCCGCAACCCGGCAGCGGCGGCTTCGGCCGGTTCGCGCTGAAGGCCCGCGCCAATGTCGTCGGCGCCTCGATCGCGCTGACCAACGTCAATGTCGAGCTCGACGGCAACGCTGCCGAAGGCGTGATGACTTACGCCAATAACGGCAGGCAGACGCTGCAGGCGACGCTCGCCGCCGACGCGCTCGACTTCACGCCCTATATCTCCACCTTCCGCCTGCTCGCCAGCGGCGCGCGCGACTGGAACAGGCAGCTGTTCGACCTCAATGGGCTTTCGAGCACCGACCTCGACATGCGCCTCTCGGCAGCCAGGCTGACCGTCGGCCCCACAAAACTCGGCCGCACCGCGATTGGCGCCAATTTGCGCAACGGCACGCTGGCGCTTTCGGTCGGCGAGGCGCAGGTCTATGGCGGCATCGCCAAGGGCTCGTTCGGCATCTCGCGCTCCGACACCGTGGCTGACATCAAGGCGCAATTCCAGTTCATCGACGTTGACCTTCAGGCCTGCGCCACCGAGCTGTTCGGCCTCAACAAGCTGTCCGGCCGCGGCAACATCAACGTATCCCTGCTCGCCTCCGGCTCGAGCCCGTTTGGCCTGGTCCAGTCGCTCGACGGCACCGCCACCGTAACCGGGCATGACGGCGCGATCTCGGGCTTCAATGCCGAACAGCTCTTGAAGCGGCTGGAGCGCCGGCCGCTGTCGGGCGGCGGCAATTTCCGCAATGGTTCGACCCCCTACGACAACCTCACCATCGCGGTGAAATTCGCCGACGGGATCGCCACCGCCGAGGACATCCGCATCGAAGGGCCGGCTGCGAAGATCACGCTGACCGGGACCGCGTCGGTGCCGACGCGCGAATATGACATGAAGGGCGTGGCAAGCCTCAACACAACGTCAGGCTTTCAATTGCCCTTCATGGTGCAGGGTCCGTGGGACGATCCGCTGATCTTCCCCGATCCCGAGGCCCTGATCCGCCAGTCGCCCGCGGCGTCTCCTTTCCTCGACCTCCTGAAGCAGCGCATCATCGGCGGCAAGCGCCAGGCACCGGAGGGATCGCCGACGGCGGAGAACGCCAAAGAGGGCGCCAAGTCTAATTGAAGAAGTCCAATTGAGGACGATCAAGCTCGCAATTCCGGACGCCGCGGTCTGCCTTGCCAACACTTGAATATGACCGGTTCATCCGAAGCGGCATCATGCGGCGGATTTCGTCGTCGAAATCCAGCCCTCGTTCTCCTGCATCACTTTTGCTCCGCCGATCGTGGTCCCGACCGCGACTTCGAGAGTGCCACGCTGCCCGAGTTCACGGGTCAACACCTCGCGGTCACAGGCGTTCTCCCACAGCGAAACGGTGATAGCCGCGACACAGTTGCTGATCATGCTGGTCAGCGCCCGCGCCTCGGACATGAAGCGATCGATGCCGACGAGCAGCGCCACGCCGGTCACGGGCAAGTCCGGCATGACGGTGAGGGTTGCGACAAGCGCGACAAAGCCGCTGCCGGTGACGCCGGCAGCCCCTTTGGACGTCAGCAGCATCAGCCCGAGCATCGCCGCAATCTGTCCCCAAGACAGATGGATGTCGCAGGCCTGTGCGATGAAGATGGACGCCAGGGTGAGATAGATGGCGCTGCCGTCCAGATTGAAGGAATAGCCCATCGGCAGCACGAGGCCCGACACGCCCTTCCGGCATCCAAGCTGCTCCAGCTTGCGCAGGGCACCAGGCAGCGCCGGCTCGGACGAAGACGTGCCGAGCACGATCAGCAGCTCTTCTTTGAAGTAGCGGATGGTCTTCCACAGGCTGAAGCCGTTCAGCCGCGCCAGCAGACCGAGCACGACGACTATGAAGATGGAGCAGGCGATATAGAATGTCAGGATCAGCAGTCCAAGCGAGCCAATCGAACGGATGCCATAGCGGCCCACCGTGAACGCCATCGCGCCAAAAGCGCCGAGCGGAGCGAGCTTCATGATGAAGCCGAAGGAGATGAACAGAACCTGCGAGAACGATTCAACCGCCTTCGTCACTACGGCGCCGCCATCGCCGGCCCGGCTGAGGCCGAAGGCGATCAGGATGGAGACCAGCAGGACCGGCAGCACTTCGCCATCGGCGAACGCGCCAAAGAACGAATGCGGGATGATGTGCAGCATGAAGTCCGCAAATCCGCTCGCACCAGCCTGCTTGGTGAATTTCGCAGCCACTGACGGATCCAGCGTATTGACCGACACATGCATGCCGACGCCCGGCTGGATCAGCAATACGGCAACCAGCCCGGCCAGCAGCGCGAGCACGGTCAGCAGGTAGAACAGCGCCATGGATTTCACCAGTGTGCGGCCGACCTCGCGGGAATCGCTGATGCTGTTGATGCCGCTGACGATGGTGCAGAACACGATAGGTGCGATCATCATCTTGACCAGCTTGACGAAGCCGTCTCCAAAGGGCTTCAGCGCGGCACCAAATTCCGGCCAGAAATGGCCCGTGAGGATGCCCAGCGTGAGGCCGATCAGCACTTGGACGTAGAGAATCCGGTAGAATGGCTTTCGCGGCTCGGCGTTCGCGGGCTCAGCCAGCGCTTGCATCTGCATTCTCGTTTCTCCCTTGTTCTGATTCTTGAAATTCTAAGAGCAGCCCGGCGTCAGGCCGCCAGCACCGACTGAGGCAGGTGTGCTCGGCGGGCGAAGACGTGGCCTTCGAATATTCGACGGGCTGTCCGCTGCACCCGCGCCACCGGACCGGGCTCCAGCCGAACCACCAACTTTCCGGAGGGATGGCCCAGCGTGATCGGCAGCGGCGGTGCCAGCGCTCCCACCATCTCCGCGGCAATCGTCCCCTGCGTGACACAAGCCGTGGCGATCGCAACAGCGCCGGTCACCGCCAGCGCGCTATGGCAGTCATGCGGCATGAAGTACCGGACGTTCAGTGTCGCCTCGCTTGCAGGCGCAATCAGAACCGGTTTCGGGATCACCATGGCCCCAGGATTCGGAAAGCCCATCAGACGACCGGCCTCGATGCGCAAGCGCTCGAGGCGCGCGCGGAAGCGGCTGTCGGTGAAGTCCGAAGGTGTCTCACGGCCGCTAAAGCCCAGATCCGCCGCGCGGACCAGCATGACTGGCATGGCCGCATCGATGCAGCTCACCTCGATCCCGTCGATACGGTCGACCGCGCGTCCGGTGGGGAGCAGGCGACCCGTGCGGGCGCCGGCCGCGTTGGGAAACGACAATTCGACCGGCGCGGCCGTTCCCGGCACGCCGTCGATCCGCGCCTCGCCCTCGTAGGTCACCCGCCCACCGGGGGTGGCGATCGTCGCGTCGATCAGCTTGCCGGTATTGACGTTGTGGATGCGCACATGGGTGCGATCCGTGCTGGCGGCCACCAGGCCGGCTTCAATTGCGAACGGCCCCACCGCAGCCAGCATGTTTCCGCAATTGGGTGAGGTATCGACGATCCCCTCTCGAACCCGCACCTGGGCAAACAAATAATCGACGTCGGCACCGGGCACCGATCCCGGTCCAATGATCGCGACCTTGTTGATGACGGCATTGCCGCCACCTATTCCGTCGATTCCAAGGTCGTGTCCGCCCCCCATGACCGACAGCAGGACCGCATCTCGCGCCCCGGGATCGGCCGGGAGATCCCTCGCCAGAAAGAACGGCCCCCGCGAGGTGCCGCCGCGCATAACCACGCAGGGAATGGCGATCTGATCATTCATGAAGCTGTTCCGTTCGGCCGACATGTTGACGCGGACCGACCATCCTCCCTTGCAACTCTTCTGTAAACTGCAAAGATATGAAGTATTAATGCGTAAATCGGTATAATCGGAGACGGGCTATGAACGCGGAACTGCTCGACCTGAAAGCATTCATCACCGTCGCGGAGACAGGAAGCTTCGTGCGGACTGCCAAGGCGCTGAACCTGTCGCAGCCGGCGCTCAGCCGACGCATTCAGAAGCTGGAGGAAAGTCTCGGTGCGCCGTTGCTCGAACGTTCGACGCGCCACGTCAATCTGACCATGACTGGCCGCGACTTCCTGCCGAAAGTGCGGCGCCTCATCGACGAGTTCGAAACATCGGTGCTCGCCATCCAGGATATCGGCGCGCGAAGCTCTGGCCTGGTCTCGGTGGCTGCGGTACCGACCGCAGTGTTCTATTTCCTGCCGCGCGCGATCGGCCGGTTTGCCGAAGCGTACCCGCGCATTCGAGTCCGGATTCTGGACATCGGAGCCAATGAGGGATTGGAGGCGGTCGCGCGCGGAGAAGTCGACTTCGGCATCAATTTCATCGGGGCCTCGCATGCCGAGATCGAATTCGAGAAGCTGGTCGAGGATCCCTTCGTGCTGGCCTGCCGTCATGACCATCCGCTGGCATCGCGCAAACAGGTCAGCTGGCCGGAGATCGTGCCGCACCGGGTCATCACCGTCGGCCGCAACAGCGGCAATCGCGCATTGATCGACAATGCGCTGGCGCGACACGGCCTGCAGCTGAACTGGTCCTATGAGGTCGCTCACCTCTCCGGTTCGCTTGGTCTGGTCGAAGCGGGCCTCGGCGTCGCCGTGCTGCCGAAGCTGGCGACGCCAGCGGCCGGCCATCCGATCATTCACACCATTCGCCTGACCGAGCCGGAAGTGTCGCGGACGATCGGAATCGTGCGCAGGCGCGGGGCGACACTATCTCCTCATGCCAGCCAATTTCTGAAGATGCTCCTCGAGGCATGGCGCTCGCCTTCCCGGATCAGCGAGCCGGACAAGCTACGGTCCCGATCCGCTCAGGCAAGCTCGAACCCGGCTTCGGTCGGCCCGAGGCGGAAACGCTGATAATCGCCGGCAGCGTGGGACAAGGCCGTGTGGATCCAAGCCACAACGCGCAAGGCGAATTGATTGCCGCACATTGATGCAGCGATTGGATCGATGCGCACGTTAAGCATCTCCGAGAGCCCGATCCCCCTCGACCTAGGTCTGACAACATGCCGCTAGATCGGATAGCGGCCATGGGCTAGTGTTTTATCCGACCGGTTAAAACACCGGCGGCTTGAGGGAGAAAAACGTGAAATCCAAGGTTATTGGCGCAGTCACATTGGCGGTCGCTGCAGTCGGGCTGTTTGCAGCCGCTGCACCCGCATTTGCGCAGCAAAAGACGATTACGGTCTGGTGGGGCAAGGGCTTTTACAAGTCCGAGGACGAAGCGCTGGCCGAAACGATCAAGAAATTCGAAGCCAAGACCGGCATCAAGGTCGAATTGTCGCAGTACGCGATCCAGGACATGATTCCGAAGACGGTGGCCGCACTCGATGCCGGCACGGTGCCTGACGTCGCCTATTCCGACACTTATGACGTGCAGGTGCAGGGCAAGTGGGCCTATGAGGGCAAGCTCGAGGACCTTTCCGAAATCATGGAGCCGATCAAGGATCGGTTCGTGCAGAACACGCTGGATGCGTCGATCCTCTATAACGACGTCGCCAAGAAGAAGGCCTATTACGGCTTTCCGCTGAAACAGCAGAGCATGCACGTCCAGATCTGGAACGACATGCTGGAGAAAGCCGGCTTCAAGCAGAGCGACATCCCGACCGACTGGGCGGGCTATTGGTCGTTCTGGTGCGACAAGGTGCAACCGGGCATCCGCAAGGCCACCGGCCAGCGCATCTATGCGGTCGGCCAGCCGATGGGCGTGGAGTCCACCGACGCCTTCCAGTCGTTCTACACCTTCATGGACGCCTATCACGTCAAGCTTGTCGACGACGACGGCAAGCTCACTGTCGACGATCCCAAGGTCCGCGAGAACCTGATCAGCGCGATGAAGGACTACACCGACACCTACATCAAGGGTTGTACGCCGCCATCCTCGACGACCTGGAAGGATCCCGACAACAACGTCGCCTTCCACAACAAGACCATCGTGATGACCCACAATTTCACGATCTCGATCGCGGCGAAGTGGTATGAGGACTCGCAGAACCAGGCCCTGACGCAGGAGCAGCGCGACGCGGGCAAGAAAGCCTATGGCGAGGACATCATCACGGCGTCGTTCCCGAAGGCGCCGGATGGTTCGACCATTCGCTACCGCTCCGACGTCAAGACCGGACTGATCTTCACCGCGGCCAAGAACAAGGCCGGGGCCAAGCAGTTCATCAGCTTCCTGCTCCAGGAAGAGAACGTTCGCCCCTACATCGAGGGCGCGCTCGGCCGCTGGTTCCCGGTGACGAAGGAAAGCCAGGAAAGCCCGTTCTGGCAGGCCGACAGGCATCGCAAGGCGGTCTATGCCCAGTTCAAGGGCGGCACCGCGCCATTCGACTTCACCAAGAACTGGAAGTTCACGATCCTGAACAACGAGAACATCTGGGCCAAGGCGATGAACCGGGTCGTCAGCGAGAAGGTCCCGGTCGACAAGGCCGTGGACGAGATGATCGCCCGCATCAAGCAGGTCGCAGGCTAAAGCCTTGCACGTACCTCTCCCCGCTTTGCGGGGAGAGGTGTAAAACAAACACCGGTCGCGTTTCGCGGCCGGCTTCTCTTTGAAGAGTCCCAAAAGAATGGCGATCACGCTCTCTGGCGATCAGGCGATCCCTGCCCCACCCCTGACGTCGCGGCTGACCCCGGCGCAGGTCTGGGGCATCGTGCTGCTCGCGCCCTATCTGCTCGTCTTCCTCGCCTTCGTCGTCTATCCCGTCTGCTACGGGCTGTGGCTGGCGCGGGCTCCGTCGAATTATGTCGCACTGTATAACGACCCGATCTTCGCGCGCGCGGCGGTCAACACGCTGATCTTCCTGGTCATCGGCATCAACATCAAGATGCTGATCGCGTTGTTCCTGTCCGGCTTCTTCGCCCAGCAGCGCACATGGATCAAATGGCTCTCGGTGATCTTCATCCTGCCCTGGGCGGTGCCGTCGATCCCGACCATCCTGTCAGTGCGCTTCATGCTCAACCCCGAATGGGGCATCATCAATCACTACATCTTCGCCTGGACCGGCGATGACGGTCCGAACTGGCTGAATGACCCGACGGTCGCCCTGACGATGGCGATCGGCGTGCACATCTGGAAATCGCTGCCGTTCTGGACGATGATCCTGATCACCGGGCGCCTTGCGATCGCGCAGGACCTGTTCGAGGCCGCCGAGGTCGACGGCGCGAACTGGTGGCAGAAATTCCGCTTCATCACCTGGCCGTCGATGCAGACCCTCTACATCACCTGCACGCTGCTCTCGATGATCTGGACGCTGGGCGATTTCAACAGCGTCTATCTGCTCACAGGCGGCGGCCCGGCAGATCTCACGCACGTGCTGTCGACACTCGGCATCCGCTATCTCCGGCTTGACCAGCTCTCGCTCGCGATGGCCTCCATCGTCTGCGCGATGCCGTTCGTCCTGCCGCTCGTTTACTTCATGATGAAACGGTTGTCGCGATGAAGCTTCCCGGCGCAAGCGATTTTACCTGGCGTGACGTCGCGACCGAAGCGCGGCTGCTGCTGATCGGAATTCCCGTCTTCCTGTGGACGATGATTCCGATCTATCACATGTTCCTGTTCGCGATCTCCCCGAAGGAGGACGCGTTCTCGGGCAAGCTGTGGCCGGACCACCCGACGCTCCACAACTTCGAAATCGTATTCAAGCAGCAGCACTATTTCCTGCGCGACTTCTATGTGCAGTTCTGGAATTCGGTGGTGATCGCGGCAGCCGTCGGCGTGTTGACGCTGTTCATCGCCACGGCCGCGGCGTTCTCGATCTCGCGGCTGAAGGTGCCGGGCGGGCGCATGGTGCTGAACCTCGCGCTGTTCACCTATTTCATCCCAGCCGCGTTCCTCGCTGTGCCGATGTATCGCACCATGGGCAATTACGGCCTGCTCAACAATCACTGGGCCCTGATCCTGGCCATGGTGACGATTGCCTCGCCTTACGCGATCTGGGTGCTCAAGCAGGCCTCTGACAAGCTGCCGGTCGAGCTGGATGAAGCCGCCGTGATGGACGGCGCCACCACGCTGCAGATCTTCCGCCTGGTCTATCTGCCGCTGATGATGCCCTCGCTGGTCGCGATCGGCACCTATGCCGTGCTGCTCGCCTGGAACGAATATCTCTACGCGTTCCTGCTGCTGTCGAACGACCGCGAGATCACACTTCCCGTCGCGCTCGGCAACTTCCTCGCCGCCGACGATTCGCCCTGGGAGCTGTTGATGACCACCGGCTTCATCTACGCACTGCCGCCGGCCGCGGTCTACTACGCCTTCCGCCGTTACATGGTGGGCGGACTGACGGCGGGTGCCGTGAAGTCCTAGACTGAGCATGATCCGGAAAAGTGTGAAGCGGTTTTCCGACAAGATCATGCTCAGATCTTAAATGTCTTCTGCGCGCTTCCGGCGATAAGCCAACAGGAGCGCGATCATCGAGCCGAGAAAATAGCCGGCGGTCGCGCCCGAGATGGCGCGGCCGGCGATGATGGCTAGCGCACGGTCACCCGCATCGATCGCCGAGATCACGCCGACCGCATATTGCAGCAAGAATACGACCAGGTTGCGGATGAGCGCGAACGCGCTGCCCGGACGGATGATCTCTCCCGTCTTGTGATCGACATCGAACGGACTCGGTGTCAGCACGCCAAGCGGCAGCAGCACGAGCGCCGCGACCACCCACGCGACCAGCGGCCATTGGCTGTCCTGATGTCCGAATCCGATGCTCGAAACGCCCCAAGCGATGAAGACGACAGGGACGATCAATGCACGCCAGATCGGCGCCTTGCGCGGCTGCATCGACTTGATGCCCTGCCAGACCAGATAGGCCAACAGGATCCAGACCCAGGGCGGCGTATGGACGAGTATCTGATAGACGAACATCATGATCCATTCCCTCTAGAGCGGCGCTGCGCTCTCGCCCCGCGCGCTCGACAGTTTCGAAGCCAGTGAAGCGACGACGATGACGACCGCGATCAGGGCGATCACCAGCGTGCAGATCGCATTGATCTCCGGCTTCACGCCGAGCCGCACCTCGGAATAGATCCGGATCGGCAGCGTTGCCGAGCCCGGCCCCGTGGTGAAGCTCGCAATCACGAGATCGTCGAGCGACAGCGTGAAGGCGAGCATCCATCCGGCGACGATCGCGGGTGCGATCAGCGGCAGCGTCACCGACAGGAAAGCGCGAGCCGGGGCGCAGCCGAGGTCCATGGCGGCCTCCTCCAGCGAACGGTCGAGCGAGCCGAGACGCGACTGCACGACGACGGCGACGAAGCACATCGTCAGCGTGGTGTGCGCGATCGTCACCGTCCAGAAGCCGCGCTCGGCATTCAGCGCGACGAACAGCAACAGCAGCGACAATCCAGTAATCACCTCCGGCATCACCAGCGGCGCATAGAGCATGCCGGAGAACAGGGTTCGGCCGCGAAAGCGCTCACCGCGCGACAGCGCCACCGCGGCCAGTGTACCAATCAGCGTCGCGATGGTCGCGGAGGCGACCGCGACCCGCAGGCTCATCCAGGATGCCTCGATCATGGCACGGTCGTCAAAGAACTCGTAATACCAACGCAGCGACCAGCCGCCCCACACCGTCACCAGCCGCGAGGCGTTGAAGGAATAGATCACGAGGATCAGGATCGGCAGATAGAGGAAGGCAAGCCCCAGCGCAAGCGAGGCGACATTGAAGCGGGACAGGCGAGAGAATCTGCGCATCTCACTGCTCCTCCAGCTGCCGCCGCTGCAGCCGCTCGTAGAGCAGCAGGGGCAACAGCAGCACGACGAGGAGCACGATCGCCGCAGCTGAGGCCACCGGCCAGTCCTTGTTGGTGAAGAATTCGAGCCACAGCGTCTGGCCGATCATCAGCGAGTTGGAGCCGGCGAGAAGATCAGGGATCACGAACTCGCCGACGACTGGAATGAAGCACAGCAGCACGCCGGCGCCGACGCCCGGCAGTGACAGCGGAAAGGTGACGAGCCAGAACACCTGCCATGGCGGCGCACCGAGATCGCTCGCCGCCTCTTCCAGCGCCGGCTCCATCTTGGCGAGCGTGGCGTAGAGCGGCAGGATCATGAACGGCAGGTAGGAATAGACGATGCCGACATACATCGCGGTGTCGGTGGAGAGCCACACCACCGGCTGGCTCACCAGGTGGAGCGCCAGCAGGATCTGATTGAGCAGGCCGTCATGCTGAAGGATGTTGATCCAGGCATAGATTCGGATCAGGAACGACGTCCAGAACGGTACGATCACCAGCACCATCGCAACCGCCTGCCACCGCTTCGGCAATCGCGCCATGCCATAGGCGATGGGATATCCGATCAGCAGAAGCAATGCGGTGGCCGTCACGGCCACGGTCAGGCTGCGCAGATAGGCGAACACATAAAGATCGTCGGAGACGAGCAGTTTGAAATTGTCGAGTCCCAGCGCGGCAAAGGCCGACCGGATCGCCGTCCATCCCGCCGTCAGGTCGAACACCGGCTCGTAAGGCGGCTGCGCGATCGCCGTCTGCGACAGGCTGATCTTCAGCACGAAGCCGAACGGCACCAGGAAGAACAGCACCATCCAGACATAGGGGGCGATGGCGGCGAAGCGCGCCGGCCGCGCGAAGATCCGGCGCCCGCTCATGACGGCAGCACCACACAGTCGTCGGGTGTGAACCAGGCGACGACATGCTGGTTCAGACTAAACGCATCGACATCGAGACGTGCGCTGTTGGCGACGGACGCCTGCACCATTCCGCCGGCATCGAGCTTCACCTTGTAGGTGGTGGTGCCGCCGAGATAGCAGATGTCGGCGATCACGCCGTCGAGCCGGTTGATCGCGGTTTCATGACCGGCCTCGCTCACGGGGCCACGACGCGACAGCTTGACCTTCTCGGGTCGGATCGCGACCGAGAATTTCACCTCGCCAAGCGGCTGGCGCGGCTCGGCCACCACCAGGGTGCCCGCATCACGCGTGCCAATGACCAGGCGATGACCATCGCGCAGTTTGGACTCGGCGTCGAACAGATTGATGTCGCCGACAAACCCCGCGATCCAGCGCGAGCGCGGCGCCTCGTAGAGCTCGCGGGGGGTCGCGACCTGGGCGAGCTTTCCAGATTTCATCACGCCGATTCTATCAGCCATCGTCATCGCCTCCCCCTGGTCATGGGTGACGATCATGAACGTCATACCGAGCCGGCGCTGCAACTCCATCAGCTCGCCTTGCGTGCTCTCGCGCAGCTTCTTGTCGAGAGCTGCAAGCGGCTCGTCGAGCAGCAGAAGCTGCGGCCGGCGCGCCAGCGCGCGAGCCAGCGCAACGCGCTGGCGCTGGCCGCCGGAGAGCTGGTCGGGCTTGCGCTTCTCGAGCCCCTCGAGCTTCACCAGCGCCACCATCTCCGCGACGCGCGTTGCGATATCGGCGCGGGCCATGTTGGCGCGCCTGAGGCCAAAGGCGATGTTGTCGCGCACCGACAGATGCGGAAACAGCGCGTAGTTCTGGAACATCATGTTGATCGGACGCTCGTGCGGTAGCGCCTGCGCGATATCCTTGCCACCGAGCAGGATGCGCCCCTCATCCGGAGACTCGAAACCCGCAAGCATCCGCAGCAGCGTGGTCTTGCCACAGCCACTGGGACCCAGAAGCGCGAAGAACTCGCCGGCCTTGATGTCGAGCGACACGCCGTCAACCGCGCGGAACGTCCCGAACGTCTTCGCCACGCCCTCGATACGCAGCAGCGGCTCGCGCGCGGCGGGATGCGCATCTCCGCGAGCAACATCTGTTCTGGGCAACTCGTCAGTCATGGTCCCTGCCAACCCCAATGCCGCCGCACGCTAGCGGTGGATCGGCCTTTGCTCAACCGGTTCGAGGCGGATCCGCCATGAACGCAGCCAGCGCGTCACGGTCTGCCGCCGGCATGGTCAACCCCAACTTGGACCGGCGCCACAGGATATCCTCGGGGAAGCGTGCCCATTCGCGGGCCATGAGATAGCGAACCTCCGCTCCGGTGAGGTCGGGACCGAAGGCCGGGCCGAGCTCCTCGCGGGTTTTCGCTTCTCTCAGCACGGTCGATAGCCGCGAGCCATAGGCCGCAACGAGGCGCCGGGCTTGCGGCTCATCGAGAAACCTCCAGCGGTCGCGCGCGAGGTCGATCTCGGTCTCGAAGCGATCCCAGGCGAAATCGCCCCCGGGCAACGTTGCGGCAGCAGTCCAGGGCCGCGACATCGGATAGAACGGCGTCAGCCGCGTCACCGCCCGCTCGGCGCGGAGGCGCGAGGTCGTGACCTCGCCGCCGAACATCGTCAGCAACGGCGCCTTGCGCCGGCGCGCGTGGAACAGCGTCGTGCCGTCGCGGCGTCGCGCGGACGCGGGCGTCAGATTGACGCCGGAGAGCGTGCGCACCACGTCGGTCGGACCAACACGCTCGCGGAAATAGCGGCTCACGGCTTCGCAGAGATAGCTGACATCGGCGCCCGGCATCGCGACGATCGCGGGATCGCCGGTGAAATCATGCGTGACCGTGCCGACCAGCGTGAAATCGCGCTCGAACGGGCTCGCAAAAATCAGCCGCCCGTCATTGTTCTGGAACACATAGACATTGTCGGACTCGAACAGCCTGGGCACGATGATCTGGCTCATCTGCACGGCCGCCATGGGCGGCAGCGGCTGCCGCAACACGGTCTCCGCAACCATCGATGTCCAGGCGCCGGTGGTATTGGCCAGCGCGCGAGCCGTGATCGTGCGGCGATGGCCGCGATCGACAACGGCGAGCCGCCAGATGTCGGCCCGGTCGGCCCGCACACATCGCGCCCCGGTGCAGATCACAGCGCCGCGCTCGGCGGCGTCCAGCGCCACGAGCACCACCAGGCGTGAATCGTCGACGACACAATCGGCATATTCGAAGCCGATGCCGAACGGCCGCTTCAGTGCGTTGCCAACCGGATGATGCGTGATGTCGAGGGTCGCAGATGCCGGCAGGCCGCCGCGGTTCGTCAGGGCGTCATAAACATACAGGCCCGCGCGCAACAGCCATGGCGGGCGCTCGTCGGAATGGGCGGGGATCACAAAGCTCATCGGCCGCACCAGATGCGGCGCGATCCGGAGCCAGGTCCGACGCTCGGCCAGCGCCCGGCGTACCCGCCAGAAGGCGCGGCGCTCCAGCACCGACAGGTCGCCATGAATCAATCGCGACGTCGCCGACGAGGCGGCGCTGGCCAGATCGCCCTGCTCGACCAAGATCACCCGCAAGCCTCGGCCAGCAGCATCGCGCGCGAGGCTGGCGCCGTTCAGGCCGCCGCCGATGATCGCGAGGTCGTAATCCGCCATGAAACCGTCTGGAGGGAGCAAGGTCCGTGCCCGACACCACTAGCCGGTCTTGAGCGCAAGCTCCATGGCCTCGACGCGGCCGACGAGGCCGGCGTATTTTCCAATGGGCAGCGGCTTGCCGAGCAGATAGCCCTGCACGCCGTCGCAGCCCTCCCTGGCGAGGAAGGTGAGCTGGTCGATCGTCTCGACGCCCTCGGCAATGATCGACATTTCGAGGCCGTGGCCGAGATCGATCACGGCGCGAACGATCGCCGCCGATTGCGGGTTGCGGCCGAGATTGGTGATGAAAGCACGGTCGATCTTGATCTTGTCGAACGGGAACGCCTGGAGATAGCTCAGCGAGGAGTAGCCGCTGCCGAAATCGTCCATGGAGATGCGGACGCCCAGCGCCTTCAGCCGGCGCAGCAGCGCCAGACCGCGATCAAAGTCCTCGATCAGCACGCCCTCGGTGATTTCGAGCTCGAGCCGGCCGGGCGCCAGACCCGTCTCGATCAGGATCGAATGGACGAGACCAACCACGTCGCCGTGCATGAACTGCGCCGGCGACAGATTGACGGCGACCTGCATCGGCTTCGGCCACGACGCCGCCTCGCGGCAGGCCTCGCGCAGGATCCATTCGCCCATCTCGACGATCAGGCCGCTTTCCTCCGCGATCGGGATGAATTCGGCCGGCGAGACCTGGCCGCGCACCGGATGCTGCCAGCGCGCCAAGGCCTCAAAACCGATGATCTCGCTTTCGGCGACGCTGTCACGCGCGATACCCTGCGGCTGGAAGGCCAGCGACAGCTCGCCGTTCTTGATCGCCTTCGACAGATCCTGATGCAGCACGCGGCGGTCGCGGATCTGCTGATCCATCTCGGGCTGATAGAGGCTGATCGTACCGCGGGATTTCTGCTTGGCGCGGAACAGGGCCGCGCCGGCATTGGCGAGCAGCGAGGCGCCGTCGGGGCCATTGTGCGGGAAGATCGACATGCCGGTGGTGATGCCGGCGCGGACCGCGCGGCCGTCGATCTGGAATTCCGGCGCCAGCGCCTCGCCAAGCCGTTGCGCCAGCGTGAGGCCCGCATCGGGCTGCTTACCGTCGATGATCAGGCCGAATTCGTCACCGGACAGGCGCGCCACCAGGCCGCCGCGTGCGGTGTCCTGGAGCCGCTGCGCCACCTCGATCAGCAGCTTGTCGCCAAGCGCATGGCCGAACACGTCGTTGACTTCCTTGAGGCCGTCGAGATCGATGCACAGGACCGCGAATTCCTCGTCGGTCCCTTCGCAGGCCTCGATCATCTGGGTCAGCGCCTGAAGGAAGGCAGCGCGGTTCGGCAGGTCCGTGAGGCCATCATGATAGGCCATGTGCGCCATCCGCGACTCGATCTGCCGGCGGTTGGTGACATCCTCGTGGGTCTTGATCAGATATTGCGGCTCGCCGGAATCGTTGAGCACCGTGGCGCGCCGGGTCAGGAACAGGCGCAGGCCGTCCTTGGTCGAGATCGGATGCTCCTCGGTGATCATCCCCCGCTTCTTGATCGCGGCTTCGTCGCGCGCGATGATCAGCTTGGCTTCCTTGGCGTTGAAGATGTCGGAAGCGGTCAGGCCGGTGGCTTCCTCGCGCTTGCGGTTGAGGATCGTCTCGGCGCTGCGGTTGGCGAGCAGATAGCGGCCATCCTTGACCTGTTCGACGATCAACGCCACCGGGATGTTGTCGACCACGAGCTCGAGGAACTTCTTGGTGCTCTCCAGCTCCTTCGACAGCGATTGCCGATCGGTAATGTCCTCGAACACGATCAGCAGGAATTCCGGCTTGTTGCTCTCGTTGCGGACCACGATCCGGATCGAGGCCACCATGCGCCGGGCCTGCTCGACCTCGACCTCGAATTCATTGCGATATTGTCCTTCCGGCGCCAGCAGCGCCGCCCGATCGGTCGCCTCGATGCTATCAGCCGATTTCGGACCGAACAGCTCGCGCGCATTCTTGCCGACGACCTGGTCGCGCGAAAAACCCCAGAAGCGCTCATAGGCGCGGTTGGCGAAGATGTAGCGGCCGTCCTCGATGTTCTTGGCGGCGACGCAGGCCGGCACGTTGTCCAGCACCGTTTCGAGGAATTGCTTGGTCGAGGCCAGTTGCCGCGACAGCTTGCGCTGTTCGCTGACGTCGAGATGGGTCGCCACCGATCCGCCGTTCGGCAGCTCGAAATATTTGACCAGGATGGCGCGGCCATCGGGCAATTCAGTGATCAGGCCGTTGGGGCTCGCCGCCTTCTCATAGAACTCGTCGTCGGAGACGCCGAGGACACCCCGCTGGCGCCTCAGTTCGAGGATGTCGTAGCCGGTCATGTCGGACCAGAGGTCCGACCTGACCAGGCCATAGATCTCGAGATAGCGGTCGTTGCAGAAGATGATGCGGCGCTGCCCATCCGTCATCACCACACCCTGGTTGAGGTTGTTCATGGCGGAGGAGACGAACGCGTTGCGACGGAGCTGCGAGCGCCGGGCACGGCGCAATGCGGAATTGATCCACAGGACAATGGCGGTCAGCAGCGCGCAGACAACAATGCCGCCGATCAGGGCCTCCCAGATCAGGCTCGGTTCGAGCCCGTCGAGATAGGCCGACACAGCTGAAGGTTCGGCGCGCGCAGGCGTGATCGCCCCTGCCAGGCACACGACGACCTGCACAGCAATCAGAATGGTGCTGCCCGCGTGCCAGTTTTTCTCAGCCATCAGCCACCCGCGATTTCAACTGCGGATTGTCTGGCTTCACGGGTTTGGATCGGGTAAACGCCTGTACGCCCAAGAGAAAAATGTGACGCGAAATACGGCAATTGCCCTGACATGATAAATGTTTTCTTAATGGAGAACGGCCGCAGGGTGCGTTTCCCTGGCAAACCAGCGCCATCGGCAGCTTCAGCGGGACCTCTGAATAGCGATGGATAGGGTCGATTGCGTCGTCGTCGGAGCCGGCGTGGTCGGGCTCGCGGTGGCCCGGAAGCTGGCACAGGCCGGGCGCGAGGTGATCGTGCTCGAGGAAGCCGAGGCCATCGGCACCATCACCTCCTCGCGCAACAGCGAGGTGATCCATGCCGGGATCTACTACCGCGCCGGAAGCTGGATGGCGCGCATGTGCGTCAGCGGCAAGCACGCGCTGTACCGCTATTGCGGCGAGCGCGGCATTCCGCACAAGAACTGCGGCAAGCTGATCGTCGCGACCAATGCGAAGGAAACCGAGAAGCTGCAATCGATCAAGGCACATGCCGAGGCCAACGGCGTGCTCGACATGCAGTTGCTCTCGGGCGAGGCCGCCCGCGCGCTGGAGCCGGCGCTGGCCTGCGACGCCGCCCTGCTGTCGCCGTCGACCGGCATCATCGACAGCCACGCCTACATGCTGTCGCTGCGCGGCGAAGCCGAGGCAGCCGGTGCCGCCTTTGCGTTTCACACGCCGCTGATCCGCGCCAAGGCGGAGGCCGGCGTGATCGAGATCGAGGCCGGCGGCGAGGCACCGATGACCTTGCAATGCGACCTGCTCGTCAACGCCGCCGGGCTTTCGGCGACGACGGTGGCGCGCCACATCGACGGCATGCCGATCGACCGGATTCCGCCGGCCTATCTCGCCAAGGGAAACTATTTCAGCTGCAATGCGCGCGCGCCATTCTCGCGCCTGATCTATCCGGTGCCCGAGCCTGGCGGGCTAGGTGTGCATCTGACGCTAGACATGGCAGGACAGGCGCGCTTCGGCCCCGACGTCGAATGGATCGAGACGATCGACTATGAAGTCGATCCGTCGCGCGCCGAGCGCTTCTATCCGGCGATCCGCAAATACTGGCCGACATTGCCCGATGGCGCGCTGATGCCGAGCTATTCGGGCATCCGCCCGAAGATCGTGCCGCCGGCGGTGGCGACGCAGGATTTTCTGATGCAGGGTCCGCGCGACCATGGCGTCGCGGGCCTGATCAATCTGTTCGGAATCGAATCGCCGGGGCTGACATCGTCGCTCGCGATCGCAGACCACGTCGCGGAGCTGGCGGAAATTTGAGGCGTTTTCGAGCGGCGTGGTTACCGGTTCGTGAAAACGCGTCCAGACAAGACACCACCGCGCGACGATCATCGCGCAGTGCCCAACCTTACAGCAGGGATGAGCGCAAAGGCTCTCGTCCCTGCCTGAAAGGATGCGATCAAACTCTACGCTGTTACGGGGGTTACTAGTGAAGCGTCTCGCCGGACTGCTTCAGCCGTTCAATCTGGTCCTTGACCATCAACTTGCGGCGCTTCAACTCAACAATTTGCAGGTCGTCTGTTGAAAGGTGCACGAGCGCTTCGTGCAATTCGTTTTCGAGAGTTTTGTGCTTCCGTTCCAATTCAACCAGATGTGCCTGAATTGTCATTCGAAACCTCCTCGGTAGGGGTGAACCTGGGATTCGATCCGGACGAGGAAGTGTACATCACCGATTCGTTCTGTCGATATGTATCCGTCGTCGCATCGTCATTTTTGAAAATTCATATGTAACGAAGCGTGAGTAAGGAACTGCGCGGCGAAAAATCCATGATATCAATGCGCTCGCGCAATACCGCTTCGAATCACCGAAATATCTTGCGAGAGAGCGGTGCGTGGAGGTGGCAGATCGCTTGCGATCACGCCGCGCAAGGGCGATAATTTCCACAGGGCATCCACAGCCTTAATCTTAAGCTTATCGGTTTTCGGCCACCGCAGACATGACCAATGATGATGAGCGTGAACTCGAAGCCGAGCTCACCCGGTTGCAGCAGGAACACCGAGATCTCGATGCGGCGATCGATGCACTGCATCAATCGCCTGCCCCCGACCTATTGCGGTTACAGCGGTTGAAGAAACGCAAATTGTTGTTGCGCGACCGTATCGCCTTCATCGAAGACCAGATCACGCCCGACATCATCGCCTGATCCACAAGCGGTCACGCGTGACCGCGTATGAATCCGCTTGACTCAAAAAGAACAAAAGAGGAACATAAATCCTGCCCCCGACGCCCCCGTAACCGCCCAAGGACCCGTAAGGACACCGCAGATGTCAGTTCCCGCCCTTCTCGACAACAGCCATTACGAACAGGCCTGCGATCAGGCGATTGCGATGTGCGACGGCAATCTGCGCAGCACCATCAAGGCGCTGATCATGGCCAACGAATATCTGGAAGCTGAACTGGAAGAATTGCAGGCGGCGATAGCGGCCGGCTGCATTCCAGAAACCTCGCGCAGCAAGATGCGGAGCAAAAGCAGCGCCGCTTGAACTTACCATTGGAGTGCAACGCCATGTCTGATGTGACCTATTACGTTGCAATGCCCTTCCTGATCGATGCCGACGGATCGCCTGTCGCCGGCACCGCAGAAGAATGCCAGAGCTCTACGGCTGCGCTGCGCCGCGCCGAGGCCCTATCGCATGGCGCCGGCCATATCGGCGCGGTCGCGTTCAGCCGCAGCGGCGACCCCATGACAGGAGAATTCGGCGACGCCACGCTGCTGCGCAAATTCGGCAACGTGCCCGAAGATCTCGCGACGCTGTAAAGTCAGCTGCGTACAAGCCTGATCCGCGGCTCGTGCCGGCGCTGCGCCTTGCGCACATACATGGCGGCATCCGCCTCCTCCAGCGCGCGGGCGGCTTCGGACTGCGCGCCCAGCAGCGCCACACCGGCAGAGGCACCCGCCGTCACCTGCTGGCCGCGAAAGACGAAAGACAATTCGTCGATCGCCTGCTCGAAGATGACAGCCTTCGCCTTGGCATCGGTCTCGCTGAGATTCCAGAGCAGCAGTGCAAACTCGTCGCCGCCGAGACGCCCGACGACGTCGGAAGCGCGGATCTGCCGCGTCAGCGTGTTGGCGATCGCCTTCAGCACCTCGTCACCGGCGGCATGACCGAAGGAATCGTTGATCGGCTTCAACCGGTCGACGTCAAGCACGATCAGCGCGCCGCTGGCGCGGTAGCGCTTCATGTAGGCGATGGCGCGCTGCAGCTCGCGCTCGAAGCCGCGCCGATTGGGAATATCAAGCAGGAAATCGGTATCGGCCGCAGCCTCGAGTTCCGCGACGCGCCGCAGTGCCTGCGTCAGCTTGGTCCGCAGGCCACGAATGATCGCCTTGCTGCTGTCCTTGCTCGCGTCCTTGCTCGCGTCCTTGGCAGCGGACGCGCGGCGCGGCGCCGCAGCCCGCTTGGGTACCGTTTTCGTTCGGCTGCCGCTGGTCTTTCGGCCCTTTTTGGCCTTCGCAGCGGTCGCCCTTTTTGGTTTCTTCATGGGCATCCTGCTCAATGAAGGCTTGCGGGGATTCACCAAGACAGGATAGTGCATTCCCTTCTCCTTGCCACCGCCTTGCGAGCCGCCGGCCGGAACCGTTAATCTGGCCTATCTTTCTGTTTTCCGAGCACAATTGACGTCATGACCGCGCCGATCGCCATCATCATGGGAAGCCAGTCGGACTGGGAGACGATGCGGCACGCCGCCGATACGCTCGCAGCCCTCGGCGTGAGCGCCGACACCCGCATCGTTTCGGCCCATCGCACCCCCGACCGGCTGTTTACGTTTGCCAAGGGTGCCAAGGCGGCCGGTTTCAAGGTCATCATTGCCGGCGCCGGTGGCGCTGCGCATCTGCCCGGCATGGCCGCGGCACTGACGGAACTGCCTGTCTTCGGCGTGCCCGTCGAGTCCAGGACGCTGAAGGGCATCGATTCGCTCTATTCGATCGTCCAGATGCCTGCCGGCATTCCGGTCGGCACGCTGGCGATTGGCAAAGCGGGCGCGATCAACGCGGCACTGCTCGCGGCGGCCGTGCTGGCGCTGTCCGATCCCGCCCTGTCCGATCGCCTGGCCGCCTGGCGCAAGGCGCAGACCGAGGCGGTTGCCGAGCGCCCGGAGGACAAGGCGTGACTGACGCAAAGCAGGTGAAGCTGAAGCCCGGCGACACCATCGGAATCCTCGGCGGCGGACAACTCGGGCGGATGCTGGCCATGGCTGCGGCACGGCTGGGCCTGCGCTGCCAGGTGTTCTCGCCCGATCCGGATTCGCCGGCCTTCGATGTGGTGCTGAACGCGACCTGCGCCGAATATGCCGATGTCGAGGCGCTCGAGTTGTTCGCTCATGATGTCGACGTCATCACCTACGAATTCGAGAACGTGCCGTCGGCCGCGGCGATGGTACTGGACGCGCGCCGTCCGGTGCTGCCCAACCGCAAGATCCTCGAAACCACCCAGGACCGGCTCGCCGAGAAGGATTTCGTGACCAAGCTCGGCATCGGCACCGCCGCCTATGCCGACGTGACCTCGGTCGCATCGCTGCGCGAGGCAATCGTCAAGATCGGCCTGCCCGCGGTGCTGAAGACGCGCCGCTTCGGCTATGACGGCAAGGGCCAGGCCATCATCCGCGAGGGCGACGACATCGCAAAGGTCTGGACCAGCCTCGCCACCAAGTCGGCGATCCTGGAAGCCTTCATCCCGTATGAGCGCGAGATCTCCGTGATCGCCGCGCGCTCGGCTGGGGGCCAGGTCGAATGCTTCGACGTCACCGAGAACGAGCACCGCGACCACATTCTGAAGATCTCTCGCGCGCCTGCGTCGATCCCCGATGCACTCGCTGAAGAGGCGCGCAGCATCGCCGGCAAGATCGCGACCGCGCTCGACTATGTCGGCGTGCTCGCGGTGGAGATGTTCGTGCTCACCAATGGCGGCGGCTCCAAGGTGCTGGTCAACGAGATCGCCCCGCGCGTGCACAATTCCGGACACTGGACGCTCGACGGCGCGTCTGTCTCCCAGTTCGAGCAGCACATCCGCGCCATTGCCGGCTGGCCTCTCGGCAAGCCGGTGCGCCATGGTGAGGTCGTCACCATGACCAATCTGATCGGCGACGAGATCAACGATTACGAGTCATGGCTGAGCGTGCCGGGCGCGACCGTCCATATCTACGGCAAGGGCGCACCGCGCCCCGGACGCAAGATGGGCCACGTCACCGAAGTCAGGCCTTCAAAGAGCAAGTGAGGGGGACCGCAGCACAAGCTGCGATCCCGCTGCCGGGTTAGGCCGTCTTGACGCCCGCCACGACGCCTGCGGGCTCCTCGCTGAGCCAGCGGTAGATCACCCCGCCCAGCGCGCCGCCGATCAGCGGTGCGATCCAGAACAGCCAGAGCTGCGACAGCGCCCAGCCGCCGACGAACAGCGCAGGCCCCGTGCTGCGCGCCGGGTTCACCGACGTGTTGGTGACGGGGATGCTGACGAGATGGATCATCACTAGTGCAAGCCCGATCGCAAGCGGCGCGAAACCCGCGGGCGCGCGGCCATGGGTTGCGCCCATGATGACGAACAGGAACATCATGGTCATCACCACCTCGGTGACGAAGCAGGCCACCATGCTGTACTGGCCGGGCGAATGTGCGTCGTAGCCGTTGGAGGCAAAGCCCTTGGTGACGTCGAATCCGGGCGCGCCGCTGGCGATCACATAGAGCAGTTCGGCGGCGACGATCGCACCGCAGACCTGAGCGATCACGTAAGGCAGGATCTGGCCTGCCGGAAAGCGTCCGCCGACGGCAAGGCCGACCGTCACGGCCGGGTTGAGATGGCAGCCCGAGATATGGCCGATCGCATAGGCCATGGTGACGACACTCAAGCCGAAGGCCAGGGACACGCCGACCAGGCCGATGCCGACCTGCGGAAAACCGGCCGCGATCACCGCGCTGCCGCAGCCCGCAAATGTGAGCCAGAACGTGCCGATGGCCTCGGCAGCATATTTCTTCATGTCCATGGTACGTCTCCCCTGATTCACTAATGTCCGGCGTGACCGGCCCGGAACAGCCCGTCCTTGGCGCCAAACCCACCCAAATCGAGGCCGTACCGGAGCATTTTCGCCGTATTTAATGGCTGAACTTGGTCCGAAAAGCCGTTGCACCGGTGGACATCTCAGGTTTTGTCTGATACATCCGCGCCCTCAAGGATAAGGGCTTGTGCTTTTTGCCATCCCCTTTGTCTTACCAGAATTCAAATCCGATCCACTGAAGAGGATGCCGCGTGCAGGTTCTCGTTCGCGATAACAATGTCGACCAAGCCCTCAAGGCGCTGAAGAAGAAGATGCAGCGCGAGGGCATTTTCCGCGAGATGAAGCTCCGCGGTCATTACGAGAAGCCCTCCGAGAAGAAGGCCCGCGAGAAGGCTGAAGCCGTGCGCCGCGCACGCAAGCTGGCCCGCAAGAAGCTGCAGCGCGAAGGCCTGCTGCCGATGAAGCCGAAGCCGGTGTTCGGCGCTGGCCCCGGTGGCGAGCGTGGTGGCCGTGGCGGCCCCGGTGCAGGTCCGCGCGGACCGCGTTGATCTTGCCGATCGTGCAGGACTGAGTTTTCGATAACGCGGGCCCTTGGCCCGCGTTATTGTTTTGTGAGCGGTGCCTTTCTGGGACGGGGCACTACAGATGCGGCACTAAAGCGCGATGAGATTCGGTTGAAACGTCATCGCGCTTTAGTTTGTTCTTTGAGCATGATCTCCGCATGCTCTAGCGCGAGCGAACCGTAGATGGCCTGCCCTTTCCCCGAGCCCGGCTTGGCGCGGCGACGCCAGATCTGGCGCCAGCCGCTCGCGCTGGCCTTGATGGGGATCGCACTGTGCGGCTGCTCCTTCGATCTCGGCTCCATGATGCCCGAGAAGGACAAGCCGCAGGAAGCACCAAAGGCCGTGGCGGCAGCACCGGATAGTGCTGTCAGCGCTGCCAACGTCACCGAAGCGCAGACCCACACCGCAAAAGCGCAAGCCCTGGCGAAGTCGGGCGAGACGCAGGCCGCGCTGGACGAGTTCAATCGCGCCGTGGCACTCGATCCCTACAATGCACAGGCGCTCTACGGCCGCGGCCTCCTCTATCAAGGCAATAACGAGCACGATTTTGCGATCGCCGATTTCGGTGCCGCCAGCGGGCTCAATCCGCAAAAGGCCGAGCCACTGCTCGGCCGCGCCGTCAGCTATCTCGCCATCGGCAAGGTCAAGGAAGCGGCGGCCGACCTCGACGAGGCCTCGGAAGCCGACCCGCACAACGCCCAGGTCTGGACGACGCGGGGACAGGCCTACGAGCGGCTGGGCGACAAGACCAAAGCGGCCGCGTCCTACAGCAGGGCAGTCGCGCTACGCCCACGCGATGACGCCGCCCGCAGCGGCTTGGCCCGCGTCGGCGGCTGACAGTATCTTTCGGATTGGACACGTTTTCTTGACGCGAACCGGCATCCACTTCGCTCGAAAACGCTATGGAACGGCTCAGGCGCCGTCTTAATCGGGGGTAGCGCTCTTCGGCAGGACCGCGTGAAACATCGACTTCATGCCCGACAACATCTCGTCGGCGACATTGGTCTTGGGACGCGGCATCGGCGCGCCGGCATCGGCACGCAGATCGAGCGGCGGGGCGGCAATCACCGGAACCGGAATATCGGCCGGCGGCGTCAGCCTATTCGGGTTGTCGGTGCTGATCGAGGCCGTGTAGGGCGGGGTAGCCTGCGACGAGCCAGTGTTGCCATAGGCCTCGGGCGATGGCGTCGACACGTTGATCGGCGGCGGCAACGGCCTGACCGTCGACGGCACCGCAGTCACGACGCGGGGGGCCTCCGGAATCCGGGACGCTTCCTGCGCGGTCGGCTCTGGCGTCCGCTCGACCGCCTTCGCCTCGGCCGGCTTAATTTCGGAAGATTTGGCCTCGGTGGCCTTGCCCTCGGGCGACTTGCGCAGGCGCTCGATAGCCGCCCGGGCGAGATCGTTGGCGTCGGGGGTCGCGGCCGGGGACGCCGCCACAGGCGCCGAATTGGCCTCAACCACCGGCGCCGCGGGGGCCGACTTGGCGACCGCCTTCTCGTGAGCAGGGGTACGAGCTACATCCGCAGCCTTGGCATCCGCGGCCTTGGGCTCGGCGGACTTGGGCTCGGCGGACTTGGGCTCGGCGGACTTGGGCTCGGCGGACTTCTCGGCAGCCGGCTTGTCCGCCGCGCCCTTGTCGGAAATGCTCTTCTCGGAGACGCCCTTGGCCTTGACGCCGGGGCCCGGGAGATTGGCCACGTCGGCCGGCTTCTTGCCGCCGTCGGCAGGCGTCACCACGGCGGCTGGTGTGTCCGCCGCCGGTCTGGCGTTGATGTAATGATTGACGATGTACGCCCCGATGATCGTCGCGAGCACCGAGGGGAAAATATCCATCGAGATTTTAGCGAGGTATTTCAGCATTTCTCGGCCACTCCCCGCGCGATCTGATGCGGGAACTTTGGGGCATTGTAAGGGATCAACTGCGACGGATCGATGGCAAAGGTTACGCGTGCCTTACGGCTTCAGCTCAATCTCAAGGAACACGATCTCGGTTGAGGTTTCGTTAAGTACGTCGTGTTGGACGCCGGCCTTGCGGAAGTAGGATTCTCCGGCCGCAAGCTGCGCCTTGGAACGCTCCCCGTTGGGCGCAACGATGGTCATCTCGCCGGCGACCACGGGAACAATCACGTAATCCATGCCGTGGGTGTGATGCCCGGTCGCGCTGCCCGGGGCGAGCCGCCATTCGGTCACCCGGACCTCGTCATTGTCGACCTGAACCTCGGATTGGGCGGCAAGCATCTCGAACCTCTCTGGGGATCGGTTCAGGGCACGAACACCATGAACACGTAGACGGCAAATACCACCATATGGACCAGCCCGAACAGGACGTTGGTCCTGCCCGTACCGAAGGTCAGCATGCTCAGCAAGAATGTCAGGAACAACAGCGCCGTGTTCTGGGGATTGAGGCCAAGCACTAGCGGCTGATCGATCACATAGGTGGCGAGCCCGACCGCCGGAATGGTCAGGCCGATGGTGGCGAGCGAGGACCCGAGCGCAAGGTTAATGCTCTTCTGGAGGTCGTTCTTGCGGGCGGCCGCGATCGCGGAGACGCCCTCCGGCATCAGGATCAGCAGCGCCACTAGCAAGCCCGCGAAGGCCGGCGGGGCGCCGATCCGGGCCGCGACGGCATCGACCACCAGGGAGAACTTCTTGGCCAGCAGCACGACGGCCAGCAGCGAGATCAGGAGCAGCGCGATGCTCAGCGCCAGCATCTTGCCCGACAAATCGGCCCCACCGGCCTCACCCTCTGCCCCCTCGTGAACAAAGTAATCCTTGTGCAGGACCATCTGGGTGTAGAGGAACACGCCATAGAGCACGATGGTCACGAGATCGACGAAGCCGAGCTGAAGCGTCGAAAAGACCGGCCCCGGCGTCGTCAGCGTGTAATTGGGCATGATCAGCGTCAGCGTCGCGAGCGCAATCAGCACGCTGAGATAGACGTTGGCGCCGGAGAGCTGAAAGCCCTGCTCGCGATAGCGAAGCCCGCCGATGAAGATGCAGAGGCCGACGAGGCCGTTGCAGACGATCATCACAACCGCGAACACGGTGTCGCGTGCGAGCTCCGGCGCGGGCTTGTCGCCGAGCATGATCGTGGTGATCAGCGCGACCTCGATGACGGTCACCGCGAGCGTGAGCAGCAGCGTCCCGAACGGTTCGCCGATCCGCTCCGCGATCACCTCGGAATGATGCACGGCCGCGAACACGGTCCCGAACAGGATCACCAGCAGCACGATCGCAAACACGCCGCCGCCGGCCGTCAGCGTAAAGCCGTAGCCGGTCGCGGTGACGATCAGGAACAGCAACACCGCCAGAGCGGGGAAGATCCAGGACGACCGCGGCATCGGTCCGTGTGCGCTCATGCAGGCGATTCCTTCAGATGAGACACTGATTATGCGCGAGAAGATCGCGCGCGTCAGCCCTCAAGCGCCGTTGAGGAATTGCCGCGCTGTCTCCAAAGCCCCGAAATCGTCGAGATTTTCGTGGCCGCCGCGGGGAAACCGCACCAGCGTCTTGGGCTCGCGGGCCAGCGCAAACAATTGCTCGCCGAATCTGATGGGGATCGCCGGATCGCTGGTGCCGTGCATGATCAGGAGCGGCGCAGCGACACGCGCAATTCGCGCGTCGGAGTGGAACTGATCGCGCATCAGGAGGCGAATCGGAACGAAGCGAAACAGCGACGCAGCGACATCGACCGTCGACGTATAGGGCGCTTCCAGAATCAATTTGCCGACCGGATGCTCGGATGCAATGGCGACCGCAACGCCAGTCCCCAACGAGAACCCCCAGACCACGATCCGCGCGGCGTCATAGCGCTCCGTCGCAAAGGCGTAGGCGGCCGCGGCGTCCCGCAACAGGCCCTGCTCGCTCGGCGCGCCGGACGAGCCGGCATAGCCGCGATAGGACAGCGCGACGAGACCGGTGCCATCGGCAACGATGCCGGTGAAGCGGCTGACGCGCCCGGCGAGGAAATCGCCGTTGCCCGGAAAGAACAGCACCACGGGACGGCCGGACTTGGCTGGCACGTGCCAGACAACGACCTTCTCGCCATCGGACGCGGTGAGAACGTGCTCCTCGGCCTCCGGAAATCCGGCGGCGGCGGGCGCCTTGCGCTCGGTCGTCGGAATCGGAAACAGCATGTCCCGCTGCTTCACATAGAGCAGGACGAGACCGGCGAGATAGCCGGCAGAAACGACGATGGCGATCCATTTCAGGAATGTCATCGCAGCGCCGGCCCTCCGGCGCTACATCGCCTTGACGATGTTCTCGGTGACCTTCTTGGCGTCGCCGAGCAGCATCATGGTGTTGTCGCGATAGAACAACGGATTGTCGATGCCTGCATAGCCGGACGCCAGCGAGCGCTTGATGAACATCACGGTGCCGGCCTTCCAGACCTGGAGCACGGGCATGCCGTAGATCGGCGAGGTCTTGTCCTCTTCGGCCGCCGGGTTGGTGACGTCGTTGGCGCCGATCACGAAGGCAATGTCAGCCTGCGCGAATTCGGAGTTGATATCCTCCAGCTCGAACACCTCGTCATAGGGCACGTTGGCTTCGGCGAGCAGCACGTTCATATGGCCGGGCATGCGACCCGCGACCGGGTGAATGGCGTACTTCACCTCGACGCCTTCCTTCTTCAGCATGTCGGCCATTTCCCGCAACGCGTGCTGGGCCTGCGCCACTGCCATGCCGTAGCCGGGCACGATGATGACCTTGGAGGCGTTCTTCATGATGAAGGCCGCGTCATCCGCAGAGCCGAGCTTGGCCGGCTTCTGCTCGCCGCCTGCCCCGCCGCCGGCCGCCGCGGTCTCACCGCCGAAGCCGCCGAGGATGACCGAGATGAAGGACCGGTTCATCGCGTGGCACATGATGTAGGACAGGATCGCGCCGGACGAGCCGACCAGCGCGCCCGTGATGATCAGCGCCGAATTGCCCAGCGTGAAGCCGATGCCGGCCGCGGCCCAGCCGGAGTAGGAGTTCAGCATCGAGATCACGACCGGCATGTCGGCGCCGCCAATCGGGATGATCATGAGCACGCC
The DNA here is from genome assembly GCF_029892425.1 of Bradyrhizobium sp. BR13661. Taxonomy (GTDB): domain Bacteria; phylum Pseudomonadota; class Alphaproteobacteria; order Rhizobiales; family Xanthobacteraceae; genus Bradyrhizobium. The sequence goes on along the minus strand of NZ_JARXWB010000001.1, from coordinate 231,452 downwards.
GAGCGCCAGCGCCAGGATGACGTTGAGCCAGAAGAACACCGGGCTGCCGGTGACGACGAGCCCGACGATGCAGGCGACCAGCGCAACCGCGAGCGCGACGTTGATCACATGCCGGGCCGGCAGGATGATCGGCGCACCGCTCATGCGGGCCGACAGTTTCAGGAACGCGATCACCGAGCCGGTGAAGGTCAAGGCGCCGATGGCGACGCCGAGCGACATTTCGACGAGGCTCTGGGTGTGGATGTTGCCTGTCGTGCCGATGTCGAAGGCCTCAGGCGCATAGAATGCGCCGGCGGCGACCAGCACGGCGGCCATGCCGACCAGCGAGTGGAAGGCGGCGACCAGTTCCGGCATCGAGGTCATCGGCACGCGGCGGGCGACCACCGCGCCGATCGCGCCACCGATCGCGATGCCGACAATCACCAGCACCCAGGCGAGACCGTCGGCCGGCGGATGGTTGGCCAGCGTGGTGGCGACCGCGATCGCCATGCCGATCATGCCGAACAGATTGCCTTGGCGCGACGACGCAGGGCTCGAAAGTCCGCGCAGCGACAGGATGAACAGCACCCCCGCCACGAGGTACAAGAATGCAGAGAGGTTGGCGCTCATCTCAGGTCCCCATTGATCCCATCAGCCCGAGGTGGCCGCTTACTTCGACTTCTTCTTGTACATCGCCAGCATGCGCTGGGTGACAAGGAAGCCGCCGAATATATTCACGCAGGCAAAGATCAGCGCGACGAAGCCGAAGGCACGCGCCCAGCCCGAACCGCTCGAGACGTTGGCAACGCCGCCGGCCAGCAGCGCGCCGACCACGATCACCGAGGAGATCGCGTTGGTCACGCTCATCAGCGGCGTATGCAGCGCCGGCGTCACCGACCACACCACGAAATAGCCGACGAAGACGGCGAGGACGAAGATCGACAGCCGGAAGATGAAGGGGTCGACGACCTGTGCGGCGTGCTCCATGGCGGCTCTCCTTAAACCTTCGGCTGGAAGTTCGGGTGGATCACGGCGCCGTCCCTGGTCAGGGCGGTGGCCTTGACGAGTTCGTCGTCCCAGTTCACGGCGAGGGCCTTGCTACCCTTGTCGACCATGGTCTCGATGAAATTGAACAGGTTGCGCGCATAGAGACTGGAAGCTGACGCCGCGACACGGCCGGCGACATTGGTGTAGCCGACGATCTTGATGCCATCGAGATCGACGACCTCACCCGGCTTGGCGCCTTCGACATTGCCGCCGCGCTCGACGGCGAGATCGACCAGCACAGAGCCGGGCTTCATCGACTTGACCATCTCGCCGGAGACCAGCTTCGGCGCGGGCCGGCCCGGGATCAGCGCGGTGGTGATGACGATGTCCTGCTTCTTGATGTGCTCGGCGGTGAGCGCAGCCTGCTTGGCCTGGTATTCTTTGGACATTTCCTTGGCATAGCCGCCGGCGGTCTGCGCGTTCTTGAACTCCTCGTCCTCGACGGCGAGGAACTTTGCGCCGAGCGACTCGACCTGTTCCTTCGTCGCGGGCCGCACGTCGGTAGCCGTGACGATGGCGCCCAGACGCCGCGCGGTCGCGATCGCCTGCAGGCCGGCGACGCCGACGCCCATCACGAACACCTTTGCGGCAGGCACGGTGCCGGCCGCGGTCATCATCATCGGGAAAGCGCGGCCGAAGGCCTCGGCGCCCTCGATCACGGCGCGGTAGCCGGCGAGGTTCGCCTGCGAGGACAGCACGTCCATCACCTGCGCGCGCGTGATGCGGGGCATCAATTCCATCGCGAAGGCGGAGACGCCGGCATCGGCCATCGCCTTGAGCGCGGCATCGTTGCCGTAGGGGTCCATGATCGCGATGACGAGCGCGCCGCGTTTATATTGCGAGAGCTCGGAAGCCTCGGGACGCTTCACCTTGATGATGATGTCGGCGTCAACAAGCGCATCAGCGCTGACGGTGGCACCCACAGCAGTGAATTCGGAATCCGGCAGGCCTGACTTGAGGCCGGCGCCCGGCTCGACGGCGATCTCGGCGCCCAACGCCTTGAACTTCTTCACCGTATCAGGCGAAGCAGCAACACGCGGCTCCGACGGATCGATTTCCTTGGCAACGGCGATCTTCATAGGCCCTCCGGCGACGCGGGACAAAGCGCGCACGCGAACTTAGCGTCACTCCCGCAACGTTGGATACCGGTTTTGGTACCGGCTTGAATGCAAATATTATGAGCACCGACGGCGATGGCGGTGCAACAGGCGATGGTTCAGGTCAGGAAGATCGCCATCAGGATGACGATGAGCGCGACCGAGGCCGTGCCGTACTTCACCAGCTTGATGAAGCCTTCATAGGTCTGCTCGTGGGCAACGTAGTCGTTGCCGTCGGCGGTGGTGTACGCCACTTCGCTATGGTCAGCCATGGAATGTCCCCAGTCGAAAGTCGAATTTCCCGGCTGGGATACCTCAATCCTTCGGGCAGGGCAACGGCACCGAGGCGCGGTTTTCCCGCAAATCGGTTCATTTGGATTCCCAATCGGTTAGTGAGCCCAATCCGCCCTCAGCCCATGGCCTCCAATTCGTCGATCATGCCGGCAATGACCGACAGCCCGCCGTCCCAGAACTTCGGGTCCTTGGCATCAAGCCCGAACGGCCGCAGCAGCTCCGAATAGTGCTTGGTGCCGCCGGCTGCGAGCATGTCGAGATAACGCTCGGCAAAGCCCTCCGCCGCGTTCTCGTAGACGGCATAGAGCGAGTTCACCAGGCAATCGCCGAAGGCATAGGCGTAGACGTAGAACGGCGAGTGGATGAAGTGTGGGATGTACATCCAGTAGTTCTCGTAGCCCGCCTTGATCTCGATCGCCGGACCCAGGCTCTCGCCCTGCACCGATAGCCAGAGCTCGCCGAGCCGCGTCGCGGTGAGCTCGCCGTTCTTGCGCTCGGTGTGGACCGCGCGCTCGAATGAATAGAACGCAATTTGCCGCACCACGGTATTGATCATGTCCTCGACCTTGCCGGCGAGCAGCGCCTGGCGCTGTTTTGCACTTTTGGTCTGGGTAAGGAGCCGCCTGAAGGTGAGCATCTCGCCGAACACACTCGCGGTCTCGGCCAGCGTCAGCGGCGTCGGCGCCATCAACGCGCCGTTCTTCGCCGCCAGCACCTGGTGCACGCCGTGGCCGAGCTCGTGGGCGAGCGTCATCACGTCGCGCGGCTTGCCCTGGTAGTTCATCAGCACATAGGGGTGTGCCGACGGCGTGGTCGGATGCGAGAAGGCGCCCGGCGCCTTGCCCGGACGCACCGGCGCGTCGATCCAGCGATCGGTGAAGAAGCGCTCGGCGATATCGGCCATCTCAGGCGAGAAGCCGCGATAGGCCGTCAGCACCATGTTGCGCGCATCCAGCCAGCCGATGACATCGGTCGCAGCAAACGGCAGCGGCGCGTTGCGGTCCCAATAGGCCAGACGCTTCTTGCCGAACCACTTTGCCTTCAGCGCATAGTAGCGGTGCGAGAGTCTTGGATACGCCGCACGGACAGAGGCGACCAGCGCGTCGACCACCTCGCGCTCGACGCGATTGTTCAGATGGCGGGAATCCGCGACGTCCTTGAAGCCGCGCCAGCGATCGGAGATGTCCTTGTCCTTGGCCAGCGTGTTGGTGATCAGCGCAAAGGTGCGCTCATTGGCCTTGAAGGTTTTCGCCAGTGCATCCGCCGCAGCTTTGCGCTTGGCGCCGTCGCGATCTTGCAGGAAGTTCAGAGTCGGCTCGATCGCAAGTTCTTTTGAACCAACCTTGAAGCGCAGGCTCGATATGGTCTGGTCGAACAGCCTGTTGAACGCAGAATAACCGGTCTGCGCCTTCTCCAGGAACAGCTGCTCGAGCTTGTCGTCGAGCTGGTATGGCTTTTCCTTGCGCAGATCCTCGATCCACGGACGGTAATGTGCGAGCTCCGGCGTCTTCATCGCGCGAGTCAAAATATCGTCATCGATGCGGTTGAGCTCGAGCGCGAAGAACAGCAGATGCGTCGATGCCGCGGTCAACCGTTCGGAGACGTCGCCGTAAAACTTTGAAATCGCAGGGTCCACGCTGTCACCAGCGTGCACGAGACCCGCGTAAGAGCCGAGACGGCCGGCGAGGTCGTCGATCGCCTCATAGCGTCGCACGGCTTCCGCGAGCCATTTTCCGCCATCTTCATTTGCTGTGCCTGTTGCGAGCTTGCCCTTGTAGTCGGTCTCGAACGCGACGCAATCGGCATCCATCGTCGCGAGATCGCGCGCCACGTCCGGCGCATCGATCCCGGAATAGAGATCGGCGAGGTTCCACTCCGGAAGCTTGCCAGTCTTGCGCGCAGGTTTTGCGAGCGCTGACTTGGAGGATTTTGCCTTGGCGACGGATTTCTTTGCCGCAGACGTCTTGGTGGCAGGCTTACGGAGTGCAGGCTTATGCAGTGCGGGCTTGGAGCGCGAATTCATTGTGTGGGAAACCTGTGTTCAACAATCGCGGCGGCGGGCGGGGGCATCAAGGTTTAAGAGTGCGTTAATCGGCTTCGGCCAGAGTGACCCGATTCGAGACAGATAGTAGTAGCGTGCGGGGAGCACCATGGCTGCCAGTATTTTGATCGCCGACGACGACGCCGTTGCCCGCCGCCTGGTCGAGAACATGGTGCAGAAATGCGGCTATGAGACGATCGTCGTGGAGTCCGGCGACGCCGCGATATCGGCCCTCACCGCCCCCGACGCACCTGCTGTCGACGCCGTGATCCTCGATCTCGTGATGCCCGGCCTCGACGGCATGGGCGTGCTGGCGAAAATCCGCGAGGCGGGCCTAGCCGTGCCCGTCATCGTGCAGACCGCCCATGGCGGCATCGACAATGTGATCTCGGCGATGCGCGCCGGTGCGGCCGACTTCGTGGTCAAGCCGGTCGGCCTGGAGCGGCTCCAGGTCTCGCTTCGCAACGCCCTCAACACCTCCGCGCTCAAAGGCGAATTGCAGCGCATCCGTCACAGCCGCGAGGGACGGCTGACCTTCTCCGACATCATCACGCGCGCGGAGGCAATGACGGGCGTGATGCGCGCGGCGCAGAAGGCGGCGAACTCGTCGATCCCCGTGCTGATCGAGGGCGAGTCCGGCGTCGGCAAGGAGATGTTCGCGCGCGCCATCCACGGCAGCGGCGAGCGCAAGGCAAAGCCCTTCGTCGCCGTCAATTGCGGCGCGATCCCCGACAATCTCGTCGAATCCATCCTGTTCGGCCACGAGAAGGGGGCGTTCACCGGCGCCACCGAGCGGCACACCGGCAAGTTCCTCGAGGCCCATGGCGGTACGCTGTTTCTGGACGAGGTCAGCGAGCTGCCGCTGACTGCGCAGGTCAAGCTGCTCCGCGCGCTCCAGGAAGGTGCGGTCGAAGCCGTCGGCGGCCGCAAGCCCGTGAAGGTTGACGTCCGCATCATCTCTGCGACCAATCGCAAGCTCCTGGAGCGAGTGAAGCAGGGCCATTTCCGCGAAGATCTGTTCTATCGCCTGCACGTGCTGCCGCTGACGATCCCCTCACTCAAGGCCCGGCGCGAGGATATCCCGCATCTGCTGCGGCATTTCCTGGCGCGCTTTGCCGCCGAAGAGAACCGCTCGATCTCCGGCATCAGGGGCGAGGCTGTGGCGCATCTCGCCCAGCTTGATTGGCCCGGCAACATCCGCCAACTCGAAAACGCGGTCTACCGCGCGGTGGTGATGAGCGAAGGCGACCAGCTCGGTCTCGACGATTTCCCGCTGCTGGCCTCGCATCCGCATTCCGCAAGCGAGATCCCGACCGCCCCGCTGATGATCGAACCGATCGCGGCGCCTTCGGTGGTGTCGGGTAACGAAATACCGATTGCACCGCTGCCCTCGGCAGGATCCCTGTCGATGCTGACCTCGACCGGCGACGTCCGTCCGCTCGAGGAGATGGAAAACGAGATCATCCGCTTCGCCATCTCGCACTACCGCGGACAGATGTCGGAGGTGGCACGTCGCCTGAAGATCGGCAGGTCCACGCTCTACCGCAAACTCGACGAAGCCGGGGTTCCCGGCCATGGCGGAAAAAGCGGCGAGGAGACGCACTGAACCTCATGCGAACGGAGGTTCGCGCGAGCGATGAGGCGCCCGCAAGCCGTTGAATTACGGCAAAATTCGGCGGCGACCGAAACCGTGACTTGGAAGTGACAGACAGCGGGAAAAACGTGCGGTCAAGCCGCACAATCCGTTGCAAACGCGCTGTCTTGAAGTCAGTTTGTCGTGAGTTTCCCGGGGTAGCGCTGGCCGCAAAAACGGGGCCTGTATATCGTCTGCGTAGGAATCGTTGCGTGCAGGCGTGCAACTTTCAAGAGGCCGGCGCGATTTAGCCGAAGCTCAATTAGGCGATAAAGAAAGCTGTTCCACGGGGGACAGTTCACCCGAGGGGTGCGATACAATGCGTGACTGTTTGAACCACCGTGCAGGCTTTGACCGCGTTTTGACAGCGGTCGCGGCGACCTTCCTCACGGTATCGGCCGGCTCGGCGCTGGCACAGGATCAGGCGCGCAGCAGTGCCGCCGAGCTCGCAATCGAAGCCGCGATCCCGCGCCCCGAGCCCGCAAACGTCCCGCCCCCGACCGCCGCCGACATCAAGCTCGACACCACCGCCGCCGTCCAGGATACGCCGAAGGAAGCTGCGAAGGAGCCCGTGAAGGCTGAAGCCGCACCGGCCCCCGAGAAAGTGGAGACCAAGCCTGCCGACGTCGCCACGACGCCAGCCTCCGACGCGCCGAAGAGCGAGACGGCCAAGACGGAGCCCGCGAAGACCGAACCCGCCAAATCTGAGCCCGCCAAGGCCGATACCGCGGCAGCACCGGCAGCCGCTCCGGCAGCGCCTGCAGCTGCAGCAGCCACTCCGACCGCCGAGCCCGTGAAGGCCGCAAGCAACGTCCCCGCCGCCGACCAGCCGGTCGCCGACAAGATCAAGGACATCATCGGCGCCAAGGCCTCGCGCCATTTCGACCGCAAGAACGAGCGCGCCGCCGTCGAGAAGTTTTATGGCGCCCGCGACTTCGCGCCGGTCTGGACTCAAGCCGGCGGCCTCACCGCTGCGGCCAAAGGTGTGATCGCCCGGCTGAAGGATGCGGCGTCCGACGGTCTCAATCCCGCCGACTATCCGGTGCCGGACTTCGCCGCCGCCACGACGCCCGACGCGCTCGCCGACGCCGAGCTGAAGCTCACCGCCAGCATGTTCGACTATGCGCGCCAGGCGCAGAGTGGCCGCATGCACTGGTCCCAGGTCAGCGCCGACATCCTCTATCCCGAGCATCCGGTCGAACCCAGCGAGGTGCTCGCCAAGGTCACGACGGCGGCCGACGCCTCCGCGGCGCTCGACAGCTACAACCCGCCCCAGAAACTCTACAAGGAGCTGAAGGCGCAGCTCGCCAAGCTCCGCGGCCAGACCGACGGCCCGGTCATCGAGATCACCGACGGCCCCGCGCTGAAGTACACGCCCGCCAAGGGCAAGAAGCAGGCTGAAATCGTGGTGCAGGATCCGCGCGTGCCGCAGCTCCGCGCCAAGCTCGGCATCACCGAGAACGCCAGCGACGACCACTATGACGCAACGGTCGCGGAAGCCGTCCGCAAATTCCAGGACGGCGCCGAGATGAAGGCGACCGGCGTCCTCGATTCGCCGACCGTGAAGGCGCTGAACAGCCCGAAGCGCGACAAGCAGATCGACACCGTGCTGGTGAACATGGAGCGCTGGCGCTGGCTGCCGCGCGACCTCGGCGTGGCCTCGCTCGGCGATGCCTATGTCATCCTCAACATTCCCGACTACACGCTGAAGGTGATGCAGCGCGGCCAGCAGGTCTGGACCACCCGCGTCGTCACCGGCAAGCCCGGCCAGCACGCGACGCCGCTTCTGACCGAGACGATGAAGTACATCACGGTCAACCCGACCTGGAACGTGCCGCCATCGATCGTCTATGGCGAATACCTGCCGGCGCTGCAGCAGGACCCGACCGTGCTTCAGCGCATGGGCCTCAAGCTCGAGCAGAACCGCGACGGCTCGGTGCACATCTCGCAGCCGCCCGGTGAAGCCAACGCGCTCGGCCGCATCCGCTTCAACTTCCCGAACAAGTTCCTGGTCTATCAGCACGACACGCCGGACAAGCACCTGTTCGCCAAGGACGAGCGCGCCTTCAGCCATGGCTGCATGCGCGTGCAAAATCCGGATCAGTACGCCTCGGTGCTGCTCAACATCACTATGCCGGGTGAGAAGTACACCCCGGAGCGCGTGCGCAGCATGTACGGCTCGGGTGAGATCGACCTGAAATTCCCGACGCCCATCCCGGTGAACATCACCTACCAGACTGCGTTCGTGGACGATGGCGGCAAGCTGCAGTTCCGCAAGGACGTCTATGGCCGCGATGCGACCATGATCAACATCCTGAAGAACGGCCGCGGCAAGGACCTCGAGAACATCGTCGCCCACTCGCAGCCGAGCTATTCGCGCCCGGCAACGACGCTGCCGTCCGGCGTGGCCTTTGCCAATAATGGCGGCTCGTCGGGTCCGAACTTCTTCGAGCGGCTGTTCGGCGGCGGCGCCCCGACCCCGCCGCCGGCTCCGGTTGGCCGCCGGCCGCAGCGGGTTTTCACGCGCTGAGCCCCGGCGCAGCTAAATTCCCCAATGAAATCAGCGACCCCGTCCGCTGGATGGGGTCGCTTAACGTTAACCATTCTCCACCCGAGTTCGGGCGGCGGGCGTTTTTTCGCCACACTCGGCCGTTTAGGATTGTAGCCTGACTTGGTTTTGGGGGCGGGAAGGTAAGCTGCAATTAACCTTCTCGCTTTAAGAAAGCGTTCACCCTCTTTCGCGCGCTAACGGGGTTGGCGGGAGAGTCCATTTTGAACGCTCGTCGACTGGGTGGGCTCATTCGTGCTGGCTGGTTTCGCACGCCAATTCGCTGCGTTGTCGTTGTCCCATGCGGGCGTGAAGGTCGGATCTCGGATCGGCCTCGCCTCGCTGGTGCTGCTCGCGGCTGCCGGTTCGGTCCATAACGCCGCCGCGCTGAACGAGACCAAGACCCTCTCGTTCCACCACACCCATTCCGGCGAAGACCTCACCGTCACCTTCAAGCGCGATGGGCGCTACGACGAAGCCGCGCTGAAGACGCTCAACCACTTCCTGCGCGACTGGCGTACCCAGGACGAAACCGTGATGGACCGTCACCTGTTCGACATCCTCTGGGAAGTCTACCGCGACGTCGACGGCAAGCAGCCGATCCAGATCATCTCCTCCTATCGCTCCCCGGCGACCAACGCCATGCTCCGCCGCCGCTCCTCGGGCGTGGCGCGCTTCAGCCAGCACATGCTGGGCCATGCGATGGACTTCTACATTCCGAGCGTGCCGCTGGAGCAGATCCGCTTCGCGGGCCTGCGCCTGCAGCGTGGCGGCGTCGGCTTCTACCCGACCTCAGGCTCGCCGTTCGTGCATCTGGACACCGGCAGCATCCGGCACTGGCCGCGCATGACGCATGACCAGCTCGCGCGCGTCTTCCCGGACGGAAAGACGGTCCATCTGCCGACCGACGGCGTGCCGCTGAAAGGCTATGAACTCGCCAGAGCCGAGATCGAGCGTCGCGGCGATGGCGACGACGGTGCCAGCAAGCCGGGCTTCTTCGCCGCCCTGTTCAAGGGCAAGCCGGCCCCCCCAGCCAGCAGCGACGAGGATGACGAGGGCGCTCCGGCCCCGGCCGCCAAGCCGGTCACGCCGACCGTTGTCGCCGCCGTCGCCAAGCCCGCCGATCCGGTGCCGACGCCGCGCGCCAAGCCGCAAGTTCCCGCCGCGCTGCAGCTCGCCTCGGCTGATGCCCAGCTCGTAGCGCCGCCCAAGCCGAAAGCAGAGCCGAAGCCGGAGCCCGTGGCTGACAAGCCGGCAGCCGGCAAGTTCGAGTCCCCGGCCGACATCATCAATGCCCGCGGCTTCTGGGATGCACCAGTGACCCCGCAGCAGGCGACGCCGGCCCAGGTCGCAGCCCTCAGGGCGCGCCAGGCACTTGCCGCCGCCACCGATCCGCAGCCGACCGCGAGCGTCACCAACGCCGCCTACCAGGCGCTGGCCTTTGCACCGGCTTCCGCATCGCCAGTCGACCGCTCCCGCGTCGTCGCCGCGTCCGCGCCGATCCCGCGCGGCGTGCGTCCAGCATCCGCTGCCCGCAACGCCGCACCGGCCACCGAGATCAACACCGTCGTCGGCAAGAGCTCCGATGGCATGATCGCAACCGCCACCCGCCTCTCCGCGGCCAAGGGTGAGAGCATCTGGCTCAAGATCGCGATGCTGTCGCCGAGCGCCAGCCGCGCGATGTCGGTGACGCTGATGGGCGAGCTCGACATGGCCGCGCTGCGCGGTTATTTCGTCAAGCCGCAGGCGGTGGTCGCGATGGGCTTCACCGACGATCCGATGCAGGGCCTGTCCTGCGACAGTTTCTCGGGCAGCGCCACCACCAAGATCGAAACGACGTCGTTTGTCATGCGTACCGCCGCGCTGCGCTGAGGCTGATCGCCTAGCGCGTCTTCTTTCCTCGCCGATCCAGATGATAGGTTAGCGCCAGCGACAGGCAGACTGACAGCTCCTGCTTGGGCAGCTTGCCCGCCACCGGCAGCAACAACGCCCTGGTCTGCCGATATTCGAACTGATCGGGAAAGCGCTCGCGAAAGGTGTCGACCAGCGTCGTCTTGCAGTTGAACAGAATGGCGGCGTGGTCGGAGTCCTTGAGGCGGCCAAGCCGGATCGTCGAGCCGCTCCCCGACTGCTCGGTCAGATAAGCAGGCTCGCCCCATTTCAGCGTTTCAGTGAGCTTGCCGACACTGTCATCCGCCGCAGCGGTCGCAAAAATCAGGTCGCGCACCTGAAGTAGCCGCTTGCCGATCGGCGCTGGAAGAGCGCCGATGGCACGGTTCACCTCACGCGGCAGCGATGGCGCAGTCACTGATGTCTCCGTTCACAAACGAAGTGCAGCAGCCGCAATTTGTAGCCTGAGTAATCTTCGAGGCGCAAACGCCTCAGATCATCCCCAACGCCTGCATGTAGGTCTCGAGAATGGTCTCGGCCTCGGCGCGCTCGTTGGGATCCTGCTTGCGCAGGCGCACGATGGTGCGCAGCGCCTTGACGTCGTAGCCGTTGCCCTTGCTCTCGGCATAGACGTCGCGGATGTCGTCGGAGATCGCCTTCTTCTCTTCCTCCAGCCGCTCGATGCGCTCGATGATGGATTTGAGCTGGTCCTTGGCAAATTTCGTCGCGGGCTCGTCGTCGCGGACGGCGGCGGAGGTGGCCATCTTGGTACTCCCAATGGAACTGGCAAAACGAGGTGACGCCGGCATCCACCGCGCGTGCTGCGTAGACCCTTAGGGTTGACGCTCCCCGCGTTCAAGCAAGCATCGCGCTCGTCCACAGCGCGCCCACACCTTCCTGCGGGGATGCAAAGAAAGCTGTTGTGTGGTGCGACTCAGGGCACCACAGCCCTTAGTGATTGTGGGGATGGACCTTCTTCATCGCCTCGATCTGCTCGGGGCTCGCCGTGCCCTGGTGCTTTGCCTTCCAGGTCTCGTAGGGCATGCCGTAGACGGCCTCGCGACTCTCGTCCTTGCTCAGCGCCACCCCCTGCGCATCGGCGGCGTCCTTGAGCCAGTTCGACAGGCAGTTGCGGCAGAAGCCGGCCAGATTCATCAGATCGATGTTCTGGACGTCGGTCCGCGTCTTCAGATGATCGACCAGGCGCCGGAAAGCGGCTGCCTCGAGCTCCGTTCTGGTTTTGTCGTCGATTGCCATGGCTGGACCTCTCGGCTTTGTCCCTGATCGTGGTCACCCTTACGGGATCAGGTGGGGTGCTGTCACAGATTTTGCCATATCGCGGCGCAAACGGCCGCTGGGCCGGCAAATCGGCCGTTCCCCGGCCCCTACGCCAAATCGTCAATCATCTGGTATACGTTCCGCGACAATGATCGCCGAATCTCCCCGCTCCCCCCTTCGCCTGCTCGCCCGGTTGGTCCCGGCGCTGGCGGTTGGCTTATTGTGCCTCTGGGCTAGCCCGGCCTCGGCCGATTTCCGGCTCTGCAACAACACGTCGAGCCGGGTCGGCATCGCGCTCGGCTACAAGGACGCCGAGGGCTGGACCACCGAAGGCTGGTGGAACATCTCGTCCCGCTCCTGCGAGACCCTGCTGCGGGGAACGCTGGTTGCCCGTTACTATTACATCTACGCGATCGACTATGACCGCGGCGGCGAATGGTCGGGGCAGGCCTTCATGTGCTCGCGCGACAAGGAATTCACCATCCGCGGCACCGAGGACTGCCTGGCGCGCGGCTATGACCGGACCGGCTATTTCGAGGTCGATACCGGCGAGCAGCGGGCCTGGACGGTGCAGCTCACCGATGCCAACGAGCAGCCCTCGTCGCAGCCACGGGTCCCCGGCATGCCCGGCCCTGTCGGCCCTGGTGGCGGCGTTCCGGGTTTGCCCAATAGTCCGCCCGGTGGTACGCCCCCCGCCGCACCTGGCCTCCCGCCAGCCCCCTCGCCACCGTCTGGAAATAAGCCATGAGGCGTCTTCGCCGTATCAAGATTCTCGCGACCCTGGGACCTGCCTCCTCGGACCTCGCGATGATCCGCCGCCTGTTCGAGGCCGGCGCCGACGTGTTCCGCATCAACATGAGCCACACCCCGCATGACAAGATGCGGGAGCTGGTGGCGACGATCCGCAATGTCGAGTCGAGCTACGGCCGCCCGATCGGCATCCTGGTCGATCTCCAGGGCCCCAAGCTCCGCCTCGGCGCGTTCGCGGAAGGCGCGGTCCAGCTCCAGAACGGGCAGACCTTCACGCTCGATTCCGACAAGACGCCGGGCGACGCCACCCGCGTCAACCTTCCCCACCCGGAAATTCTGGCAGCGCTCAGGCCCGGCCACGCGCTGCTGCTCGACGATGGCAAGGTACGGCTGATCGCCGAGGAGACCAGCAAGGAGCACGCGGTGACGCGCGTCGTGGTCGGCGGCAAGATGTCCGACCGCAAGGGCGTCAGCCTTCCGGATACGGACCTGCCGGTCTCGGCCATGACGCCGAAGGACCGCGCCGACCTTGAGGCTGCGCTCGTGACCGGCGTCGATTGGATCGCTCTCTCGTTCGTGCAGCGCGCCGATGACGTGATCGAGGCCAAGAAGATGATCCGCGGCCGCGCTGCGGTGATGGCCAAGATCGAGAAGCCGCAGGCGATCGACCGGCTCGCCGACATCATCGAGGCCTCCGACGCGCTGATGGTGGCGCGCGGCGACCTCGGCGTCGAGCTGCCGCTGGAGCGCGTGCCGAGCCTGCAGAAGCAAATGACGCGCATGGCGCGCCGCGCCGGCAAGCCGGTGGTGATCGCAACGCAAATGCTGGAATCGATGATCCAGTCGCCGGTGCCGACCCGCGCCGAGGTCTCCGACGTCGCCACCGCCGTGTATGAGGGCGCCGACGCCATCATGCTGTCGGCGGAATCGGCAGCCGGCAAATTCCCGGTCGAGGCGGTCTCGACCATGAACCGCATCGGCGAGGAGGTCGAGCGCGACCCGATTTACCGGTCCGTGATCACGGCGCAACGGCCGGACCCGGAATCGACAGTCGGCGATGCGATCGCCGATGCCGCGCGGCAGATCGCCGAGACGCTCGACCTGCCCGCATTGATCTGCTGGACCTCATCCGGATCGACCGCCGTGCGCGTGGCGCGCGAGCGGCCGAAGCCGCCGGTCGTCGCCATCACGCCGAACATCACCGCCGGGCGCCGGCTCGCGGTGGTGTGGGGCGTGCATTGCGTGGTGGCGGAAGATGCGCGCGACCAGGACGACATGGTGAACCGCGCCGGCCAGATCGCCTTCCGCGACGGTTTCGTCCGCGCCGGCCAGCGCGTGATCATCGTCGCCGGCGTGCCGCTGGGCATCCCCGGCACCACCAACATGGTGCGCATCGCCTCCGTCGGCCCCGAGGGCGACGCGAATATGTGAGGCGGTCGCCACCCGGCGAACCTAAACCCGCGAAAACAACCCCATGCACAGTAGCCGGCCATGGCCGGCTGCCTTGCGCGGGTCTTGCGAAAAGGCTTGCTCAGGCAACGGCCTGAACGCGATCAGGCCTAGGCTCCCACTGCAGGCGGCTCTTCACGCCCCGACCAGCGCCTTGGTCGTCGGCAGCAATGTCTGCTGCACCACCAGACCCCTGGCGCGGGCGTCCATGACGCCGACGGCGCGCAGCGCCAGCAGCGTCACGGTCTGAACAGCGTCGCGCATCTTGGCGGGATCTTCGAGATTGTCAGGCGCCAGCGGCCCGACCAGGGCCTCATGCAGCGCGCCGAGCAGCGCGGTTGCCGCCAGCGCCGTGTCCTGCGCCGGCAGATGGCCGGCGCGCACGGCGGCGTCGATCCGCCCGGCAATCTCGCCCGCGATCTCGCGGCGGCTGGCCAGGCGCGAGGCGCTGACATCGACATCGACGGGCTCGGCCAGGATGCCCCAGGCGAGGCGCCGCTGCGACAGGGTATGGACCGCCACCGTGGTCACGGCCGCCGCCAGCGCGGAGGACGGCCCTGGCGCGGCATCGGCCGCCCGCCTGATCGCCGCGAGCTCGTCGCGGGAGACTTCCGAAATCAGTTCGGAGATCAGCTCGGCCTTGGACGGGAAGTAACGATAGACAGTGCCGGCCGCCACACTGGCCCGGACCGCGACCGGTGCGATCTGCACCGCTGCCATGCCGCCTTCGGCTGCGGCTTCCCTTGCCGCCGCCAGGATGGCGCTGCGCCGAGCCGCAAGGCGCTTAACCACTTGATGCGTCCGCCGATAAACCATGGCGCGCTTCCTGTCCCACCACGCCTGCCGCACGCCAGCGGCCGAACGCTTCGTCACTGATTTCGCTGCAAATCGCCCCGCAAGGACTGAACAACTATTCAGGGAGGATGACAAGAAGCAAATGTGCGACCGATGACACGCGTTCGGCTTTGCGGATTGGCACTGGCTCCATGCTGCGGGATGCCGCCGCGGTGGGTCGCCGCGACACCGCTGATCAACGGCGCACCACTTTTACGAGAAAAATGAAAAAGTTCCCGCACTGATTCATGCAACCTTAACTGGTGATCCGTAGTCCTACGGGCGTAAATTGGAATTCAGCAATGCCCCTCGCAAGCGTGATTTTTGCGCCACGCCCCGCTTCCGCGAACGGCTCCGGCCCTCGGTTCGACGTCCACAGGGAAAGCAGCAACGCCATACACGATGGACCTATGGCAGACGTACCGAGTGCGCGGTGCGAACATCAAGCGCCGTTGTCCCGTGCCGATCACGAAGTTGCGACCGCACTAAGACTAGTTGAATTCAATTGGCGACTTCTGGCCAGCGTCGCAGGCTTCGTCCTCGCATGGCTCGTCGCGACGCAATTCTATATCGAGCCGGCAGGCTATGTCGTTGCCTTCGCATTGGCGACCCTCTGCGGATGGTTTGGGCTCCGCAATGCACGATCAGGCGCGCGCGCAAATCCGAGAGTCTTTCTTTCGCTCATTGCATTGGCGCAGATGACGTTGGCCATTCCGGTCATGCTCACACTGACCTATGTGGCCACATCCGCCGGCTTTCCGCTGCAAGATGCCCGACTGCTGGCCTGGGACCGCGCACTTGGCTTCGAATTCAAAAGCTTTCTCGATTTTATAAACGGTCATCCAGAACTGCTCTCTGTCCTGGCACAATCCTACAGCTCAATTACTTTGCAGATGATCCTGCTGGGACTCGTTCTTCCGTTAACCGGATGCTATCAGCGCGGCGCGGAGGCAATATGCGCTTACATCCTCGCCCTTCTCGTGACGACTTGCATTTCGGCTTTCGTCCCGGCTATTGGCGTCTATCATGTACTCGGCTTGCAGGCCTCCGACTTCCCTAACTTCGAACCTGCGGGCTACTACGATACTTTGCGCGACGCGCCGCTCGTGCGCGCGGGTCTACTCCGGAAGCTAAATTTGCCGCAACTCGTGGGCGTGGTTACGTTTCCGAGCTTCCATGCAGCAGCTGCCGTTCTTTACATGTGGTCGTTCTGGCCATTGCGCTGGCTCAGACTGGCCGCCATCCCCTGGAACGTGCTGATGATCGTCGCGACCCCGCTGGGCGGAGGTCACTATCTGGTCGACATACTGGCCGGCGTCGCGGTGTCAACCGTGGCGATTGTCGTCACGACAGCCATCAGTGCAGCCTGCTCAACAGGCCGCCTCATGAGCACCGCTCGGCTGGCGATGGTCCCTGCACGGGCTGGAAAACCAGCATAGCAATTCGGCTTCGTCCGCTCCATCGACTGCGGCTTTCTCTCCGACCCTTTGCGAGATTGCGCGGTCTTCGCACCCAGAGATTTGGGACACTCGTCGAAATGCACCTTGGAACAACCTTGACGTGGAGTCTGACAATCGGCGCAGCCCTCCTTGCGCTCATCATGGGCAAGCTGCAGGGGTTCAGTTTGGCGCTAGGCGGCTATGCCCTCCAAGGTCTGGGTCTCCTCGTTGTCTGTCCACTCGCCTTCGCCCTGTACGGAACGCTACGATCGGGCTTCAGGTTTCTCGCGTTGCCATTCCACGCCTTCGCGCAGTTTTCCGCGTTCAATATTGCTGCGTGGCTGCTCCAATTCCCGCTGGCAAGCCTCGATCTCCCGTCCGTCGACCGCTCCTTGATCCAATTCGACAGCATGCTGGGCAACGATTGGCTGGCACATTTCGAACTGATCTGCGCCGATCCGACGGTATACAGCTTTGTTGAACTCATCTATCGCGCACTCCTTTTCCAGGTCCCTATCGTCTGTGCCGTCGTGGGTACTCTCGATCCGCTCCGACTGCGCATATTGGTCCTGGCAAATGCGCTGGCGCTCTCGCTAACGCTCGCCTTGGCAACGCTATGGCCTGCGGGAGGGGCTTTTATGGCGTTCTTCAAGCCGCCTTACGCAGCGTCGATGGCATCGCAATTCGCCGCTGTCCGTGACGGCAGCCTGCGGGCCCTCGATCCCGAGGTCATGACCGGCATCATCGCTTTCCCCTCGTATCATACAATTCTAGCGATCCTCATCGGGCTCTCATTCCGCGGCGTCCCGGTTCTATTCCCGTTCGTCGCAGCCTTTCAATTTGCGATCATCTTTAGTGCCCGTTCCATGGGGGGCCATTATTATGCCGACATTCTCGCCGGTATCCTGATTGCCTGCGCGTCGAACTGGGCGGCTGAACGGTTGACCACCGCGAAAGAAAGCGGCATCGGATCGAATTTTCAAATTGCTACCGCAGAACTACCCGGGAATATGGCGACCAACCACTACGTTGCTCAGCGCTTCCCGAAGGCGGGCACGTGAAGAACCTTCGAGGCGGGGTGCCGGCGACGTCACACTCGGGAAGCCGGGCGGCAAATCGCTCAAATTGCAGGGAATCAATTGGGAAACAGTCGACCACGATTGTTACCGTGCCCTTAAAGCCGGTCGGCGACTGTGGCTTTGATCCTAAGCGGTGCAGTATGGTCGACACGGACGCCAAAACGGCCTGGAAGCTCTTTCAGCTGAACGGGTTTCCCATCGCAGCGATGGGCAGCCTGCTGGCGCTCGGCCTCTCCGTCACCGGCCTCAGGCTCGAGCCGGTCGGCTACGGCATCACGCTCGCGATCGCCGCGTCCTTCGTTGCCATCGCCTATCGCCACTACATCGCCAGGGGCGATCGCGCCGATCCGAAACTCATTTTCTCGCTGGGCACGATCGGCCAAATCATCATCACCTGCGCCATCGTCGGGCCGCTCAGCTATGTCGCCAACTGGATGGGCTTTCCACTCCAGGATCAGGCGCTGCTCGCGATCGATCGCGCGCTAGGCCTCGATCCCGAGCCGATCGCGCGCTTCGTCAACGATCACCCCTGGCTCGCGGACGTCCTCTCGCGCAGCTACGGCCTGATCAAATGGCCGTTGCTCGGCATCCCCATCGTGCTGGCGCTGACGGGGCGTTACGTGCGGCTGCAATTGTTCATGCTGGCGATGAGCCTCGCGCTCGCCATCACCATCGCAATCTCGGCGCTCGTGCCGGCAATCGGCACTTACTACGGTCTGCAATTGCCGGCGGCCCAGCTGCCCGATATCAACACCGCCGCTTACGCCGGACAGCTGCGCGATATCCTGGCGCTGCGCGACGACAGCCTGCACCAGCTGCAACTGTTCACGCTCTCCGGCATCGTCTCGTTTCCGAGCTTTCACGCTGCATCCGCCGTGCTCTACATCTGGGCGCTGTGGCCGGTGCGGCGCATTGGCGGCATCGTGGCCACGCTCAACCTGCTGATGATCGCGGCAACGCCGGTCATCGGTGCGCATTACATCATCGACGTTGCCGGCGGTGTTGCACTGGCGGCAGGCTCGATCTGGGCCGCGAAGGCTTATCTGGAATGGATGGGGCGCGTTGCGCACAATGTTGCGAAGGGCGCATCGACTGTCTGGCAGCCGGGTCTCGGCTGAGCTCCCTTCGAGCGGGCAAAGGCGCACGGCGCCGTGCTCACCACGTATCCGCAACCACGATAGAAGTCGTCCCACGACGACCCATCCCCGTCATTGCGAGCGCAGCGATGCAATCCAGACTGTCTCCGCAGAGAGATTCCTGGATTGCTTCGCTGCGCTCGCAATGACGTTGTGGGTGCAGCGGGCCCCAAAACAAAGAGAGCCCCGTCCAAGGACGGGGCTCTCTAGAACTCTGAGTTCGTCTCAGCTTACTTGAGGCTGGACGAGATCGAGCCGAACTTGGTGTTCAGCGTGGTGCCGAGGTTGTTGACGACGGTGATGATCGCCAGCGCGATGCCGGCAGCGATCAGGCCGTATTCAATGGCGGTGGCGCCGGATTCATCCTTCACGAAACGCGAAACGAGGTTCTTCATAGACTGCTCCAAAAGGTACACGAGGCTTCAATGGTCTGGTCTCTTCGGCTTCCCAGCGCCGCCCGACCATGGAACCGAACGTAAGGGCAAAGACTTGCGCCGCAGTTAATTCGACTGCGTAAACACGGAACGGTTTGCATGTATTCGTCGATGGTAAACCGAAATTGAAAACAACCCGTTAAATTGCACGGACACGAAATCCGGCAATCCCGCCGATTTACTGGAAGTTATGACCGCTATGGTCCAATGCCGCCCGCTGGCAAATCCGACAAGAACAAGACGAGGCGGCATGTCCCTTTCCTTCACCAACAGCATCACGGTGCAGAGCCGCGCGCGGGCGCTGGTGCCGCTGTGTGTCGGCGCGGGCGCCTATCTCTTCTTCCTCTATATCGGCGACACGCTGCTTCAGGACTCCGATTCATTCTGGCAGATCAAGATCGGGCAGTGGATCCTCGATCACCACGCCCTGCCCTATTTCGACATCTACTCCTTTACGCGGCCGGGCGAGCCCTGGATCTCGACCTCGTGGCTGTCGCAGATACTCTACGCCGTCTCCTACGCACACATGGACTGGGCCGGGCCGGTGATCCTCACCGCGCTTGCGATCGCGGCCTCAGTTGCGATCTTCGTCTACCTGCTCGATGCGCATCTCGAGATTCCGCGCTCAGTGCTGTTCGCAATGCTGGCCGTGCTGCTGTCACTGCATCACATCCTGGCGCGACCGCACATCCTGGCGCTGCCTGTCATGATCGCGTGGGTCGGCGTGCTGATGAACGCGGCCGACCGCAAGGTGACGCCGTCCTGGGTCTGGCTGCCGCTGATGTCGCTGTGGGCCAACCTTCACGGCGGCTTCGTGCTTGGCCTCGCGCTGATCGGCCCGATGGCGCTGGAGGCGATCTGGACACTCGAGTCCGGCAAACAAATCCGCCTGCTCGCGCGCTGGTTCCTGTTCGGCGTCGCTGCTATGCTAGCCGCCTGCGTCACGCCCTATGGCTGGCGTACGCTGTTGGGCGCGACCAACATTCTCAATCTCGGCGAGCTGCTGTCGGTCATCTCGGAATGGATGCCGGCGAATTTCGCCTCGTTCTCCGCCTTCGAGGGCGCGATCCTCGGCCTGATCGCGATCGGCCTGTTTCGCGGGCTGACGCTATCGCCGCCACGCATCCTGCTGATCCTGCTGTTCACCTGGATGGGGCTGACCCATGTCAGGAGCATTGAGGCCTTTGCCTTCCTGGTGCCGCTGGTGCTCGCAAAACCGCTCGGCGAAAAATCGCCGCTGCCGCAACTCGCGCAAGGCACGGAGACCCCGGCGGCGCGTTATGTCACCATGATGGGTGCGCTGATGATCGCCGCCGCGGCGTGGACCTCGACCTCGATCTACATGTCGCATCACCGCTTCACCTTCACGATGGATCAGACGCCGGTGGCCGCGGTCGATTTGCTGCAGCAGCGCAAGGCGCAGCGGATCTTCAACGCCTACCAGTTCGGCGGCTATCTGATCTCGCGCGACATTCCCGTGTTCGTCGACGGCCGCGCCGAGCTCTATGGCGAGACATTCGTGATGGATTTCTTCAAGGCGATCGAGGTCAAGAAGCTCGACAATTTGATGCGGCTGCTCGAAGAGCACAAGATCGACGCAACGCTGCTGGTCGCCGACTCTCCTGCCGCCCAGGTGCTCGATCACATCAAGGGCTGGAAGCGGCTCTATGGCGACGATATCGCCGTGATCCATGTGCGGGATGACGGGGCAGGCGCCGCGCCGGCCAAACCATGAGCATCGCCGCCAGTCTTCCGATTGCGCGCACCCGGCGCAATCTGGCCCCGCTGTGCCTGGCAGCCGCGACCTTTCTGTTGCTGCTGGTGAGCGGCGACAGCCTGCTGCACGATCCCGATACGCTCTGGCAGATCAAGGTCGGCCAGTGGATCCTCGATCATCGCGCTGTGCCCTGGACCGATCTTTATTCGCTGACGCGGCAAGGCGAGGTCTGGCTCTCGACGTCGTGGCTGTCGCAGGTTCTGTTCGCGACCGCTTATTCTGGATGGGGATGGGCTGGGCCCGTGGTGCTGACCGCGGCCGCGATCGCGTTGGCGATGGGATTGTTGCTCGCCTTCCTGCAACGGCATCTCGATTTGCCCTATGCCCTGGTGTTCTGCCTGCTGGCGATGACGCTGGCCGCGCCGCATCTGCTGGCTCGTCCGCATGTGCTGGCGCTGCCAGTGATGGTTGCCTGGAGCGGCGCCTTGATGGCGGCGGCCGATCGAGGTCGTGCGCCGTCCTTCCTGCTGCTGCCGCTGATGGCGCTGTGGGCCAATCTTCACGGCGGCTTCGTGCTCGGGCTCGCGCTGATTGGCGCGATCGGCCTCGAGGCGCTCTGGCGTTCGCCCGCGCCGCGCCTGATGGCGCTCGCGATGCAATGGGCCGCGTTCGGAGTTGGCGCGCTGGTGGCAAGCTGCTGCACGCCCTACGGCGTGGATACCCTGCTCGGTGCAGCCCGCATCCTCAGCCTCGGCAAATCCTTCTCGGTCATCGCCGAGTGGCGTCCGGCCGATTTCAGCTCGTTCAGCCCGTTCGCGGGCGCGCTGCTCGGGTTGCTCGGCCTCGCGCTGACGCGCGGCCTGACGCTGTCACCGCCGCGCGTGCTGCTGATCCTCGGCACGACCTGGATGGCGCTGGCGCATGTCCGCAGCATCGAGACCTTTGGCGTGATCGTGCCTCTGGTGCTGGCGCAGCCGCTGAGCGGCTGGTTCAGCCCCGTTTCCGATGCACCGCGCGGTTTGCGGATGGCACCCGGTGCCCCGGCGGCACTGGCCGCGGTGGCCATCGTGCTCGCGACCGCAAGCGCCACGTCGGCTTTTGCCGCGCGTCACCCCTTCGAATTCTCGACGGTGCAGACGCCGGTTGCGGCCGTCGATATGCTGACCGAGCGAAAAGCCGCGCGCATCTTCAATTCCTACGGTTTCGGCGGCTACCTCATCGTTCGCGACATCAAGCCGTTCGTCGACGGCAGGTCGGAGCTCTACGGCGAAAAGTTCCTGATGGACTATTTTGCCGCCGAAGACGGCCGCGACGTGTCGGGTCTGCTGCGCATGCTGGACGAGAACAGGATCGATGCGACGCTGCTGACCGTGGATTCGCCCGCGGCGCAGATTTTGGACCACATCCCGGGCTGGAAGCGGGTGTATGCGGATAAGGTTGCGGTGGTGCATGTGCGGGACGATCAGGCTGCCGCACCGTCGAAGTGAAGCTCGGCAACAATCAGGAGAGGCAATCACCGATGTCTTCACTCGTCTTGATTGCTCGTCTCGATGGAATGGGCCTTGCCGGGCAGGAGGGACTTTTCTTCAACCCTGCTCGTGGCCGGATCGACGATCTCGGCTTTTCCAGCGGGCTCGATCAAGCTTTGTCACAGCGCCCGTCCCGGCCCGAGAGTGTGCCGTACGACAACTGGTGTCAGGACAGGTTTTTCGCTGTCCGGCCCAACGAGGACAACAATTCGACCGGCAGTGTGAAAGTGGCTGAAGCACTGGTCTACGATTTCCGCATGCATGGAGAGATCGACTTTACCGGCTTGAGTGTCACGGTCTCACTCCAGAAGGAGGCCTACCAGACCTACCTGGATTATGTCGGCACGATGCGAATGGGTGCGACGAGCAATAGCGATGCATGGGATGGTCGCATCCTGTTTCGCATCCCGTCAGACCCTTTCGCGTTTCCGATGCCTCGCGGAAGCTCTAGCCCGTGGGGGGACATGAGGAACCCAACGGTCAGCCCATTGAAGCTGATCAAGCAGTTCGCCTTTGACGAGATCGACATCCAGCCGCTTCGCGACGCGCAAGGCCGCCGCGTCCAGTTCGACGAAACTGCCAGCGAAGGTCGCGCTGGATGGCAAACAGCCTTGTCTCTCCGGGCCTGACGCAGTTCAATGCAGCCGGATCGGGGCGACGCAAAGGCCCCCAAGTAGACCGCGTGATGAAAAATCCGGACGCAATTGCTGTCATCGTATCCGCGCTCCGCCACGTCCATGGTGACGACATCGCGCGAATGATGCTGGTCGAAGGCATGAGCCTGGCCAATCTGATCGACGCGATGTTCTCGGCGCCCCTGGCGCACCGTGACGCCGTTCGGGCGATGACCGATGGATTGGAAGACTTCGTCATCACGCCGGACCTTGGGCTGATATGGCACCTGAAATTCGTCTACGGAGACCAGCCTGGTTCCCTGCACGTCGTGGACCTGGAGATTGCCACGCCGAACGGCACGCTCGCGAGCAACGACGTCTGGCTGCGTCTGGCGTCGTGAGATGATGGGTCAGGTCATAGCGGGTGGAAACTATGCTGAACGTCGCTGATGCGGAGCTGCTGGTCAAACAGCACCTGAGCGACACGCCGAGAGCCGATCACTCGCGGTTCGTGGCCCACATCATGCGAGCGCTGGCGCCGCGTTTTTCCGCCTCCACCGATCTGTGGGAAGTCGTCGGTCTCTGCCATGACCTCGACTACTTCTACACGCACGGCAACTGGAGCCAGCATGGCTTGGTGACCGTCGCCTGGCTCGGCGACAAGATCCCCGCTGAGGCTCAGCATGCGATCGCCGCTCATGATCACCGCACTGGCGTTCAGGCGGATACGTTGCTTGCCGATATGCTGAAGGCCGCCGATGCGCTTGCCATCATCGACGAGAAACTGGGACGCACCTCACTTCGCAATGCGGATCGCACAGCCCCCTACCCGGCGCTGCGCCGTCTACTCGGTGATCGCTCTTATTTGAGCGATATTCTGGAGCGATACGCAAATAGGCATGGGGTGCCTTTTGAGGACCTCATCGACGTAGTTGCGCGCGCGTAGTTGCTATATTGGGCGTCGGTCACGGAACTGCAACATCAATTCCCCGTCTGCAATTCGCCAAAGCGCTCCCAGGTCTTGCCGTTGAAGCGCATGAACTGCATCTGGTCGACCGGCACATGGTCGGTCGCGCTGGTGTTGATCTTGATGCCGGGGAGCAACATCGGCAGTTCGAGATCGTGGATCGAATAGGCCTGTTTCAGGATGTTCTCGGTCGACAGATCGTCGCCGCAGGCTTTCAGCACGGCCTCCAGCGCCATCGCGCTGTTATAGGCATTGACGTAGTTGGTATCGTGCTGGTCGGCTTCCGGCACGTACTTCGTCATGAAGTCGCGCCAGGCCTTGACGCCGGGATCGTCCTTCCAGGCGGGATCATCGGGGTCCTTCACGTAGGCCGTGGAGAGAATGCCGGTGCCTGCTTCGACGCCGGCAGGCTCCATCACGGTCGAGATCCACACCGCGACGTTGGACAGGAAGGTCATGGGACGCCAGCCGATCTCGAAGGACTTGCGGATCGCTTGCGCCGCGAATTTCGGCGTCGCCGCGATCACGAACACGTCGGCGCCAGAGGCTTTCAGCTTGACGATCTGGGAATCGATGGTCGGATCCTGGATTTCATAGGTCGCGACGGTGACGACGGAATCGTATTTCTCGCCGAGCACGTCCTTGAGGCCGGCAAGATAGTCGCGGCCGTAATCGTCGTTCTGCGAGATCACGGCGAACTTCGCGTTGGGGTTCTTGGCGAGCGCATAGCGCGCATAGAGCCGCGCTTCGTAGCGGAACGGGCCCTGCACGCCCATCGTCGCCTGCGGATATTGCGTGACGTCGGCAAACTTCGAGGCGCCGGAACCGATGAAGAGCTGCGGCACGTTCTTGGACTGGAGATATTTTGCAATCGCAGTGTTATGCGCGGTGCCGATCGAGGAGAAGATCAGCGCAACCTCGTCGCTCTCCACCAGCCTTCGGGTCTGCTCGACCGATTTCGGCGGCGCGTAGCTGTCGTCGAGCGAGATCAGATTGACCTTGCGGCCGTTGATGCCGCCCTTCTCGTTGAGCATCTTGAAATAGCCGACCTCGCCCTTGCCGAGCGCGCCGAAGGCGGAGACCGGCCCGCTATAGGGCATGGTCTGGCCGATCCTGATTTCCGTCGCGGTGACGCCGCGCATCTCGGCGGCGAGCGAGAGGGTTGGCGATAGCAGGATTGAAACGGCGCCAAGCGCGCCCAACGCCGCCACGAAGCGCATCGGTCTCTCCTCCCCTTGCTGGTGCGATCACTCCACACCTTTGTTTGAGGCCGAGCATGTCACGACGGTCGCGTCGCTGCCAAGACTTATTCAAGACCAGGGGATCTCGTGTCCCGGACGCGCTGCAACGCCCACCAGCGCGTTCACGCGCGTCTTCGACGCACTATGGCGTTGCTGCGCAGAGCCGGGACCCACGCCGCACGGATTGCTCGGGGAGATGGGCCCCGGCTCTGCAGCGCGTCACTGCGTGCCGCATCGCGTCCGGGGCACGAGAGCGATGCTATTTCGCGCGATCCTTCACGGGGATCACGAGCTTCAACCCGGACCAGACCTCGCTGACGGCGCAGATCTTGATGTCGACGAGGCCATTCGCCAGCGCGGTCTCGCGCACCAGCGCTTCCGTGACATCAGTTGCAACGCCGGAGGCCTTTTTCGGCCATGACGCCCAGATCATGCCGTCGGGCGCGATCGCCTTGCGATAGCTGCGCAGTTTTGCAGCGAGGCCTTTGGCTTCAGTGGCGAAGACATGCACCACGTCGAGCGGCGGCTTGGCGGCCTTCACCAGCCGCACGTCGGTCGGCAGTTCGCCGACTATGTCGGCATAAGCAACCGGCAGCCCGTCGACAAGAATGCGAAAGCCCGGCTTGAGGCCGAGCTTCTGCACAACTGTTCTGCCGGAATAGCCGGCCATGATCGCTCACCTGCTCACAGACGCTTCGCAGCAACTGCGTTCGAGATCAGGGCCCGAACTCCCGTGCGATGGAAGGGGACGATGAAGAACAGATAGATTTTTCCGAACACGTTATGCACGGTGCAGACCGTCGTAACGATGACGTTCGGCCCCTCGCCATCCCGTGCCTCCAGGACCGACAGCCGGAAGTCGAGATGCTTGTTGTTCCGCCCGGCGACGATCTCGTTCTCGGCGATGAAATAGATCGGCCATGGCCCGATCTTGTCGCCCACGCGGTATTCGCTCTTGATGGCGGGGCTCATGATCTCCCCGACGCTCGGCGCCTCCAGGCCGACCAGCTTCGCGATCGCGTTACGGACGATCAGCAAAAGCTTCATCCAGAGTGGCGTATGTCCGAACAGCGCGAAGAAGATATCGACGATCCCGAGTTCGGGACGCGCCAGCGCCGCGCGGTAGGAATCGTGAAAATAGGCCCGTTCGACAAGGTCGCGGCTGAGCCCGCTGCCGGGAGGATAATCGCATTCGACGACGTGCATGGCGAACCCTTGAGCAGAGCTGAACGGTCCAAAAAAGAACGGGCGCTACGAAGCGCCCGTTCTGAATTCAATCGTTGAAAGCCATCAGCGTTACGCCTGCGGCTGCGGCTCCAGGCCGGGATCCGGATCGGGCCGCGGGCGCGACTTGCCGGCCGGGGGCACGGCGGAGGCACGCGGCGCGGTCGGCTCGAGCACGGACTCGCGGTTCGGCTTCTTGCCCTTGAGCAGGTCGACGATCTCGTCACCCGAGAGCGTTTCGAACTCCAAGAGGCCCTTGGCCAGCGCTTCGAGGTCGGCGTGCTTCTCGGTGAGGATGCGGGTCGCTTCCTTGTAGCCTTCCTCGACCAGGCGACGGATCTCGGAGTCGATCTTCTGCACGGTCGCTTCAGAGGCGTTCTGCGTCCGCGAGACCGACATGCCTAAGAACACTTCATCCTGGTTCTCGCCGTAGGAGACGGTGCCGAGCTCTTCCGACAGGCCCCAGCGCGTCACCATCATCCGGGCCAGGCGCGTGGCCTGCTCGATGTCGGAGGCGGCACCTGATGTGACCTTCTCGCGGCCGAAGATCAGCTCTTCGGCGACACGGCCGCCCATCATGATGGCGAGGCGCGAGGTCATCTGCTCCAGCGACATCGACAGCTTGTCGCGCTCGGGCAGCTGCATCACCATGCCGAGCGCACGGCCGCGCGGAATGATGGTCGCCTTGTGGATCGGATCGGTCGCGGGCACGTTGAGGCCGACGATGGCGTGGCCGCCCTCGTGATAGGCCGTCAGCAGCTTCTCTTCCTCGGTCATGACGAGCGACTTGCGCTCGGCGCCCATCATCACCTTGTCTTTTGCTTCCTCGAACTCGGCCTGCGTCACCATCCGCTTGTTGCGGCGGGCGGCGGTCAGCGCGGCTTCGTTCACCAGATTCATCAGGTCGGCGCCGGAGAATCCGGGCGTGCCGCGCGCGATGGTCTTGAGGTTGATATCGGGAGCCAGCGGCACCTTGCGGACGTGAACTTTCAGGATCTGCTCGCGGCCGACGACGTCGGGGTTCGGCACCACGACCTGACGGTCGAAGCGGCCCGGACGCAGCAGCGCGGGATCGAGCACGTCAGGACGGTTGGTGGCGGCGATCAGGATCACGCCCTCATTCGCCTCGAAGCCGTCCATCTCGACCAGCAGCTGGTTCAGCGTCTGCTCGCGCTCGTC
The DNA here is from genome assembly GCF_029892425.1 of Bradyrhizobium sp. BR13661. Lineage (GTDB taxonomy): Bacteria > Pseudomonadota > Alphaproteobacteria > Rhizobiales > Xanthobacteraceae > Bradyrhizobium. The sequence goes on along the minus strand of NZ_JARXWB010000001.1, from coordinate 204,053 downwards.
ATTGCCACCGCCGAGACCGGCGCCACGGTGACGACCGACCGCGTCGATTTCGTCGATGAAGATGATGCAGGGCGCGTTCTTCTTGGCCTGCTCGAACATGTCGCGGACGCGAGAGGCGCCGACGCCGACGAACATTTCGACGAAGTCCGAACCCGAAATGGTGAAGAACGGCACGTTGGCTTCGCCCGCGACCGCACGCGCGATCAAGGTCTTGCCGGTGCCGGGAGGGCCGACCAGCAGCACGCCGCGCGGAATGCGGCCGCCGAGGCGCTGGAACTTGCCGGGGTCGCGGAGGAATTCGACGATCTCCTGCAGGTCCTGCTTGGCTTCGTCGACACCAGCGACATCCTCGAAGGTGACGCGGCCATGCGCTTCCGTGAGCATCTTCGCCCGCGACTTGCCGAAGCCCATCGCCTTGCCGGCGCCGCCCTGCATCTGCCGCGACAGGAAGATCCACACGCCGATCAGCGCGATGAAGGGCAGCCAGGAAACCAGCAGCGAGACGAACCACGGCACGTTGTCGCCGGGCGGCTTCGCGCTGATCTGGACCTTGGCGTCATAGAGACGCTTCACCAGGCTCGGATCGCTCGGCGCGTAGGTCTGGAAGCTGGTGCCGCTGTTGAAGGTGCCGTGGATATCCGGCCCCTGGATCACGACGTCGCGGACATTGCCCTTATCGACCTCGGTCAGGAGTTGCGAGAACGAGATATCCGTGGAAGAGGCCCGCTGACCCGGATTCTGGAACAGCGTGAACAACGCCAACAGCAGCAAAACAATGATGACCCAGAGGGCGAAATTGCGCAGATTGGCGTTCATCGATCTTCCTTCGTGGTCGCGCGGATCGCGGCCTCATCCTTGGGGCTCTACGAGGAAATCCCCAAGGAATCCTCATCGTTCGACGCATACAATTTAGGTGCCGCCCCGGTCGCTGCCAAGGGAACGAGATGGGACTATTTATCCCATCTTAGAGCGATTCCCGCTGAAATAATGGCAGTGGAGCCGGGGTTTTTCCTGCCTGGTTAAGGTGTCCTGACGGCACCCTGCCGAAACGGCCGGTGTCATGGTCCGCCCTCATCCGCCCCTCAAGTCCCCTTCGACCGCCGGGCCGGCGCAGCGGTGACGTGGATACGCCCCCCGGCAAGGCTGATCAAGGCTCCCGCAAGGGTCTGCTTGAGACGGGTCTGCTTTGGGGTCGCACGGCCATTTGCGGGGGCGCGGGACCCCAGGGCCACAGCCTGATCGAGCGCGGCCAGCAGGGTCTCGACCTTGCCGAGTTCCGCCGGCCCTTCGTGCCCGAGCGCATCGATGGCCCGCAGCAGCAGCCGCAGCCGGACTTCCTCGGGCAAGGTGACGAAGGAAGCGGCCTCGAAGCTGCGAACGCCCGGCTGCGGCGCATCGCCGCGATCGCGCAATCGGAGAAAGCGCTCGGCGCCGTCGGTCAGGACCTCGACCGCGGCATTGGCGCGAGCGAGCCTGCCTGCGAGCCGCACCAGCGTGCGAGCATCGCCGCCCTCGGCTGCGAGCTGCGGCAGCAGCGCGCGCAGACGGGGCCGCGTGAAGGCCGCGTCGCGATTGGTGGGATCGTCGGCATAACCGATCCCGGCCCGCTTCAGGGTTGCGATCAGTTGCGATTTCGGAACATCCAACAGCGGACGCGCCAGCACGAGGCCGTCGCGCGTCGAATGGCGCGCCATCGCCGAGAGACCGGCAATGCCGCTGCCGCGGAGCAGCCGCATCAGCAGCGTCTCGGCCTGGTCGTCGCGGGTGTGGGCGGTCAGCACATGGCTCGCGCCGGCAGCGCGTGCGGCCTGCGCGAGCAGGCGGTAGCGGGCCTCGCGCGCAGCGGCGGGCAATCCTGTCTCTGGCTTGGCGCCACGCCAGCGCAGGGTCCGGTGCGGCAATCCGAGATCTGTCGCGAGGTGCTTGACCTCGCGCGCCTCGCGCGCCGATTCTTTCCGCAGGCCGTGATCGACGGTGACGATTGTGAGATCAGGGCCGCGGGCAAGACTGCGCCGCCAGCGCGCCGCAAGCCACATCAGCGCGACCGAGTCAGGCCCGCCGGAGACCGCGAGCACCAGCGCCGGCGCAGCCTTGAACTCAGCGAAGAGCTGCTTCGCCGCGCGTGCGGAGATCGGAGAATTGTCGTCGTCTGGCATGACGCGGCCCGGCAATCGCCAGACTGTTTAGCGCAATCCCGTCAGCACTTCACCCGCTTCTGCTCGCGATCGACGGCGGCCTTCACGCCGGCCGAGGCGCGCGGATATTTGCGGCCGACCTCGCCGAAGGCGGCGCAGGCGGCTTCCTTTTCCTTCAGCGCGGCGAGCGACTGGCCAAGCCGCAACAGCGCATCCGGCGCCTTGGCCGATTTGTCGTATTTGGTGGTGACCGCGAGGAAGGCCTCGGCGGAATCGCGATATTGCTGGCGCTGGAAATAGCTTTCGCCGAGCCAGTATTGCGCGTCCCCGAGCAGCGGATCTGAAGGATACTTCGCGGCAAAATTCTTCATGGTCTGCTCGGCGAGCGCGTAGTCCTTGCGCTGCATGTAGCCGATGCCGAGGTCGAACTCGTCGCGCGGCGTGGCCGAGGGCGGCAGGGTCGCGAGAGCCGGACCACCTTGCGCGGGATTGCCCTGCTGGGCCGGCGGATAGCCCGGCTGGGCGGGAGCGGCTCCTTGCGGGTATTGTCCGCCATTGTTGGAGAGATCGAGCGGCGCCCCCGCCGGCATCGGCTGCTGGCCGCCGCCGAGCGCGCGCGGAGCACCGGGCGCGTTCGGGCTCTGGCTCGGATCGAACGCATCGCCGCGGCGACGCGTGCCCGGAGCACCCGGGCCCGGCTGCTCCTGAACGATCGGCGCGGGCGCCGCGATCTGGGGCTGCTGGTAATTCGGTTGCTGCACGGCCTGTTGTTGCGGCTGGCGATAGCCGGGCGCGACCTGGGCGGGCGGAACGGCTGCGACATTGGGCTGGGCCGGCGCCTGTCCGGGCGTCGCGCCTTGCGCGCCGCCCTCGAGCTGCCGGATGCGATCCTCGAGCTGGCGGTTGCGATATTGCAGCTCTTCGTTCTGGCCGGTGAGCTGCCGCAGCTGGTTCTCCAGCCGCTCGATCCGAATCTCGGGATCATCGTCGGTCTGCGCGAACGCGGGCGCGCACAAAGAGAGCAGCGCGGCCAATGCCACGATGCCGGTAATTCCCTTGGATCTGGATGACATCTTGCCCTGACGACGAAAACAAAAGCTGCGACGGAACACGCGAGGCGCCACACATTGAAAGCCACTACGCCAAAAATGTGACTGGCGCCACGCCGTTTCTGTCACAGTTGGCTGAAACGAAACCGGCGCCCGAGAGGGCGCCGGCATATTCGATTTCCAAAGATGAACGGCGGCTGACTGCGAGTCAGTATCTGGCGTCAGGAGCTCGCGTTCAGCACGGTCACAGCACGACGGTTCTGCGACCAGCAAGAGATATCGTTACACACCGCCACGGGGCGCTCCTTGCCGTAGGAGATCGTGCGCATGCGGTTCGGATCGATGCCGCGCGAGGCGAGGAAGGAGCGCACCGACTGGGCGCGGCGGGCGCCGAGGGCGATGTTGTATTCGCGGGTGCCGCGCTCGTCGGCGTGACCTTCGATGGTGAAGGAGTAACGCGGATAGGTCTGCAGCCACTGCGCCTGCTTCTCCAGAGTCACGATCGCCTGCGGGGTCAGATCGGTCTGGTCGCTCTCGAAGAACACGCGGTCGCCCACGTTCACCACGAAATCCTGCTGGCTGCCGGGCGTCGCCGCGCTCGCATTGGCGTCCAGGCCCGCATTCTGCTTGGCGCAGGCGCCCATCGACAGTGCGATTGCGACAACTGCGGCCAGCTTCAATCCCTGGAGGATACGCATAGGATTCATCATTCCGGAGCCTCCACGCTCACGTTCGTCCACTGCTGTCCGGTCTACAGGGGGTTGGTTAAGCGAACGTTCCGTCAACCTTGACGGAACCTTGCCTCAGCCGGTCAAATGCCCCCAACCAGCGAAAAGCACCCGCGATGGTTAATGGTTTGTAAATGTGGCACGAGGGTGAAGGCAAGCGGGACCGGCAGGCAAAAACGCTGGATTTTGCTGGAATTTTGGGCCCGGCGCGGAAGAGACACGAACGGGGCCCGTCAGCAGGCGCCGGCGGCCGTCATGAAGCCGACGCAGAAGCCGTCTGCCCAAGCCGACGCAGAATCAGGCGTGGGCCGTCCCGGCCACCAGCACCGGCCGCTGCGGAACCTGGCGCTGGCCGCCACGCCCGAACAGCATGCGCCGCTCGAACGCCGTGGAGCGCATGATGGGATAACGCTCGAACACCTTCTTGCGGAAGGTCGGGAAATCCGCCGCCATCAACCCGAACGCCTTGGTGAGGCCGGGGACCAACCGGGGCTCGGCAATCGGCGCATGCAGGAATACCCGGCGATAGAATGCCTGATGCTCGGGACGCACGATGGCGAGGCCCAGATCAGCATTGAAATGCTCGCACGCCATATAGGCGAGACGCGTGGTCAGATAGGGCAATTCCGGAACACGCTTGGCCATGTCGGGGTCGGCGACGAACCGCGTCGGGTCGATCATGACCTCGCCGCGATCGAGCCGCGGCAGCACGACGTCGGGAAAAACGTCCGCCGAGGTCGACGAGCGCCATTCCGAGGTCAGCACGCTAATGCGCACGGAGCTGCAGAGCTCGCCGCGGAGGTAAACGCCGAAGGTCCACGCGTTCGGCAGTTCGTCATAATGGTCGGTGACGCGTGCGTCGGGAGATTCCTTGACGGCCCCTTCGCGCAAATAGGCGCGATAGCGGAGGTTGTAGATTTCCTCCTTCTCCTCGACCGTCTCGGCGAGATGATAATCGACGTCAGTCAGGAGTTCGGCACCCCGTCCAACAGCCGAAATGACCGCTCTGGCTGAGGACTGCATTCCAACTCCTTACCCACCACCGCTCACCGCAGGCGCGCAGGACAACCTCCACGCGTGATCAATTATTAACAGCTTCTTAATAGCGACGCAAAGCAATCGAAAGGTTAGGGTTAACCCTCCGTAGGACTACGGAGCCATCACAACAGTCTGAAACGACGGGAAATTTTGCGAAGCGCCGTCTAGGCGAAAGAGCGCGCGCTGACGAGCTGGAGCAGGTTCTCGCCGCGCCGTCCGTGGGAGGCATTCAGCAGCTGGCGCATCCGCACGGCGGGCACCGGACGGCTGAACAGATAGCCCTGGGCCTCGGACACGGTACCATCGGCGCTGATCAGTTCGAGCTGTTCGTTGGTCTCGATGCCCTCGACCACGACCGCCATACCGAGATCGGCGGACAGCCGCGCCACGCCGCGCAGCAGCGTCAGCGGACGGTCGGTGTCGATGCCCTCGAGGAAGGAGCGGTCGATCTTGACCTTCTGCATCGGGAAATTGTGCAGATAGCTGAGGCTCGAATAGCCGGTGCCGAAATCGTCCAGCGAAATGCGCACGCCGAGCGCATGCAGCTGCGACAGGATGTCGTGGGTGAGCTGGGTGTTGCGAAGCAGAGAGGATTCGGTGATCTCGATCTCGAGGCGATGCGCCGGCAGGCCCGACACTTCGAGCGCATAGCGAATCTCGCTCAGCACGTCGCGCTGGTGGAATTGCTGCGGCGAGAAGTTGACGGCGACGCTGACGCCCTCCGGCCATTTCATGCATTCCATGCAGGCGCGGCGCAGGATCCAGCGGCCGAGATCGACGATCAGGCCCATGTCCTCGGCAACCGGGATGATGTCGACCGGCGAGACCGTGCCGCGTACCGGATGATTCCAGCGCAGCAGCGCCTCGCAGGTGGTGATCTTGCCGGACTTGAGGTTGACCAGCGGCTGGTAGAACAGCTCGAACTCCTCATTGGCGAGCGCCTTGCGCAGGTCGAGCTCGAGGATGCGGCGGGCCTCGACGGTGGCCGCCATCTCGTCGCGGAAGAAGCAGAAGGTGCCGCGGCCATCGGCCTTGGCGCGGTACAGCGCCATGTCGGCGTTCTTCAGCAGCGTGTCGGCGCTGGTGCCTTCAGGCGAGGTCAGCGCGATGCCGACGCTGGCACCGATCTCGACCAGATGGTTGTCGATGCGGTAGCGCTCGCTCAGGCGCTCGACGATGCGGCGCGCGAGGCTCGCGGCATCTTCCGCGGAATTGATGTTCTGCTGGAACACGACGAACTCGTCGCCGCCGAAGCGGGCGACGAAATCCTCCGGCCGCAGCATCTCGCGCAGGCGATTGGCGACCGCGCAGAGCAGCTGGTCGCCGCAGGGATGGCCGAGCGTGTCGTTGACCTGCTTGAACTGGTCGAGGTCGACGAACAGCAGGGCGGAGAGCCGATCGGAATGATGCGATTGGGCGAGCAGCCGCTCGATCTCGTCGCGGAACGAGACGCGGTTCGGCAACGCGGTCAGTTCGTCGTAGCGAGCAAGATGGGTGATGCGGGCTTCCGCATTGGTGCGCTCGGTAATGTCTTCCAGCAGCAGCACGGTGCCGCCGCGGGCCATCGGCTGGAACGTCCAGGCCAGCGTCCGGCCGCGCGCCGAATTCGGATCGGCGGTGACGATCTCGCAAATCCTGGCATGCTCGATCTCGGCCATGACCTGATTGCCGCTCTCGGCCGAGATGGTGCCAGCGGCGACGCAGGCCGACACGATATCGGCCGCGGTGGCGCCGCGCTTGACCAGGTCCTCGGGCAATTCCATCAGCTCGCCGAAGCGGTGGTTCATCACCGCGAGGCGTCCGTCGGCGCGAAACATACAGAGGCCGTGCGGCATGTTGTTGAGCGCGGTATCGAACTGGCTCGCCAGCGCGGATTCGCGGAAGCTCGAGGTCAATGCCTTGACGAAGATCGCATGCAGGCTGAGGTTGATGTTCTTCAGCCCGATGAAAAAGAAGGCGAGCAGGATGGCGAGACCAATATGGTAGGGGCCGCCGTGCAGCAGCAGCGCGAGCGACATCGGACCGCAAGCAAGCGCGACGTGCCACTGGATCACCCGGGGCTGGCCGTAATTGCGGGCGGCGCCGCCGGCGGTATAGCCGATGCCGATGGCGACAGCGAGCATGTCGGCGACCGGATCCTCGTTGTTGTAGATGACGACGAAGGACCACAGGCCGAGCACTGCCGCATAGCTGAGGGCGCCGATCCAGTAACGCGGCGCCAGATGAGTGGCCTCATCGAATGACAGCGGCTGCGTGCGATTTTCGTATCCGCGCATCTGGAACGCGCGCGCCGTGCCGATGGCGATCAGCAGAAACGCGATCGGCCACAGCCAGACGTCGCCAGTCTTCAACGCGGTCATGACCGCGGCCACGGCCGCCGAGGCCGAGCCGAGGAAGATCGCCCAGAAATTCTGAACCATAGAGTTGATGAGAGCGGCGTAGAGTATCGGCTCCAGCTCGTCTCGATCGCTCTGCTTCTGGTCGGCCAGTTGCATTGGCTTTACTTACGCGTCCTGTTTGGCGCGTACTTTTACCCACAGCAGATGAAGTCTTTCTGAGGGAACATCGTTAAAGGCGAGTTGTTTTTCGGCAATAGCGAAATTGTTTCTGCTGAGAAATCAAGCAGCTAGGCAAGCCTTGCCGGGCACAAGGTGAAGGAAAGCTTGCCGCGTTCGCAGAAAGCGGAAAAATCGGCGCATTTTTTCGAAAACATCGCGCGTTGCAAGCGCGCGATCGACTTATTGGCCCGCGGTCGCGGAGAGCAGCGGCGACCATGCCGGATCCGAGGCGAAGCCCGGCGTCGGCACTTTCAACTCGTTGCGGCCTGAGATGTCGACCGAGAACAGCGACGGTCCGGCATTGCCGCCGGGATCGCGGAAGAACATCAGCACGCGGCCGTTCGGCGAGAACGTCGGACCTTCATTGTGAAAGCCTGACGTGAGCAGACGCTCGCCGGAGCCATCAGGCTTCATGACGCCGATCGAGAATTGCCCGCCGCCCTGCCGGGTGAAGGCGATGTAGTCGCCGCGCGGCGACCACACCGGCGTCGAATAGGTGGCGTTGTTGTCGTCCTTGGAGAAGGAGATGCGTTGTGCCTGTCCGCCGCCCGCCGCCATCACGTAGATCTGCGACCGGCCGCCGCGATCGGACTCGAAGCAGATGCGGGTGCCGTCGGGTGAATAGGACGGCGACGTGTCGATCGCCGGCGTGTCGGTGAGGCGCGTGGTCGAGCGCGAGCGCAGATCCATCACGAACAGGTTGGAATTGCCGCCCTGCTGCAGGCTCATGATGACGCGCTGGCCGTCCGGCGAGAACCTTGGGGCAAAGGTCATGCCGGGGAAGTTGCCGACGATCTCGCGCTGGCCGGTCTCGATGTTGAAGAGATAGACCTTCGGATCGCCCTGCCCGAACTCCATGTAGGTGATCTCTTGCGAGTTCGGCGAGAAGCGCGGCGTCAGCACGAGGTCGGCGCCACGGGTGAGGTAGCGCACATTGGCACCGTCCTGGTCCATCATGGCAAGCCGCTTGACGCGGCGCTCCTTCGGCCCGGTCTCGTCGACGAACACCACGCGGCTGTCGAAATAGCCCTTTTCGCCGGTCATCTGCTCGTAGATCTGGTCGGAGATGATGTGGGCGATGCGGCGCCAATATTCCGGCGAGGTGAAATATTGCTGGCCCGCGAGCTGCTGGCCGGTGATCACATCCCACAGGCGGAATTCGGCCTTGAGGCGGCCGTCCTGCTGCCGCGTCATGCGGCCGGTGACGAGCGCCTGCGCGTTCAGCGTCTTCCAGTTCTGGAATTGCGGCGCGACGTCGATGTTGCTGATGCGCTCGATGAAGGCGGCCTGGTCGATCGGGGCAAACAGGCCCGAGCGCTTCAGATTGTTGGTGATGACCTGGGTGACACCGTTGCTGACCTCGCCGTCGGCCGGCGAGCCGGGCACGAAATTGGTGATCGCGATCGGGATCGGACGAAACTCCGTGGGATCGATGCGAAGCCGGGGCTGGGCCTGCGCAAAGGCACGTCCACCCCCAAGCATCGCGAGTCCCGATCCGGTCAGGGTCATGAAACGGCGGCGGTTCATCGATCGAACGTCAATCATCGCAAAATTTCTTTTGTTCGGATGTCACAACATGTCTTTCAGGCCGAAAGTCATCGGAATGAGCTTCCAGCTGTCGTATTGCTGCTTTGGCAGGAATGAATAGAGCTGACACTGCACGATGGCACGCTTGGCGCTCTCCGCCACGGCTTGCGCGATCGACCGCGACGGTCCGCGCACCGCGACGATCACGGGCTCCGACGCGAGCGATCCGTCGATCTTCATGGGAATGTCGATATCGGCTTCGTACAGGTTGGCGTCCTGGCCGTTATAGGTTGGCGTAAAGCAGCGTTTGACCGCGCCCTGGAATGCACCTTGCCAGGTCGCGACGTTGTTGGTGGCTGTTCCTGATGTCGAGCCCAGCGAGGCCGACGCATTCAGCGCCGATCCCGCGAGCTCGTGACGGGTCGCGGCACGCTTGTCGAGGTCGCGGGCAATCTGCGCGGGATCGAAGGTGCGCTCCTTGGGCTTCGGCTGCTGCTGCGGCTGCACCGCCGCGACCTTCTGCTCCACGGGCTTGGGCGGCGGCTTCTTGGTGTCGAGCTTCTTCTGCAGCTCGGCGATCGGATCTTCCTTGGCCGGATCAGGCTTCTTCTCCTGCGGCTTCGGCTCTTCCTTTGGTTTCGTCTCGGCGACCGGCTTCGGCGGATCGGGCTTCTTCTCGACCGGCTTTTCGACAGGCTTCGGCGGCGGCGTATCGGGAGTCGAATTGGTCTTGATCAGCTCTTTCTTCTCGGTGACCTTGCCGACCGCATCTTCCTCGGGCTTGGCCTCGGCGATCTTCTCGACCTTGGGCTTCGGCTCTTCCTTCTTGCCGGTCTTCTGGCCCGACATCATCTGCGCGAGCTGGTCGCTGGAAATGATGTCGACCGGCAACGACTCCTCCGGCACGATGTAGGCCCTGCTGCTAAAGGTCATCAGACCCCATCCCAGCACGAGGACGTGGAGAGCGATCGACGCAACGAGTGTCTTGTCGACGTTCACCTTCACCGCCTTAAGACCCCTGATCCGCTTCCGTGACGAGCGCCAGCTTCTTGAAGCCCGCGCCCGACAGCAGGCCCATGACTTTGGCCACCGTGCCGTAATCCGCCTTCTTGTCGGCGCGCAGGTAAATGCGTTCCTCAAGCCCGCCGCGCGCGTCCGTGATCGCCTTCAGCTTCGGGATCAGCTCGTTGATTGCGATCTCCTGGTCGGCGATGAAAACCTTGCCCTTGATGTCGACCGACATCTGGATCGGCTTCTGGTCGCTCTGATCGAGACTCTTAGCCTGGGTCGACGGCAGATCGAGCGGAACACCCACCGTCAGCAGCGGCGCCGACACCATGAAGATGATGAGCAGCACCAGCATCACGTCGACCATCGGCGTGACGTTGATCTCGGCCATGACCGGCTTGCGCCGGCTGCGGCGCCCGCCGCCTCCGGACGAACTGGCTACGTTCATGCCCATCGCTTGATGCCCAATCTCGCCTTTACACTATACATGCCGCCCGTCAGCCCCGCTCGTCGATCTGGCGCGACAGAATGGCTGAAAATTCATCAGCGAAGCCCTCGAGCCGCTGGGCCTGCCGGTTCACCTCGGAAGTGAACTTATTGTAGAAAATAGTGGCAGGAATTGCGGCAATGAGGCCGACAGCGGTCGCAAACAGCGCTTCCGCGATACCGGGCGCCACCACCGCCAGAGAGGTATTTTTCGACGCCGCGATCGACTGGAAGCTCGACATGATGCCCCAGACCGTGCCGAACAGGCCGACGAAGGGGCCGGCGGAGCCCACGGTTGCGAGCACCAGGAGCCGGCGCTCCAGCCGCTCGACCTCGCGGGCGATCGAGACGTTCATGACCTTGTCGATCCGCATCTGCAGGCCTGCGACCGAGCGGGCGTGGCTCTCGAACGAGCGCTTCCATTCGCGCATCGCGGCGACGAAACAGGCCGCCATGGAATGGGTCGGCTTGGCCGAGAGCGTCCGATAGAGCTCCTCGATCGACTCGCCCGACCAGAATGCCTGCTCGAACCGGTCCATCGAGCGGCGGGTACGGGCATAGAGGAAGATCTTGTCGATCGCGATGGCCCAGACCCAGACCGAGCAGGACAACAGGCCCAGCATGACGCATTTCACGATCCAGTGAGCTTGCCAGAACAGCGCGATCAGCGACACGTCGGCGGAAGCGGCAACCGGAAGGGCGGACTGAGCCACATCGGCCGGATTCATCAGAAATATCCTCTCAAGGCGATCGTTAACCCACGTCTCCGGCCTGCATAATGACTGCCGGTTCCCCAACCGCCGCGCAAACCGGCGCGGCCGGCAAGCCCGCTCAAAGCCTTGTCTTTCTGGGGTGCAGGGGCTGATCCAAAGCCGCCGCCTGCATTCCCTGCCAAGATGTCAAAACTATGGGCCTCGACGACAGCTCCGGGCGCGATTGTCCATAAATACCAGAGACCGGCGATGGTTAATGCCGGGTTACCGGGGGCGAATTTGGCGACGGAAAAGGGAGGCGGCGCAGGGGGATGGGCTGGAACATCACCCACCGGCAAATTCGGCGGGGGCGCCGGCGCGTCATGCTGCAAGGGCCCGGCTGCCCCACGACGGAACTCGATTGCGAGATCTCCCCGACGAACTCCGGAGCGGTCCCTTGTTCGTGGCGCGTCTTCGAGGGACTCGCGCGGACCTACTCAGGCCGCGTTCGTCGCTCTGCTGCTGCGATGTTCCGCAAGCGTCCGTTGCAATGTTTCAACGAAGGTTGCGAGCTGCGGCGCGTATTTCTCGGATGCCACGTCGCGGGCCGTGATGGAGAGGCAACCGACGGGACGCTTGCCCACCACCTCCTGCATCTGGCCGAAGGCCTGATCGCTGCCAGCTCCGCCGAGCGTACAAAAGAACGCCACGGAAGGAAGTCTTGGCTTGTTTGTCAGCAGGTAGGACCGGACGGGCGAAGATAGTGACCAAGCCCAGACCGGAGTCCCGATCACGACGAGGTCGTAGAGCGATGGATCTCTAGCTGCCGCCGCGATGCGCGACGGAACCTGCCGTCGCGCTTCGATCACCAACCGCAGATAGCCGAACACCCCGCTTCGGCTGCCCGTCTCGACGACCTCTTCACTGTCACAGCGCAATGCAGCCGCGAGCGATTGGGCAACTTTGCGTGTCGTTCCGGTCCGAGAATAGTAGACCACGAGAATCCTTGCATCCGCCATTGACACGCTCCTCCCTCGTACACGAGGGACTACATCTCTGTTGTGGTGACGGCAGCTTGATCCACGTCAACAATGATCCTATCCGCCGTCATGCCGCCGATGCCGGCTCGGGGCAGTTGGTCAGCCGCGCGGGGTTGCCAACCGCTGTACAGCCGGCCGGGACGTCGGATGTCACGACCGTATCGGCGCCGATTTTGGCGAAATCGCCGATATTGATGTCGCCGAGAATGGTCGCGCCGCCGCCAACATAGACGCCGCGCCCGATGCGCGGCGAGCGCGCCGGCAATTCACCACGGCGGCCGATGCTGACGTTTTGGAGGATCGTGGCCTCGTCGCCGATCACGACATTGGCGCCGATGACGATGCCGGTGGCGTGGTCGAGGTAGACGGCCGATCCGATCGCAGCAGTTGGATGGATGCTGACCTGCAGAACGTTCGAGGCCTCGTTCTGGAACAGCAGCGCGGCGTCGCGATGATCTCGACGCCAGAGCCAGTGCGAGACGCGAAAGGCCTGCAGCGCGACATAGCCCTTGAAATGCAGCAGTGGCGGCAACAATCCGGCGATGGCGGGATCGCGGCGCGTGATGGCTTGCAGATCATGGCCAGCCGTCTCGATCAGATTCGGCTGGCTGCGATAGGCCTCACTGGAAAACGCGGCGAAGTGTTCGCGCTCGGTTGCGCTCGAGCCAAGCCGGCGTCCGATCAGATCGGCAAGCGCCGCGGCGAAATCTTCATGAGCAAGAATGGCGCCGGCAACCGCCTTGCCAAACATGGGATCGGCGGCAGCTGCGCGCTGCGCTTCGTCGCGAATGGTTTGCCAGAGGCGGTCGCTCGCCATGATCGCAGCCCGTGCCATCGTCGCCTCCGCATCCGCCCTGCGCCGGGGAATATAGGCGGTCCCGATCAAGGTGCCAGTGAGGCCGGCGGAATGGCGCTCCGCGCAGGCGCCCGGCCTGACCGGGCCCATCTGCGCAAGTCGAGCGCAGTGAGCCAGCCGCCGGCCGCGACGAGGCCGGGAAGGACGAAGAGCGCGAAATCACTGAGCAGGATCATGGGACAATGTCCGCCTTCGCGAACCTGATCGCGCGATCGAGCGCGAGGCCGGCCAGAAAATACAAAAAGCAGCCGAGAAAGAACTTCCAGGATTCGCCGACCTGCCAATGCGGATAGAGCTCGACCTTGGTCGGCCATCGATTGAGGAATGCGATCGCGAACGGAATGGTGCCGCCGAACCGAGCGAACAGCGCGCCTGCGCGCCTGCGCGCTCGAGCAGCGCAATGCGCTGGAGAACCTGCTTGCGTTCGGCGTCGGTCATGGTCGAGCCCGTTGGCACGGAAGGCGTGTCAGGGATTAGTCGTGCCGCACGCTGATCGGGTTCTATGGCGATGTGCGGTCCTGCGCATGGCTGTAGGCGACACCGCAGAACCGATGGCCGCAAGTGCGGAAATGGCAGTCGGGATCGCCGGCGCAGCTGCCATAGACGAAGCCAAGATAGCCAAGCACCGCGGCGGCGGTCAGGCCGATCAAAAAGCGGGTGGTGAGGTCCATGCACGTCGTCCAGACATCATGCGCGACCTGAGCGAGCTGGCGCGCAAATCTTGGTGTCGGATCGCCGGCAGCTGGTTCGCCCCAAAACCAAACCGCCCGCCTGCGGGTGCGCAGGCGGGCGGCTCGGGGCCATCAGGACTTTGGGGGCATGCGCCTGAAGGCTTTGAGAGGTATCAGGCTTTCGAGATCAGCCTTCCAACATCAACCCTGCGGCTGGTCGGTCGGAGGCGGGGTCGGACGGGTCTTGTGCTGGGCCATGAACTGGTCGAACTCTTCCTTGTCCTTGGCGTGGCGCAGACGGTCGAGGAAGTTCTTGAACTCGACCTGCTCTTCCTCGAGACGGCGCAGCGTCTCAGAGCGGTACTCGTCGAAGGCGCGGTTGCCGGAGGACGGCGGGCCGAAGCCAAAGCCGCCGAAGCCACGGCGCTCCATGCGGTCGCGCATGCGGTCCATCTTGTACTGCATCCGCTCCATCTTGTTCTGCCAGCGGTCCGAGTTGCTCCAGCACGACATTCTTCTGCTCCCGAGTGTGAAAAAGAGAAGGGCAAGTCCAATCGGCCACCAGATGATGAAGCCGAGAATGGTCACGGCAATCCAGCCGGGATGCCAGGGCGTGTCGAGCATGTGCGGGCGCTCGTACTGTTGCTGGTCCGAGGGGCCGCGCCAGCGATTGACGTCAGCGGTGTAGGCCATTTCCCTTCTCCATCACGGCATCAGCGCCGTTGTGAATGTAAATAACATTTACATAGCTAGACCATCCCGCGATTTTGTCAAGCTGGCGGCCCGACAGGGTCCGGGAATTATTTGCGCAACTTTATTTCGGCTTACCCCAGGGACCACCCGGCGGGACGCTAGAACCGGAGGGAGCCTCCGGCGGGACCGGCGGTGGCTCGGCGCCCTGGGGACCACGATCCGTCGGGAAGCCGAGGCCGCGCAGATAGATCAGCACCTCGGCCTCGAGCAGTTCGTCCGGCGACATCGGCAGTTTGCGGCGTGCCGCGTCGCCACGCGAGAACAGCGAGGCGACACCGTGCGCCATCGACCAGATGTGGAGCGCCATCATCATGGCCGGCGGACGCGGCTGGCCTTGCGGCGCCAGCGCCGCAAGGCGCTCGGCGGCGGCGCGAATCACGTTGAATGCGCGCTCGCTCGCAGCCTGCAGCGTGGGATTGGCATCGACCGGCAGGCCGGATTCGAACATCGCGTTGTAGAACGCCGGCTCCTCGCGGGCGAACGCGAGATAGGCCCGGCCGACGCGCTCGAACGCGGTGACGGTGTCGGGGCGGCCATCGTCCCATGCCGCGGTCAGCCGCTGCTCGAACTGCTCGAAGCCGCGCTGGGCGATCGAGGACAACAGCTCGTCACGGTCGCGAAAATGCCGGTAAGGCGCCGCCGCACTGACACCGGCCATGCGCGCGGCATCGGCGAAGGTAAAGCCGGCCGCCCCCTTCTCGGCGATCAGCCCGAGGGCGGCCTGCAGAAGTGCTTCCTTCAGATTGCCGTGATGATAGCCGCGCTCGGCGCGGCGCTGCTCCTTGCGCCAACTCATGTAAACGATCTTTACATGAGCCGTGCGTGAAGGTCACTAGCCTCTCCTCCGTCATTCCGGGGCGATGCGCCAGCATCGAGCCCGGAATCTCGAGATTCCGGGTTCGGTCCTGCGGACCGCCCCGGAATGACACTGCTCCCCTAGCCGCCCGGGATCGGCAGCACCGGCATGATCTCGACGCGCTCGCCGGGGAAGATCGCGAAATGCGGGTGGTTCTCGAACATTTTGGCAGCGGCCTCGTGCGAGGCGGCGCGAACGACGGTGAAGGCGCCCATCTCGTTGGCAATGTCGGCGACACCCTTGGCATCGACCTTCTTGGTCTTGCCGAGCGGACCGCCCATGGCCTGGATCGCGCTTTGATGCTTTTCGACCCAGCCCTTCCAGGCCGCGATGCCCTCCATCTCCTTCGCCTTGCGCTCGGCGTCGGACATCGCATTCCACGCGGCCATTTTCGGGCTGTCCTTGCTGCCGAGGAAGACGGCGAGATAAGTGTCGGTGCTCATTGGTTGGTTCTCCTTTGCTCGACTAGTTTTTCAGATCGTCGAAACCGGCGGCGGCTGCCTGCACCTCGGGCGGAAAGTCGGACATTTCCTGCACCTGGCGGATCTCGATGATTTCGTTGGCCGAGGCCGGACACTTCCTGGCCCAGGCGATCGCTTCCTCGCGCGAGCCGACCTCGATCATCCAGTAGCCGCCCAGCACTTCCTTGGCTTCCGTGAACGGGCCGTCGGTCACGACAGGCACACCGGTGGAAAAGGAAACGCGGGCGCCCGTCGACGGCGGATGCAGGCCGTCCAGCGTGATCAGCACGCCGGCATCCTTCAGTGCCTCGTTGTAGCGCATCATCGCGGCGACACGTTCGGGATCGAGTTGCACGTCCGCCGGCGCGGTCTCGTAGCCGAGCGGGATCATCAGCATCATGAATCGCATGCGGTTCCTCTCTTGCCTCGTCAATAAGACGCACGAGGTCTCACGAGACAGACATGGCCGCAGAAATTATTTCGCAGGTCATTGCCCGGCGCGCGGGGACCCGAACTTGCAAGATGACACTTGGGTGGCAGCGCGTCGCAGCATGCGCGAAATGAGAAATATTTTTCAAAATGCGCCCGTACAACTACGGGCGCGCGCATGCTCTCATATGAATTGCGCTGTGCTTATGAATCGAGAAGGCGCATGAACTGAAGGACATCGCAATCGCACGTGGAACTACGGAAGAAAAGCAGCTGCGTGCAGCCGTTTACAGTTGCTCAACCACCGCATGCAACTTTTCAGATAAAGCGCGACGGTAACGCAACCCACCGATCGGCCCTCAATCACAGCGGAGCGACCCGTGTTCAATTTTCAAAACAAAAAGGTCAAGCACGCGGTCGCAGAGGTCGAAGCACTCGACCGGTCGCAGGCAGTGATCGAGTTCGGTCTCGACGGCACCATTCTCGACGCCAACGAAAACCTGCTGAAGATGAGCGGCTATTCGCTCGCGGAGATCAAGGGCAAGCACCACAGCATCTTCGTCAGCCCGGCCGAGCGCGAGAGCGCGCGCTACCGCGATTTTTGGGCCAGCCTGAACCGTGGCGAGTTCCAGACCACGCAATACAAGCGGTTCGGAAAGAACGGCAAGGAAGTCTGGGTGCACGCCTCCTACGCGCCGCTGCTCGACGAGAACGGCAAGGTGGTCAGCTTCATCAAGTTTGCCACCGACATCACCGCCCACAAGATCAAGACGATGGAGGATGCCGGCAAGATCGCCGCGATCAACCGCGCCCAGGCCGTGATTGAGTTCCAGACGGACGGCACCATCATCAGCGCCAACCAAAATTTCCTCGACGCGATGGGCTATTCGCTCGACGAGATCAAGGGCAAGCATCACAGCATGTTCGTGACGGCGGAGGATCGCGCCAGTGCGGCCTACGGTGCGCTCTGGGCCAAGCTGAACCGCGGCGAGTTCGAGGCCGCCGAATTCAAGCGGGTCGCCAAGGGCGGCCGCGAGATCTGGATTCTCGCGAGCTACAACCCGATTCTCGACGAGAACGGCAAGCCGTTCAAGGTGGTGAAGTTCGCAACCGACGTCACCGCCCAGAAGATGAAGGCCGCCGACAATGACGGCCAGCTCGCCGCGATCCAGAAATCGCAGGCCGTGATCGAGTTCAACATGGACGGCACGATCCGCACCGCCAACGCGAATTTCCTGGCCGCGATGGGCTATTCGCTCGCCGAGATCAAGGACCAGCATCACTCGATGTTCGTCGAGCCGAATGAAAAGAATTCGGTCGCCTACCGACAGTTCTGGGAAGCCCTCAATCGCGGCGAATACCAGGCTGCCGAATACAAGCGGATCGCCAAGGGCGGCCGCGAGGTCTGGATCCAGGCGTCCTACAACCCGATCTTCGACCTCAACGGCAAGCCCTACAAGGTGGTCAAATATGCCACCGATACCACTGCGTTGGCGATCGGTCGCAAGAAGGCCGAGGCCGCGCGCGGACTGATCGATGCGGTCGCGGCAGGCAGCGAAGAAATGAGTGCGTCGATCCGCGAGATTTCCGAGACCATGGCGAAGTCGCGCGAGACTTCCAAGGTGGCCACGACGCGCGTCGAGTCCGCGGACAGCCAGGCCCAGAAACTGGCTGTGGCGGCGCAGGCGATGAGCGGCATCGTCGAAATGATCTCCGGCATCACCAGCCAGATCAACCTGCTCGCGCTCAACGCCACCATCGAATCGGCCCGCGCCGGCGAAGCCGGCCGCGGCTTCGCCGTGGTCGCCTCCGAGGTGAAGAACCTCGCCAACCAGGCCAAGCAGGCCACCGACACCATCACCTCCGAGATCGACGCGCTGAACGTGATCTCGGGTGACGTCGCAAGCTCCCTGACCGCGATCAAGGCGGCGATCGCCGGTGTCAACGAGTTCATCGCCTCGACCGCCGCCGCGGTCGAGGAACAGAGCGCCGTGACCGCGGACATGTCGGCCAACATGCAGCGCGCCGCGGCGGAGCTGTCGTAAGGCTCAACTCTCTCCCGTCACCCTTCGAGGGCCGCTGAAGAAGTGGCCACCTCAGGGTGATGGATTTTGCGACTTTGCCCATCATCAAGTCGCCATTCCCCGGCCCTTTCTCCCCCAGGCCAAAGCGCGGTAAAAGACGCACGCGCTTACGTACGCCTCTTTTCGACACAGGACCCGGTCGCCCATGCCCGCCTCCCCGCAAAAAGTCGCCCTCGTCACCGGAGCCGCGCGCGGCATCGGGCTTGCGACGGCGAAGAAATTCCTCGCCGAGGGCTGGCGCGTCGCGTTGCTCGACATCGAGGGCGAGCTGCAGGCGCGCGCGGCCGCGGCGCTGAACGATCCCGATAACACGCTGGCGATTGCCTGCGACGTATCCGACGCAGCAGCGGTGGGAGCTGCGACGGCCGCGGTCATGAACCGCTTCGGCCGTCTCGATGCGCTCGTCAACAATGCCGGCGTCGCCGTGTTCGCGCCGGTGCTGGAGACCAGCAATGCCGACTGGAACAGGATCATGGCGGTCAATCTCTCCGGCCCGTTCCTCTGTACCAAAGCGGCCGTGCCGCTGATGCGCGAGCTGGGCGGCGGCGCCATCGTCAACATCACCTCGATCTCGGCGGTGCGGGCCTCGACGCTGCGCTCGGCCTACGGCACCAGCAAGGCCGGGCTCGCGCATCTCACCAAGCAGCTCGCAGTCGAGCTCGCCTCGCTCAACATCCGCGTCAACGCGGTCGCGCCGGGGCCGATCGACACCGCGATGGCGAAGGAGGTGCACACCAGGGAGATCCGCGCCGACTATCACGACGCCATCCCGCTCAACCGCTATGGCCTCGAGGAAGAGCTCGCCGAGGCGATCTACTTCCTCTGCTCAGGAAGCGCGAGCTACATCACCGGCCAAATTTTGGCCGTCGATGGCGGCTTCGATGCAGCGGGGATCGGCCTGCCGACGCTGCGCGGCGAGCGGCGGAACGGGTAGAAGCCCGCAGGATGCGTGGAGAGTACGATGCAACGCGTTGCCATTGTCTGGACTCTCGCGACCGCCCTGCTCGCCTCCGCGCCGGCGTCAGCCGAGATCCGCATCATCCAGAGCCCCGGCGGCCAGGTCGGACCGTTCCTCGATCTGTTCGAGAAGGTGCGCGCGAGCGGTGAGCGCGTGGTGATCGACGGGCCCTGCCTGTCAGCCTGCACGCTGGTGCTCAGCATCGTGCCGGGCGAACGAATCTGCGTCACGAGGCGCGCCGTGCTCGGCTTCCATGCCGCGCGTTCGGTCGACCGGCGCGGGCGCTTCTATGCCGAGCCGGAAGCATCACAAGCCGTGCTCGAAGCCTATCCTGGGCCGATCCGCGACTGGATCGGTCGCCGCGGCGGCCTCACCTCACGGTTACTTTTGCTAAGGGGGAGTGACCTTGCCGCGATCTATCCACGCTGCCGATGAGGCCGCGTTCAGCTGGAATCCAGCGGTTCCCGCCCGATGAGAGCTGGCCCTTGTTCGTCGATTGAGCAAAATATTTCGGGTTCGGGGCAACAAATCGCCCATCTGCTTCGCAAGATCTGCCCAATTTACCCCGTTCTCCAATTTCTCCCGATAGTCTATGATCCCAGTGTATTTTGAGGTCGGTCATTTTCAAAAAACGGGTCGCGTGCATGCAGCCCATCGATTTTCGCTACCGCATGTCGGATCAGGGGCGGGTCGTACTCGGCTCGCTGAGCTCCGAAGAAACGCTCGAATTCGAAGTGCTGTCGCGGCGCGACCGCGAGGGCGTGATTGATTTGGCGAACGAGCTTCGCTTGCTCGAGCTCTATGTGAAGTACCACGGCTCCAACCATCAGGTTCCACTCGCGCCGCTGGAACCTGTTGACGATCTGGACGATCTGATCGAAACGCCGCTCCCGCGCGCTTCATCACCGCGAGCGCCGGAGCAAGCTTACGTTGTTGCCTTTGTCGCTGTCATGAGTGTTGGCTTCATTGTGATCGCGATGTTGATCAACTGACGAACGGCGCGCTGCGCCATCAAAAATTCACAACATCTGTGAACCGCGTCACACTAAGGCCAAGGTAGATTGGCATACTCTGCGCCAGCTTACATTGATGTCCGCGGAGATTGTCATGACCAGCATCAGCACCGACGGACACGCTGATTCACGCGCTCAATCGTCCCTGTTGCAGCGAGCGGGCGAGCAGGCCTTCACTCTATCGTTCCTAAGCGCGAGCGCGGTTGCAACCGTCGGCTGGCTTTACGTGCTCGGACAAGGCACCCTCGCCGTCGCAAGCTGGCTGTTCTTCTAGACAGAAGCTGGTCTAGTAGAAAAGTGGTCGAATCATCGGAGCCAGCTTCACGCTGGCGCAGATGAGCATTCCCCAAAGAGCAAAATTGATTTGTAGCGCCGCCGCCATCGGCCGCTCCCCTTGCAAGTCACGTCCACCCTAGTTTGTAGATTTTGTGACGTACAATTAACGGATTGCGCGCGAAATTTATAGCCCAATATTGCGCCAGTTGTTGTGCGATGCGGGCCGGAATCCACAGGGCGCTCGCGCGTTGCGTCTATGACGTCAGTCGGACGCGCGGTCCAGCGCGACGCCCTTTCCCAAGAAAATGAAGAGAGGGCGCCGCGGCTCAACGGGGCTAGTGCTCACATTCCTTCGGCCGGACAGTTCACCATCCAGGGAATACCGAACTTGTCGACACACATGCCAAAGCCCTTGGCCCAGAACGTCTTGCTGAAGGGCATGGTGACGGCGCCGCCGTCGGCAAGCGCGGTGAACTTGCGCTCGCCCTCGGCGGGGTCAGCGACCGTGAGCGATATCGAAAAGCCCTGCGGCTTGTGAAAGTGCTCAGGCGGCGTGTCGGAGGCCATCAGCACGGCGCCGCCAGGCAGCGTCATCCGCGCATGCATGATCGTCTTCTCGCGGCCAGCGGGTCCCGGAGGCATATCAGATGGCGGCGCGTCCGAGAGGCGCATCATGGCATCGATCTTGCCGCCGAGGACCTTGGCGTAATAGTTGAACGCCGCTTCGCAGGTGTCCTGATAGAACAGATAGGCGCTGAGCATCGTTTCTCTCCTCTTCGTTTGCCTGACAACTTTGTCTGACGATTTCTTGGCAGTCCTCCGGGCGACAGCCGGCGTTACTTCTCGGTGAGCTTCTTCAGGCTGGCGAGGCCTGCCTCGAAGTCCTTGCCGATCATGGTGTCCATGTTGACGAAGACCTGCATCACCTTGGACATGAAGGGCGCCGGGCCGTACATCGCCCATGAAACCAGCGTAGCATCGCCTTGCGGCACAAAAGTGAACTCGGCCGTATTGTGCCCCTCGAAGGGACGCTCGAAATCGAGCTTGATGCGCAGCTTCGACGGCGTGTTCGCCTCGAGAATCTCCATATGGCCGGCACCGACATTGTTGTTGCCGTCCCATGCATAGGTCGCGCCCTTCCCTGCCGCAGTTCCCCCATAGGTGCGCTTCATCGCGGGATCGCGGTTCTCATAGGGTGACCAGTTGGTCCAGAAATGGAAATCGGCGACCAGCGGATAGATCGCCTCGGCGGGCGCCTTCAGCGCGAGCGAGCGCTCGACATGGAACGTGTCCGGCTTGGTCAGGGCGAAGACGAGGATGCCCGCGATCCCGATCGCGAGCACGACGGCGATAATGGCAACAGCTTTCAGCATGAATGGCTCCCTTGATACGGGATTAAGACGAAGGGAGGCGGCGCGGGCCGACAATTGGCGGAACGATTTTTTGGCACAATCCGCACCCCACGTCATGGCCGGGCCTTGTCCCGGCCATCCACGTCTTGGCCGAGAAGAACGTGGATGCCCGGGACAAGCCCGGGCATGACGATGGGGAGACAGCTGGGCTCTACTTCGCCTTCGCGCCCTGCCGGGCGCCGCCAGCTTTCGGCTGGCTGTCCCGGATCAGCCGATCGATGTGCATGCGAATGTGGGCGGCTTCGGCCGAGGTGTTGGCGAGCGCGATGGCGCGGTCGAAGGCGACGCGCGCTTCGTCGTTGCGGCCGAGTTGCATCAGGAAGGCGCCGCGTACGCCATAGAAATGGAAGTAGTTGGCAAGTTTCGGCGCCAACGGCTCGATCAGATCGAGCGCAGCCTGCGGCCCACGCACCTTGGAGACCGCAACCGCGCGGTTGAGCGTCACTACCGGCGAAGGTTGCACCACTTCGAGCGCGCCGTAGAGCAAGTCGATCTGGGCCCAGTCGGTCTCATCAGGCGTCGCCGCGCGCGCATGCAGCGCAGCGATCGCGGCCTGGATCTGGTAGGGCCCACTCCGGCGGTGGCGCATCGCCTTGTCGATCAAGGCGAGGCCTTCCGCAATCATGTTGCGATTCCACAGCGAGCGATCCTGGTCATCCAGCAGGATCAGCGAGCCATCTTCGGCAAAGCGCGCGGCACTGCGCGCGTGCTGCAACAGGATCAACGCCGTCAGGCCCATGATCTCCGGCTCGCTCTGGAACAGTCGCAACAGCAGCCGCGCCAGCCGGATCGCCTCCTCGCAGAGCGGCTTCCTGATCTCGGCGGTCTCGCCACTCGCCGAATAGCCCTCGTTGAAGATCAGGTAGATCATCGCTGCAACACCGGCGAGCCGCTCCGAACGCTCGATCGCGCCCGGAGTCTCGAACGGCGTCCCGGCTTCCGCGACCTTGGCCTTGGCACGGGTGATGCGCTGCTCCATCGCGGCGTCCGAGACCAGGAACGCGCGCGCAATCTGCTTCACCGTGAGGCCGGAGACGATGCGCAGCGCCAGCGCGATCTGCTGCGTCGCCGGCAGCTGCGGATGGCAGCAGATGAACATCAGCCGCAAAATGTCGTCGCGATAGTGCGAGCCGTCGAGCCGCTCGGCGAGTGCCCCTTCGGCATCGTCGAGATCGGAGACCGCCTGGTCGTCCTCCGGCAGCGGCTGCTGCTTGCGGGTGCGTCGCACCTCGTCGATGGCGACGTTGCGGCCGACCATGATCAGCCAGGCCGCGGGATCGCGCGGCGGCCCATTCTGCGGCCAGGTCTTGAGCGCGCGCAGGCACGCGTTCTGAAACGCCTCTTCGGCGGTATCGAGGTCGCGGAAATAGCGCAGCAGTGCGCCGACCGCCTGCGGACGCGCCGAGGTCAGCGCAGTCTCGATCCAGCCGGTCTCGGTGTCGCTCACGCCGAAATTCCCCCCGGCCTGAACACGCCGACAGGACGCACCTCATAGGCACCGCCGGGATTGGCCCCGCCAAGGTCGCGCGCGACGTCGAGCGCCTCGTCGAGATTCTTGCAGTCGACGATGTAGAAGCCGAGCAGCTGCTCCTTGGTCTCGGCATAGGGGCCGTCGATCACCAGCGGCGGGTCTTCCTTGCGCAGGGTTGCGGCCGCGGTCGTCGGCAGCAGCCGCGCCACCGGCCCGAGGCGGCCCTGTTGGGTGAGCCTCTCCTGCACCACGGCGAGCTTCTTCATCACGGCCTCGTCCTGGTCCTTGCTCCAGGAGCCGACGAAGTCCTCGTCATGATAGCAAAGGATCGCATAAAGCATGGGCAGCACCTTCCCTGAACGCTTGTTTTAAAGACGATCCAATATGCCCCGCCCCGACAGGGCTGCGGAAAAAAACTGCAAGAAAAATCCGGCAGATCGTGTCAAGGAGGGTCACCAAAAGCGGAACCTTATGAGGCACTTCGAATGACCGTGGGTACACTGGCCGTCCTGATCAACAGCACGCAGCAGAACTGGCTGCCGGAGCGCTGGAAGGCCCGGTTCGACACGGTCTGCGGTGGCCGGCGCGTGGTGCTGCTGCCGGATGCCTCCCTCGATCCGGCCGAGGTGCACTATGCCGCGGTGTGGAAGCCGATACCCGGCGACCTCGGCTCCTTCCCCAATCTGCGGGCGATCTTCAATCTCGGCGCCGGCGTCGATGCGCTGATGGCCGACAAGAGCCTGCCCAACGTGCCGCTGGTCCGCGTCGCCGTCCCTGACCTGACCAACCGCATGACCGAATATGTCGTGCTGCACGTGCTGATGCACCATCGCCAGGAGCTGTACTTGCGCGACTCGCAGCGCGCCAAGCGCTGGGCGCCGCTGTATCAGTGGCCGGCGAGCGCAGTCACTGTCGGCGTCATGGGCCTCGGCACCCTCGGTGCCGATGCGGCTGACGTGCTGCGGCGGCTCGGCTTCCGCGTCGCCGGCTGGAGCCGCAGCCCGCGCACGATCGCGGGCGTCGAATGCTTCCACGGCACCGCCGGCATGGATGCGTTCCTCCGCAAGACCGACATCCTGGTGTCGCTGCTGCCGCTGACGCCTGACACGCACGGCATTCTCAACCGCGAGGTCTTCACCAAGCTCAACCGTACCAGCCCGCTCGGCGCGCCGGTGCTGATCAATGCCGGCCGCGGCGGCCTGCAAAATGAAGCCGACATCCTGGCCTGCCTCGACGACGGCACGCTGGGCGCCGCCTCGCTCGACGTTTTCGTCCAGGAACCGCAGCCCGCGGACAGCCGGTTCTGGACCCACCCCAAGGTGGTGCTGACCCCGCACAATGCCGCCGACACCGACGCGGACGCGATCTCGGCCTATGTGGCCGCGCAGATCGCGCGGTTCGAGGCGGGTGGTGCGCTGGAGAACGTGGTGGATCGCGGGCGGGGGTATTAGGGCTCGACAGCTCCGCCCACGCTGTCGTCCTGGCGAAAGCCAGGACCCATTACCCCAAGAGGGAGTTGCGGCGCGAAGTTGGTCACTCCGAGTCTTCGCCAAACAAAATTCGGTGGTTATGGGTCCTGGCTTTCGCCAGGACGACGCTGGGGAGATAGGTCGCCCCACACCTCCGCTGGTGTCGCGACGACAGCCTACGCTTTAGCCCCCACCATCACGTCGATCGCGCTTTTCACGATCGCCTCCAGCTCCTTGCGCGGCACGCGCGCGCGGGAGCGGATGGCGATGGTATGGATGGTGGCGGAGGCGAGTTGCGCCAGTGCGGCGGGATCGGCGCTTTCTGGGAGCTCGCCCTTTTCCTTGGCGCGGCGGAAGCAAAGGGCGAACGCCTTGTCGAGCTCGGTGAGCCCCTCGATCACCATCGCGCGTATCTCGGGATCGCTGACTGCTTCGGAGGCCGCCGTCACCACCGTGAAGCAGCCGCGCGGGCCGGTCTCGCCGGAGAGATAGATGTGCAGCGCGGCGGCATAGATGCGCTCCAGCCGCTGACGCAACGGCATCTCCTGACGAAAGATCTCGACCATCGACGCACGCGCGTCCTCGCGGTAGCGCTGATAGCTCTTTATGTAGAGCTCGCGCTTGTCGCCGAAGGCGCCGTAAAGGCTCGGCCTGTTCATGCCGGTGGCTTCGCTGAGATCGTCGAGCGATGTCGCGGCAAAACCCTGCTTGCGGAAGAGATCAAGCGCCTTGCCGAGCGCGATCTCGGGCTCGTAGGCGCGTGGTCGGCCACGGCGTTTCGGCTCGCCGCGGCGCCCGGCTTCGCTGGCAGCAGTTGGCGGCTTCGATTTTTGTACCATTTCGAAAATTAATCCTTGACCGGCCCCATATTATGCAAGACAGTACAAAAATCAATCTGGCCAGGTTGAGCGACACTCACAAAGAGCAATTGCCCCAAGGAGGCTCCAGATGGATCTCTATTTCTCGCCGCTCGCCTGCTCCATGGCGACGCGCGTCGCGCTGTATGAAGCCGGCGCCGAAGCGAATTATCTCGAAGTCGATCCGCCGACCAAAAAAGTCCTCAACGACGGCTCCGACTTCCGCGCCGTCAACCCGATCGGCCTGGTGCCGACGCTACGCACCGACGAGGGCGTGGTGCTGACCGAGAACGCGGCGATCCTGCAATATGTCGCGGACCGCTTTCCGCAATCCGGCCTCGGCGCTACGCAGGGCATCGATCGCACGCGGCTGCATCAATGGCTCTGCTTCATCGGCACCGAGCTGCACAAGGGTCTGTTCGTGCCCGTGCTCGACCGCAAGGCGTCGCAGGAAGTGAAGGCCTATGTGCTGGAGAGGAACCTGTCGCGGCTCGACTATCTCGACAATTACCTTGAGGGCCGCGAGTTCCTGCTCGACCATTTCAGCGTGGCCGATGCCTATCTCGTCACGGTCATCAACTGGACCATGGCGACGCCACCGATCGAGCTTTCGAAATGGCCGAACCTGAAGGCCTATTATGAGCGCCTGCGCCAGCGGCCGTCGATCGCGAAGGCGGTCGCGGAAGAGTTCGAGCTGTACAAAGCCGAGCAGGTACGGAAGAAGGCGGCGGCGTAGCGTCAGGTGATCAAGACATCGTCCCGGCCGGTGAGGCCGGGACGAATAGTTTCAGTGGTTCACTCCGCGTAGCCGTACACCGCGGCCGCGTTGTTCGATGACACCAGCCCGCTTTCGACATCGGCCTTGACCGCGGCGCGATCACGCTCCGTCGGCGCGCCGATGCCCGCGCCGCCGGGCGTGTGCACCACCAGGCGGTCGTCCGGCGGCACCTGCTGAAAGCCTTTGCCGCGCAGCTTCTTGCCGGACTTGAGGCCGACATAGCCGGCCTCGCCATTCTTGCCGCCGTCGCGGCCGCGCGGCGGATGATCGATACGATCGAACGCCGCCAGAATGTCGAACGGTGCATCGACGCCGCTGCCGACCTCGATGATCTGGCCGAGGCCGCCGCGGGTGCGCCCTGCCCCGCCGGAGTCAGGACGCAGCTCCTTGCGCCAGAAGATCAAGGGCGTCTGCGTCTCCGCGATCTCGACCGGCGTGCCGCGCACGCCGCTCGGATAGGCCGTCGCCGACAGCCCGTCCTTCGCAAACCGCGCGCCGGTGCCGCCGTTCGAGGTCACCGCCATCGAGAATCCGTAATTGCCGCCGACGCCGGAACGCGTCTGGCCGCGCACGTTGAGATTCCACAGGCATGAAGTGCCTTCGGCGGGCACGCGCTCGGGAATGATCTGGCGCAGGCAGCCGAACACGACGTCGGGCAGCATCTGGCCGACGATGTGGCGCGAAGCGACCGGCGCGGGCTTGGGCGCATTCAGGATCGCGCCCGCGGGTGCCGACACCGTCAGCGGCGACAGCGAGCCGGCATTGTTGGGGATCTGCGAGGCAACGACGCAGCCAAGGCCGAACACGGTATAGGCCGTGGTGTAGGACAAGGGCACGTTGATGCCGAACTTCGAGGCGACCGAGGTGCCGTCGAAATCGACGTGGATGCCACTATCCGAGATCGTCAGCGTCGCGGCCAGCGTCACCGGCGCGTCGTAGCCGTCGACGACCATGGTGTTGCGCCAGCTGCCCTTCGGCAGCTTGGCGATCTCGGCCAGCACCGCTTCGCGCGAGCGGTCGCAGATGTAGTCGCCGAGCTCATCGAGCGTGTCGATGCCGAACTCGGTCATCATCTCGACCAGGCGCTCGCAGCCGACGTCGTTGCAGCCGGCGAGCGAATAGGTGTCGCCTTCGGTGTCAACAGGCAGACGCGTGTTGGTGCGGATCATCGCCATCAGCGTCTCGTTGACGACGCCCTGGTCGATCAGCTTCAGCATCGGGATGTAGAGCCCCTCCATGAACACGTCGGTGGCATCAGGGCCAAAGCCGATGCCGCCGATGTCCATGAGATGGCTGGTGCAGGAGAACAGCGCCACGACCTTGCCATCCTTGAAGCAAGGCGTGGTGACGACGAAGTCATTGAGATGGCCGGTGCCCATCCAGGGATCGTTGGTGATGTAGGCGTCGCCCTGCTTCATCGTCTCCAGCGGAAAGTGGTCGATGAAGTGCTTGACCGATTCCGCCATCGAATTGACGTGACCGGGCGTGCCGGTCACCGCCTGCGCCAGCATCCGTCCCCTGAGGTCGAACACGCCGGCCGAGAGATCGCCGCATTCGCGGACGATCGGGCTGAACGCGGTGCGCAGCAGCACCTGCGCCTGCTCCTCGACCACGGCGATCAGCCGGTGCCACATGATCTGGAGGTCGATCAGGCTCGCGCCCTTTGCCTTGCTCATGATCAGGCTGCCTTCCGTTCCATGACGATGCTGCCGGCACCGTCGATATGGGCGTCAAAACTGGTGGAGACGAAGGTCGAGGTCTCGTCCTCGGCGATCACCGCGGGTCCCGCAATCGTCGCGCCAGGCGCCATGTCCTCGCGGCGATAGAGCGGGATCTCGATGATTTCGCCCGCACGGCCGTCGAAGAACTTTCGGCTGCCTGACGCCTTGCCCGCGGGCTTACGCGTCACAGCGGCGACCGTGGGCGGATTGCGCGCCTCGGTCGTTGCGAGCACCGACCAGCTCAGCACCTCGATCGCAGCACCAGGAATCGGCCGCTCGAACATTGCGGCATAGTCCGCCTCGAACTTCTGGCGCAGGCCCGCAAGATCTGAAGACGTCAGCGGCCGGTTCGGCAGCTCGACGGTGATCTCATGCCCCTGGCCGACATAGCGCATGAAGGCGGCGCGACGCTCGCGCACCGGCGCGCCGGCGGCACCGGGCTCGACGAGTGCGCGCGCCTCGGTTGCCATCTCCTGGAGCAGATCGGAGACCGCGCCCGTGTCGAAATCGTCGAGCCGGACATGACGGCTGCGCACGAGTTCATAGGCAATGGGCGCCGCCAGGAATCCGACCGCCGAGCCGACGCCGGCATTCGACGGCACGATCACGCGCGACACGCCGATCTTCTCGGCGACGCGCGCCGCATGCAGCGGGGCAGCGCCGCCGAAGGCGATCAGCGTGTGCTGGCCGACGATTTCACCGCGCTCGACCGCATGCACGCGCGCCGCGCTCGCCATGTTCTCGCAGACGACCTCGTGCACGGCATAGGCCGCAGTCTCCGCCGACAAGCCCAGCGGCTCGCCGACGCTGCTCAGGAGAGCTTTCTTTGAAAGCTCCGGATCGAGCTTGATCGTGCCGCCCGCAAAGGCGTCGGGATCGATCATGCCGAGCGCGACGTCCGCATCGGTCACCGCAGGACGCTGGCCGCCACGGCCGTAGCAGGCGGGGCCTGGTTCGGACGACGCGCTCTCGGGGCCGACAGTGACCCGCTTCATGGCGTCGACATGGGCGATCGAGCCGCCACCGGCGCCGATCTCAACCATCTCGATCACGGGGATGCGCACCGGCAGGCCGGAGCCCTTGAGGAAGCGCGCGGCGCGATCGACCTCGAACACGCGCGAGGTCTCGGGCTGGAATTTTTCGATCAGGCAGATTTTTGCGGTGGTGCCACCCATGTCGAAGGAGAGCACCTTGCTCTCGCCGAGCCTTGCTGCGATCTGCGCCGAGAAGATCGCGCCGCCCGCAGGGCCGGATTCGACCAGACGAACCGGAAAGCGCCGCGCCGTCTCGATCGAGGTAACGCCGCCACCTGACGTGACAAGATAGATGGCGCCGCGGAACTGCTCGACCTGCAGGGCATCCGCCATGCGCGCGAGATAGCCGTCAATCAGCGGCTGCACATAGGCATTCGCAACCGCCGTCGACGTGCGCTCGTATTCGCGGATTTCGGGACACACGGCCGATGACACAGTCACCGAAATACCCGGCATTTCCTCACTGATGATCGCGGCTGCGCGTCGCTCGTGATCGGGGTTGGCATAGGAATGCAGAAAGGCAATCGCGACGCTCTCGACCTTCAGCTCCCGCAATTTCGGCGCGAGTGCACGCACGGCCGCTTCGTCCAGCGGGAGGCGGATGGCGCCATGGGCGTCGATACGCTCGGGCACGGTGAAGCGCAGGCTACGCGGGGCCAGCGGCTTCGGCTTGTCGATGGTGAGATCATACTGATCGTAGCGGCTTTCGGTGCCGATATCGAGCACGTCGCGAAAGCCTTCGGTCGCGATCAGCGCAGTCTTTGCGCCGCGCCGCTCGATGATGGCGTTGGTCGCAAGCGTGGTGCCGTGAATGAAGACGTCGATGTCGCTGATATGGGCGTGAGCATCGGTCAGAATGAGACGCATGCCATCCAGCACCGCCTGTTCGGGCCGCTGCGGCGTCGTCAGCACCTTGCGGGTTTTGCGCACCTCGCCCACATCAAGCACGATGTCGGTGAACGTGCCGCCAATATCCACGGCAAGCCGTACCTCGGCTCCCTCAAGCATTCCAAATCTCTCCGTGCTGATCGTCAAATCGGAGTCTCATCCGCAGCAATTTTCATACCAGCGACAGCACCGCCGGTGAAGTGCGTAGCACCTATGCGATAGCGGGCGTGCAGTGCGCTCAGAGCAGGAATGCCAGCGCCGCCTCGCAGCGCTCCTCGACCTTCAACGTCAGGAGATCATCGGCGCGGGTGCGGCCAAGATTGACGGCGGCGATCGGGATCTGCCTGACGGCCGCAGCCTGGACGAAGCGGAAGCCGGAATAGACCATCAGCGAGGAGCCGACGATCAGCATCGCGTCGGCCTGCGCGAGATGATCCTGCGCAGTCGCAACCACGTCGCGCGGGACATTCTCGCCAAAAAACACCACATCGGGCTTGAGGATACCGCCGCACGCCTCGCAAGCCGGTACCTTGAACGAGGAGAAATCCGCGTGATCGAGATCGGCGTCGCCGTCGGGTGCGTCGGCCGCATCGAGTGTCAGCCATTCCGCATTGACGCGGCCCAGCGCATCCTGGAATTCGTTGCGCGGCGTCTTCGCCCCGCAGCCCATGCAACGGACCAGGTCGAGCCGGCCATGCAAATCAATCACCTGTTGGTGGCCGGCGGATTGATGCAGCCGGTCGACATTCTGGGTCAGCAGCATTTCGCAGCGACCGTTGGCCTCGAGCCGCGCCAGCGCATGATGCGCATCGTTCGGCTTGGCCTGACCGAACCGCCGCCACCCGATCAGGCTGCGCGCCCAATAACGCTGGCGCGTGTGCTCTTCCGACATGAAGGCCTGGAAATTGACCGGTTGCGTCCGTTTCCAGTTGCCATGGCTGTCGCGATAGTCGGGAATGCCTGAATTGGTGCTGCAGCCGGCCCCGGTCAGCACGAACAGCTTGTCGTGCCGGCCGATGAAATCCTGGAGCGATGGGTTTGTCATGGCGCAGATGTAGTCTGCGCCGTGGCATTTTGCCAGATCGCCCCGCTAGCTCGCCCAATTCTCTCTGAATTCGGGGAAGAGCGTGAGGCCACCGCAGGCGTAGATGGTCTGCCCGGTGATGTAGCTGGCATCATCCGAGGCGAGGAAGGCAAACACGGCCGCCATCTCTTCCGGCGTGCCGACGCGGCCGAGCGGAATGTGGCTGGTGACAAGGTCGCGCTTCCCGGTGTCACCGGTCCAGGCCGCATTGATCGGGGTGTCGATCGCGCCGGGGCCGACCGCATTGACGCGAATGCCGCGGGCGGCAAATTCCAGCGCCAGCGTGCGCGTCAGATTGGCCATGCCGCCCTTGCTGATCGAATAGGCGAGATAGCCGGGCTTTGGAATGCTTTGGTGGACGCTGGAGCAGTTGATGATGCAGCCAGCACCGCCGCGGGCGACGAAATGCGCCAGCGCCTTTTGTGCGCAGAGCACGGCACCGTTGAGGTTCACGTCGATAATGCGGCGATAGGTGTCGACGTCCAGCGCTTCGCTCGGCGATTCCTGCTGGAAGCCCGCATTGTTGACGAGACAGTCGAGGCGATTCCAGCGCGCCAAGACTGTCTCGAACATCGCAGCGACCTCCTGCTCGTTGCTGACGTCGGCCTTGACGATGACATGGTCGAGCTTGCCGTGACCGCGATCGCTCGATCCCGTCCTTGCCAGGGCAAGCGTCTCCTCGGCCTTCCCAGGATGATCGACATAGTTGACGGCGACGGTCGCGCCTTCCTGGGCCAGCCTGACGGCAACGGCGCGGCCGATGCCCTGGGAGGCACCGGTCACCAGTGCATATCGGCCGACAAGGCGTGAAGGAAAGGCGGACGAGAGATCAGTCTTTGGCATGAGCATTCTCCGGATGCCTCATCATGAACGGGACTGGCGTTTGGTTCCATCCCGGCCGATGCATCCCTGGGATTCATTCCGCGCGGCGCACGATCGGCGACGTGAGGATCTGATACAGCATTATCGCGACAAAGGTAGCTGTGCCGATCCCGCCGATCGTGAACGCACCGAATTTCGGCGAGGAGCCGAGCAGGACCGACACGGGACCGCAACATTGGGATCGAATCCCCATTGCGGTGCAGCGATTGATCTTCGTGCGATCCGACAAAAATGTGATTGTTGCTTATACGGTGAACATCACATGATGTGAATCACGCAAGATCAATGCGTTCCGGGATTCACTTCATGACACAGATTGCGATCCAGCCTGCCATTCACCGCCGGCACCAGTCCTGGTACAGGATCCTCTATGTCCAGGTCCTGATCGCGATCGCGTTCGGCGTGCTCATTGGTTATTTCTATCCGGACCTCGGCAAGGCGCTGAAGCCGCTCGGCGACGCTTTCATCGCGCTGATCAAGATGATGATCGCGCCGGTCATCTTCTGCACCGTGGTGCACGGCATCTCCTCGATGGGCGACCTCAAGCGCGTCGGCCGGGTCGGGCTGAAGTCGCTGATCTATTTCGAAACGGTCTCGACCGTGGCGCTCGCCATCGGCCTCCTGGTCGGCGAGATTCTCCAGCCCGGGCACGGCTTCAACATCGATCCCGCGACCATCGATCCGAAATCGGTCGCGACCTATTTGACCAAGGCTCATGAAGACGGCATCGTCGCCCATCTGATGGCGATCATTCCCGACAGCTATGTCGGCGCGATTGCGCGCGGCGACCTTTTGCAGGTGCTGCTGGTCTCGATTCTCTCCGGCTTTGCCATCGCTTTCCTCGGCAAGGCCGGCGAGCCCATTGCGGACGCGATCGACAAGGCCGCAAAAATGTTCTTCGGCATCATCCGCATCATCGTGCGCGTGGCGCCGATCGGTGCCTTCGGCGCGATGGCTTTCACCGTCGGCGCCTATGGCCTCGGCTCTCTGCTCAATCTCGCCGCCCTGATCGGCACGTTCTATCTCACCAGCATCCTGTTCGTGCTGATCGTGCTGGGCTCGATCGCGCGGCTCGCCGGCTTCTCCATCATTCGCTTCATTGCCTATATCAAGGACGAGCTCCTGATCGTGCTCGGCACCTCGTCGTCGGAGACAGTGCTGCCGCAGATGATCCAGAAGATGGAGCATCTCGGCGCCTCGCGCTCGGTAGTCGGCCTCGTCATCCCGACCGGCTACAGCTTCAACCTCGACGGCACCAACATCTATATGACGCTGGCGACGCTGTTCCTGGCGCAGGCGACCAATACGCACCTGACGATCTGGCAGGAGCTCGGCATTCTCGGTATCGCCATGATCACCTCGAAGGGCGCCTCCGGCGTGACCGGCGCGGGCTTCATCACGCTTGCCGCGACGCTGTCGATCGTGCCTGACATTCCGATCCAGTCGATCGCGATCCTGGTCGGCATCGACAAGTTCATGAGCGAATGCCGCGCGCTGACCAATCTGATCGGCAACGGCGTCGCCTGTGTCGTCATCAGCATCTCGGAAGGGGAGCTCGATCGCGAGGCGCTGCACGAGACCATGGCGCATCCGCTGGAGATCGGCGAGGCGCTGGAGCCCGGCGGCAGCACATAAGGCCGCCGCGACGTGAAGATCGGCCGCAAGCTGGCATCATTGCTCCGTCAGCCGGGACGATCGGCCAGATCGAGCCGACGCGTGACCCCGATTGCCTCCAGGAACGCCTCGTCATGGCTGGCGACGAGCAGCGCGCCGTCATAGGCCCGCAGGCCGGCCTCAATCACTTCGATGGATTCGAGATCGAGATGGTTGGTCGGCTCGTCCAGGATCAGCAATGACGGCGGCGTCGCCCCGCCGAGCACGCAGGCGAGCCCCGCGCGAAAGAGCTGACCGCCGCTCAGGCTGCCGACGTCTTGCAAGGCCGCATCGGCGCGAAACATGAAGCGCGCCAGCGCGGCATGGCATTCATTCGCACCTGCCCGCGGATTGAGACGCCTGAAGTTGTCGAGGATCGAGACCACGGGATCGAGCAGGCTGACCTTCTGATCGAACTGCGCGAAGTCAGGCCTGACCTGCAACGCGCCCGAGGCGGGCCGCAGCTCACCGGTAATGAGCCTCAGGAGCGTCGTCTTGCCGGAGCCGTTGGGACCGACGATCGCGACGCGCTCCGGACCGACGATGGAGAGCGACAGATCGCGCAGGATCGGCTGCTCCGGCTGATAACCGGCACTGACGCGATCGAGCCAGACTACCTCCCGCCCCGCCGGCAATTGGGTCGAGGGCAATTTCACGGCGAACGGTTGAAGGATTTCGATGCGCCGGCGCGCGGCGTCGAGCGCATCAATCGCCTCCGCGCGCCGCCGCTCGGCCATCTGCGCGGTCTTGCCGCCGCTGTCCTCGCTGCGATCCCTGCGCGCACCGGCCAGGATTCGCGGCATGTCGCCTTTGGCGCGTTTTGCCCTTCCGCCGCCGTCCTTGCGCGCCTTGCGCTCGGCTGCCTCCTGCGCCTTGTCATCGATCTCCGCGAGATACTTCTCGGCATGCGCGAGATCGTGCCTGACGGCGGCAAGCTCGACGGCCTTCTGCGCGCGATAGCTGCTCCAATTGCCGCCGTAGCGCGTCGCGCCGAGCGAAGTCAGCTCGACGATGGCGTCCATCGTGTCGAGCAGGGCCCGGTCGTGACTGACAACGATTGCGCCGCCGCGCCAGGCAGCAAGCAGATCGATCACGGCATGGCGCCCGTCGCGATCGAGATTGTTGGTGGGCTCGTCCAGCAGCAGGACGTCCGGCTCGTTAAACAGTAACGCGGCGAGACGAACGCGCGTGACCTGCCCGCCGGACAAGCGATCCAATTCCGTATGGGGAGCAACATCGAAGCCGACGCGCGCAAGAGCGGATGCCAGCCGCGTCTCGAGGGTCCAGTCGACCTCATTGACCTGCTCGGCCGAGGCATCGCCGCGTTCGGCCCGGCGCAGCAGCTCCAGCGCATCGCGCACGCCGAAAAGGTCAACGACCGTCGCACCCGCAAGCATCTGCGCGTCCTGACGCAAGAGCCCGACGGTTCCGTTGGCGATCACGCGGCCTGATTGCGGCGCATGCTCGCCCGTGATCGCGGCGAGCAGCGTCGTCTTGCCGACGCCATTGCGGCCGACAAGACCGGCGCGTTCCGCGCCGAAGGTCAGATCGATGTTGTAGAGAAGTAGGCGGCCGTCAGGCGTGGACAGCGACAGGTTCGACAGGATGATCGAAGCAGGCATGGAATTCCCCGTGAGCAATGCGGATGGGCGTTGCGGTCGGGGTAAAATCCATGGCTGCTGATATCCTTGATGGGAGTTGTTAATTAGCCGTGCTGAAGCGAGAGATCAAGCCGCGCCTGACGCAAATGGTGGCTATGCCGCCAGCCTGTCGAACTGAACCTTGCCCGCCTTCATCACCAGCGGAATGTGCTCGCCCTGACCGAGCAGGCAACCAACATCGCGCAACGGGTTGCCGTCGACCACCAGCAGATCCGCGAGCGCTTCGGGCGCGATCCGGCCAAGCTTGCCCTCCATGCCGAGCACCTCGGCCCCGATCAATGTCGCGCTGGCGATGGCCTCGCGCGCGCCCTGGATTTCAGCACGGATGCGGAACTCGTCGCTCTGGAGGCGCTGCGACGGACCGAGCAGATCGCTGCCATAACCCATCTTCACGCCGGCCTTGCGGTAGATCTCGAGCGAGCGCAGGCCAGCATCGCGGACGTCGGCGATCTTGGCGACGCTCTCCGGCGGCAGGCCGTATTGCGCACCCTCATTGGCCAGCGCCTCATAGGTGATCAGGGTCGGCACGACATAGGCGCCCTTCTCGGCCATCAGGCGCGCGGTCGGCTCGTCGACGAGATTGCCGTGCTCGATGGTGCGCACGCCGCAGCGAACCGCGCGCGCGATCGCCGGAGCCGTATAGGCATGGGCGAGCACATAGGTCTGCCGGCCCTGCGCCTCGTCGACGATGGCGCGGATCTCGTCCTCGGAGTAGCCGAAGGCACCGACCGGATCGGTCGGAGAGGCGACGCCGCCGGACGCCATGATCTTGATCTGGTCCGCGCCCATCTGCAGCTCCTCGCGCACCGCCTTGCGCACGCCATCGACGCCGTCGGCAACGCGCGCCAGCGCGCCGACGCGCACACAACAGGGACAGACGGAATCGCTGGTCAGATAGTCCGAGCGGGCTCGACCGTCACCATGTCCGCCGGTCTGGCTGAGCGCGCGGCCGGAGACAAACAGCCGGGGGCCGTCGGTGAGGCCCGTCTCGATGGCCTGCTTCATCGGGTGGCCGGCGCCGCCGGCATCGCGGACGGTCGTGAAGCCTCGCCGCAGCATGCCTTTGAGGATCAACGTCGAACGCAGCGTCACCAGGACGTTCGGCATTTTCGCCTGCGCCGCCAGATTAAGCTCGATCGCGATCGTATGCACATGAAGATCGATCAGCCCGGGCATCAGCGTCTTGCCCTTCAGATCGATGGTTCGATCTGCAGTGGCCTGGATCGGCCGGTCCGAGACCTCCTTGATCAAGGTGCCTTCGACCAGCACATCGTGGCCCATCAGCAACTCCGGCTGAAGCGGATCAAGCAGGGCGGCGTTCTTGAAGAGAGTGCTGGGCATGGAGGTTTCCTCTGTCAGGCAATTGGAAGCAGCGCCGGCAATGCGAGCTGTGCGAACGGAAGGCAGGCGGCCACGTCGGCCTCACCGTACCAGCGCGCTTCGTGGAGCAGATTGAGTGAGCCGAGCGTGCGTCCGCGCCAGCGCACGGGCATGTTGAGCACGCTTTCGCAGCCTAGCGAGGCGATCAGCTCGTGGTCGGGGAACACGGCGCGCAGATCGTCCTGCGTTCGGCCGATATACGCCTCGCCTGAATTAAGCACGGCCTCGGTCCAAGGTCCCGGTGCGAGGCGCTTGCGCCCGCCCGTGGGATACGGGCCGGGCAGGTTGGAATAAAGCCGCGCGGCTTCACCAGTGTCGCCGTCATAAGCCAGGATCGTGAACAGCTTGTGCCCGATCGCCGCCTTCAGGGCCTGGTCCAGCGCCGCAAACAGTGCTTCCGGCTGATCCGTCCTGTCCTGCGCCGCCGCAACGGCGCAGAGCAGCGGATCGGCCGGCAGTCTGTCTCGCCTCATGCCGTTTCGCCCGCCGCGATCTCTTCGAGCGAGCGGCCGCGCGTCGGCACGCCCATCAAGACGACGGTGACTGCCCCGAGCAGCAGCACCGTGGTGGTGACGCCGAACACGCCGGCGAAGCCAAAATTGGGATAGAGATAGCCGACCAGGATCGGCGAGACGATCGCGCCGATCCGGCCGATGGCCGATGCGAGCCCCGCGCCGGTCGTCCTGATCGGCGTCGGAAACACCTCCGCGGTGTAAGCATAGACGCCGGCATAGGTGCCGTTCATGAACAGCGACAGCAGAATGCCCGCGAACATGATGTGCTGGTCGGTCTGCGCGAAGGCAAGACCGAGCGCACTGACGCCACCGAGCACCATATAGGTCGCGATCGTCGCCTGCCGGCCGATGCGCTCGTTGAAATACGCGGCGCTGAAATAGCCGGGAATCTGCGCGCAATAGATCGCGATCGAATAGCCAAAGCTCTTGGTGATGCTCATGCCGTTCTGGACCAACAGACCCGGGATCCAGACGAAGAAGGAATAATAGCTGAAGGTGATCGCAAGCCACATGATCCAGGTCATAATGGTGATACGTGCCTGGCGCGCCGCAAGAAGCGCCGCGAAATTGGCGAGCAGCGTTCCACCGGTGCCGGTGGGCGCCGCGACTTCGACGACCGGCTGCGGCAGGGTGATGCCCTCGCGCGCAAAGCTTGCCTCGATCTTGTCCAGCACGGCCTCGGCTTCCTTCTCCCGGCCGCGGGCCTCTAACCAGCGCGGCGATTCCGGCAGAGCCCGCCGCCACCACAGCAGCATAACGACCGGTACTGCCGTGATGACCAGCACGATGCGCCAGCCATTGTCATACGAGGGCACGATGAAGTAACCGAGCAAGGCCGCGGCCACGAAGCCGAAAGAGAAGAAGCCAGCGAGCGCGCCGGTGAAACTGCCGCGGTAGCGCCGCGCCACGAACTCCGCGAGATAGGGCGCGATGATCGCGCTCTCCGCGCCGGTGCCCATGCCGGCCACGATCCGCGCGACGAAGAAGGCCGGCCAGGTATCTACCATCGCACTGACGATCGACGCTGCGCAGTAAAGCGCCAGGGCCGACATCATCACCGCACGGCGCCCGATCAGGTCACCGAGCGTGCCGGCGAGGAGAGCACCGAACAGGAAGCCGATATAGGTGCTGCTGCCAAGCACGCCGATCTGGACGCTCGACAGATTCCACGCCGTGCGCAGCACCGGCAGGATGAACGCGAGCACCGCCGCATCCATCGCGTCGAACGTGTAGCCGAGCCCGCCCATCAGAAGCAGATGCGTGTGGAAGCGCGCGAACGGAAGGCGCTCGATGCGCGCCGATATCATTGACATGAAAGTCCCCTTCGATCCCCGCGGGCCGGCACCGCTTGTCGTCGGGAGGAAACAATAGACAAAATGACGTTATCGTCATAATTTATAATGATGATCTAATACATCACTATGGTGAATGTTCTTGTCCTTCCGGGCGCTCGACCTCAACCTGCTGAAAGTCTTCGAGGCGTTGATGACCGAGGGCAGCGTCACGCGCGCGGCGAGCGCGCTGACGATGACCCAGCCCGCCGTCAGCAACGCGCTCGCGCGCCTGCGTGCTGCGCTCGGCGATCCCCTGTTCGTGCGGTCTGGCACCGGGATCCGTCCGACCCAGCGCGCCGTCGTTCTCTGGGAGCCGATCGGTGAGGCGCTGGAAAACGTCCGCAGCGCGCTCGACGGGCAGGTGTTCGATCCCGCCCGCGCGCAGACCGAATTCAGCCTGTCGATGTCGGACTACGTCGCTTCGCTGGTGATGCCGAACCTAATGAACCATCTCGGCGACGTCGCACCCAAGGCACGCGTCCATACCGTCCCCAACACGATTTTGGACATTGCCGATCAGCTCGAAGACAACCGGGTCGATTGCGTGCTGAGTGTTTACGTCAACGAAGCACAGCAGCCAACCGCCATTCGTTCGCGCTCACTCTGGACCGTCGATTATGCCTGCTTCATGCGGCGCGACCACCCGCTGGCGGCCCAGAAGCGGCTCAGCACGCGCGCATTTCTGAACGCTCGGCATGTCGACGTGAACTTGGCCGGGAAGCGCGCCCCGACCTATGACCTGTTCCTGGCCTCACGCGGGCTGTCGCGCAACCTGGTCGCGACCGTCAATCATTACAGCGCCGCCTATGAGATCGTGCGTCAGTCCGACCTCATCGCCGTGCTGCCGAGCGATCTGCGCTCCCAGTCACGCCACGCACCGTTCCTGCATGCGGTGCCGCTGCCGCTGCAGGCACCGGCGCGCATCGTCAGCCTGTTCTGGCATCAGCGCAACGACACCGTGCCTGCGCAACGCTGGCTGCGCGAGACGCTCGTGGAAATGTTCGCTGTCTCCGACTGAACGGATCAGCGCTTCAGCGGGCGACCGAGGGATGGAAGCGATCGATGCCGAGATCGCTGATGCGGGTCTGGGTACCACCATTGACGATTAGCTCCGCCATCACGGCGCCGGCGCCGGGGCCGAGCTGGAAACCGTGCAGCGAGAAGCCGAACTGATGAAAGAGCCCCTTGTGGCGCGAACTCGGGCCGAACACGGGAATGTCGTCCTTCATCTTGGCCTCGATACCGGCCCAGGCGCGGACGATGGTGGCACTGCGCATCACCGGGAACAGTTCGAACACGGTGCGCGCGCTGATGGCGAGACTCTTCCAGTCCAGCACCGTTTCGTTGCGATCCTGATAGGGCGTCGCCAGATGGCCGCCGCCGATCAGCACGGTGCCGTTTGAGAATTGCTTGAACGAGAGCTTTCGCCCGCGCAGGATCACCACGGGGTCGATGAAGTGCGGCACGCGCGAAGTGATCATCAACATCGGCGCGACGGTCTCGACCGGCACCGGCTCGCCAAGATCAGCGGCGATCTTCCCGGCCCAGGCGCCGGCGGCGTTGACGAGCACCGGCGCGGCGAAAGTCTCAGTCCCGACATCGACGTGCCAAAGACCGTCACTGTAGCGAATATTGCTGGCCGCCACGCCCTCGCGCACGGTGGCCCCTGACTGCTCGGCTTTGCGCCGGAACGCCGTCGTCGTCTGCGCCGGATTGGCCGCGCCGTCGCGGCGCGAGACCACGCCGCCGGGGCAGGTCTCGGCGACCGCCGGCACAAGCCGCCGCAGCTCGGTCGCGTCGATCAGCTCTTCATGGGTGAACCCTAGCGCATTGAGCTCGGCGACGCGCGCGCGGCAGACCGCGAGTTCCTCCGCGCTCTCGGCGACCAGCACCTGGCCGTGGCTCTCGAAGCTGCAATCGTCGTCGAGAAGGTCCTTGATCTTCTCCCAGATCCCCATGGAGCGGATCGAGAGCGGGATCTCGGGAATGTGCCGCGCGAGCTGACGGACGCCGCCGGCATTAACGCCTGAGGCATGGCGGCCGGCATAGTCCTTCTCGATCAGCACCGGCTTCAAGCCGGCAAGGCACAGATGCAGCGTGGTCGAGCATCCGTGGATGCCGCCGCCAATGACGATCGCATCCACGTTTATCGTCATCCGCGCACCACGGCCTTGACGTCGTCTTCCGTTTTCGGAACGGCAGCAAGCTCTGCGAGCGTGATCGGCTTCACCGGCGCGCGCAGCCGGTAATAACCGATCTCCTGCGGATTCTTGCCGCGCGCCTGCGCCATCAGCTCGGTGACGGTAAGGCCGCATAGCCGGCCCTGGCAGGGGCCCATGCCGGTGCGGCGATAGGCCTTGAGCTGGTTCGGTCCGGTCGCGCCGATCGCAACGGACTCGAGAACGTCCTTCGCGGTCACCTCCTCGCAGCGGCAGACGATGGTGTCGCCGGTGGGAATGCGGAACTGCTGTGACGGGCGGAACAGCGTGTCGAGGAAAACGCGGCCGCGTTCGGCTTTGGCAAGCTCAGAACGGAGCGTCGCCATCGCGGGCAGCTTCGCAGCGGCCGCAGGCGCCAGCGTCTCCACCGCCGCGCGCGCCGCAATGCGACCGCGGACCACGGCGGCATTCGCGCCACCGATGCCGGCGCCGTCGCCGGCGATGGCAATGCCGGCGACCGAGGAATTGCCGTTCGCGTCGAGCACGGGCGACCAGCACAGCTGCAGATCATCCCATTGATGTTTGATATCCGCCGACATGGCGAGGTTGACGTTAGGAACGACTCCCTGATGCAGCAGCAGCAGGTCTGCGGGAATGCTCTCGCGCCTGCCGCCGGCGACGTAGCTGACGCTGGCAAGCTGGCCCTCTCCGGATGCAGAAAGCTCGGTGACGCCCGAGACGACCTGCACCTTGGCCTTGACCTCGCGCATCATCGACAGGCCCTTGGTGAAATAGGGCGAGGTCAGGAAGGCAAGAGCGTGAGGCAGCGCGGCGAAATAATTGCCGCGCTCGGTGGTATCGAGAATGCGGTCGATCCGGCCGCCGAGGCGCAGGATCTGCGCGGCGAGCAGCCAGAGTAGCGGTCCCTGCCCCGCAATGACAGTGCGTCCATCAGGCACCAGCGCCGATGATTTCAACATCGTCTGCGCGGCCCCCGCAGTCATCACGCCCGGCAGCGTCCAGCCGGGAATCGGGAACGGCCGCTCCAATGCACCGGTGGCGAGAATGACGCGCTTGGCCTTGACGAATGCCGAGGCGCCGCCGATGGAAACGGCGATGTCGAGATTGCGATCGAGGCTCCAGACGGTGGCACGATGGATCACCTCGGCACTACTCGCGCGCAGCGACTGCACGAGATCGGCACCGACCCAGTAATCCGCACCGAGCCGATTTCGATCCGTCACCGGCGTGGAGGAGATCGCGCGAAACACCTGACCGCCCGGGCCGATGTTCTCGTCGAGCAACAGCGTCGACAGGCCGGCCTCAGCTGACGTCGCCGCGGCCGCGAGACCAGCGGGCCCGGCGCCGATCACCACGACATCATAATCTTCGCGTTTGGGAGCCACGCTCATCGTCCGATCTCCCGCTTGCCCTTCTGGATCTCGACCTGCATGCCTTCGGCAACAGGCACGAGGCAGCCCTGGCGGTTGCCGACGCCGTCGATGGTGACGAGGCAGTCGAAGCACACGCCCATCATGCAGTAAGGCAGACGCGGCGCGCCGCTGACCGCCGTCGAGCGCCGCGCGTCCTGACCGGATGCCAAGAGTGCAGCGGAAACCGTATCGCCCTGGCGCGCCGCGACGGCAATGCCATCGACGAAGATCTGCACGGGTGGGCGCTTGTCCTGTTCGGATCGTCTAAACATGGGATGCCTCGTGGCTCCTTGATATATCTAATAGCCGCTGTTGTTCGCCGCGCCCGCGCCACCAAAACGGCTCGCCGAGAATGCGCCGACCAACTGCGGCTCGAGCGCGCCCTGCGCGACCATACGCGCGACGTCGAAGGCGTGGTTTGAGGCGAGCGTGACGCCGGAATGGCAGCACGCGACGAAGGCGCCGGGATGCGTCTCCGACTGGTCGTAGATCGGAAAACCGTCCTGCGGCATGACGCGGATGCCGGACCAGCTCCTGACAACGTTGAGCCGCGCGAGATGCGGAAACATGCGCTGCGCGCGATCGGCCATCACGCCGCTGATCGAAGGCTTCAAGGTGCGATCATCCAGCTCGTCTTCCTTGCTGTCGCCGATCATCACGGTGCCCTCGTCGGTCTGGCGGATCGTGGTCAGCGGATGCGGCAGGAACGGCATGGTGCGCTCGGTCACCACGACCTGACCGCGGGTCGGGCCCATCGGCGCTGAGAGGCCCACCATCGGCGCCAGCGTCTGGTTGGCATTGCCGGCGGCGAGCACGATTTTGGCGGCGCGCAGCTCGCCCTTCGGGGTGGTCAGGCGGAATTCGCCGCCGCTCTTGCTGATCGCCGAGACCGGCTGCTCCGGGAAATAGTCGATGCCGAATTCTCTGAAGCCGGTGTGGAACGCACGGAACGTGCGCAGCGAATTAACGTGGCCGTCGAGCGGGCAATAGCTGCCGCCGGACACTTCGGGCCCGATCAGCGGCAGCAACTTCTTCACCTCGGAGGCCGAGAGCATCTCCATCTTGTAGTCGGCCGCGCCAGTCTGGTTGTGCATGCGCTTGACCAGCTCAACACGCTGGCCGAATTCGTCGTCACCGAGCGTCAGATGGAAGCCGCCATTCTGCTGGAGCGCGACATCGAGACCAGTCTGCTGCTTCAGCTCCGAGGCGAGCCGGCTCCAGGCTTCTGACGCCCGCACGGTCCAGACCGTATAAGCGGGCATGCCGAGGCCCTTGCTCTGGACCCAGACCAGCGCAAAGTTCGCGCGCGAAGCGCGCTTGGTGATGTCGCCTTCGTCGAGCACGGCGACGCTCTTGCCGAGCCGGCCGAGGCCCCAGGCAATGGCGGAGCCGAGCAATCCGCCGCCGACGACGGCGACGTCATAATCCTTGGGCATCATTTCTCCTATCGTCCCGTGTCGCCCTTGCCGGCGAGCACGCGGTCGAGCCCGTAGAAGCGGTCGAGCAGAATGAGGGCGGTCATGGTCACAGCGATCACGCAGGCCGAGACCGACGTCACCAGCGGATCGATGTTGTCCTGGATATAAAGGAACATGCGCACCGGCAACGTCTCGGTGCCGGGCGCCGCGAGAAAGACGGTCATGGTCAGATCGTCGAAGGACTGGATGAAAGCGAGCGCCCAGCCGCTGATGACACCAGGAAGGATCAGCGGCAGCGTCACGCGCCGAAACAGCGTCCAACCGCCGGCGCCGAGCGAGACCGCCGCCATCTCGACCGTGCGGTCCATGCCGGTCGCCGCCGCCAGCGTCAACCGCAGCGCGAACGGAAACACGATGATGACATGGGCGATGATCAGCGCGGCAAAGCTGCCCCCGAGACCCGCCGAGGTGAAGAAGCGCAGAAAGGCGATGCCGAGCACCACATGCGGGATCATCAGCGGCGACAGGAACAGCGCCGCCAGCGCGTCCCGGCCACGGAAGCGATAGCGCGCGATCGCGAGCGCCGCAGGGACGGCAAACAGCAGTGCCACGAAGGACGACAGCGCACCGAGCCCGAGGCTGACCCAGAAGGCGTGGATGAATTCGGGATAGTTGCCGATCGCCCTGAACCAGCGCAGCGAGAATCCGTTGGTCGGCAGCGACAGGAAGCCTTCGGGTGTGAAGGCGACGAGGCAGACCACCACGATCGGCGCCACCATGACGATGACGAAGACAGTGTGGAAGATCAGCGCCAGCGGGCCGTTCCGTCTCATCGGAACACCTCCGCATAGCGCCGCTCGATCAGCGCGTTGCTGCCGACGACGATCAGCACCAGCGCGACCAGCAGCAGCGTGGCGACCGCAGCTCCCAGCGGCCAGTTCAGCGTGTTGAGGAATTCGTCATAGGCCAGCGTCGCCGCCACCTTGAGCCTTCGGCCGCCGATGATCGCAGGCGTCGCAAAGGCGCTGGCCGAGAGCGAGAACACGATGATCGCGCCCGACAGGACGCCCGGCATGATCTGCGGCATGATGATGCGGCGGATGATGGTGACCGGGCCGGCGCCGAGCGACATCGCGGCATTCTCGATCTGCGGATCGAGCCGCTGCAGCGCCGCCCACACCGACAGCACCATGAACGGCATCATGACATGCGCGAGCGCGACGACCATGCCG
Source organism: Bradyrhizobium sp. BR13661 (assembly GCF_029892425.1). Taxonomy (GTDB): domain Bacteria; phylum Pseudomonadota; class Alphaproteobacteria; order Rhizobiales; family Xanthobacteraceae; genus Bradyrhizobium. The sequence continues at coordinate 159,054 of NZ_JARXWB010000001.1, read as the reverse complement.
GTTTCGGTAAACATGAAGGGAATGGGGGAGCGGATCGCACCGAGCGACATCAAGAGCTTGTTGACGAGACCGTTGTTGCCGCCGAACAACAGCGCCCAGCCGAGCGTGCGCGCCACCACCGAGATGAGCAGCGGCCCCAAGATGACCAGCAAGAAAAAACTCTTCCAGCGGCCGCTCATGCGGTTGAGGATGTAGGCCTCGGGCGCGCCGAGCAAAGCCGTAAGCAACGTCGTCAGGATCGCAATGCGAAACGTCCGCCAGAACATCTCGGCGTAATAGGGATCAGTCGCGATCTCCCTCCAGTTCTTCAGGATGAAGACCGGCTCGATGCCCTTGTACTGGCCCCAATCGTAGAACGACAGCATCACGGTCATCGCCAACGGAATCAGCAGCACGCCGACGAACAGCATCAAGGCAGGCGCCGTCAGTGCCCAAGGTGCACGCGCGCTGCGCTCCTCGGCGGCCGCACTCATGCGCCAGCCCTCGCGCGCACGCTCATATCCTCGGGCCGCCAGGTGAGGCGAACGGCCTCGTCTTCGCCCGGTTGCGCCGTGCCGTCATTCTGACGGATCACGATCGCAGGGCCGCATTCGCTGTCGCACTGAAACAGCCAGTGATTGCCCTGGAAGATGCGCGTGACGATCTTGGCGCTGAGGCCGGCATCGCCGAAGCCGATGCGTTCGGGGCGGATACTGACCGTCACTGGGCCGTTGAGGCCAGCAGGCGCCGGCGCACTCCACGAACCAGCGACGAGCCGTGCCGGCATCGCGTTCCGATCGATCGCCGCGGCAAAGTCGTTGGTCTTGCCCAAAAACTGCGAGACAAAGGCCGAGGCCGGCCTCTCATAGGTCTCCTGCGGCGTGCCGATCTGCTCGATCTTGCCCTGGCTCATCACCACGATGCGGTCGGACAGCGACATCGCCTCGTTCTGATCGTGGGTGACGAGGATCGTGGTGGTACCGATGGTGCGCTGAATCTGGCGCAGCTCGATCTGCATCTCCTCGCGCAGCTTGGCATCGAGGTTCGACAGCGGCTCGTCGAGCAGCAGCACGCTCGGCTTGATCACCAACGCACGCGCCAGCGCCACGCGCTGCTGCTGGCCGCCGGACATGCGGCGGGGATGGCGCTCCTCGTAGCCGGCAAGGCCCACCATTGCGAGCGCAGCACGAACCCGTTCGGCTCTTTCGGCGCGCGACACATGGCGCATCTCGAGGCCGAAGGCGACGTTCTCGGCCGCCGTCATGTGCGGAAACAGCGCATAGCTCTGGAACACGATGCCGAGCCCGCGCTTGGCCGGATGGATCGCGGTGAGGTCCTTGTCCTCCAGGCGGATCGCGCCGCGCGTGGGATCGAGGAAGCCCGCGATCATCTGCAAGGTCGTGGTCTTGCCGCAGCCGGAGGGCCCAAGGAAGGAGATGAACTCCCCCTTGCCCACCGCAAGACTGAAGTCATCGACCACAGTCTGCGCGCCGAACTGCTTGGCGACCCGATCGAGCTCGAGAAAGGCCATGCCGCTGTCTCCGCTGTGGACGATCAGATCAGCGCTCGACCTCGCGGTTCCAGCGCTTGGTCCATTCCTCGCGCTTCTCGTTGATGGCGGTCCAGTCGGGATTATAGAGCTTGGCTGCGCGCTCGCCGATCGGCGCCATCTTGCCGAGCTCCGGCGGCACGACCAGCGATTTCAGCACCGGGCCGTAGCCGTAGTCCTTCAGCATCACGAGCTGAATCTTGGGATCGAGCAGCATCTTGACGAAGTTTGAGGCCAGCGGCGAAGCATTCGGCTTGGCGATCGGACAGGCCGTCGTCAGCAGCGTTGCCGCGCCTTCCTTGGGGTAGACGAAGTCGACGGGGAAGCCGGTGTTGGCAAAGCTCTGCACGCGGCCGGTGCCCCACACCGCGATCACGGCCTGGCCGGACTGGAACAGCTCGGTCATCTTGCCCGGCGACGGCTCGTAAGCGAGCACGTTCGGATTGATCTCTTCCTTGAAGATCTTGAAGCCCGAATCGACGTTGGACTCGCCGCCGCCATTCATCTTCGACAGCATCACCAGCGCTTCGAGACCATAGGTGTTGTTGATCGGCGGGATCACGAGCTGCTTGGCGTATTTGGTATCCTTCAGATCATTCCACGAGGTCGGCGGCGCCCAGCCTTTCTCGGCGAACACCTTGGTGTTGTACATCAGGCCGGTCGCGACGATGCCGATCGCAACGGCGCGATCGTCCTTGAAGCGCGCGGTGTCGTAGAGATCGGCGGCCGGCAGGCCTTCGAGCTTGCCGCAGAAGCCGAGCTGGATCGCCTGGTACATCGGACCGTCGTCGACGATGGCGACGTCGATCTGCTGGTTGCCCTTCTGCGCCTGCAGCTTGGCCAGCGTATCAGTCGAATTGCCGGCGACGTATTCGACCTTGACGTTGTTCTCCTTCTCGAAGGTCGGGATCACCTCGTCGCGGATGGTCTTCTCGAACGAGCCACCGTAACCGGCGACATAGAGCGTTTTCTGCTGAGCGGAGGCGGCCGACGGGGCGCCGACAAGCGCTGCAATGCTGACCGCTGCGAGAAGGCTGAAAGTCTTCATGTGGTCCGATCTCCAATCTGCCGAAAAAGCGGGCTGTCTTCAGTCCTGATGAAAAAGATCGCAAACCCCGGCTTCCATCGTCCAATGAATAATGGCACCCTCTACATGCCGAAATGTTATGAATGGAAATTGGGATGGCGCGGATCAATTCGCGGCAGGTGGAGGCCTTCCGGGCGACGATGCTGACCGGCAGCGTCACCGAGGCTGCGGCGCTGATGACGGTAACGCAGCCGGCGGTGAGCCGGTTGCTGCGCGACCTCCAGGCGCTGTTGAAAATGGAGCTGTTCGAGCGGCGCGGGACGGGCCTGGTGCCGACCGCCGCGGCCATGGCGCTTTACACCGAAGTCGAGCGCTCCTTCGTCGGCCTCGAGCGTATCACTGCGGCTGCCGAGGAAATCCGCGGCCGCAGGACCGGCTCGCTACGGATCGCAGCACTGCCGGCGCTGTCGAACGGCTATCTGCCGCGGCTGACCGGCCACTTCCTGAAGGAGCGGCCGAACCTCAATCTCGCTTTCTTCGGCGTGATCTCGCCGATCGTGGTCGACTGGGTGCTGAACAATCAGTGCGACGTCGGCTTTGCCGAGGTGCCGATCGCGCATTCCGGCCTACCAAGCCAGAAATTGCCGGCGCCCGCGCGCGTCGCTGTGCTGCCGATTGGCCATCGCCTCGCAGAAAAGGAAGTTCTCGAGCCACGCGACTTCGAGGGCGAGACCTTCATCTCGCTGTCGGCGGGATCGTCGAGCCGGCATCTAATCGACCAGATCTTCCATCGGCACGATGTTCGCCGGGTACTGCGGGTAGAGACCGCGCTGTCCGAGATCATGTGCGGCATGGTGTCGTCAGGGCTTGGGGTCGCCATCTGCGATCCCTTTACGGCGCAGGAATTTTCCACCCGCGGCGTCGTCGTTCGCCGCTTCCTGCCGCGCATCGACTTCGAATTCTCCGCCGTGTTTCCCGCGCAGCGTAGCCCCTCGCCGGTGGCGCTGGATCTGGTCGAGACTATGCGCAAGTCACTCGCGGAGTTCGAGAGCTAGCCGTTGAACGCGGCCTGCGCCTCCGGCAGATCCCAGATCTTGCCGATCGCGGCTGTGCCCGCCGCGGTGATCGCCGCCTCGTTCGCACCGAGATAGCGCCCCTCGTCGACCAGCATGCGGCCATCGACCATGACCTGATCGATGTTGGCACGGTTGGCGAGCGCGATCAGCGCGCGGCGCGGGTCGAACAGCGGCTGGAGATGCGGATGGGTGAGATCGACCACGGTGAGGTCGGCGGTCGCACCTAGCTCGATCCGGCCGAGGTCCGGCCGCTTGATGACGTCGGCGGCAATAGCCGTGTTCGCCTCGATCAGTTCCGGCGAATTGGCGACATCGGCGCGTGCCGAGGTGACCTTGGAGATCAGCGATGCCGCATTGAGCTCGCCGAGCAGGTCCATGTTGTAACCGTCGGTGCCCACCACGGTTCGCACGCCATGCTCGGCGAAGCGGCTGAAGGCGGCCGTGATGCCGGCGCGCGCGAATACGCGTGGGCAGTTCAGCACGGTCATGCCGCGCGCGGCCATCAGCTTGAGATCGTCGTCGCTGCTGAACATGCAGTGCGCCGCCATCAGGTCTGGCGCGAGCAGGCCGAGCCAGTCCAGATACTCAGCCGGGGTGCGGCCGCCATAGCGCTTGCCGATGGTCTCGACCTCGCCGCGGCTCTGCGCCATATGCGTCGTGATGGGCACGCCGAGCTCGCGCGCCCGCGTGGCGCAGGCTTTCAGGAGATCGGGGCCGCAGGTGTCGGTGGCGTGCGGGCTCATCGCGAGGTTGATGCGACCGTCGCCGCGATTGTTCCAGCGCTGGTAGAGCGCATCCCACGTCGCCATGTCGGCGGTGCCGTCGTCGCCGGAATAACGGACCACGCCGTCCGCTCCCGCCTTGGCGTCGGAGGTCGAGAACAGATAGGGCGCGCCATAGAAGCGGATGCCCATCTCCTCCGCCGCGTCGAACATCTCGGGGATCGAATTGCGGAACGGCTCCATCACCGTGGTAGCGCCGCCCTTGAGCAGTTGGAGGATGCCGAGCCGCGCGACGGCCAGCCGCTCCTCCGCCGACAGGATTTCGGCGCCACGCTTGGTCAGCGGCAGCAGCACCGTATAGACGATACTCTGGTTGTTCTTGCGGCCATTGCCGTCCTCGCTGTGGCTGCGCGCCACCGCTTCGGAGAAGCAGTGATTGTGCAGGTTCAGGAGGCCCGGCAGCATGAAACGGCCGGGACGGTCGTAGACCTGATCCGCACTAGGCTTGTCGCGCGTGATGGCGGCAATCTTCTTGCCTTCAACGAGAACCCAATGGTCGCGCAGCACGTCCTGCGCACCGTCCTTGCGTGACAGCACATAGCTGCCGAAAATTGCTGTGGTGCTCATGCGGGGCGCACGTTCCAGAAGACGGCGGTGCCGTCGAGAATGCCGGTGATGTCTTTGCGATAGGCAGTCGGCTGCTTGTACAGGCCGATCGGAATATAGGGGATTTCCTCGAATGCGACCGCCTGTATCTCACGGCAGATGCGCTGTTGCTCGGCAACCTCGGAAGCCGCCAGCCATTGGCTGCGCAACGGCCCCATCTTCTCGCTCGCATACCAGCCGGCAACCTTGCCCTCGCCGCGAATGTTGGCGTTGCCGGCCGGATTGAGCCAGTCGATGCCCTGCCAATTGCCGACCGCGGCGCTCCAGCCGCCTTGCCCGATCGGGTCCTTCTTCAACTGGCGCTGCAGCACGACGGCGAAATCGAGCCCGGCATATTCGACATTCATGCCGGCCTTGCGCAAACTATCCACCGCGATCTCGCCGAGCGGCTTCTGCGCCAGCGAGTTGGTGGGCACGAGCAGCACGATCTTCTCGCCGTTGTAGCCGGCAGCCTTCAAATCGGCCTTGACCTTGTCGTAGTTGCGCGGACCGCGGAACACGTCGAGACCAACCTCGTTCGCCATCGGTGTCCCCGGCGCGAAGAAGCCGATCGGCGAGACCTGGAAGGCGGGATCGGTGCCGGCGACTGCAGTCATGAAGGCGGACTGGTCGATCGCGCCGAGCAGCGCGCGGCGAACGGCGGGATTGTCGAACGGCGGCTGCAGGTGATTGAGGCGTAGCATGCAGGCATAGCCCCTGGAATCGAGGATGCGCGTCTCGATATCGCCGGCGGCCTTGATGATCGGCAAAAGATCGTGCGGCGTGGTCTCCTGCCAGTCCTGTTCGCCCGTCTGCAGCGCGGCGACGCCGGTGCCGGCGTCGGGCGTGGTGGTCCATACCACACGGTCGTAGTGGACGATCTTCGGACCCGCCGTCCAATCCGGCTTGCCGTCGGTCCGCGGCTGGTATCGCTCGAACTTCGCGTAGGCGTTGCGGGCGCCCTGCACACGCTCGTCGGCGAGATAACGGAACGGACCGCTGCCGATCACCTCGGTCAGTGGCTTGAACGGATCCTGGCTCGCCAGCCGCTCCGGCATCATGAAGCAGGCGTTGATTGCGGCCTTGCCGAGGGCCTGCGGCAGCAGCGGGAACGGTCGCTTGAGACGGAAGCGAATGGTGTGATCGTCGGCGGCTGAGAGTTCAGCAGTTGCTTCCATCAGTTCGCCGCCAAAACCGTCGCGCGCGGCCCAGCGACGGATGCTGGCAACGCAGTCGCGCGCGAGCACGCGCTCGCCGTCGTGCCAAAACAGGCCGTCACGCAAGCTGAGGTCCCACTGGAGCTGGTCGCCGGAGATGGTGTGGCCCGACAGCATTTGCGGCGAGACCTGGAACGAGGAGCTCATGCCATAGAGCGTGTCGTAGACCATGAAGCCGTGGTTTCGCGACACCTGCGCGGTCGAATAGATGGGATCGATGAAGGCGAGGTCGATGACGGGGATGAAGCGCAACGTGGACTGCGATTCAGCGCGGACGATGCCCGGCAGCGACAACGCCGGTACCGTTGCGGCGGCCTTGAGGAGCGAGCGGCGGGAGAGAGGCATTGCAAGAGGCTCCTGAAGGTACCTTACGTATTCAACAAAACCGCACCGATTGCGACGGCCACCGCCTGTTGCGCCGGCTCGACAACGGGCACGCCGATCGCCTCCGCAATCGCCGCGCGGTGCGAGGCCATGCCGGCGCAGCCCATCACCACGACATCGGCGCGGCATTGGGTGACCAGCGCGCGGCCGGCCTCGATCAGCCGTCCGCGGATATCAGCGCCCGCCGTCTCGGCCGCACTCGCGCCGACCGACCAGCTTCCGGCATAGCGGCCATCGACGCCCATCACCCGCACCATGCGCTGCTGGCGGCGGATGCTCGACGGCGACAGCGCGATGATGCCAAAGCGCTCGCCGAGCATCAGCGCGCGGAAAATGCCGCATTCGGCGATGCCCATCACGGGGCGACCGCTCGCCGCCTCGCGCACCGCATGCAGGCCGGGATCGCTGAAGCAGGCGAGCACGAAGGCATCCGCGTTGTCGCGCGACACACGGTTCACCAGCGGCATGACGACACTGTCGGCATCGCGCTGCGAGCTGATGCCGGGCGGCCCCTCGGCAAGGCCCACCACCTCGATCTCAGGCCCGCCTGAGATGCGCAGCGGCGCGACCGCGTCGTCAATCGCCGCCGTCACCGACGCCGAGGAGTTGGGGTTGATGACGAGGATGCGGGGACGGGTCATAGCATCGCTCAACGGTCAGCAGCCTCGTGGCGCAGGAAGTTGTCCGCGATCTTCTCGCCGGTGGTGATCCAGACGTCAGGGCACGACTTTGCGTAGGTCAGAAACTCGCGCAGCAAGCGCAGCCGCATTGGACGGCCGCTGCATTGCGGATGCAGCACCGTGGTCACCATCGCGCCCCAGTCACGGACCTCATCCAGCTCGTCCTTCCAGAGCGAGAGCACATGCTCCCTCGGGAAGATCGAGCGCGGGCTGAAGCGGGCCGAGAGGCCGTGCATCCAATCGTCATAGCTCGCGGTGACAGGCAGCTCGATCGTGCCGGGCTTGCCGTCGGCGAGGCGATGGCGATAGGGCCTGACGTCGTCGCGGAACGAGGAGGTGTAGACGATGCCGTGGCGCACCAGCGCGACGCGCAGCTCCTCGGTGAACTCGCCGTAAGGAGCCCGATAGCCTGATGGCTTGACGCCGAGCCGTCGCTTCAGCGCCTCGAAACCGCGCTCCAGCTCCTCCTCAATCCAGGGATCGCCGGGATCGGGCAGCAGATGATGATAGCCGTGATGGCCGATCTCGTGGCCGGCCTTGAGAATGGATTCGGCCATCGCCGGATGCGCGTCGACGGACCAGCCCGTGACGAAGAAAGTCGCCTTGAGATCGAGTTGATCAAGCAGCTCCAAAAGCTTCGGCGTGCCAACGCGCGCCTCATAGCCGCCATAGCTCATCGTGATGAGCCGCTGCGCATGCACGGCATCCTTGCTGGTCCACGCGCTCTCCGCATCGACGTCGAAGGAGAGGAACATCGCCGATTTGTACGGCTTTGGCCACGGATAGTCCGGCGCGGGATCCGCGGTGTTGGCTGGGGTGAGCGGAATGCTCTGGAGCGCTTTACTGTCCAGCATTGATGGTCGCCTTCTCTATTGCGTTGTCGGTGAGTTTCCACTTGGCAAGCAGGGTCTTGTAAGTGCCATCCGCGATCAGCGCATCGAGTGCGTCGGCCACAGCCTGTTGCAACGCCTTTTCCTTGACCGGCAGCGCGATACCCGTGAACTGCGTCGCGAAAGGGTCACCGACCGGCGCGTAGGTGCCGGGCTCGAGGTCCATCACATAAGGCAGCGTCTCGTTACCCTGCACGGCGGCGTCGATGCGGCCCTGCCTGAGCTGCGTGCGGGCATCCGCCGAGCCGTCTGTCCCGACGAATTGGACCGGATTGCTGGCGCAATTCTTCTGGCTCCATTTGTCGATCTCTGCCGGGAACATGGTCCGGCGGCTGGCGCCGACCTTCTTGCCACACAGCGCCACCATGTCCTTGAACTCGGACGCACGTGACTGCTGCACGAAGAACTTCGGGCCGCTGCGCAAATAGTCGACGAAGGAGGCAATGTCGTGCCGGCTCGCATAGTCGGTGAAGCCGGACAGGATGGCATCCACCCTTCCCGTCGAAATCGACGGCATGAACTCGGCAAAGCTGGTCTCGGTCCATTCGATCTTGACGCCGAGCTTGCGCCCGAGCGCCTCGCCGAGATCGATGTCGAAGCCGGACAGCGCGTTGGTGGCGGGATCGCGGAACTCCATCGGCGGATAGTTCGGGACCAGCGCAATCTTGATGCTGCCGCGCTTAGTGATCTCCGGTGGGAGGTCGATCGCCAAGGCCGAAACGGTCATGGCACCGAACAGCGCCGCCGCAACCAGAATTCTCTTCATCAACTCGCCCCCATTTCAGATCACAGCCGAAAGAAATGCCTTTGTCCGCTCCTCGCGCGGCGCGCCCAGCACGTCCGAGGCGCGGCCCTGCTCGATGATCGCACCCTGGTCCATGTAGACGACGCGATCGGCGACCTCGCGGGCGAAGCCAAGCTCGTGCGTCACCACCATCATGGTCATGCCGCTCTTGGCCAGCTCCTTCATCACCGCGAGCACTTCGCCGACGAGCTCCGGGTCGAGCGCGCTGGTCGGCTCGTCAAACAGCATCAGCATCGGCTTCATCGCCAGCGCGCGGGCAATCGCCACGCGCTGCTGCTGACCGCCGGAGAGCTGCGCGGGATACGAATCCGCCTTCGCCGATAGGCCAACACGCCGGAGCAGCTCCAGCGCCTCGGCGCGTACCTCGTCAACTTTGCGTCGCTGCACCTGGAGCGGGCCTTCGGTGATGTTCTCGAGCGCCGTCTTGTGCGGAAACAGATTGAAGCGCTGGAACACCATGCCCGTCTTCAGCCGCTGCCGTCCGATCTCGCGCTCGCTGAGGCGATGCAGTCGCCCACCCTGCTCGCGCACGCCCAGCAACTCGTCATCGAGCCAGATGCCGCCGCTATCGATCGCGGCGAGCTGGTTGATACAGCGGAGCAATGTGGTCTTGCCTGATCCCGAGGCTCCGATCAGGCACATGACCTCGCCGGGCCAGACGTCGAGCGAGATGCTTTTGAGAGCCTGGAACTCTCCAAAACTCTTGCTGACGGAGCGGATGGCGACGAGGGGTTTTGTCATCGCGCGAGCCGCGCTGTGCCGCGGGCGAAGCGGCGTTCGAGCAGCATCTGGAGCGGCGTCAGGATCGAGACCACGAGCAGATACCAGAGCCCGGCAACGATCAGGAGCTCGATCACGCGCGAGTTGGCGTAATAGATGTTCTCCGCGTTGTGCAGCACTTCCGGATACTGGATCACGCTCGCAAGCGAGGTCGCCTTCACCATGCCGATGAACTCGTTGCCGAGCGGCGGGATCACCACGCGCATCGCCTGCGGCAGGATGATCCGGCGCAGCGCGCGCAGCCGCCCCATGCCGATCGCCTGCGCTGCCTCATATTGCCCGATGTCGACCGACAGCATGCCGGCGCGCATCACCTCGGAGGTATAGGCGCCCTGGTTGATGCCGAGCCCGAGCAGCGCGGCGAGGAACGGCGTCATCACATCGACGGCACGCGCGCTCCACAGGCCGGGGATGCCGATGGTCGGGAACACCAGCGCGAGGTTGAACCACAGCAGCAATTGCAGGATGAGGGGCGTGCCGCGGAACAGCCAGGTGTAGCCGGCCGCGACCGTCTTCAACACCGGATTGGGCGACAGCCGCATGATCGCAACGACAACGCCGAGAAAGATGCCGAGCGCCATCGCCAGCACCGCCATCACCATGGTGTTGACGATGCCTTCGAGGATCACCTTGGCCGTGATGAAACGGCTGACATAGGACCATTCGATCTGGCCGTTGGCAAAGGCACGCGCGATCGCCGCCAGCACCAGGACGATCAGGGCCGCGCTGATCCAGCGAAACCAGTGCGGCTCGCGCGCGATCCGCATCCCCGACAGGTCAGGGAAACCTTCCGCGAGTGCCGGCGCCGGCCTCATTGCGGCGCCGCGTTCAGCATCGGCTGGGTCACCGCATTGGCGCCCAGGCCCCATTTGTCGAGAATGGCCTTGTACGAACCGTCGGCAATCATCGCAGTGAGCTTTTCCGTCACGACTTCGCGGAGCGCCGCATCATCCTTGCGAAACATGATGCCCTGATAGCCGATGGTCAACTGCGCACCGATGACGCGGTATTTGCCGGGCTCCTGCGTCTGCGCATAAGGCAGCGTCTCGCTGCCTTGCACGGCAGCGTCGATGCGGCCCTGCTTGAGCTGGTTGCGAACATCGATCGAATTCTCGCCCGGCACGTACTGAATGGCTGGCTTGCCGGCACCCTCGCAATTCTGCTTGCTCCACTTCTCGATCTCGGCCGGGAAGCTGGTGCTGCGGGTGGTGCCGACCTTCTTGCCGCAGAGATCGGTCGCGGCCTTGGCCTCGCTCTCGGCCATCACGAAGAACTGCGGGCCGGTCGTGAGGTAATCGACGAAATCAGCGGTCTCGCGCCGCGAGGCACGGTCGGAGATGCCGGAGATGATGAAATCGGCGCGCTTGGTCTGGAGCGAGGGAATCAGCTCGGCGAATGGCGTCTCGCTCCAGACGATCTTGAGGCCGCCGAGCCGCTTGGCGATTTCGTTGGCAAGATCGATGTCGAGTCCGACCAGCTCATTGCTGGCGGGATCGCGATATTCCATCGGCGCGTAGGTGGAGTTGACCGTGAGCTTCAGCGCGCCCGCCTGCTTGATTTCCGCCGGAAGCTCGGCCGCCTGCACGGAGGTCACGGAAGCCAGCGCTGCAAGCGAGAGGAAATGCGAGAGGCGTGTCATGTCAGTTCCTTTGCGAACCCAGTGCTTTACCAATCTTTTCGTTTGCCAAGCCTTTGCCAGCGCCGTGCCAAAGTCAGTCCGCGTCGAGCACGGCCGGCTCGATGACGCCAGCGCGCTCGGTGATCACCCTGTATTGCTCGGGCCGGCGGTGGGCGGCGAAATTGAACATCTTGTCCTTGCCCTGACGGCAGAGGTCGAGATCGATGTCGGCGACGATCACCTCGTCGGTCAGCGTCGCGGCCTGCGCGACGATGCGGCCGTTGGGATCGACGATGCAGGAGCCGCCGATCAGGCCCGAGCCGTCCTCATCGCCGGCCTTGGCGACCGAGATCGCCCAGGTCGCGTTCATGTAGGCATTGGCCTGCGTCACCAGCGTCGAGTGGAAGGTACGCAAGGAGGCATCTTCGGTGGTGCCACCATTGGGATCATAGGCCGCCGAATTGTAACCGATGCAGACGAGTTCGACGCCCTGCAGACCGAGCACGCGCCAGGACTCCGGCCAGCGGCGATCGTTGCAGATCATCATGCCCATGATCGCATGCGCCCAGGCCGAACCGGCGCGGAAGGCGGGAAAGCCGAGATCGCCATATTCGAAATAGCGCTTCTCGAGCTGCTGGTAGCGTGCGCCCTCGCGCGGCTCGACCGAACCCGGCAGATGTACCTTGCGGTAACGGCCGAGAATCTCGCCGTCGCGATCGACCAGGATGGCGCAATTGTAACGACGCCCTTCGGGGGTCAGCTCGGCATAGCCGACATAGAAGCCGACGCGCAGCTCACGCGCACGATCGAAAAGCTTTGCCACGGCGGGGTTCGGCATGCCGTGCTCGAAATACTGATCGAGCGCATCGCCTTCGAGCAGCCAGCGCGGAAAGAATGTGGTGAAGGCTAGCTCGGGAAACACGACCAGGCTCACGCCGCGGCTGGCGGCCTCCTCCAGCATGTCGAGCATCCGCTTCAACGTATGCTCGCGCGTATCGGCTTTTTGCGTCGGCCCCATCTGGGCTGCGGCGGCGCGAAGGACACGAACCAAGACTGCCTCCAATATGTGCGCAATGCTGCCTCAATGGGCGGCGAACCCTTTGATCCAGCATGCAAATCCGAAAGCATTAGGCGCAAGCGGCGCTGCAAAAGCAATTCATCGTGCTATGATGTTTTGGCCTAGAGTATAAGAGGCAGTGATATGAACCTGCGCCAGCTTGAGATTCTGCGTGCCGTCATCCGCCACCGCACCACGGTGGCGGCGGCCGAGGAGTTGGCGCTGTCGCAGCCTGCGGTCAGCAACGCGCTGAAGACGATGGAGGCGCAGGCGGGCTTCGCGCTGTTCGAGCGCGTCAACAACCGGCTGTTTCCGACCGCGGAAGCGATGGCGCTCTATAAAGAGAGCGAGGCGATCTTCGCGCTGCACGCCAAGCTTGAGAACCGCGTGCGAGACCTGCGCGAAAATCGCGCCGGGCACCTCTCCATCGTGGCAACGCCGCCGCTCGCCTACAGCATCATTCCCCCCGCACTCTCGGGCTTCCTGCGCCAGCGCCCGGAGACGCGCGTATTCTTCGACGTGCGGCGCTACGAGGGCATCATCGAGGGCGTGCTCAGCCGCGTCGCCGAACTCGGCTTTGCGCTGGGGCTGACGCATCACCCCGGTATCGCGCATGAGGTGGTGCACACCGGTGAGATGGTCTGCGTGCTGCCGCCGCAGCACCCGCTGGCCGACAAGCCAGTGATCTCGGCCGCGGATCTTTCTGGCCTTCCGTTTATCGGGCTCGAGCGCGGCACCCGACTTGGCGAAGCCGTGCGCGACAGTTTTGCCCGTGCAGGCGCGCCGTTTCAGCCGACGGTCGAGGTGCGCTATTGCAACACGGCCTGCGTGCTCGCGAGCGCCGGCGTGGGAGCCTCGGTGGTCGATCCCTTCTCGCCGCGACAGAATGGCGGCCACGGCCTCGTCGTGCGGCCGTTTACGCCAACGACGCACGCGGTCGCCTACATGCTATGGTCGGAAGCGGAGCCGCTGTCGCGGCTGGCCAAGGCCTTTCTCGGCGAGATCCGCAAGGAGAGTGCGCTCTTGGAACGCACAGCGCCACACCAGCAAGATGGGGCAAAAGCGACTGAGCGTCGCAAGCTTTGACCTGAGGACACATGGCACGCATCACCATCATCGAAACAGGACAAGTCCCGACAAAATATCGCGAGCAGCACGGCTCGTTTCCGGACATGTTCGAGCGCATGGTCCGCGCCGAGGACCCGACGGCCACCGTCGATGTCGTCAGCATTCCGAATGGCGACACCCTGCCCGATCCGAGCAAGCTCGAGGCCGTGCTGATCACCGGAGCGGCCGCCGGGGTCTATGACGGCCTCGACTGGATCGCGCCGCTGGAAGAATTCGTTCGAACCGCCTACGCCAACAAGACGCCGATGGTGGGTATATGTTTCGGCCATCAGCTGATCGCGCAGGCGCTGGGCGGCACCGTGCGCAAATCTGAAAAGGGCTGGGGCATCGGCCGGCACGTCTATCAGGTGCTGCCGGAGAACGGTGTCGTCGATGGCAACGAAGTCGCGATCGCCTGCTCGCATCAGGATCAGGTGATCGAGGCGCCCAGTGATGCGCTGACGATCCTCTCGTCCGAATTTACGCCGCATGCCGGCCTGCTCTACGCCAACGGCGCGACGCTCACCGTGCAGCCGCACCCGGAGTTCGACGTGGAGTTTGCGCAAGTGTGCTGCGAGCTGCGCGACGGCAAGGCGCCGGAAGATGTCGTGGCGACGGCAAAGGACTCGCTGGCACGGCCGCTCGACAACGCGAAGCTGGGTGGAGCGATTACAAGGTTTCTGGCGCGCAAATCCATCTCCTCATCCTGAGGGCCCGCCAAAGGCGGGCGTCTCGAAGGATCAAGGCCCAGCTGCAGCAGCGGGGCCTGCATGGTTCGAGACGCCGCTTCGCGGCTCCTCACCATGACGGTTGAGAGTTACTCAGAACGGCTCCGCCCCCAGTCCCGGCACATCCGCGGGCCGCGAGCCCGGGGCCGGCCAGTGGAAGCGGCGGTCCTTCTCAGCGATCGCGATGTCGTTGATCGAGGCCTCGCGCCTGCGCATCAGACCGTGCTCGTCGAACTCCCACTGCTCGTTGCCGTAGGAGCGATACCACTGGCCGCTTGCGTCGTGCCATTCGTACTGGAAGCGCACGGCGATGCGGTTCTCATCGAAGGCCCAGAGATCCTTGATCAGGCGGTAGTCATGTTCCTTCTCCCATTTGCGGGTAAGGAAGGCGACGATAGCCTCGCGGCCGTGAAACACCTCGGAGCGATTGCGCCAGCGGCTGTCCTCGGTATAGGCGAGCGAGACGCGCACCGGATCGCGCGAATTCCAGGCGTCCTCCGCCATGCGCGCCTTCTGCGCGGCGGTCTCACGGGTGAAGGGCGGAAGCGGCGGGCGCGACATGATGGCCTCATCGGTTGATTGGGGCCGCAATCTATCGCTGCAGCTGGCGGAGTCGAGAGGCCATTGCTTATCGACCGATCACATATCGGGCGATCAGGAAATCAGATCGGCCTTCATCAGCGTGCGGATCGATTTCGGGATCGGCTGGGCGCGGCCGCCGCTGATGAAGGCGACGCGCACCTCGGCCTTGACCAGCACGTCCTCGCCGCGCCGCACCTCCTGCGCCAGCATGATGGAGGCGCCCTTCACCGCGACCGGCCAGGTCACGACATCGAGCACATCGTCCATCCGTGCCGGCTTGAGGAAATCCAGATGCATCGAGCGCACGACGAAGGCGAAGCCGGCGCCTTCGGTCTCTACCTGATCAAACAGCGCCTGCTGCTCGGCACCCATCAGCCGCAGATGATTGGTGCGCCCCCGCTCCATGTAGCGCAGATAGTTGGCGTGATAGACGATGCCGGAAAAATCCGTGTCCTCGTAATAGACGCGGACCTGCATGTGGTGGCGGCCGTCGCGGATCTCGCCGTCGAGATGAGCTGTCACGTCGCGAGCCTCTTCGCTTGTCGCTGCAGGTCCGTTTTGCGCAAAAACGGACCATTGCGCAAGCTTACGCCACCACCGGCGCGCGCCCCAAGGTCACCTCGACGATCTCCGGCGGCACGCCGACGCGGACCGGCACGATGCTGCAGCCTAGGCCGCCCGAGATGATCACATCGCACTTCGTCCGCAGATGGCCATAAACGAGCGGAACGCCATGCCGCGGGGGAAGCGCAGGCGTCCAACCGAACAGACGAACCTGGCCACCATGGGTGTGACCGGACAGTTGCAGCGCGACCCGGGCGGGCACGCGCGTCGCGATATAGGGCTCATGCGCGAGGAGAATGATCGGCGCGTCATCGGTGATCTTGGCGAGCGTCGCAGTGAGATCGTCGGCACCAAAGCTCCTCGCGTGGCCATAGCGCGGCCCCGGAACATAGGCGAGCTGATCACCAAGACCCGCGAGCCAGAACGAGCGGCCATCCTTGGCCAGACGCACGACGTCGTTCTCGTAGACGGGAATGCCGGCCGTCTCCAGGGCCCGATGGGCAACCGTCCGCCCGTACCCTGCACGCTGCACGACCTTGTCGTCCCAATAGTCGTGATTGCCCATCACAGCATGAACACCGAGCGGCGCCTTCAGCCCGGTCAGCACCCTCGCCCACTCGCCGGCCGGGATGATCCGCGTGACATGACGATGACCGGCGACGTAATCCCCGAGCAGCGCGATCATGTCGGGCTTGAGCGCATTGGCCTGGTCGACGATAGCCTCGATGCGCTCCAGCGACATCCAGGGATCGCAGGCGTGGATGTCGGCGATGACAGCGATCTTCAGCGGAAGGTCAGCGGGCCATTGCGGCGGGGTCGGATGATAGCGCGTGACGCGCGGCCGCAACTCCGGCTCGACACCAACACCATAGGCGGCCGTCGAGACACCGAGCGCGGACAGGCCGCCAACGGAACGGATGAGATGACGCCGAGAAATCATGGAAGCCCGCTTCTGATGCGCTTCCGTGATGCGGCTTGAATTGAGCGGAATTGGGGTGCGCTTGTGCAGTTCATCTGCACAGAGATTACCGAAATTTCATGACGGCCAGAACAATCAACGATGGCGCAGATCACTCGTCGCCCTCCTCCGTGCCGAACAGGCCGAACTGTGCCGCCGCATCGCGCGAGGGCTCGGCGATGCCGAGATGGCGGAAGGCATGGGAGGTGAGCAGACGGCCGCGCGGGGTGCGCTGGAGATAGCCGCACTGGATAAGATACGGCTCGATGATGTCCTCAATCGCATCGCGCGGTTCCGACAGCGCGGCCGCCATCGTCTCCACGCCGACCGGACCGCCACCATAGTTCGTTGCAATCGTCGTGAGGTAGCGGCGGTCCATGGCATCCAAGCCGGCGGCATCGACTTCCAGCGCGCTGAGCGCATGGTCGGCGATCTTGCGATCGATCTTGTCGGCATCGGCGGCCGAGGCGAAATCGCGCACCCGCCGCAGCAGACGGCCGGCGATGCGCGGCGTGCCGCGGGCGCGGCGCGCGATCTCGTTGGCGCCATCAGCGCTCATGCCGACATTGAGCACGCGCGCACCGCGGGTGACGATGCTCTCGAGCTCCTCGATCGTATAGAAGTTGAGCCGGACCGGAATGCCGAAACGATCGCGCAAGGGATTGGTCAGCAGGCCGGCGCGCGTGGTGGCGCCGACGAGCGTGAACTTCGACAGCTCGATCTTCACCGAGCGCGCCGCAGGACCCTCGCCGATGATGAGATCGAGTTGAAAATCCTCCATCGCGGGATAGAGCACTTCTTCGACCGCCGGGCTGAGACGATGGATCTCGTCGATGAAGAGCACGTCGCGCTCTTCGAGATTGGTCAGCAATGCAGCGAGATCGCCGGCCTTGGCAATCACGGGACCTGACGTTGCGCGAAAGCCGACGCCGAGTTCTTTCGCAACGATCTGCGCCAGCGTGGTCTTGCCGAGACCGGGCGGGCCAACGAACAGCACGTGGTCCAGCGCCTCGCCGCGCTTGCGCGCCGCCTCGATGAAGATCGAGAGATTCTTTCGCGCCTGCTGCTGGCCGACGAAGTCGGACAGCGATTGCGGGCGCAACGCGGTGTCGCCGACATCGTCGCTGCGGCGCTCGGGCGAAACCATGCGGTTGGCCTTGGGATCGCTCACTTCGCGAGCTCCTTCAGGCCGAGGCGAATGAGCTGTGCCGTCTCGGCGTTCTCACCTGCGCTGCGCGAGGCGGATGCGATCGCTGCGGCGGCCTGCGGCTGGCCATAGCCGAGATTGACCAGCGCCGAGATCGCGTCCGCAACGGGGCGCGGTGCACGCTGTTCGTCGACGGCACCGGCGAGATGCACGACGGCGGGATCGACATTGGCGAAGGCCGGCGCCTTGTCTTTCAATTCGGTGACGATGCGCTCGGCGACCTTGGGCCCGACGCCCGGCGTGCGCGCCACCGCGGCCTTGTCGCGCAAGGCAATCGCATTCGCAAGATCGGCCGGCGCCAGCGTGCCGAGCACGGCGAGCGCGACCTTCGCGCCGACGCCCTGGACGGTCTGCAACAGGCGAAACCATTCGCGCTCCTGATCGGTGCGGAAGCCGAACAGCTTGATCTGATCCTCGCGGACATAGGTCTCGATCGACAGCACGGCGGCCTCGCCCGGCGAAGGCAGATGCTGCAAGGTGCGGGACGAGCAATGCACTTGATAGCCGACGCCGCTGACGTCGAGGATCACATAATCCTCACCGTAGGTATCGATCAGCCCCTTGAGCTTGCCGATCATAGTCCCACCACCTTCAGCCTGAGCGCTGCGCTCTGGCGGTGATGGGCGTGGGTGATGGCGATGGCCAGCGCGTCCGCGGCATCCGCCGACGGCGGCTCGGCCTTGGGCAGCAGGATCTTCAGCATCATCGCGATCTGTTGCTTGTCGGCATGGCCGGCGCCGACCACCGTCTTCTTCACCTGGTTCGGCGCGTATTCGGCAACACTGATGCCGAACATCGCGGGCGCCAGCATGGCGACGCCACGGGCCTGGCCGAGCTTCAGCGTCGCAACGCCGTCCTTGTTCACAAAGGTCTGCTCGACCGCGGCTTCCATCGGCTGGTGACTGGAGAGAATGGCGGCGAGCCCCTCATGGATCGCCAGCAGCCGGCTCGCCAGCGGCAAATCGTCCGGCGGTTCCACCGATCCGCAGGCGATGTAGATCAGGCGATTGCCATCGGCCTCGATCACGCCCCAGCCGGTGCGGCGCAGGCCGGGGTCGATGCCGATGATGCGAACGGGTTGGCGAATCGGGAGCGCGGTCATGGGCCAGTGATAGCGGTTGGCCCATGATAGCGAAACAGAAACAGAACAGAAGTCCCCCGGGGAAAGCCGGGTGACGGAAGCTGAGGATGACGCCTCAGCCGCCCATCTTCGCGACCAGCGCGTCCGAAATCTCGAAATTGGCGTAGACGTTCTGGACGTCGTCGTGCTCGTTGAGCAGGTCCATCAGCTTCAAGAGCTTCTCGCCGGTCTCGTCGTCGACCGCCACCGTGTTCTGCGGCCTCCAGATCAGCGCGGCCTTGCGCGGCTCGCCGAACTTGGCTTCCAGCGCCTTGGCGACGTCGCGATAGCCTTCGGTGGAGGCGTAGATCTCATGGCCGCCTTCACCCGATACGACGTCATCCGCGCCGGCCTCGATCGCGGCATCCAGCACGGAATCGTCATCAGCGACACTGCGGTCATATTCGATGATTCCCGTGCGGTCGAACATGAAGGAGACCGAGCCGGTTTCACCGAGATTGCCGCCGGATTTGGTGAAGAAGGAGCGGATGTCGGAGGCGGCGCGGTTGCGGTTGTCGGTCAGTGCCTCGACGATGACGGCGACACCGCCGGGGCCATAGCCCTCGTAGCGGATCTCGTCATAGTTCTCGCCATCGCTGCCGAGCGCCTTCTTGATGGCGCGCTCGATATTGTCCTTCGGCATGTTCTCCTGCCGCGCGGCGATCACGGCGGCGCGCAGGCGGGGGTTCATGGCGGGGTCGGGCGTACCCAGCTTGGCCGCGACGGTGATTTCGCGCGCCAGCTTGCCGAACAGCTTCGACTTCTGCGCATCCTGCCGCCCCTTGCGGTGCATGATGTTCTTGAATTGGGAATGTCCGGCCATGCGAGATCTTCTCTAGGGAATCGTGCGCCAAAGGTGAGCGTAGGGAAGCGCGGCCTTATAGGCCGCCAACCCACCGGAATGAAAGAGCCTCTCATACTTTAAGGTAACACCGTAGGGAACCATGCCCAGAAGTCAGGCACCGTTAACCCTGATTTCATTCCAGCCTGCGAAAATAGCGTCCGCCCATCTCCCGACAAGAGTAGACCCAATGGCGTTCGCATTATTTCGGAAGCGCCTGCCGGACGCGCCCGCACCTGCGGCAACCCCGCAGGCCGCGCAGCCGGCGGCTTCGCCCGCCCCGGCTGCTGAGGTCGATTCGGCCCGCGAAATCCTGGAACTGCTGGAACTCGAGCTCGGCGCCATGATCCGCCAGCTCGAGCGCGCCGCCAATTCGGTGGCCGGTGGTGCCGAGGCGACGGCCGCGACGCTGGCCGACATTCGCCAGCGCACCGATGCGCTGACCGGGCGGACCAATGCCGCGCAGTCCAATGCCTCGAGCTTTGCCCATGCCGCCGACAAGTTCACGCAATCCGCGCAAGGGATCGGCGCGCAGGTCCGCGAGGCAGGCAAGCTTGCCGACGAGGCCAGCGCTGCCGCCCAGGAAGCGCGCGCCAATGTCGATCGCCTGCGCGAATCCTCCGCAGCGATCGGCAACGTCGTCAATCTGATCGCCCAGATCGCACGGCAGACCACCCTGCTCGCGCTCAACTCCACCATCGAGGCCGCGCGCGCCGGTGCCGCGGGCAAGGGCTTTGCCGTCGTCGCCACCGAGGTGAAGGCGCTGGCGGTACAGACCCAGAGCGCGACGGAGGAGATCTCCAAGAAGATCGACGCGTTGCAGCGCGATGCCGCAGGTTCCGTCGATGCGGTGCATCGGATCTCGCAGGCGATCGAGGCAATCCGGCCGGTATTCGATACCGTCAACGGCGCAGTGGCCGAGCAGAACGCGACCACCAGCGAAGTTTCCGGCAACGCCAGCAGCGCATCGCAATTCATCATCTCGGTCGGCGAGAGCGCAGCCGAGATCGACGCCGCGACCAAGGCGGCCGAGACCCATGGCGAGAACGTCGCCAGCGCCGGCAAGGCCGTGACGACTTTCGCCCAGAAGCTGAAATCGCGCTGCGCGGTGCTGCTGCGCCAGAGCGAGCACGACGATCGCCGCAAGACCGAGCGGCTGCCCTGCCATCTCAAATTCGAGGGCGCGCGCGGCGTGCTGCCCGTCTACGAGATCGCGATGGAAGGCGTGCTGATCGGCGGTGCGGAAGCAAGCCGGCTCGCACCGCAGTCCATCATCGACGGAACTCTCGAAGACGTCGGCGCCTGCAGCCTGCGCGTGATCGAGCAGTCCAAGGCCGGCGCCCGCACGCAGTTCGTCAGCCCGAACGCCGAGCTGCGCGAGAAGATCGAGGACAAGCTCTGGTCGATCCACGAGGAGAATACCGAGTTCGTCACCCGCGCGATGGAAGCGGGCAACGCGCTGACCCGGATTTTCGAGCAGGCCGTCGCGCGAGGCGAGGTCAAGCTGGATGACCTCTTCGACACCGACTACGTCGAGATGTCAGGCACCAACCCGCAGCAATACCGCACGAGATATCTCGACTGGGCCGACCGGGCGCTACCGCCGTTCCAGGAGGCGTTCCTCGCCAAGGAACCTCGCATGGCCTTCTGCGCCATGGTCGACCGCAACGGTTTCCTGCCGGTGCACAACAAGATCTATTCGCATCCGCAGCGGCCGGGCGATGTCGCCTGGAACACGGCCAATTGCCGCAACCGCCGCATCTTCAACGATCCGGCGGGGTTGGCGGCCGCGCACAACCTGCGCTCGTACCTGATCCAGAGCTATGCGCGCGACATGGGCAACGGCAACACGGTGATGATGCGCGAGATCGATGTTCCGATCCGCGTGCAGGGCCGGCACTGGGGCGGATTTCGCACGGCCTACAAGCTATAATGCACGCTCCTGTTCACGCTCCTGTTCACTCTTGGGCAAGACGCCGGGCGCGAATCACGATCTGAATTCGGAATGGGAATGTCGCGGTGGGCCGATGAACGGTCCCGACTGGAGGATTCGCGAAACATGTCCGTTGCGCAAGTTGCAGTGCTGGACACCGGCTCCAACCGGACGCTCGCCGAACGGCTGATCGACCAGCTCGCCGACCGCATCGGCGGTCTCGGGGTCGAGCTCGCCGACATCGCCGGCAACGTGCAGGAAGTCGCCAGTCGCGTCGCCAGTCAGTCGGAGCGGTTCCATCATCTGCAGAAGACGGCGGAGACCATGGTCTCCGCTAACCACGACATCGCCAATGCGTCGCAGGCGGTGCAATCGACCACATCAGCGGCAGTCGGCGAGATCGCGCAATCGCGTGGTGCAGTCGATACCGCGGTCAGCCATATCGCCGAGCTCGTCGCGGCCGTGGAACGGATCGAGGCGCGCCTCTCCGCCGTCGGCTCGGCGCTGGCGCAGGTCGCGAAGGTCTCGGGCTCGATCGAGGCGATCGCCAAGCAAACCAATTTGCTGGCGTTGAATGCGACGATCGAGGCAGCACGCGCTGGCAATGCCGGACGTGGCTTTGCGGTCGTCGCCAGCGAGGTCAAGAATCTCGCCGAAGCCACGCGACAGGCCACGCAGGAGATCTCCGACACCGTGCGCGATCTCGACGGCCAGATCGAAGGCCTGATCGGCGAGAGCAGCGATGCCTCGCAGCGCGCCAAGACCGCGGGCGAAGGCGCGCAAGCGATCTCCGGCATCATCTCGCGCGTCCAGCAGGGCTTTGCGTCCGTGGAAGCCGAGATCGACAGCGTCACGCGCGCCGCGACCTCCAATCTCGGCCATTGCGACACCGTGATCTCCGAGCTCAACGAGCTCGCCAGGGGCGTCGACCTCTCCTCGCGCGATCTCAGAAGCGCCGACCAGCGGGTGACAAAGCTGCTCGACACCTCCGAGGACCTGATCGCGCTGATCGCCGACAGCGGCGTCGAGACCTCGGATGCGCCGCTGATCCGTGTCGTCGTCGAGACTGCCAAGCGGATCTCGACGGAGTTCGAGGCCGCGATCGGTCGCGGCGAGATCACGCTCGACCAGCTCATGGACGAGAACTACCGGGAGATATCAGGTACCGATCCCAAGCAGTACACCACCGCCTATGTCGACTTCACCGATCGCGTGCTGCCCGCGATCCAGGACCCGATCCAGAAGTCCGATCCGCGCATCGTGTTCTGCGTCGCCTGGGCCAAAGGCGGCTATCTGCCGACGCACAATCCGAACTACCGGCTGCCGCAGGGCAAGGACCCGGTCTGGAACAACGCCAATTGCCGCAACCGCCGCCTGTTCAACGATCGCGCGGTGAAGAAGGTCGCGGCCAACACAAAGCCGTTCCTGCTGCAGACCTATCGCCGCGACATGGGCGGTGGGCAGTTCGTGCTGATGAAGGACCTGTCGTCGCCGATTCTAGTCCGCGGCCAGCACTGGGGCGCATTCCGGATGGGATTCCGGCAGAGCTAAAGGCCGCGCTTAAATCAAAGGCCGAAAACAACCCCATGCACAGTAGGCGAGTCGCGAAGAATCAACGGCTTGCATCGGCAGGCCGCAATTCGGCTTGATGCGTCGGGCAAAACAGGGGTATATTGCTATTATTCCGAAATCGAGCGTGCAGGCGTCATCCTTCTCCCCTTGCGGGAGAAGGTGGCGCGAAGCGCCGGATGAGGGGTATCTATCGGCGGGTTCAAACTGCGAGTTGGACGCGCGGAGACATACCCCTCACCCAAATGAGTTCGTGTCTACCAGCGGAGCTGCCCTCTCCCGCAAGGGGAGAGGGCGCAACAATTGTCGGCCGTGCTCGCCGCCCCTTTTCCCAATCGCACGACTTTCGTCATCGCATGATTTTGCGCGTTCGCACGATTGCCTGCGGCGATCGACGGCGTGAATGACGAAAACGCGTCAAAACATGACGCTTATCATATCAATTAGCCCAAACGCTTTGCAACAATCGCCGCACAAAATCGTGAACGTCATGGCCTGACGGTTCGCCAGCGCAGATATGCATTGCTGCGAATTTGAAAGCTTCATGGTTTCACATCGCTATGATTATGGTCGCGCGCGAGTTCGCCGACCGGATCGCCGCAAGCGATCAGGCGAAGAAGGGGATGCATATGGCAACTAAACTCACCATCAACGGCGAAACGAAATCCTTCGACGCGCCACCCGACATGCCGCTGCTGTGGGTGTTGCGTGACATCCTGGGCATGACCGGAACCAAATTCGGCTGCGGCATCGCGCAATGCGGCGCCTGCACCGTGCATGTCGACGGCAAGGCGGTGCGCTCCTGCGTGCTGCCGGTGAGTGCGGTGGCGAACCTCGCGATCACCACCATCGAGCATATCGGCAGCACGCCTGTTGGTGCGAAGGTGCAGAAGGCCTGGCTCGAGGCCGAAGTGGTCCAGTGCGGCTATTGCCAGTCCGGCCAGATCATGTCGGCGGCCGCGCTGCTGGCGGCAACGCCCAATCCTGACGATTCCGACATTGACGCCGCGATGGCCGGCAACATCTGCCGCTGCGGCACCTATGTCCGCATCCGCGAGGCCATCAAGCACGCCGCCAACGGCAAGCAGTCGTGAGGTCCGCCATGAATGCACACGACAATGTCTCCCGCCGCGCGCTTCTGACCGGCGGCCTCGCCACCGGCGTCCTGCTCGCCTTCCATCTGCCGCTGCGCGCCGCTCCGAACGAGCCGGTGCAGAAGGACACGACCGACGGCAAGTTCGCGCCCAACGCCTTCATCCGCATCGACGAGACCGGCCGTACCGTGCTGATGATGCCGCAGGTCGAGATGGGCCAAGGCACCTACACGTCGATTTCTGCCGTGCTCGCCGAAGAGCTCGATGCCGACTGGAGCAAGGTCGAGGTGCAGCATGCGCCGCCCAATGACAAGCTCTACGCCAACCCGACCTTCGGCCTGCAAGTCACCGGCAACTCCAACTCGATCCGTGCCTGGTGGATGCCGCTGCGAAAGGCCGGTGCCACCGCGCGCGCGATGCTGGTGCAGGCAGCTAGCAGCCAATGGGGCGTCGAGCCCGCAAGCTGTACTGCATCGAAGGGTGAGGTCGCGCACGCCGCCAGCGGACGCAGGCTCGGCTATGGCGAACTGGCGCTTGCCGCCCAGAGCCAAACCCCGCCCAAGGACGTTGCGGTCAAGGATCCCAAGGATTTTGTCCTGATCGGTCAATCGCTGAAGCGCCTCGATACGCCCGACAAAGTGAACGGCAAGGCGCTCTACGGCATCGACGCGATCCTGCCTGACATGAAGATCGCTGCGATCGCCAATTGCCCGGTGTTCGGCGGCAAGGTCGGCAAGGTCGACGATAGCGCGGCGATGAAGATCGCCGGCGTGCGCAAGGTTGTCGTGCTCGACGACGCCGTCGCCGTGATCGGCGATCACATGTGGGCGGCGAAGAAAGGTCTCGAAGCCCTCGAGATCGAGTGGAACGAAGGCCCGAACGCCAGGATCAGCACCAAGGACATCTGGCAGAACCTGCGCGATGCCAGTGCAAAGGACGGCGCGGTCGCGAAATCCACCGGCGACATCGTCAAGGCGCTCGCGTCAGGCGACAAATTCGAGGCGTCCTATGAGCTGCCATTCCTGGCCCACGCCTCGATGGAGCCTGTTAACGCCACCGTGCGGGTGACGAAGGACTCCTGCGAGATCTGGACCGGCACGCAGATCATGACGCGCGTGCAGTCGGAGGCGGCGAAGGCCGCAGGTCTCCCCGTCGACAAGGTGATCGTCAACCAGCACCTGCTCGGCGGCGGCTTCGGCCGCAAGCTCGAGCCGGACATGGTGATCGCGGCCGTGAAAATTGCAAAACAGGTCGACTATCCCGTCAAGGTGATCTGGACCCGCGAGGAAGACATCCAGCACGACGTCTACCGTCCTGTTTATCGCGACCAGATCACGGCCTCGCTGGTCGACGGAAAAATCGCGGCCTGGAAGTACAAGATCGCCGGCTCCGCCGTGATCGCACGCTGGCTGCCGCCGGCGTTCCAGAAGGGCATCGACATCGATGCGATCGATGCCGCGGTCGATGCGCCCTACGACTTCGCCAATTTCCACGTCGAATATGTCCGTGCCGAGCCGCCGGCGGTGCCGACCGGCTTCTGGCGCGGCGTCGGTCCGAACAACAATGTGTTTGCGATCGAGTGCGCCATGGACGAGCTGGCGCGCAAGGCCGGCAAGGATCCGATCGAATTCCGGAAGTCGATGCTGACCAAGAACCCGCGCATGCTCGCGGTGCTCAACCAGGCGGCCGAAAAATCCGGTTGGGGTCAACCGCTGCCGCCCCGCGTCGGGCGCGGCGTCTGCGTGCAGCCGTCGTTCGCGAGCTTCATCGCAACCGTGGTGGAGGCTGAAATCGATGACATCGGCGAGATCGTGCTTCGTCGTATCACCTCAGTGGTGGATACCGGCATTGCGGTCAACCCCGACACGGTGAAGGCGCAGATCGAAGGCGGCCTCATCTTCGGTCTCACCGCCGCACTCTATGGCGAGATCACCATCGAGAAGGGCCGCGTGCAGCAGTCGAACTTCCACGACTATCGCATGATGCGGATCAACGAGACACCGAAGGTCGAGGTCATCGTCGTCAGGAGCGGAGAAGCGCCGGGCGGCATCGGCGAGGCCGGAGTCAACGCCGGACCTCCGGCGCTGCGCAACGCGATCTATGCTGCGACCGGCGTGGCGCTGCGGCGCCTGCCGATCGATCGGAAACTGCTGGCCGTGGGGAAGAAGGCATGAGCCGGACAATGCGTATCCTCGTACGCCTCGTCGTGATCGCCATCGTCGCGGTGGTTGCAGGCGTCTTCATCATCCGCGGGCCCGGCCCGCTCGATTTCGCCGGCGGCACGAAAGTGGCGCTCGCCGAATACCGCGCCGGCAAGCCGACCGGCGTGCCCGCGAAGCTCGAGAAGGCAAGCCTGATCGAGCGCGGCGAATATCTGGCGAAGGCGGCCGACTGCATGGTCTGCCACACCAAGCCCGGCGAGAAAGACTATGCCGGCGGGCTCGCCTTCAAGCTACCGTTCGGCACGCTCTATTCGACCAACATCACGCCTGATAAGGACACCGGCATCGGCAATTACAGCGACCAGGACTTCCTCAACGCGGTCCAGCGCGGCAAGCGGCATGACGGCGCCCGGCTCTATCCGGCGATGCCCTACACGTCATATACCTACATGACCGACGAGGACGTGCTGGCGGTGAAGGCCTATCTGTTCAGCCTGCCGGCAGTGAGCGCGAAAGCGCCCGACAACACGCTGTCGTTCCCGTTCAACCAGCGCTGGGCGATGATTGTCTGGTCGGCCGTGTTCAATCCGGACACGCGCTTTTCGCCTGATACGTCGAAGAGCCCGGAATGGAATCGCGGCGCGTATCTGGCTGAGGCATTGGCACATTGCGGCGAGTGCCACACGCCGCGCAATCTCGGTTTTGCTCTCGACAACCGCAAGAAGTTCGCCGGCGCCCTCACCGCCGGCTGGCACGCCTTCAACATCTCCTCGGACAAGGCGACCGGGCTTGGCAACTGGAGCGATGCGGACCTGATCTCGTACCTCTCGCTCGGCCACGCTGCAGGCCATGGCTCGGCCTCGGGTCCGATGGGTGAAGCCGTCGATCACAGCTTTAGCCAGTTCGCGCCGGAGGACATCAGCAGCATCGTCGCTTATCTGCGCAGCGTGCCGCCGGTCTCCTCACCCGATCTGCCGGCGACGACGGCGCCGGTCGCCCCCGCCTCTCACAAGGACGGCGTAACGGCCGACGCGCGTGGCAAGAAAGTGTTCGCCAGCGCCTGCGCCAGCTGCCACGGCTGGAGCGGCGAGAGCCCGGTCTCGCCGCTGGCGACGCTGACCGGCACCTGGGCCGTCAACGACCCCGCCGCCACCAACGTCGCGCAGATCGTGATCTCGGGCACCAAGCGCAACACGCCTGACGGTGCGCTGTCGATGCCCGCGTTCGGCAATGCCTATACGAATGACGAGATCGCGGCGGTGGCGAATTACGTCACGGCAAGGTTTGGTGCGAAGGGCTCGAAGCTCACGGCGAAGGATGTGGCGGAGTTAAGGGAGCAGACGGCGGAGTGACGCTCAGGGGCGGCTGCGGGAGATCGATGCTCGCGCCGCTCTCCGCTGGGGCGTTGCCAGCCCGCCTGTCTAAAATGGCAATCCCGCCAGCCGGGCGCCAAGCGGCGCCCGGCACTGGTACGGCGGCCGATGCTGCCGTAGAAAGGCCGCCGCACATTCGGGGCGCGGACCCGAACACAATCAGCTGGTTTGCGATGTCCCTTCCACCCGCCCAAATCGGTGCGCCGCTTTCCGAGATCGATACACCGGCGCTGATCATCGACCTCGACGCCTTCGAGCGCAATCTCGACACGATGGCGGCAGCGGCCGGCAAGCTCGGCGTTCGATTGCGCCCGCATGCCAAGACCCACAAGTCGCCGATCATCGCGGCCAAGCAGATCGCCCGCGGTGCGGTCGGCATATGCTGCCAGAAGGTCGCCGAGGCCGAGATCCTGGTGGCGGGCGGGGTCAGCGACGTGCTCGTCAGCAACGAGGTGGTGGGCTTGCGGAAGCTGGAGCGACTGGCGGCGCTGGCGCGCCACGCGCGCATCAGCGTTTGCGTCGACGATGCGATCGTGGTCGAGCAACTGGCGCAGGCTGCGGAACGGGCAGGATCGCAAATCGAAGTGCTGGTCGAAATCGACGTCGGTGCCGGTCGCTGCGGCGTCAGGCCGGGGCCAGCGGCAGCCGACCTGGCGCGGCAGGTGGCGGGGTCGCGCTTCCTGTCGTTCGGCGGCTTGCAGGCCTATCACGGCTCCGCCCAGCATTTGCGCACACCCGAGGAGCGGCGCGCTGCCATCACCAATGCCGCGAACGCGACGACGGAGACGCTGCGCGTCCTCAAAGAGGCAGGCTTCCAATGCCGGACGATCGGAGGCGCGGGAACCGGGACATTCGAGCTCGAAGGCGCGAGCGGCATCTGGAACGAATTGCAGGCGGGTTCGTACATTTTCATGGACGCCGACTACGCCAAGAACGTCGCCGACGGGGCGCGCAATGCCAAGGCGTTCGAGCACGCGCTGTTCGTGTACGCGACCGTGATGAGCACCGGCGCCGGCGAACGCGCGGTCATCGATGCCGGCCATAAGGCCCTGTCGAACGACAGCGGATTCCCGGCCGTGCTGGGCCGGCCCGACCTGCGCTACCATCGGCCCTCCGACGAGCATGGCCTGCTCGACTTCGACAGTGCGTCGTCCCGGCTGGCGATCGGCGACAAGGTGACGCTGATTCCCGGACATTGCGACCCGACCGTCAATCTGTACGACTGGTATGTCGGCGTGCGCGGCTTCAACACGCCGGAAGCCCGCGTGGAAGCGCTCTGGCCGATCGCGGCGCGGGGCGCGGTCACCTGAGATTTGCGCAGCATTGCGCGCCAATCTTCGCCGTCGTCCCGGACAAGCGAAGCGCAGATCCGGGACCCATACTCCGCAGCAGGAGTTGGGCGAAGATGAGTCATGACCATCGCGCGCAACAACTTCTGCTGCGGCGTATGGATCCCCGCCCCCCGCGCGCAAGTGCGCGCTAGGCGAGGATGACACCGAGGGTGTGGCGCCGCTCTCAACTCAACTCAACCAAAACATCGGCGCGGGCGCTCGCCACCCGCGCCGATCTCCCGCTCACGTAATCGCGATCGGGCAACCGTTGCTGCCCGTGGCGCCCTTGATCGGGGCGGGCGCGAAGCAATAGACGAACTGGTACTTCTTGTCGGCGATCAGATCGTCGAAGATGAGGTTTTCGTGGTTGTGGATGCCGTGCTTGGTTTGCAGCTCGGCATGGACCACGAAGGCAAGTGACTTGTCGGGATTGGGCACCACCTCGACCGCCCAGGTGTCGGCGCCGGTCAGCGCGAGGTCCTTTTCGATCACCCATTTCGCGGCATCGAGGCCGATGCCCGGCTCGCCGCTGTTGAAGCGATCGTTGTTCTTCATCCACAGCGAGCCCCAGCCGGTGTGGAAGAAGATCGCGTCGCCCGGCTTGATGTCGGCCTCGTTCATGTTCTGCTTCTGCAGTGCCGCCTTGATGTCGGCGGAGGTGATCTCCTGGCCGGCGTCCATCATGCCGCCCTTGAGCGCGACCATGTCGAGCAGATGACCGCGCGTGAACAACGGCTTCAGCTTCTCCACGCCGAGCTTCTTCAGGCCGTAGGCGTCGCTGATCTCAAGCGCAGAGAAGCCGTTGTAGAATTTCATCTCGCTCTTGTCGCCATCCTTGCCCAGCTGGATGCCGATGTGGCCGAGGCCGTCGAACTGCGTGCCGGTCTGGCCGATCTCGGTGGAGACAAACTCGTCGTGATAGACCAGCTTGTTGTCGCCGAACGGACCGCCAGTCGGACTGCCGGGAATCCGGAGTGTGAACGCGCGCGGACCAAACAGCGGCATCGCGCCCTCGTAAACGCGCCCGATCTTGTAGATCTTGCCGTCCTTGATCCATTTCGCGGTGTCGAGAACTTTTTCGGGCGTGATGTGATTGGATGCACCGCACTCGTCGTCCTTGCCCCATTTCGACGGCCACCACGGCCCGGTGACGTTTTTGGGCATGGCGGTCGCGGTCTGCGCCTGGGCCTCGCTGATCGGCGCGAGCGAGAACTTGCCGTGCATGGAACCGGCGAGCGCCGCACCGGCAACGCCGGCGATGCCAGCGGTGCGGAGCAAGGTGCGGCGATCGGTCGTGGCGCCGCTGCCGTCTTGATCTACGTTGTTGATCTCATTGGACATTGCACCCTCCCAGGTTGTGGTCAGAACAAAATCTGACTCTCAAATTGTTTCCGGCTAGCCTCCTCCTCCGCTACGCTGTTGTCCAGCGACAAAAATAAGACGGATCGTGGGAGGACCTGCCGTGAGCCTGTTCGAAGGCGACAAATCGGCGCAGCGACTTCCGGTGTCGCTGATCACCGGCTTTCTCGGCAGCGGCAAGACCACGCTGCTCAATCGCCTGCTGCGCCACGACGACATGAAGGACAGCGCCGTCATCATCAACGAGTATGGCGAAGTCAGCCTCGATCATCTCCTGGTCGAGCGCGTCGACGGCGAGGTTGCCGTGCTCGCAAGCGGCTGCGTCTGCTGCACCATCCGCAGCGATCTCGAGCAGACGCTGCGAGACCTGCTGGTGAGGCGCGACCGTGGCGAGATCACGCCATTTCGCCGCATCCTGGTCGAGACCACCGGGCTCGCCGATCCCGCGCCGATCGTGCAGTTACTGCTCAACAACCCGCTGGTCTCGCACTTCCTGCGGCTCGACACCATCGTAACCACGGTCGACGCGGTCAACGCATCGCATCAGCTCGATCGTCAGTATGAAGCGGTGAAACAGGTCGCGCTGGCGGACCGGCTGCTGATGACGAAGCGCGATCTTGTCGAGGACATTGCCGCGCTGGAGCTGCGTCTACGCCAGATCAACGTCGGTGCTGGAATCGAAACCGTCGATCACGGCGAGATCGATCCGGCAAACCTGTTTGGTGCCGGCCTGATCGATCCCGAGAAGAAGATCGACGTCGCACGCTGGCTCAATGAGCATGCCTTCACCGAGCCGCACGCGCATGCCGGTCATTCGCATCGTGACCACCACGCGCACCATGACCATGATCATCATGATCACGATGCATCCATCATCAGCTTCATGCTCCCGTTCGACGAGCCGCTCGACTGGATGGACGTGACGCACTGGCTCGCGCATTTGCGCAGCGCGCGTGGTGCGGACCTGCTGCGGGTGAAGGGGATACTCAATCTCCACGGCGAGGCTGCGCCGGTCGTGATCCACGGCGTGCACCATGTCTTCCATCCACCGGTGGCGCTGGCCGCCTGGCCCGACGGCGATCGCCGCTCGCGCATCGTCTTCATCACGCGCGGGATTTCACGCGCGGACGTGCTGGAGCTGTGGCAGGCGGTCCGCGCGGCGGCGTGAGGCGTTCGGAGCGAAGGGAGCAGACGGCGGAGTAGGCGCTTTTCTTACCCTCCCCTGGAGGGGGAGGGTCGCTGTGCATGCAGCGAAGCGGAATGCGCAGCGGGGTGGGGTGACAGTCTCTCCACCTCGCACACTGCCCGCGTGGAGAGATCACCCCACTCCGCTCGCGCTTCGCGCGATCGACCCTCCCCCTCCAGGGGAGGGTGACACCTTTAATGCGGCGCGAGCTAGCTCAACCAGAACCTCGGCGTCGCGGGCTCGAGCCTTCCACCGATGCGCACCGGCGCAATCTTCAGCGCGAGACCCGTCGCATCGTCCGTCTCCACCGCGACACCACTCAGCGTCGCCACACCCGCCGCAGGCTCGAACCGTCCCGACGGAATGCCCGAGGTGAATCTCCGCAGCGGCTCTTCCTTCTGCATGCCGATGATGGAGTCGTAATCGCCGGTCATGCCGGCGTCGGTCATGTAGGCGGTGCCGCCTGACAGGATCTGATGGTCGGCGGTCGGGACATGCGTATGCGTGCCGACGACGAGGCTGGCGCGGCCGTCGCAGAAGAAGCCGATGCCCTGCTTCTCGCTCGACGCCTCGCAATGGAAATCGACGACGATGGCATCCGCCGCGACGCCGAGCGGACAGGCGCCCAGCTCGCGCTCGAGTGCGGCGAAGGGATCGTCGAACGGGGTCATGAAGACGCGCCCCAAAGCGTTGACGACGAGCGCATGCTTGCCGTTCTTGGTCTCGACCAGGGCGGCGCCGCGGCCGGGCGTGCCGCGCGGATAGTTCGCGGGGCGCACCAGACGTTCGGCGCGCTCGATGAACACGAGGGCTTCGCGCTGGTCCCAGGAATGATTGCCGAGGGTTACGGCGTCGGCGCCGGCCTCGATGAACTCCTGATAGATCGTTTCGGTAATACCGAAGCCGCCCGCCGAGTTCTCGCCGTTGACGACGACGAAATCGAGCGACCAGTCCTTGACCATGCCGGGCAGATATTCGGCGATGGCATCGCGCCCGCTACGGCCGACGACATCACCCACGAACAGAATGCGCAACTTCAGAACTCCGGAAATCGAAAACGTCCGATTCCGTTAGCACATAATCCAGCGCCACGTCGTGGGCCAATGCCGGAACCGCCTCGATCTCCTGCGCCGCAAAAGCGAGCCCGATGCCGACGATGTGCTTGGCCTTGCGCAAATGCGCGAAGGTGAAATCGTAATGCCCCGCACCATAGCCGATGCGATGGCCGAGACGATCGAAGGCCGCGAGCGGCGTCAGCATGATATCGGGGATGACCTCGGCGGCTGCCGGCGACGGCTCGGGAATGCCGAGCGGGCCGAGCATCAGGCGGTCGTTCGGATGGAAGAGGCGGAAGACCAGCGCCTGGCCGCGCGCGGTGACGCAGGGCAGCGCCAGCCTGGCGCCTTGTTCCGCGAGCTTCTTCAGCAGCGGCAGGGGATCGATCTCGCTGCGGATCGGCGAATAGCCCGAGACGATGCTGCCGGGCAAGAGCTTGAACGGCAGCCCGCGCTTGGCGAGCTTTGCAGCGGCGGCGCTGCGCTTCTTCTCGCTGAGTGCGTCGCGCGCCGCGAGAGCTTTGGCGCGGAGTTCGGATTTTGTGTTGGTCATGCGCTTCGGTCCCGATGTCATCACCCGCGAAGGCGGGTGATCCAGTATTCCAGAGGCGGTGACGATTCACGCAAGGGCCGCGGCGTACTGGATTCCCCGCTTTCGCGGGGAATGACACCTACTGAACTGGCCGCAGTCATTTCTACAGGCAAGAACCAGAAGGAAGAAACAGTGCGAAGCCGCGGACGCCGTTGAAGCACTCGATCCCGGAGTTCCCTACGAAAGTAGGTGGGCACCATATGTCCGGGCCCACGGGCCCGGCCAGGGACAGTTCCCTAAAGGATCGATAAGGCCCCGGGGATATATGGCTCCTGACGCGCGTCGCAGCCTCGCTTGCGCAATGTAACAACGATACTGACGAATCGCCAGCCCGGCGAGCGGCCTCGCTGTAGCGCGGGGTTCTTACCCTCCCCTGGAGGGGTCCGGGACGAGCGTAGCTCGCCCGTGGGTCGGCTCACATGAAGCGCAGCGAATGTGAGCCGGGGTGGGGTGACGGTCCCTCCGCGACGAACAGTGCCCGAGTGGAAAGATCACCCCACCCCGCTCGCGCTACGCGCGATCGACCCTCCCCCTCCAGGGGAGGGTGGCCCCTACCCGATCGCGATGCCGCCTCCGACGGTGCGGTTCAGCACCTGGGTCGACTTTTCGATGCGTTCGGCGGCCGAATTCAGCGCATTCACCACGGCCGTTTGCGTCAACCGGGCGCGCTCGACGGCGGCGTTGCGGAAATCCCTGAGCTCGGTCAGCTCCTGCTCCATGGTGCGGATGCGGTTGCCGGCATCCACCAGCTCGTCGCAGACGGTCAGCGCGGCCATCACGGTCAGGCGCGCATCGCCGATCTCGCCGAACTTTCCGCGCAGCGACTGGATCCGCGTCTCCAGGCTTTCGGCGAGCTTGAGCAGCCGCACCTCCTGGCCTTCCTCGCAGGCCATGCGGTATTGCCGGGCATTGATGGTGACGTTGATGTGGCTCATCCATCCTCTCCGGTATCGAGCACCGAGCGTATCGTGACGATCGCGGAATCAAGCCGTTCGGAAATCTCGCGATTGGTGCGCTCGAGCTTACGCGCTTTCACCAATGCGCCGTCGAGCTCGTCGGCAAGGCGCGAGCGGTCCGCGCCCAGCGCCTGGATGCGCGTCGCCAGCTCGTTCTCGTCGCGATCGGCATCGCGCCGCCGCTCGACCGCGCTTTCGAGTCCGTCGAGCGCCGCCATGAGCCTGCGGGTCGCGATCTCGATCTCGACGGCGGACGACTCCGTCATGGCAGAGCTTTTGGAAACGCGATCGTTCATGCAGTCAGCGGCGGAACCTGTGGGCCTTGCCCTTGAACTTTACCTTGGGCCTTTACCTCAGAGCTTGCCGGCCGGCAAAAGACTCGGTTCGGCAAGCGGTTAGAAGCAGAAATTTACGTGGCAAGCTAGCCAAGCGCAACGCCGCCGCGAAACTATGCACCGATAAGCAGCTTTTCGCGCCGTGGCGCGTTTGACTGCCTTGGCCTGCCGGAACCGAGGTGCTATCCCAGCCCCGATCTTCAGCAGCCGCCAGCCTTCTCCCGCGCGGCCCGCACCACCGCCAAGCGCCTCATTTCAGACGGATTTCAGACATGACGCAAGTCGACCACAACCGCATGGCCAACGCGATCCGCGGCCTCTCGATGGACGCCGTCGAGAAGGCGAAGTCGGGCCATCCCGGCCTGCCGATGGGCGCCGCCGACATCGCCACGGTGCTGTTCACGCAGTTCCTGAAATTCGACGCCGCAGCGGTCGACTGGCCCGACCGCGACCGCTTCGTGCTCTCGGCCGGTCACGGCTCGATGCTGCTCTACTCGCTGCTGTATTTGACCGGCAATGCGGCGATGACGCTGGACCAGCTGAAGAACTTCCGCCAGCTCGGCTCGCTGACGCCGGGTCACCCCGAGAACTTCCACACCAAGGGGATCGAGACCACCACCGGCCCGCTCGGCCAGGGCATCTCGACCGCGGTCGGCATGGCGCTCGCCGAAAAGATGCTCGCCGCCGAGTTCGGCAAGAAGATCGTCGACCACCACACCTACGTGCTCGCCTCCGACGGCGACCTGATGGAGGGCGTGTCGCAGGAAGCGATCGCGATGGCCGGCCACTGGAAGCTCGGCAAGCTGATCGTGCTCTACGACGACAACGGCATCTCGATCGACGGCCCGACCTCGATCGCCGACTCGGTCGACCAGGTGAAGCGGTTCAAGTCCGCGGGCTGGGCGGCCGAGACGATCGACGGGCACGACCAGGCCGCCATCGCGGCTGCGATCACCCGTGCGCAGAAATCCAGCAAGCCGACGCTGATCGCCTGCCGCACCACCATCGGCTTCGGCGCGCCGCACAAGGCCGGCACCGCGAAGGCGCATGGCGAAGCGCTCGGCGCCGACGAGCTCAAGGCCGCCAAGGAAAATCTCGGCATCTCGCAGGACGCCTTCTCGGTGCCCGACGACGTGCTGAAGGCCTGGCGCGCAGCAGGCAGCCGCGGCGCTGCGGCACGGCAGGAATGGGAAGGACGGTTCGGCGAGCTCGGCGGCCGCAAGCGCGCCGAGTTCGAACGCCGCCTGCGCCACGAGCGTCCGGCCTCGCTTGCGAAAGCCGTGCGCGCCTACAAGAAGGAACTGCTGGAAAAGCCGATGAACGCGGCGACCCGCAAGTCCTCGGAAGCGGTGATCGAAGTGATCGCCGGCGCGATGCCGATGGAATTCCTCGCCGGCTCCGCCGATCTCACCGGCTCCAACAACAACAAGGCGAAATCGGCGACGGCGTTCTCCGCCAAGACGCCGAAGGGCCGCTTCATCCATTACGGCATCCGCGAACACGGCATGGCCGCCGCCATGAACGGCATCTTCCTGCACGGCGGCTTCGCACCCAATGGCGCGACCTTCCTGGTGTTCACCGACTATGCGCGTCCGGCGATGCGCCTCGCCGCGCTGATGGGCGCCGGCGTCGTCTATGTGATGACGCACGATTCCATCGGCCTCGGCGAAGACGGCCCGACCCATCAGCCGGTCGAGCATCTCGCAGCGCTGCGCGCCATTCCGAACATGCGCGTGTTCCGCCCCTGCGACTCCATCGAGGTCGCCGAGTGCTGGGAGCTTGCGCTGAACCGCGTGGACGGTCCGACCGTGCTGGCGCTGACGCGCCAGAACCTGCCTCAGCTTCGCAACAACGCGCCGAACGAAAATCCGTGCGCAGCCGGCGCCTATGAGCTGGTCGCAGCCCAGGGCGAAGCCAAGGCGACGCTGTTCGCCTCGGGCTCCGAGGTCGAGATCGCGGTGGCCGCCCAGAAGCAGCTCGCCGAGCGCGGCATCCCGTCGCGGGTGGTCTCGGTGCCCTCGCTCGAGCTGTTGTTAGCGCAACCAGAGGCCAAGCGCGCCGCCATCATCGGGAACGCGCCGGTGAAGGTCGCGATCGAGGCCGCGGTGCGCTGGGGCTGGGATGCCGTGATCGGCCAGGATGGCGAATTCGTGGGCATGCATTCCTTCGGCGCCAGCGCGCCGGCCAAGGACCTTTACAAGCATTTCGGCATTACCGCCGAGGCCGCAGTTAACGCTGTGGTGAAGCGCGTTTCCTGAGTGTTGAGCTTGTCAAAAAAAAGGACTACGACATCTCGCATATGATCAAGCACCGCCCGGCCGAACCGGGCGTCCGCCCCTAAAAAACCCTCGCAGGCGCACCGAAGCGCGTTGTGCGGGATGACAACGGTCATTGAAGGAGACGAAACATGGCAGTCCGCGTTGGAATCAACGGTTTTGGTCGCATCGGCCGCAACGTCCTGCGGGCTATCGCCGAGTCCGGCCGCAAGGACATCGAGGTCGTCGGCATCAACGATCTCGGCCCGGTCGAGACCAACGCCCATCTCCTCCGCTATGACAGCGTCCATGGCCGTTTCCCCGGCGTCGTGACCGTCGAGGGCGACTCCATCAGCCTCGGGGCCAACAAGATCAAGGTGACCGCCGAGCGCGATCCCTCAAAACTGCCCTGGAAGGATCTCGGCGTCGACATCGCGCTGGAATGCACCGGCATCTTCACCTCGAAGGACAAGGCCTCCGCGCATCTCGCCGCCGGCGCCAAGCGCGTGCTGGTCTCCGCGCCGGCTGACGGCGCCGACGCCACCATCGTCTTCGGCGTCAACCACGACACGCTGACCAGGGATCATCTGGTCGTCTCCAACGGAAGCTGCACCACCAACTGCCTCGCGCCGGTCGCCAAGGTGCTGAACGATCTCGTCGGCATCGAGACCGGCTTCATGACCACGATCCACGCCTACACCGGCGACCAGCCGACGCTGGACACGCTGCACAAGGATCTCTACCGCGGCCGCGCGGCTGCGATGTCGATGATCCCGACCTCGACCGGCGCTGCGAAAGCGATCGGCCTGGTGCTGCCCGAGCTGAAGGGCAAGCTCGACGGCGTCGCGATCCGGGTGCCGACCCCGAACGTCTCGGTCGTCGACCTCAAGATCGTCGCCAAGCGCTCAACCGACGTCAAGGAAATCAACGCGGCCATGAAGCGCGCCAGCGAGCAGCAGCTCAAGGGCGTGCTCGGCTACACCAGCGCGCCGAACGTCTCGATCGACTTCAACCACGACCCGCACTCCTCGACCTTCCACGAGGACCAGACCAAGGTGCAGAACGGCACGCTGGTGCGCGTGATGTCCTGGTACGACAACGAGTGGGGCTTCTCGAACCGCATGGCCGACACCGCCGTTGCGATGTCGAAGGTGATCTAAGAACGCAGGTCTCGTGTCCCGGACGCGGTGCTGCGCGCTTGCGCTGCTCCGCAGAGCCGGGACCCATCTAACCGCGGGACTCGCTGTGACGTGGGTCCCGGTTCTGCAGCGCACCGCTTCGCGCTGCGCAGCGCCCGGGACAAGGAAGCGTCCGATGACCAACAAATTCCGCACCCTCGACGACGTCGAATTGAAGGGCAAGCGCGTGCTGCTGCGCGTCGATCTCAACGTGCCCATGGACAATGGGCGCGTCAC
This sequence comes from Bradyrhizobium sp. BR13661, assembly GCF_029892425.1. Taxonomy (GTDB): domain Bacteria; phylum Pseudomonadota; class Alphaproteobacteria; order Rhizobiales; family Xanthobacteraceae; genus Bradyrhizobium. Next base: position 120,903 of record NZ_JARXWB010000001.1, on the reverse strand, counting down.
CGACGCGACCCGGCTCGAGCGCGTCGCGCCGACCATCAATGAAATCTCGGACAAGGGCGGCAAGGTCATCCTGCTCGCGCATTTCGGCCGGCCGAAGGGACGCGATGCCAAGGACTCGCTGAAGCCGGTTGCGGAAGCGCTGTCGAAGGTCGTGAACAAGCCCGTTGCGTTTGCCGACGATTGCATCGGCGAGCCCGCGGCCAAGGCGGTGGCCGAGATGAAGGATGGCGACATCCTTTGTCTGGAAAACACCCGCTTCCACAAAGAGGAAGAGAAGAACGATCCGGCCTTCGTCGCGGAGCTGGCAAAGCTCGGCGACATCTGGGTCAGCGACGCGTTCTCGGCGGCGCACCGCGCCCACGCCTCGACCGAAGGCCTCGGCCACAAGCTGCCGGCCTATGCCGGCCGCACCATGCAGGCCGAGCTCGATGCGCTGGAGAAGGCGCTGGGTTCGCCGACCAAGCCTGTCATCGCCATCATCGGCGGCGCCAAGGTCTCGACCAAGATCGACCTCCTGGAAAACCTCGTCACCAAGGTCGATGCGCTGGTGATCGGCGGCGGCATGGCCAACACCTTCCTGCACGCCCAGGGCGTTGCGGTCGGCAAGTCGCTGGCCGAGAAGGACCTCGCGCCGACGGCGCTGCGCATCATGGAAAAGGCGGAAGCCGCCAATTGCGCGATCATCCTCCCCGTGGACGCAACCGTCGCCTATCACTTCGCGGCGAATGCGCCCTCGCACGCCTACGGGCTCGATGCGATCCCGGCCGACGGCATGATCCTCGACGTCGGCCCGCAATCGATCGTGCGCATCCATGCCGCGATCGACGATGCTGCCACGCTGGTGTGGAACGGCCCGGTCGGCGCCTTCGAGATGCAGCCGTTCGACCGCGGCACGGTTGCAGCCGCCAAGCATGCGGCCGAGCGTACCAAGGCCAAGAAGCTGATCTCGATCGCGGGCGGCGGCGACACCGTCGCTGCGCTGAATCAGGCCGGCGTCGCGTCCGATTTCACCTATGTTTCGACCGCCGGTGGCGCGTTTCTTGAATGGATGGAAGGCAAGCCCCTGCCCGGCGTCGAGGTTCTGCGCATCAAGTAAAATGGCGGCCGAACTGGCCCAAACGGGAGAAAGATACACATGGCTCGGATCACGTTGCGTCAATTGCTCGACCATGCGGCTGAGAACGATTACGGCGTACCGGCCTTCAACATCAACAACATGGAACAGGCCCTGGCGATCATGGACGCGGCCAACCAGGTCGACGCGCCCGTCATCATCCAGGCCTCGCGCGGCGCGCGCTCCTACGCCAACGACGTCATGCTCAAGCACATGATGGACGCGGTGACCGAGATCTACCCGCACATTCCGGTCTGCGTGCATCTCGACCACGGCAACGAGGCCGCGACCTGCATGACCGCGATCCAGGCCGGCTTCACCTCGGTCATGATGGACGGCTCGCTGAAGGCCGACGGCAAGACGCCCGGCGACTGGGCCTACAATGTCGGCGTCACCAAGACCGTGACGGACATGGCCCATCTCGGCGGCATCTCGGTCGAGGGCGAGCTCGGCGTGCTCGGCTCGCTCGAAACCGGCATGGGCGACAAGGAAGACGGCCACGGCGCCGAAGGCAAGCTCTCCCACGACCAGCTCCTGACCAATCCGGACGAGGCCGTGAAGTTCGTGCAGGAGACCAAGGTCGACGCGCTCGCGATCGCGATGGGAACCTCGCACGGCGCTTACAAATTTACCCGCAAGCCCGACGGCGACATCCTCGCCATGAACGTGATCGAGGAGATCCACCGCAAGCTGCCGAACACGCATCTGGTCATGCACGGCTCGTCGTCGGTGCCGCAGGACCTGCAGGACATCATCAACGCCTATGGCGGCAAGATGAAGCCGACCTGGGGCGTGCCTGTGAGCGAGATCCAGCGCGGCATCAAGCACGGCGTGCGCAAGATCAACATCGACACCGACAACCGCATGGCCATGACCGGCCAGATCCGGAAAGTGCTCAAGGACAATCCGGAAGAGTTCGATCCGCGCAAATATTTGAAGCCGGCGATGGAAGCCATGACCAAGCTGTGCAAGCAGCGGCTGCAGGAGTTCAACACCGCGGGGCAGGCCTCGAAGTTCAAGAAGATCCTGACCCCCGCCGACATGGCCAAGCGCTACGCCAAGGGCGAGCTCGATCCCCGCGTCGCGTAAGCGATCGCGAAGGTGGCGTAAGCGAAAGGCAGTCTCTCCGTCATTCCGGGGCGCCGCAACGCGGCGAGTCCCGGAATCCATGGTGCCACCGTCGACGCGGATCGATGGATTCCGGGCTCGCGCCAAGGGGCGCGCCCCGGAATGACCGATGTCCCCTCCCCCGCGACCAACGTTAACTCGGCAATTGCCCGAGAACGGTCTAACTTCACAGGCAAGGGCAGAATCGTTTTGGGAGGACCTCTCGATGAATCTGACTGAGCTCAACAAGGTCGCGACCGCCATGGTCGTATCAGGCAAGGGCATCCTTGCCGCTGACGAATCCTCCGGCACCATCAAGAAGCGCTTTGACGCGATCGGCGTGGAATCGACCGAAGCCAACCGCCGCGACTATCGCGAGATGCTGTTCCGCTCCAGGGAGGCCATGAGCCGGTACATCTCAGGCGTGATCCTCTACGACGAGACGATCTGGCAGGATGCGAAAGATGGCACGCCGCTGGTGAAGCTGATCGAACAGAGCGGCGCCATTCCCGGCATCAAGGTCGACGAGGGCACGCAGACCCTGCCGATGTGCCCGGGCGAGCTGGTCACCGTCGGGCTCGACAAGCTCGCCGAGCGGCTGAAGAAGTACTATGAGCGCGGCGCGCGCTTTGCCAAATGGCGCGCGGTGATCGATATCGGCAGCGGCACTGACGGCCGGGGCATTCCCTCGATGACTGCGATCAGCGTCAACGCCCACGCACTGGCGCGCTACGCCGCGCTGTGCCAGGCCGCGCAGATCGTGCCGATCGTCGAGCCTGAGGTGCTGATGGACGGCGATCACGACATCGACCGCTGCTATGAGGTGACGAGCCGCGTGCTCAACAAGACGTTCCAGGAATTGCGCGTGCAGCGCGTCGCGCTCGAAGGCATGGTGCTGAAGCCGAACATGGCGATCTCAGGCAAGAAGTGCCCAAGGCAGGCTTCCGTCGAGGAGGTCGCCGAGAAGACCATCCGCCTGCTCAAGGCCTGCGTGCCGGCGGCTGTGCCGGGCATCGCCTTCCTCTCCGGCGGCCAGTCGGACGAAGAGGCGACCGCACATCTCAACGCCATGCACAAGCTCGGACCGCTTCCCTGGGGCCTGACCTTCTCCTACGGCCGCGCGCTGCAGGCCGCGCCGCAGAAGGCCTGGTCGGGCAAGCCTGAGAATGTTACGGCCGGACAGAACGCATTCAGTCATCGTGCCCGCATGAATGGCCTCGCCTCCAGGGGCGAATGGCAAAGCAGCCTGGAAAAGAAGGCAGCCTAGATCTTGTCGAACAAATCGCCTCCGCCGCGCCCGGCGCCGCGCCTTTATCTCGCGACGCCCCTGCTCGATGATCCCGCCGCGCTCCTCGCCGAGCTGCCGGCGCTGCTCGCAGCCGCCGATGTCGCGGCCGTGCTGGTGCGGCTGAAGGAGACCGACCAGCGCACCATGATCTCGCGGATCAAGGCGCTTGCGCCGGTCGTGCAGAACGCGGGAGCGGCCCTGCTCGTCGACGGCCACCCCGAGATCGTCGCGCGCGGCGGCGCCGATGGCGCGCACCTGCCGGATATCGCCGCGCTGGAAGAGGCGATGCCCTCGCTGAAACCTGATCGCATCGCCGGCGTCGGCGGGCTCGAGACGCGCCACGAATCCATGAACGCGGGCGAGATGGGTGCCGACTACGTGTTGTTCGGCGAGCCCGACACCAAAGGCCAGCGGCCCTCGGCGCAGGCGATTGCCGAGCGGCTGGACTGGTGGGCCGAGCTATTCGAGCCGCCCTGCGTCGGCTTCGCCATCTCGTTCGAAGAAGCCTACGACTTCGCCGCCAGCGGCGCTGATTTCGTGCTGGTCGGCGATCTCGTCTGGGCCGATCCACGCGGGGCCAAGGCCGCGCTGATCGAGGCTGATGCCGCGATCAAGAAGGCCTTCGCGGCTGCTGCCGCGGGCCAGAGCCAGCATCCGACATGACGCTCCCGCGCATCACCCTTCTGGCCACGCTGCTGCTGGCGGCGCCTGCGGCCGCGCAGCTCCAGATCACGCCGCCGGCGACCATCCCGAGCCCTGGGTCCGAAAAGCAGAAGCCCAAGGAGCCGGCCAAGGAATCGGCAAAGGAAAAGCCAAAGGCCGCGCCGCACACGATCACCAAGAAGAAGGAGCCGGCGCCAAAGCCGTCGGCCTCGCCGAGCCCGACGCTGCCGGCAACCGTGATCCCCGCACCGACCCCCGACAATCCCAATGTCGACCTGGTGTTCGGCGCCTATCAGCGCGGCCAATACAAGACCGCCTTCGACCTCGCCAGCGCGCGCGCCCAGACCGGCGACGCCAAGGCCATGACCATGCTGGGCGAGCTCTATTCCAACGCCATGGGCATCAGGCGCGACTACGCCAAGGCGGTCGAGTGGTACAAGCGCGCCTCCGACGCCGGCGATCGCGAAGCGATGTTTGCACTCGCCATGCTGCGCATCGCCGGCCGCGGCGGCCCGGTCGACAAGGGCGAGGCGGTCAAGCTGATGGCCTCTGCCGCCAAGCTCGGCGAGCCCAAGGCGGCGTATAACCTCGCTCTGCTTTATCTGGATGGACAGACCCTGCCGCAGGACGTCAAGCGCTCCGCCGAGCTATTGCGCCAGGCCGCCGATGCGGGTCTGCCCGAGGCGCAATACGCGCTCGCGACCTTCTACAAGGAAGGCACCGGGGTGCCGAAGGACGCCGAACGATCGGTGCGGCTGCTGCAGGCCGCCTCGCTTGCCGACAATGTCGATGCCGAGGTCGAATATGCCATCGCCATGTTCAACGGCACCGGCACGCCGAAGAACCAGCCCGCGGCCGTGGCGTTGCTGCGCAAGGCCTCTCGCCAGGGCAGCGCGATCGCGCAGAACCGCCTTGCCTGGGTCCTGATCAACGGCATGGGCACGCCCGTCGACAAGATCGAGGGGTTCAAATGGCATCTGGTGGCCAAAACCTCCGGCAAGGGCGATCCCGAGCTCGACAAGCAGCTCGCCGACCTGCCGGCCGACGACCGGGCCAAGGCGGAAGCCGCCGCCAGGAAATGGCTCGGGAACAAATGAGCTGCGCCAAATGGCCCTGATGACTTGACCTTTGGCCCCTCGCGGGGCACCCAATCCCCCTCAAACGGCGCCCTTTCGCGCCCCTTCCCCATCAAAGACTGATCTCATGCTGTATTCCGCCACTATCAACGTCATGGTCAAAGCGGCGCGCCGCGCCGGCCGCAGCCTCAAGCGCGATCTCGGCGAGATCGAGCATTTGCAGGTCTCGCTGAAGGGGCCGGCCAACTTCGTCTCGCTTGCCGACAAGCGCGCCGAGGAGATCCTCTACCAGGACCTCGCCAAGGCCCGTCCCGGCTACGGATTCATCGGCGAGGAAGGAGGAATGCGCGAGGGCAGCGACAAGAGCCACACCTGGATCGTCGACCCCCTCGACGGCACCACCAACTTCCTGCACGGCATCCCGCAATTCGCGATTTCGATCGGTCTGTCACGCGAGGGTACGATCATCGCCGGCGTGATCTACAATCCCGCCAATGACGAGCTCTACATCTCGGAGCGCGGCAAGGGCGCCTTCCTCAACGACCAGCGCCTGCGCGTCGCCGGCCGCCGCCAGCTCAACGAGTGCGTGGTGGCCTGCGGCCTGCCCCATATCGGCCGAGGCGATCACGAGGAATTCCGCCGCGAGATGACCGCGATCCAGGACCGCGTCGCAGGGCTGCGCCGCTTCGGCGCCGCCTCGCTTGATTTGGCCTTCGTCGCCGCCGGCCGCCTTGATGGGTACTGGGAGCGCAATCTGCAATCCTGGGACATCGCCGCCGGTATGCTGATGGTGCGCGAGGCCGGTGGCACGGTCAGCGACATCAACACGCCGGGCGATGCGCTGGTCACGGGTGATGTCGTGTGCGGGAATGAGTACGTGCACGGGGAGCTGGTGAAGATCTTGAAACGGCCGGCGTAAGGCGAAAGCGCATCCTCCGCATCGTCATTCCGGGACGCGCCACTTGGCGCGGGCCCCGGAATGAAAGGCTAGGCGTCGTCATCGTCGGGCTCCTCATCGCGATACTCGCCTCCAAGGGTGAGGCCCTCGATCATCGTGGCGCCTTTCGACTTGATCACCCGGCGGAGCGGGACCGAGCTCTCGCTTCGCAAGGCCTCCATCAGCTGCTCCGAGTGGGTGACGATCCAGATGTCGGCGCGGCTCGATGCCTTGACGATCAGCCGGGCCAATGGCGCCAGCAGCGACGGATGCAGGCTGGTCTCGGGTTCGTTCAGCGCGATGAACGGCGGAAGCCGATAGCCCATGAACACCGCGAGCAGGCAAATGTATTTCAGCGTCCCGTCGGATAATTCATGAGCCCTGAACGGCCGCGGCATATCCTCCAGTTGCAGATCAAATTCACACAGGCCGCCCTGCTCCCATGCGCGGAGTTCGGCGCCCGGGAACGCATCCTGGATCGCGTCCTGCAGGTCGGTGGCGTCTTCCCTGATGGTATAGAGTGTCGCCAGGGCCGCAGCCAGGTCGCTTCCATCAGCACTGAGGGAGGGCGTCGTGATCGCGAGGCAAGGCTTTCGTATCGGTGACGCCGGATCGGTGCGAAAGTCGTGATAGAAGCGCCAGCCGAGCATGGCGTTTCTGATCAAATCGATTTCGGGGCATTGCTTGCTATCGGAAAAACCCGCAAGCGCCGTCTCGGACGGCAGCACCGCATCCTTGTGGCTGCTCCAAGCACCGCTCTCGCCGCGGATGCTGACGAGCGAATTCTTCCGCTCCATCAGTTGAACCGTTCGTTTGCCCTGAGTCGCCTCGATACTTTCGGCCTTGATCATCGGCTCGCCGGAAAACGCCGCCTCAAGAGATCCAGGAAATCCGATCTCGATGGAATATTTGAGACGGTCGAATTTTGCCGATAACCGCAGTCGCCCGTCTTCGCCGCGTTTGCGAATGCCGGACCAGCAGACTGAATTCAATCCGCCTTCGTCAGCGATCGTGCGCGTGATCCGCCCGGTCGCCGCGTCGCGCAACAGCGACAGGGACTTGTAGAGATTGGATTTGCCGACACCATTTTCCCCCACAAAGACGGACAGGGGATGGATTGGTATCGAGAGCCGCCGGATGGAGCGATAGTTGGAGATCGCAATGTCGGTCAGACGCATCAGGTACTCTCAAGCGGTGGGCTGGCTGTGCATTCGTGCGGCGGAGCGAATACACGCGATTCAATCCAAGGATGTAGTCTGGATTGATGCCCACGGGAAGGCAAGCTTCTCTCGTCATTCCGGGGCGCGCCTCTTGGCGCGAGCCCGGAATCCATTCATCGACTACGCTTGCGGCCCGATGGATTCCGGGCTCGCGCTACGCGCGCCCCGGAATGACGGGAAGAAGTGTCAGTGACCGACACTTGCCGGCGCAGGTGGCCCATACGCTTCAGCTTCCACCTTCTCCCGATCCCCCGCCAGCACGCGCTGCACCGAGACGAAGAACACCGGCACCATCAGCAGCGCCAGGATCACCACCGCGATCATGCCGCCCATTACGACGCTGCCGAGCGCCTGCTGGCTGGCGCCGCCGGCACCGTGCGCGATCGCCATCGGCAACACGCCGCAGATGAAGGCCAATCCCGTCATCAGAATCGGACGGAAGCGCAGGCGGCAGGCCTCCATCGTCGCTTCGACCAGCGGCTTGCCCTCTTTGCGCAGATCCTTGGCGAACTCGATGATCAGGATCGCGTCCTTGGCGGCAAGGCCGATGATGGTGATCAGGCCGACGGTGAAATAGACGTCGTTGGGCAGACCGCGCAGCATCGCAGCGACCACCGCACCGACGATGCCGAGCGGCACGGTGAGCAGCACCGCGAGCGGAATGGTCCAGCTCTCGTAGAGCGCGGCGAGACACAGGAACACCACGAATACGGACAGCGCCAGCAGGAACGGCGCCTGCGAGCCCGACAACTTTTCCTGCAGCGACTGTCCGGTCCATTCATAGCCGAAGCCGCGCGGAAGCTTGCCGGCAAGCTTCTCCATCTCGGCGATGGCATCGCCCGAGGTGAAGCCGGGTTTGGCTTCGCCCGAGATGCGCACCGCCGGATAATAGTTGAAGCCGGCGATCTGGGTCGGGCCGCGCGACCATTCGACCGTCGCGAACGAGGAGAACGGCACGAGGTGACCGTAGGAATTCCTGACGTTGTAGTTGAGGATGTCCTCGGTCTTCATGCGGTCCCGGGCGTCGGCCTGCACCACGACGCGCTGCATGCGGCCGCGGTTCGGGAAGTCGTTGATGTAGTTGGAGCCGAGATTGGTCGAGATCGTGTTGTTGATGTCCTCGAAGGTGACGCCGAACGCGCCGGCCTTCTCGCGATCGATCACGAGATTGACGACGCCCGCCTCGGGCAGGCCTTCGACATAGACCTTCTGCAGCACCGGGCTCGCATTGGCCTCCGCGATCAGCTGATCGGCGGCGCGCATCAGGGCCGGATAGCCCTTCTGGCCGCGGTCCTGCAGGCGGAACGAAAAGCCCGAGGAGTTGCCGAGATTGTCGATCGGCGGCGGCTGCAAAGCGGAGATCTTGGCGTCGCGAATCGTCGACGACAGATCGCGGTTGATGTCGGCAACGATGGCCGCCGCAGACTCCTTCGGCCCGCGCTCCGACCAGTCCTTCAAGGTGATGAAGGCCTGCGCGGTGTTCATGCCCTGGCCGGAGAAACTGAAGCCGGTGAGGAAGGTGACGTTGTCGACGCCCGGCCGCTGGGCCAGATATTTTTCCACCTTCTCGATCACGGCCTCGGTGCGGCCGTAGGACGAGTCGGATGGCGTCTGCACGTCGGTGGTGACAAAGCCCTGGTCGTCGACGGGCAGGAAGCCGCCGGGCAGACTGACGAAGGCCCACGACAGGCCAGCGAGCAGCGCGGCATAGACCAGCATCAGGCGACCGATGCGCTTCAGCGAGAAGCCGACGGTGCGGGAATAACCTTCCTTGCCGCCTTCGAGCATGCGGTTGAACCAGCCGAACACGCCGCGCTTCGCGTGGCCGTGACCGGCCGCGACGGGCTTGAGCAGGGTCGCGCACAGCGCCGGCGTCAGCGACAGCGCGAGGAAGGCCGAGAAGCCGATCGCGGCGACCATCGTCACCGAGAACTGGCGGTAGATGATGCCGACCGAGCCCGGGAAGAATGCCATCGGCACGAACACGGCCATCAGCACCAGCGTGATGCCGATGATGGCGCTTGATATCTGCGACATCGCCTTGCGCGTCGCTTCCTTCGGCGGCAGGCCCTCCTCGCTCATGATGCGCTCAACATTCTCGACCACGACGATGGCGTCGTCGACGAGGATGCCGACCGCGAGCACCATGCCGAACATGCTGAGCATGTTGATGGAGTAGCCGGCGAGCAGCAGCACGGTACAGGCGCCCAACAGTGCCACCGGCACCACGATGGTGGGGATGATGGTGTAGCGGATGTTCTGCAGGAACAGGAACATCACTGCGAAGACCAGCACCACAGCTTCGAGCAACGTCGTCAGCACCTTCTTGATCGAGGCCTCGACCACCGGCGTGATGTTGTAGGGGATTTCATAGGAGATGTTGGCCGGGAAGAAGCGCGACAGCTCCTTCATCTTCTCCTCGACCGCGCTCGCGGTCGCCAGCGCATTGCCGGTCGGCGACATCAGCACGGAGAGACCCGCAGTCGGCTTGCCATTGAGGCGCGTGTTGAACTGATAGCTGAGGCCACCGACCTCGATGCGGGCGACGTCGCGCAACCGCACGGTCGAACCGTCGGCATTGGCGCGCAGGATGATGGCGCCGAATTCGTCCGGCGAGGAGAGCTGCCCCTTGACCAGCACCAGCGCGGAGGTGCGCTGGCTATCGGTCGACGGCTCGGCGCCGATGCTGCCCGAGGCAACCTGCGCGTTCTGGGCTGATATCGCCTTGTTGACGTCGTCGGCCGTCAGGCCATAGCCGACGAGCTTGGCCGGATCAACCCAGACGCGGAGACTGCGCTCGGTCGAATAGAGCGTGGCGCGGCCGACACCGGGAATGCGCCTGACTTCACCGAGCACGTTGCGGATCATGAAATCGCCGAGGCCGACTTCATCGAGACTGCCGTCGGTCGAGTTCAGCGTGATGATCTGCAGCACTGCGCTGGAGGCTTCCTCGATCAGGATGCCCTGCTGGATCACCGCGCGCGGCAGCCGCGCCTCGACGCGCTTGATGCGGTTCTGCACCTCCACCGAAGCCGCACTGGTGTCGGTACCCGGCTGGAAGTTGGCTGTTATCTCGACCTGGCCGAGCGAGTCGCTGGTCGACTCGAAATTGAGGATGCCGGAGGCGCCGTTGAGCTCCTCCTCGATCAGCCGCGTGACACTGTTGTAGAGGTTTTCCGGCGACGCGCCCGGATAACTCGTCGAGATCGAGATCGAGGGCGGCGCGATGATCGGATATTGCGCGATCGGCAACAACGGGATCGAGATTGCGCCGATCAGACAGATGAACAGCGCGACGACCCAGGCGAAGATCGGCCTGTCGATGAAGAAGCTCGCCATGGTGCGTTACCGCACGACCTTGAGGGCGTGTCTGTTATCCGCGCTCGCCTCGGCCTCGGACCAGGATTGCGGCTTGACCTTGTCGCCGGCCGCGAATTTCTGGAAGCCTTCGACCACCACCTTGTCGCCGGCCTTCAGGCCGTCGGTGACGAACCAGACGCCGTCCTGCACCGAGCCCGTGCGCACCGGCTGCACCGCGATGCGGTTGTCGTCCTTGACGACGAACACCTCGCTGCCGCCGCCGCCATTGCGCTGCACCGCCTGCTGCGGCACCGCGATCGCATCGGAGTCGAGCCCCTGGTCGAGGCGGACGCGCACATACATGCCCGGCAAGAGCTCGCGCTTGGGATTGCGGAACTCGCCGCGCAAGGTCACCTGGCCGGTGTGGGCGTCGACCTTGGCCTCGGAAAACAGCAGCTTGCCGTCGAGGGCATAGACACTGTTGTCGTCGAGCACGAGACGCACCTTGGCGGCATCGCCTTCGATGCGATCGAGATCGCCGCTCTCGAAGGCGCGGCGCAGTTGATTGAGCTCGGTCACCGACTGGGTGAAGTCGGCATAAACAGGATCGAGCTGCTGCACGGTGGCGAGATTGGTCTCGTTCTGCACGACCAGCGCGCCCTCGCTGACCAGCGCGGCACCGACGACACCGTCGATCGGCGCGCGCACGGTCGCATAGTCGAGATTGAGTTTTGCGCGCGCGAGGTCGGCCTTGCGGCCCTCGACTTCGGCTTGGGCCTGGCGCTCGGCGGCGATGGTCTTCTCGTTTTCGGCTTCGGGCGCGGCGCGCTGACTGGTCAGGGTCGCGATGCGGCGCGCCTGCTGCTGCGCCTGCATCAGCGCGGCGTCGGCCTTGGCGAGCGCGGCCTCATTGGCCATCACCTCGACCTCGAACGGACGCGGATCGATGCGATAGAGCGGATCGCCTGCCTTGACCTCGCTGCCCTGACGGAACAAGCGCTCGACCACGATGCCGGACACGCGCGGGCGCACTTCGGCCACGCGTGTCGGCGCGATCCGGCCCGGCAGCTCGCGCACCACGGCGCGGGCTTGCGGCTTGACGGTGACGATGCTGACGTCAGGTTCAGTGGGTTGCGCAGCGGAGACGGCGGATGAAGATTCGTCGCAAGCGCCTAGCAGCGGCGCAAAGGCCGCGAGCATCATTGCAACGCATGCCGATCGCGCTCGAAGTCCTGACATGAAGTGGGGTGCCCCAAAATTGTTGAAACTGATCAAGCATCGCGCAACGCCCGTTCTGGGCAATGTCTGCGCGGCTGATGCGATTAAAGTAGCGGGGACGTGCTGCGACGCAACGCATCGCGCGGGCGGCTCAATGCCACATCAGCTATCGCGCTGAGTTCAGGCTGATTTTTGGGACTCACCGGATTGTGAGTCGGGTTCCATTGCGGCGCGATGCGACAGAACATCGCGATCAATCCGCCGCCTTCATCCGGTAGTGGCTGACGCCCCACTCCGTTCCGCCGGCGTAGCCGAACAGGCCTGCGGTGGCGAGGAAGAACCAGCGCCAGCGCCGCATCCAGAGATGCGTCTCGTCGCCATAGACGTTGCGCAAGGAGGATTCGATCGCGTCACGATGCGCATCGAAATTGGCAAGCCAGTCCATCGCGGTGCGCTGATAGTGCGTGCCGCTCCAGCGCCATTCCTTCTCGATCTGGAAGATGTCGGCATATTGCCTGACGAGATGATGGCTCGGCATCAGGCCGCCGGTGAAGAAGTGTTGCGCGATCCAGTCCTCGCGATTGGCGTGGTCGAATGCATAGGAACCGACACGATGGGTGAAGATGTGCATGAAGAAGCGGCCCTCCGGCGCGAGCCAGGAGCGCACCCGCGTCATCAGCTTGCGCCAGTTCATCATGTGCTCGAACATCTCGATCGAGACGATGCGGTCGAACTGGCCCTCGGGTGCGAACACGTTCATGTCTGATGTGACGACGCGCAGATTCAGCAGGCCTCGGCTCTGCGCCTCCCGCTCGATATAGGCGCGCTGCGACTGCGAGTTCGACACAGCGGTGATCCTGGCGTGCGGAAACTGCCGCGCCATCCACAGCGACAGCGAGCCCCAGCCGCAGCCGAGTTCGAGAATGGTCTGCCCGTCGGCAAGGCCGGCATGCTCGACGGTCTGGCGCAGCGCTTCCTCTTCCGCCTCCTGCAATGTCGTCGCATCGTTACTGTAGAAGCAGGAGGAGTATTTGCGGTTTGGTCCGAGCACCTGCGCGAAGAAGCTTTGCGGCACTTCGTAATGCTGGGTGTTGGCCGCATCCGTGTGCTCGGCGATCGGCCGCAGCATCATCCGTCCGGCGAAGGCGGCATCGTCGGCTGCGGTGTGCACGGCGAGCCGCGTCGCGGTGCGCGAGCACAGGCGCTGGATGGCGGCTCGGACCACGAGATCCGGCAGCGGCACGCGTTCGGCAGTCCCGATGACGGCGGACACGACGCTCATGTGGCTACGCCCTCGGTCGATTGCTGCTTCGGCGGCAACGGGAAGAAGGCACTGGTTCGCGCCTGATAGGCGCGATAACGCTCACCCCGGGAGCGCAGCATCTGCGCCTCCAGCGGAGGGATGCCGGTGACGTGCACCAGAATCCAGTACATGAAGATCGGCGCGAGCAGGCTGGCCCAGCCCCAGGAATAGCCGACGGACAGGGCGATGACCGGATAGGCGAGCCAGGAAAACCATTCGAAGAAATAGTTGGGATGACGCGACCAGCGCCACAGGCCGACGTCGCACACCTTGCCCTTGTTGGCGGGGTCGTGCCGGAAGCGCCGCAACTGCGCATCCGCGAGCCCCTCGCCGAGGATCCCGGTCAGGAGGATCGCGATGCCGAGGAAATCCTGAACCCGCAAGGCGGGATCGGGCAGATGGGCCGCGACGAAGATCGCGAACACCAGCGGCACCGAGCCCAGGGCCTGGTTCTGCAGAAAGACGAACATCCGCCAGGGCGCTTTCAGGCCCCAATCGGCGGCGAAGGCAGCGTAGCGGGGATCGTCCGCGATCCCCGCGGTGCGGATCGCGATATGGATGCCGAGCCGGAATGACCAGAGGGCCACCAGCGCAGCAACCAGCCATTGCCGCGCATTGGGCGCTCCGCCGGCAACCGGCCAAAGGGCCGCACCCGCGCCGACCAGGCCGACGGCAAAGGTCCATATCGTGTCGACCCAGCCGGAATTGCCGGTGCGCTGCTGCACAACCCAGGCGAATGCCATCAGGACCGCGAGCGAGAGCGCGATGGAAGCCAATCCCCAGAGAAACACCGCCATGCAAAAATTCCGACCTAAGCCTGTGGAATGCCGAAGTTTTGCAAAATACGTTGGTATCAAAGCGCGGTTTCAGCTCCGGGTTCCGCGCTCCCTCCTGAAATCCGCACATCCGGCGCTTTTTTTGCACCCGGCCTGTGCCATAGTGCGGATGCAAGCAAGTAATGGATGATCCCGGCCATGCCGTCAGGCGCTTCGCCCCGCTCCACCATCGAGATCGAGTACACAAAACTGTCTTCGCCCAGCGTCTTCCTGGTGCGGATGCTGGTTTTCCTGGTGCTCTGCACCCTGGTGGGCGTGGTGCTCTACAAGCAGATCATCCAGGCCTTCTTCGCCAATCCCGGATTGAATGCCCTGATCGGGGCGGTGCTGTTCATCGGCATCGTGCTGGCCTTCCGCCAGGTGATCCGGCTCTATCCTGAAGTGTCCTGGGTCAACAATTTCCGCATCGCCGACCCGGGCCTTGCGCCCGCCCGGCACCCGAAGCTGCTGGCGCCGATGGCGATGATCCTGGGCGGCGAGCGCACCGGGCGGATGTCGATCACCCAGACCACCATGCGGCATCTGCTCGATTCGATCGCGACCCGCCTCGATGAGGCCCGCGACATCTCGCGCTACATGACGGGCCTCCTTGTCTTCCTCGGCCTGCTCGGCACCTTCTGGGGCCTGATCGAGACGGTCGGCTCGGTCGGCAAGGTGATCGACGGGCTCAAGGTCGGCGGCGATGCCGGCGCGCTGTTTGATACGCTGAAGGAGGGCCTCGCCGCCCCGCTCGGCGGCATGGGCATCTCCTTTTCCAGCTCGCTGTTCGGTCTGGCGGGCTCGCTGATCCTCGGCTTCCTCGATCTTCAATCGAGCCAGGCGCAGAACCGCTTCTACACCGATCTCGAAGACTGGCTCGCCACCACCGTGCGCGAATATGGCAGCGGCGAGGTGCCTGTCATCTCCGGCGGCGGCAGTGGCGTGGCCAGCGGCGAACTGCAGGCGGCCGTCGAACGGCTCCGCTCCGTGCTCGAGGAAGGCAGCGCCAGCCGCGGAACCACCGCGGCGATGGCGAACCTTGCCGAAGCGATCCAGGCGCTGGTCTCGCATATGCGGACCGAGCAGCAGATGATCCGCGAATGGGCCGACGGCCAGGGCGAGCAGAACCGCGAGATCCGCCGCCTCCTGGAGCGCATCGCGCGCCAGCCCGAGAAGAGCTAGGCGCTCTCGTGCCCCGGACACAGCGCAGCGCTTCTTCAGCGGTGCGCTGCAGAGCCGGGGCCCAGAGAAACGAAACATGGGTCCCGGCTCTGCGCAGCAGCGTTGCACGCTGCAGCGCGTCCGGGACACGAAAGTGGAGATCGACCAGATGGCTCTTGCCCGTACCCGCCGCAGCGACGGCGCCTTCAATTATTGGCCCGGCTTCGTCGACGCGCTGTCGACGCTGGTGCTGTCGATCGTGTTCCTGCTGTCGGTGTTCCTGGTCGTGCAGTTCTTCCTGTCGCAGGAGGTCACCGGCAAGGACAAGGCGCTGGAGCAGCTCAATGCCAAGATCGCCCAGCTCAACGAGCTGTTGTCGCTGGAGAAGCTCGGCAAGCTCACGCTCGACGACCAGGTCTCGCAATTGAAGGCCGGCCTGGCCTCGGCCGAGAGCGAGCGCGATCGCATCAAGGGACTCTATGACGGGCTCGCCGCTGCCGGCAACGACGCGCAGGGCAAGACCTCCGAACTCGGCAAGGCGCTGGACTCGGAGAAAGCGGTCTCGGCGCGGGCGCTGGCGCAGATCGAGGTGCTGAACCAGCAGATCAGCGCGCTGCGCCGGCAATTGGCCGCACTCGAAGAGGCGCTGGATGCGAGCGAGAAGCGCGACAAGGAATCGCAGAACCGCATCGCCGATCTCGGCTCACGGCTGAACGTTGCGCTGGCGCAGCGCGTGCAGGAATTGTCGCGCTACCGCTCGGAATTCTTCGGCCGCCTGCGCGCCATTCTCGGCAACCGTCCAGACATCCGCGTGGTCGGCGACCGCTTCGTGTTCCAGTCCGAAGTGTTCTTCGACACCGGACAGGCGACGCTGCTGCCCGAGGGCCGCGCCGAGCTCGACACGGTCGCGGCCGCACTGATCGAACTCGACAAGAAGATCCCGGCCGAGATCGCCTGGGTGCTGCGCGTCGACGGCCACACCGACGTGCGGCCGGTCAACGGCCCGAACTTCAAGTCGAACTGGGATCTGTCCGCGGCGCGCGCGATCTCGGTGGTGCAATATCTGGTCTCGCTCGGCGTGCCGGCCCAGCGCCTCGTCGCCGCCGGCTTCGGTGAATTCCAGCCGCTCGACACCGCCAACACCGAAGACGCCTACAAGCGCAACCGCCGCATCGAGCTGAAGCTGACGGAGCGGTAGTGAGCGCGGTCCGCCTTCGCCCCTACCTGGACGCCGACGAAGCGGCGACAATCGACCTCTGGCATCGCACCTGGCAACAGGCCTATCCGCAGATCGATTTTGCTGCGCGGGTGGACTGGTGGCGCGAGCGATGGCGCAAGGAACTGGTGCCGAAGGCGTCCATTGTGGTCTCGGAACAAGATGGCGCACTGACGGGATTCGTGACCATCGACGGCGACGGCTATCTCGACCAGCTCGTGGTCGATCCCGATCACTGGGGCTCGGACGCGGCGAGACTGTTGGTGGACGAGGCCAAGCGCCTGTCACCATCAGGCGTCACGCTGCTGGTCAACAAGGACAACGCCCGTGCCATCCGCTTCTACGAGCGCAACGGCTTTGCGCATGAGGGCTGCGACGTGAACCCGACGTCGGGGCGGCCGGTGCTGAAGATGGCGTGGCGGCCGTGACTGATGTCACGTAAGAGCCCGGCGCGATTTGCTAACGTGACATCAGACAATGCAGATGGAGAGGATCGATGCGGCTGAGCGATCTGGCCAAAGGGTCTTCGGTCTTTCTCGGCGTCATCGTCGCCGGCTATGTGTCGACTGTTTATGTCGACCAGCGCTTGCCCTCGCCGCCCAAGACGGCGAGTGAGACGGGTTCGCCCGCGCCAACGAACACCCCCGCCCCGTCAGACAGCCCGACGCCGGCGAGTAGTGGCTCGCCCTGTATCGGCGAAGGCGGGAGCTGGAAGAACTGGCCGTGGCCGAACGTGCCGATGGGCTCACCGAAGTGCCCGTGAGATCGGCGCCTCACGCGCCCTCGAACTGCAATCTCGCCAGCCGCGCATAGAGCCCGTTCGCCGCAACCAGCTCGGCATGCGTGCCCTGCTCGACGATCTTGCCCTGGTCCATCACCAGGATGCGGTCGCAGGAGAGAACGGTGGCGAGGCGGTGCGCGATCACCAGCGTGGTGCGGTGCTTCATCAGCTCTTCGAGCGCGGTCTGCACCAGCGTCTCGCTTTCGGCGTCAAGCGCTGAGGTGGCTTCGTCGAGCAGCAACAGCGGCGCATCGCGCAGGATGGCACGCGCGATCGCGATACGCTGGCGCTGGCCGCCTGAGAGCGTCACGCCGCGCTCGCCGAGCGGGGTGTCAAAACCTTCGGGCAGGCGGCGGATGAACTCAGTGGCATGCGCGAGATCGGCCGCACGCTCGACCTCGGCGTCGGTCGCATCGGGCCGGCCAAAGCGGATGTTTTCGCGCGCGCTTGCGGCGAACACGTTGGACTCCTGCGGCACCAAAGCGATGCGGGAACGGAAATCGCGGGGGTCGGCAGATTTCACCGGCACGCCGTCGAGCGAGATCGAACCGCCCCGCGGATCGTAGAAGCGCAGCAGCAGATGGAAGATCGTGCTCTTGCCGGCGCCGGAGGGACCTACGATCGCAACCTTCTCGCCTGGCCGCACGGAAAACGACACGGCATCGAGCACGTTGACGTCGGGCCGCGCGGGATAAGCGAAGCTGACGTGATCGAAGCCGACCTCGCCGCGCCCGGGCACCGGCGGTGCGCGCGGCGACGCGGGTGCAGCGATCTCCGGCTTCACATGCAAGATCTCGAACAGGCGCTCGGCAGCGCCTGATGCCGCCGACACCTCGCCCCAGACCTCGCTGAGCTGGCCGAGGCCGGCCGCCGCAAAGGCCGCATAAAGCACGAACTGGCCGAGCCGGCCCGGCGTGATCGCGCCTGTCAGCACGTCATGCGAGCCGATCCAGAGGATGCCGACCACGCTTGCAAAAACGATGAAGATGACGATGGCGGTGAGAACCGCGCGGGCCTGGGTCGAGGTACGCGCGGCCTCATAGGCCTGCTCGACCTCGCCGCCGAAACGCTTCGCGGCCAGTCCTTCGCTGGTATAGGCCTGCACGGTGCGGATCGCGCCGACCAGCTCGCCGGCATAGGCGGACGCATCGGCCAGCGTGTCCTGCGCGTTGCGCGACAGACGCCGCACCCAGCGCCCGAACGCGACCAGCGGCAGCACGATCAGGGGAATCGCGAGCAGCACGAAGCCTGAGAGGCGCGGGCTGGTGATCACCATCATCGCAGCCGCGCCGATGAACATCATCACATTGCGCAGCGCGATCGACACCGAGGCGCCAACCGCGGATTTGATCTGCGTCGTGTCGGCGGTGAGCCGCGACACCAACTCGCCGCTGCGCGCGGAATCGAAGAAGGCGGGCGAGAGCGAGAGCAGATGCGCAAACACGTCGCCGCGCAGATCGGCGACGATGCGCTCGCCGATCGTCATCACGAGGTAGTAGCGCGACGCGCTCGCCAGCGCCAACACGGCGACGACAGCGATCATCACCGAGAAGTAGCTGTTGATCAGCGCAATGCCTTCGGGCGTCAGCCCGAAATCGATCATCCGGCGCACCGCGACCGGCACCAGCAGCGTCGTCAGAGCCGCGACCGTCAGCGCGACAAAAGCGAGCGCCGCCCGTCCGCGATAGCGCGCGACGTAGGGCGCGAGCGCCATCAGCGGCCGCAGCTTGGCGCGGCCCTTGGCGGGTTGCTCGATCAGCTCGGCTTCGATCGACGGAACTTCTGCGGGCCCGGTTTCAAGCCGTTCAACTGCGCTCATTGGAATCCGACCAAAAGAGAGACGTCCGCTCCACATAGGCCGCGGCCGGGGGCTAGGCAAATCCGGGATGTCCCTTAGGGGCGGCCCGGTTCTTCAGTGCCCACAATGGCTTGTTTTAGGGGGCCAGCTTGTCTTTAGGGGGTCTGTGGGGTATAGACCCCGCCAAATCCGTCATTCGATAGTCACTCAAGCCGGGCGCGGGCGCCCTAGGAATTGCCATGAAAGCCGAAATTCATCCGGATTATCATACGATTAAGGTCGTCATGACCGACGGAACCGAGTACCTGACCCGCTCCACCTGGGGCAAGGAAGGCGACACGCTGAACCTCGACATCGACCCGAAGTCGCACCCGGCCTGGACCGGCGGCAACGCCCAGCTGATGGATCGCGGCGGCCGCGTCTCGCGCTTCCAGAAGAAGTTTTCGGGCTTCCTCAAAAAGGATTGATCCTGGCCGAAAAGGCTGGAACCAAAAACGCCCCCGGGAGACCGGGGGCGTTTTTGTTTTTGGGGAACCGTGTCCCGGACGCGCTGCAACGCTCTTGCGTTGCTGCGCTGAGCCGGGACCCAGAAAGCCGCACACGTGACTGCCGCATGGGCCCCGGCTCTGCAGCGCACCGTCAAAGGGACGCTGCGCTGCGTCCGGGGCACGAGACCCGAGTTACGAGCGCCACGGCATCGGCGATGCGGCGGAGACCTTACCGACGCTCGAACGCCGCCTTCAGCGCGTTGAGCTGCGGCACCAGCGGGTTGCCGATCGCGATGTGATCGGTCGGCGGGGTGTGGATCGAGGTGTCGAGGCGACGCACGCGGGTCTGCAGGCTCATCGAGCGATTGATCAGCTCCTGGAGCTGCGCCGGCAGCTTCTCGATGGTGTCGGTGGGGCCGGGATCGGCGGCGGTGAGCTTGACCTTGGTCTTCTCGCGGTTGGCCTGGAGCAGCGTCATCTCGCCTTCCTTCACGGCGCGATGCAGCAGCAGCCACGAGGCAAGCTGCATCAGGCGCGTGGTCAGGCGCATGCTCTCGGTCGCGTAGGTGAGGCTGACCGCGCGGTCGAGCGCCTTGGCCTCGGTGCGGCCGGCACCGTCGAGATAGGCGGCGGTCTCTTCGACGAGATCCATGCCCTCGCGGAACAGGACGCCGAATGCCGCAGAATTGGTGAACCGCTCACTGAGTTGAACGAGAGCGCCTTCGGCCTGCAAACGTTCCATGGTTAACGCCCCTTACGCAACTGTTTACCTATCCGGCTTTGGCGCCGGCTTATGATGAACAAATCATTGCGCGGGGCGGACCGGGAGTCCAGCGACAAGCGCGGATATGGTTTCCGCGGGTCATTCCCCGGAATTCAACCGGAACGGGATGCCAAAATGGGAGGGCTTTTTGTTTTGGCGCGTTTTCATGACGCGAACCGGTATCCACTTCGCTCGAAAACGCTATAGGACGCAAAAAAAGAGCCGCCGGAAGACCGGCGGCTTTGAAAGTTGATAACAGGGAGGCGTCAAACAGAGTGGACAGGAGCCACTCGGTGTCCAAACGAGGACAGCTCCAGTCATAAACTCGAAAGCTTAATCGAGAGTAAACGAACGATTATTTTGAGGGTTCGTTAGCCATGTCGTTCATTGGCCGACGTGATCTCGTGCCCCGGACGCAGCGCAGCGCGTAGCGATGCGCTGCCGAGCCGGGGCCCAGTTCTTAGCGAACGTGCGTGGGGAGACATTGGTCCCGGTTCTGCGCAGCAGCGCCATCAGCGCGTTTACGCGCGTCTTCGACGCGCTATGGCGCCGCAGCACGCCCGGGACACGGGAGGAGAGATCAGAATCCTACGACTTGAAAAAACTATTGGCCGCATCGCGCGAGGCGCGCTTTTTGGTGGCGGCTTCTTCCAGCCTGGCGATCTCGGTCTTGAGCAGGGCGACGCGCTCGGTCAGCTCCTCGACCGACAAGAGTGAGAGATCCTGTCCGATCTCGTGGGTCACCTTCTTGCGCGGGCGGTCGTCGTCTTCCATCGGCATCGTCGTTGCTCCTGCGTCCGCGGGCCTGACCACACGGTTGAGGCGGTTGCCAGCTTGAACCGCGCTGGCTAAGCAAAGGCCTCGTACTCCCTCGCACCTTTGCTCAAGGATACATCATGGACAAGCTGCCCGCGCAAATGACTGTGGTCGCCATCTCCCGGCACGGCGGACCGGAGGTCCTGCTGCCGGAACAGCGTCCCGTGCCGCAGCCCGGCCCCGACGAGATCCTGGTCAAGGTGCAGGCCGCGGGCGTGAACCGGCCCGACGTGGCCCAGCGCTCCGGCGCCTATCCGCCGCCGCCCGGCGCCAGCGACCTGCCAGGTCTGGAAATTGCGGGTGAAGTGGTCGCTGTCGGCAGCAACGCCAAGCGGCACAAGGTCGGCGACAAGGTCATGTCGCTCGTCGCCGGCGGTGGCTACGCGCAGTACTGCATCGCGCAGGATGCCCAGGCGATGAGCGTGCCGCCCGCGCTGTCGATCAAGGAAGCCGGCGCGCTGCCGGAAACCCTGATGACGGTCTGGCACAATGTGTTCGAGCGTGGCGGACTTAAGGCCGGCGAAACGCTGCTGATCCATGGCGGCTCCTCCGGCATCGGCACGATGGCGATCCAGCTCGCCAAAGCGTTCGGCGCAAAGGTGTTCGTCACCGTCGGCTCGCAGGACAAGATCGATGCCTGCCTCAAGCTCGGCGCGGACCGCGCCATCAACTACAAGACCGAAGACTTCGTCGCCGTGGTGAAGGAAGAGACCGACAAGGTCGGCGTTAATCTGATCCTCGACATGGTCGCCGGCGAATATGTCGACCGCAACTATGACGCCGCCGCGGTCGACGGCCGCATCGTCCAGATCGCAACCCTCAACGGCCCCAAGGTCAGCGTCAACATTGCCAAGGTGATGGTGAAGCGGTTGACCCATACCGGCTCGACCTTGCGTCCCCGTAGTAATGCGGACAAGGCGGCGATGGTGGCTGCAATCGAGGCGAAAGTGATGCCGCTTTTGCGCGAGGGCCGGGTCAAGCCGCTGATGGACAGCGCTTTCCCGCTGGAAAAGGCATCCGACGCGCATCGGCGCATGGAAACCTCCGCACATATTGGCAAAATTGTGTTGGAGGTCTAGGCCGCTGGCTCACCAAACCTGCCGGAAACCCTTTGATTTTCTTGGCTTTCGTGGCATCTATCGCGACACACCGAACCACTTCTGTCCGGTGTGAAATCGCCTTCCACTGAAGAGTTTGCGTCGAACGCGGAGAACTGACCTTGCGTCTGATCAGGTGCCTCGCGCCCATCGCGCTGGGCCTCATGATTCTCGTCGCCGCGTCCCCTGCGCGCGCGCTTGACGCTGTCAGCGTCCGCAGCGACGCGCCCGCGATCGACCTCACCGGCGTGCTCGAGCATCAGCGCAGCGACGCCGACCGCATCCAGGTCTCCACCGCGCCCGGCACCGACGGCATCGTGCGCCGCATCGAGGTGCGCGCCCGTGAAGGCGGCCAGAACTGGGTGGTGTTCGCGCTTGCCAACAACACCGACGACCAGCTCGACCGCCTCATCGTCGCCCCGCATTATCGCATCGTATCCTCCGGCTTGCTGTGGCCCGACCTCGGGCTGTCGCGTATCGCGACCATCACGCCGTCGACCGGCGACCGGCCGGAGCGGCAGGAAAGCCCGACCGCCGACGTGTTCCGCATCACGCTCGACCCCGGCGCCGTCGTCACCTTCGTCGCGGAACTGCGCACCGATAAGCTGCCGCAGCTCTATCTGTGGGAGCCGGAAGCCTACAAGGACAAGGTCAACTCCTTCACGCTGTACCAGGGCATCGTGATCGGCATCTCCGGCCTGCTTGCGCTGGTTTTGACCATTCTGTTCGTGGTGAAGGGCAGCATCATGTTCCCGGCCGCCGCGGCGCTGGCCTGGGCGGTGCTGGTCTATATCGGCGTCGATTTCGGCTTCTGGGGCAAGGTGCTCGACATGTCGAACAACGCCGAGCGCATCTGGCGCGCGGCGGGTGAGGCGATATTGGCAGCAACGCTGCTGGTGTTCCTGTTCGCCTATCTCAATCTCAGCCGATGGCATGTGCGCTATTCTCACATCACGGTGGGCTGGCTCGCCTTCCTGGGCTCGCTGGTCGCGCTCGCTCTGTTCGATCCGGCCGTCGCTTCCGGCATCGCGCGCATCTCGCTGGTGCTGATCGCCTTCGCCGGCTTCGCGCTGATCGTCTACCTCTCCACCCACGGCTTCGATCGCGCGGTACTGCTGATCCCGACCTGGTTCCTCCTGGTGGTCTGGGTGGTCGCGGCCGGCATGACGGTGGCGGGCTCCGTCACCAACGACATCGTCGGCCCTGCCCTGCTCGGCGGTCTCGTGCTGATCGTGATGCTGATCGGCTTCACGGTGATGCAGCATGCCTTCGCCGGCGGCGGCGCCACCACGGGCGTCGTCTCCGACATCGAACGGCGCGCGCTCGCGCTGGCCGGTTCCGGCGATCTGATCTGGGACTGGGACGTCTCCGCCGACAAGGTGTTCACCAGCCCCGAGACGGAAGCCCTGCTCGGACTGAAGCGCGGTACCCTCGAAGGTCCGGCGGCGTCGTGGCTGGAGGTGCTGCACCCGCTCGACCAGGATCGTTTCCGCGCCGCGCTCGACAGCGTGCTCGACCAGCGCCGCGGCCGCCTGGTGCAGGATTTCCGCCTGCGCACGCCGGACGGTCATTTCATGTGGTTCGCGCTGAAGGCGCGCCCGGTGGTCGGCTCGGACGGCGAAGTCTCACGGGTGGTCGGCACGCTCACCGATGTCACCGAGCTGCGTAACGCCGAGGAACGCCTGCTGCACGATTCCGTGCACGACAACCTCACCGGCCTGCCTAACCGCAAGCTGTTCATGGACCGGCTCGGCGCCGTCGCGCATTTCGCCAAGACCATGCCGACGCTGCGCCCGACACTGATGGTGATCGACCTCGACCGCTTTAAGCAGGTCAACGATTCCGTCGGCATCGCGGTCGGCGATTCCATCCTGCTGACGCTGGCCCGCCGCCTGACCCGCATCCTGAAGCCGCAGGACACGCTGGCGCGGCTCGCCGGCGACCAGTTCGGCCTGATCCTGCTCTCGGAGCAGGACCCGGCCCGCATCACCGCCTTCGCGGAAACCATCCGCAAGACCATCCGCGCGCCGATCGCCTTCAATGACCGCGAGATCTTCCTGACGGCGTCGATCGGGCTGGCGCTCTCCGATCCGCAAACGCAACTGACTGACGAGATCATCAAGGACGCCGAGCTTGCGATGTATCACTCCAAGCGCATCGGCGGCGACCGCATCGACGTCTACAAGCCGGCGATGCGTGCACGGAAGACCGATCGCTTGACGCTGGAGAGCGAGCTGCGCCGCGCCATCGAGCGGCAGGAACTCACCATCCTGTACCAGCCGATCGTGCGGCTGGAGGATCGTTCGGTCGCCGGCTTCGAGGCGCTGGTGCGCTGGGATCATCCGAAGCTCGGGCGCATGGCGCCGTCGGAATTCATCACCATCGCCGAAGAGACCGGCCTGATCGTCGATCTCGGCATGTTCGTGCTCGACCAGACCGCCAAGCAGCTCTCGATCTGGCAGCGCGCGATGCGCTCGCGCGAGCCGATCTTCGCGAGCGTCAACGTCTCCTCGCGGCAATTGCTGCGCCACGATTTGATCCACGATATCCGCACCGTGCTGTCGCGCTCTTCGGTGGCGCGCGGCACGCTGAAGCTGGAACTCACGGAATCGCTGGTGATGGAGAATCCGGAGCACGCCGCGCAGATGCTGACGCGCATCCGCGAGCTCGGAACTGGATTATCGCTCGACGATTTCGGCACCGGGCATTCCTCGCTGGCCTATCTGCAGCGCTTCCCGTTCGACACCATCAAGATCGACCAGTCCTTCGTCCGCACCACCAATCGCGGGACGCGGCCGGTGATCCTGAAGTCGATCATCGCGCTCGCGCACGATCTCGGCATGGACGTGGTGGCGGAAGGCGCCGAGACCGATTCCGACGCGGTCGAGCTGTACCAACTGGGCTGCGAATACGCGCAGGGCTTTGCCTTCGGCGAGCCGATGGACGCCGACGCCGCGATGCGGCTGCTGACGGAAGTGCGGCTGGAAGCGGCGAGCTAGCCCGCATTTCTCACAGCGTTGGAGCGCATCGGGGCGGCGAAAGTTCTTTTGCGAGAAGGACTTTGCGATCGCCCATGGCAGCCTCCTCGATGCGCAGACTCCGACGGCTGCTGAATCGTCGCGATACCGAACCTTCCGCTCAGGCGGTCAGTTCGAGAATCAAGTTGACCGGCGTCTGCGCGGCACGCCGCAGGTTCGAGAACCCGGCGTCCCGCGCCACCTTGCGCAAGCGCTCTTCACCGGCCTGCGCGCCGAGGCCGAGCCCGACCTCCTGCGACAGCGAGTTCGGCGTGCACGCCATGGCCGACGCGGCGTAGAACATGCGGCCGATCGGATTCAGATTCTCCTCCAGGCGGTCGCCGGCATAGGGCTCGACCAGCAGCACCTTGCCGTCGGCCTTGAGCGCGCTGCGGCAGCGCGCGAGCGCGCCGACGGGATCGCCGAGGTCGTGCAGGCAATCCATGAAGCAGATGAGGTCGAAGTCGTGGCCGTCGAACTCGGTCGCCGCCTTCACTTCGAAGGTGATGTTGGCAGTCACGCCCTGCTCGGCGGCGCGCTGGCGTGCGGTCGCGATCGACGCGTCGTGATAGTCAAGCCCAATGAAGCTCGATTTGGGGAACGCTTGCGCCATCAGGATAGTGGATGCGCCATGCCCGCAGCCGATGTCGGCGACCCGGGCGCCGCGCTTCAGTCGCTCGATGACGCCGTCAAGCGCAGGCAGCCACGCGCTCACCAGATTCGCGCGATAGCCGGTGCGGAAGAAGCTCTCGGTGCCGCAGAACAGGCGATGATTGTGCGCATGCCAGCCCAGGCCTTCGCCCGAGCGGAAAGTCTCGACGATCTGGTTCTCGTCGAGCCAGAACGAGGCTGCGACCTCGAAAGCGGAGGCCATGAAAATGGGGCTTTGCTCCAGGGCCAGGACCATCGCCTGCGCAGGCGGTAGCGCGTAGGTCCGCTTCTCGGGATCGTAGGCGACATAGCCGCCGGCCGCTTGATTGGCGAGCCACTCGCGGACATACCGCTCGCGAATGCCAGTGGCTTCAGCGAGCGCCGGCGACGTACAGGCACCGAGTTCGGCCATCGCCTGATAGAGCCCGAGCTTGCGGCCTACATTCACCAGCACGCCGGAAAAGGCCGCACTCAGGTCGGTGACGACCTGACCGATGAAGGCTTCGATTTCGCTCGGTGAAGGCGATGGTGTAAACTGGGTCATGATCCGGTCCTTTCTGTATTAGCGCGGAGCGGTCGGTCGTTAACACCGCGCCGTCCCCTGATCGTCCCCCGGGTCGTCCTCCAGCAGCGCGCATGATTTAATGAGCGTATGCTGTGCCGCTTGAGATAGTCGGCAAAACAAGCGCGGTCTTGATAAACTCCGCCAAAGCGTTGCGGGATCATGCCAATGACGATGGAAAGACGCGCCGCGACTTGACGCGACCATCGCTAGGCGCGCGCGAACCCATTCCGAGAACATTGACCTGGATCAATGCCGCCTGCGGTCCAAGTGCACCGGGTGTTGTGCCGACTTGGAGGAAGTTCCAATGCGCACACTGGCCTTGACGATCTTGACGATGGGCATCGTCTTAACAGCGGGGCCTGCCCGGGCTCAGAGATACGATCCGGCCTTTCCCGTTTGTTTGTACGTCGTTTCTTTCGGAGCTACCCCCTACTACAGATGCAGCTATCAAACGATGGACGAATGCAGGGCGTCGGCCAACGGTCAGATGTGCGTCCTCAACCCGTACTACGCTGGTGCGACGGCGCCGATGAAAAGGAACAGTCGGCACGATCATCGCCAAGTCGGATCACGATCGGCCACGCAAGCTGGGACCAGATCATACGTGCCACCTAAGTCAGCGATCCGCTCACGGTCCGCACCGTACAATCAATTCAATGAACCGTATTATGGAGCTTCCCAAGGTTACGCGCCCGGCGAAAAGCAACGATTTCTCGAAAGCGTGCGACAAAGCCTCTAGACACGCCCGGTGCAGAATCTTGGCACTCATGCCGGCCGAAGAAACCTCGCTACCTCCGCCGGTCGCTCTTCAGCTTCGTGAATCGCACGGTCTGGCCGTCCGGCATCCGCGTGGCCTTGAAACCTGCCGCGAGGCAGGCTTCACGCTGGGGCATCTGGATGTCGGGGCTGCGCAGGCTGTCCCACCATGACGCACGGTTGGCCGCGCGCGGCAGGGCCGCGCCGATGATTTCCTCGATCTGCTCGAAGCTCAGCACGAACTCCGCCTGCTTCTGCCGTATCAGGTAATCGCGTAGCGCGTCGTAATCGTTCACCGCCGTCCTCTATCCCCTTGTCCGCGGTCTGATCTGCTCAAACGCGAGACCGGCGGAAACCAATCCTTAACTCATTGCAGCGTCGCCGTCGCGGCTTAAACACTATGCAAGATTTCAGGCGCATTCGTTAATGCCGGGAGCAAACGATGCTGTTGGGAAGGCGCGAAACCACGGCCCGCCGGCCCTGGCGTATTTCGGCGAAGCTGCTGATCATCTCGTCCATCGTGACGGTGATCGGCTTTTCCGCCATTTGCGTCAACGTCATGCTGGACATGCGCCGCGGCGAAGAGGCGCTGGCGCGCCAGACGCTGGAGAACCTGGCGACCTCGATCGACGCCGACATCAGCCGCAACATCGATATCTACGACCTCTCCCTGAAGGCGGTCGCCAGCAACATGCTGTTGCCCGAGATCAACACGGTCTCGAGGCCGATCCGCCAGCTGATCCTGTTCGACCACTCCACGACCGCCAAGCATTTCGGCGCCATCCAGGTGTTCGACGCCAGCGGCAATCTGACCATCGATGCCTCCACGCTCGATCCGCAACCGGAGAATCGCGCCGACGAGGAGTACTTCAGGGCCCATCGCGACAATCCCGACGTCGGACTTTTTATCAGCCGGCCGATGCTGTTCCGCGGCGCCTATTCGATCGTGCTGAGCCGACGGCTGAGCGGCACCGATGGCGGATTCGTGGGAGTCGTCGCCGGCTCCATCCGCTTCAGCTATTTCCACGAACTGTTCGAGCGGCTCAGCCTTGATCTCGAGGACACCATCACCGTGCTCAAGCGCGACCGCACCATCATGATGCGGCGGCCGTTCGATCTCGACATCATCGGCAAAAACCTGGGAACGCAGCAGGATTGGAAGTCCGAAAATCTCAGGGCCGGCGGATCCTACGCCGGAAGGGGGCCGGTGGACCCGACGCCGCGCCTTTACGTACGCAGCAGCGGCTCTGGTCCGCTGTTTGTCGTGGCCGGCAAGCCGCTGAGAGTGGTGTTCGCGCTGTGGCAGCGCGAAGCGCTGCGCATCGGCGCCGTGGTGCTGATGCTCTCCCTGTTCGTGCTGGGATCAGCGATCGTGCTCGCGCGTGAGATCAGCCGGCGCGCGGATGCCGAGAACAGGCTCGAGGAGATGGCGACGACCGACGCGCTCACGGGCCTGCGCAACCGCCGCAAGTTCGACCAGGTCATCGATACGGAATGGCGCCGCGCCATGCGCCAGAAGACGCAGGTCGCGCTCCTGATGATCGATGCCGATCACTTCAAGGCCTATAACGACACGTTCGGTCACCAGGCCGGCGACCAGGTGCTGGTTGGCATAGCCATCTGCATCTCGGACTCAGTGCGTCGCGCCGGCGACTGCGCCGCGCGCTATGGCGGCGAGGAGTTCGCCGTGCTGCTGCCGAACATTTCGGCGACCGAGGCGTTCAAGATCGCCGAGACCATCCGCGCCAAGGTGCTGGGCTGGTCCGACGGTGGCGCGGGATCAACCGTCTCCTGCGGCGTTGCCAGCCTCACGCCCACCGCCGGCATGGACTGGGCCGTCCTGGTCGCCGCGGCCGACAAGGCACTCTACGCCGCAAAAGCCGGCGGGCGGAATCAGTCGGTGGTCGCGAGCCTGCCGAAGCTGTCGCTGGTGGCGTAAGGCCTACTGCCCCAGATACTTCTTCATCTCCGCGATCAACCCCTCGCGCAGCTCCGGCCGCTTCAGGCCGTAGGCGATGTTGGCGCGGAGGAAGCCGGGCTTGGAGCCGCAATCATGCCGCTCGCCCTCGAACTCGACGCCGTAGAATTTTTGCGATTTGGCGAGGCCGATCATGGCGTCGGTGAGCTGGATCTCGCCGCCGGCGCCGCGCTCCTGCGTCTCCAGGATCTTGAAGATCTCGGGCTGGAGAATGTAGCGGCCGGTGATCGAGAGGTTGGAGGGCGCGGTGCCCTTGGCCGGCTTCTCGACCATGCCATCGACCTCGAACATCTTGCCGCTGCGCTTGCCGACGCCACAGATGCCATATTGGTGGGTGAGATGGTCGGGCACCGCCTCGACCGCGATCAGATTGGATTTCTCGCCGAGCGATGCGGCGGTCTCGATCATCTGTTTCAGGCAGCCGGGCGTGTTGAGCACGAGTTCGTCGGGCAACACCACCGCGAACGGCTCGTTGCCGACGATGTCGCGCGCGCACCAGACCGCATGGCCGAGGCCGAGCGGCGCCTGCTGCCGGGTGAAGCTGACGGCGCCGGCCTCCGGCTGGTTCTGCGCCAGAACATCCTGCTCGGCCTTCTTGCCGCGCGCAGCGAGCGTGGCGTCGAGCTCGTACATCCGGTCGAAATGATCTTCGATGACGCTTTTGTTACGGCCGGTGACGAAGATGAAGTGCTCGATGCCGGCTTCCCTCGCCTCGTCATAGACGTACTGGATCAGCGGCTTGTCGACGATGGTGAGCATTTCCTTCGGCATGGCCTTGGTGGCAGGCAGGACACGGGTGCCGAGGCCGGCGACTGGGAATACGGCTTTGCGGATTTTCATGGGATTGATCGAATACCTTGGAGCGCGCGTGAAAGAAGCAATGCCATCTTGCTAGCCGTTTTGCAGCCGGTAACAAAGGCGGATGTTGGGCTCGGTCTCGCAGAATTTGCGAAAAAGGTGACCAGCAAAAATTCACCTTTGTTAAGATATTGGCAACCGTAACCAGGCCTCCTGATGGCCGATTTTCGGCTGGACGGATGAGACATGAGGCAAGCGGTGGCAAGGTCAGCAAAACGCTGGGGAATGATGACCGGCGCAACAATGTTTGCGGCCGCGCTGCTGTTCCCCGCGGCCGCGCAGGCCCAGACGCAGAACGGCCTGTCAAAACTGTTCGGCGGTATTTTCTCCGGCTCGAACGCCGCGCCGTCGCAACCCGCACCCGCCTCCGGCGGCGCCCAAACGGGAGCTCAACCCTGGAGCGGCGAGGACGGCGCCTCCGGCCATCCGCTGATGACGGCCGCGGCGATCCGCGAGGCGGCCGGCAATTTCGACAATTGCGTTGCCGGCATGTGGCCTGATGCCGCACGGCGCAACATCACGCAGGAGAATTTTCAGCGCTTCACGGCTGGGCTCACGCCCGATCTGCGCATCATGGACCTGATGGATTCGCAGCCGGAATTCTCCAAGTCGATCTGGGACTATCTCGACATCCTCGTGAACGATAACCGCCTCGCCAAGGGCAAGGAAGTCCTCGCCAAATACAAGGCGCAGTTCGACGCGACCGAGAAAGCCTATGGTGTGGATCGCTACATCATCGCCGCGATCTGGGGCATCGAATCCAATTATTCGACGCAGATGGGCGACCGCAGCGTGCTGCAATCGACCGCGACGCTTGCCTGCATCGGCCGCCGCCAGGCCTATTTCAAGGACGAGTTCCTCTCGGCGCTGGAGATCCTCAATCGCGGCGATCTCAGGCCCGAACAGATGCGCGGCTCCTGGGCCGGCGCGTTCGGCCCGACGCAATTCATGCCGACCGCTTTCAAGCGCTTTGCCGTGGACGGCGACGGCGACGGACGGCGCGACGTCGTCGACAATCCGACCGATTTGATCGCATCCACCGCCAACAATCTGAAGAAGGACGGCTGGCAGAGCGGCCAGACCTGGGGCTACGAGGTCGTGGTGCCCCAGGGCTTCAATTACATGCTGGCCGACCGCGCCAAGATGATGACGATCGCGCAGTGGGAGAAGCTCGGGCTCAAGCGCCCGACAAATCAGCCCTTCCCGCATCCGGCGGAGAAGGCCTATCTGCTGGCGCCGGCCGGCGCGCAGGGGCCCGGCTTCCTGATGCTGCAGAACTTCCGGGTCATCATGAAATACAACCCGGCCGAGGCCTATGCGATGGCGATCGGCCATTTCGCCGACCGCCTGCGCGGGGGGCAGCCCTTCGTGCAGCCGTGGCCGCGGCAGGAGCGGGAGCTATCCCGCACCGAGCGGCTGGAACTGCAGCAGCTGCTGGTCCAGCGCGGCTTCTACAAGGGCACCCCGGACGGCCAGTTCGGCGGCCAGACCCGGGACGCACTGCGCAACTTCCAGGCCTCGATCGGGGTCCCCGCGGACGGATTTGCCTCCTCCGACGTGCTGGACCGGCTGCGCGGGCGGTAAAAACGGCCTGAAAGTAACCCTGAGCGGCGATTCTGCCCCCTCAGCGGTGTATGGCACCAAGATTCTGCAAGAGAATTTGCCCGTTTGGCGCCCGATTCCGTTAGTATAACGACCTACTTCCAGACCCCGTTGCGCGCGCAAAAGATCGCATGTCGAAGCCAAAATCCTTTTTCAAGGCGCTGACCGAAACCGGCCCGCTGATCGCGCTGGGGACGGCGCTTGCGATCCTGGTCTCGATCGCGGGCTCGTCCGCCTCGGCGCAGGGGTTCTTCAACTTCCCCGGCTTCGGCCCGCCGCAGCGCCAGGCCCCGCAACGCGGTGGTGGTGGCGGCGGCGGTGGTTGGGGCGATTTCTTCGCGCCGTTCCAGCAGCAGCAGCCGCAGGCTCCGCGCCAGGATTTTTCGCGCGCCCCGGCGCCCGCCAAGCGCGACACCATTCCGGACAAGAACGTGCTGGTGATCGGCGACGCCATGGCCGACTGGCTCGCCTATGGCCTGGAAGACGCCTACACCGAGCAGCCCGACATGGGCGTGATCCGCAAGCACAAGACGACCTCGGGCCTGATCAAGTACCAGCCGAAGGGTGAGCCTTCGGACTGGGCGGCGGCCGCCAAGGGCATCCTCGACACCGAGAAGCCCGACGTCATCGTCGTCATGCTCGGCCTCAACGATCGCATCTCGATCCGCGAACCCGTGGTCGACAAGCCGGCGGACAAGGATAAGGACAAAGACAAGAAGAACGACAAGGGCGCGCGTGCCAAGCCGCAAGGAAAAGGTGACGCCAAACCGGACGCCGCGGCCAAGCCCGAGGACAAGCCTGTCGACACCGACCTGCCGCAGGACGACGCAGACAACGCGGACGCGCCGGTTGCCGCGCCCGAGAAGACCGCGCGCAACCCGAACGGCCTCTACGAATTCCGCGACGACCACTGGGTCGAACTCTACAACAAGAAGATCGAGGAACTCGCGAACGTTCTCAAAGCCAAGGGCGTACCGGTGCTCTGGGTTGGCCTGCCCGCGATCCGCGGGCCGAAGGGCACTGCGGACATGCTGTTCCTGGATTCGCTCTATCGCGAGGGTGCGGCGAAGGCCGGCATCACCTATGTCGATGTCTGGGACGGCTTTGTCGACGAAGCCGGCCGCTTCCTGCAGAAGGGCCCCGACTTCGAAGGCCAGATCCGCCAGCTCCGCAGCGGTGACGGCGTATTCTTCACCAAACCCGGCGCGCGCAAGCTCGCGCATTACGTCGAGCGCGAGATCACGCGTCTGCTCGCAGGCCGGTCTGGACCGATCGCGCTGCCGAGCGAGCCGGCGACGCCGGACACCAGCGCCGAGCCCGGCAAGCCCGCGCCGCGGCCGCTTGCCGGCCCGATCGTGCCGCTGGTTGCGGCCTCGATCTCGACCGATCAATTGCTGGGTGGCCCCGGCACGCGGCCTGCAGCCGTCGATGCACTCGCTGCGAGAACAATGGTGAAGGGCGAGCCGCTGGCCGCGCCCGCTGGCCGTGCTGACGACTATTCCTGGCCGCGCCGCGAAGTCGGCCGCGAGCAGGCCAAGGGCGATACGCCGGTTGCGGCCACGACGCCTGACGGTGGTGCCGCAGTTCCCGGTACGCCGGGGGCAGCCGCTGCCATCGCGCCACCCAAGCCGCTCGCACCGAAGAAGCCGACGCCGCAGCAGCAACCGGCACAGGCGACGCCGTCCCTGCGTGACTTCTTCGGCTTCGGCTCGCCGCAGCCCGCGCCGCGCCAGCTGGCGCCGGCACCGCGCAACCCGAATCCGAACCCTGCGATCCCGCGTCCGCCCGGCAATGTCGGGCGTTCGGCGGAGGTTCGGTAGGCGCAGTCGTTCCGAGGCGCGCGAAGCGCGAGCGCCACCGTCAATGTCGATGAATGGATTCCGGGCTCGCGCCAAGCGGCGCGCCCCGGAATGACGCACGGCTCAGCCGTAATAGCGCCAGCGCGGCGGGGGACGACGTGCAGGGCGCGACATCAGCAGCGCGAGTGCGAAGCCGATGCCGCCGGCGACAAGCAACGCACCGAGCGGATTGTCCTGCACCTTCTGCGAGATCGCCTGCGAGCCGCCGCGAAGCGTCTCGCCGCTGTTCTCATAGGCATCCTTGGCGTAGTTCGTCGCGGTGTCTGCGGCGTCGCGCACGGCATCCTTCGCCTGGCCGTAGATATTCTGCACGGTGCCTGCAGCTTCGCGCGCCTTGCCCGATGCCTGTGTCTGCGCATCGCCTGCCATGTCTCCGATGGCGCCTTCCGCGCGTCCGGCGAATTCCTTTGCCGAGCCGACGATCCTGTCCTTGTCCATGATGCTCCTCCTCGGGGGTCTGCCCAAGTAACCGATCAGGACGAGCGCAGTTCCACAGCTACTTGGAGTTTGGCCTAGAGAATAAGCCCGCCATCGATCACGAGCGTCTGTCCAATCATGTACGAAGACAACGGCGAGGCCAGGAACAGTGCCGCGCCCGCCATGTCGGCCGGCGTGCCCAATCGCCGCAGCGGAATTCGCGCGAGCGCGCCTTCGAGCCGCTTGGGATTGTCGGTCGTCACCTTCGTCATCTTGGTGTCGACGAGGCCGGGCGCGATACCGTTGACGCGGATGCCGTCCTCGGCCCAGGCCTCACCGAGCGTTCGCGTCAATCCGACCGCGCCCGTCTTCGAGGCATTGTAAGCGGGATTGCCCATGGTGGAATGATAGGCCGCGGTCGAGGACACCATGATCAGCGCGCCCTTGGATTCCCGCAACATGGAATGAAACCGCGTCGCGCACGCCATCAGGCTCATCAGATTGACCTCGACCACCTTGCGAAAGCCCGCCATCTCGAACTCGCCGCGGCGATAGATCACCGCGCCTTGCGCGAGCACGAGGATGTCGAGCTTGTCGAAGGACGGCTCGAACGCCTCGATCGCGCCAGCATTGCCGACATCGAGCTGCGCGTAGGCAAGACCGGTGAGATCGGAGCCCTCCTCCGGCGAATATTCCGCTGCGCGAGCCCGCGTACCGCACACCGCAACGTGCGCGCCCCTCGTGCGAAAGGCCTGTGCGATCCCGTTACCGATACCGCTGGAACCACCGACGACCAGCACCTGCTTGCCAGAGAAATCGAGTTCGTTCGCCATCGCGGCCTCCCCTTTTGTTTTGCTTGTTTGACCTGTCTGCGGATCGATGCCAGCCTTGTCCATCTCATAACAAGAAACAAGAGACCGCGAGGAAACAGCATGTCCGAATTCAAAGAGCTCAGCCGCTCCGTGAAGGGCCTGACCGTTCTCGTCACCGGCGCCGCCAGCGGCATGGGGCGCGCGACCGCGCGCGTGTTCGCAGCCGAAGGCGCAAACGTTGCCGTCACAGATTCCGACGAGCAAGGCGCGCAGGCCGTTGCCAAGGAGATCGCGACAAGCGGTGGAACGGCGAAGGCGTGGAAGCTCGACGTCGCCGATGGTGGCGAGATCAAGCGCGTGGTTGGCGACGTCGTCGCGCATTTCGGCGGGCTCGACATCGTCGTCAACAATGCCGGCATCTCCGTGCGGGTCGCGATCGACGATGAGGCTTACGAAGACGCCTGGGCTAGGGGCATCGCGGTGATGCTGACGGCACATCCGCGCATCATCCGCGCCGCGTTGCCGCACTTGCGCAAGTCGAAGTCCCCGCGCATCGTCAACATCGCCTCGACCGAGGCACTCGGCGCCACCGCGTTGCACAGCCCCTACTCCGCTGCGAAAGGTGGCGTCGCGAGCCTCACCCGCTCGCTCGCGGTCGAACTCGGCCGTGAAGGCATCACCGTCAACTGCATCTGCCCGGGCCCGATCCGCACTGCCATCACCGATCGCATCTCGGAAGAGCACAAGACCATCTACGCCAAGCGCCGCACCGCACTGGGACGTTACGGCGATCCTGAAGAGGTCGCGCATATGACGCTGAGCCTGTGCCTGCCGGCGGCATCATTCCTCACCGGCGCCGTGATCCCGGTCGACGGCGGGTTGATGGCGCGGAACGCGTAAGAGCCATGCACGTAGAGCGTTGACATCATCAGGCGCCGGAGTAGCTTTTTCGATGGCAGAGCGGACCAACCGCTCGCGGTTCGCGGGAGATGCGCCATGACGATCGCCATCCGGCAGCTTCAGAAGCATTTTGCCGGCGAGGTTTCCGGCCTCGACCTGCGAAAGCCTCTTACGCCGGATGAGGCCCGTGAGGTCGAGGCCGCCATGGACAAATATGCGGTGCTCGTCTTCCACGACCAGGACATCACTGATGAGCAGCAGATGGCCTTCGCGCTGAACTTCGGCCAGCGCGAGGATGCCCGCGGTGGCACGGTGACGAAGGAAAAGGACTACCGGCTCCAGTCCGGCCTCAACGACGTCTCCAATCTCGGCAAGGACGGCAAGCCGCTGGCAAAGGACAGCCGTACGCATCTGTTCAATCTCGGCAACTGCCTCTGGCATTCCGACAGCTCGTTCCGCCCCATCCCCGCAAAGTTCTCGCTGCTTTCCGCGCGCGTCGTGAACCCGAAGGGCGGCAACACCGAATTTGCCGATATGCGTGCGGCCTATGACGCGCTCGACGACGAGACCAAGGCGGAGATCGATGATCTCGTCTGCGAGCATTCGCTGATGTATTCCCGGGGATCGCTTGGCTTCACCGAATACACGGACGACGAAAAGGCGATGTTCAAGCCGGTGCTGCAACGGCTGGTGCGGACGCACCCCGTGCATCGCCGCAAGTCGCTCTATCTCTCATCGCATGCCGGCAAGATCGTCGGCATGAGCGTGCCGGAGGGCCGGCTCTTGCTGCGCGATCTCAACGAACATGCGACGCAGCCGGAGTTTGTCTACGTCCACAAATGGAAGCTGCATGATCTCGTGATGTGGGACAACCGCCAGACCATGCACCGCGTCCGCCGCTACGACCAGTCGCAGCCCCGCGACATGCGCCGGGCCACGGTGGCGGGGACCGAGCCGACGGTGCAGCAGCAGGCGGCGGAGTAGGTCGCTGTCGGTGCGGCGAAGGCCTTGGTTATCTCGTCGTCCTGGACAAGCGAGCAAAGCGAGCGCTGATCCAGGACCCATTACCACCGAACACAGTTTGGCGAAGGCTGGTTGTGACCAGCCGCCTCAAACTGCAGCTTGGGGTAATGGGTCCTGGCTTTCGCCAGGACGACATTGGAGCGCTACGCGTGCCCGGCCTCGTTCGACAGCATCCCAGGATCAATCCCGATCTTGCGCAGGGCGCGGCCGTATTTCTCGTCGACGTCGTCGCCGAAGATCAGATCCGCATCCGCGTCGCAATGCAGCCAGCCATTGCTCTGAATCTCGGTCTCGAGCTGGCCCGGCGCCCAGCCGGCATAGCCGAGCGCGAGAATGGCGTGCTTGGGGCCGGAGCCGTTGGCGATCGCGCGCAGAATGTCGACGGTCGCGGTGAGGCAAACGCCGTCGTCGATTCGCAGTGTCGCGTGCTCGATATAGAAATCGCTGGAATGCAGCACAAAGCCGCGACCGGTGTCGACCGGGCCGCCAGCCAGCACCTTCATGCTCTCGGCATTTTCGGGCAGCTTGATGTGCTCGCCCTTCTTGATGATGCCGAGCTGCTCCAGCAGCTCCGGAAAATCGATGCTGCCGGCCGGATGATTGACGATGATACCCATCGCGCCCTCGGCGGAATGCGCACAAAGATAGATCACCGAGCGCTCAAAGCGGGAGTCGCCCATGACAGGCATCGCGATCAGGAGCCGTCCGTCGAGATAACTGGCCGAACTGGGGAGCCCCGCGCCGCGGGTGCTTTCGCCCGTCCTCTTGCCTGTGGGAGCCATCGGTGAAGCACTCCGGTTTCAATTCCTATCCTGATGTCGGGCCGGGCGGCTGTCAAATCAAGGCTTGCAGAGACTCGAATCAGGTACCTCCATCACAAGCAATTCAATGGTTTGCCCAAGGGGGACCCTGTAAAGACGTGCCATGCTGACAAGAGTTCCCCTGCATGCGGCGATTGGCGTCGCGACAACCGTGCTTGTGTCGTTGCTGACGACGGTAGCCCATGCTGACGATGCGTCACCGTGGCAGCGCGACGGACATTCCGCGGTGCGGCTGCTCGCGGGATCACGCAGTGGCACGGTGCTGCTCGGCGGTATCGTCGTCCAGCTCCAGCCCGGCTGGAAGACCTATTGGCGGATGCCGGGCGACTCAGGCGTTCCGCCGCGGTTCGACTTCTCAAAGTCGGACAATGTCGAAGCCGTGACCGTGATGTGGCCGGCGCCGCTGAAATTCGACGACGGCGCAGGCGGTCATTCGATCGGCTATCACGACCAGATCGTGCTGCCCCTGCGCATCGTCGCCAAGGCCGCCGACAAGCCGGTGACGTTGCGGGCCGAGATCAACTACGCCGTCTGCGAAAAGCTCTGCATTCCCGTCGAGGCCAATCTCGAGCTCGGCTTCAACAATGTTGCCTCGACCGAAGACGCCAATCTGCGCACAGCGCTCGACGCCGTGCCGAAGCCCGCCACGATCGGCGACCCCAATCCGCTGACCATCCGCGACGTCAAGCGCGACGGGCCGAAGAACGTGGTGGTGGATGTCGTCGCGCCCCAAGACAGCAAGGTCAACCTGTTCGTGGAGGGACCAACGCCCGAGTGGTCGCTGCCGATCCCTGATCCGGTCGAGCACAGCCCGCCCGGCGTGAAGCGATTTTCCTTCGAGCTCGACGGATTGCCTCCGGGCGTCAAGCCTGATGGTGCTGCTTTGAAGTTCACGCTGGTGGGGCCGGACAAATCGTACGAGTTCAATACGAATTTGGAGTGAGCCAAAGCTGTCGCGCCACTCTCAGCTGTCGTCCCGGATCTGCGCTGACGCTTGTCCGGGACGACACCGAGGGTGGCGCAACGGCGTGCCCACCCAACCGAATCTTAACGAATGGTTGCTAATCCCAAAAGCTACCGCATCAAGCCTGCCGCAGCATGCGGGACGCCCTGGGGATTTCGACTTGGCCGTGATGGATGCAGAACCCGCAACGACCGGACCGGCCGGGCTGATCGCGCGGCTGCGCGCGAAGTTGACGGGCGGATCGAGCGAGGCGTCGCTGACGCGGCGGCTGGCCGGCACCATCTTCATCATCCGCGTCATCAGCGCGGGCCTTGCCTATGTCTCGCAGGTGCTGCTCGCGCGCTGGATGGGCACGTCCGACTACGGCATCTATGTCTATGTCTGGACCTGGGTGCTGCTGCTCGGCAGCATGATGGACTTCGGCATCTCCGCGTCCGCGCAGAAGATCATTCCGGAATATCGCGCCAGCGGTGACCATGCTCTGCTGCGCGGCTTTCTCTCCGGCAGCCGCTGGCTGACCTTTGCCGTTTCCACGCTGGTGTCGCTGGCGCTTGCCGGCATCGTCAGATTGCTGTCGCCCTGGATCGATCCGGCCGAGGAGCTGCCGCTCTATATCGGCTGCATGACGCTGCCTGCCTTCGTGGTCGCCAACACCCAGGACGGCATCGCACGCTCGCATGACTGGATGCAGCTCGGACTGATGCCGCAATTCATCATCCGTCAGGCGCTGATCATCGGCATCACGGCATGCGCCTTCCTGCTCGGCTATCATCTCGGCGCGATCGCCGCGATGGCCGCAAGCGCGGGCGCAGTGTGGATCGCGATGACCGGGCAGATGGTGGTACTGAACCGCAGGCTCGCCGATCACATCACCCCCGGGCCAAAGGCCTATGACGTCAGCGGCTGGCTTGCCGTCTCGCTGCCGATCCTGCTGGTCGAGAGTTTTTACCTGCTCCTGTCCTACACCGACGTGCTGGTGCTGCAGCAATTCCGCCCCTCCGACGAGGTCGGCATCTATTTTGCCGTGGTGAAGACGCTGGCCCTGGTGTCGTTCATTCACTACGCGATGTCGGCGACGACGGCACATCGCTTCGCCGAATACAACGCCAGCGGCGACAAGGCGCGGCTGTCGGCCTATGTCGCGCATGCCATCGCCTGGACGTTCTGGCCGTCGCTGGCCGCGACCGCCGTGCTGCTCGCGCTCGGCAAGCCGCTGCTCTGGCTGTTCGGACCGCAATTCGTGGTCGGCTACGACATCATGTTCGTCGCCGCTGTTGGCCTCGTGGTGCGCGCCGCGATCGGACCGGTCGAGCGGCTGCTCAACATGCTCGGCGAGCAGAGGATCTGCGCGCTCGCCTATGCGCTCGCCTTCGTGATGAATGTCGTGCTTTGCATCGCCCTGGTGCCGCGGTTCGGCGGCCACGGCGCCGCGGCCGCGACCTCGATCTCGCTCACCTTCGAGACCGTGCTGCTGTTCTGGATCGTGCGGCAACGGCTGGGACTGCACGTGCTGGCGTTTGGTAAATAGGTACTACGCACCCATCTTTGTTCGCCCGCTCGAGGAACGACTGTTTCCCAACGGGCCCGATAACAGAGAAAAATACCTACCCAGCTCGACATCAAAGCAGAAAGTTTCTTATTCTGCCCAACAGGTTGCGTGCTGGGGGAAATTTATTCTACGTCATATTGCTCATCTGACGAGATAAACCTAGATTCCTCCTGATATGATCGATCCGCTTTACGTCGCCTCGGGATTTGGCGTCGGCCTGCTTGTCGGGTTGACCGGTGTGGGCGGCGGCTCGTTGATGACGCCGCTGCTGATCCTGCTGTTCGGAATCCACCCGACCACCGCCGTCGGCACCGACCTGCTTTATGCCGCCGCCACCAAGACCGGCGGCAGCGTGGTGCATGGCTGGTCGCGCAGCGTGCACTGGCCCGCAGTGCTGCGGCTTGCCAGCGGCAGTATTCCGGCCAGTGCGCTGACGCTGCTGGCGCTGTGGAAGCTCGATCTCAGAGGTGAGACCGAGCGCAATCTGGTCAATCTGGTGCTGTGCTTTGCGCTGATCCTGACCGCGACATCGCTGATCTTCCGCAAATCGATCATGGACCTGTATCGCCGGCGCATGGAGCAGGTCGACGAGCGCACCATCGCGATTGCGACCGTGATCACGGGCGTCGTGCTCGGCGTGCTGGTCTCGATTTCATCGGTCGGCGCCGGCGCAGTCGGCGTGACCGTGCTGCTGCTGCTCTACCCGCGCCTGCCGATGGCAACCATCATCGGCTCCGACATCGCGCACGCGGTGCCGCTGACGCTGGTGGCCGGCGTCGGACACTGGATGCTTGGTTCGGTCGACTGGGGTCTGATGGGCGTGCTGCTGCTCGGCTCGCTGCCCGGCATCATCATCGGCAGCTACGGTGCGACGCGCGTGCCGGAGACGGTGCTGCGCGTGGCGCTCGCCAGCGTCCTCGTCGTGGTCGCCAGCAAGATCATGTTCACGGAGCTGAACGTGCAATCCGCGATCGTGACGGCGCTGGCCTGGAGCCATTAGGCGGAAGCGGTGCTCCATGCGGGCTATCGTAGGGTGGATTGGCCGAAGGCGTAATCCACCACTTCTGTCTCTTTGGAAATAGAAGAGGTGGGTTACGGCTTGCAAACTGCGCTTCGCGCAGTCGCAGGCCTAACCCACCCTACGACATCCTGCCCTTACTCCGCGGTCCAACCGCCGTCGATCGACAGATTGGTGCCGGTGATCTGCGCGGCATCGTCGCTGCACAGGAACAACGCCAGCGCTGCCACCTGCTCTGAGGTCACGAACTCCTTGGTCGGCTGCGCGTCGAGCAGCACGTCGTTGATGACCTGCTCGCGCGTGAGGTTGCGGGCCTTCATCGTATCCGGGATCTGCTTCTCCACCAGCGGCGTCCAGACATAGCCGGGGCTAATGCAGTTGCAGGTGATCTTGTTGGTCGCGACTTCCAGCGCCACGGTCTTGGTCAGGCCGGCGATGCCGTGCTTGGCCGAGACGTAAGCCGACTTGAAGGGCGAGGCGACCAGCGAGTGCGCCGACGCGGTGTTGATGATGCGGCCCCAGCCCTTCTTCTTCATGCCCGGGACGGCCGCGCGAATGGCATGGAAGGCCGAGGACAGGTTGATCGCGATGATCTGGTCCCACTTCTCCGGCGGGAATTCCTCGATCGGCGAGACGAACTGGATGCCGGCATTGTTGACGAGGATGTCGACCGAGCCGAACGACTTCTCGCCGAGCGCGATCATCCCGGCGATCTCGGCCGGCTTGGTCATGTCGGCGGGCGAATAGACCGCCTTCACGCCGAAATCGGACTCGATCTTGGAGCGCTCCTTCTCGATGTCCTCCGGCGAACCGAAGCCGTTGATGACGACATTGGCGCCGGCGGCGGCAAAGCCGCGCGCATAGGCGAGCCCGATGCCGCTGGTCGAACCGGTCACAACGGCGTTCTTGCCTGAGAGAGTACCCATCTTATTCGCTCCTTTTTGGCGGGGGCGCGGTGACGTCCCCGGTGAGATCGTAAGTCACCATGGTCTCGCCGGACTGCGGCTTCTCGAGCCAGTCCTTGTGGCGCATCGACAGATGCACGTCGCGAACGCCGCTTTCCCAATGCTCGACCATGGCGACATGCGAGAAGTCGTAGTCCTTGGACGAGGATTCGTAGTTCTTGCTGCGATAGATCAGGTGCACCACGGTGACGGTGCTTTCGCGCGAGGCTTTTGCGAGGAATTCGACGGACGGGTCGTTCTTCAGATAGTCCGGCAATTTGGCAATCAGCTCGCGCGCCGCCCGGCGGGCATTGTGCAATTGCTTGTTCTTGTCGGTGTTCATTCGCGTGCGGCTGGAGAAGCGGATGTCCTTCTCGCGCTCGGTGGCCTCGAGCAGCGAGGTCGGCAGATCGCCGCGCGCGCTGAACAGATCGACCTGGAAGATCAGCATGTCGCGTTCGACCTCGGCATCGAGCACGAAGTCGAGCGGCGTGTTGGAGGCGATGCCGCCGTCCCAGTAATGCTCGCCCTCGATGACGACCGACGGAAAGCCCGGCGGCAGCGCACCTGATGCCATGATGTGCTCGGGGCCGATTTTCTTGCCGAACTTCTTGAACTCGTAATTGTCGAAATATTTGAAGTTACCGGAGGCGACGCCGACCGCGCCGACCGAAAGGCGGGTCTTGAGGTCGTTGATGCGGTCGAAGTCGACGAGCCGCTCCAGCGTCTTCTTCAGCGGCGCGGTGTCGTAATAGCTCTCGGCCTGCTTGCTGCCCGGCGGCCACAGCGGCGCGGGCGGCATGCGCGGGACGAAGAAGCCGGGCACGCCGAAGGTCGCGATCAGCGCGGCGCTGGTGGAATTGAACAGTTCGCGGCTGTGGTCGCTCTTGCCGATCGGCTTCCATGGCACCGGCGCGGACACCATCTCCCAGAATTCTTTCAGCCGCTTGACGCGGGTGTGGCCCTCATTGCCGGCGATGATGGCGGCATTGACCGCGCCGATGGAGATGCCCGCAACCCATTCCGGCTCGAAGTCAAAATGGCACAGCGCCTGATAGGCGCCAGCCTGATACGAGCCAAGCGCACCACCGCCCTGGAGAACCAGGACACGCTGCGCCTTCGCGGGAACGGTTGCGACTTCCGGGCTATGATCTGTCATTCGGGGACATTAGCAAATAATCGCAAAAGGCGAGCCACCGTGGCGATAGTCTGTCGCGGCGTCAATGCACCCGGGATCAAGTCTGGCTTATCGGGGATCGGTCGACGCCAGGATCATGGTCCAGAACACCTTGTACTTGGTGCCAGGAGCATAGCTGGCCGCTATGCCTAATTTTGTGACACCGCTCTTGAGCATGTTGGC
The DNA here is from genome assembly GCF_029892425.1 of Bradyrhizobium sp. BR13661. Classification (GTDB taxonomy): domain Bacteria; phylum Pseudomonadota; class Alphaproteobacteria; order Rhizobiales; family Xanthobacteraceae; genus Bradyrhizobium. Next base: position 77,648 of record NZ_JARXWB010000001.1, on the reverse strand, counting down.
GCGGTGCGGGGGCGAGTCGCGCCAACCGGAAAACGCTTCCGCCAGCGTATGATAGCCGGCCGAGATGTTCTCGACCGCCACGGTCGCGGGATAGCCGCCGGCATTGAGCCGCTTGCCCAGGGGCGCGCGAACGTCATGGTCCATCTTGTTGGCGGCGGCCATGGCGCCAGACTGGGATTCGGCCAGCCGCATCAGTTCGGGGTCGATCTCAACGACGCCGAGACCGTTGTTCTGGCGGTATTGCGAGATCATGATCGCAGCGGCTGGCGCATCGAGCTTGGCGCCCGGGACCGACATGTCGGCATACATCGACGGCTGCTGGACCGGCGCTTCGTTGCCGGCACAACCGGCGAGAAGCAAAATAAGAAGGATCGCGGCCGCAGCGCGCATGTTCAGGGGCCCCCAAATGAGGGGCCGTTGTTGCATACCAACCGTGGCTGAAAGGTGAATTTTGAGGAAGATTTGAGCGGTTTACCCGCCCGCAAAGATGCGGTAGCGGCGGGGCTCGAGGCCGACTGTGTCGCCGGCCCGCAGTTCCCGGCTGCGCGGGGCATCGATCTCGATGGTCTCGCCGCCGGATAAGGCGACCTCGGCCCGCTGCACCGGGCCGAAATTGCGGACATGCTGGACCGCGCCTTCGAAGGCACCGCTGCCGGGTGGGCCGACCAGCATGTCATGTCGCCGCACGAACAGTTTTGACGCGCCAGGCTTCAGGCCCTCAGCCGCGAGATTGAGCGGTCGATCGCCAAGCCTGACGACGCCGCCCTCGACATGGACCGGAAGCTCGATGGACTCGCCGATGAAGCCGTGGACGAAGGCTGTCGCCGGAGTCTCATAGACGTCATTGGGCGAGCCGATCTGCTCGATCTTGCCCTTGTCCATCACGACGACGCGGTTGGCGACTTCCAGCGCCTCCTCCTGATCATGGGTGACGAAGATCGAGGTCACATGGATCTCATTGTGGAGCGAGCGCAGCCATTTGCGCAGCTCCTTGCGCACCTTCGCATCGAGCGCACCGAAGGGCTCGTCGAGCAGGAGGATGCGCGGTTCGATGGCGAGCGCACGGGCGAGCGCAATGCGCTGGCGCTGGCCACCGGAGAGCTGGTTCGGATAGCGGTCGGCGAGCCAGTCGAGCTGCACGAGATCGAGCAGTTCCTTCACGCGTCTGCGGATCGTCGCCTCGTCCTTGCGCACCGCGCGCGGCTGCACGCGCAGGCCAAAGGCGACGTTTTCGAACACGCTCATGTGGCGGAACAGCGCGTAGTGCTGGAACACGAAGCCGACGTGACGCTCGCGCGCGCCCTGCGCCAGCGCGTCCTCGCCATTGAAAGCAACTTCGCCTGAATCAGGCCAGTCGAGGCCGGCGATGATGCGCAGCAGCGTGGTCTTCCCGGAGCCCGAGGGCCCGAGCAGGGCGAGCAGCTCGCCATCGTCGACCTTGAGGTCGACGCCATCAAGCGCTTTAAAGCTGCCGAATTTCTTGACGAGATTTTTGACTTCAATGGTCATTGACGTCGTGTCCTTCGTCGAGATGACGTTCGAGGATGGTCTTGGCGATCAGCGTGATCAGTGCCAGCATCGCCAGCAGCGAGGCAATCGCAAACGCGGCGACGAACTGGTACTCGTTGTAGAGAATCTCGACCAAGAGCGGCATGGTGTTGGTTTCGCCGCGAATGTGGCCGGAGACGACGGAGACCGCGCCGAATTCGCCCATCGCCCGCGCATTGCACAGCAGGACGCCGTAGAGCACGCCCCACTTGATGTTGGGCAGCGTGACCCGGAAGAAGGTCTGCAGACCGGAGGCGCCGAGCGAAATCGCGGCCTCTTCCTCTTGCGTCCCCTGCTCCTGCATCAGCGGAATCAGCGCACGCGCCACGAAGGGGAAGGTCACGAAGGTGGTGGCGAGCGCGATGCCGGGCACCGCGAACAGGATCTGGATGTCGTGATCCCCGAGCCAGCCGCCGAAATAACCCTGCGCGCCGAACAGCAGCACGAAGACCAGGCCCGAGATCACCGGGCTGACCGAAAACGGCAGATCGATCAGCGTGATCAGGAAGGTCTTGCCGGGAAATTCGAACTTTGCGATCGCCCAGGCGGCGACGAGACCGAAGACGAGATTGACGCTGACCGAGATCGCCGCAACAACCAGCGTCAGCTTGATCGCCGCAAGCGCCTCCGGCTCGGCCAGCGCATCGAAATAGGCCAGAATGCCCCTGGAGAAGGCCTGCGCGAACACCACCACCAGCGGCAGTACCACAAAGACGGAGAGGAACGCGATCGCCAGCGTGATGATGGCGATGCGCACCGCCCTGGGCTCGGTGCGGAGATTGTTGCGCGCGGCGGCCGCATGGGCGCGTGACTTCGCGTCGGGTGAGGACAGCGAAACGTCGTCGGCGATCTGCATGGTCATCGCATTCCGCCCTAATGCACCGGAATCCGGTCCTGCGCCCAGCGCTGCAACCTGTTCACCGCGAAGATGATGACGAAGGAGACGACGAGCATGACGACCGCAATCGCGGTTGCGTCGGCATAGCGGAATTCGGAGAGACGGATCACGATCAAGAGCGGCGCGATCTCCGAGACGTTCGGCAGGTTGCCCGCGATGAATATGATCGAGCCGTATTCGCCGACCGCGCGGGCGAAGGCGAGCGCAAGCCCCGTGAGCAGCGCGGGTGCGAGCGACGGCAGGATCACGCGGATGATGGTCTGCCAGCGGCTGGCGCCAAGGCTACCCGCGGCCTCCTCGATCTCGGGATCGAGATCCTGCAGCACCGGCTGGACCGTGCGCACCACGAAGGGAATGCCGATGAAGATCATGGCGACGAAGATGCCGAGCGGCGTGAACGCCACCTTGATGCCGAGCGCGGCAAGCGGGGCGCCCAGCCAGCCCTTCTCGGCAAACAGCGAACTCAGCGCGACGCCGGCGACGGCCGTTGGCAACGCGAACGGCACATCGACGATGGCATCGAAAATTCGCCGGCCGGGGAAACGATAACGCACCAGCGCCCAGACGATGATGCTGCCCATCACGAGATTGACGCAGGCGGCTGCGAAGGCAAGGCCGAACGACACCCGCAAGGCATTCAAGGTTCGCCGGCTGGAGAGGATGGCCCAGAACTGCTCGGGGCTCAGCTCGAGCGACTTCAGGAACAGCCCGGCGAGCGGAATCAGGATGATGACGGACAGCCAGGTCAGCGTCAGTCCCATCGTGAGACCGAAGCCCGGCAAAGTCCGGCGTCGTAAAGCGATTGCGCTCACCAGGCCCCCTGTTAAATCCCCTTCGACGGCGCCCGATCAGTTCTTGTAGATCTGATCGAAGACGCCGCCATCGGCGAAATGCTCCTTTTGCGCCTTGGTCCAACCACCAAAAACGTCGTCGATGGTGAATAGTTCGACCTTGGCGAAGGAATTTTCGTACTTCTTGGCGATCTCGGCATCGCGCGGCCGGTAGAAATTGCGCGCGGCGATCTCCTGCCCTTCCTTTGTATACCAGAACTGGAGATAGGCCTCGGCAACGCTGCGGGTGCCCTTCTTGTCGACGACCTTGTCGACCACTGCGACCGGCGGCTCCGCCAGGATGGATTGGCGCGGTGCGACGATCTCGAACTTCTCCGGGCCGAACTCCTTCAAGGCGAGGTAGGCTTCGTTCTCCCACGCGAGCAGCACGTCGCCGACGCCACGCTCGACGAAAGTCACGGTCGAACCACGTGCGCCGGTGTCGAGCACCGGCACCTGCTGGTAGAGCTTGGCGATAAAATCCTTGGCCTTGTCGGCCGAGCCGAGCTTCTTCTCGGCGTAGCCCCAGGCCGCGAGATAATTCCAGCGCGCGCCACCCGACGTCTTCGGATTCGGCGTGATGACGGCGACGCCCGGCTTGATCAAATCGTCCCAGTCCTTGATGCCCTTCGGATTGCCCTTGCGCACCAGAAACACGATGGTCGACGTATAGGGCGAGGAATTCTGCGGGAGCCGCTTCTGCCAGTCGGCAGCGGTCAATCCCTTGGCCGCAATCGCGTCGATGTCGTAAGCGAGCGCAAGCGTCACCACATCCGCCGGCAGGCCATCGATGACGCTACGCGAGGACGCGCCCGAACCGTTGTGCGACTGCTTGATCTCGACGCTCTTGCCGGTTTCCTTCTGATAGGCGGTCGCGAACGCCTTGTTGAAGTCGACATAAAGCTCGCGCGTCGGATCGTACGACACGTTCAAAAGATTGATGTCAGCGGCGAGAGCCGAGCCTGCCCAGACGCCTGCCGCAAGCAGGCCAGCCGCGAGCGGAACGATACGGCGCATCATGTCCATCTCCATTTACCTCGACGACTTCAGCGTCATCGATGGCGTGCGGGCATAACTCGGGGCGAAACGCGTTCAAGTCAACGGAACCGGATTTTCTTGTTGGCAGCGTTGCAGCGCGACTGTGCTACGAAATCTTCATCGTGTGGATGCCGCATTCTGTCTTGGCCCGGCCACGCCAGCGACCTGCGCGCTCATCCTCGCCCTCGGCCGTTCTGCTCGTGCAAGGCATACACCCAACCGAACGAAAACCCGACGCCGCAAGCGGGTGACGCGGCAATTTGGCGCGGACGAAGATCGCTTCGAGCTCCTCACGCGAGACATTGGCAAACGGGTTGAACTTCAACCGCACGCCATCATCCTCGACCACGGGAATGTCAGCGCGCGTATTGCCCTGAAAACGCTTGCGGCCGTTGAGCCAGGCCGAAAACGGTTTGAGCGCACGCGCCAGCGGCTCGACCTTGCGAATGCGGCAGCAGGCGTCCGGATCGGAGAACCAGAGCTCGCGCTCGGGATCCTCGCGCGTCAGCGTTTCCTCGGCCGGCTTGATCGAACGAACGTCCTTCAAGCCCAGCGTCGCGATCAGCGTATCGCGATAGGCCAGCGTCTCCTCGAACAGCCAGCCGGTGTCGAGGAAGATCACCGGGATTGCCGGATCGACATCCGCCATCACCTTGAGCAGCGTCGCCGACTCTGTGCCGAAGGACGACACCAGCGCGAGCTTTTCACGCCCGACCGCCTTCAGCGCCGCGGCGATGACTTCTGCGGGAGAGGCATCGCGCAGCGCACGATCGAGCTCTTCAGCCGAAGGCAGCGGCGAAATGGACGAAACCTGGGGCGCGATGGCGTTCATGTGCCGACCCCCTCGGAGTGACGCAGCTGCATGCGCCGATGCAGCGCCGTGATACGGCCATCGCCGGTCGGCTGATAGAACACCGAATAGCGCTTCGCGGTCTGCATGAAGGCCTCCGCATCGGCCTGCTTTTTGACCTCGAAGGAATCGAAGCCGGCGCGCAGCATGAACACGAACTGGTCGCGCAGGACCTGCCCGGTGGCCCGCAGATCGCCGCGATAATTGTAGCGCTCGCGCAGCAGCCGCGCCTGGCTGTAGGCGCGCCCGTCGCGGAAGGTCGGGAACACCAGCGCAACAGTGGCGATCTTGCCGAGATAAGGCACGAGCTCGTCGATGTCGCGGTTGTTCGGCCAGATCACGCCGACTTTACCGGCGCGCTTGAGCAATGCATCCGCTTCGGCAATGAAGCGCTCGGCCGGCACCAGGATGTCGCCGCTCTCGGGCAGCGGCGTGTCGACGGCGAGCTTGACGAAGCCGTCGTCGATGATTTTTCCGCCGTTAACGAGTGGCATAGACGCGCTCCTTGAAGGGTTCGACGCCGAGGCGCTTCACGGTATCGACGAACAGCTCCTCCGGCCGCTCGCGCAGCGCCAGATAGGCTTCCACGATGTCCTCGATGACGTCGGCAACCTCGTCGAACTTGACACCGGGGCCGATCAGATTGCCCAGCGCGGCGTTCTCGTCGGCCCGGCCGCCGATGGTGATCTGGTAGACCTCCTCGCCGTTCTTCTCGACGCCGAGAATGCCGATATGGCCGACATGGTGGTGACCGCAGGCGTTGATGCAGCCGGAGATGTTGATGTGCAGCCGGCCGATCAGATTGGCGAGTTCGTGATTGGCAAACCGCCGCGTCAGCTCCTGCGCGATCGGGATCGAGCGCGCATTCGCCAGCGAGCAATAGTCGAGCCCGGGGCAGGCGATGATGTCGGTGATCAGATTGATGTTCGGCGTGGCGAGCCCAAGCTTGTCGAGCGCCTTCCACAGCGCCGACAGGTCGCGCTTGGCGACGTGCGGCAGCGCGAGGTTCTGCTCGTGGCCGACGCGGATCTCGCCAAAAGAATATTTGTCGGCGAGATCGGCCAGCGCATCCATTTGCTCGGCCGTGGCGTCGCCCGGAGGCGCGCCGATCGGCTTCAGCGAAATCGTGACGATGGAATAGCCGGGGTTCTTGTGCGCGGCGACCGAGTTCTTGCGCCAGGCCTCGAACTCAGGATCGGCCGCGGCTTGCCGCAGCTCGTCCGGCATGTGCGGGAGCTTCTCGTAAGCGGGGTAGATGAAGCGCGAGCGGATGTCCTCGATCACCTCGTCGTCGATCTGGAGCGAGGAATAGCGGATATGCTGCCACTCCTCCTCGACCTCGCGCGAGAACTTCTCGATGCCGAGCTCGTGCACCAGGATCTTGATGCGCGCCTTGTAGATGTTGTCGCGGCGGCCGTATTGGTTGTAGACGCGCAGGATCGCCTCGATATAGCTGAGGAGATCGCGGCCATGGACGAAGTGCTTGATGGTCTTGCCGATGAACGGCGTGCGGCCCAGACCGCCGCCGACCAGGACCTCGAAGCCGGTCTCGCCCTTCTCGTTCTTGATCAGCTTCAGGCCGATGTCGTGCACCTTGATCGCGGCACGGTCGTGGTCCGACGCGGTGATCGCGATCTTGAACTTGCGCGGCAGGAACGAGAATTCCGGATGCAGCGTCGTGTGCTGGCGGATCAGCTCCGACCAGATGCGGGGATCTTCGATCTCGCCCGGCGCAACGCCGGCCCACTGGTCGGAGGTGACGTTGCGCATGTTGTTGCCGGAGGTCTGCATCGCATGGATACCGACCTCGGCGAGGTCAGCCAGCGCATCCGGCAGGTCCGACAGCTTGATCCAGTTGAACTGGATGTTCTGCCGCGTGGTGAAGTGGCCGTAGCCACGGTCGTATTTGCGCGCGACATGGGCCAACGCCCGCAACTGGTTCGACGCCAGCGTTCCGTAGGGAATCGCGACGCGGAACATGTAGGCGTGCAGCTGCAGATAAACGCCGTTCTGCAAGCGCAGCATCTTGAATTCGTCTTCGGTGAGCTCGCCCGAGAGACGGCGCTGCACCTGGTCACGGAATTCGGAGACGCGCTCATTGACCAGCGTACGGTCGATTTCGTCGTAAGCGTACATGATTGAAGTGCCTTACTACTCGACCTGCGATCAGACCGGCAGGTCGATGGTCACGCCGTCACGGCGGATCTGCTCACGCAGATTGCCCGGCAGGATCTTGCCGGCGTCGTCGACCTGCACTGGCGCGATATAGGGACCGATTGCGCCGAGGTCATCGGCCACGGCCTCGGCGAGCAACGCTTTCGCCTCATCGGAGTCTCGCACGATCGCAGCATCGGTCAGTTCCACGGACCAGCCTTTGGCGGCGGTGCGATAAACGACGACGCCGTCCCAGGTCCGGTTGGCGGTCACGACGGAGGGCCCCGCGATTTTCAGTTTCTGTTGCAGTGGTGATGTCATTCGGCAGCATCCAGGAGGTCAGAGATGATTTGCTTGGGTGTTTGACGATGAAGCGCCCCGGCATGCCGGACCACGTCACCGATGATGAGAATGGCAGGACCGCCATTTGTCTTGCGCACCAGCTCGGGCAAGTCGCGCAGCGTACCGATCGCGCCCCGAGCATCCGGCCGCGTCACGCGGGCGAACACGCCGACCGGAGTCTCCGGGGAACGACCGGCGGCGAACAAACCGGCGCGCACGGCAGGCGCGGCTGTCATGCCCATGTAGACAACAACGGTCATCTTCGTATCGGTCAGCGTCGACCAGTCGACGGTCTCGGCATCGCGCGCCTTGTGCGCGGTGAGGAAGGTGATGCGGGTTGCTTCATGGCGATAGGTGAGCGGCACCTCGAAATCGGCGGCTCCGCCGAGCCCGGCGGTGATGCCGGGGACGATCGAATAGGCCACGCCGGCGGCGCGCAGCGCTTCGACCTCTTCGCCGCCGCGACCGAACACGAAGGGATCGCCGCCCTTCAGCCGCACCACGCGCTGCCCGGACTGCGCGGCCTCGATCATGCGCTTGTTGATGGCATCCTGGCCGATGCCGGGCTTGCCGACGCGGCGACCGACCGGAACACGCGTGGTGTCGCGGCGGATACGGTCGAGAATCTCTGGAGAAACCAACTCGTCGTGGAAGACGATATCGGCGTCCTGCAACGCGCGCAGCGCCTTGATGGTGAGAAGATCAGGGTCGCCGGGGCCGGCGCCGACCAGCGCAACGGAGCCTTCCGGCTTGTCGGCGCGCGCGAAATCGGACGGATTGGAAATCGCGTTGAGGGCGGCATCCGCCTCGCCCTTGCGGCCGGCCAGCACGGACGCACCGATCGGACCGTCGATGACGCGCTCCCAGAAGCGGCGGCGCAGCGGAAACTCTGCGATGCGCTCGTTGATGGATTTGCGGAAACCGCCGATGAACTCCGCCAGCTCGCCGATGCGGGCCGGCAGCAGCGCCTCGATCTTCTCGCGCACGCGCCGCGCCACCACCGGCGAAGTGCCGCCGGTGCCGACCGCGACCACGACATCGCCGCGATCAACGATGGCCGGGAAGATGAAGGAGGAATGCTCGAGATCGTCCATGACGTTGACGGGCAGGCCGAGCGCCTTGGCACGGACCGACATCGCCACGCCGACGTCGCCCGCGCCCGCGCAGACGATTGCGATGACGCCGGCAAGATCGGCCTGAAGCGGATCGCCCGTCGCGATCTCGACACCCGGCGCGTCCTCGGAACTCAGGCCCAGCTCATGATTGCCGTCGATCGCATGCACGCGAATGCGCGCGCCGGCGGAGGCGAGCACACGCAATTTGGCGCGCAAAAGCTCACCCGTGCCGATGAGGACCACCGGGCCGGCCTTGAGATCGAGGAACACCGGCAAGAACCGCATGCGATACTCGCTTCCCCCACATCCGGGGTTGACTGGAATTATTTTCTATATATGTGTCATTTCGAGCGCGCAAAGAGAAAATTTTTTCTTCTCTTCTGCGCCGCAACTATAGAAAATTCGCCTCCAAACGCAAAGTGGCAGAGATGCATCTTCTCAAGGACAATTCCGGTGCAGACGGGCCGGACTCCCGCGCCCCCGTTTCCGAGCAAATTCCAGTTGAGCTGACCGCACCCAGCATGGACCATCTCGACCAGCTCGAAGCGCAGAGCATCTACATTTTCCGCGAGGCGTTTGCGCGTCTGAAGAAGATCGCCCTGTTGTGGTCGCTCGGCAAGGACTCCAACGTCATGATCTGGCTGGCGCGCAAGGCGTTCTTCGGCCGGCTGCCGTTCCCTGCGCTCCATGTCGACACCGGCAAGAAGTTTCCGGAGATGTACCGCTTCCGCGATCATTACGGAAAGGAATGGGAGCTCGACCTGCGTGTCGAGCCCTGCCCGCCTATCGATGCCGTCGACCCAACGCTGCCGCCGGCCGCCCGTTCCGCCGCGCGCAAGACCGAAGGTCTGAAGATGGCGCTCGCCAAATACGGCTTTGACGGCCTGATCGCCGGCATTCGCCGCGACGAGGAAGCCACCCGCGCCAAGGAGCGGGTGTTCTCGCCACGCGGCCTGGAAGGCAATTGGGACGTGCGCGACCAGCCGCCGGAGTTCTGGGATCATTTCAACGCGTCGCCGCCGCAGGGCGCGCATTTGCGCATCCACCCGATCCTGCATTGGACCGAGGCCGATATCTGGGCCTACACCAAGCGCGAGAACATCCCGATCATCCCGCTCTATCTCGCCAAGGACGGCAAGCGCTATCGCTCGCTGGGCGATCAGGACATCACCAATCCGGTCGCTTCGACGGCAACGAATATCGACGAGATCCTGGCCGAGCTCGAGCAGACCAAGGTGCCGGAGCGCGCCGGCCGTGCGCTCGATCACGAGACCGAGGACGCTTTCGAGCGACTGCGCGTCGCCGGCTATCTCTGATTCTAAGGACGCATCGCGGTCATGAACATGCTCGTCACGTCTCCCTCGCCCACCACGCCGAACGGCACCACCCGCCCCCAGGTCCGCATCGTCATCGTCGGCCATGTCGACCACGGCAAGTCGACGCTTGTCGGTCGCCTCTTGCACGAAACCGGCAGCCTGCCTGACGGCAAGCTCGAGATGCTGAAGGCCGTCAGCGCACGGCGCGGCATGCCGTTCGAATGGTCGTTCCTGCTGGATGCGCTCCAGACCGAGCGCGACCAGGGCATCACCATCGACACCACGCAGATCCGCTTCCGAACCAATTCGCGCGACATCGTGCTGATCGACGCGCCCGGCCACGCCGAATTCCTGCGCAACATGATCACCGGCGCCTCGCAGGCCGACGGCGCAGTGCTGATCATCGACGCGCTGGAGGGCGTGCGCGACCAGACCCGGCGGCACGGCTATCTGCTGCATCTGCTCGGCGTGAAGCAGGTCGCGGTCGTCGTCAACAAGATGGACCGCGTCGATTTCTCCGCGGATCGCTTCAAGGACATCAGCGACGAGATCTCCGCCCATCTCAACGGCCTCGGCGTGACGCCGACTGCGATCATCCCGATCTCCGCGCGCGACGGCGACGGCGTTGCCGAACGCACCGACCGCATCGGCTGGTACAAGGGTCCGACCGTGGTCGAGGCGCTTGACCGGCTCGAACCGGCGCGGCCGCTGGAGGCGCTGGCGCTGCGCCTGCCGGTGCAGGCGATCTACAAGTTCGACGATCGCCGCATCGTTGCCGGCCGCATCGAATCCGGCAGCCTCATTGCCGGCGACGAGATCGTGATCATGCCGGCCGGCAAGATCGCCAGGATCAAGACGGTCGAGAGCTGGCCGGTGACGCCGGTCGCAACGCGCCAGGGCGCCGGCCGCTCGGTCGGCATCACGCTCGACCGCGAATTGTTCATCGAGCGCGGCGACATCATCGCGCATGCAAGCGCCGCTCCGCGTGAGACGCGGCGGCTGCGCGCGCGCATCTTCTGGCTGCACGACAAGCCGCTCGCCAAGGGCGACCAGATCCTGGTCCGCTCCGGACCGAAGGAGAGCCGCGCCACCGTGGTGGCGATCGAGAAGGCGGTCGACCCCGGCGAGCTCGAGAGCCGCGAGAACAAGGCGATCGGCCGCAACCATGTCGGCGAGATCGATATCTCCCTGTCGAGCCCGATTGCCGCCGATCCCTACACCGAGAATCCGCGCACGGGCCGCCTCGTGATCGAGGTCTCCGGACGCATCACCGGCGGCGGCCTCGTGCTGTCGGTCGATGCCGGCCAGCGCGCGGTGCCGGTCGATATCGTGCCGGTGGAATCGGCGCTGCGCCCCGACGAGCGTTCGGCGCGCTATCAGCACAATGGCGCCGTGGTCTGGCTCACGGGCCTGCCGGCCTCCGGCAAATCGACGCTGGCGAAGGCGCTGGAGCGGCGCCTGTTCACCAATGGCGGCTCGCCGATCCTGCTCGACGGCGACACGCTGCGTGCTGGCCTCAACAGCGATCTCGGCTTCTCCGCCGCCGATCGCAGCGAAAACATCCGCCGGCTTGCCGAGGTCGCGACGCATCTCGCCCGCAACGGCCACATCGCGATCGTCGCCGCCGTCTCTCCGGCGCGCGAGGACCGCGCCACCGCCCGCCGCATCGCCGACACGACGTTCCGCGAAATCCACGTCGCGACGCCGGCCGAAGTCTGCGAGGAGCGCGACCCCAAGGGCCATTACAAAAAGGCCCGCGCCGGCGCGCTTGCCTCCTTTACAGGCATCGGCAACGACTACGAAGCCCCGCAAGCAGCCGAGCTCGTGATCGATACATCGACGCGCACGGTTGCGGACGCGGCGGATGAGATCGAGCAGATGCTGAAGGCGACCGGCGTACTGTTCGACGAAGTCGTGGACCTCGCCGCGAATATTTGAGGCAACCCCAATCTCCGCTGTCGTCGCCCGGCTTGACCGGGCGACCCAGTATTCCAGAGACAGCAACGGGATACGGAGAAGCTGCGGCGTACTGGATTCCCCGCTTTCGCGGGGAATGACACCGGTGCGTGCCTCCCCACTTCGTCTTGACATTTTGACAGACCTTTAGGGGTCTTCTCACCGCCCTGATTTTGAGGCTAATAGAGCCTCGAAAGCCGCTCCGCGTGGGCGCATTTTGCTGCTGTCGGGTCAAAAGCAGCCAAAAACAGCCATTTCCAACAAGAAAGACCATCATGAAACGCGTCGACGCCCACGGATTGAAGATCGCCCCCGTCCTTTTCGATTTCATCGCCAAGGAAGCCGCCCCGAAAACGGGGATCGCGCCGGATGCGTTCTGGGCCGGCGTGGCCGCCATCGTGAAGGAGCTGGGGCCGAAGAACCGCGCGCTGCTCACCTTCCGTGATCAGCTGCAGGCCAAGATCGACGAGTGGCACCGCGCCCACAAGGGCAAGGCGTTCGACCTCAATGCCTACACCGCCTTCCTGAAGGAGATCGGCTATCTCGTCCCGGAGCCGGCGACGCAGAAGGTCGAGACCGCCAATGTCGACGAGGAGATCGGCAAGATCTGCGGCCCGCAGCTGGTCGTGCCGCTCACCAACGCACGCTACGCGCTGAACGCGGCGAACGCGCGCTGGGGCTCGCTCTACGACGCCTTCTACGGCACCGACGCGATCCCGCACGATCCATCCGAGGGCGGCAAGGGCTACAACAAGGCGCGCGGCGACAAGGTGATCGCCAAGGCCAAGGCATTCCTCGACAACGCTGCGCCGCTGGCGACCGGCAGCCACACCGACGTCACAGCCTACAGCGTCGTTGCTGGTCAGCTCGCGGTGAAACTGAAGAGCGGCAACGCGACTGCGCTGAAGAATGCCGCGCAGTTCGCGGGCTTCGCGGGCGACGCGGCAGCACCATCAGCCGTGCTGCTCGTCAACAACGGCCTGCATGTCGAGGTGACGATCAATCGCAACAGCGCGATCGGCAAGGACGATCCGGCCGGCGTCGCCGACATGGTGATGGAAGCCGCGGTCTCGACCATTCTGGACATGGAAGACTCCGTCGCCGCTGTCGATGCCGAAGACAAGGTGCTGGTCTATCGCAACACGCTCGGCCTGATGAACGGCACGCTGTCGGCGGACTTCGAAAAAGGCGGCAAGACGCTGACGCGTTCGCTCAACGCCGACCGCAGCTACAAGACGCCTGACGGCAAGGGCGAGGTGAAGCTGCACGGCCGCAGCCTGCTCTTGATGCGCAATTGCGGCCACCACATGTTCACCGACGCCGTGCTGGACGAGGCCGGCGAGGAAGTTCCTGAGGGCCTGCTCGATGCCGCCGTCTCCGGGCTTCTCGCGATCCACGACCTCAAGGGCAACTCCAAGGTCAAGAACAGCCGAACGGGCTCGGCCTATATCGTCAAGCCGAAGATGCACGGCCCGGACGAGGTCTCGTTCACCTGCGAGATCTTCGATCGCGTCGAGAAGATGCTGGGGCTGCCTGAGAACACCCTCAAGGTCGGCATCATGGACGAGGAGCGGCGCACCACCGTCAACCTCAAGGCCTGCATCCAGCGCGCATCCAAGCGCATCATGTTCATCAACACCGGCTTCCTCGATCGTACCGGCGACGAGATCCACACCTCGATGGAAGCGGGTCCGATGATCCGCAAGAACGAGATGAAGGCGCAGGCCTGGATCAAGGCCTATGAGGACTGGAACGTCGACATGGGCCTGATCGACGGCCTGCCCGGCCATGCCCAGATCGGCAAGGGCATGTGGGCCGCGCCCGACAAGATGGCGGACATGCTGGCCCAGAAGCTTGCCCATCCACAGGCCGGCGCCACCACGGCGTGGGTGCCCTCGCCGACCGCGGCGACCTTGCACGCGCTGCACTATCACCAGGTCAACGTCACCGCTCGCCAGCAGGAGCTGACCAAGGGTGGCCCGCGCGCCAAGCTCTCGGACATCCTTACCATTCCGGTTTCGAAGTCGAACTGGGCGCCTGATGACGTCAAGCAGGAGATCGACAACAACTGCCAGGGTATTTTGGGTTACGTCGTGCGCTGGATCGACCAGGGCGTCGGCTGCTCCAAGGTGCCCGACATTCACGATGTCGGCCTGATGGAAGACCGCGCGACCTTGCGCATCTCCAGCCAGCATCTCGCCAACTGGTTGCACCAGGGCGTGATCACCGAAGCGCAGGTGATGGAATCGCTCAAGCGCATGGCCGTCGTCGTCGACAAGCAGAACGCCGGCGATGCAATCTACAAGCCGATGGCGCCCGCCTTCGACGGCGTCGCCTTCAAGGCCGCCTGCGACCTCATCTTCAAAGGCCGCGAGCAGCCGAACGGCTATACCGAATACATCCTCACCGCGCGCCGCCGCGAGGCGAAGGCGGCCGGCTAAGACCGGTTGTTCGAACATCAAAAGCCCCGGCTCACGCCGGGGCTTTTTTGTTGGGCAGCTGCGCCGCCCGCTAGAACACCGCGAGGTATTTCAGCAGCGAGACGATGCCGATGATGATGACGATGACGCGCGCGATCTGCTTGGCGCGGCCATCCATCGGCAGCATGTTGACGAGATAGAGCACGAGAATGACGACGAGAAAGGTGACGAGTACGCCGACCAACATCGCAGAGCCCCCTTCAGGCAATTGCTAATGATGTCCTAACGCCCGTCTCGCGCGCTGGTTCCATCGAGGCAACCCGTTGCAACTTCTAGTAAATGCGTACTTCTACCGGCAGGCGGCCAGCCTAAAACTTTACCCTTTTCGTTTCAGATATCGAAACCGTTCGCCGTATGCCCGAACGGTATCTGATTGCCGATCCTTGTCACGCCCCATTCTTCTCGATTTTCCGGGGCGCTACAGCCGAACTTTGAAATGGGAATTGGGGGGGACTTCGATGTTGAATCGCCTGAGCGTATCCGCGCTTCTGAAGATTGTGATCGCGATTACGTCGATCTGTGTGGTGATCGCGCTGTCGCTCACCGCCTGGGAATCATGGGACCGCCTCAGGACCGCGAGCCGCATCTCGCAGATCACAGACGCCTCCGCCGATCTCTTCAAGGCCATGCACAATCTGCGTACCGATCGCTCCACCACGTCGCGGCTATTGAACGCGACCGAGCCGATGGATCCCGAGATCGAGAAGTATCTCCGCGCGCTTCGTGATGCGCAGATGCCGGCGATGGCGCGCGCGCTCGAGCTGCTCCCGAACATCGACTTCCCCCGATCCGGCACGCTGGTGCCGGAGCTCGCGCGCCTCAACAAGCTGCTGATCGAGGAGCAGAAGGAATTCTGGGAGAACGTGGCAAAATCGAAGGAACAGCGCCGCGCGGGTTTGACCAAGGAATATATGGAAACGACGCAGGGCCTGCTCGACGTACTCGACAATCTTTCGAACACGCTGGCCGCCACCGTCAATCACCAGGACGCCGCAATCGACCAATTGCTGTCGATCAAGCAAAACGCTTGGCTGCTGCGCAACACCGCGGGCGAAGCTTCGCTGATCGTCTCGATGGGGCTTGCCGCCGGCAAGATCACCCCGGAAGGGCGCTACAATTACACGCAATATGTCGGCGGCACGACCGCCATGTGGAAAGCGCTGGAGCTGTCAACGTCGGGCATGCAATTGCCGCCGTCGCTATCCTCCGCGATGGCCGCTGCGAAGACCGGCTATTTCGAGCCGCAATATCTGGCCTTGCGCGATCGGCTCGCAGACACCCTGGTCAAGGGCGAGAAAGCCGAGATGACGGCGAACCAGTGGAGCCCGGTCACGGTCGGCCGCATGGCAAGCGCGGTCGCTGTTGCCGAAGCCGCCCTCGACGCCGCCCGGACGCACACCTTCGATCAACACGGTGCCGCGCAGCGCGCGCTGACCATCCAGCTGGTACTGCTCGCGCTCGCCATCGGCCTTGCCGTCGGCGCCAATCTGCTGGTGAGCCACCGCGTCATCAATCCGCTCAACACCATCCGCGACGCGATGCTGAAGGTCGCCGGCGGCGATCTTGCCGTCGACAGCGGCTATCTCGACCGCAAGGACGAGATCGGCGCACTCGCCGGTGCGCTCGAGACTTTCAAGCAGCAGGCCGTCGACAAGCTCAAGGCCGAGGAGCACGAACGCGAGCTCAACGCCGGCGCCGCAGCGCGCCAGCGCGCAGTCGAAGCCTATGTCGGCGAGTTCGAGGGCGCGGTGCGCAAGACGCTGGGCGAGCTGAACGGCGCATCGGGGCAGATGCGCAAGACATCGGGCGATCTCTCTGCCGTGTCGCGTCGAACCAACGACCGCGTCGAGGTTGCCGGCAAGGCCTCCAGCGACGCCTCGATGAGCGTCGACAGCGTCGCGGCGGCCGCCGAAGAGCTCTCGGCCTCGATCAACGACATCAGCCAGCAGGCCGCGCATGCCGCAGGCATCGCCGGCCGCGCCGTCACGCAGGCGCGAGAGACCGACGGCACGGTGCAGGGCCTGCAGAAGTCGGCGGGCCGCATCGGCGAGGTCGTCGGCCTCATCAACACTATCGCGTCGCAGACCAATCTGCTGGCGCTCAACGCCACAATCGAAGCCGCGCGCGCCGGCGAGGCCGGGCGTGGTTTTGCCGTCGTCGCCTCCGAAGTGAAATCGCTGGCGAGCCAGACGGCCAAGGCGACGGAAGAGATTTCCGAACAGATCGCCGACATCCAGAAGGTCGCGGGCGAGGCCATCCACGCGATCCAGACCATCGGCGGCATCATCGGCGAGGTCAACGAGGTCGCGACCGCGATTGCGGCGGCGGTGCAGGAGCAAGGCGCGGCCACGCAGGAGATCACCCGCAGCACCCAATATGCCGCCCAGGGCACCCGGAATGTCTCCGACAATATCACCGGTGTGAAAGCCGATGCGGATGCCGCAGCTGCGGCCGCCGACAACGTGAAGAGCGCCTCCGAAATGCTCGAGGCCCAGAGCAACCAGCTCGGCCACGAGGTCTCCGACTTTCTCGGCAAGATCCGCGCGGCGTGAGGTTACGAACGCCTGCATCATTTTACGGCAGGGACACTGTCTAAGTTTTTACCCTTTTCGGGCCAAATGCGCCTGAGCGCCGGCTGTAGGCAGGCGCGTCTATCGCGCGCATCCCTTTGGTTTCGAAGTTCGTGGGGGCTGCCGTCCTGGGGCACGAACTTCGAAACGCGTACCGGGGTGTCCGATGCTCAATCGCCTGACCGTATCAACGCTGCTCAAGGCGGTGATCCTTTCCACCGCACTGATCATCGTCGCCGGCTTCTCGCTCAACGCATGGCGCTCCTGGACCGGGCTTCAGCAGGCCAACCGCATCGTCGCGGTCTCGGCCGCCTCGGCCGACGTGTTCAAGACCATGGCCAATATCCGGGCGGACCGCTCGACCACCAACCGGCAATTGACCAGCGACATCAGGGTCGATGCCGATATCGAGAAATACATTCGCGGCATTCGTGACGAACTGATGCCGGCGCTGGCGCGTGCCATCGATATCCTGCCCGAGATCGACATCCCACAGCGCGATTCGATCGTGGCCGATCTTGCCCGGCTCAACAAGGCGCTGCTGGCGCAGCAGGCCGAGTTCTGGACCGAGGTTGCCAAGCCCAAGGCTTCACGCCGCGCGGCGCTCGCGAGCGAATATCTCGAGAGCGAGGACGGGCTGATGGCCATCTTGGAAAAGCTCGCACCGCTGCTGGCGGCCAGCGTCAACCACCAGGACGCCACCATCGACCAGCTGCTGATGATCAAGCAGATGGCCTGGCTGCTGCGCCAGAATGCCGGCGAATCCTCGCTCATCGTCGGCAATGCGCTGGCCAGCGGCAAGATCTCGCCCGAAACCCAGGCCGCCTTCACCAAATTCGTCGGCGCCACCGACGCCGCCTGGAGTGCGATCGAGCTTGCCGCCACCGGCATGCAACTGCCGCCGGCGCTGTCCGCCGCCATGACCGAAACCAAGTCGGTCTATTTCGACCCGCAATACACCACGACGCGCGATGGCATCATCGCGACCATCGCCAAGGGCGAAAAGCCGTCGATGACGGCCAATCAGTGGAGCCCCTTCTCGGTCGGCCGTATGGCGATCGTGGTCAAGCTCGCCGATACCGCGCTTGCCGCGGCCAAGGATCATGCCGCCAACCAGCGCGCCAGCGCGCTGCAATCGCTGCTGGTCCAGCTGGCGCTTCTGGTCGCGGCCATCATCCTGACCGGCGCCGCGATGCTGGCGGTCAGCCGCCGCGTGATCACGCCGCTGCACCTGATTCGCGACGCCATGCTCAAGGTCGCCGGTGGCGACCTCGGCGTCGACAGCGGCTATCTCGACCGTCACGACGAGATTGGCTCACTCGCTGGCGCGCTCGAAACCTTCAAGCAGCAGGCGATCGACAAGCTCAAGATCGAGGAGCAGGAGCGCGAGCGCAATGCCGGCGCCGCCGCCCGCCAGCGCGCCATGGAGACCTATGTCGGCGAGTTCGAAGGCGTGGTGCGCAAGTCGCTCGGTGAGCTGAGCGATGCCTCGGCCGAAATGCGCAAGACTTCGGGTGATCTATCCGCGGTGTCGCGCCAGACCAATGAACGCGTCGAGGTCGCGGGCAAGGCCTCCAACGACGCATCGACGAGCGTCGAGAGCGTCGCCGCGGCCGCTGAAGAGCTCTCAGCCTCGATCAACGACATCAGCCAGCAGGCCGCGCATGCCGCGGGCATCGCCAGCCGCGCGGTCAACCAGGCCCGCAACACCGATGGCACCGTGCAGGGCCTGGCACAATCCGCCGGACGCATCGGCGAAGTCGTCGGTCTCATCAACACCATCGCGGCGCAGACCAATCTGCTCGCGCTCAACGCCACCATCGAAGCTGCCCGCGCCGGCGAAGCGGGCCGGGGCTTTGCGGTGGTTGCCTCCGAGGTGAAGTCGCTGGCGAGCCAGACTGCGAAGGCGACCGAGGAAATCTCGGAACAGATCGCCGACATCCAGAAGGTCGCAGGCGAGGCCATCAACGCGATCCAGGCGATCGGCGGCATCATCGGCGAGGTCAACGAAGTCGCCACCGCGATCGCCGCCGCCGTGCAGGAGCAGGGCGCGGCGACTCAGGAGATCACCCGCAGCACGCAATATGCCGCGCAGGGCACCAAGAACGTCTCCGACAACATCACCGGCGTGAAGGCTGACGCTGACATGGCAGCCGGAGCGGCTGACAACGTCAAGCACGCTTCGGAACTGCTGGAAACCCAGAGCCGTCAGCTCGGCGATCAGGTCTCCGACTTCCTCGGCAAGATCCGCGCGGCGTAAGGCCTCTACTCCTTCGCCACCACGGGCACCTGGCGGAACTTCGCGCGAATCTTGTCCGGCAATGGCGAGAAGTTCATCGCGACGCCGCGGCGATCGCCGGCGTTGCGGTTGGCGACGACGAGGCCGTCGCTGCCCGCAACGATATCGCCCTTTCGCAAGGTCGGATCGTCCTCGGCCTTGATCGACGCCAGACCGGCCGGGTCCTTACCGTTGCAGGTGCAGCCCGCGACGATCTCGTTGCGATAACGGAAGGCGTTGGGCAGATCGGAATAGGATTTTCCGGTCTCCGTCGTGGCGTCATCGATATTGCCCCCGTAGACCAGCGAGGTTTCAGCGGACGGGCAGAAGCTCTTGCAGGATTGTGCCTTGCTCTGGGCATCAGCGCCTTGTGCGGGAAAGTAGCGCCCGTCGCAGCCGCGCACGCAATAGGCGGTGCCGCCGCCAAACGCGCGCTGGCGCGGTGCGTCATAGCGCGGCACATCGTCGTCCGCGAACGGCGCCTGAATTTGCGGCGTTGGCCGCCTGCCAAGCGCGCCGAATAACGCCGAGAAGAAGTCTTCCGCATGTGCCGCCGGCGCGAGCGCGAGACCGAGAGAAGCGACCGTGACGAACGCGGCCGTTCCGCTAGCCAACTTGCTGGTCGAACGTCTCACCATTTGGCCTCACTCAAGCTCTTAGTCCACCGACGAAGTCGGGATGTTCAGCGCCTGGCGCCCCGAGGGCAGCGTCGTCGCTGCCGGCCGCTTGCGTGCGGGATCACCGCCGCGCGCCATCAGTGGTGCGTTCTTCGGCAGAACCACGACCTTGGCGCCGACGCTGACGCGGTTGAACAGGTCGCTGACATCTTCGTTGGTCAGACGAATACAGCCCGAGGACACGAACTTGCCGATCGTTGTCGGATCGTTGGTGCCGTGGATTCGGTATTCGCTGGCGCCGAGATACATCGCGCGCGCACCGAGCGGATTGCCGGGACCACCGGCGACGAAGCGCGGCAGATAAGGCTGGCGCGCGATCATCTCTGCCGGCGGATGCCAATCCGGCCATTCGGCCTTGCGGCTGATACTTTGCACGCCCGACCAGGTGAATCCCTCGCGGCCGACGCCGACGCCGTAACGCATCGCGCGTCCGTTGCCGAGCACGTAATAGAGATAGGTGTTGGCAGTATCGATGACGATGGTGCCGGCCGGCTCGTTGCGGTCGAAGCTCACGATCTGCCGGCGCAGCCGATCGGGCAGCACTGAATCCTCGTCCGCGGCCTGTGGCGCCTCGTTCGCGTAGCCCTGCGAATAGGCCTGGTCCTGCGGATAGCTTTGCAGCTGCATCGGCGCATAGCCGAGCACTTGCGCCTCGGCCGCGACCGGCACGGTCAGCAAAGCTGTCGCAAAAGCACAGGTGATGACGACGCGCGGCGAGAAGCTGCGACGGACGACCGAGAACTTTGTCATGTGCTGCCCCGTTGAATGTGTGCATCTGGTTGAATGTGTGCATCTGGGTGATGCTGCTGACCCGTCAACGCAGCAGCGCCGACTCAAGTTCCGCTCTCGCTTGCGGCAGCCGTGTCACAGTCAAGCGAGTGCAACTTCACGAAGCCGCGATGGAACCCCGGCATCGCCGGCGCGTTCTCCTGTCATCAATTGGGCGCGCGGACGTTTCCGTGCAGGAGAGATATTGTGCGCGTCCTTCCCAGTGAACGAATGATTTCCGGCACCAGCGAAGGCGTACCGCTTCCAGATAGCCGCAACGAACTACCGCCCGTCATCCGCCGCAGCGAATTCGTTGCCTTTGCCCTCGCCGGCCTGCTCCTGATCGCCGCCGTCGCGGTGCTCTATGTCGCCAAGGCGTTCTTCCTGCCGGTCGTGATGGCCATTGTCGCCGGCACCATGCTCTCGCCCGCAGCGACTTTCCTGGAAAAACGGCACGTGCCGCGCGCCCTCGGCGCCTTGCTCATTGTGATCGCGGTGACCGCGATGGTCGCGTTCGTCTTCGCGCTGATTGCCGCGCCGGCGATGGAGTGGAGCTCTCGCCTGCCAGAGCTCGGCGCACAGCTCAAGGAGAAGATGCACGTCTTCGACCGTCCGCTGGCGCTGTGGCATGAGCTTCAGACCATGCTTGGCGGTTCCGAGGCGCTGCCAAGCCTCCAGCTTCCCAAGGTCGAATGGGTCCAGCCGACGCTGGAATTCCTGTCGCCGACCTTCGCCGAATTCCTGCTGTTCTTCGCCACCCTGATCCTGTTCATCGCGAGTTGGCGCGATCTGCGGCGCGCCCTGATCATGACGTTCGGCGAGCGCGACGCGCGACTTCGGACGCTGCGGATCCTGAACGAGATCGAGGTCCATCTCGGCAGCTATCTCCTGACCGTGACGGTCATCAATGTCGGCGTGGGCGTCGCAACGGGGATCGTGTGCGCGGTCACCGGGATGCCAAATCCGGCCGGGCTCGGTGCGCTCGCGGCAGCACTCAACTTCATCCCCATCATCGGGCCGGTCGCTATGTTCGTCGTTCTGGTCGTGGTTGGCCTTGTTGCCTTTCCGACGCTCGGTGGCGGACTAGTCGCGGCACTGGCTTTCGGCGGCATCACGTTCATTGAGGGGCACTTTGTCACGCCAACCATCATTGGCCGCAGGCTGGCGCTGAATGCGTTGGCCGTCTTCATCGCCCTGGCCTTCTGGACCTGGCTGTGGGGACCGATGGGTGCGTTCCTGTCGTCGCCGCTGCTCATCGTCGGGCTGATCCTGAAGGAGCATCTGCTGCCGGAGAATTCGCCGCAGCTTCCGCAGGAATGACTGGTTTCCCGCGACGGAACTTCCACCCCGACGAAACGTTCTCCGCCCGACCCTATGTCAAACAGTTCGGAGCCCGTGATGTCCACGACCGATGCCGAAGGCAGGATGCGAAATTGGACTGACAAGGCCACCACAGACCGCCTCGAGAAGGATGTAGCAGCCGTGAAAAGCGATATCGCCGCCCTCACCGATCAGATCACCGACGCGCTCAACACATTCGCCAATTCGGCGGGCAAGCAGGCCCGGCGTGGTTACAAGCAGGCGCGTGACAACATGGATTCGACGCTCGACGACATCTCCGATCGTGGCAGCGCGATGATGGACGCGGCGCAGGACGCCTATGGGTCAGTCGAAGAGACGCTGGAAGATGCGATCACGCAGCGGCCGCTCGCGACCGTTGGTGTCGCACTCGGCATCGGCTTCCTGATCGGCTTCGCCTGGCGCCGCTGAGGCGCGCGATTGATCGACATCCGAGGAGCAAGACCGTGTTTCAGCGCATCATCGATGGTATCAGCGCATCGACGGGAACGACCATGCGGCTGACATCGCTGGCCGCAGGTGCGGCGTTCGCACTGTTCATCACGACATGCTTCCTCTGCGCGGCGGCCTTCATCTCGGTCCTCGACAAATATGGCCCCGTGCAGGCCTGCCTTGCCGGTGCCGGCATCTTCTTCCTGCTGACGCTCAGCGCAGCAGGGAGCTATTGGGGCTACAAGCGGGAAGCGCAGAAGCGCGCCCGCATCGCCGCCGAGCGGGCCGCAAAGTCCGCAGCCACGAGCATGCTCGCTGATCCCATGTTGCTGGCGACGGGTCTACAGGTCGCACGCGCCATCGGGATCAAGCGGCTGTTGCCGATCCTGGCGATCGGCGGTGTTGCGCTTGGAATCATGGCAAGCCGCGTAGGCGCCGCGGACGAGGCCTCAGCCGAGCCGGCCGAGTAGGACGAGGCGCGTTAAGAAAGTTGCGCCGCCAGCCGGGCGGACAGGCTCCGGAGAATCCGGTGGCCCGCCTTGCGCAATTTTTCATCAAACGCGGTAAATCCGCCCCGCTTCACGCAATCGCTACTCGGATAGGCAGGCGGTTGCCGCTAAAAGCATCGCCCCTGATTCCAAAAGTCATTTTCCGCGATGAAACCGTCCGTCAAGGCGAACCTTGCTGCATTTCAACACGACGCCAGGCTCTATTTGACGCTCGGCATTGCGAACTGGTCGGTGTTCGTCGACCACATCCCGAACAACGTGGTCAACCTGCTGACGCTGCGCAATTTCGGCTTCAGCGGCGCGGCCGACCTGTTCGTGTTCGTGGTGGGTTACGGCGTTGCCATCATCCACGGCAGGATGGCGCTGGAGCGCGGCTATGTCGTGGCTGCGACGCGCATCTTCCGCCGCGTCTGGCGGCTCTATGCCGCCTATGTCGTGCTGTTCGTGATTTACATCGACACCATCGCCTACGTCGCTTCGCAGTCGATGGCGCCGGAGATCATCAGCGACTACAACATCTCGGGCATTCTCGAGCACCCGCTGCGCATTCTGGTTCAGGGATTGGTGCTCCAGGAAGAGCCGCTCAACCTCGATCTTCTGCAGCTGATGATCCCGCTGATGGCTTTCTTCCCATTCGCATTGTGGGGCCTGCTGCGGCGTCCGAACCTGACCCTGGCCGCTTCGGTCGCGCTGTATCTCGCCGCGCGCTGGTTCGGCTGGACTTTTCACGCCTACCCCGACCTGGAATGGACCTTCAATCCGCTGTGCTGGCAGATGCTGATGGTGCTGGGCGGCTGGTTCGCCGTCACCGGCCTGTCAGGTCATGCACTTCACAAGATCTCCTGGCTTCGTGCGCTCGCGGGCGCCTACCTTGTGCTGGCGATGGCCCTCACCATGATGCGCCATTCGCCGGTCCTGTCCGCCTATTTGCCTGAGTTCGTTCTCAACAGCATCTCGCCGGCCGACAAGGAAAACCTCGCGCCCTATCGCGTGATCCACTTCCTCGCGCTCGCCTTCCTTGCGACGTACCTCATTCCGGCTGATCATCCAGGATTGCAGTGGAAGCCGCTTCTGATGGTGATCAGGTGCGGCGAGGAATGGCTCGCGGTATTCTGCATCGGCGTATTCCTGTCCCTCGCCGGCCATCTCATCCTGATTACGGGCGCCAATCTGGTCGTGATGCAGATCGGGGTGAGCCTCGCCGGTTTCGCGGCAATGACGGCGGTGGCCTATTATATTTCCTGGTCGAAGCGCCAGGACGAGCCGGCGGCCGTGCGGCAGCGAGCCTGACCGGGACAGCCACGCGATTCCGCTAGGCCGGGTGCTCCACCTGCGCTATGCGGGACGAGGCGACCGGCGGGAATGGCCGCCTCCCGCGCAAGGAGAGACCGGCTTGGTCATGGCGAAAGGCACGAGCGATACGGCCGAGGGCGCACCCCGGCGCGGCAGGCCGCGCTCGATCGAGACCACCAACGCCATTCTCGAAAGCGCCTACACGCTGATGGCCACGACCGGCCTTGCCGCCACCACGATCGATGCGGTGGCGCGCCACTCCAACGTCTCCAAGATGACGATCTACAAATGGTGGCCGTCACGGGAGGCGCTGCTGATCGACGCCTTTCTCCACCACGCGGCTCAAATGCTGCCGCTGCCGCCGGCAAGCGCAGGCACGCCCGCCGTGCGCGCGCGCCGCCATGCCGCGGCCTATGCCGAAGCCTTGCAGGGCGAGTTCGGCAAGGTCCAGCTTGCCGTCATCTCAGAATGCATCTCCAAGACCGGCTCGGCGGAGCTGTTCTATGTCCGCTATCTCCAGTTTCGCCGCGACGCGCTGGTGGAGATGATCGCGACCGGCCAGCGCGACGGCAGCATCCTCGCCGAGGCGCCGGCGGAGGATCTCTATGACGCGATCTATGGCAGCCTGTTCTACCGCTACATCTTTGGCATCGCGCCGATCACGCCGGCCTATGCACGGTCTCTGGTCGATCTGGTGTTGCGACCGAAAGGCTAGATATCGTGCAGGATACGAAAGATCTCACGACAGTTTCGACAGGAGCATCGTCCTCAACATGATCAAGCGCATCCTGCCTTACGAAGGGCTGCTCCACGAAGTGGTCGAGCATGCCGGCGTGCTTTACATCGGCGGAATCGTACCCGAGGACACCAGCCTGGACATGTCGGGCCAGGCGGACGACGTGCTGGGCCAGCTGTCGCGCCTGTTGGAGACGCTTGGATCCAACATGGCCAACGTCTTGCAGGTGACGATCTTCATGACCGATCTCAGCGAGAAGGCTGCGTTCAATGCGGCCTGGAAGTCGCACTTTCCGGCAGCTCATTTGCCGGCGCGTGCCGCCGTCGGCGTGGCCGATCTCGGCCCTAAGGTCAAACTCGAGATGACCGCCATCGCGGCTCGATCGACCTCGACCTGAAGCGTCGGCGCCAAGTCGCTCAAAAGTCGCTTCAAACCCACTTCAAGCCTATTTCGCGGGTCGTACCGGCGCGGAGATCTTGTCAGTGCGGTCGCGCTCGGTCATATCCACGACCGTCTCCATCGGCGCGGTCAGCTCGTAGACATAGGAGACATCGGTGAAATAGCGCTTGGCGGTGCCGCCAAGCGCTTCGGGCGCAACGCGGTCGAGCAGGATCAGGCCGAAATCCGAATCCGGCCGGCGCGTCGCCTCGCTGGTGTTGAACTCCTCCCAGCGGAATTGAAACACGGTGTCAGGCTCCTCGCCGGTCACCGTCCAGTTCGCCGTGATGTGCGGATGCTTGCCGACCAGCGACAGGCCTTCGTCCGAATGCGAGGCAAGCTCGAAGAACAGCAGCGACAGGCTCTGGGCGGCGCGCGCGCTGACGGCGATATCAGGGCCGCTGACGGCGATGCGATCGGCATGCGGAATGGCGCGCGCCTCGAACAGGCCCTTCAGCTTGACGCCCTGCCACTGGCTCTCGCTGAGCAGCGACACCACGTTGGACATGGCATGGATGCGGCCGATCAACAGTTCGCGCGCACTATCGATATCCGAACCATGCCGCAGCGTGCGCGTCACGATCGACTGGATCACCGCGAGGATGTTCTTCACGCGATGATTGAGCTCGTCGATGACAGCCGTCAGCCGCCGCTCGAAACCGATCCGCACCTGGATCTCGCGGCTGAGCCGCAAATTGTTGTAGGCGACGTAGCCGAAGAGGCCGCACACCATCGCGGTGATGGCGAAGCCGATCGCCGCAACGATGATTGCGGTCTGCTCGGCCCGTCGTGCCGAATTGGTCTTGGCGTAATAGCCGAGTTGCCAATCGCGGCCGCCGAAGCTGATGGTGCGCGTCGCCGACGGCGACGGCCCGTCCGGGGACGTCATGCGGGTGGACACCACGCCCTGGTCGTTGGCGACGAGTTCGCTATTGTCCTTGCGGGGGTCCTTGAGCGCGACCGAGAACAACGACAGATCGTCGTTGGTCAGCATCAGCGAGGCCAGCTCATAGGAAAACGTGATGAATCCGACCGGCTCGGTTGCACCTTCGGGAATGACGGGGGCCGCGACGATGACACCGATCGGCCCGTTCCCGCGCAAGAGCGGTATCGGGTCGGAGGCGACAGACCGCTTCTCGATCCTGGCCCGCGTCAGCATCGCGTTGCGAACTGGATCGTCATCATAGCTGCGGCCCGGCAGCCCCTTGGTCTCGTCGCTGCGCGGCTCGAGGTCCATCAGCACGTCGATCGGCTGGGTCAGGCTCGCCGGGTCGATCGGCTTGTCGTTGTAGTCGCGGATCTCGGGCTTCGCAAAGCCGGCGGCCTTGATCGCAGTCTGTGCGGCCGCGAGTTCGGACGGTTGCAACCGGGCGACCCAACCGGCCACGACGAAATCGGTCTTGAAGGCATAGATCGCCGAGCGCAGCGGCTCGAGCATGTTGGGCTTCAGCACCGATGGCGCGCGGAACAGGCCTGAGGCGACACGCGCCAGCAGCTCACGCTCGGTCGACCTGTCCTGGACCAGGCTTGCATGAACGTCGATCGCGCGCGCCAGCGCGATCCGGTCCAGCGCCAGCTCCTGGTCGTGGACACGATAGGCCGCAAGCCCCGAGAGCAAAGCTCCGAGCAGAGCAATAAAGCCGATGATGAAACCCAGCCGGACCACGCGACTACTCAGGCGAAAGCAGGAGGTCGGCAATAAACACGGAGCATATCAACGCCGCTCGAACGGCCATGTGCCGAAACAGGGTGAGCCCAGTGGCTGGGATAATGACGGAGGAGGCATCTGTACGCAACTTGGGTCGCCTAAAAAGCTTAATCCGCCCGGCCGATGGTCTGGCCAATCGCGGCTTTGCTCCGGGCCCCGGAGGTAGATAATTGCCGTGTCGGAAATTTGTTCCGTCAGCCGGCTCTGCCTCAGAGGTTAACGGCGGAATTGGCCCGCGCCACGTCGCCGCGGCCCGACAGCTGGCCCGCTTCAACCCGCTCGTTTCAGTCCACCTTTGGTCTCGATGAAGCTAACGATACGGTCGAGCCCTTCGCTCTTCTTCAAATTGGTCATGACAAAGGGACGCTCGCCGCGCATGCGTTTGGCATCGGTGTCCATCTTCTCAAGGGACGCACCGACATGGGGCGCGAGGTCGATCTTGTTGATGACCAGAAGGTCGGAGCGGGTGATGCCTGGACCGCCCTTGGACGGGATCTTGTCCCCGGCGGCAACGTCGATGACGTAGATGGTGAGATCGGCCAGTTCCGGGGAAAAGGTGGCAGCGAGATTGTCGCCACCGGATTCGATCAGGACGAGATCTAGCCCGGGGAATTTGGCACGCATATCGGCGACTGCAGCCAGATTCATCGAAGCGTCCTCGCGGATCGCGGTGTGCGGGCAGCCGCCAGTTTCGACGCCGGCGATACGGTCCGGCGTCAGCGAGCCGGAATGCACCAGGAATTCCGCATCCCATTTGGTGTAGATGTCGTTGGTGATCGCAGCGATGTCGTAACGCTCGCGCATGGTCTTGCAGAGCAGATCCATCAGCGCGGTCTTGCCCGATCCGACGGGACCGCCGACGCCGACACGCAAGGGGCCGTGAGAAGTTGCCATTTTGCTCGCTCTCTCTTGATCAGTTGAAGGCCGTCCCGCTCACGAGCGAAACAACCGCGTATACTGCGTCTCATGTCGCAGGCTGGCGAGATCGGCGCGGAAGGTCGCACTGCCGAGATCGTCCAGCGTCGCATTCAGCGCGCGATGAGCGGTTGCAGCGACGGCGGCTTCCAATCTGACCAGCACGCGCTGGCTGTCGGTCTGACCGAGCGGAATGAGGCGGCTCGCCGCCGAGATCCAGTTCGAGAGCACTGCGTGCAGGAAGGCGTGCAGCGTCGGCGCCAGCGCCACGCCGTGCATCGCGGCGACGACGCCGACCGCAACGGGATAGACCAGTGGCGCTCGGCATGCCGCGACCATGGCATCGAGGCCCTCCGCATCCCACGCCGCGCGGCTGATTTCGATGAAGGCGCGGCCCTGCGAGGTCGTCTCGAGCTGCCGTTCGCGCGAGGGCACGAAGGCGGCTGCCAGCTCGGCGATCTCGCTCAAGCTGACGTCGTCGCCGGCTTCAGCGGCACGATAGGCATGGACCAGGAACGTCGCGTCACAAAACCCGGAGCCGTCACCCAGCATGACATCGAGCCAGTCGGCGAGCGTGGCAATATCAGTGATGTCTCCCGCTTCAACCGCCCATTCGATGCCGCTGGAATAGGAGAAGCCACCGACGGGAAACGACGGCGACAGCCACGTCATCAGCCGGTACAGCGCCGCCGCCTCGCGCTCGGCGAGGTCGCCGGCACCAACAGGCTCATTTGCGGTCATGAGCATGCTTGTGGCCGTGATGATGATCGGGATGGTCGCAATGCTCGTCGTGGTGATGGTGATGATCATGCCCATGATCATGCGCGGCATGATCGTGATGATGGTCGTGGCCGTGATGGTCTTGGCCGTGATGGTCATGATGATGGCCATGGTCGTGATGCGCATGGTCATCGTGTCCATGCGCATGGCTGGCCTCGGCATAGGCGCCACCTTCGGGATCGAACGGCGCTTCGATCTCGACGACCTTTGCACCAAGCCCCTTCACCATGGCTTCGATGACATGGTCGCGGCGAATGCGCAGGCTCTTGGCCATGAGCTGCGTCGGCAGATGGCGGTTGCCGAGATGCCAGGCGACGCGGATGAGATGGTGCGGGTCGTGGCCGCGGATCTCGAGCAGCGGCTCAGGCGCCGCCACCACTTCGACCAGACGGCCGTCTTCCAGCACCAGCGCATCGCCGCCGCGCAGTGCAACGGCATTCTCCAGGTCGAGCAGGAATTCGAGACCTCGCGTCCCCGTCATCGCCATGCGACGGCGGTGCCGATCATCGAAATCGAGCACGACCGTATCTGCCGGCGCTTCCGTGAAGCGGTGCTGTCCCTTAACCTGCGTCGCCCGGATCATGCGCTGTTACCTCGTCTCGACCTTTTCGGGCGTGATCACTTCAATCTTCGGCGGGGCCGTAAAGCACTTCACCGCGACGCGGCCGAACGTCTTCATGTGTTCCTGGCCGCGATGCGGGACCAGCGCCTCGGCGTTCTCCCACTGCTCGACGAACACCATCTTGGTGGGATCGGTGACGCTCTCGTGCAGATCATAGGCAATATTGCCGGGCTCTTTTCGCGTCTCCTTGATGCAGGCGGTGGCGGCTGCAATGAATTCGGCGCGGGTTTCGGGCTTGATGGTCAGGGTGGCAACGACGTAGATCACGAGAAATCCTCCCGGCTTTTCTTCTGAAGGGTTAGATACCGGGCGGGACATTAGACCACCCGGCATCGAACGCAAAACCGGAAAAGCCGTCCCCGGATAGGCAGTGCGCCGGGGACATGCGTTGAGGCGCTATTTCAGTACATGAAATATCGCTGCGCCATCGGCAGCACCTCGGCGGGCGGACAGGTGAGCAGTTCGCCGTCGGCGCGCACCTCATAGGTCTCCGGATCGACCTCGATATTGGGCGTGGCGTCGTTGTGGATCATGCTCTTCTTCGAGATCTTGCTGCGGGTGTTCTGGACGGCATAGAGCTTCTTCTCGATGCCAAGTTTTCGCGCGAGGCCGCCGGTGACGGCCGCCTTCGAGGTGAAGACCACCGAGGACGCCGTGCGGGCCTTGCCGAAGGCGCCGAACATCGGCTGGTAATGCACCGGCTGCGGCGTCGGGATCGAAGCGTTGGGATCGCCCATCGGAGCGGCGACGATCGTACCGCCCTTGACGATGCAATCCGGCTTGACGCCGAAGAACGCCGGCGACCACAGCACGAGATCGGCCAGCTTGCCCTTCTCCACCGAGCCGATCAGCTTCGACACGCCATGCGCGATCGCGGGGTTGATGGTGTATTTGGCAATGTAGCGCTTGACGCGGAAATTGTCGTTGTCCTTGCCCTTGTCCTGCGGCAGCGATCCGCGCTGCTTCTTCATCTTGTCGGCGGTCTGCCAGGTCCGGATGATGACCTCGCCGAGACGGCCCATGGCCTGGGAGTCCGAGGACATCATCGAGAGCGCGCCGAGGTCATGCAGGATGTCTTCGGCGGCGATGGTTTCCTTGCGGATGCGGCTTTCCGCAAATGCCAGGTCTTCCGCGATCGAGGGATCGAGGTGGTGACACACCATCAGCATGTCCAGATGCTCGTCGATGGTGTTGCGGGTGAAGGGGCGCGTCGGATTGGTCGAGGACGGCAGCACGTTCTTGAGCCCTGCGACCTTGATGATATCAGGGGCGTGGCCACCGCCGGCGCCCTCGGTGTGGAAAGCGTGGATGGTGCGTCCCTTGAACGCCTTGATGGTGTCCTCGACAAAGCCGGACTCGTTCAGCGTGTCGGAATGCAGCATCACCTGGACGTCGTGATCATCGGCGACCGAGAGGCAATTGTCGATCGCGGCCGGCGTCGTGCCCCAATCCTCGTGCAGCTTCAGCGCGCAGGCGCCGGCCTTGATCATCTCCACCAGTGGTGCGGGGCGCGAGGCATTGCCCTTGCCTGATATGCCGAGATTGACGGGGAAGGCGTCGAACGACTGGATCATGCGCGCGATGTGCCAGGGGCCCGGCGTGCAGGTGGTGGCGAAGGTGCCGTGCGAGGGACCGGTGCCGCCGCCCAGCATCGAGGTGACGCCGCTCATCAATGCGTGCTCGATCTGCTGCGGGCAGATGAAATGGATGTGGCTGTCGAAGCCGCCGGCGGTGAGGATCTTGCCTTCGCCCGCGATCACGTCGGTGCCGGGACCGATAATGATGGTCACGCCCGGCTGGATGTCGGGATTGCCGGCCTTGCCAACGCCTGCAATCATGCCGTCCTTGATGGCGACGTCGGCCTTGACGATGCCCCAGTGGTCGACGATCAGTGCATTGGTGATGACGGTGTCGGCCGCGCCCTGCTTGTTGGTGACCTGCGACTGCCCCATGCCGTCGCGGATCACCTTGCCGCCGCCGAACTTCACCTCTTCGCCGTAGATGGTGAAGTCCTTCTCGACCTCGATGATGAGATCGGTGTCGGCCAGCCGCACCTTGTCGCCGGTGGTCGGGCCGAACATGTCGGCATAGACGGAACGTTTCATCTTGACGGACATCACAAGCCCCGTTTGCGTTTGAATTTCTGCTCAGTGCTCACTGCGAGGCCCTCGCTTGTCGCACCACGTTGGCGAATGTCGTATCGAGCCAGACATTGCCGCCGCGGCAGCCGGCGACGACCTGCTCGGCCCAGCTGGTGTAGTCGGCAAGATCGTCACGCTCGTCGGCGGTTGGATCGGCATGCATGCGCGCGCCGATATTGCTGATCTTGTCGGCGATCTTGATCAGTTTTGCGCTCGCGGATTTCTTCGGCGCGTCGACGACCTGCAGGCGCCGTCGCTCGGCCTTCGGCAGGCTCATATCGTCGGTGCATTCGACCACGAGAGAGGCGACGCGGTCGGAGAATTTCTGCGCGAGCTCCTCGCGCGTGGTCTCGGTATCCTCGATCGCATCGTGCAACCAGCCCGCCGCCACGAGCTCGGCATCAGCACCCTCGGTCGCCGTTGCCAGCAGGTTCGCGACCTCCGCAAGATGGTTGATGTAAGGCTCGTTCCCCCGCCCCTTGCGCGCCATGCCATTGTGCCGCCGCGCAGCCAGCTCAGCAGCTTCCGAAATGAGGCGAACGGCGGAGAGCGTCGTCATGCTTCCTCGACACCGTTGGATGCACAGTTGGTTAGGGACGCATCGCTGGAAGGGTTCCCTCCCCCCTTGCGGGGGAGGGTTAGGGAGAGGGGTGCCGCTTGCTCCGCTGCTTCGAGGATTGAAAGAACAACGCCCTCAAGGTTCTTCATCACCTCGTCATTGGTGAAGCGCAACACGCGATAGCCGCGGGATGCGAACCATTGGTCACGTCCCTCATCGTGGCGGATACGTTCCTCGGAATCGTGACTCTCGCCATCGAGTTCAACGACAAGCTTGCATGAGTGGGCGACGAAATCCGCGATGTAACGGCCCATAGGGGTCTGACGGCGAAAAGCGAGGCCTGCGAGACGATCAGCCTTCAGGTGGCGCCACAGTAATGTTTCCGCGCGAGTCATCTCGCGCCTCAATCGTCTGGCGCGATGGCGCTGAATCTCGCTGACCTCGTCGTGTGGCATACCCCTCTCCCCAACCCTCCCCCGCAAGGGGGGAGGGAGCCCGGCCAGCGTGCTCACCTCACTGTAGATCACTGCGCTCGCCTCGGCTTGCGTTACAGCTTCCCCATCACGTCGCCGCGGAAGCCGTAGATGGTCTTCTTGCCGGCGAGCGCGACGAGCTGGACGTCGCGGGTCTGGCCGGGTTCGAAGCGGACGGCGGTGCCGGCGGCGATGTCGAGGCGCATGCCGCGGGCTTTCTTGCGGTCGAACTTCAGCGCCGGGTTGGTCTCGAAGAAATGGTAGTGCGAGCCGACCTGGATTGGGCGATCGCCGGTGTTGGCAACGGTCAGCGTCACCGTCTTGCGGCCGGCATTGAGCTCGATCTCGCCGTCCTGGATGAAGAGTTCACCGGGGATCATGTCGCTCTCCTATCGGATCGGTTCGTGCACGGTGACGAGCTTGGTGCCGTCAGGGAACGTCGCCTCGACCTGGATGTCGTGGATCATCTCGGGAATGCCGGGCATCACCTGGTCGCGGGTCAGCACCTGCGCGCCTGATTGCATCAGTTCGGCGACGGTACGGCCGTCGCGCGCGCCTTCGAGGATGAAATCGGAGATGATCGCGATCGCCTCGGGATGGTTGAGCTTGACGCCGCGGTCGAGCCTGCGGCGCGCCACGATCGCCGCCATCGAGATCAGAAGCTTGTCCTTTTCGCGGGGAGACAGGTTCATGCGAAATCTCTTCCGTTCAACACTTCAATTCAGCCAGCCGTCAATTCAGCCAAAGCCGCGGCAGGGCCGCACCGGTGCGCGTCAGCACGGCCATCATGTCGGCGCGCAAACGCGCCGCATCTTGGGCACAGAACCGCGCCATTGCAAAGCCATTCCAGACTGAAATCCCGACCTCGCCGGTGAACGAGTCCGACGCCTCGCGGAGGCGTTCGACCAGCGCCTCGTCGCCGGGCACGATCAGGGCCGTGCCGATTGCGGCGCCGCCCTTGGCGACCGCCGACCGCGCCAGTTTTGCACCGATATCACCGTCCAGCCTGATGGTCTCGGCGAAGACCAGCCTGCCGCCACGGCGCAGCCGCCAGCGGTCGACGAATTCGCCCTGATCCATGCGCTCGCCCATGGCTGTGCGGCCAAATACGACGATTTCACACAGCAGCAGCGAGGCGGCCTCATCGAGCTCGATGTCAAAGCGGCGATGAACCCGGGCGCGGTCGAACAGGATCGTCTCCTGCGGCAGCCAGCCGAGATGCGCTCCGGCGCCAACCTTCAAGGAAATGTTGAGCTGCGCTGCCGCCCCCGGCGCGCGGTAGATCTTTT
Source organism: Bradyrhizobium sp. BR13661 (assembly GCF_029892425.1). Taxonomy (GTDB): domain Bacteria; phylum Pseudomonadota; class Alphaproteobacteria; order Rhizobiales; family Xanthobacteraceae; genus Bradyrhizobium. The sequence goes on along the minus strand of NZ_JARXWB010000001.1, from coordinate 43,574 downwards.
CCGCGGCCGCCGTGGTCAGCGTCAGGCGGGCAGCTTCGGCGGCCGATATCTCGATGTCGAAACGATCACCGCCCGCAACGCCGCCGGCCGTGTTGACGAACACACCGGACAGACCCTCATCCTCCGGCGAGGGGAAGCGCACGCGGAGCGAGCCGGATTCATGCACAGCGCCCCGCCGCGTGACGCCGTCGCGCGCATGCACGTCGAAGCGCACCGCCCCACGGGCGCGGTTGGCTTCGAACACCGAAGATGTCGCTAAAGCATCGCTGCGCATCCGTCTCCCCAGCCGGCCGCGGCAGAAATCTGGACTTACAGCGCCATCTGGCGGCTGATTTCGGCCGGGTCAAGATTGGAGCGATCGCAAGTGAATTTCACCGCGCCGCGATCCATCACCGCGAAACTGTCGCCGAGTTCGCAGGCAAAGTCGAGATATTGTTCGACCAGCACGATGGCGATGTTGCCGAGGTTGCGCAAGTACGAGATGGCGCGGCCGATGTCCTTGATGATCGAGGGCTGGATGCCCTCGGTCGGCTCATCGAGCAGCAGCAGTTTCGGCCGCATCACCAGCGCACGCCCGATCGCGAGCTGTTGCTGCTGGCCGCCGGAGAGGTCGCCGCCGCGGCGGCCGAGCATGGATTGCAGCACCGGAAACAGCGAGAACACGTCGTCAGGAATGTTCTTGTCCTGGCGCTTGAGCGGGCCGAAGCCGGTCTTGAGGTTCTCCTCGACCGTCAGCAGCGGAAAGATCTCGCGGCCCTGCGGCACGAAGCCGATGCCCTTGCGCGCCCGCTCATAGGGCTTGAGGCTCGTAATGTCGCTGCCGTCGAACACGATTGCGCCCGAGGCGATCGGATATTGCCCGACCATGGCGCGCAGCAGCGACGTCTTGCCGACGCCGTTGCGCCCGAGCACGCAGGTCACCTTGCCGGGTTCGGCCGCAATCGACACCCCGCGCAGCGCCTGCGCAGCGCCGTAGAACAGGTTGATGTCCTTGACCTCAAGCATCGCTCAGCGTCCCAGATAGACTTCGATGACCCGCTCGTTGGACGAGACCTGGTCGATGGTACCTTCCGCAAGCACCGTGCCTTCGTGCAGGCAGGTGACCTTGACCCCGAGCTCGCGCACGAACGTCATGTCGTGCTCGACCACCATCACGGTGTGGGTCTTGTTGATCTCCTTCAGCAGCTCGGCAGTGAGATGCGTCTCCACGTCCGTCATGCCGGCCACGGGCTCGTCGACCAGCAGCAGTTTCGGGTCCTGCGCCAGCAGCATGCCGATCTCGAGCCACTGCTTCTGGCCGTGACTGAGGCTGCCGGCGAGCCGGTTGCGGGCGTCGGTCAGGCGGATCGTCTCCAGCACCTTGTCGATGCGCTCCGACTCCGCCTTGCTGCCGCGCCAGAACAACGTGCCCTTGACGCTGTGATCGACATTGAGCGCCAGCAGGAGGTTATCCTGCACGGTCTGGCTCTCGAACACCGTCGGCTTCTGGAATTTGCGACCGATGCCGAGCTCGGCGATGCGGGTCTCGTCGAGCCGCGTCAAGTCGGTGACGCCGTCGAACAGCACCGTACCCAGGTCGGGCCTGGTCTTGCCGGTGATGATGTCCATCATCGTGGTCTTGCCGGCGCCGTTCGGTCCGATGATGGCGCGCATCTCGCCGGGGGCGAGCGTCAGCGACAGATTGTTGATGGCGTGGAACCCGTCGAACGAGACGTGCACGCCGTCGAGATAGAGCATCGCGGACGTCGCGCGGGTATCCATGACGTTCATGACCGCTACTCCGCCATCTTCGGTTCGGTGATGCCGTCTTCGGCCGCCGCGCTCGCGGTCGTCTCAGCCGGGCGCCTCTCTTTGGCCGACTCTCGCCAGGCGTTGAAGGTGCCGACGATGCCCTTGGGCAGCAGCAGCGTCACCAGGATGAACAGCGCACCCAGCATGAACAGCCAGTACGGCGCCAGCACGCCTGATGTGAAGAACGTCTTGGCGTAGTTGACGACGATGGCCCCGAGCGCCGCACCGACCAGCGTGCCGCGGCCGCCGACCGCGACCCAGATCACCGCCTCGATCGAATTGCCCGGCGCGAATTCGCTCGGATTGATGATGCCGACCTGCGGCACGTAGAGCGCGCCGGCGACGCCAGCCATGCAGGCCGACAGCGTGAAGACGAACAGCTTGTAGGATTCGACGCGGTAGCCGAGGAAGCGGCTGCGCGATTCCGCGTCCCTGATCGCGATCAGCACCTTGCCGAGTTTTGAAGACACGACGGACCGGCAGATCAGGAAGGCGACGATCAGCGCCAGACAGCTCAGCGCGAACAGCGCGGCGCGCGTGCCCTCGGCCTGGACGTTGAAGCCCAGGATGTCCTTGAAGTCGGTCAGGCCGTTATTGCCGCCGAAGCCGAAATCGTTGCGGAAGAAGGCGAGCAGCAGCGCATAGGTCATCGCCTGTGTGATGATCGACAGATACACGCCGGTGACGCGGGAGCGGAAGGCGAGCCAGCCGAAGCAGAAGGCGAGCAGGCCCGGCACAAGCAAGACCATCAGCGCGGCGAACCAGAACATGTCGAAGCCGTACCAGGTCCAGGGCAGCTTCGAGTAGTTCAGGAACACCATGAAGTCGGGCAGGATCGGATTGCCATAGACACCGCGGGTGCCGATCTGCCGCATCAAATACATGCCCATGGCATAGCCGCCGAGCGCGAAGAAGGCGCCGTGGCCGAGCGAGAGGATGCCGCAATAGCCCCAGATCAAATCGATCGAAAGCGCCAGGATGGCGTAGCAGACATATTTACCCCAGAGCGCGACCAGATAGGTCGGCACCTGCAGGAACGAACCCGCCGGCAGCAGCAGGTTGGAGAGCGGGATGAGGATGCCGCAGGCCGCGACGACCATCAGGAAGATCACCGCGCCGCGGTCCAGCGATCGCGTCAGCATGTGAGGGGTCATGCTTCCACCGCACGGCCCTTGAGCGCGAACAGGCCGCGCGGCCGCTTTTGAATGAACAGGATGATCAGGACCAGGATCGCGATCTTGCCGAGCACGGCGCCGGCGACCGGCTCCAGGAACTTGTTGGCAATGCCGAGCGTGAAGGCGCCGACCAGCGTACCCCAGAGATTGCCGACCCCGCCGAACACCACGACCATGAAACTGTCGATGATGTAGCTCTGGCCGAGATTGGGGCTGACATTGTCGATCTGCGACAGAGCCACGCCGGCGATGCCGGCAATGCCCGATCCGAGCCCGAAGGTCAGCGCGTCGACGCGTGAGGTGGCGATACCCATCGAGGCCGCCATACGCCGGTTCTGCGTCACCGCGCGCATCTCGAGGCCAAGCGCAGTGTAGCGCAGCATTGCGAGCAGGATCAGAAACACGGCGAGCGTGAAGACCAGTATCCAGAGCCGATTATAGGTGATGGTGATCTGGCCGAGCTCAAATGCACCACTCATCCAGGAGGGGTTGCCGACCTCGCGGTTGGTCGGCCCGAACATGGTGCGCACCGCCTGCTGCAGCACCAGCGACAGGCCCCAGGTCGCGAGCAGCGTCTCCAGCGGCCGGCCGTAGAGGAAGCGGATGATGCTGCGTTCGATCAGCACGCCGATCGCGCCTGCGACGAGGAAGGCGAGCGGCACGGCGATCAGCAGCGAATAGTCGAACAGAGCGGGATAGCGGGTGCGGATCACCTCCTGCACCACGAAGGTGGTGTAGGCCCCTAACATCACCATCTCGCCATGGGCCATGTTGATGACGCCCATCACGCCGAAAGTGATGGCGAGCCCGATCGCTGCGAGCAGCAGCACCGAGCCGAGCGACAGGCCGTACCAGGCGTTCTGCACCGTGGACCAGACCGCGAGCGAGTTCTGGATCGAGCCGATCGCGCTCGTCGCGGCCTTCCCGACTGACGCCGGCTGGTCGGAGCCGATGTCGGACAGCAGCGCGAGCGCATCCTGATCGCCGCGCGCCTTGACGGTGGCGACGGCCTCCAGCTTTTGTACCTCGGTGGCATCGGACTTGAACAGCAGGATCGCCGCGCGCGCTTCACCGAGCGCAGTCCTGACAGCCTTGTTGGTTTCCTTGGCAAGCGCGCTTTCGACCGGCTCGAGCGCAGTCTCCTCGTGCGACTTGAAGACCGATTGCGCGGCCTGGAGCCGCGTTGCAAGCTCGGGCGACTGCAGCGTCAGGCCGCCGAGCGCCGCGTCGACGCTGCGGCGCAGGCGGTTGTTGAGGCGGACGGCGCTGGCGCTGTCGGGCACGCTGGCGACGGGCTCACCGGTCGCAGCATCGATCGACTTGCCGTCGGTGCCGGTGACGTAGACTTTCTTGCTGTCGGGATCGGCCATGAGGCGACCGTCCTGGAGCGCGCTGATGATCGGAAAGGCAAGCTTGTTGCCACTGCTTGCAACCACACCGATCGCTTCTTCCGTATCGGAATAATCGTCGTTGGTGAATTTGGCGACCGCATCTTCAAACGGACCGGCGAAGGCCGGCAACGCGAACGCGATCAGAAATAGCGAGAGGACAAAGGTGCAAAAACGAGCGGACAATTTGGTTGGCACTGTGGATCACCCCGGCAGAAGTGGGGAGAAGACGGCGGAATAGCCGTCTTCTCCCGTCGTGCAATCGAATGTCAGATCCGGATCAGGAGCCGGAGCCGAGGCACTTGTTGGTCTTGGTGTTGAAGTTGCCGCACTTCTTGCCGACCCAGTCGCCGATCAGGTCCTTGGAGCCATCGAGCTCCTTCGACCAGGCGTCGCCAGCGACGAGACCCGGGGTCTTCCAGACCACGTCGAACTGACCGTTCGCCTTGATCTCGCCGATGAACACCGGCTTGGTGATGTGGTGGTTCGGCAGCATCTTCGACACGCCACCGGTCAGGTTCGGCGCTTCGATGCCGGGAAGCGCGTCGATCACCTTGTCCGGATCAGTCGACTTCACCTTCTCGACGGCCTTGATCCACATGTTGAAGCCGATCACGTGGGCTTCCATCGGGTCGTTGGTCGTACGCTTCGGGTTCTTGGTGTAGGCCTGCCAGTCCTTGATGAACTTCTCGTTCGCCGGGGTTTTGATCGACTCGAAGTAGTTCCAGGCAGCGAGATGGCCGACCAGCGGCTTGGTGTCGAGGCCGGCGAGTTCTTCCTCACCCACCGAGAACGCGACCACCGGGATGTCCTTCGCCTTGATGCCCTGGTTGCCGAGCTCCTTGTAGAAGGGGACGTTGGCATCGCCGTTGATGGTCGAGACCACCGCCGTCTTCTTGCCCGCCGAGCCGAACTTCTTGATATCGGCCACGATCGTCTGCCAGTCGGAGTGACCGAACGGCGTATAGTTGATCATGATGTCTTCCTGGGCGACACCCTTCGACTTCAGATAGGCTTCCAGGATCTTGTTGGTCGTGCGTGGATAGACGTAGTCGGTGCCGGCGAGCACCCAGCGCTTCACCTTCTCGTCTTTCATCAGATAGTCGACGGCCGGGATCGCCTGCTGGTTCGGCGCAGCACCGGTGTAGAACACGTTGCGCTCGGACTCTTCACCCTCGTACTGCACGGGGTAGAACAGGATGTTGTTGAGCTCCTTGAACACCGGGAGCACCGACTTGCGCGACACCGAGGTCCAGCAGCCGAACACGACCGAGACCTTGTCCTTGGTGATCAGCTCGCGCGCCTTTTCGGCGAACAGCGGCCAGTTCGAGGCGGGGTCGACGACGACGGCCTCGAGCTTCTTGCCGAGCACGCCGCCCTTCTTGTTCTGTTCGTCGATCAGGAAGAGGATGGTGTCCTTCAGCGTGGTTTCGCTGATGGCCATGGTGCCTGACAGAGAGTGCAGCACGCCGACCTTGATGGTGTCGTCAGCAGCCTTCGCGCCGGAAATGGAAGCCAGACCGAGCATCAGTCCGGCGGTCGCGGCGAGAACGCCACGGCGGCTAAATGACGCCGCTATATCGTGAGTGGATTTGTTATGCATGGATGTATCATCTCCCTGACGCAGACGTGAAAAGACGCTGCGAAACGGCCCCACGGCCGCCTGCGATTAACGGAATCGCAAGAACCATGCCATGGGCTGGGCACCTGCCAAGTGATTGGTCAATCTAGATAATTCTGACGCAATCAAAATTTCGCCGCAGTCCGACTGCATAAATCTTGGGCGAATAAAATGTATGCTTATGCGGCAGACAGTTCATTTTTTAAGCAAACTGGCGCGACTGGCTAAAATTCCGGCATAACTATTTTTGCACTGCAATCGACGCCGGTCGAACACCTGCCTTGAAAGCGCCCCGTCGATGTTCCATATGAGGGTAGAGATCGCGAATCGAGCGATCGTTGCGAGCCGCGTGTTCTTAAGCCCGTATGGGCGTCTGGCTTGCCCCATATCTCCCAAGCCATCCGACACCCCAAACACGCAGGTGTCTTCTCGACACCCTTGTGCGCGCGCCCCGCTGATTGCGTCGGGCCGACCGCATTTGACATGGAAAGAACCCATCTTTTGACTTCGTTTCAGGACTTCGGCCTCGCCGAACCCATCGCACGTGCTCTCGCCGAAGAGAATTACGTCACCCCCACCCCCATCCAGGCCCAGACGATTCCCACCGCGCTGACCGGCCGCGACGTCGTCGGCATCGCCCAGACCGGCACCGGCAAGACCGCCTCCTTCGCGCTGCCGATCCTGCATCGCCTGCTCGAGAACCGGATCAAGCCCCAACCCAAGACGGCCCGCGTGCTGGTGCTGTCGCCCACCCGCGAGCTTTCCGGGCAGATCCTCGACAGCTTCAACGCCTATGGCCGCCACATCCGGCTGTCCTCGACGCTCGCCATCGGCGGCGTGCCGATGGGCCGCCAGGTTCGCGCCCTGATGCAGGGCGTCGACGTGCTGGTTGCCACCCCCGGCCGCCTGCTCGATCTCGTGCAGAGCAACGGGCTGAAGCTTTCAAGCGTCGAGTTCCTCGTGCTCGACGAAGCCGATCGCATGCTGGACATGGGCTTCATCAACGACATCCGCAAAATCGTCGCCAAACTCCCGATCAAGCGGCAGACGCTGTTCTTCTCGGCCACCATGCCGAAGGACATCGCCGAGCTTGCCGACGCCATGCTGCGTGATCCCGCCCGCGTCGCGGTGACTCCGGTCTCCTCGACCGTGGAGCGCATCCAGCAGCGCATTATCCAGGTCGATTTTTCGGCCAAGCCGGCGTTCCTTGCCAAGCTGTTGAAACAAGAGCCGGTCAACCGCGCATTGGTTTTCACCCGCACCAAGCACGGCGCCGACAAGGTCGTAAAGACACTCGAAAAGGCCGGCATTCCCGCCAGCGCCATCCACGGCAACAAGTCGCAGAACCATCGCGAGCGGACGCTCGCCCAATTCCGTACCGGCGAGATCCGCACGCTGGTCGCCACCGACATCGCCGCCCGTGGCATCGATGTTGACGGGATCACCCACGTCATCAATTTCGACTTGCCGAACGTGCCCGAGACCTATGTGCACCGCATTGGCCGCACCGCGCGCGCCGGCGCTGAGGGTACCGCGATCTCGCTGGTCGCAGGCGGCGAGGAGCTCAGCTACCTCCGCGACATCGAGAAGCTGATCAAGGTGGCGCTGCCGCGCGAGGATCTTCGCACTGATGCCGGCCGCCGCGATGCGGGCGCTCCCCCGTCGCAGCAACGGCAGGGCCGGCCGGGCGGCCACCCGGGCCAGCGCCCGCAAGGCGCACGGCAGGGTGACGGACGGCGTAACGATGAAAGGCATGCTGACGGGCGCCACCACAGCGCCGGCAAGCAGGGCGACGGACGGCACGCTGACGCAAGGCATGTCGAGGGAAGGCCTGGCAACGGCCCGAAGGCCGCGAAGGGGTCTCGCCGCCGCCAACCTGGCGGTGGAAAGATGCATTCTTCGCCAGCCGACCGTTCAGAACAGCGTTCCGCGCATAGCGCGGGGGCCCCTGATGGGATACAAGGCGTGGCCTTTTTGCGCCGTGAGAGTCGGCCGAACGGCCACCCGAACCGCAAACCTCATTCGCACTAGCCGTCCACGACCTGGAGAAATTCATGGCTAAGGAAGAGCTGATCCAGTTCGAAGGACTGGTCACCGAAATCCTCCCCGACGCGCGCTACCGCGTGCAGCTCGACGCCGGGCACGAGATCGTCGCCTACACCGCCGGCAAGATGAAGAAGAACCGCATCAAGACACTGGCGGGCGACCGCGTAACGGTTGAGATGTCGCCGTACGACCTCGAAAAGGGCCGGCTGATTTTCCGCCACAAGGACGAACGTCCCGCGACCGCCGGTGGACCGCCGCGTGGCGGCCCCCAGCGCGGCGGCCAATTCCGTCGCCGCTAAACGATCGCCTGCGCGCAAGCGCGGCATTAAAATTCTGACCTGTATGCTGATCCGCCGTGGACATCACGGCGGATCAAAAAATCGTGCGCGTCCGGATTGTTTTGGCGCCTTGATTCCAATAAAATGAACACAATCGATTTTCGGCCGGACGACATTAGCATCCACCGGTACAGCCGGTTCAGACACGCTGACGACCCTTCCAAAAATTCGATCTAACTGGCCCTGCGCGAGCGGGCTCTGACATTGTGTATTGAGAAGGGACTACCCCCATGAGCATGGGAACCGTGAAGTGGTTTAACGCGACCAAGGGCTATGGCTTCATCCAGCCCGACGATGGCGGCAAGGACGTGTTCGTTCACATCAGCGCCGTCGAGCGTGCCGGCCTCGGCTCGCTGCGCGAAGGCCAGAAGGTCTCCTACGAGATCGTCGCCGATCGCCGGTCCGGCAAGTCGGCTGCCGACAACCTCCGCGACGCGGGCTGATATCGACCGCGCGCTCTGCCAAGCGCGTGCAAGCATCAGTGCGACGCACTGAACAACGGAAAAGGCCGTGCGGGATGCACGGCCTTTTTCATGTCCGCAGAATGGGTGTGTTCAATAGGTGGTGCAGGCCGTAGCCGGGCTGTAATAGACGCAGGTCGACTGCCGCGGGCGCGTGTAAGCCACATCGCTCAGCGTGATCGAGCCCTTGAGCATATAGCCGACCGACGGCGTGTAGCTATAGCTGACCTCGCTGAAGATCAGATAGGTACCGGCGATCGCGAGCGTCGTAGGAATCGTGACCACCGACTTCTGGGTCCGCGGCGCCGATCCTTTGCTCCACTGGACGTGCGCCGTCTGCGTCGAATCCACATAAAGCTCACTGATCGTCGAGGACACCGGCGTGGCGTCATAGGGCGTCAGGATGCCGGTCGAGGCCGCGAAGAAATTGGTCATGTCGCTGTCGGCGACCGAGGTCGACTGCGACGTGAGGTCCGACAGCGTTCGCGCCATCAGCGTCACCTTGCGGTCGATTGCCACGGCCGACGAGAATTCGACCGTACCGAAGAACATCACCAGCATCAGCGGCACGATCACCGCGAACTCGGTCGCCGCGAGACCTGTTCCGTCCGCCAGGAATTCGTGCGCGGTGAGACGGCTCGTCCGCCAGAATTTCGCAATCACCTGCATCGTTCTGCCCGATCCGTTGATCTCAATAAGGCTCGTTCTTGAACGCAGCCGTCGCCACGAGCAGCCGCTTGTGGCCCGCAAGGTTGGAGATGTTGTAGCCGAGCCCGGTCACGAACAGCGGCCACTGATAGAACAACCGCACGACCACGATGTCGCCGGCATTGCCCGGGCTGTAGAGCATATTGGTGTCGAAATTGCCGGCTGCATCGATGTGGCTCGACAGCGTGACCGACGTAAAGGACGAGTAACTCTCGACATCGACATAAAGGCTGTTGCAGTCGAACAGCGCCGGGATCTGGTTGCAGACGTAGGTCTTGAACGTCGCCTGCGTGCAGGCCGTGGCCACGCCGCCCACCGCGCAGGACCCCACCGAACCCGACTGCGCCTGGCCGGTCAGCACCACGCGCGCGGAGTTCTGCGTGATGGTCTCGAGCACCTGGCTCGCGAAGAACATGATCGCCGTCTCGATGATGGCAAACAACAACGCAAAGAAGACCGGCGCGACCAGCGCAAACTCGACCGCAGCGGATCCGCGGCGACTGCCGCGAAACCGGCGCAGAGCGGTCTTGAGCGTGAACCTCGAAGGTACAGGCGATGGCATCGCGTCAAATTCCCCAGCGGCGGCGATCATCTGCCCCGATCAGTATCGGAAACTGATTGTTTAAGTGTTTCAGACAATCCGCCCCGGCCGGAACGGGGCGTTAAGATCGGGTTAACCACGCTGGCTTGCGGACACGGCCCCGGTGCGGGACAGAGGTCCCGCCGGGCAGCCGCTTCCCGATGACTTTGCCGTGCTGGTTCGTCTTGGCGCTAGTTTGTCTTGGCGCTAGTTCGTCTTGGCGGCCGTAGCGCCCCCGGTGCCGCTGGCACTGCTGTTCAGCGCACCAGCCTGATTCATCGTGGTGGTGAAGTAGGTGTCGCTGTCGCCGAGCGTGACCCGGCGCTGGCAGACCGGCATGCAGCTATAGGACTCGCGCTCGATCCCGCGATAGACGGTGACGAGGCGGTCGCTCGGGCCCTCGACCTGGATCTGCCGATCGACCAGGATCTCGCCGCCACGATCGAGTGCAATGAAATTGGTAGCGCCGTAGCCTTTGCCCGTCACAACGATCATCCCGCCCGGTTGGAGCGTGACGTCGGCGATCAGGGGATTGCCGACAACGATCGTCGCCACCTTGCCGGGCAGCCGCACCAGCTTGGCCTGGTCGACATTGACGGCAATGGTATCGACTGTGGGCTCGGCAAGACCAATCGCAGGCGAAGCCAGAGCAGCGGCGGTGGCCAGCAGACAGACGCGCGCCTGACGGCGAAGGAACTCTTTACGCATACTTTTACCCCGGGACGTCACAAACCGGCAGAATCGATCAGGAAGCGGAGCCGGCGCCCGACCCGGTTAACCTGCCTGTAATTCGTGAACGTTCCGCAAATTCGCCCACTATTGTTCTAACGGACTGGCGTTTTATCGCCCGCCTAGAGCATGATCCGGAAAAGTGTGCAGCGGTTTTCCCTCGCGACAAACGCGGAACGCGTTTGCGCGGAGATCATGCTCAAACACATCAGTGCCGGAACGGATAGGCAAGCTGGCCGGCGATCTCCTTCGGCATGGTCGCTTCGTCCTTGCCGTAATCCTGCGGCAGCTCATCCTTCGGCATGCGGAAGGTCCCGAACAGCACGTCCCAGATCGGGAAAGTGCCGGCGAAATTGGTGTCGCCACCCTCTTCGAGCGGCGTGTGGTGCCAGCGATGGAACACGGGTGTTGCCAGCACATATCTGAACGGCCCGAAGGTCCAGTTCAGATTGGCGTGCACGAAGGCCGAATGGAAGGTCGTGAACGGGCCGACCCAGATCATCACGTTCGGCGAAATGCCGGCCATCAACAGCACGACATCGACGCCAATCGTGCCGAGCATCAGATTGACCGGATGGAAACGGGCCGCCGAGATCCAGCTGATCTCCTCGGAGGAGTGATGGATCGCGTGGTATTTCCAGAACTCGCCGCCATGGAACAGGCGGTGCAGCCAGTACAGCATGAAGTCGGCGGCGACCACGAACAGCATGCCCTGCACCCAGAGCGGCAGCTCCGCCAGCGGGCCATGGCCATTGTCGTAGAAGGCGATCAGTTCGTCGGCATCATGGATGTTGAAGAAGAAGCCGGCCGTGACGATCAGGAGTCCGATCCGCATCGTGCGGGCGAACACAGGAACGAAAAACCAGTAGCAGATGTCGGTAATGATCTCGCGCTTGCGCCACCACGCCGGACCGGGGTTGCAGGCCCAGAAATGTTCGAGCACCGTGAAAACCACCGCGAGCGCGAAAGTGACTGGGATCACCTTCTCGATGGTCTCGCCGAGCATCAGGGCAACTTGCATGGGCAGGCTCGACATCATCGTCGTCTCTTTCAGGCTGCTGATCTGACTTAACGCCTACTCCGCGAAATTTAAGGGACAGTGAAGTTGACGCCGCGTTCGGAACTCGAACGGATTGCGACGACAGCCTTAAGGCGAAATTCACTTTGGCCAAAAGCATCGCGCTGGATGCAGGTTTGACCGATTGAATTAACTCTACCGAAAGAGCTCGGCTCACATGGTCGGCGCGTCAATACAGCGCCGAACGAGGCGACCACACCCAGATGGAGTTTAGTTCATGAAGAACCTGATTGCGCGTTTCGCCAAGGATGAATCCGGCGCCACCGCCATCGAATACGGTCTGATCGCCGCCGGCATCGCGCTGGCCATCATCACCGTCGTCAACAACCTCGGCACCACGCTGAACACCAAGTTCGGCTCGATCAGCTCCTCGCTGAAGTAAGCCGACCGACACACGACGGCAAAAGCCCCGGACCTCCGGGGCCTTTGTTTTTTTGGGAAGTAGCGAGTTCCAGTGGCGTTGCGTAAACACAGGACCGATGCCGCGGTTGCGGCCCGCGAAGCAGACACGGCGCGCATCGACGCGTCGGCCTATTGGGTCTGCCTTGCGCTGCTGCTCGCCATGATCACACTGGCAATGCGTATCGCCAGTCTGTGGTGAGCCCGGTTCCGCGACTGCTGCGAGCGTTGTCGGTTTGTTTAGCACTGCGCTCTAGCATGCGCCGACGCCCCGATCCGGCAATACACCCAGGCCCAAGACGCAGCCCATGATCCTCGACCTCGCGCGCCTTCTGCTGTTCCCGGCCTTGATGGCGTTCGCAGCCGCGAGCGATCTCTTCACCATGACGATCTCGAACCGAGTCTCGCTGGCGCTGGTTGCGGGTTTCTTCGTGCTTGCCGTTGCCGGTGGCATGGCGCCTTACGAGGTGCTGAGCCATGTCGGCGCCGGCGCGTTGATCCTCGTCGTGGCCTTCACCTGCTTTGCGATGGGCTGGATGGGCGGCGGCGACGCCAAAGTCGCGGCTTCCGTCGCGCTCTGGTTCGGCTTCACGCAATTGATGAACTTCCTGCTTTACGCGTCGCTGTTCGGTGGCGCGCTGACGCTGCTCCTGCTCCAGTTCCGGCAATGGCCGTTGCCTTACGGGCTCGCGGGCCAGGCCTGGCTGGCGCGGCTGCACGACAAGCAGACCGGCATTCCCTACGGCATCGCGCTCGCACTTGGCGCGTTGATGGTCTACCCCGAGACCGAATGGGTCAAAGCGATCGACCTCGCTCACCTCGCGCTGCGCTGAACGCCGCGATAACCCGGCGTTAAGGCGATTTAGATACGCCTCATTAACCATGCTTTGACGAATAGCTGGTCAACTGCCGATTACGGCGGCGGCAGCGTCGCAGCGTTCTGTGGAAAGTGAAGCGTATGAATAGGGCACGCATAGTCGTCCTGACGGTCGCCATCTGCGCCGGCGGCGTCGCCGCGTATCTGGCGAGCGGCTCGGACTCTGCGCCGCCTCCAGTGGCTCCGGTCGCGCAGCTTCCCACCACCGACGTTCTGGTCGCCAAGAATGACATCGGCCTCGGCCAGACCGTGAAGCCGGACGACGTGCAGTGGCAGACCTGGCCGACCGCGACCGCCAGCTCCACCTTCATCCGCCGCAGCGAACGTCCCGATGGCGCGACCCAGGTCACCGGGTCGATCGCGCGCGCCCCTTTCATTCAGGGTGAACCGATCCGCGACCAGAAGCTGGTGAAGGCCGACGGTTCCGGCTTCATGGCGGCGATCCTGCCGACCGGCATGCGCGCCATCTCGACCGAAATCTCGCCCGAGACCGGCGCCGGCGGCTTCATCCTGCCGAACGACCACGTCGACGTTCTGCTCACGCGCCGCCTCAAGAACCCCGACCAGAGCGCCGGCGCCCAGGACATTGTCACCACCGAGGTCATCCTGCTCAACGTCCGCGTGCTCGCCATCGATCAGGCGCCGAAGGAGAAGGATGGCCAGAATACGGTGCTCGGCAAGACCGTGACGCTGGAACTCAATTCCGCGCAGACCCAGGTGCTTGCCTCGTCCCGCCAGGCCGGAACGCTGTCGCTGGCGCTGCGCAGCATTGCCGACGGCAAGACGACCGAGATCACGCTCGATGAGACCGCGCAGAAGCGCGACGGCGTTTCGATCATTCGCTACGGCGTCCCGACCCAGGCGACGAAGGTACGATGAGGACAGTCGATATGAAATGCAGGGCAAATCCGGCGACGCTGCGGACCTCGATGGTTCGCGCCCTGTCGTTCTCGGCCGCCGTCGCGGTGACGCTCAATCCCGTGCTGACACCCGTGATCGCCGCGGACTACCGTCCCGCGGCTCCGGTTGCGGCCGACGGCCAGATGAACGCGCGTTTCCTCTCGCTCGGCGTCGGCAAGTCGATCGTGATCGACCTGCCGCGCGACATCAAGGACGTGCTCGTCGCAGATCCCAAGATCGCCAATGCGGTGGTCCGTTCTGCCCAGCGCGCCTACATCATCGGCGCCTCGGTCGGCCAGACCAACATCGTGTTCTTCGATTCCGCCGGCCAACAGATCGCCGCCTATGATATTGCGGTCAAGCGTGATCTCAACGGCGCTCGCGCCGCGTTGAAGCAGATCCTGCCCAATTCCGACATCCAGATCGACGGCCTCGGCGACGGCGTCGTCCTGACTGGAAGTGCGGCCACTCCGATCGAAGCGCAGCAGGCCAACGATCTCGCTGCACGCCTTGCCGGCGGCGCCGACAAGGTGGTGAACTCGATCGTGGTCCGCGGCCGCGACCAGGTCATGCTGAAGGTGACGGTCGCGGAAGTCGCGCGCAACATCGTCAAGCAGCTCGGCATCGACCTGTCGGCGAGCCTCAACTACGGCACCTCCGTGGTGAGCTTCACCAACTCGAACCCGTTCAACGCCTATGGCCGCAACCTCGTCGACGGCAACAATCTGACCACCAAATTCGGCGCGTCGCCTTCCGTGCAGGCGACCCTGCGCGCGATGGAGACCGCGGGCGTCGTACGCACGCTGGCCGAGCCGAACCTGACCGCGATTTCGGGTGAGTCCGCAACCTTCATCGCCGGCGGCGAATTCCCGGTGCCGGCGGGCTATGCCTGCGATCCCACCACCCATGTCTGTACCACCCAAATCAGCTTCAAGAAGTTCGGCATCTCGCTCAACTTCACGCCCGTGGTGCTCACCGAGGGCAAGATCAGCCTGCGGGTGATGACCGAGGTCTCGGAGCTTTCCAACGACAATTCGATCACGCTGTCGCAAGCCGTGACCTCGACTTCGGTCAACTCGCTGACGGTGCCCTCGATCAAGACCCGGCGCGCCGAGACCTCGCTGGAAATTCCCTCCGGCGGCGCGATGGCAATGGCCGGCCTGATCCAGCAGCAGACCAAGCAGGCGATCAGCGGATTGCCCGGGCTGATGCAGCTGCCGATTCTCGGTACGCTGTTCCGCAGTCGCGACTTCGTCAACAACACGACCGAGCTGGTCGTGATCGTGACGCCTTACGTCGTTCGCGCGGCGGCGCCAAAGGACCTGTCGCGACCGGATGACGGCTTCGCCGCGCCTGCCGATCCGCAGGCCGAACTGATCGGCAACATCAATCGCATCTATGGCGTGCCGGGCCGGACCGAACCGGCGAGAAACTACCGCGGCACCTACGGCTTCATCACCGACTGACGCGGAACGGGGACTTAAGTAATGATCACAACACGACCCCAGACCCGCCACCGCGCCGCCGGCCTCGGTGGCGTGCTCGTCGGTTTCGCCCTCGCGCTCGGCGGCTGCCAGCACGACGAGGTGACGACCGGGTCCATTCCCGACGACTACAAGCAGCGTCACCCGATCGCGATCGAGGAGCAGAACCGCTCGATCGTGGTGTTCGTCGGACATGCCCGTGGCGGCCTCACCGCAGCCCAGCGCGCCGACGTGATGGGGCTTGCGTCGACCTGGATGCATGAGGGCACCGGCGCAATCCACATCGACGTGCCCTCCGGAACGCCCAATGCGCGTCCGGTCGCGGAGTCCATGCGCGAGATTCAGGCCATGCTGGCGGCAGCGGGCGTTCCCCCGCGCGGCATCATCGCCCGCCCCTACCAGCCGGAGGACAGGCGCTTCCTGCCGCCGATCCGGCTGACCTACTCCAAGATCGCCGCGGTCGCGGGCCCCTGCGGCCTGTGGCCGGAGGATCTCGGGCCCTCGATGAAGAACAAGAGCTGGTTCGAGAACAAGGACTACTACAATTTCGGCTGCGCCAATCAGCGCAACGTGGCGGCCATGATCGACAATCCGTCCGACCTCGAACAGCCGCGGCCTGAAACTCCGGCCTACACGGCGCGGCGCATCACCGCCTTCGAGAAGTACCGCAAGGGCAACACGACGACGACCACCTATCCCGAGGCCGAAAAGGCCAAACTCAGCGACACCGGCAAATGATCAGCTACGCGCGCCAAACTCAGGACGAGCAGCCGGAGGCCCCCCCGCCGCCGGCCGAAGAGCATATTGCGCCCGCGCCGCGTGTCTCGGTCCAGGCCTTCTGCGAAACCGTGGAGACCGCCGCCGCCGTGCAATCGGCCGGCGAGGATCGCCGCCTCGGCAAGGCCCATCTGAAGATCCAGATGGGCGGCATGGCGGCTGCGATCGAGGCTTATCGGTCTGCTCCGACTCCCAACGTGATCGTGCTCGAAAGCGACGCCCGCAACGATTTGCTGGCCGGCCTCGACCAGCTCGCCACGGTCTGCGACGCCGGCACCCGCGTGGTCGTGATCGGCCGCATCAACGACGTCATGCTCTATCGCGAGCTGGTCCGTCGCGGCGTCAGCGACTACGTGCTCGCGCCGGTGGGCCCGATCGACGTCGTGCGCTCGATCTGCAACCTGTTCTCGGCGCCCGAAGCCAAGGCGGTCGGCCGCATCATCGCCGTAGTCGGCGCCAAGGGCGGCGTCGGCGCCTCCACCATCTCCCATAACGTCGCCTGGGCGATTGCGCGGGACCTTGCGATGGACGCGGTGGTCGCCGATCTCGATCTCGCCTTCGGCACCGCCGGGCTCGACTACAACCAGGATCCGCCGCAGGGCATCGCGGACGCGGTGTTCTCGCCGGACCGTGTCGATACCGCCTTCATCGACCGTCTGCTGTCGAAATGCACGGACCATCTCAGTCTGCTCGCGGCGCCGGCGACGCTCGACCGGGTCTATGATTTCGGCACCGACGCCTTCGACGCGGTGTTCGACACGTTGCGTGCGACCATGCCCTGCATCGTGCTCGACATCCCGCATCAATGGTCGGGCTGGACCAAGCGCGCCCTGATCGGCGCCGACGACATTCTGATCGTCGCCGCCCCCGACCTCGCCAACCTGCGCAATACCAAGAACCTGTTCGACCTGCTGAAGGCCGCCCGTCCGAACGACCGCCCGCCGCTCTACTGCCTGAACCAGGTCGGCGTTCCCAAACGGCCGGAGATTGCGGCGACCGAGTTCGCCAAGGCGATCGAGAGCCAGCCGGTCGTATCGATCCCGTTCGAGCCCCAGATCTTCGGCGCGGCCGCCAACAACGGCCAGATGATCGCGGAGATCTCCGCCAACCACAAATCGATCGAGATGTTCCTCCAGATCGCCCAGCGCCTGACCGGCCGCAGCGAGACGAAGAAACAAAAGTCGTCCTTGCTTTCACCGCTGATTGAGAAGTTGCGGGGAAAATAAGCCGCCGCATGGAGTTGTTAAGTGTTCGGTAAGCGTAGCGGAACAGACACCGACTTTCGGGCTCCCAAGCCCGGCGCCGTGTCGCCAGAGCCTGCCCCGGCTCCGGCGCCGACGGTGTCGCGCGCGCCGCCCCCGCCGGCCGTCGCCTCGCCGCCGCTCGCTCCCTCCCGGCCGCCGCCGGCCATGGAAAGCCGCCGCTCGGACAACTACTACGAGGTCAAGGCCACCATCTTCGGCGCGCTGATCGAGGCCATCGACCTCGCCCAGCTCGCCAAGCTTGATTCCGAGTCGGCGCGCGAAGAAATCCGCGACATCGTCAACGAGATCATCGCGATCAAGAACATCGTGATGTCGATCGCCGAGCAGGAAGAGCTGCTCGACGACATCTGCAATGACGTGCTCGGTTATGGTCCGCTCGAGCCGCTGCTCGCCCGCGACGACATCGCCGACATCATGGTGAACGGCGCCGGCACCGTCTTCATCGAAGTCAGCGGCAAGATCCAGAAAACCGGAATCCGCTTCCGCGACAACCAGCAGCTCCTCAACATCTGCCAACGCATCGTCAGCCAGGTCGGCCGGCGCGTCGACGAATCCTCGCCGATCTGCGACGCGCGCCTCGCCGACGGCTCCCGCGTCAACGCCATCGTGCCGCCGCTCGCGATCGACGGCCCCGCGCTCACCATTCGTAAGTTCAAGAAGGACAAGCTGACGCTCGACCAGCTGGTCAAGTTCGGCGCGATCTCGCCCGAAGGCGCGGAGATCCTGCAGATCATCGGACGCGTCCGCTGCAACGTGCTGATCTCCGGCGGCACCGGCTCGGGCAAGACCACGCTGCTCAACTGCCTGACCAACTATATCGAGCACGACGAGCGCGTCATCACCTGCGAGGACGCGGCGGAGCTCCAGCTCCAGCAGCCCCACGTGGTGCGGCTCGAAACCCGCCCGCCCAATATCGAGGGCGAAGGTCAGGTCACCATGCGCGAGCTGGTGCGCAACTGTCTGCGTATGCGCCCCGAACGCATCATCGTCGGCGAAGTCCGCGGCCCGGAGGCCTTCGACCTCCTCCAGGCCATGAACACCGGCCACGACGGCTCGATGGGAACGCTGCATGCCAACAATCCCCGCGAAGCGCTGTCGCGCTGCGAATCCATGATTACGATGGGCGGCTTCTCACTGCCCTCGCGCACGATCCGCGAGATGATCTGCGCCTCGATCGACGTCATCGTCCAGGCTGCGCGCCTGCGCGACGGCTCGCGCCGCATCACCCACATCACCGAGGTGATGGGGATGGAAGGCGACACCATCATCACCCAGGACATCTTCCTCTACGACCTGGTCGGCGAGGACGCCAACGGCAAGATCATCGGCCAGCACCGCTCGACCGGCATCGGTCGTCCGAAATTCTGGGAACGCGCCCGCTATTACGGCGAAGAGAAACGCCTTGCCGCAGCGCTCGACGCCGCGGAAAAGAAACCGAATACGTGAGCAGGCCGGCGCAATCATGAACATCCAGGTCCTCGCCCTCGCCTTCCTCGCCACCGCTGCGGTCGGCGGCATCGCCTGGGTCTTCCTCTATCCGATGCTGTCGGGCGAGCGGAAGGCCGAAGGCCGCCGCGCTTCGATCGCGCGCGCCGATGCGCCGGCAGCCAAGCAGGCCGAGAAGAGCCAGCGCTCGCGCCGCGAGCAGGTCGAGAGCTCGCTCAAGGATCTCGAGGCGCGGCGGGCGCAGGAAAAGAGCGTTCCGCTCAACATTCGCCTGTCGCAGGCCGGGCTCGACTGGACGACGCAAAAATTCTGGATCGTGTCCGGCGTGGTGGCGGGCGTATTTTTCTTCGGCGCTCTGTTCGGCGGCGGCGGCCTGCTCGGCGCAGCCGGTCTCGCCTTTGCCGGCGGCCTCGGCCTGCCGCGCTGGGCGCTCGGCTTCCTGAAGAAGCGGCGCGAGAACCAGTTCCTGAAAGCACTGCCCGACGCCGTCGACGTCATCGTCCGCGGCATCAAGGCGGGCCTGCCGCTGTTCGAATCCATCAAGGTCGTCGCCGCCGACGCGCCGGAGCCGCTGCGCAGCGAGTTCCTCCAGATCATCGAGACGCAGGCGATCGGCATGCCGCTCGGCGAGGCCTGCACGCGGCTCTACGATCGCATGCCGCTGCCGGAGGCCAATTTCTTCGGCATCGTGGTATCGATCCAGCAGAAGTCGGGCGGCAATCTCTCCGAGGCGCTGGGCAACCTCTCCAAGGTGCTGCGCGACCGCAAGAAGATGAAGGAAAAGATCCAGGCGATGTCGATGGAAGCCAAGGCCTCGGCCGGCATCATCGGCTCGCTGCCGCCGATCGTGATGTTCCTCGTCTATCTCACGACGCCCGGCTACATCTCGCTGCTGTGGACCCATCCCACCGGCCAGCTGATGCTGGTCGGCTGCGTCGTCTGGATGTCGATCGGCATCATGGTGATGAAGAAGATGATCAACTTCGATTTCTGATGGTGCTGCATGGTTGATTTGCTCGTCACGAAACTGCACGACATCCACTTCATGACGATGCTGCTGGCGGCCATCGCCGCCAGCGCAACCGTCTATACGCTGGTCATGCCGATGTTCGCCGGCGAAGGCCTCTCCAAGCGCATGAAGGCGGTGGCAAGCGAGCGCGAGCGGATCCGGCAGCGCGAGCGCGAGCGCCTCAACAAGAGCGAGAAGGTCTCGCTGCGCCAGACGCCCAAGCAGCTCGTCTCCAAGGTCGTCGAGGACTTCAACCTCACCAAATGGCTGGCGCAGGAAGCTGCACGCGACAAGCTAATCATGGCGGGCTATCGTGGCCACGCGCCTTACGTCACGTTCCTGTTCGCTCGCATGGTGGCGCCGCTGGTGCTGTTCGTCGGTTCGATCGTCTACGTGTTCCTGATCGCCCATATGGACCGCCCGCTGCCGATCAAGATCGGCATCTGCGTCGGCGCGGCCTATCTCGGCCTTCAGGCGCCGATGCTGTTCCTGAAGAACGCGATCTCCAAGCGCCAGCTCTCGATCAAGCGCGCCTTTCCCGATGCGCTCGACCTGCTGCTGATCTGTATCGAATCCGGCATGTCGGTGGAAATGGCTTTCCGCAAGGTCGCCACCGAAATCGTCGGCCAGTCGATCGCGCTGTCGGAGGAATTCACGCTGACCACTGCCGAGCTGTCGTACTTGCAGGACCGCAAGGTGGCGTACGAGAACCTCGCCAAGCGCACCGGCCTCGAAGGCGTCAAATCGGTGTGTCTGGCGCTGCAGCAGGCCGAACGCTACGGCACCCCGCTCGGCCAATCCCTGCGCGTGATGGCGCAGGAAAACCGCGACATGCGCATGAACGAGGCCGAGAAGAAGGCCGCCGCGCTGCCGCCGAAGCTGACGGTGCCGATGATCCTGTTCTTCCTGCCGGTGCTGTTCGTCGTCATTCTCGGGCCGACCGGCATCAAGATCTCCGAGCTGCACTGATCCCGGACGCTTCAAACCGCGAAAACAACCCCATGCACAGTAGCCGGCCATGGCCGGCTCGCTGCGATGTGGATCGTCGAAAGCGTCTGAAGCGCCAGCGGTAATCCGCGCTGCGGCGCAAGCCGCAGGCGGTCAGTCGGATTGGCTGAGGGAAGCGACCGGGGTCCGCTTCGGCGCGCCGCGCGGGGCTTCGCTGCGGCTCAGCATGTCCTTCAGATAGGCGACATTGGCCGCGGCCTGATCGGGCGGAAGGTCCGCCTTCACGATGGTCTCCGCTTCGGCGAAGCGGCCCTGGAGGCCGACCACCAGAGCGAGATTCTGCCGCACGCGGGCGCTCGCGCGCGGCGAAGCGTAGGCCTGCCGCAGCACCTCCTCGGCCTTCGGCAGCTCCTTCGTGAGCATGTAGGACAGGCCGAGATTCGACAGCACGCCGGGATCGCCGGGCGCGATCTTCAGCGCGCTCGCATAATAGCTGCGCGCCTCTTCGTGGCGGCCCATCTGGTCGAGCGCGGTGCCCTGCACCGAGAGCAGGCGCCAGTCCGGATTGTCGGGCGAATGCGCCTTGGACAGCACGTCGAACGCCTGCTGGAAATTACCGTTGTCGGCTAAAGCGCGGCCATATTGGGCCAGCAGCGGCTTGTTGCCGGGATTGGCGATGGTCGCCTGTTCGAGCACGGCGGCCGCCTGCGCGTGCTGGCCGTTGGCGCGCAGCGCCTGGCCATAGGCCAGCGCCGCGTCGGGATCCCTGGGATTGGCGCGATAACGCTCGCCATAGACCTCGGCCGCGCGCGCCGGATCGGCCGGCGCGGCCTCCGCCCTCGACCCGATCGAGCCGGTCACATCAGACAGTTTTGGCCCCCCCGCGCAGCCGCCGAGGCTCGCGGCCGCCAGCACGATCAGCGAGGCGGAGGCGAGAAGCCGGACAGGACGGAACCGTTGACGCATGACGCTTTGACTCTCGAGCCTGATGATCGAGCCGAACGCGCCAGCAATAGACTGTTAACCCTAATGGCCGGTTAACGCGGCAGGCCGCCTCGCTCCGGCGACAAGTGCGGCGGGGGCGCGCCGCCGAGGGCAAGCTCGAGACCCAGCAGCTTCACCTGATCATTCAGGTCTCGCAGCAATCGCAGCCGCTTCTGCGCCCTGCCTTCGACATCGGCAGCCTCGCGCGGCGGCGTCGGCCATCGACGCTCGAAATTGTCACGACTGACCAGGCTGACGGCGCGGAGTTCGTCGAGCGTCATGCGATCAATGCCGAGCATCTCGGCGGATTGTTCGATCAACTGGCGAAGCAGGCCGGCGACTGCGGCCAGCACCGCGACGTCGGGCTTCGGCGCCGACCTTGCGAACTTGCCCTCGATATCGGCCCAGGCATGGGAGGTGACGAGATAGATGTAGAGATTGTCCGCCCAGCTCTTCCCGCCGTCATGATAGAAGGCGCGGCGCGATAGCAGCCGGCTTGCAATCTGCAGGACCTGATCCCGCTTCAGCGACGTGGATGAGGCGATCTCGATCGCCACCTGGATGGCGGGATCGCGGGACAGATCTCGCCCCGCGGGAATCCTGACGAGGCCTTCAGACAGATTCGAATCCAGCGGTCTGAAGCCGCCGTCGTTGCGCAGCCGCGAATAGCGGGCGATCGTGAACCGGTGGCCGGATTGCCCGGCCTCGGATGACGGGCCAAGATGGATGATGTTGAAGCCGGCATCATCACCGCCCTGCCCGGTGGAAGACGGACAGGACAGCACATGAACCGTGTGCCAGAAATCCTCGCCTCCGCTCCGGGTTGCGCGCGGGTTGGGGACCGAATAGCGGCACAGCCCCTCGACATGCCGGTGGCCATGCAGCACCATGGTGACGTTAAGCGAGGTGGCCGCTTCCAGGAAGGTCGCGGGTGCGGCGAGATACATCAGCGGCTCGTCGGGCACGCCGAGAAACCGCTTGCCCTCGCCGGTGGCCTGCGGCAGCGGATGGTGATGCAGCGCCAGCACGCGCACGAGATTTTCCGCGGGCTCGGAATAGTGGGCGCGTCCGGCCGAGCCCATGCTGCCCGCGAGCTCGACGCTCAACCGTGCTGAATGACCGACCGTTGCCTGGTAGGCCTGCGCGTCGATATCGCCACTGGCAAGCGTCAGGCTTGCCCTGTTGGAGTCGAGCAGCACAAGATCAAGACCGGCCTGGCGGTAATAAACGCTCTTCGAGGCGCGCGGCAGATGCAGATAGTCGTAGGCATCGTGCCGGCCGCCGCGCTGGCTCGGACTCTTGGCGTCGTGATTGCCGGCAACCGCCTGGATGTCGGTGAACAATCCCGTCTGCCTGAGCGACGCGATGGCCCCGAGCGCTTCCTCGAGCGCACGCGGTGTCGGGTCGTTCACGATGTCGCCGGTGATCACCAGGATGCGGTCGGGCACATCCGAAAAGCCCTCCATCCGTTCGCGAAGGGCGCCGGCAAGAGCCTCGATCGTCGCAAGCAGCCGTCCGGACCCGTCCAGATGCAGGTCGGATATGTGCGCAATGACAAACGATCGATCCATTTCGCGCCGCTCGTAACGAATGCTGCGTCGCCCAAAACGATGGAGAGAAATGCCTTCGGCGAAGAGTCCGGCCAGGTACCATCCTGGTCGGCATCAACAGAAATTCAACAACGCTGCTGCGCTCGATACGTGCAGAGATGCGCAGCACAACTTAAAAATATCCGTCAATAATGCCACAACCAAAACGCTAGTAAAGCCCCGCGGCGGCACACGTGAACAGCAGTTCTCAACGGAGCTGCGAGCGCCGGGCGCAAATCGTTTCGAGAGGCCCGATCAATATTCGATGGCGAGACGCTTGCGGATTTCGTCAATGCGCTTGTCGAGCGCGTCGAACCGCGCATGAATCGAACGATCGTGGAGATAGAAGACGTAGCCGCCGGCGATGAACGCGAAGACCCAGTGGTGATGCTCGACATAGCCAAACACCGCCTCGATGGCCTGGCCAATGAATGTGATCCCGCTCCACACAAATTCCATCGCGATTCCTCCCGGCAGGCATCGTCTTCGGTCGCCGGCGTTCTCTGCGCATCGGGCAACCACCGCCGGAACCTAGCATGGGTCTTTCTTTGCGAGTAGCGGCTCGCTGAACGGTGACCGCAAAGCCGATTGCGGCCACGGCCAAACTCTGCGAAGTCTCATCCAACCTGATGACCTTGCGGACCCGCCAATGCCTTCCGTCTTCGAGACGTCTACGACTGCCATTCCGATCACCTTCGTGACCAAATCGAGCTGGGAGGCCGTGCGCGAAACGCTGCCGCCGGCACAGCGCCAATACGCGACCGCAAGCGCCTTTTCCGCGAAGCCTGGCGGCTATCTCGCGCTGCCCGCGCCCGACGGCGCGATCGCGCAAGTGTTGTTCGGCCTCGAGGACGACGACAGGAAATTGCGCGATCCGTTCCGGCCGGGCGCCCTGCCCGGCTTGCTGCCGCCGGGCACCTATCGCTTTGCCAATGCACCGCACGATACACGGCTGGCAGCACTTGCCTTTGCTTTGGGATGCTACCGCTTCGCCCGCTACCGCAAGGCTGACAGGCCCGACGTCCGCCTGGTTCCGCCTGACGGCGTCGACGCCGTCGAGATCGACCGCATGGCGGATGCCGCGATGCTGGCGCGCGACCTCATCAACACCCCGTCCAACGACATGGGGCCGGAGGAGCTGGCCAGTGCCGCGCAAAACCTCGCGGCCGAATTCGGGGCGAGCTGTGCCTGCATCATCGGTGAGGAGCTCGAAAAGAACTTTCCGCTGATCCACGCCGTCGGCATGGCCTCCAACCGCGCGCCGCGACTGATCGACATCGGCTGGGGCGATGCTGCCCATCCCAAGGTGACGCTGGTCGGCAAGGGCGTCTGCTTCGACACCGGCGGGCTCGATCTGAAGCCGTCAAGCGGCATGCTGATCATGAAGAAGGACATGGGCGGTGCCGCCAACGTGCTGGCGCTGGCGCGCATGGTGATGGATGCGAAGCTGAAGGTGCGCCTGCGCGTGCTGATTCCGGCGGTGGAGAATGCGGTCGCAGGCAATGCCTTCCGCCCGCTCGACATTTTTACGTCGCGCAAGGGCATCACGGTCGAGATCGGCAATACCGACGCGGAGGGGCGGCTGGTGCTGGCCGATGCGCTGGCGCTGGCCGACGAGGAGAAGCCCGAGCTGCTGATCGACCTGGGCACACTGACGGGCGCCGCGCGCGTCGCGCTGGGGCCGGATTTACCTCCCTTTTACACCGATGATGAGACCCTGGCCGCCGACGTCGCACGTTGCGCGGTGCAGGAGAACGATCCGTTGTGGCGCATGCCGCTGTGGCCGCCTTACGATGCCTGGCTGGACTCCAAGACCGCCACCATCACCAACGCGCCGTCGGGGGGCTTTGCCGGCTCGATCACCTGCGCGCTGTTCCTGCAACGCTTCGTCGAGCAGGCCGAGAGCTGGCTTCACGTGGATATTTACGGCTGGACGCCGTCGGCGAAGCCGGCCCGGCCCGAGGGCGGCGAATGCCAGGCCGCCCGCGCCATCTACAAGGTGCTGAGCGAGCGCTATGCATGATTTGCGGCTGACACCGACGCGCGGCGACCTCGCCGCGAAATATCTCGAAGGCAAGGTGCAAGCCGATCGCTTCGTCGTAGGCGAGGAATTCGAGGTCATTGCACCAATCGCGCCGGTCCGCGAGCAGCCATCCTCGAACGCGATGCTGATGACGGAGGCGCTGCGCGGCGAGCGCGTGACGATCTACGACCGCAACGGCGAAGGCTGGGCCTGGGGCCAGCTTGGCGACGATGGCTATGTCGGCTGGCTGCCGGACGCTGCGCTGGCAAAGCCGGCCGCGGCCCCGACCCACAAGGTGAGCGCGCTGCGGACACTCGTCTTCCCCGGCCCGTCGATCAAGCTGCCGCCTGATAACACGCTGGCGCTGGGATCGAAGCTCACGATCGCGCGCGAGGAGGGCACGTTCGCCGTCACGCGCGAAGGCACGTTCTTGCCAAAAACGCATCTCGTGCCGCTCGACCATCGCGAGGCGGACTTCGTCGCGGTCGCCGAGCGCTTCGTCGGCACGCCCTATCTGTGGGGCGGCAAGAGCAGCCTCGGCATCGACTGCTCCGGCCTCGTCCAGGTCTCGCTGACCGCCGCCGGCACCGGCTGCCCGCGTGACAGCGACATGCAGCAGACGGGCCTCGGCCGCGCGCTGGAGCCGCACGAGCGAAACAGCTTGCTGCGTGGCGACCTGATCTTCTGGAAGGGCCACGTCGCCATCGTCCGCGACTCCGGCACGATGGTTCACGCCAACGCGCATCACATGGCCACGGTGATCGAGCCGATCGCGCCGGCGATCGCGCGGATCAAGGCGACCGGCAGCGAGGTCGTCGCGATCAAGCGGCTGTAGCGGCATTTGTAGTTCGCAGCGTGGGTTAGCCCTGCAGATGCGCGAAGCGCATCTGCTCGGCGTAACCCACCTCTTTGGTTTCCACGGAGACAGAAGCGGTGGGTTACGCCTCGCGGACCGCGCTTCGCACGGCCGCAATGCTAACCCACCCTACGAAACCTTACGTCGCGACCGCGCCGCCGCCCGCCGTCTCCAGGCGGAACGCCGCCGCGAACAGCGCGCGCGTATAATCCGTCTTGGGATTCTTGAACAACTCGGCGGCCGGACCTTCCTCGACCACCTTGCCGGCGCGCATCACGATGAGATGGCTGGCGAGCGAGGCGACGACGCGTAAGTCGTGCGAGATGAACATGTAGGTGAGATCGCGCCGGCGCTGCAATTCACGCAGCAGATCGACCATCTGCGATTGAATGAGCATGTCGAGCGCGCTGGTCGGCTCGTCCAGCACGACGAAGTCAGGCTCCAGCACCACCGCACGCGCGATGCTGATGCGCTGGCGCTGGCCGCCGGAGAATTCGTGCGGATAACGGAAGCGCGTATCCGGCTTCAGGCCGACATCCTCGAGCGCCTTGACGACGCGCGCTTCGCGCTCCTCAGCCGACAGTTTGGGCTGATGCACGGAGAGGCCTTCGGCGATGATGTCGGCGATCGACATGCGCGGTGAGAGCGAGCCGAACGGATCCTGAAACACGATCTGCATGTCGCGCCGGAAGGGCCGCATCTCCTTGAAGCGTAGCCCCTGGATGTCCTTGCCCAGGAACACGATGCGCCCGTTCGACGAGATCAAGCGCAGCAGCGCGAGGCCCAGCGTGGTCTTGCCCGAGCCGGATTCGCCGACGACGCCCAGCGTCTCGCCCTTGCGCACGGCGACGCTGACGCCGTCGACCGCCTTGATGTGGCCGACGGTCTTGCGCATCAGGCCGCGCTTGATCGGAAACCACACCTTCAGATCATCGGCCGACATCACCACCGGCGCATTCGGCTGCGGCGGCGCCGGATCAGGCTTCGGCTCGGCTGCAAGCAGATCGCGGGTATAGGCATGTTTGGGGGACTTGAAAACCTGCTCGACCGGCCCCTGCTCGACGATCTCGCCGCCCTTCATGACGCAGACGGTGTCGGCGATGCGCCGGACGATGCCGAGATCGTGCGTGATGAAGAGCAGGCTCATGCCGAGCCGCGCGCGGATTTCAGCGAGCAGCGCCAGGATCTGCGCCTGCACGGTGACGTCGAGCGCCGTGGTCGGCTCGTCCGCGATCAGGAGGTCGGGCTCGTTGGCGAGCGCCATCGCGATCATCACGCGCTGGCGCTGGCCGCCGGAGAGCTGGTGCGGATAACTGCTCAGCCGCGTCTCCGGCTCGGGAATGCCGACCTGCGTCAGCAATTCCAGCGTCCGTTCACGCGCCTTCCCATTGCTGGTCGGGTTGTGAAGCTGGATGATCTCGCCGATCTGCGCCTCGATCGTGTGCAGCGGATTGAGCGAGGTCATCGGCTCCTGGAAGATGATGGAGATGTCGCTGCCTCTGATCTCGCGCATCTCCCGTTCCGACCGGTCGATCAGCTCCTGTCCCTTGAAGCGGATGCTGCCCGAGGGGTGCGACGCATTCGGATAGGGCAGCAGCTTCAGGATCGAGAGCGCGCTGACCGATTTGCCGGAGCCGGACTCGCCGACCAGCGCGACGCATTCGCCGCGCTTGATCTGGAACGAGACCTTGTCGACCGCGAGCGTGGTGGCGCCGCCCTGGTGGAAAGCCACCGAGAGGTCGCGCACGGCGAGCAGTGGCTGGTTGATCGCGTCCATCACGCCCTCACTTGAACGTCTTGCGCGGATCGAAGGCGTCGCGCACGGCCTCGCCGACGAAGATCAGGAGCGACAGCATGATCGCAACCGAGAAGAAGCCGGAGAAACCAAGCCAGGGCGCCTGGACGTTGGACTTGCCCTGGGACAGCAGCTCGCCGAGCGACGGCGAGCCGGGCGGCAGCCCGAAGCCGAGAAAGTCGAGCGCCGTGAGCGTCATCACCGACGAGGAGACGATGAATGGCAGGAACGTCATCGTCGCGACCATCGCGTTCGGCAGCAAATGCTTGAACATGATGACGGCGTTCGACACGCCGAGCGCCCGCGCCGCCTGGATGTACTCGAAATTGCGTCCGCGCAGGAATTCCGCCCGCACCAGTCCCACCAGCGACACCCAGGAAAACAACAGCAGGATGCCGAGCAGCACGAAGAAGCCCGGCACCAGCACCGACGACAGGATGAGCAGCAGATAGAGCGAGGGGATCGCCGTCCAGATCTCGATGAAACGCTGGAACAGCAGATCGACCCAGCCGCCGAAATAGCCCTGCACTGCGCCGGCAGCGATGCCGACGACCGACGAGACGATGGTCAGGCACAGGCCGAACAATACGGAGATGCGGAAGCCATAGATCAGCCGCGCCACCACGTCGCGGCCCTGATCGTCGGTGCCGAGCCAGTTGTATTCGAGATCGCGGCAGCTCTTGAGGCCCTTCTTCTCGACCACCGGCTGGCACTGCTTCTCCGTCAACATCCAGGTCGGCGCTGACGGCGCCGGCGTCGGCAGATCGAGATTGTGGGTGTCATAGGAGTAGCGGATCAGCGGCCAGACGATGCTGCCGCCCTTGTCCTTGATCAGCTTCTGCAAGTACGGATCGCGATAGTCGGCCGCGGTCTCGAAGTCGCCGCCGAAGGTCGTCTCCGAATAGGTTACGAAGGCCGGCCAGTAGAGATGGCCGTCATATTTGACCAGGAACGGCCGGTCATTGGCGATCAGCTCGGCGAACAGCGACAGCACGAACAGGACCAGGAATATCCATAGCGACCAGTAACCGCGCCGGTTCGCCTTGAAATTCTGCCAGCGCCGCCTGTTGAGCGGCGACGGCGCGAACGGCTTGCGCGTGATCGGCACGGCGTCGCCGAGCGGCGACTTCGCGGTGGTTTCGATCGGGGTGGGAGCGGTCAGCGTCATCAGACCTCCCGCGCCTCGAAATCGATCCGCGGATCGATCCACATATAGGCCAGATCAGAGATGAGGTTCACCACGAGGCCGACCAGCGAAAAGATGAAGAGCGTGCCGAACACCACGGGGTAGTCGCGGTTGAGAACGCTCTCGAAGCTGAGCAGCCCCAAACCGTCCAGCGAGAAGATGGTCTCGATCAGCAGCGAGCCCGAGAAGAAGGCGTGAATGAAGGTGCCGGGGAAGCCGGCGATGACGATCAGCATCGCGTTGCGGAAGACGTGGCCATAGAGCACCCGGTTCTCGCTGCAGCCCTTCGCGCGCGCGGTCATGACGTATTGCTTGCGAATCTCGTCGAGGAACGAGTTCTTGGTCAGGAACGTCATGGTCGTGAATGCGCCGAGGCCCATGGCGATCAAAGGCAGCGTCAGATGCCAGAAATAATCGATGATCTTCCAGTACCAGGGAAACTGCGACCAGCCGTCCGACGTCAAGCCGCGCAGCGGGAACCAGTTGAAGAATGAGCCGCCGGCAAACAGGATGATCAGGAGGATCGCGAACAGGAAGCCGGGGATCGCATAGCCGAGCACGAGCACGGTCGAGGTCCAGGTGTCGAAGCGCGAGCCGTCCTTCACGGCCTTGCGGATGCCGAGCGGGATCGAGATCAAATAGGTCAGGAAGGTCAGCCAGATGCCGAGCGAGATCGAGACCGGCAGCTTCTCCTTGACCAGCTGGAGCACGCTGACATCGCGGAAATAGCTATTGCCGAAATCGAAGCGGGCGAAATTCCACACCATCAGCGCGAAGCGCTCCGGCGCCGGCTTGTCGAAGCCGAACTGCTTCTCCAGCTTCTTGATGAAGTCGGGGTCGAGCCCCTGCGCGCCGCGATATTTGGAGTTGATGGCGTCGCCACCGGCGCCCAGCTGGCCCGGCGCACGCTGCGCAAAATCGCCGCCGCCCGAAATACGCGAGGTGCCGCCCGTGTCGGCGCCCGACAGCTGCGCGATGACGCGCTCGACCGGACCGCCCGGCGCGAATTGCACGACGACGAAGGAGACAAACATGATTCCGAGCAGCGTCGGAATCATCAGGAGGAGGCGGCGGGCGATGTAGGCGCTCATGATTATTTCGCCTGCTCGAGCCTGGCGGCCTTGGCCGCGTCGAACCACCAGTTCTCGGGCGCACCGACGCCTTGCGCGTATTTCGCCGGCTTGTCGGGATGGCTGAACTGGTCCCAATAGGCGACGCGATGGAAGTTCGCATACCATTGCGGCACCCAATAGCGCCCGGCGCGGAACACGCGGTCGAACGCCCGGCAGGCCGTGGTCAGCTCGACCCTCGTCTGTGCGGCGACGATCTTGTCGATCAGCGCGTCGATGACGGGATCGGATATGCCCGCGAGATTGTACGAGCCCTTGGTCTTGGCGGTCTGCGAGGAGAAGAACGCCCGCATGGAATCGCCGGGGGTCGCCGACATCGAGAAGCGCTCGATAGTCATGTCGAAATCGAAATCCTCGACGCGCGCGCGGTACTGAACCGCATCCACCAGGCGGAACGTCGCGTCGATGCCGAGCGTCGCGAGGTTCTTCAGATATGGCCCGTGATGCGGCTGGATCGACTGCTCGTCGTTCAGGAACTCGATCGTGAAAGGCTCGCCATTGGGCAAGACCCGCTTGCGGTCCTTGATGACGTAGCCGGCTTCGTTGAGCAGCTCGCTCGCCTTGCGCAGCAGGGTGCGGTCCTGTCCCGAGCCGTCCGATACCGGCGGCACGAAAGGCTGACCGAACACTTCGTCGGGCACCTTGCCACGGAAGGGCTCCAGCAATGCGAGCTCTTCCGACGAGGGCGGGCCTGATACCATCATGTCGGAGTTCTGGAACGGCGAGCGCGTGCGCGCATAGGCGCCGTACATGATCGACTTGTTGGTCCACTCGAAATCGAAGGCATAAATCAGCGCCTCGCGCACGCGCGGATCCCTGAACTTGTCGCGGCGCATGTTGACGAACCAGCCCTGCGCGCCCGAGGGCGTTTCGTCCGGCAACTGCTCCTGCTTGACGCGGCCGTCCTTCACCGCCGGGAAATCGTAGCGCGTCGCCCAGATGCGCGAGGTGAGCTCCTCGCGGAACAGATAGTTCTTGCCGGTGAAGCCTTCGAAGGCGACGTCGCGGTCGCGATAGAACTCGTAGCGCACCGTGTCGAAATTGTAGCTGCCGCGGCAGACCGGCAGATCGGCGCCCCACCAATCCTTGACGCGATCATATTCGATGTAACGGTTGACCTCGAACCTGCCGACCTTGTAGGGGCCGGAGCCGAGCGGCGTATCGAGCGTCGATTCATCGAAGGCGCGCGTGGCGTAATACGCCTTCGAGAAGATCGGCAGGCTCGCGACATAAAGCGGTACGTCGCGTGCGCGGTTCGGCGCGAAAGTGACGACCGCGGTGGCGTCGTCGAGCGCCTCGGCCTTCACGAAATCGCGCAGCTGCACCACGATCAGCGGATGGCCCTTCTCCTTCAGCACATTGAGCGAGAAGGCGACATCATGCGCCGTGAGCTTCGAGCCGTCGTGGAAACGTGCCTCGGGCCTGATCGTGAAAGTGTAGGCCAGCTTGTCCGGCGAGATCCGCACCGATTTCGCAACAAGCCCATACATCGCGTCGGGTTCGTCATTGGCGCGCACCATCAACGGCGCGAAAGTCATGTCCATGCCCTGCGCGCCCTCGCCCTTCAGGATATAGGCATTGAGCGAGGAGAACGTGAAATAGGACTGGTTGTACGACCGCACCGAAGGGATCAGCGAGAACGCACCGCCTTTCGGCGCGGCAGGATTGACGTAGTCGAAATGGTGGAAATCGGCGGGATATTTGAGGTCGCCGAACGCCGAGATGCCGTGGGCCTCAGCGGGCCCCTCGGATGCTGCCACGTTGCGGAGTGCGGCAGCGCTGAATGCGCCGCCGACACCGAGAACCAGCACATGCCGGCGTGAAAGCTGCGCCATGCGGGACATGTCCTTCACGACTTCTTTGCGATCCGCGCCGCCTTGTCTGCGTCGTACCACCAGATGAGCGGGAAGCCGGACTGACCGTATCGCGGCAATTCGGCCGGCCGGCCGAAGCGATCCCAGCGCGCGGTGCGCACCTTCGTATAGGTCCACTGCGGCACGACGTATTGATTCCACAAAAGCACCCGGTCGAGCGCCCTGGTTGCGGCGACGAGATCATCGCGATCCCTGGAGTAGATCAGCCGCTCGATCAGCTTGTCGATCGCCGGATTCTTGATGCCGCCAATATTGCGCGACCCAGCAATGTCGGCCGACTTCGACGACCAGAACTCGCGCTGCTCGTTGCCCGGCGACTGCGACTCGCCCCAGGAGTTGGTGACGACGTCGAAATCCCACTCGCGCGTCCTGTTCTCGTATTGAGTCGGATCGACCGTCCGCACGCTGACGGCGATGCCGAGCCGTTCCAGCGACGGCTTGTAGAACAACGTGACTCGTTCGAAGCTCGGATCCTGATTCAGCAGCTCCAGAGAGAACTGGGTGCCGGTCTTGACGTCGATCAGCTTGCGGTCGCGCACCTCATAGCCGGCTTCCTTGAACAGGCGGAGCGCCTCGCGCAGATTGTCGCGCACGGCTTCCGGACTGCCGCCGACCGGATTGGCGTAGGGCGTCGTGAACACCTCGGGCGGGACCTCGGCACGGACGGTCTCCAGAATTTCAAGCTCCTTGCCTTGCGGCAATCCCGTCGCCATAAGCTCGTCAAGGCCGTCAAAATAGCTGCTGACGCGCTTGTACTGACCGTAGAAGAGCTGCTTGTTCATCTCCTCGAAATCGAACGCGCAGTTGAGCGCACGACGCACGCGGGGATCGCTGAACTTGGCGCGGCGCAGGTTCGGTACGAAGGCTTGCATCACGCCCGAGCTGCGATTAGCGAACTCCTCCAGGATCACGCGCTTTTCGGTCACAGCCGGGAAATCGTAGGCGGTCGCCCAGTTCTTGGCGCTGTTCTCGGTGCGCCAATCGACCTGATCGGCCTTGAAAGCCTCGATCGCAACAGTGGCATCGCGGAAATACTCGTAGCGCAGCTCGTCGAAATTGTTGCGCCCCACATTGGCGGCGAAGTCGCGCCCCCAATAATCCTTGACGCGCTCCAGTGCGATTGAGCGTCCAGCGACGAATTCCTTGACCTTGTAGGGGCCGGAGCCCAGCGGCACCTCGAGCGTGGTCGCCGAGACATCGCGCTTCTTGCCCTGCGCGTCCGTGCCCTCCCACCAATGCCGGGGCAACACCGTGAGCTGCCCGACGATCTGCGGCAGTTCGCGGTTCCCCGGCGCATCGAATACGAATTTCACATCGCGCTCGCCGACCTTCTCGGCCCGGACCACATGGCTGTAGTAGGCCGAGTACATCGGGTGGTGCTTCTTGAAGGAGTCGAGTGAGAAGATCACGTCCTCGGGGGTGACCGGCTTGCCATCATGCCATTTGGCCTGCGGGCGCAAACGGTAGATGACGAAGGAGTAATCGTCCGGATGGCTCACGGCTTCGGCCAGCGCGCCGTATTCGGTCGAGACTTCGTCGAGTGCGGGTGTCGTGAGGGATTCGTAGATGAAGGCGACGGCGCCGGAGACCTGCCCCTTCACGCCTGCTACGACGATATTGAAATTGTCGAAGGTACCGATGGCGATCTGGCGCGCGACGCCGCCTTTAGGCGCATCCGGGTTGACGTAATCGAAGCGCTTGAAGTCGGCCGGATACTTGACCTTGCCAAACAGCGACAACGCATGGCGCCAGGGAAGTTCACCGGCCGATTGCGCTTCTGCCGCGCCGACGACGGGCACGCCCGCTACCGAGCCGAGGGCGGGAAGCGCAGCGACGGCCGCGCCGGTGAGAAGCAGATCGCGTCGGGTAATGGCCAAATCAACATCCCTGTCTTGAAGGAGGCTACTCCTTTAAAGGTCCCAATATAGGCGAGGTTTCGACCGAATACGTTGCTTTTTCCTCATGTTGGAAGGCCGGACGGCCTCTCGGATGCGGCCAAACGCCCCGATAACAACGCCGCGAGCCCCTGATATGGAAGCGGCCAGGCTTTGAGGCCTGGCCGCATATTCCAAGATTGATATCCAAGAGCCTTATTTCGCCGCGGTCGGGAGCGGCTTCGGGCTGTCGGAGAGGCTGTTCAGATAGGCGATGACGTCAGCACGCTCCGAGTCCTTCGGGATACCGGCGAAGCCCATCGCCGTGCCGGGAACAGCGGCCTTCGGATTGGCAATGAACTTGTTGAGCAAGTCAAAGTCCCAGGCGCCGCCCTTGCTCTTCATGCCGGCCGAGAAGTTGAAGCCGCCGCGGCCCTCGCCGACGTGATCGCCAACGATGCCGTAGAGGTTCGGACCGACGCGGTTCGGGCCGCCCTTTTCGAAGGTGTGGCAGGCACCGCACTTCTTGGCGGCGGAGGCGCCCTTCTCGACGGAAGCAGTCTGGAGCAGCTTTTCGATCGGCTCGGAGGGGGCTGCGGCAGCGCCCGCGCCGCCCTTGTCGCCGGCTTCTTCCTTCACGGCGATCTCGAAGCCCGGCTTTTCCGGCATCTTGGGCGAGAACAGCGCACTCGCGGTGAAGCTCGTCACCAGCAATACGAGACAGGTGCCGAGCACCGCACCGATAATCTTGTTGAGTTCGAAAGAGTCCATTTCCGGCCAGGCCCCACACCGCAAGAAGGAATAAGCGGCCAGGCGGCCGCCAGGACGAGCCTCGGGAGAATCAAACGTTCCTTATTGTTTCCCCGAGTTTTGCCATTCAGATATCGGTTTGCCCCGGGTCTGGCAACCCGTATAAGCGACCCGACTCCCGACCCGTCCCCACCCCATTTCTCGGTGCGGAAATCGCCCTGTTTTCAAGGCTCTCGAACGATGACCGATCCCCGCATCCTGGTGCTGATCCCGGCCCGCATGGCGTCGACCCGCCTGCCCGGCAAGCCGCTGAAGGACATCGTGGGCCTGCCGATGATCGTACACGTGCTGCGCCGGGCGCAGGAAGCCGCGGTCGGCCGGGTCGCGGTCGCGACCGATACACAGGAGATCGCGGACGCCGTGACTGCGGATGGCGGTCTGGCAGTGATGACCAGCCCCGATCACCCCAACGGCTCGAACCGGATCTATGAAGCCATGCAGAAGCTCGATCCGGGTGGCCAGGCCGAGATCGTGATCAATCTCCAGGGCGATTTCCCGACGATCACGACTGACAATATCCGCGACGTGCTGCCGCCGCTGGAGGACCCCGCGGTCGATATCGCGACGCTGGCCTCGCAGATCCACACCGAGGAGGAGGACCTCGCGCCGAGCGTCGTGAAGGCGATCGGAACCTCACTCGGCGGCCGGCGCATGCGCGCACTTTATTTCACCCGTGCGACGGCGCCGACCGGCGACGGACCGCGCTACCATCATATCGGCCTTTACGCCTATCGCCGGGCCGCGCTGGAGCGTTATGTCTCGCTGCCGCCCTCGCCGCTGGAGTTGCAGGAGAAGCTCGAGCAACTCCGGGCCCTGGAGGCCGGGATGCGGATCGACTTCACCATCGTCGACACCGTCCCCCGCGGCGTCGACACGCCGGCGGATCTCGAGACCGCCCGCAGCATCCTTTCCAAATCCTGAGCCGCTGCTACAAGGCCCGTCATGAGCAAGATGAAAATCGCATTCCAGGGCGAACCTGGCGCCAATTCCCATATCGCCATCGTCGAGGCCTATCCCGACGCCGAGCCGATGCCCTGCGCCACCTTCGAGGACGCGCTGTCCGCGATCTCCTCGGGTGAGGCCGATCTCGGCATGATCCCGATCGAGAATTCCGTCGCCGGCCGCGTCGCCGACATCCACCATTTGCTGCCGGCCTCCGGCCTCTTCATCATCGGCGAATGGTTTCTGCCGGTCCGCCATCAGCTGATGGCGATCAAGGGTACCAAGCTATCCGACATCAAATCCGTCGAGAGCCATGTGCATGCGCTTGGCCAGTGCCGCCGCATCATCCGCAAGCTCGGCATCAAGCCGATCGTGCACGCGGATACCGCCGGCAGCGCCCGCGACATTTCCGAACGCAAGGACAAGAGCGTTGCCGCGATCGCCTCGCGCCTCGCCGCGCAGATCTACGGCCTCGACATCCTCGCCGAGGATATCGAGGACGAGGCCCACAACACCACGCGATTCGTGGTGTTGGCACGCGAGCCGAAATGGGCCGCCCAAGGCTCGGGCTCACTGGTGACGACTTTTGTTTTCCGGGTGCGCAACCTGCCCGCCGCGCTCTACAAGGCGCTCGGCGGCTTTGCCACCAACGGCGTCAACATGACCAAGCTCGAAAGCTACATGGTCGACGGCAATTTCTTCGCCACGCAGTTCTATGCTGACGTCGATGGCCACCCTGATGACAAGGGCCTAGCGTTCGCGATCGAGGAGCTGAAATTCTTCTCGCGCGAATTCCGCATCGTCGGCGTCTATCCGGGACACCCGTTCCGCGCGACCTTCAGCGAGGCGCAGGATTAGTCTCGTGTCCCGGACGCGCGAAGCGCGAGCCGGGACCCAGAGGCCACGATACCTAGACGGGCGATGGGCCCCGGCTCTGCAGCGCATCGTTTCACGCTGCGCTGCGTCCGGGGCACGAGCGGTCTAAGCCGCTCTCTTGAGCCCGAACGCCTTCGCCAGCAGCGAATACGACTTCTTCCGCGCCTCGTGATCGTACACGGCGGTGATCACCATCAATTCGTCCGGCTTGCTCGCATCCATCAGCGGCTGAAGCTTCTTCTGCACGGTCGCAGGGCTGCCGACGAACAGGCGCGAGCGGTTGCGGGCGATCGAGACGCGCTCGGAGTCCGTATAGGGATAGGCCAGCGCCTCCTCGACGCTTGGCAGCGGCAGGTATTGACCACGGTCGCGGCGCAGGCG
This sequence comes from Bradyrhizobium sp. BR13661, assembly GCF_029892425.1. Taxonomy (GTDB): domain Bacteria; phylum Pseudomonadota; class Alphaproteobacteria; order Rhizobiales; family Xanthobacteraceae; genus Bradyrhizobium. The sequence goes on along the minus strand of NZ_JARXWB010000001.1, from coordinate 6,234 downwards.
GTTGAGGTCGAAGGATGTCGCAAGCTTTTCCGCCTCCTCGTCCGTATCAGCCGTGACGACGGCAACGGCGAGAATCGCGTGCGGGGTCGCGCGCCAGGCCGAGGGCTGGAAGCGGTTGCGATAATGCACCATCGCGTCGATCGCATCGTGGGACGCGAAATGATGCGCGAAGGCGAAGCCCATTCCGACTTGCGCTGCTAGCTCCGAGGAATAATCGCTGGAGCCGAGCAGCCAGATCGGCGGCAACGGGCTGTCGTCGGGCATCGCGACGACGTTGTGGTAAGGATGACCTGCGGGAAATTCGCGGGTCTCCCACAGGATCAATTCGTGCAGCCGCTCCAGAAAGTCGTCGCCCTCGCGACGATCGAGCCGGCTGCGCAGTGCATAGGCCGTCGCACCGTCGGTGCCGGGCGCGCGGCCGAGGCCGAGGTCGATGCGGCCCGGAAACAGCGCCTCCAGCATCTTGAAGCGCTCGGCCACAACCAGCGGGGCATGGTTGGGCAACATCACACCGCCAGAGCCGACGCGGATATGCTTCGTCACCGCCGCGATCTGCCCGATCATCACATCGGGGGCCGGGCTCGCGACGGAGGCGAGGTTGTGATGCTCGGCGAGCCAGTAGCGGACATAGCCGAGCCCGTCGACGTGGCGCGCCAGATCGATGCTGTTGCGCAGCGCCGCGGCGGGTTTAGTGCCTGTGGTGACGACGGAGAGGTCGAGGACTGAAAGCGGGATCATGGCGCGTTAACGTAGTGGAGGGCCGCGCGTCGGCAATGGGGGGCATGCGCAGGTCTGGCGTGTGCGGCCGAGCGGCCTTGCGTTCGACCGATGTCGAACGTTGGGACACGCAAAGGCCGCATAGATCAAACTTCATATTGCCCACGATTTTTGGGCCATCTATCGAGCTGCAAGAAGAGATTCAATACATTGATTATAATGAAATATTCTCCAGTTTAACGCAATTCCCACTCAAGAGCATCGCGCCGCAATATTCAGCCATTTCTAACTCGGAAGTGGGCTACTTCCCATCTCCGATGGGCTGTCGAGAAACCAGCCTTTGCCTTATCTTAGCGTCTCCCGAGCTAAGACCCGGCGGCCAGACCGCTGGCAAGCCCCTGGAGTGTATGGTGCCATGACCGAGACGACGACGCCTGCCCAACCCGAAGGGCATGACGGGCACCTGAAGCGGCCTGCGATCTCGTTCGAGTTCTTTCCGCCCAAGACTGAAGATATGGAGCGGAATCTCTGGGAGACCATCAATCGCCTCGCCACGCTCGAGCCGAAATTCGTCTCGGTGACCTATGGCGCCGGCGGCTCGACGCGTGAGCGCACCCATTCGACCATCGCCCGCATCCTGAAAGAAACCGCGCTGCTCCCGGCCGCGCATCTAACCTGCGTCGGCGCCTCGCGCGGCGAGATCGACGAGATCGTCGACCGCTACCACGAGGTCGGCGTCCGCCACATCGTTGGCCTTCGTGGCGATCCCGCCGGCGGCATTGGAACGCCCTACGTCAGCCATCCCGACGGCTATCAGAGTTCGGCCGATCTCGTCGCGGGGATCAAGAAGCGGCATGCCGACATCGAAGTGAGCGTGTCTGCCTACCCCGAGAAGCACCCCGAAGCACGCGACTTCGACGCCGATATCGACACGCTCCAGGCCAAGGTCGACGCCGGCGCGACCCGCGCGATCACCCAGGTGTTCTTCGATAACGACCTCTACTTCCGCTATCTCGACCGTGTCCGCGCCCGCGGCATCAGCATTCCGATCGTGCCGGGCATCATGCCCATGCACAATTTCAAGCAGGCTCGCAATTTCGTCACCCGCGCCGGCACCACCGTGCCGGACTGGTTCGCTGCGAAGTTCGAGGGCCTCGATGACGATGCCGAGACCCGCAAGCTCGTGGCCGCGACGGTCGCAGCCGGCCAGGTGCAGAAACTGGCAAAGCACGGCGTCGACACCTTCCATTTCTACACCATGAACCGCGCCGATCTCGTGTTCGCGATCAGCCATTTGCTCGGCATCCGCGCCAAGAGCGCGCAGAAGGCGGCGTAAAGCACAATGACCGTATCCCCCTCGCCCAAGCGAACCGCCCTGATCAACGCTGCGCGCGAGCGCATCCTCGTGCTCGACGGCGCCATGGGCACGATGATCCAGAACCTGCAGTTCGACGAGGCCGCCTTCCGCGGCGAGCGCTTCAAGAACTTCCATCGCGACCTGCGCGGCAACAACGATCTGTTGATCCTGACCCAGCCACAGGCGATCGAGGACATCCACGCCGCCTATTTGCGCGCCGGCGCCGACATCGTCGCGACCAACACCTTCTCCACGACCTCGATCGCGCAGGCCGATTACGATCTCACCGACATCGTCTACGAGATGGCGCGCGATGGCGCCCGCCTCGCCGGCAACGCCGCCAGGCGCGTCGCGGCCGAAGACGGCAAGCCGCGCTTCGTCGCCGGCGCGATCGGGCCGACCAACCGCACCGCGTCGATTTCGCCTGACGTCGCCAACCCCGGATATCGCGCAGTCACCTTCGATGATTTGCGCAAATCCTATGGCGAGCAGATCCGCGGCCTGATCGACGGCGGCGTCGATTTGCTGCTGGTCGAGACCATCTTCGATACGTTGAACGCCAAGGCGGCGCTCTATGCGATCGCCGAGATCACCGAAGAACTCGGCATCGACATGCCCGTGATGGTGTCGGGCACCATCACCGACAAATCCGGCCGCCTGCTGTCGGGCCAGATGCCGGAAGCATTCTGGAATTCGGTGCGGCACGCCAAGCCCGTCACCATCGGCTTCAACTGCGCGCTCGGTGCGGAAGATTTGCGCGCGCACATCGCCGATATCGGCCGCGTCGCCGACACGCTGGTCTGCGCCTATCCCAACGCCGGCCTCCCCAACGAATTCGGCCAGTATGACGAGACGCCCGAATACATGGCGCGCCTGATCGGTGAGTTCGCGCGTGACGGCCTCGTCAACATCGTCGGCGGTTGCTGTGGCACCACGCCGGACCATATCGCTGCGATCGCCGCCGCCGTCGCCCCGCACAAGCCGCGCATCGTGCCGGAGATCGCACCGAAGTTGCGGCTCTCCGGCCTCGAGCCGTTCGTGCTGACGGATGCGATTCCGTTCGTGAACGTCGGCGAGCGCACCAACGTCACCGGATCGGCGCGCTTCCGCAAGCTGGTCACGAACGGTGATTACACCGCCGCGCTGCAGGTCGCGCGCGACCAGGTCGAGAACGGTGCGCAGATCATCGACGTCAACATGGACGAGGGCTTGCTCGACTCCGAAGCCGCGATGGTGACCTTCCTCAACCTCGTCGCCGCCGAACCCGATATCGCCCGCGTCCCGGTCATGGTCGACTCCTCGAAATTTTCGGTGATCGAAGCCGGACTGAAGTGTGTTCAGGGCAAGCCGGTCGTCAACTCGATCTCGATGAAGGAAGGCGAGGAAAAATTCATCCACGAGGCCAAGATCGCCCGTCGCCACGGCGCGGCGGTCGTGGTGATGGCGTTCGACGAGGTCGGCCAGGCCGACACGTTCGCGCGCAAGACCGAGATCTGCAAGCGCGCCTACGACATCCTGGTGGGCCGCGTCGGCTTCCCGCCTGAGGACATCATCTTCGATCCGAATATCTTCGCGATCGCGACCGGCATCGAGGAGCACAACAATTACGGCGTCGACTTCATCGAGGCGACGCGCTGGATCCGGCAGAACCTGCCGGGCGCGCATATCTCGGGCGGCGTCTCGAACCTGTCGTTCTCGTTCCGCGGCAACGAGCCGGTGCGCGAGGCCATGCACTCGGTGTTCCTGTATCACGCCATCAAGGCCGGCATGGACATGGGCATCGTCAATGCCGGGCAGATGATCGTCTATGACGACATCGACCCTGAATTGCGCCAAGTGTGCGAGGACGTCGTCCTCAACCGCGACGCGGGCGCCTCCGAGCGCCTGCTGGCGCTCGCCGAAAAGTTCCGCGGCAAGAAGACCGAGGCGAGGGAAGCTGATCTCGCCTGGCGCGAATGGCCGGTGGCGAAGCGGCTGTCGCATTCGCTGGTGCACGGCATCACCGAATTCATCGAGCAGGACACCGAGGAGGCCCGCAAGAATTCCTCGCGCCCGCTCGACGTCATCGAGGGGCCGTTGATGGCCGGCATGAACGTGGTCGGCGACCTCTTCGGTGACGGCAAGATGTTCCTGCCGCAGGTGGTGAAGTCGGCGCGCGTGATGAAGCAGGCGGTCGCCTGGCTGATGCCGTTCATGGAAGAGGAGAAGGCCCGCAACGCCGCGGCTGGTGTCGACGCCGGCAAGAGTTCATCCGCCGGCAAGATCGTGCTCGCGACCGTCAAGGGCGACGTCCACGACATCGGCAAGAACATCGTCGGCATCGTGCTCCAGTGCAACAATTACGAGGTGATCGACCTCGGCGTGATGGTGCCGGCCGCCAAGATCGTCGAGACGGTGAAGGCGGAGAAGGCCGACATCGTCGGGCTATCAGGTCTGATCACGCCCTCGCTCGACGAAATGGCGTTCTTCGCCGGCGAGCTGCAGCGCGAAGGCCTCAAGCTGCCGCTGCTGATCGGCGGCGCAACGACCAGCCGCGTGCATACGGCTGTCAAGATCGACCCGAGCTACCGCGCCGGTCCCGTCGTGCATGTCAACGACGCCAGCCGCGCGGTGGGCGTTGCGTCCTCGCTGCTGAGCCCTGAGAAGCGCGAGGCCTATGCCGCCGAGGTCCGCGCCGAATACGCAAAAATCTCCGAGGCGCATCTGCGCGCGCAGGCGGACAAGAAGCGGCTGAAGCTCGCTGATGCGCGCAAGAACCGCGTGCCGGTGGACTTCGCGGCGAACAAGCCGGTGAAGCCGACCTTCCTCGGCACCAAGAGCTTCGACGAGTACGATCTCGCCGAGCTCGTGCCCTATATCGACTGGACGCCGTTCTTCCAGACCTGGGAGCTTGCCGGCCGCTTCCCCGCGATCCTCAAGGACGAGAAGGTCGGCGAGGTCGCGCGCTCGCTCTACGATGATGCGCGCAAGATGCTCGACACCATCGTCAAGGAAAAATGGTTCCGGGCCCGTGCGACGGTCGGCTTCTGGCCGGCGAATGCGCAGGGCGACGACATCGTGCTCTATGCCGACGAGAGCCGCACCGCTAGAATCGCGACGCTGCACACGCTGCGTCAGCAGCTCGAGAAGCGCGAGGGTCGTTTCAACGCGGCGCTGTCCGACTTCATCGCGCCCGCGGGCGTGCCCGACTATGTGGGTGGCTTCGTCGTCACCGCCGGGATCGGCGAGGACGCCGTCGCTGACCGCTTCAAGATGGCCAACGACGACTACTCCTCGATCCTGTGCAAGGCGCTGGCCGATCGTCTCGCCGAAGCGTTCGCCGAGCGCATGCATGCCCGCGTGCGCCGCGAGTTCTGGGCCTATGCGCCGGACGAGGCGCTGTCCAGCGAGGAGCTGATCCTCGAAAAATACCAGGGCATCCGCCCCGCGCCCGGCTATCCCGCGCAGCCCGATCACACCGAGAAGGCGACGCTGTTCGAGCTGCTCGATGCGGAAGCGACCGCCGGCGTGAAGCTGACGGAGAGCTTTGCGATGTGGCCGGGCTCGTCCGTGTCCGGGCTCTATTTCGCAAACCCCGAGAGCTATTATTTCGGCGTCGGCAAGATCGAGCGCGACCAGGTCGAGGACTATGCGGCGCGGAAGGGCATGACGGTGACCGAGACCGAGCGCTGGCTCGCGCCGGTGCTGAACTACATCCCGTCGCAGCAAACGACCGACAAGGCTTTCACCGCGACGCCCGCGAACGACGAAACGTCAAAAGACCTCGCCTCGCATCCGCCCGGCTGCACCTGCGCGGTGCATCTGGTCTGGCAGAAGAAGCGCGCGGGAGCGGGTTAGGCGCCCGCTCGAAAAGCAAGCGCGAAAACAACCCCATGCACAGTAGGGATGGGGTTGATGGGATTGACGAATTTCGGCCTTACCGAAAATTGCTTGTTCCGTCGGGCAAAACAGCTGTATAAGTCGATCATCGCTCGCCATGTCGGTCTCGTGCCCCGGACGCAGCGCAGCACGAAGTGATGTGCTGCAGAGCCGGGGCCCACACTGGCTACGTTGCTTGTGGCGATCTGGGTCCCTGTGTGTGGAAAGTCTGTCATGATGGCGGTGGGCGGGAAGCCGTTGGGTCCTTGGCGCTTGACGCCGTGATCCGGCCCGGTCTCCCG